>FTMP01000002.1:0-879073 GCA_900156135.1 Aquipseudomonas alcaligenes | reverse complement strand
TGAAGAGGCGGCCTGCGCGCGCAGCGGAGCGGCTCGGTCCAGAGCGAACGCGAGCGCGCCGGCCGCCGCGTGACGTCCCTGTAACACGTCAGATAGTCAGTTTCCGAAACAGCAATTACTGGTCATTGATGGAGAAACCCAATGAAGATGAAAGACCACGTTCGCCTCAACCTGAACGGTGAAGAGTGCCCGAAGGGCCGAATCTTCGTGGACCCGGGCAACGCCCGGCTGACCGACCTGTCGAAAGTCCGCCTGCTGCGCTGCGCGGTCGATACGGTCCGCCAGCTGTACCGGGGGCTGATCCTGCCCCACATCCTGGGGCTGTTCGACAAGCCCGGCACCGTGGTCGATTTCGCCGGGGAACGCTGGCATGCCGGTCGGGTCAGCAAGGACTCCGGCTACCAGTACAAGCTGCAGAACATGGACCTGGGCTTTGTTCTGCTGGTGAAGAACTTCAACTGCAAATCAGACGTGATCGGTCCGCACCTCAAGATCGAAGTGTCGCCCCATGCCATCGATGCTCTGAGCCCCGAGCGCCTGCAGGAGCGCATGGACTATTACGCCAGCCATGTGCTCAGCCACATTGAGCGCAACCAGTGCGCCGTGCATCTGGCCCTGGACGTACAGGGCTGGCAACCACCTGCTGATCTGGTGGCCCGCATGCACTGCCGTGCGCGCACGCATCGCGACATCAGCGGCATCAACCAGATTGAGTGGGCCACCAAGTCCAGCGTCTATGGCCGCGGCGAAACCTCGATGTTTGGCTCGGCGGGTGGCGTGCAGCTCTGCATCTACAACAAGACCGAACAAGCCAAGGCCACCGACAAACTCGACTTCTGGGAAGGCGTCTGGAAACGCCGCGACAGCTTCGACGAAGGCGACCCGGACAACTACAACCCGGCCCAAGATGTGTGGCGTGTGGAGCTGCGTTATCACCACTCCATCATCCAGCAATTCGCCAGCGGCTCCATCGATCTGGCCACCGGCAAGGCCATTGAAACCGACTGCTATGCAACCTTCGCCGCACATCTGGACGGCCTGTGGCGCTATGGCCTGCGGCAGTTCAAGTTCATCTCCCGTCCTGGCTACTTCGATCCGGCCTGGACCCTGATGCGTGACGATGTACGTGTCGATGTGCCGGTCGATTCCCTGGTTGATACCACCGAGTACAAGCGCCACTACAAGACCGCCCGAGGCTTCTCCGGCAAGAACGTGGAGCTGTTCCTGGGAAACTTCGTAAGCCTGCTGGCTAGGGAGCGAGTGGGCGTAAAAAATGCGTTCTCCACCCTAAAACAATGGGACTGTTGGCCCGTCATCCGGGAGCACTACGCCGCTAAGGAAATGAGCGAGCGTGACCTGTACAAGCACATCAAGGGGCTACTGGAGGAACGCCACGTCAGGTGGGGGCGAGCTGTATAGATGGCAATCGAACAGCTACCGGACGGACGTTGGAAGGTCGACGTCGAGCCCGTCAAAGGCAAGCGCTTCCGCAAGACCCTCAAGACCAAAGGTGAAGCCCAGCGATTCGAAGCGACCTGCAGGGCCAGATTTGCACAGAACCCGGATTGGGCACCCAAGCCGAAAGACCTTCGCCGTCTCGGTGAGTTGGTCGGCCTCTGGTTCGATTTGCACGGCCATTCGCTGAGAGACGGCGAGCGTCGTCGTATCAAGCTGGAAGCCCTGGCCAAGTGCTTGCGCGACCCGCCTGCCATCAGGTTGGACCCGCAGACCTACGCGCAGTACCGTCGGATCAGGTTAGGGGCGGGTACTTCGCCGAAGACGCTCAACAATGAGCTGGGGTATCTGCGAGCCGTATACAACGAACTGCGCGGCCTGGGCGTCATCGACTACGACAATCCGTTGTCCCTGGTGAAGCCGTTGAAGATCCAGGAGCGTGAACTGTCCTGGCTGACGACAGACCAGATTGCCGAGCTATTGGCGGAGATCCGCAGAGGCTGTGATAACCCGCATGTGGAGATCATCACCCTGATCTGTCTGGCCACTGGAGCACGTTGGTCAGAGGCAGAAAAGCTCAAGCCGACTGGGCTGCGTAATGGGGTGATCACGTTTAGCGGGACCAAGAGCGGCAAGGTTCGATCAGTGCCGATCACGCCCGAGCTGGAAGCCAAGCTCGTTCGACACTGGAGGGCGCACGGCCAGCCGAATTCGGCCATTACTTCCTTCCGTCGAGCCCTGGCCAGGACGACCATCGAGCTACCGAAAGGACAGGCCGCTCACGCACTGCGGCACACGTTCGCCAGCCATTTCATCCAGAACGGCGGGAACATCCTCACCCTGCAGAGAATCCTGGGTCACTCCAGCCTGGCTATGACCATGCGCTATGCGCATTTGGCTCCGGATCATCTACAGGATGCGGTGCGTTTGGGGCCGTTAAGTGTTCTAGATGCCAAATACGAACTTGAGGATCAGGGCTCCAACGATCGTGATAATTAGTGGCGCTACATAGAGCTCATGCCACTGCTTCCAGATACTGCTGCTTGGGATCTCGACTGCATCTTCAATTTGCTGTCTAGAACGCTTTGCTGTGCCAGCTATGGACTCTTTGATTAGTTGGTCTTCGATCTCTCTCGTGATCCTCCGGATACGAGCTTTTTCTCCGGCTCCGGCGCCAAACAATGCTGCGCCTACGAAGATGAACAGATAGATCGCGATGAAGACGATACTGTCCTTCGAGGTCGGACTGTAGAGGTCTGGGACTGGGGCCAGGTCCCAGAGCCAATGTAGGGCACTTGTGTTTTCGTAGCAGAAATAGACAAGCCTTTTCAGCTGGTAGGCGATAGCGCTGCCGAGGGCGCTGCCATCATCCATTCTGTGGTAGAGCATCAGCAGCATAGAAATGATTGTGCTGAGACCGCTCAAGAGGCCAATTAGAGCGCCGCCTACCATTTTCAGTGTGGCTTTCTTCTGTGCTTCCCTTATGTTCATGCTGGTTTACTGCTCCGTTTTTTAGAACCAGCTGTGATTATGTGATGGCGTCGACGCTTTTTCGACACCCAAAGAAAAACCCCTGAATTTCTCTAGGAAAATCAGGGGTTTATTTGGTGGAGCCGGGGGGATTTGAACCCCCGTCCGCCAGCTCTCCGCTATCGGTTCTACATGCTTAGCCATCTCTATTGAGTTAACTCCGCGCCGCCCGAGTGGCAGGGTGCTTGGAGCGAGCTGCATAAGTTTTAGCCGTTACACCTGCAGCGTGCTTGGCGGCGATCCTGTTCTATCTGACAGACCAAATCTTCGGGTTTACAGGCATCCCCTAGGGTCTGCTGGCGCCCTTAGGCGGCCAGAGCGTAGTTGTCGTCGTTGGCAACTATGAAGTTGTGGCAGCGGATTTACGAGAACTGTCACCTACTCGGCATGCCCCTCAAGTTTTGTTACCGGCGTCGAATCCTAATCGGCCCCAGAACGCTCTTGCGAGGTTGGACGCGCAGTGTACGGCAAAGGTTCCTCAGCGTCGACCATCGTTCTGCCAGTACAATGCCCGGCTTGGACTGGCCGATCAGCGGCCTTGTGCCATTCTCTTCAGATTGGAATTCGAGGAGCACCGGATGCCGCTCGCACCGCTAAAGCCCCTGCGTCGCTGGATCTGGCGAGCCTTCCTGCAGAGCGCATTGATCCCGCTGGTGCTGGTGGAGTCGGTGCTGATCGGCGTCTATCTCTATACCAACGAGTCCATTCGCGAGTCCCAGGTCGGTTACCTGCAGAGCAGTGCGCTGCAGGACCTGGACAGCGCCGTGCGCCGCGAGGGCAAGGTGATCGACAGCCGCCTGCGCGCCATCGAGGCGCAGGTCGGCGTGTATCGCGATGCGGTGGCCGAGGCCCTGGCCGACCGCCGCTTTGAGCCCGATGCCCTGGAGCGTCAGCGTCATGCCAGCACCCCCGGCGGGGTGTTCCACAGCCGCAGCGACGACGGCCGTGCTGCCTCCTTCTATGCCGCCAGCACGCCGGCCGAGCGCCAGGATCGCGACAAGGCGCTGCGCCTGTCGCGGGTGGACCCGCTGATGCGCTCGATCAAGCAGGCCGATCCGCTGGTGGCGGCGGTCTACTTCAACAGCTGGGACAGCTACAACCGCATCTACCCCTATTTCGATGTGCTGCAGCAGTACCCGCACGACATGGACATCCCGCAGTACAACTTCTATTACCTGGCCGATGCCACGCACAACCCCAAGCGCGGGACGGTGTGGACCGAGGTCTATCTGGACCCGGCCGGCCAGGGCTGGATGATGTCGGCCATTGCGCCAGTGTACCGCGGCGATTTCCTCGAGGGTGTGGTTGGCCTGGACGTGACGGTCGGTCAGATGCTGGCCGAGACCGGCAACCTGCAGGTGCCCTGGCAGGGCTATGCGCTGCTGGTGGGGCCGGATAACGCGATCATGGCGCTGCCGGCGGCCGGCGAGAAGGATTTCGGCCTGCGCGAGCTGACCAGCTATTCCTACGCCGAGGCGGTGAGCCGCGAAGTGCTCAAGCCCGAAGATTTCAAGCTGGATCGTCAGCCCGGGCTGCGTCCGTTGCTCGAGGGCATGGCCGCCAAGCCCCACGGCGTGGTGGAGGTCCAGCTGGGTGGGAGAGGGCAACTGATGGCCTGGAGCGAGGTGCCGCAAACCGGCTGGCGCCTGCTGCTGGTGGTGGACGAGGCGGATATCTTCCGCGAGACCAATCGCCTGGCCGAACAGTACTTGAACATCGGCTACCTGCTGATCGCCGGCCTGGTGTTCTTCTACCTGCTGTTCGGCACTTGGATGTGGCTGCGCTCGCGGCGTCTGAGCGACGAGCTGGCCGAGCCCATCACCGGCATCGTCGGCATGATGCGTCGCTTGGCCGTGGGCGAACGCAAGCCGCAGGCGCCGGAGACGGCCATTCGCGAGCTGGCGGAGATGGCCGGCGAGGTGCTGCATGCCGGCGAGCAGCTGCGCGCCAGTGAGGAGAGCCGCCTGCAGGCCCAGCGCACCCTGGAGCTGGTGCTGGAAAGCACCACCGAGAGCCTCTGGGAGGTCGAGGCGGCCAGCCTCAGCATCCGCGTCAGCGAGCGCTTCGTGCGGCGCTTCGGCCTGCCGGGCGACTCAATGCCCTTTGCCGAATTCAATCAGCGGGTGCATCCGGACGACCTGCCGCGCGTGCGTCATCTGCGCCTGAGCATGGCCGACGACAGCGCCGAGGACTTCTTCGAGGCCGAGTACCGCTATGCCGATGCCCAGGGCAACTACGCCTGGCTGCTCAGCCGCGGCAAGGTGATCGAGCGTGACGAGCAGGGCCGGGCGGTGCGCGCCGCCGGTACCCATGTCGACATCACCCGGCTCAAGCAGGTGCAGGAAGAGCTGCGCCGCGCCAGCCTGGAGGCGCAAGCCGCCAGCCAGGCCAAGAGCCGCTTCCTGTCCAGCATGAGCCACGAGTTGCGCACGCCGCTTAATGCCATCCATGGTTTCGCCCAGCTGATCGAACTGGAGGCGCAGGAGCATGCCGAGCGCAATCAGGAAGCCGAGTACGCCCGCGAGATCGTGCTCGCCAGCCGCCACCTGACGTCGCTGGTGGACGACATCCTCGACCTCTCCAGCATCGAGAGTCGCCAGCAGCAGTTGCAGCTGCAACCGGTGGATATCGGGCCGCTGCTCAAGGGCTGCGCTGAGCTGGTGCAGCCGGAAGTGCAGCAGCGGCGCCTGCAGCTGCACCTGCAGGCCGAGGCCCATCCGCCACTGTTCGTGCTGGCCGATCCACGACGGCTGCGCCAGGTGATGCTCAACCTGCTGTCCAACGCGATCAAGTACAACAGCCCGCAGGGCATGATCCGCCTGGGCTACGAAGTGCGTGCCAGTGGTGTGCGGCTGTGGGTCGACGACAGTGGCCCGGGGCTCAGCCCCGAGCAGCAGGAGCAGCTGTTCCAGCCGTTCCAGCGCCTGGGGCGGGAGAACTCCAATATTCCCGGAACCGGCATCGGCCTGGTGCTGTGCCGCGAGTTGGCCGAGCTGATGAATGGGGAGATGGGCTTTTCCAGCGATGTCGGGCTGGGTAGTCGCTTCTGGATCGAACTGCCCAGCGCCGCCGAGCCCGTGCCGGCTGCCGAGGTGCCGGGCACGCCGGCGGCCGAGTCCGCTGCCGTCCTGGCCGAAGTGCTGTGCGTGGAGGATCATCCGGCCTGCCTGCGGGTTTTGCAGGAAGCGCTGCGCGACATGGCGGTGGTCGGGGGCGTGGGTTCGGTACGTCGTGCCCTGCTGCAACTGGCCGAGCAGACGCCGGCGCTGGTTTTGCTCGACCTCGATTTGCCCGACGGCAGCGGCCTGGAGGTGCTCGACTTCATGCGCGGCCAGCCGCGTCTGGCCGAGGTGCCGGTGTTGGTGGTGAGTGCCGCCGCCGATCAGGATCTGCTGGCCGAGGCCCGGGCCAGAGGTGCCCAGGCCTGCCTGCTGAAACCGGTGGACCTGCAGCAGCTGCGCCGGATGGCGCTGTCGCTGCTTGGCGAGGTGGTCTGAGGCCCTACTCGCTGGCTTGCAGCAGGTTCAGGGCCTCTTCCAGCACCTTCACCGATTCAGCGTGATTGCCACTTTTGTGCAGCTGCTCGCCTTCGGCGCGCAGGCGCTGCACCTCGGCCAGCACCTCGGTGTCTGCGGGCGGGTCGCTCTTGAGCAGCGCGTCGACCTTGGCCATTTCCTGCGGGCAGTGCATGGCGAATACCGGCGTGCTGAGCAGGGCAGCGGCAAGCATTAGGGCGGTGCGGCGCATGGCGGTTCTCCCTGAGTGGCTGCAAGCAGTATGGCAGGCAAAAAAAGCCCCGCACAAAGCGGGGCCGAAACACGTGCCGGGGGGCACGCACCTTGAGTTCAGCGGGCGCGGGTGACGCGGTCCACCAGGTACACCAGGCCGTGGTAGTCGATACCGCTATGGGTCGACAGGCCGATCTCGCAGGTACGGCTGGTGGAGATACCTTCCTCGCAAATCTGTACCGCGTCCTTCAGCGAGCGCAGTGCATGCGCGTTGAGCTCGGGCCTGGTGAAGCCCTTGTCGCCGGCGAAGCCGCAGCAGTGGATGCCCTCGGGGATCACGACCTGTGTCGAGCAGCGGCGGGCGATGTCGATCAGCCCCTGGGCCTCGCCCAGGTGCTGGGTCGAGCAGGTGACATGCACGGCCACCGGCTTGTCCTGCGGGGTGAATTCCAGGCGCTCGAGCAGGTGCTCGCGGATGAACTTCACCGGGTCGTAGAGCCTGAGGCGCGGGTCCAGCCCTTCCTGGACCAGGCGCAGGGTGCAGGGGCTGGTGTCGCAGTAGATCGGGTCGAGGCCGCCACGGCTGGCCTTGAGCAGGGCGTCGAGCAGCTCCTGCTGCTTGGCGGCGGCCTGTTCCGGGTAGCCCTTGGAGGCGAACGGCTGGCCGCAGCACAGGTTGTCCGCATTCTCGGCGAACACCACCTGGTAGCCGGCCTTCTCTAGCAGGGCGCGGGTCTTGTCGATCAGCGGCGTCTGCTCGGCATCGGCGTACGACGGGCCCATGGTGCGTGACACGCAGGCGGCCAGGTAGACCACGCGCGGGCGCTCATCCGCGCTGGGCGCGGCGAGGCGAATCGGCTGCGCCGCCTGCGGCATGGCCGCTGTCCACAGCGGCAGCCCGGCCGTGTCGTGCAGCATGCGCGCGGCCTTGCCCAGCAGCGGCGCGCCGAGCAGGCGGCGCGTGCCATTGGCGAGGTGCAGCATGAGCCGCGCGCCCTGCAGGGTGCGCTGGAAGTTGGCGGCCAGCCAGCTGGCCGTGCCGGTATGGCGGGCATCGCCGGCGCGCAGCTTGCGCACCAGGTCGCCGGTGTTGATGCCCACCGGGCAGCGCTGCGAGCACAGGCCGGTGGCGGCGCAGGTGTCCACGCCCTGGTAGTGGTAGGCGGCTTCCAGCTCGCGGGTGTCGATGCCGGCACGCTTGCGCGCCTGGATATCACGCCAGATGACAATGCGCTGGCGCGGCGTCAGGGTCAGCCCCTTGGACGGACAGACCGGCTCGCAGAAGCCGCACTCGATGCACTTGTCGACGATCTCGTCGGCGGCGGGCAGCGGCTTGAGGTGCTTCAGGTGGATCTGCGGATCTTCCGACAGCACCACATCCGGGTTGAGGATGCCCAGCGGGTCGAACAGGCGCTTGATGGTCCACATCAACTGGTAGGCCTCGCTGCCCCACTCCAGCTCGACGAAGGGCGCCATGTTGCGCCCGGTGCCGTGCTCGGCCTTGAGCGCACCGCCGAACTCCACCGCCACCAGCTGCGCCACGTCCTGCATGAAGGCCTCGTAACGCGCGACCTGGACAGGGTCGTCGAAGCCCTGGGTGAACACGAAGTGTAGGTTGCCCTCCAGGGCGTGGCCGAACAGGATGGCCTCGTCGTAGCGGTGCTTCTCCAGCAGCTCGATCAGGCGGTTGACGCCTTCGGCCAGGCGCTCCACCGGGAAGGTGACGTCCTCGATGATCACCGTGGTGCCGGTCTGGCGCACCGCGCCGACGGCAGGGAAGGTCTCCTTGCGGATCTTCCACAGCTGGTTGTAGACGGCTGGGTCTTCGCTGAAGTCGACCTGCTTCTCCACCGGGAAGTGGGCGATGGAAGCCATGATCAGGCCGATCTGCTCGTGCAGCAGCGATTGCGTCGCGGCGCGCGATTCGATCAGCAGCGCACAGGCTCCACTCGACAGGCTTCGCACCCACTCGGGCATGCCCTGCATGTTTTCCACCGAGCGCAGGCTGCGGCGGTCGAGCAGCTCCACGGCGGACACCGGCTGCTGTTTGAGCAGCGGCACCGCCTGGCAGCAGCTCTCCACCGTGGGGAAGACGATCAGCGCGCTGGCCTTGTGTGGGTGCTCCGGCACCGTGTCGTAGGTCACCGCGCTGATAAAGCCCAAGGTGCCCTCGGAGCCGACCATCAGGTGGTTGAGGATGTCGATCGGCTCGTCGAAGTCGACCAGCGCATTGAGCGAGAAGCCGGTGGTGTTCTTCAGCCGGTACTTGTGGCGGATCTTGTCGGCCAGCGCGGTGTTGGCGCGGGTCTGCCGTCCCAGTTCGGCCAGGGTGTCGAGCAGCGCGCGGTGGCTCTGGCGGAAGGCTTCGATGCTGGCGGCATCCTCGCTGTCCAGCACGCTGCCGTCAGCCAGCACCACACGCAGGCCGGCGAGGGTCTTGTAGCTGTTCTGCGCCGTGCCGCAGCACATACCACTGGAGTTGTTGGCGACGATGCCGCCGATCTTGGCCGCGTTGATCGAGGCTGGATCGGGGCCGATCTTGCGCCCCAGCGGCGCCAGCCAGGCGTTGGCCTGGGCGCCGATCACGCCAGGCTGCAGGCGGATCTGCGCGCCATTGGCACGGATGTCGCGGCCGTTCCAGCTGTCGCCGAGGACGATCAGCACCGAGTCGCTGATGGCCTGGCCGGAGAGGCTGGTGCCGGCGGCGCGGAAGGTCACCGGCACGCGCTGGGCGCTGGCCAGTTCGAGCAGACGCACCACCTCGGCCTCCGACTCGACCCGCACCACCAGCTTGGGAATCAGCCGGTAGAAGCTGGCGTCGGTGCCGAAGGCCAGGGTCGACAGCGGATCGTCGAACAGGCGCTCGCGCGGGATCAGACGGTGGACTTCGGCGAGGAAGGCGGCGGGCAGGCTCATGCGTGCTCCATCTATCACGGTATTTTTATCTCCCCTCTCCCACTGGGAGAGGGGCCGGGGGGGAGGGCGCCGTGGGCGACTCGAACTTTCCCTCACCCTAGCCCTCTCCTGGTGGGAGAGGGAATGAAAGCGGGCATCAAACGCCCAGTTCACGCACCAGCGAGTCGCGGTTGATCTCCGCGATCGACTTGGCGCCGGTCAGGACCATGGCCACGCGCATCTCCTTCTCGAATAGGTCGAGCAGGTTGCTCACGCCGGCGCCACCGGCGGCTGCCAGGGCGTAGACGAAGGCGCGGCCGAGCATCACGCCATCGGCGCCGAGGGCAAGCATGCGCACCACGTCGAGGCCGGTGCGGATGCCCGAGTCGGCGAGAATCTTCAGCTCGCCCTTCACCGCGTCGGCAATCGCCGGCAGGGCGCGGGCACTGGACAGCACGCCGTCGAGCTGGCGGCCGCCGTGGTTGGACACGACGATGCCGTCGGCGCCGAACTTCACTGCGTCGCGGGCGTCCTCGGGGTCGAGGATGCCCTTGATCACCATCGGGCCGTCCCAGAAGTCGCGGATCCACTCCAGGTCCTTCCAGGAAATCGACGGATCGAAATTGGCCCCCAGCCAGCCGATATAGTCGGCCAGCCCCGTGGGGTTGCCACGGTAGGTGGAGATGTTGCCCAGATCATGGGGCTTGCCCAGCAGGCCCACGTCCCAGGCCCAGGCCGGGTGGGTCATGGCTTGCAGCACCCGGCGCAGGGCAGCGTTGGGGCCGCTCATGCCGGAGTGGGCGTCACGGTAGCGCGCGCCGGGGGTGGGCATGTCGACGGTGAACACCAGGGTGGTGACGCCGGCGGCCTTGGCCCGCTCCAGGGCGTTGCGCATGAAGCCGCGGTCCTTCAGCACATAGAGCTGGAACCACATCGGCCGGTCGATGGCCGGCGCCACTTCCTCGATCGGACAGACCGACACGGTGGACAGGGTAAAGGGAATGCCCTTGGCTGCTGCCGCCTTGGCCGCCTGCACCTCGCCGCGGCGGGCATACATGCCGGTCAGGCCGACCGGGGCCAGGGCCAGCGGCATGGCCAGTTTCTCGCCGAACAGCTCGGTGGACAGGTCCAGCTCCGCCATGTTCTTCAGCACGCGCTGGCGCAGGGCGATGCCGGCCAGGTCCTCGACGTTGCGCTTGAGCGTGTACTCGGCATAGGCGCCGCCGTCGATGTAGTGGAACAGGAAGGGCGGCAGCTTGCGTCGTGCGGCTTCGCGGTAGTCGGTGGAGGCGGAGATGATCATGGCGGCAGTTTCCCGAAAAAGATGCCGAGCCTCGCGGCCCGGCGGGTCAAACATCAATGCACCAGCATGCCGGTCAGCCAGTAAGCCTGGGCCAGGGTGATCAGGCCGACGAAGGTGGCGAAGATCAGGCTGTGCTTGAGGGTGAAGCGGAATAGGTCGGATTCCTTGCCGACCATGCCGGTGGCGGCGCAGGCCACGGCGATGGATTGCGGCGAGATCATCTTGCCGGTCACGCCGCCGCTGGTGTTGGCGGCCACCAGCAGGGTGTCGTTGACGCCGATCTGGTGCGCGGTGGTGGCCTGCAGCGAGCCGAACAGGGCATTGGACGAGGTGTCCGAGCCGGTCAGGAACACGCCCAGCCAGCCGAGGAACGGCGAGAAGAACGGGAACAGCGAGCCGGTGCCGGCCAGCACCAGGGCCAGGGTGGTGGACATGCCGGAGAAGTTGGTGACGAAGGCGAAGGCCAGCACCATGCCGATCGACAGGATCGGCCATTTCAGCTCGATGAAGGTTTCCTTGAGAGTGGTCAGACCAGTTTTGAGGTCGATCTTCAGGATTAGCATGGAGATCAGTGCCGAGAAGAAGATCGCGGTGCCGGTGGCAGAGATCGGGTCCAGCTTGAACACGGCGGGGATGGCGGTGGGAGCGGCGACGATCGGCGCGACCTTCATCACCAGCTGGTCCAGGTGGGGTATGGCGAACAGGAAGACGAAGCTCTCCAGCGCGCCGCCCGGGGCGAACATGGCCTTGAACGGCTTGAGGGTCCAGAGGGTGACCAGCACGGTCAGCACCAGGAACGGCGACCAGGCCTTGATGATCTCTCCGAAGCTGTAGGGCGACGGGGTGGCGCCGCTGTGGCCGCCGAAACCGCCGAGGGTGGCGGCACCGCCGGAGACGCCGACCACTTCGCTGTCTTCAGCGCGGCGCGGGCTCCAGACCTTGAGGAACAGGGTCAGGCTGACCAGGCTGACCAGGGCCGAGGTGATGTCCGGCAGTTCCGGGCCGATGAAGTTGGAGGTGAAGAACTGGGTGACGGCGAAGCTGCCGCCAGCGACCAGTGCGGCCGGCCAGGTTTCCTTCACGCCTTTCCAGCCATCCATCATCGCCACCAGCCAGAACGGCACGATGATCGACAGCAGTGGCAGCTGGCGACCGGTCATGGCGCCGATCTTGAACGGGTCGATGCCGGTGACCTGGCCGGCCACGGTGATCGGAATACCCAGTGCGCCGAAGGCCACCGGCGCGGTGTTGGCGATCAGGCACAGACCGGCGGCGTACAGCGGGTTGAAACCGAGACCGACGAGCAGGGCGGCGGTGATCGCCACCGGCGCGCCGAAGCCGGCTGCGCCCTCGAGGAAGGCGCCAAAGGAGAAGCCGATCAGCAGCACCTGCAGGCGCTGGTCATCGGTGATCGACAGCACCGAGCTGCGGATTACCTCGAACTGACCGCTTTTCACCGTGAGCTTGTAGAGGAATACCGCGGCGACAATGATCCAGGCGATCGGCCACAGGCCGTAGGCGAAGCCGTAGCCGGCAGCGGCGAAAGCCTTCTCGGCCGGCATGTCGAAGGCAAAAATCGCCACCAGTAGCGAGAGTGCCAGAGTGATGGTGCCGGCGATGTGGCCCTTGAGGCGAAACACGGCCAGGGCCAGGAAGAAAAACACGATAGGAATCAGTGCGGCGAGTGCCGACAGGCCGAGGCTGCCGAGCGGAGTGTAGAGCTGTTGCCAGGTTTGCATTGTGGGTGGCTCCCTAATTGTTTTTGGAGGTGCCTCGCTCGGTGATCGACAGGCTTATGGCCTGGCGTCGGCAGCCCGAGCTTCTCAATGACTTTGTGATAATTGGTAATACCAATTTACAAAGGCGAGGGCTCAGGGTAAAAGCCTGGCTCGTGGTGTGTCAATTTGTCCGCTTGCGACTTTGGTCGAGCATGCTCTTCGATTGGGCTCGCTTGCCGCTCTATACGTGGCTGGTTAGTCTGCTCGACGGAGGCCGTGAATCGCAGGCCAGACGGGCGTCGGGTAGCAGGGGAAGAGGGTGGAAAGTGGTATGACATTCGGTCAGGTGCGGCAGCGCCGCCTGTCGGACGACATCGTCACGCAGCTCGAGTCGATGATTCTCGAGGGCACGTTGAAGGCCGGCGAACGCCTGCCGGCGGAGCGGGCGCTGGCCGAGCAGTTCGGCGTGTCGCGGCCATCGCTGCGCGAGGCGATCCAGAAGCTGGTGGCCAAGGGCTTGCTGGTCAGCCGTCAGGGTGGCGGCAACTATGTGGCAGCGGAGCTGGGTTCGACCTTCAGCGATCCGCTGCTGCATCTGCTGGAGAGCAATCCGGATGCGCAGCGCGACCTGTTGGAGTTTCGCCATACCCTGGAGGGCTCCTGCGCCTTCTATGCGGCGCAGCGCGCCACGCCGGTCGATCACGAGCGCCTGCGGGCCGCCTTCGATGAGCTGCAACGCTGCTATGCACCGAACAGCAAGGCCAGCCGGGCGGAGGAGGGCGCCGCCGATGCACGCTTCCACCTGGCGATTGCCGAGGCCAGCCACAATGCCGTGCTGCTGCATACCATCCGTGGGCTGTTCGACCTGCTCAAGCACAACGTGGTGACCAATATCGGCGGCATGTACCTGCAGCGCAGCGAGACCCGCGACCGCCTGCGCGAGCAGCATCAGGCGTTGTTCGAGGCGATCATCGAGCGCCGTGCGGACGCGGCGCGCGACTTGTCGCACCAGCACATCCACTACGTGCAGGAGGTGCTGGCCGAGGCGCAGCAGGAGGTCAAACGGCTGGAGAGGGCGCAGCGGCGCCAGGGAATGTAGGGCAGCAATAAAAAAGGGCGGATGACCGCCCTTTTCTTATTCTTCCTTGCCCTTGTTGCGCATGACGCGGGAGATCTCGCGATCGGAATCGCGCTCCTTCTCCGTGGCGCGCTTGTCGAATTCCTTCTTGCCCTTGGCCAAGGCTATCTCGCACTTGATCAGGTGCTTCTTCCAGTACAGCGCCAGGGCCACGCAGGCGTAGCCTTTCTGCTGTACGGCACCGAACAGCTTGCCCAGCTCGCGCTTGTGCAGAAGCAGCTTGCGGGTGCGGGTCGGGTCGGCAATCACGTGGGTGCTGGCGGTTTTCAGCGGCGTGATGTGGGCGCCGAACAGGTAGGCTTCGCCGTCCTTGAGCAGCACGTAGCTGTCGACCAGCTGGGCCTTGCCTGCGCGCAGGCTCTTCACTTCCCAGCCGGACAGGGCGATGCCGGCCTCGAATTTGTTTTCGATGGAATAGTCGTGCAGCGCCTTTTTGTTCAGCGCGATGGTCCCGGTGGGGTGTTTCTTCTGTTTGGCCATAGGGCGCGCATTATAGGGAGTCGGCGCGTCCCTGGCGACAGGCGCGCTTGAGGGGGCTGGTCGAATTCCGCACAATGCGCGCTCCGTGGCGCCGGCAGCCGGCGCAGCAGTTCAGGAATCCAAGGCTGATGAGCACCCGCATCCAACGCTCGGCCCTGTTGCCTTACCCGGCGCAGGCTCTCTACGACCTGGTCAACGACGTGGCCAGCTACCCGCAGTTCCTGCCCTGGTGCGCGGCGTCGGTAGTGCTTGAGGCCAGCGAGAGCGAAATGCGCGCCTCCCTGACGGTGGCCAAGGGCGGCATGAGCCAGCAGTTCACCACGCGCAATGTGCTGACCCCGGGTGCGTCCATCGAGATGCGCCTGGTCGACGGGCCGTTTTCCCAGTTGCACGGTCTCTGGGAGTTCAAGGCGTTGGGCGACAAGGCCTGCAAGATAAGCCTGGACCTGACCTTCGATTACGCCGGGCCGCTGGTCAAGGCGACCCTGGGGCCGCTGTTCACCCAGGCGGCCAATACCATGGTCGATGCCTTCTGCCAGCGGGCCAAGCAGCTCCATGGCTGAGATCGAGGTCGAGGTGGTTTATGCACAGGCCGGCGAGCAGCGGCTGCTGTGCCTGCGGGTGCCGGCTGGCACCGCGGTGCGCGAGGCGGCACTGCGTTCGGCCATGGACGAGCATTTCCCCGGCCTCGATCTGAGCAGCGCGCCGCTGGGGATTTTCGGCAAGCTGGTGGCCAAGCCAGAGGAGCACCTGCTCGAAGCCGGCGATCGGGTGGAGATCTACCGCCCGCTGCTCGCCGATCCCAAGGAAGTGCGCAAGGCGCGCGCGGCGCGAGCGAAGGCGGCGCGGCAGGCGGACTGAGTGGCGCAGGCATGAAAAAGCCCGGCATTTGCCGGGCTTTTTTCTGCGAGCCGTTTACTGCGGCTGCGGGTCCAGTGGTTCCGGAATCGGCACCGGGATCGGCTCGGCGGCGTCGACTTCGTCCTGGATCTGTTCCAGCAGCGAGCCGGGCTTGGCCGGTTCGTCCCGAATTTCGGTCTGCGGCTGCTGCACGCGGGTGTCGCTGCCTTCTCCGAGGATTTCCTGGTCGCGGCTGACGCCCGGCATGAAGTCACCGGCCAGGCCAATGAGCTGGTCGTTGCCGTCGAACATCAGGCTGATGCGTTCCTGGTAACGCTGACGGCCACCGGGCTGGATGCTGTACAGATAGTCCCAGCGCTTGGCATGGAAGGTATCGGTGATCAGCGGATTACCCATGATAAACCGCACTTGGCGTTGGGTCATTCCAGGCTTCAACTGGTCTATCATGTCCTGCGTAACGACATTGCCCTGCTGGATGTCGATCTTGTAGACCCCGGGAAACGAACAGCCGGCGAGTGCGAACAGACCCACAAGGGTGAGGCTGGGCAGCAAGAGCTTGGTGTTTTGCATCGGTGGGTGACTTCCACTATCTTGGCTGGGCAAATTAAACCCCGATCATACCCGCATTAACGGGAGCTGCGAAGCAGCAACCACGAGAAAGCAGACCATGGTTGAAAACAGCGAACTGCGCAAGGCCGGCCTCAAGGTCACCCTGCCGCGTGTGAAGATTCTGCAGATGCTCGATTCGTCCGTCTCCGGACAGCGCCACATGAGCGCCGAGGATGTGTACAAGGCTCTGATGGAAGCCGGTGAGGACGTGGGCCTGGCCACCGTCTACCGCGTACTGACCCAGTTCGAGGCCGCCGGCCTGGTCGAACGCCACAACTTCGATGGTGGTCATGCCGTATTCGAGCTGGCGGATGGAGGTCACCATGATCACATGGTCTGCGTGGATTCTGGCGAGGTCATCGAGTTCTTCGATCCGGAGATCGAGAAGCTGCAGAAGGAAATCGTCAAACAGCACGGTTTCGATCTGGTCGATCACAATTTGGTGCTGTACGTGCGCAAGAGAAAGTAAGCTCAGGTCTCAGCCGAATAAAAAAGGCGCCCCTGGGGCGCCTTTTTTATTGCAGGCTTTTTCAGGTCTGGGCCTTGGTCACCATCTTGCGCGCATGGGCCAGGGATTCCTCGGTCAGGTCGACGCCGCCGAGCATGCGGGCGATCTCCTCGACCCGGCCTTCCGGCGTCAGGCAGGCGACTGCCGTCTGGGTGCTGTCCTGGCCGCGTGCCTTGTGCACGAACAGGTGCTGGTGGCCCTGGGCTGCTACCTGCGGCAGGTGGGTAACGGTCAGCACCTGGCCGCGCTCGCCGAGGCGACGCAGCAGCTGGCCGACCACTTCGGCGGTGGGGCCGCCGATGCCGACATCGACTTCGTCGAATACCAGGGTCGGCACGCGCGAGGTCTGTGCGGTGATCACCTGGATGGCCAGGCTGATCCGTGACAGCTCGCCGCCGGACGCGACCTTGGCTAGGGATTTCAGCGGCTGGCCGGGGTTGGCGCTGACCAGGAATTCCACCTGCTCCAGCCCCTGCGGTTGCGGTTCGTCGCTGGTTCCCACCTGCAGTTCGATGCTGAAGCGCCCGCCCGGCATGCCAAGGGTCTGCATCTCCGCCTGTACGGCCTCGGCCAGGCGGCCGGCGGCCTGTTGGCGCAGGGCGCTCAGCTCTGAGGCCTTCTCCCGGTAGTGGCGCTCGTAGGCGGCCAGTTCCTCGCCGAGGCGCTCGACCGCCTCGTCGTCGGCATTCAGGCCTTCCAGCTCCTGCAGCAGGCGCTGTTGCAGCTCGGCCAGTTCGAAGGGCTGCACCCGGTGTTTGCGCGCCAGGCCATAGATGGCGTCCAGGCGCTCCTCCAGCAGCTGCTGGCGCTGCGGGTCGGCATCGAAGTGGTCGATGAAGCGGTTCAGTTCGCCGATCGCTTCTTCGACCTGGATCTGCGCGCTAGCCAGCAGGTTGGTGGCCTCGCCCAGTGCCGGCTGGTCGCTGAAACCGCTCAGGCGGTTGAGGCTGGCGGTAAGTGCCGACAGCACGTTGCCGGCATCGCTCTCGCTGCACAGGTCGAGCACCTGGCGGCAGGCGCCGAGCAGCTGTTCGGCATTGCTCAGGGCCTTGTGCTCCTGCTCCAGCTGTTCCAGCTCGTTGTCGCCCAGGGCCAGGTTCTCCAGCTCTTCCAGCTGGTAGCTGAGCAGCTGATGACGGGCGCGTTGCTCGTCGCCGCTGGAGGACAGTCGCTGCAGTTCCTGGCGGGTCTGGCGCCAGCGTTGCGCGGCCAGCTGCACCTGGCGCGCCAGTTCCTGGCTGCCGGCGTACTCGTCGAGCAGGCGGCGGTGGGTGTCGGGCTTGAGCAGCGACTGGTGTTCGTGCTGGCTGTGGATGTCGATCAGCAGTTCGCCGAGGGCCTTGAGATCGCCCAGCGGGCAGGGTGCGCCGTTGATGTAGCCGCGCGAGCGGCCTTCGCTGGTGATGACCCGACGCAAAATGCACGGGCCGTCGTTGTCCAGATCGCGTTCGGCCAGCCAGGCGCGGGCTTCGGCGATGTCCTCCAGGTCGAAGCTGGCGAGGATGTCCGCCTTGTCCGCGCCGGGGCGGACCACGCCGCTGTCGGCGCGGTCGCCCAGGGCCAGGCCGAGGGCATCGAGCATGATCGACTTGCCGGCGCCGGTCTCGCCGGTGATCACCGACATGCCGCGCTGCAGCTCGAGGTCCAGATGTTCGACGATGGCGTAGTTGTGAACGGACAGGTGCACCAGCATGGAGAGCGCTCCCAAAAGTTTGTGCTGGGTATTTATACAGTGTTTTGTTTTGTCCGGGCAATAACCCTTGAAACCCTGCGAGCGGCCCCCATATAGGCGGCAAGAAGCGCGGGCCATGACCCGCCGACGTTTAATCAGGAGGACCCAATGGCAGACGAACAGACCCTGGACACCAACCCGCAAGAGCAGCAGGCGAACGAAGCGGTCGCTGGCGACGAGCTGGCTGCGCGCGTGCAGAGCCTCGAAGAGCAGCTGGCCGCTGCCCAGGATCAGTCCCTGCGCATGGCGGCGGACCTGCAGAACGTGCGCCGTCGCGCCGAGCAGGACGTGGAGAAGGCGCACAAGTTCGCCCTGGAGAAGTTCGCCAACGACCTGCTGCCGGTGGTCGACAGCCTGGAACGGGGCCTGGAACTGACCAGCGCCGCCGACGAGGCGAGCAAGGCCATCCGCGAAGGCATGGAGCTGACCCTCAAGCTGTTCCTCGACACCCTCAAGCGCCATCAGCTGGAGGCGGTCGATCCGCACGGCACGCCGTTCAATCCCGAGCATCACCAGGCCATGGCGATGGAAGAGAGCATCCACGCCGAGCCGAACACCGTCCTCAAGGTGTTCCAGAAGGGTTATCTGCTCAACGGCCGCCTGCTGCGTCCGGCCATGGTGGTGGTGAGCAAGGCGCCGCTGACCCCGCCGCCGTCGATCGACGAGCAGGCTTGAAATAGTTCGCGACGACCCCATCTACAAGGCAAGCGATTCATTAGCTGACGGCGGGCAACCAGGCGCGCCGTACTCAAGGTTAAAGACACATTTTCGGAGACAATGAACATGGGCAAGATCATCGGTATCGACCTGGGAACCACCAACTCCTGCGTCGCCATTCTGGAAAACGGTAACGTCAAGGTCATCGAGAACGCCGAAGGCACTCGTACCACCCCGTCCATCATCGCCTACACCAATGACGGCGAGATCCTGGTCGGCCAGAGCGCCAAGCGCCAGGCCGTGACCAACCCGCACAACACCCTCTACGCGGTGAAGCGCCTGATCGGCCGCCGCTTCGAGGAAGATGTGGTGCAGAAAGACATCAAGATGGTGCCTTACAAGATCGCCAAGGCCGACAACGGTGACGCCTGGGTGGAAGTGAAGGGCCAGAAGATGGCGCCGCCGCAGATCAGCGCCGAAGTGCTGAAGAAGATGAAGAAGACCGCCGAGGACTACCTGGGCGAGCCGGTCACCGAGGCGGTGATCACCGTTCCGGCCTACTTCAACGACAGCCAGCGCCAGGCCACCAAGGACGCCGGCCGTATCGCCGGTCTGGACGTCAAGCGCATCATCAACGAGCCGACCGCCGCGGCTCTGGCCTATGGCATGGACAAGGCCAAGGGCGACCACACCGTGATCGTCTATGACCTGGGTGGCGGTACCTTCGACGTATCGGTGATCGAGATCGCCGAAGTCGATGGCGAGCACCAGTTCGAAGTGCTGGCCACCAACGGTGACACCTTCCTCGGTGGTGAAGACTTCGACATCCGCCTGATCGACTACCTCGTCGACGAGTTCAAGAAGGAATCCGGCATCGACCTGAAGGGCGATCCGCTGGCCATGCAGCGTCTGAAAGAGGCGGCCGAGAAAGCCAAGATCGAGCTGTCTTCCAGCCAGCAGACCGACGTCAACCTGCCGTATATCACCGCCGATGCGACCGGTCCGAAGCACCTCAACGTGAAGATTTCCCGCGCCAAGCTGGAAGCCTTGGTCGAAGAGCTGGTTGCCCGCACCATCGAGCCGTGCCGCATCGCCCTGAAGGACGCCGGCCTGGACGTCGGCAGCATCGACGAGGTGATCCTGGTCGGTGGTCAGACCCGCATGCCGCTGGTGCAGCAGAAGGTCGCCGAGTTCTTCGGCAAGGAAGCGCGCAAGGACGTCAACCCGGACGAAGCCGTGGCCATCGGTGCGGCCATCCAGGGCGCCGTGCTGGCCGGTGACGTCAAGGACGTGCTGCTGCTCGACGTCTCCCCGCTGACCCTGGGCATCGAGACCATGGGTGGCGTGATGACTCCGCTGATCGAGAAGAACACCACCATCCCGACCAAGAAGTCGCAGGTGTTCTCCACCGCCGACGATAACCAGAGCGCCGTGACCATCCACGTGCTGCAGGGCGAGCGCAAGCAGGCCGTGCAGAACAAGTCGCTGGGCAAGTTCGACCTGGCCGAGATCCCGCCGGCCCCGCGTGGCGTGCCGCAGATCGAAGTGACCTTCGACATTGATGCCAACGGCATCCTGCACGTGTCCGCCAAGGACAAGGCCACCGGCAAGCAGCAGTCGATCGTGATCAAGGCCAACTCCGGCCTGTCCGACGAGGAAATCGAGCGCATGGTGCGTGACGCCGAGGCCAACGCCGAGGAAGACCGCAAGTTCGAGGAGCTGGCCGCGGCCCGCAACCAGGGCGACGGCCTGGTCCACGCCACCCGCAAGATGATCACCGAGGCGGGCGACAAGGCTACTGCCGACGAGAAGGCAGCCATCGAGAAGGCCATCGGCGACCTGGAAGTGGCCCTCAAGGGTGACGACAAGGCCGAGATCGAGGCCAAGATCAACGCTCTGTCCGAAGCCACCACCCCGCTGGCGCAGAAGATGTACGCCGAGCAGCCGCAGCCGGGCGCTGCCGCCCAGGGCGCCGAGGGTGCCAAGGACGCGGCCGACGATGTGGTCGATGCCGAGTTCGAAGAGGTCAAGGACAACAAGTAAGCCCCGCTTACTAGGGTGCCAGCCGGCCGCGCTGCGGTCGGCGATTCTCCGCGCGGGGGCTTGCTCCCGCGTTGGCGTGTCTGGAGCCTGTGAATCAGAGGTGTTGAGGATTTATGGCCAAACGTGACTATTACGAAGTGCTCGGAGTCGAGCGCGGCGCCAGCGAGGCGGAGCTGAAGAAGGCCTACCGCCGCCTGGCGATGAAGTACCACCCGGACCGCAACCCGGACGACAAGGGCGCCGAAGAGAAATTCAAGGAGGCCAACGAGGCCTACGAGGTGCTCTCCGACGCCGCCAAGCGTTCGGCCTACGACCAGTACGGCCATGCCGGAGTCGATCCGCAGATGGGCGGCGGCGGTGCCGGTGGCTTCGGTGGCGCCAACTTCTCCGACATCTTCGGTGACGTGTTCAGCGACTTCTTCGGTGGCGGTCGTGGCGGCCAGCGTGGCGGCGCCCAGCGCGGCAGCGACCTGCGCTACACCCTCGAGCTGGACCTGGAAGAGGCGGTGCGCGGCACCACCGTGACCATTCGCGTGCCGACCCTGGTCGGTTGCAAGACCTGCGATGGCTCGGGCGCCAAGAAGGGCACCAGCCCGGTGACCTGTACCACCTGCGGCGGCATCGGCCAGGTGCGCATGCAGCAGGGCTTCTTCTCGGTGCAGCAGACCTGCCCGCGCTGCCACGGCAGCGGCAAGATGATCACCGACCCCTGTGGCAGCTGCCACGGTCAGGGTCGCGTGGAAGAGAGCAAGACCCTGTCGGTCAAGGTGCCGGCGGGCGTCGATACCGGTGACCGCATCCGCCTGTCCGGCGAAGGCGAGGCGGGCTCGCATGGCGGGCCGGCCGGCGACCTCTACGTGGTGGTCAACGTGCGCGAGCACCCGATCTTCCAGCGTGACGGCAAGCACCTGTACTGCGAAGTGCCGATCAGCTTCGCCGACGCGGCGCTGGGTGGTGAGCTGGAAGTGCCGACCCTGGATGGCCGGGTCAAGCTGAAGATCCCGGAAGGCACCCAGACCGGCAGGCTGTTCCGCCTGCGCGGCAAGGGCGTGGCGCCGGTGCGTGGCGGCGGTGCCGGCGACCTGCTGTGCAAGGTGGCGGTGGAAACCCCGGTCAACCTGGACAAGCGCCAGCGCGAGCTGTTGGAAGAGTTCCGCAAGACGCTGGAAGGCGACAGCTCCCACTCGCCCAAGGCCAGTGGCTGGTTCGATGGCATGAAGCGCTTCTTCGGCGATATTTAAGAGCCGCTCCACGTTCTGCTGCGTGTCGGCCAGGCGTTGTTAAGAACAAGCTCGGAATGCTCATTTACTGCTTGTAAACTGCGCTTCCTCGCCTGTTCTTGCCTAGCCTGGCTCTAGCTCGCGAGACCGTGAACAGGCTCTAAGGACACAGGTTATGCGACGTATTGCAGTGATGGGCGCCGCCGGGCGCATGGGTAAGATCCTCATTGAGGCGGTCGGCCAGGCCGAAGGCGCCAAGCTGACTGCGGCCGTGGATCGCCCGGACAGTAGTCTGATCGGTGCCGACGCCGGCGAGCTGGCGGCGCTGGGCAAGATCGGCGTTACCTTGGCGGGTGAGCTGAATGCCGTGCTCGATCAGTTCGACGTGCTGATCGACTTCACCCATCCCTCGGTGACCCTGAGTAACCTGGAAATCTGCCGCCGTGCCGGCAAGGCCATGGTCATCGGCACCACCGGCTTCTCACCGGAGGAGCGGCAGCAGTTGGAGGTGGCCGCGCAGGAGATCCCGATCGTCTTCGCCGCCAACTACAGCGTGGGCGTCAACCTCTGCCTGAAACTGCTGGATACCGCCGCGCGAGTGCTGGGCGACGATGTCGATATCGAGATCATCGAGGCGCACCACCGGCACAAGGTCGATGCGCCGTCCGGTACCGCGCTGCGTATGGGCGAGGTGGTGGCCAATGCCCTGGGGCGTGATCTGCGCAAGGTCGCGGTCTATGGTCGCGAAGGTCAGACCGGTGCGCGTGAGCGCGAGACCATCGGTTTCGCCACCGTGCGTGCCGGTGATGTGGTGGGCGACCACACCGTGCTGTTCGCCGCCGACGGCGAACGCGTGGAGATCACCCACAAGGCCTCCAGTCGGATGACCTTCGCCAAGGGCGCGGTGCGCGCGGCGCTGTGGCTGCAGGCACAGCCTGCCGGTCTTTATG
Source organism: Aquipseudomonas alcaligenes (assembly GCA_900156135.1). GTDB lineage: Bacteria > Pseudomonadota > Gammaproteobacteria > Pseudomonadales > Pseudomonadaceae > Aquipseudomonas > Aquipseudomonas alcaligenes_D. The sequence goes on along the minus strand of FTMP01000002.1, from coordinate 856,246 downwards.
ACATGCAGGACGTGCTGGGCCTGAACTGAAATACCTTTTCGGTCCATGCAATTGCTGGACCGAAAAGGGCTTTTCCTGTAAGCTGCCCGCTTTAGTGTGTCCACTAAAAGTAACGCAGAATGAATCAGATAAAGAAGCGGGGTGACGGTCAATACGTCATCCCGCTTTTTTACAACCTGCGTTTGAACAAGCAGCAGATCTAAGGGAGGTCTTCTTGACTAAGCCAGCCATACTCGCACTCGCTGACGGCAGCATTTTCCGCGGCGAAGCCATTGGTGCCGATGGCCATACCATTGGTGAGGTGGTGTTCAACACCGCCATGACCGGCTATCAGGAAATCCTCACCGATCCTTCCTATGCCCAGCAGATCGTCACCCTGACCTACCCGCACATCGGCAACACCGGTACCACGCCGGAAGATGCCGAATCCAACCGCGTGTGGGCCGCCGGCCTGATCATTCGCGACCTGCCGCTGATCTCCAGCAACTGGCGCGACAAGCAGCCGCTGGATGAGTACCTGAAGGAAAACGGCACTGTGGCCATCGCTGGCATCGATACCCGTCGCCTGACCCGTATCCTGCGCGAGAAGGGTTCGCAGAACGGCTGCATCCTCGCCGGCGCAGATGCCACCGAGGAAAAGGCCCTGGAACTGGCACGCAGCTTCCCCGGCCTCAAGGGCATGGACCTGGCCAAGGTGGTCAGCTGCACCGAGCGCTACGAATGGCGTTCCAGTGTGTGGAGTCTGAAAACCGACAGCCACCCGGAAATCGCCGCCAGCGAGCTGCCCTACCATGTGGTCGCCTATGACTACGGGGTCAAGGTCAACATCCTGCGCATGCTGGTCGAGCGCGGCTGCCGCCTGACCGTGGTGCCGGCGCAGACCCCGGCTAAGGACGTGCTGGCGCTGAACCCGGACGGCGTGTTCCTTTCCAACGGCCCCGGCGACCCCGAGCCGTGCGACTACGCCATCGCTGCGATCAAGGAAGTGCTCACCACCGACATCCCGGTATTCGGCATCTGCCTCGGCCACCAGCTGCTGGCCCTGGCCTCCGGTGCCAAGACCCTGAAGATGGGCCACGGCCACCACGGTGCCAACCACCCGGTGCAGGACCTGGATTCCGGCGTGGTGATGATCACCAGCCAGAACCACGGTTTCGCCGTGGACGAGGCTAGTCTGCCGGGCAACCTGCGCGCCACTCACAAGTCGCTGTTCGACGGCACCCTGCAGGGTATCGAGCGTACCGACAAGGCGGCCTTCAGCTTCCAGGGGCACCCGGAGGCGAGCCCCGGCCCGCACGACGTGGCCCCGTTGTTCGACCGCTTCATCGAAGCCATGGCCAAGCGCCGCTAAGCCCCGTCGACTGACCCAAGGATTCGAGTAAGAAACATGCCAAAACGTACAGACATCAAAAGCATCCTGATCCTCGGCGCCGGCCCCATCGTCATCGGCCAGGCCTGCGAGTTCGACTACTCCGGCGCTCAGGCCTGCAAGGCCCTGAAGGAAGAAGGCTTCCGCGTCATCCTGGTGAACTCCAACCCGGCCACCATTATGACCGACCCGGCTATGGCCGACGCCACCTACATCGAGCCGATCAAGTGGGCCACCGTGGCCAAGATCATCGAGAAGGAGCGTCCGGACGCGCTGCTGCCGACCATGGGTGGCCAGACCGCGCTGAACTGCGCTCTGGACCTGGAGAAGCACGGCATCCTGGAAAAATTCGGCGTCGAGATGATCGGTGCCAATGCCGACACCATCGACAAGGCCGAAGACCGTTCGCGCTTCGACAAGGCGATGAAGGACATCGGTCTGGCCTGCCCGGTTTCTGGCATCGCACACAACATGGAAGAAGCCTACGGCGTGCTGGAGAAGGTCGGCTTCCCCTGCATCATCCGCCCAAGTTTCACCATGGGCGGTACCGGCGGCGGCATCGCCTACAACCGTGAAGAATTCGAAGAAATCTGCGCCCGCGGCCTGGATCTGTCGCCGACCAGCGAATTGCTGATCGACGAATCGCTGATCGGCTGGAAGGAATACGAGATGGAGGTGGTCCGCGACAAGAAGGACAACTGCATCATCGTCTGCTCCATCGAGAACTTCGACCCGATGGGCGTGCACACCGGCGACTCGATCACCGTAGCGCCGGCACAGACCCTGACCGACAAGGAATACCAGATCCTGCGTAACGCCTCCCTGGCGGTGCTGCGCGAGATCGGCGTGGAAACCGGCGGTTCCAACGTGCAGTTCGGCATCTGCCCGAATACCGGGCGCATGGTAGTGATCGAGATGAACCCGCGCGTGTCGCGTTCCTCGGCGCTGGCCTCCAAGGCTACCGGCTTCCCGATCGCCAAGATCGCCGCCAAGCTGGCCGTCGGTTACACCCTCGACGAGCTGAGCAACGACATTACTGGCGGCCGCACCCCGGCCTCGTTCGAGCCGGCCATCGACTACGTCGTCACCAAGATCCCGCGCTTCGCCTTCGAGAAGTTCCCCAAGGCCGACGCCCGCCTGACTACCCAGATGAAGTCCGTGGGTGAAGTCATGGCCATCGGTCGCACCTTCCAGGAGTCCATGCAGAAAGCCCTGCGCGGCCTGGAAGTCGGCGTTGCCGGTTTCGACGAGAAACTCGACCTGAATGACCCGGAAGCCGAGAGCACCCTGCGTCGCGAGTTGACCGTGCCGAGCGCCGACCGCGTCTGGTACGTGGCCGATGCCTTCCGCGCTGGCAAGAGCGTTGATGAGGTCTTCCAGCTGACCAACATCGACGAATGGTTCCTGGTGCAGATCGAGGATCTGGTCAAGGACGAGGAGAAGGTCAAGACCCTCGGCCTGTCCTCCATCGACTACGACCTGATGTTCAAACTCAAGCGCAAGGGCTTCTCCGACGCGCGCCTGGCCAAGCTGCTCGGCGTCTCCGAGAAGAGCCTGCGTGCCCACCGGCACAAGCTGAAAGTGCTGCCGGTGTACAAGCGCGTGGACACCTGCGCCGCCGAGTTCGCCACCGACACCGCCTACATGTACTCGACCTACGAGGAGGAGTGCGAGGCCGCGCCGTCGAGTCGCGACAAGATCATGATCCTCGGCGGCGGTCCCAACCGTATCGGCCAGGGCATCGAGTTCGACTACTGCTGCGTACACGCGGCGCTGGCCATGCGGGAAGACGGCTACGAGACCATCATGGTCAACTGCAATCCGGAAACCGTCTCCACCGACTACGACACTTCCGACCGCCTGTACTTCGAGCCGGTGACCCTGGAAGACGTGCTGGAAATCGTCCGTGTCGAGCAGCCCAAGGGCGTGATCGTCCAGTACGGTGGCCAAACCCCGCTGAAGATCTGCCGCGCCCTGGAAGAAGCCGGCGTGCCGATCATCGGTACCAGCCCCGAGGCCATCGACCGCGCTGAAGACCGCGAGCGCTTCCAGCAGATGGTGCAGCGTCTGGGCCTGCGCCAGCCGGCCAACGCCACCGCGCGCAGCGAAGACGAGGCTCTGGCCCTGTCCAAGGGCATCGGTTACCCGATGGTCGTGCGTCCGTCCTACGTGCTGGGCGGCCGGGCGATGGAAATCGTCTACCAGGAAGAAGAGCTCAAGCGCTACATGCGCGAAGCGGTGAAAGTGTCCAACGACAGCCCGGTACTGCTCGATCGCTTCCTCAACTGCGCCATCGAGGTGGACGTGGATGCGGTGTGCGACGGCGAGACCGTGGTGATTGGCGCGATCATGCAGCACATCGAACAGGCCGGCGTGCACTCCGGTGACTCCGCCTGCTCGCTGCCGCCGTACTCGCTGCCGGCACACATCCAGGACGAGATCCGCGAGCAGGTCAAGAAGATGGCCCTGGAGCTCGGCGTGGTCGGTCTGATGAACGTGCAGATGGCCGTGCAGGGCGAAGACATCTACGTCATCGAAGTGAACCCGCGCGCCTCGCGTACCGTGCCATTCGTCTCCAAGTGCGTTGGTGAGTCCCTGGCCAAGGTCGCGGCCCGTGTCATGGCCGGCAAGAGTCTGGCCGAAGTGGGCTACACCAAGGAAATCATCCCGCCGTTCTTCAGCGTCAAGGAAGCCGTGTTCCCCTTCGCCAAGTTCCCGGGTGTCGACCCGATCCTCGGCCCAGAAATGAAGTCTACTGGTGAGGTCATGGGCGTCGGCGATACCTTTGGCGAAGCTTTCGCCAAGGCCCAGCTGGGTGCCAGCGAAATTCTGCCGAACTCTGGCTGCGCTTTCATCAGCGTGCGCGAAGATGACAAGGCAGAGGCCGTTCAGGTCGCGCGCGATCTGGTGACGCTGGGCTTCGAGGTCGTGGCCACTGCGGGCACCGCCAAAGTAATCGAGGCGGCCGGTCTGCCGGTGCGCCGGGTGAACAAGGTGACCGAAGGTCGTCCGCATGTCGTCGACATGATCAAGAACGACGAAGTCACCCTGATCATCAACACCACCGAGGGGCGTCAGTCCATCGCTGACTCCTACTCGATCCGTCGTAACGCTCTGCAGCACAAGATCTACTGCACCACCACCATCGCGGCGGGGCAGGCGGTCTGCGAGGCGCTCAAGTTCGGTCCCGAGAAGACCGTGCGCCGGCTGCAGGATCTGCATGCAGGAATCAAGGCATGAACAAGTACCCCATGACCGTCCAGGGCGCTCGCGCCCTGGAAGAGGAGCTTGCGCACCTGACCAAGGTGCGCCGCCCCGCGCTTAGCCAGGCGATTGCCGAGGCTCGTGAGCTGGGTGACCTCAAGGAGAACGCCGAGTATCACGCCGCTCGTGAGGAGCAGGGCATGGTCGAGGCGCGCATCCGTGATATCGAGGGGCGCTTGCAGCATGCGGTGGTGATCGACGTCACCACCATTCCGCACAGCGGCAAGGTGATCTTCGGCACCACCGTCGATATCGCCAACTGCGAGACCGACGAGACCGTGACCTACCAGATCGTTGGCGAGGACGAGGCCGACATCAAGATCGGCAAGCTATCGGTCAGCTCGCCCATCGCTCGCGCCCTGGTTGGCAAGGAAGAGGGTGACGTGGTGGCGGTGAAGACCCCCAGCGGCCTGGTCGAGTACGAGATTGTCGAAGTCCGTCATATTTAAGCGCCAACCGCTGCGCGCGGGCGCCATCAGCTGGCAGCTGGCCCAGACCTTCTGGGTTGGCGGCCTCTGGCTGCTGCACTTCGTGGTGCTGCCGGCGCTGGAGAAGATGGGCCTGGCGCCGCTGCTGATCGAGGAGGTCGACGCGGCCCTGAGTCCCTTGCTCATTGGTTTTGCAGCATTCTGCGTGCTGGTGCAGGGGATAGTGCTGGTGCAGGCGCACGGACTATCCAGTCTGTGGCGCGAGTTGCGCGGCCAGTTGCTGTTGATTGTGCTGGCCATGGCGGTGGCGTTCTTCGCTGTGCGCTACTGGCAGCCGGACGCCGCACGCTGGCTACTGTTCAACTACCTGGTGCTGGCGCTGTGCGGTCTGGTGCTGGTGCTGCAGCCGCTGCCGGGGCAGCGGAGCGAGTGAGGCGAGGTCGCCAGGTGGGCCTTCAGGCCTGGTAGCGATGGATGTTGGACAGATTCTTGTTCGGCTTGGGGTTCTTGCGATAGATCAGCGCCATCTTGCCGATTACCTGGACCAGCTCGCAGCGACCAACGGTGGCCAGTTCGTCGATCAGGGCGCGGCGGTCGTCACGCTCGGTGAGGCGAAACTGCACCTTGATCAGCTCATGATCGTTGAGCGCGCGCTCCAGTTCGGCCAGTACGCCCTCGGTCAGGCCGTTCTCGGCCACGATCAATACTGGTTTCAAGTGGTGGCCGATAGATTTGAAGTGTTTCTTCTGTTCGTTGGTAAGCGCCATAATCTGACCCTGTTGCTATGGGAGGCGGCTCCGTGCGATGGGGTGACTCCGGTCTACCCATCCCGTGTCCGGCGCGCCGGTCGAAAAGTCGCGTAGTCTACCCGAGCCGGCTCGGCCTTGCCCGTTTCTATTCGTGTGCGAAGCTTGAGATTAGCCCGCCTTGTCCGGGTAGGCCTTGTGATTGCCGATATGGCCCCCATTAAGGGTAGAAATACCCTCCATGCTCTGCATCTAGACTGGTATTGGCGCTGTGAGCCTCGGTCGAGGTCTCATAAAGGGTTACAGACGGCTCCTGCCTGTGGCGGGGGTTGTGTAGTAAGTTAGGTTGGTACTCCACCAGCCGTCATGTGAAACGTGTTTCAGGACGGGGCTCGTTTCCGAGGGTAGCGAATTGAACGACATGGCAAAGAACCTGATCCTCTGGCTGATCATCGCAGCCGTCCTGGTCACGGTGATGAACAACTTCTCCAGCCCGAGCGATACCGGCAAGTTGAACTATTCCGAGTTCATCCAGCAGGTTCAGGAAGGCAAGGTCAAACAGGTCACCGTTGATGGGTTTATCATCAGCGGCAAGAATCTGGATGGCACCACCTTCGAAACCGTGCGTCCGGCCATCGAGGATCGTGGCCTGATCAAGGATCTGATCGACAACAATGTCGAGATCGTGGGCAAGCAGCCGGAGCGTCAGAGCATCTGGACCCAGTTGCTGGTAGCCAGCTTCCCGATCCTGGTGATCATCGCCGTGTTCATGTTCTTCATGCGCCAGATGCAGGGCGGCGCTGGTGGTCGCGGCGGCCCCATGAGTTTCGGCAAGTCGAAGGCGCGCCTGCTCTCCGAGGATCAAGTCAAGACCACCCTGGCTGACGTTGCCGGTTGCGACGAGGCCAAGGAGGAAGTCGGCGAGCTGGTCGAGTTTCTGCGTGATCCGGGCAAGTTCCAGCGCCTCGGTGGCCGCATCCCGCGCGGCGTGCTGATGGTTGGTCCGCCCGGTACCGGTAAGACCCTGCTGGCCAAGGCCATTGCGGGCGAGGCCAAGGTGCCGTTCTTCACCATCTCCGGTTCCGACTTCGTCGAGATGTTCGTCGGTGTTGGTGCCAGCCGCGTGCGTGACATGTTCGAACAGGCCAAGAAGCATGCGCCCTGCATCATCTTCATCGACGAAATCGACGCTGTCGGTCGCCACCGTGGCGCCGGTCTGGGCGGCGGTCACGACGAGCGCGAGCAGACCCTCAACCAGCTGCTGGTGGAGATGGATGGCTTCGAGATGAACGATGGCATCATCGTCATCGCCGCCACCAACCGTCCGGACGTGCTCGATCCAGCGCTGCTGCGCCCGGGGCGTTTCGACCGCCAGGTAGTGGTCGGTCTGCCGGATATTCGTGGTCGTGAGCAGATTCTGAAAGTGCACATGCGCAAGGTGCCGATTGGCGACAACGTCGAGCCAGCAGTTATCGCTCGCGGCACCCCAGGCTTCTCGGGTGCCGACCTGGCCAACCTGGTCAACGAGGCCTCTCTGTTCGCCGCTCGCGCCAGCAAGCGTCTGGTCGAGATGAAGGAGTTCGAGCTGGCCAAGGACAAGATCATGATGGGCGCCGAGCGCAAGTCCATGGTCATGTCCGAGAAGGAGAAGCTCAACACCGCGTATCACGAGGCCGGTCACGCCATCGTCGGTCGCCTGGTGCCGGAGCATGACCCGGTCTACAAGGTGTCGATCATCCCACGCGGCCGCGCCCTGGGCGTAACCATGTTCCTGCCGGAAGAGGATCGCTATAGCCTGTCCAAGCGCGCCCTGACCAGCCAGATCTGCTCGTTGTTCGGCGGCCGTATCGCCGAAGAGATGACCCTCGGTTTCGATGGGGTCACCACCGGTGCTTCCAACGACATCATGCGTGCTACTCGGCTGGCGCGGAACATGGTGACCAAGTGGGGGCTGTCCGAGAAGCTCGGTCCGCTGATGTATGCGGAGGAAGAGGGCGAGGTGTTCCTCGGTCGCAGTGCTGGCAGTCAGGCCACCAATGTGTCCGGTGAAACCGCCAAGGCCATCGACGAGGAGGTTCGCAGCATCATTGATGGCTGCTACGGCACCGCCAAGCGCCTTCTGGAAGAAAATCGCGACAAGCTGGACATGATGGCCGACGCGCTGATGAAGTACGAGACCATTGATGCCGACCAGATCGACGACATCATGTCCGGTCGTGCGCCGCGCGAGCCGCGTGACTGGCAGGGTGGTTCCGGTACGCCGGCAGCCAAGGAGCAGGCTGATCGCCCGGAGGCCCCGATCGGTGGTCCGGCTGGCGAGCACTAAGGCTGGCGAATGATTGTTCCGCAGTACCCGCCCCGGCTGTCCTGTGGCAGTCGGGTGCTTGATCTGGCCCGGCCTCAGGTGATGGGCATACTCAATGTCACGCCCGACTCCTTCTCCGATGGTGGTCGTTACGCTGCACGTGATGCTGCGCTGCGTCACGCGGCCGAGATGGTGGCGGCCGGTGCAACTCTGATCGACGTTGGTGGTGAATCAACCCGTCCCGGTGCGCGGCCGGTTTCTTCCGTGGAAGAGCTTGAGCGGGTTGCGTCTGTGGTCGAAGCCATTGCCGCCGAGTTGGACGTGATCATTTCCCTCGATACCTCGACGCCTGCTGTCATGCGTGAGGGTGCTCGTCTCGGTGCGGGGCTGATCAATGACGTGCGCGCGCTGCGTCGCGAGGGTGCCCTGGAGGCTGCGGCCGACACCGGCTTGCCGGTCTGCCTGATGCATATGCTGGGCGAGCCGGGCAATATGCAGCAGAATCCTCACTATCAGAATGTGGTGGCCGAGGTTTGCGACTTCCTTGCACAGCGCATGGCGGTTTGTGCCGAGGCGGGTATCCCTGCTGATCGAGTCGTGCTCGACCCAGGGTTCGGGTTCGCCAAGACTCTGGCGCACAATTTGAGCCTGTTCAAACACCTTGAAGCACTGCATGTGCTGGGGCGGCCGCTGTTGGTGGGTGTGTCGCGCAAGAGCATGATTGGGCAGGCGTTGGGGCGAGAGGTTCACGAACGTCTCCCTGGAGGGCTTGCGCTGGCGGCCTTGGCGGTGGCCAAGGGAGCCTGCATCCTGCGCGTCCATGACGTTGCCGAAACTGTCGATGCGGTGCGCATGGTCGCCGCCGTGCAGGCCGCAGAATAAGAAGTTGGAGTGAATATGAGCAGAAAATACTTCGGTACCGACGGTATCCGCGGACCTGTTGGCCAGTTTCCCATCACTCCCGAATTCATCCTCAAGCTGGGTTGGGCGGCCGGCATGGCCTTCCGTCGTCAGGGCAAGTGCCGCATCCTGATCGGCAAGGACACCCGTATCTCCGGCTACATGTTCGAGTCCGCCCTGGAGGCAGGTCTGGTGGCGGCCGGGGCCGACGTGATGTTGCTGGGGCCGATGCCGACGCCGGCCATCGCCTACCTGACCCGCACGTTCCAGGCTGATGCCGGCATCGTCATCAGCGCCTCGCACAATCCGCATCACGACAATGGTTTCAAGTTCTTTTCCGGCAAGGGCACCAAGCTGCCGGATGAGATCGAGCTGATGATCGAAGAACTGCTCGACCAGCCGATGAGCGTGGTGGAGTCGGATCAGATCGGCAAGGTGTCGAGGATCAACGATGCCGCCGGACGCTACATCGAGTTCTGCAAGAGCAGTGTGCCGAGCAGCACCAGTTTTGCTGGGCTCAAGTTGGTCATCGACTGTGCCCATGGCGCAACCTACAAAGTGGCGCCCAGCGTGTTCCGCGAGCTGGGTGCGCAGGTCTCGGTTCTCTCGGCCCAGCCTAATGGCTTGAATATTAACGACAACTGCGGCTCGACCCATGTCGAGGCACTCCAGGCCGAAGTATTGGCCCAGCAGGCCGATCTCGGCATCGCCTTCGATGGGGATGGCGATCGCGTGCTGATGGTGGATCACACCGGCGCGGCGGTCGATGGTGATGAGCTGCTTTACATCATCGCCCGCGACCTGCAGGAGCGCGACAGGCTTCATGGGGGGGTGGTTGGCACTCTGATGAGCAATCTCGGGCTGGAGCTGGCGCTAGGCGAGCTGAAGATTCCTTTCGTCAGGGCCAAGGTTGGTGACCGCTACGTGATGGCTGAGCTGCAGGAGCGCGAATGGCAGTTGGGCGGCGAGAACTCCGGGCATTTGGTGTGCTGCCAGCACACCACCACCGGTGATGCGATCATTGCCGCGCTGCAAGTGCTGATGGCGCTCAAGCGCGGCGGGCAGATTCTTGCCGAGGCGCGTCAGGCGGTACGTAAGTGCCCGCAAGTGCTGATCAATGTGCGTTTCTCCGGTGATGTCGATCCGGTCGAGCATATTGCGGTCAAGGATGCTTGTGCCCGCGTGACCGACCTTATGGCGGGGCGCGGTCGCGTGTTGCTGCGCAAGTCTGGTACTGAGCCGCTGGTGCGTGTCATGGTCGAAGGTGATGACGAAGCCTTGGTGCGCGCTTATGCCGAAGAGCTGGCCAAGGTGGTTGGCGAGGTTTGTGCCTGAATCGGCTTGCGAGGGTAGAGGCTCTTGGGTAACATCTGCGCCCACTTTGAACGACGAGGTTCGGCATGCGTCGCCCCCTGGTAGCTGGTAACTGGAAAATGCACGGTACCCGCGCCAGTGTCGCAGAGCTGATCAAGGGCCTGCGCCAGTTGGCGTTGCCGACAGGCGTCGAGGTCGCAGTCATGCCGCCTTGTCTGTATATCAGTCAGGTGCTGGTGGGGCTGGACGGCAAGGCGATTGCCGTCGGTGCGCAAAACTGTGCGGTAGAGCCGATGCAGGGTGCGCTGACCGGCGAGATTGCGCCGAGTCAGCTAGCTGATGCCGGTTGCACCATGGTGCTTGTCGGTCACTCGGAGCGTCGCCTGATTCTGGGTGAGCGTGATGAGCTGGTCAGTCGCAAGTTTGCTGCGGCACAGTCCTGTGGTCTGATTCCGGTGTTGTGCGTCGGTGAGACCCTGGAGCACCGCCAGGCAGGCAAGACGCTCGAAGTGGTTGCTGCGCAGCTGGGCAGTGTGATCGAAGAGCTCGGTGTTGGGGCTTTCACGCAGGCTGTAGTGGCCTACGAGCCGGTCTGGGCCATTGGTACCGGGCTGACGGCGTCCCCGCGGGAGGCGCAGGAAGTCCATGCTGCCATTCGTGCGCAGCTGGCTGCCGAGAGTGCTGAAGTGGCGCGCGGTGTAAGAATTCTGTATGGCGGTAGTGTCAAGGCCGCCAATGCTGCCGAATTGTTCGGCATGCAGGATATCGATGGGGGGCTCATTGGTGGGGCCTCCTTGAACGCAGATGAGTTTGGTGCGATCTGTCGCGCCGCAGGAAACAGATAAATGCTGGAAACAGTCGTAATTGTCGTACATCTGCTGGGTGCTATTGGCGTTGTTGCTCTCGTTCTGCTGCAGCAGGGCAAGGGTGCTGACGCGGGTGCCTCCTTTGGTGCTGGTGCTTCGGCTACCGTGTTCGGCAGTCAAGGTTCTGCTACCTTTCTGAGTCGTTTTACTGCTATACTCGCCGCAGCTTTTTTCATTACCAGCTTGGGTTTAGCCTTCTTTGCTAAAGAAAAAGCTGATAATCTGACGCAAGCAGGTCTGCCGGATCCGGCGGTTCTTGAAGTGCAGCAGAAGCCGGCCGTCGAAGACGTTCCGGTGCTCGAAGAGCAGAAGGGCGCAGCCGGTCAGGCTGACGTTCCGGAAGCTCCGGAGCAGAAGTAATACCCTCTTTGCCGAGGTGGTGGAATTGGTAGACACGCTACCTTGAGGTGGTAGTGGCCATAGGCTGTAGGGGTTCGAGTCCCCTCCTCGGTACCATATTTCGGCAGGGCCCGCACTTCGCGGGCCTTGTCGTTTCCTGGAGTTCGGTTGACCCTCAGGGGTAACGTCCGTATACTCTTGGCCCAGCTTTGGCGCGGGGTGGAGCAGTCTGGTAGCTCGTCGGGCTCATAACCCGAAGGTCGTTGGTTCAAATCCAGCCCCCGCAACCAGTTGTAGAGAAGCCCCTTATTCAGGGGCTTTTTGCTAGCTGGACAATCCGCCACCGGCGTTATGCGCGGTTGGCACGATGGATGGGCGTTTCGCCCATTTTTTATTTCTACGGCATGCGCGGAGGGCTTCGGGTGTCGAGCAAGCTGGAACAGTTGCAGGCCATGTTGGCCCCGGTGGTGGAATCGCTCGGCTATGAATGCTGGGGTGTCGAATTCATTTCCCAGGGGCGACATTCCCTGCTGCGTGTGTACATCGACCATGCCAACGGCATTCTGGTCGACGATTGCGAGGCCGTGAGTCGGCAGGTCAGCGCTGTGCTGGATGTCGAGGACCCGATCAGCAGCGAGTATACCCTCGAGGTGTCGTCGCCGGGCATGGATCGGCCTTTGTTCACCCTCGAACAGTTCGCCAAGCATGTTGGCGAGCAGGTGAAGATCAAGCTGCGCTCGCCCTTCGACGGGCGGCGCAATTTCCAGGGGCTCCTCCGCGGTGTGGAGGATCAGGATGTGGTGGTGCTGGTGGACGACCACGAATTCCTGCTGCCGATCGATCTGATCGACAAGGCCAATATTATTCCCCGTTTTGACTGAGACGCGGATCCCGCGGATCCAATGGATTGCGAAAGGCGAGGCGTACGATGAGTAAAGAAGTACTGCTGGTTGTAGAGTCGGTGTCCAACGAGAAGGGCGTGCCGGCCAATGTTATTTTCGAAGCGCTGGAGCTGGCTCTGGCGACAGCGACCAAGAAGCGTTTCGACGATGAAGTCGAGTTGCGCGTGGCGATCAATCGCCAGAACGGCAACTACGAAACCTTCCGCCGCTGGGAAGTGGTAGCCGAGGACGACCTGGAAAATCCGGCCGCCCAGCTGACCGTCGAGCAGGCGCAGGAGCGCGAGGCTGGTGCCAAGGTCGGTGACTTCATCGAAGAGCCGGTCGAGTCCATCGAGTTCGGCCGCATCGCCGCGCAGACCGCCAAGCAAGTGATCGTGCAGAAGGTCCGCGAGGCCGAGCGCGCGCAAGTAGTCGATGCCTATCGTGAACGCGTTGGCGAGATCATCTCCGGTACCGTGAAGAAGGTGACCCGCGACAGCGTGATCGTCGATCTTGGCAACAACGCCGAGGCGCTGCTGGCTCGTGAAGACATCATCCCACGCGAGACTTTCCGCGTCGGCGCCCGCGTGCGTGCGCTGCTCAAGGAAATTCGCACCGAGAACCGTGGCCCGCAGCTGATCCTGTCGCGCACCGCGCCGCAGATGCTGATCGAGCTGTTCACCATCGAAGTGCCGGAAATCGCCGAAGGCCTGATCGAAGTAATGGCCGCTTCCCGTGATCCGGGTTCGCGCGCCAAGATCGCCGTGCGCTCCAAGGACAAGCGTATTGACCCACAGGGTGCCTGCATCGGCATGCGCGGCTCGCGTGTGCAGGCTGTCTCCGGCGAGATCGGCGGCGAGCGCGTGGACATCGTGTTGTGGGACGAGAACGTCGCGCAGTTCGTGATCAATGCCATGGCTCCGGCCGAAGTGGCTGCGATCATCGTCGACGAAGATGCCCATGCCATGGACATCGCCGTGGCCGAGGACAACCTGGCTCAAGCCATCGGTCGTGGCGGCCAGAACGTACGCCTGGCCAGTCAGCTGACCGGCTGGACCCTCAACGTGATGACCGAGGCCGATATCCAGGCCAAGCAGCAGGCCGAGACCGGAGACATTCTGCAGCGCTTCGTCGAAGAGCTGGATGTCGACGAGGAACTGGCTCAGGTACTGGTTGAAGAGGGCTTCACCAGCCTGGAAGAGATTGCCTACGTACCGATGGAAGAGATGCTCAGCATCGATGGTTTCGACGAGGACATCGTCAACGAGCTGCGCGCTCGTGCCAAGGACCGTCTGCTGACCAAGGCCATCGCCAGCGAAGAGAAGCTGGCCGATGCCCAGCCCGCCGAAGACCTGCTGTCCCTGGACGGCATGGACAAGACCTTGGCTCACGAGCTGGCGGTACGTGGCGTGGTGAATCGCGAAGACCTGGCCGAGCAGTCGATTGACGACCTGCTCGACATCGACGGCATGGACGAAGAGCGTGCCGGCAAGCTGATCATGGCCGCCCGAGCCCATTGGTTCGAGTAAGCGGTTGCGGCCTGAGGAGAGAGATGCATGACGCAAGTCACGGTGAAAGAACTGGCCCAAGTGGTCGACACACCAGTGGAGCGCCTGCTGCAGCAGATGCGTGAGGCAGGTCTGCCGCACACCAGCGCCGAGCAAGTGGTAACTGACAACGAAAAGCAGGCGCTGCTGGCTCACCTGAAGAGCAGCCACGGCGAGAAGCTGGAAGAGCCGCGCAAGATCACCTTGCAGCGCAAGACCACCACCACCCTGAAGGTCGCCGGTAGCAAGACCATCAGCGTGGAAGTGCGCAAGAAGAAGACCTACGTCAAGCGCAGCCCTGACGAGATCGAAGCCGAGAAGCAGCGCGAGCTGGAAGAGCAGCGTGCCGCCGAAGAGGCAGCCCGCCTGAAGGCCGAGGAAGAGGCCCGCAAGCAGGCTGAGGCCGAAGCACGCAAGCAGCAGGACGCTGCAGCGCTGGCGGCTGTTGCTCCGGCTGCGGAAGTGGCGGCCGCGGCTCCTGCCGCCGAGCCGGCCTCTGCGGCTGCAGCTGCCGAGCGCAAGAAAGAAGAATTGCGTCGCCTCGAGAAAGACAAGCCGGCGCGCACCGACGACGACGAACGTCGTGACCGCAAGCATGCCCAGCATCGCCCTGCGCCGAAGGACAAGGCGCCGACACCGCGCGTTGCACCGCGCAGCACCGACGAGGAAGTGGATGACTTCCGTCGCGGTCGTGGCGGCCGGATGAAGCCGAAGAAGCGTAATCAGCACGGGTTCCAGAGCCCGACAGGACCTATTGTGCGCGAAGTAGCGATCGGCGAGACCATTACCGTTGCCGACCTGGCCGCCCAGATGTCGGTCAAGGGCGCCGAGGTGGTCAAGTTCATGTTCAAGATGGGCACCCCGGTGACCATCAACCAGGTCCTGGACCAGGAGACCGCACAGCTGGTCGCCGAGGAAATGGGCCACAAGGTCAAGCTGGTCAGCGAGAACGCGCTCGAAGAGCAGTTGGCCGAGTCGCTGAAGTACGAAGGTGAGGCCTTCTCCCGTGCGCCGGTAGTGACCGTGATGGGCCACGTTGACCACGGCAAGACCTCGCTGCTCGACTACATCCGTCGCGCCAAGGTGGCCGCTGGTGAAGCCGGTGGCATCACCCAGCACATCGGTGCCTACCACGTGGAAACCGACCGCGGCATGGTCACCTTCCTCGATACGCCCGGCCACGCTGCGTTCACCCAGATGCGTGCCCGTGGTGCCAAGGCCACCGACATCGTCATCCTGGTGGTGGCGGCTGACGACGGCGTGATGCCGCAGACCCAGGAAGCCGTACAGCACGCGAAAGCGGCTGGCGTGCCGATCGTGGTCGCGATCAACAAGATGGACAAGCCGGATGCCAACCCGGACAACATCAAGAACGGCCTGGCCGCGCTGGATGTGATTCCGGAAGAGTGGGGCGGCGACGCTCCGTTCGTCGGTGTATCGGCCAAGGCTGGTACCGGCGTCGACGAGCTGCTGGAAGCCGTGCTGCTGCAAGCCGAGGTACTCGAGCTCACCGCCACGCCGTCGGCCCCTGGCCGTGGTGTCGTGGTCGAGTCGCGCCTGGACAAGGGTCGCGGCCCGGTGGCCACGGTGCTGGTCCAGGACGGTACCCTGCGCCAGGGCGACATGGTTCTGGTCGGCGTCAACTACGGCCGCGTGCGTGCCATGCTCGACGAGAACGGCAAGGCCATCAAAGAAGCCGGTCCGTCGATTCCGGTCGAGATCCTCGGTCTGGACGGTACGCCGGATGCCGGTGACGAGATGACCGTGGTTGCCGACGAGAAGAAGGCCCGCGAAGTCGCGCTGTTCCGTCAAGGCAAGTTCCGCGAAGTGAAGCTGGCCCGTGCTCACGCCGGCAAGCTGGAAAACATCTTCGAGAACATGGGCCAGGAAGAGAAGAAGACCCTCAACATCGTCCTCAAGGCCGACGTACGTGGTTCTCTGGAAGCGCTGCAGGGCTCGCTCAGCGGCCTGGGCAACGACGAAGTGCAGGTGCGTGTGGTCGGTGGCGGCGTCGGTGGTATCACCGAGTCCGATGCCAACCTGGCGCTGGCCTCCAACGCGGTGCTGTTCGGCTTCAACGTGCGTGCCGATGCCGGTGCGCGCAAGATCGTCGAGGCCGAAGGCCTGGACATGCGTTACTACAACGTGATCTACGACATCATCGAAGACGTCAAGAAGGCCCTGACCGGCATGCTCGGCAGCGATGTTCGCGAGAACATCCTGGGCACCGCCGAAGTGCGTGACGTATTCCGTTCGCCGAAGTTCGGCGCCGTCGCTGGCTGTATGGTGATCGAGGGTACCGTTCACCGGAACCGTCCGATCCGCGTACTGCGCGACGATGTGGTGATCTTCGAGGGCGAGCTGGAATCCCTGCGTCGCTTCAAGGACGACGTCGCCGAAGTGCGTAACGGCATGGAGTGCGGTATCGCCGTGAAGAGCTACAACGACGTCAAGGTCGGGGACAAGATCGAAGTATTCGAGAAGGTCCAGGTGGCGCGTACCCTGTAAGGGACGGCCCGCAACACCGGACGCCCGGCCCCGCATCAGCGCGGCCGGGCGTTTGCCGCTTGTGAGCCTGCTGTCAGTTGCGGCGGGCGAGGTAGGAAGAAATGGCAAAAGTGTATAGCCGTACTCAGCGTATCGGCGATCAGATCCAGCGTGAGCTGGCGCAGATGATTCCGCGCGAGGTCAAGGACCCGCGCCTGGGCTTCGTCACCATCACTGCCGTGGAGGTCAGCCGCGACGTTGGCCACGCCAAGGTATTCGTGACCGTGATGGGCGAGAACGATGCGGAGAAGATCCAGCAGAACGTACGCGTGCTCAACGATGCGGCGGGCTACCTGCGCATGCTGCTGGGCAAGGCGATGAAGCTGCGCAGCGTGCCGCAGCTGCATTTCCATTACGACGAGAGCATCACCCGTGGTACGCACCTGTCGGCACTGATCGAGCGTGCGATTTCCGAAGACAGCAAGCATCAGGACGACTGAACGTGGCGCAGGTGAAACGCATCCGCCGCAACGTCAGCGGCATCCTGATTCTCGACAAGCCGCGCGGCATGAGCTCCAACCAGGCCCTGCAGAAGGTGCGCTGGCTGCTCAACGCCGAGAAGGCCGGGCACACCGGCAGCCTCGATCCGCTGGCCACCGGTGTACTGCCGCTGTGCTTTGGCGAGGCCACCAAGTTTTCCCAGTACCTGCTGGACGCCGACAAGGGTTACGAGACCGTTGCCCAGCTGGGCGTGACCACCACCACCGGCGATGCCGAAGGTGAAGTTGTGGAGCGCCGCGAGGTGACCGTTGGTCGGGATGAGATCGAGGCGCTGCTACCGCGTTTTCGCGGCGAAATCAAACAGATACCGCCCATGTACTCGGCCCTGAAGAAGGACGGCCAGCCGCTGTACAAGCTGGCGCGTGCCGGCGAAGTAGTGGAGCGCGAGGCGCGATCTGTTAATATCGCGCGCCTGGAGTTACTGGCTCTGGACAATGCGCAGCTGCGTCTGTCCGTGGCCTGCAGCAAAGGTACCTACATCCGTACTCTGGTCGAGGACATCGGCCGTGAACTGGGCTGCGGCGGTCACGTTGCCGAGCTGCGTCGCACCCAGGCCGGTCCCTTCGTGCTGGCCCAGGCGATCAGCCTGGAAACGCTGGAGAAGGTCCATGCCGAGGGCGGTAGCGAGGCTCTGGATCAGTTCCTGCTGCCGGCCGACAGTGGCCTGGAGCACTGGCCGCTGCTGCAGCTGTCCGAGCACAGTGCCTATTACTGGCTGCACGGTCAGCCGGTCCGTGCCCCGGAAGCGCCGAAGTTCGGCATGGTCAGGGTGCAGGACCACACCGGTCGTTTCATTGGCATCGGTGAAGTCAGCGATGACGGGCGCATTGCGCCGAAAAGATTGATCTCTACCAGCTTCTAGGGCGGGTAGGGGCCGGGGCCCAGGCCCGGGCAAGCGATTCGGTCGAAATGACCGGAACGAGGGTGGCTGTCAGCAGGCATGGTCATTCCTCTTTTTAAAACACGGGACTGGTTCCCGGCCTGTTCACTCAAGGAGCCCATCATGGCACTGAGCGTTGAAGAAAAAGCCCAGATCGTTAACGACTACAAGCAAGCTGAAGGCGATACCGGTAGCCCGGAAGTGCAGGTTGCCCTGCTGACCGCCAACATCAACAAGCTGCAGGACCACTTCAAGGCCAACGGCAAAGACCACCACTCCCGTCGTGGTCTGATCCGCATGGTTAACCAGCGCCGCAAGCTGCTGGACTACCTGAAGGGTAAGGACACCAGTCGTTACAGCGCCCTTATCGGTCGCCTGGGTCTGCGTCGCTAAGACGTACACCTGAAGTGAGAAGCTGGAAGCTCGGAGTCGCAGGTCGGTTGATACCGGCCCGTGGCTTCGGTCTTCCAGCTTCTGGCTTTCTACAGAACGGAATTTGAAACCCGTTCAAAAATCGGTTCCGACGAGCCGAGTTCTGAACAGGTTTCAGGGGCAGTAGGCCCCTGTTGCAACAGTTTCCCCCAAGGCAACAAAGAGAAGGAAAATACCGTGACTCCGGTTATTAAAAAGTTCCAGTTCGGTCAGTCGACCGTCACCCTCGAAACCGGGCGCATTGCCCGTCAGGCTTCCGGTGCCGTCCTGGTTACCGTGGACAACGATGTCAGCGTGCTGTGTACCGTAGTTGGCGCCAAGCAGGCCGACCCGGGCAAAGGCTTCTTCCCGCTGTCCGTGCACTACCAGGAAAAAACCTACGCTGCCGGCAAGATCCCGGGTGGCTACTTCAAGCGTGAAGCGCGTCCTTCCGAGAAAGAGACCCTGACCTCGCGCCTGATCGACCGTCCGATCCGTCCGCTGTTCCCGGAAGGTTTCCTCAACGAAGTGCAGGTCATCTGCACCGTGGTTTCGACCAGCAAGAAGACTGATCCGGACATTGCCGCCATGATCGGCACCTCGGCCGCCCTGGCTATCTCCGGTATCCCGTTCGACGGCCCGATCGGCGCCGCGCGCGTGGCCTTCCACCCGGAAACCGGCTACCTGCTGAACCCGACCTACGAGCAGCTCAAGGCTTCCAGCCTGGACATGGTCGTAGCGGGCACCAAAGATGCCGTACTGATGGTCGAATCCGAAGCCAAAGAGCTGACCGAAGACCAGATGCTGGGCGCCGTACTGTTCGCTCATGAAGAGTTCCAGGCCGTAATCAAGGCCGTGACCGAGCTGGCTGCCGAAGCCGGCAAGCCGCGCTGGAACTGGACCGCCCCGGCCGAGAACACCGCGCTGCTCAGCGCTATCAAGACCGAGTTCGGCGAAGCCATCTCCCAGGCCTACACCATCACCATCAAGCAGGACCGCTACAACCGTCTGGACGAGCTGCGCGACCAGGTCGTCGCCAAGTTCTCCGGCGAAGAAGGCCAGCCGTCCGCCGGTGAAGTCAAAGACGCTTTCGGTCTGATCGAGTACCGCACCGTTCGCCAGAACATCGTCGACGGCAAGCCGCGTATTGACGGTCGTGATACCCGTACCGTGCGCGGTCTGAACATCGAAGTCGGTGTGCTCGACAAGACCCATGGTTCGGCGCTGTTCACCCGTGGCGAAACCCAGGCCCTGGTGGTTGCCACCCTCGGTACCGCTCGCGATGCCCAGCTGCTGGACACCCTGGAAGGCGAGAAGCGCGATCCGTTCATGCTGCACTACAACTTCCCGCCGTACTCGGTCGGCGAATGTGGTCGCATGGGCGCCACCGGCCGCCGCGAAATCGGCCACGGTCGCCTGGCCCGTCGTGGTGTTGCCGCCATGCTGCCGAGCAATGACGATTTCCCGTACACCATCCGTATCGTCTCGGAGATCACCGAGTCCAACGGTTCGTCCTCCATGGCTTCCGTGTGCGGCGCTTCCCTGGCCCTGATGGATGCTGGTGTGCCGATGAAAGCGCCGGTGGCCGGTATCGCCATGGGTCTGGTCAAGGAAGGTGACAAGTTCGCCGTACTGACCGACATCCTGGGTGACGAAGACCACCTGGGCGACATGGACTTCAAAGTGGCCGGTACCGCCAATGGCGTCACCGCGCTGCAGATGGACATCAAGATCCAGGGCATCACCGAGGAGATCATGGAGATCGCCCTGGGTCAGGCTCTGGAAGCCCGTCTGAACATCCTCGGCCAGATGAACCAGGTCATCTCCCAGTCGCGCAGCGAGCTGTCGGCCAACGCTCCGACCATGCTGGCGATGAAGATCGACCAGGACAAGATCCGCGACGTGATCGGCAAGGGCGGCGCTACCATCCGTGCCATCTGCGAAGAGACCAAGGCCTCGATCGATATCGAAGACGACGGCTCGATCAAGATCTTCGGCGAGACCAAGGAAGCTGCCGAGGCCGCGCGTCAGCGCGTTCTGGGCATCACCGCCGAGGCCGAGATCGGCAAGATCTACGTCGGCAAGGTCGAGCGCATCGTCGACTTCGGCGCCTTCGTCAACATCCTGCCGGGCAAGGACGGTCTGGTGCACATCTCGATGCTGAGCGATCAGCGCGTCGAGAAGGTCACCGACGTGCTGAAAGAAGGCCAGGAAGTCGAAGTGCTGGTACTGGACGTGGACAACCGCGGCCGCATCAAGCTGTCGATCAAGGACGTTGCTGCTGCCAAGGCCTCGGGCGTCTAAGCCTTTGGGGGCTGCTCGTCAGCCCCTCAGCCTGGTTGTGCAAGAAAGAGGGCCCCTGCTGGGGCCCTCTTTTTTTGCCTGCGGTTTACCCCGACAATGGCGCGCTACGCAGTACCCAACAAGGACGTCTGGCGATGGAAATCACCCACTGCCGTTACCACCCCGCACAACCCGCCACCTGGCACTGTTCGCCTTGCCAGCGCGACTTTGGTGATTGCTGCATTCCGCTCAACGCCGATGCCCCTGAGCTGGAACCGCAGTGTCCGCTGTGTGCCGGCAAGCTGCAGTTCCTCGGCGCGGCCAATACCGCGCAGCCGTTCTGGCAACGCATTCCGGTGTTCTTCCGTTACGGCCTGCAGCCGGGGCCGCTGCTGTTTGCGGCGGCACTGTGCCTGGCCAGTCTGTTCATGCCGGCCTGGAAACTGCTGTGGCTGGCGCTGTTTTGCGTCGCCACCAAGTACCTGCAAAGCGTGATCGAGAGCTCCAGCCAGGGTGTGCGCGAGGCGCCGGCGCTGCAGGGCGCCTTCGACGGTGAAGGTTTCAGCCTGTTCTGGCGCCTGCTGGTGATCTTCTTCATCGCCTTCGCAGTGGTCTGGCTGGCGGCCGACTTCGACAGCGAGGCACTCTTCTGGACGGCGACGTTGGGGGTGCAGCTGCTGATTCCGGCGAGCATCATC
Organism: Aquipseudomonas alcaligenes; assembly: GCA_900156135.1. Classification (GTDB taxonomy): domain Bacteria; phylum Pseudomonadota; class Gammaproteobacteria; order Pseudomonadales; family Pseudomonadaceae; genus Aquipseudomonas; species Aquipseudomonas alcaligenes_D. The sequence continues at coordinate 834,967 of FTMP01000002.1, read as the reverse complement.
CGCCTGGCCCTGGACAAGACGCTCAGCGCCGCGCTTAGTCCCGATCAGGTCGGCGCGGTGATCAAAGCGATGAGCTGGCGCTACCTGATCCTCTGGGGGTTCCTGTTCATTCTCTGGCAGTCGCCGGACGCAGTGGTCTACATGCTCTCAAGCGGTCTGCCGCGGGTGGTGCTGATGCCCATCGCGGCGCTGCTGTTCGGCTACTTCAGTGTGGTGATGTGCGCCATGATGGGGTACGCCGTGTTCCAGTATCAGGGCGCGCTGGGTTACGTGGCGGTAGATGATTCGGCGCCGCGCGGCGTTCCCGCCGAAGAGTACCGCCGCCGTCGTGCCCTGGCCGACGCCGAGGTGCGCGTCAAGGAAGGGCAGAGCGCTCAGGCCTTGGAGGTGCTGGCCAAGGCACTGGACGTGTCGCCCAACGATCTCAAGCTCAACGAGCGCTTCCACCAGTTGTTGTTCGGCCTTGGCGCGCGCGAGCGCTGCCTGCGCCATCTCGAACACTACCTGCCGCTGGCCGCACGGCTGAATCCAGCGCAGGGCGCCTTTGCGCTGCTCAATGCTCGCCAGTTCAAGGCGGACTATGTGCCCGAGGATGCGCTGGTCTGCGAGCGGCTGGCCGAGGCCCTGCTGCAGCGCCACAAGACCCGCGAAGGGCTGAGCCTCTTACGCAATCTGCACCAGCGCTTCCCCGACTACCCGCATATCCCGCGCGCCTACCTGCTGGCCGCACGCGGCTTTGCCGAGGGCCTGGGGCAGGTGGAGACGGCGCAGAAGCTGCTGGCTTACATCCGCGCCCGATACCCGCAATCGCCGCTGCTGGGCGAGGTGGCCAGCCTCGAGGAGACCCTGCGCCGCCTGGCGGCGCAGGCCTGAGTCAGCGCGCCAGGTGCTGTTGCAGCAGGGCCAGCTGGCGGGTCTGTTCGGCTTCCGGATAGCGGCTGTGCAGGAAGCGGGTGAGTTCGCCGATGCCGCGCAGATCCCGTCCCTGCCCAAGCAGTCTGGCCAGCTGCAGGGTCAGCCCCGGCAGCTGGGTCGGGCTTGGGGTCGCCTGGCTCAGGCGGCGCCAGCATGCCAGTGCGCGCTGGCCCTCGCCGGCGCGGATCAGCGGCGGCAGCAGGTGCAGTTGTACAGCTGCATGGCGCAGCAGCGGCTGCTCATCGGCCGCGCTGTCATCGGCAAGGCGCTTGAGCAGGAGCAGGCGTTCCGAGCTGTCGGGCAGGGCAAACAGCTGCTTCAGTAGCGTACTCAGCAGGGCGCGGTCCTGGCGTCCGCTGGCGATGGCATAGAGGCGCTCCAGCAGCGGCAGGCGGCCTGGGTAGCGGTTCAGCAGATCCGGTCCGCGGTTGGCCGCCTGGGCCAGGTCGAACTGTGCGATCAACTGGTCGAGCGCTGCCAGTTCGCGCTTGAAGGGCGCGTCCGGGTCCACCTTGTGCAGGTAGTCTTCGTCCATCCGCAGGCGTCCGGACAGGCGCGCCAGCCACACGGCGAGGAAGCCCGCCCCGAGGCCGCCAAGGTGGGCGTAGTAGTTGATGTGATCGTCCGATGCCAACAGGCCGTAGAGTTCCTTGCCCACCCACACCGGCAGCACCCACAGCGCCGGTGCCTTGAAGTAGCCGATCAGAGGCCCCAGCCAGTAGAAGAAGTTGATCTTGCGCAGGCCGTAAACACCGATGTACATGCCCATCAACCCGGAGATCGCCCCGGAGGCGCCCACGCCCGTGACCCATACCGGGTCCAGTGCCCACCACAGCAGGTGCGAGGCCACGCCGCTGAGCAGGTACAAGCCCAGATAGACCCAGCGGCCCAGCGCGATTTCCAGGGCGAAGCCGAAGATAAACAGGAACAGCATGTTGCCCAGCAGGTGGTCGAAGCTGCCGTGCAGGAACATGGCACCGAACAGACCTTCCATGCTGAAACGGGCCGGAATGAAACCGAAGCGGAAGGTACTGAGTCGGTCACGCAGCGCTTCCGCCCGTCCGCGTGCCTCCTGCCAGGCTGGGTCGGCTTGGTACTCCGGGCTCTGATGCAGGCGTTGCTCGAACTGCAGGTCGTGCAGTATCCCGGACGCCAGGTCCTGGCGGCGCATGCCGTCGACGTAGTCGCGCTCGCCTTCCTCGAGCCGGTCGCGGCGGACCAGATCGTCGACGAACAACGGGCGCTCGCGGCTCAGCAGACCACTGTCCAGGTAGGCCTGCACGGCCTGCTCGCGACGTTCTTCGTCACCGCCCTGGTAACCGAAGTAGATCAGGGTGTTGAGCAGGATCAGCAGCAGAGTGATGACGGGGGGACGCTTCCAGTCCAGCGGATGCTCGGCGGGAATGATCAGCATCAGCCACCACGCTTGCTGTCGACGCGAACCAGTCGCTCACCCTCGAACTGCAGGAAGTACAGCATGCCGTTGTCACGGCTGTAGACCCATTCTTCCTTGATGTACTGCACCTTGCCGTTGCGATCCAGGGTATGACCGGTAACCGCCTGGCTGACCGGTGTGCCGCACTTCAGCAGCACCTCGGTGGTACGGTCGCCCTTGTCGGCGATGCCGTGTTCGCAGCGCAGTGAAGCCGCCTGGGCGTGCAGGCTGGTGAGGACGAGGAGGGCGGTCAGTAGCCGTTTTCTCATGTCGAGCATCCTTGTTCTGTCTTGGCGGTCAGCGACCGCGTTTACTTTCGATCTTGGTGACGCGATTGCCTTCGAAGCGCAGGAAATACAGCATGCCGTTCTTCGGCCCGTAGACCCATTCTTCCAGGGCAACCTGAGTGACGAAGCCGTAGTAGTCGACTACCTCCTTGTAGCCGAGGAAGTCGCGCCGCGCCGGCGCTCCGCACTTGGCGGCGACTTCTTCGACGTGATCCTCGAGGCTGATCAGCTTGCTGCCGCAGCGCAATGTGGACCCCGCTTCGGCGGTGCTGGCCAGCAGTAGGCCGATGAGCGGGAGAGCGAGTCTGGAAGGCATGAGCGGGCGCCTTGGTGTGGATAGGCGCAGCCTACATCCTGTGCCTGCGGCTGTCAGTCGGCGCGTTTGGTCTCGATGCGGGTCAGGCGGTTGCCCTGGAACGTGAGGATGCTGAGCATGCCGTTGGTGGGACCGTACACCCACTCCTCGATCACCATTTCCCGATCCCCGTAGTAGCCGCCGGTGTAGCCGACCAGATCAGTGCGTGCGGGTTTGCCACACTTGCGCTCCACCTCGAAGGCGCGATCACCTTCGTTGACCAGTTTGCTGCCGCAGCGCAGCGTACCGGCTTCGGCCAACCCGCAGGCCAGTGCCAGCGTAACGAGTAGCAGACTTCCCTTCATTACAGACTCCCTAGATGCAATGCACTGGCTACCTGGGCGCTGGCCTGGTCCTGAGCGAGGCCAACATCGAGCAGGTAGATGCGCTGGTCCTCCAGACCGCCGCGCTCCACCAGATAGTCCTTGATGCTGGCTGCCCTGGCCTGGCCCAGCTGGCGCAGCAGCAACTCGCTCTTGGCCCAGGACTGCAGCACGGCGGCGCGCATTTTCGCCGTGCGCTCCTCGTCCGGCAACTCCTTCCACTCGGCTGGCGGCTGTTGCTTGAGGCGCGTGCGGTAGATGCCCTCCAGCAGTACGGCCTTGTCCTCCTCCTCGACCACCAGCTCCTCGGGCGTGGCAGGTACCTTCTCGCCGCTGCGCTGGAGAATCTTGTACTGGGTGCTTTGGTACTCGCGCTCCAGACGCTGCTCCGCCAGCAGCGGACCATCGCTGGCGGCGGCGCTCATGCCTTCGACTTCAAGGCGCAGCACCGGACGTTCCTTGAGGGCGGCGGCCAGGGTATCCAGGGTCTTCTGTGCCGCGCCATCCAGTTCGTCGCTACCGGCGGCGAACTGCACCTGGCTGAGGTCGACGTCGCCACCACCGACCAGGCCGGCGATGAACTTGAATGGCGCCTGGGCGGCACGCAGCACCAGGTTGCGCAGGGTCTGCCAGACGATGGGCATGACGCTGAACTCGGGGTTGTTCAGGTCGCCCTGCACCGGCAGCTGGATGTCGATGTTGCCCTGGGTGTCCTTGAGCAGCGCCACGGCCAGGCGGATCGGCAGGTCCACGGCGTCCTTGCTGTCGACCTGCTCGCCCAGCTGCAGGTCTTCCAGCAGCAGCTTGTTCTCGGCGTTCAGCTGGCCCTTCTCGATGCGGTAGTGCAGGTCGAGGTTGAGCCGGCCCTTGCGGATGCGGTAGCCGGCGAACTTGCCGGAGTAGGGGGTGAGGGTGGTCAGCTCGACGTTCTTGAAGCTGGTGGCGATGTCCAGGCTGTTCATCGGGTCGAACGGCGTCAGCTGGCCCTTGATGCTGACCGGCGCGTACTTGTCGACCTTGCCCTTGATATCGACGCTGGCGGTTTTCGGGCTCTGGTTGTCGAGGGTGCCGATCTGGCCGTTGAGCTGTTGAATGGCGGTGGCGAAGTTGGGCGTCAGGCTGAAGTCGGCGAAGTTGGCCGAGCCGTCCTTGATGGCGATACCGCCGATGCGGATCGGCAGCGGCTTGCCGGCCGGCTCGGTCTTGGCATTGGGCTGCGGGATCATCAGGTCGTTGACGTTGGTGGTCAGGTCTTCGTTGATGATGAAGCGCACGTAGGGCTGCTGCAGATTGACCTTGCCAATGGCCAGGCCCTCGCCATGGCGATAGTCGAGGCCCTCGACGACCAGGTGCTGCCACTTGAGGAAGTCGCGCTCCTTGAGGGTGTCCAGGGTATGCAGCTGGTTGACCTCGGCCTTGCCGCCGATGCTGAAGGCCAGCGGCTCGACGCTTTTCAGGTCGACGGCCAGGTCGCTGCCGAGCATGCCGCTGCGCAGCTCCAGGCGCACGAAGGGGCTGATATAGGCCTGCGCCAGACGCAGGTCGATGTCGCGGGTGGTGACCTGCAGCTTGGCCCAGGTCGGGCTGATCTGTACCTGGCCGGCGACCTGGATCTGCCCGTTCTTGTTGACCCCGGTATCCAGCTTGAGGCCGAAGGGCGAAGTGCCCAGGCTGTCGAAGTCCTTGAGGTCGAGGTTCAGCGGAGCCAGGTCGAGCTTCACTTCCTGGCTGCCGGTAGCACGGTCGGCAAGGTGGATCTGGTAGTCGCGCAACTGCACGTCGCGCAGCAGGACCTGCCAGGGCTTGGCCGGCTCTGCCGGAGTCGCGGTGCTGGCGGTCTGCTGCTGTGCATCCGCAGGCGTGGCTGCGGTCTTCTCGGCAGACGCTCCGGCCGCTCCCTCGCTTGGAGCCGGAGTCTCAGGAGTCGCCGTGGGTGTCGGTTCGGTTGCCGGCGTCGGCTTGCTATGGCTGGCGAACAGCTTCTGCCAGTCCAGCTGGCCGTCCTTCTCGCGGGCCGCCCAGGTCTCTAGCTTCTGGCTGCGGATGGTGCCGATCACCACCTGCTGCTTGGCCAGGTCCAGGCTGGTGTCGCCGACCTCCAGGCGCTCCAGGCGCACCAGAGGTTTGTCCTCCGGGCTCTTGATGGCGAATCGGGCGAGGGTGGCGCTGACCTTGCTCAGTTGCAGTTCGGTGCCCTTGGCCAGGTTCAGCGAGTACTCGGCGCTGAGGTCGAGCACGCCATCTTCCAGCACCAGCGGTACGGCGTCGCGCACGTAGGGCCAAACGCCCTTGAGCTGACCGTCGCTGATCTTCAGCTGGCCTTTGGAGGCGATGGGGGAAAGGCTGACCTGGCCCTGCCAGTCGATGCGCCCGCCGCGCGGGCCGATGGCGACCATCTGCATGTCGGCGTTGTCGTCGGGCAGGGTGCTGAGGTTGGTCAGCTCCAGGTTCAGCGAGTCGTAGACGAACTCCACCGGCTCGCTGGGGCGCAGGTCCTCGAAGTGCAGACCGTTCTCGATCAGGGCGACGCGGCCGATGCGCAGCGGGAAGGGTTCGCTCGGCGGCTCTTCGGCCGGCTTCGCCTCGCCGGGCGGCAGCTTGAACAGGCCGGTCAGGTTGAGCGTGCCGTCCTTGGCGAACAGCACTTCGGTGTGGGCTTTTTCCAGCTCGATATCGGCCAGGTGCACGGCGCCGCTCCACAGGCTGTCTAGCTGCAGGTTGGCATACAGGCGCTGGAAGGCGATCTGCGGCTTGTCCACCTCGCCGATATGCAGGCCCCAGAGCTGCAGCTCCAGGCTGAAGGGGTTGAGCTCGACGCGTGCGAGGTGCGCCGGAACGGTGGCCAGCTGCGCCAGTTGCTGGTTGGCGACCCGTTGCCCGATGCCGGGCAGAATCAGAAAGCCGAGTAGGCTGTACAGGCCGAGGGTGATGGCCAGGGCGTAGGCGGTACGTTGCAATCCTTTGAGCATGGTACGGCGTCATCTTCCAGTCTGTGGAGTCTGGAGTATGGCATGGCCGTTGCCGCTTTGTGGGCCATCAGAGTGCCGCCCGGGGTGCCTCAGAAGCGCAGGATCAGGGTCTTCAGCGGTGGCCGGCCATCCCGCGAGGGGAAGTCGGCGGCCGGCAGCAGCTGCGCGCAGTCGCGCACCGGCCGGCCGAGTTTCTCGGCGCAGCGCAGCACCTGATCGCGCCACTCCTCCAGCTCGACCTTCGCCAGGTTGTTGCAGCAGATCAGCACGCCACCCTCGGCCGTGGCGAGGATCGCCGGCTTGAGCAGGCTCTGGTAGTCGCGCAGCAGGTCGACGGTGCCGAAGGCGCTCTTGGCCCAGGCGGGTGGGTCGAGCAGCACCAGATCGAACTGCTGCTGCTCCAGGCGCGGGTAGCTCGGCAGCTTGTGCCCGCGGCGAGCGGCGATGGGCAGGCCGGCCAACTGGCGGATGGCCGGGAAGTAGTCGGACTGCACGAAGTCCATGGCCAGCCCCGGGTTGAGCGCCAGATTCTCCCGGCCCACCGCCAGGTTGCCCTCGGCGAAGTCCAGGTTGAGCACCTCGCGCGCGCCACCGGCCGCCGCGCACAGGCCGACGCCGCAGGTGTAGGCGAACAGGTTGAGTACGCGCTTGCCGGCGCTGTGGCGCTTCACCCAGCCGCGCGCCTCGCGCAGGTCGAGGAACAGCAGCGGGTCTTGTCCCGGATGGCGGCCGCGCACTCGGTAGTTGAGGCCCCACTCCCGGCCGATGCCATCTTCCAGCGCCTCGGGGGTGGCCTGGTACACCGGGTCGCGCCGGTCGATGCGCGAGTTGCCGCCGGAACGGTCGTTGTAGACCAGCTGCAGGTCGAGGCCCAGCTGCGCGTTGATGACCGCGTGCAGGTCGAGCAGGGCATCCTGTGCAAGCGGCTGGTGGAAACTCTGCACCATCAGCTGCGCGCCATAACGGTCGACGGTGAGACCCGCAGCGCCTTCCTGGCTGCCGTGGAACAGGCGGTAGCAGTCGGTCTGCTGCTGGTGCAGCTCGGCCAGCAGTGGCTGGCGAGCGTCGAGGGCGGCGCGCAGCGCCTGGTCGAGAGAGGACATGCGCGGCGTCTCGGGATGGGAAGGGCGCGCAGTTTACCAAGAAAAACGCCGGCTCTCGGCCGGCGTCATTCTGTAGGGCGGGTGTAACCCGCGTGCGGGCGCCTGGGCGACTACGCGGGTTGCACCCGCCCTACGATCAAACTCTCTCGATGGCCAGGGCTACGCCCTGCCCGCCGCCGATGCACAGGGTGGCCAGGCCCTTGTGGGCATCGCGCTTGATCATCTCGTGCAGCAGGGTCACCAGCACGCGGCAGCCGGAGGCGCCAATCGGGTGGCCGAGGGCGATGGCGCCGCCGTTGACGTTGACCTTGGCGGCATCCCAGCCCAGCTCCTTGCCGACCGACAGGGCCTGGGCGGCGAAGGCCTCGTTGGCCTCGATCAGGTCGAGGTCGGCCAGCTGCCAGCCGGCCTTGTCCAGGCAACGGCGGGTGGCCGAGACCGGGCCGATGCCCATGATCGCCGGGTCGACGCCGGCGTTGGCATAGGCGGCAATCCGCGCCAGTACCGGCAGGCCGAGGGCCTTGGCCTTGTCGGCGCTCATCAGCAGCACGGCGGCGGCGCCGTCGTTGAGGCTGGAGGCGTTGCCGGCTGTGACGCTGCCGTCCTTCTTGAACGCCGGCTTGAGCTTGGCCAGGGACTCGGCGGTGGTGCCGGCGCGCGGCTGTTCGTCGCTGGCGAAGCTGACCGGCTCGCCCTTGCGCGAGGGGATCAGGATCGGGGTGATCTCGTCGGCGAAGCGGCCGGCTTCGATGGCGGCCACGGCCTTCTGCTGGGAGGCGGCGGCGAAGGCGTCCTGCTCCTCACGGCTGATGCCGTACTTGTCCACCAGGTTCTCGGCGGTGATGCCCATGTGGTAATCGTTGAAGGCGTCCCACAGGCCATCCTGGATCATGCTGTCGATCAGCTTGCCGTGGCCCATGCGCTGGCCGGTGCGGGCGGCGGGCATGACGTAGGGCGCCTGGCTCATGTTCTCCATGCCGCCGGCGATGATGACGTCGGCGTCGCCGCAGCGGATCGCCTGGGCGCCCAGGTGCAGGGCCTTGAGGCCGGAGCCGCAGACCTTGTTCAGGGTCATGGCCGGTACGGCATTCGGCAGGCCAGCCTTGATCGCGGCCTGGCGGGCGGTGTTCTGCCCGGCACCGGCGGTCAGCACGTGGCCGAGGATCACTTCATCCACTTCGCTGCCGTCGAGGCCGCTCTGCTCCAGCAGGCGCTTGATCACGGCGGCGCCCAGCTCGACGGCGGGCACGCCGGCCAGGGAGCCCTGGAAGCTGCCGATGGCGGTGCGGGTAGCGGCAACTATGACAACGTCTTGCATGTTCATGTCCTCGATGCAGTTCAGGCTGTGACCGGAAGGGCGCTTATGGTCGCATAGCGGATTCTGACCGGCCAGCCACCAGCAGTCGCCGCCGGGCGCGCTGCGCCGCGGTGTTGTCGGCCACGCCCCAGCGCAGCAGCTGGGCCGTACGTTGCACGCCGGCGCGGATCAACGGGCGGCGCCAGGCCGGGACGCTCTCGCCGAGCAGTGCGCTGGCCCAGGTGGGCAGCAGGTCGAAGCTGGCCTGCATCATCAGCCCGCCGAAGGGGCGGGCCAGCAGGCTGGGCATGGGGGCGGCGTGCAGCAGGCGCACCACTTCGCGGGTGCGCTCGTCGCACAGCAGCTGCGAACGCATCGCCTCGAGGTAGGCCGCGACCGCCTGGCGCGAATCGGGGACCTCCTGCGCGCCGAGGCGCCGGGCGATCAGCGCCACTTCGGCGTAGTAGCGGTCCTGCTCGGCTTCCGGCAGGTCAGGATTGCAGTAGCGCAGGTAGCCGTTGAGGAAGCAGTGCACCTCGGCCACATGCACCCAGGTCAGCAGGGCCGGATCACTGGCGGCATAGGGGCGCCCATCAAGCCCCTGACCCACTACCTGCTGGTGGATGCTGCGTACCTTGTCGATCAGACGCTCGGCGTCCGCGACGCCGCCGTAGCTGGTGCCGGCGATGAACAGGCTGGTGCGGCGCAGGCGGCCGATCAGGTCCTGACGGAAGTTGGAGTGGTCCCACACCCCGGCCAGGGCCAGTGGGTGGAGCATCTGCAGGAGCAGCGCGGCGATGCCGCCGACCATCATCGAGGTGAAGTCGGCGTGCACTTCCCAGACCATCGAGGCGGGCCCGAACAGGCCGGGGTCGCCTCGTGGCTGGTCGAGGTCGAGCTGGTTGAGTGAGGCGCCGGTGAGGCTGTGGACCTGGGCGGCGATCTGGCGACGGAGGCTTTCCATGGCCGCCAGTGTCGACGCTCGCGCCGGACGGATCAAGCGGGGCAGGGGCCCGCCGCCACTCAGCGGTTGAGGCGCCGTTCGATCAGGCTGTCGACTACCGAGGGATCAGCCAGGGTCGAGGTATCGCCCATGTTTTCCAGTTCGTTGCAGGCGATCTTGCGCAGGATGCGCCGCATGATCTTGCCTGAGCGCGTCTTGGGCAGGCCCGGCGCCCACTGGATCAGCTCCGGTTTGGCGAAGCTGCCGATCTCCTTGCCGACCAGGGCCAGCAGCTCCTTGGTCAGCGCCTCGCTCGGCTCGCTGCCTTTCATCAGCGTGACATAGGCGTAGATGCCCTGGCCCTTCACGTCGTGCGGGTAGCCGACCACCGCCGCTTCGGCCACCGCATCATGCAGGACCAGGGCGCTCTCCACCTCGGCGGTACCGATGCGGTGGCCGGAGACGTTGATCACGTCGTCCACACGGCCGGTGATCCACCAGTAGCCGTCCTCGTCGCGGCGCGCGCCGTCGCCGGTGAAGTAGTAGCCGGGGTAGGGCTTGAAGTAGGTGTCGATCATCCGCTGGTGGTCGCCGTAGACGCTACGGATCTGGCTCGGCCAGCTGGCCTTGATCGCCAGGACCCCGGCGCCGGGGCCCTCGATCTCCTTGCCCTGCTCGTCGAGCAGCACCGGCTGTACGCCGAAGAACGGCCGGGTCGCCGAGCCGGGCTTGAGGTCGGTGGCGCCGGGCAGCGGGGTGATCAGGATCGAGCCGGTTTCGGTCTGCCACCAGGTGTCGACGATCGGGCAGCGGGTATCGCCGACCACGTGGTAGTACCACTCCCAGGCTTCCGGGTTGATCGGCTCGCCCACCGAGCCGAGCAGGCGCAGGCTCGAGCGCGAAGTGGCCTTGACCGGGCCTTCACCTTCGCGCATCAGCGCGCGCAGGGCGGTCGGCGCGGTGTAGAAGATGTTCACCTGGTGCTTGTCGATCACCTGCCAGAAGCGCGAGGCGTCCGGATAGTTGGGTACGCCCTCGAACATCAGGGTGGTGGCGCCGTTGGCCAGTGGTCCGTAGACGATGTAGCTGTGGCCGGTAACCCAGCCGACGTCGGCGGTGCACCAGTAGATGTCGCCCTCGTGGTAGTCGAACACGTACTTGTGGGTCATCGCCGCGCCCAGCAGGTAGCCGCCGGTGGTGTGCAGCACGCCCTTGGGTTTGCCGGTACTGCCGGAGGTGTAGAGGATGAACAGCGGGTCTTCGGCGTCCATCGGCTCGGCCGGGCAGTCGCTGCTCGCGTCCTCCAGGGCCTGGTGGTACCAGAGGTCACGGCCCTCCACCCAGGCGATCTCGCCCTGGGTGCGCTCGACCACCACCACGGTGCTGACCTTCGGGCAGCTCTGCAGCGCCTTGTCGACGTTGTTCTTCAGGGGGATGTACTTGCCGCCGCGCACGCCCTCGTCGGCGGTGATCACGGTGCGGCAGTCGGCATCGAGGATGCGGTCGCGCAGAGCGTCTGGGGAGAAGCCGCCGAACACCACCGAGTGGATGGCGCCGATGCGTGCGCAGGCCAGCATGGCGTAGGCCGCTTCGGGGATCATCGGCATGTAGATGCATACCCGGTCGCCCTTCTGCACGCCGCGGCTCTTCAGCACGTTGGCCAGGCGGCTGACGTTATGGTGCAGCTTGTTGTAGGTGATGTGCGCCGACTCGGCCGGATTGTCGCCTTCCCAGATGATGGCGATCTGTTCGCCGCACTGCGGCAGATGGCGGTCGATGCAATTGTGGGCGACGTTGAGCTGGCCACCGGCGAACCACTGGGCCTCACCCTTAGTCAGGTCGCTGTGCTGAACGCGGTCCCAGGGCTTGAACCAGTGCAGGAACTGCCGTGCCTGCTCGCTCCAGAACGCGTCCGGCTGTTCGATGGACTGACGATAGAGGCGCTGGTAGGCCTCGTTGTCCAGGTGCGCACGCTGGCGTACCTCATCCTTGACCGGGTGAAGGCTGATTTCGAACATGGCGGGTTCCTTGTCTTATTGTTGAGCCGCGATGTCCATTAGGGTGAACCAAGCAATTGCTTGGTTCAAGTGCCGGCGCCGCGTGCTGCGTGCCGCCCCCTGCAAAAAGCCCGGCACAGGGCCGGGCTTTTGGGGGCTCAACCGCGGTGACGGCCGCGGAAGAAGTCGATCAGGCCCTGGGTCGAGGCGTCCTCGGCCGGTGGCTGGTCCCAGCCGGTGAGGCGCTGGTAGACGCCCTTGCCGAGCTCCTTGCCCAGCTCCACGCCCCACTGGTCGAAGGCGTTGATGCCCCAGATCACGCTCTGCACGAACACCTTGTGCTCGTACATTGCCACCAGCGCGCCGAGGCGGCGCGGGCTGATGCGTTCCAGCACCAGAGTGTTGCTCGGGCGGTTGCCGGGTATCACCTTGTGCGGCGCCAGGCGCTGCACTTCGTCTTCGGACAGACCCTTGGCGCGTAGTTCAGCCTCGGCCTCGTTGCGGCACTTGCCGAGCATCAGCGCCTGGCTCTGCGACAGGCAGTTGGCATACAGCCACTGGTGGTGGTCGGCCACCGGGTTGTAGCTGACCACCGGCACGATGAAGTCAGCAGGAATTAGCTGGGTGCCCTGATGCAGCAACTGGTGGTAGGCGTGCTGACCGTTGCAGCCGACGCCGCCCCAGATCACCGGGCCTGTGTCGGTGCTGACCGGGCTGCCGTCCTGGCGCACGCGCTTGCCGTTGGACTCCATGTCCAGCTGCTGCAGGTGCTTGGTGATGTTGCGCAGGTAGTGGTCGTACGGCAGGATCGCGTGGCTCTGGGCGCCCCAGAAGTTGCCGTACCAGACGCCGAGCAGGGCCAGCAGCACCGGCATGTTCTTCTCGAACGGGGTGCTGCGGAAATGCGTGTCCATGCTGTAGGCGCCGGACAGCAACTCCTTGAAGTTGGACATGCCGATGGCCAGGGCGATCGGCAGACCGATGGCCGACCACAGCGAGTAGCGCCCGCCGACCCAGTCCCACATCGGGAAGATGTTCTTCTCGCGGATGCCGAACGCGATAGCCGCCTGGTTGTTGCTGGTCACCGCGATGAAGTGGCGGTAGAGCTTTTCCTCGGTGCCGCCGCGTGCCAGGTACCAGGTACGTGCGGCTTGGGCGTTCTTCAGGGTTTCCAGGGTGCCGAACGACTTCGACGAGACGATGAACAGGGTGGTTTCGGCGTTCAGCTTGGCAGCCAGTTCATGGAATTCGCTGCCGTCGATATTGGCCAGGTAGTGGCAGCGCACGCCGTGCTGAGTGAACGGCAGCAGGGCTTCGGAGACCAGTTGCGGGCCGAGGAAGGAGCCGCCGATGCCGATATTGACCACGTCGGTGATGGCCTTCTCGCTGTAGCCGCGCCACAGGTTGCTGTGGATGCGTCCGACGATGTCGGTCATCTGGTTGAGCACGCGGTGCACATCGGGCATCACGTTGACCCCGTCGACCTTGACGCAGTCGCCGATGGGACGGCGCAGGGCGGTGTGCAGAGCCGGGCGACCTTCCGAGGCGTTGACCCGTTCGCCGTTGAACAGGGCCTCAATCGCTTCCTGCAGGCCGGCTTCGCGGGCCAGGTCTACCAGCAGGTCGCGGGTCTGCGTGCTGAGCAGGTTCTTCGAGTAGTCGAGGAAGATGCCGCTGGTGCTCATGGAGAAACGCTCGAAACGCTTGGCGTCGTCCGCGAAGGCCTCGCGCATGCTGAAGCCCTGCATGTCCTGACGGTGCTTGAGCAGAGCCTGCCAGGCCGGCAGGGTAGTGACGTCGAGCGGTTGCTGGTAGTACGCCATGGCGGCAAGTTCCTTGTTGTGCGGCGTGTCGGGCATGAAAAAGCCCGGAGATTCCGGGCTTGGATTGTAGCGGGGCGCGTCCCGCTCAGGCGACTTGTACGGGGATCGCGTTGCTGGTGTGGCTCAGCTCGCCGTCTGCGCCCATATAGAGCACGCGTGGCTGGAAGTTGGCCAGCTCGGCTTCGCTGTAGTGGGCGTAGGCGCAGATGATCACGCGGTGGCCGACGCCGGCCTTGTGCGCGGCGGCACCATTGACCGAGATGATCTTCGAACCTTCTTCGCCGCGGATGGCGTAGGTGGTGAAGCGCTCGCCGTTGTCCACGTTGTAGATTTGGATCTGCTCGTATTCACGGATGCCGGACAGGTCCAGCCATTCGCCGTCGATGGCACAGGAGCCTTCATAGTCGAGCACCGCGTGGGTGACGACGGCGCGATGCAGCTTGGCCTTGAGCATGATGGCGTGCATGACTATTTCCCTCTCGGAATACGGCGGCGGCAGAGTGTGCCCGAACCCCAGAGGGGGTTCAAGACCAGACGATGTGCGGGGTGTGGCCTTTCGCCATGCCGCGCTTGCCTGTTTGGCTGATTCAGATGTCCAACTGAGGGCTGCGGCTTGCCGGCCAACCCTCGCAGGCGGCTAGAGCTGGAATGCCAGATTGTCGATCAGGCGCGTAGTGCCCATGAAGGCGGCGCCCAGTATCACCAATTGCGTGTCGTTCGCCTCGGCCGGACGCAGGCTGCCGGCCTCGCGGATCTCCAGGTAGTCGGGGCGGAAGCCGGCGCTCACCAGGCTGGCCTGACCGCCTTCGATCAGTTGGGCGAAATCGCGGTTTCCTTCGCGGATGGCGCTGGCCAGCTGCTGCAGGGTGCGATACAGCGCTGGCGCGGCGGCACGTTGCTCGGCGCTCAGATAACCGTTGCGCGAGGACAGGGCCAGGCCGTCTTCGGCGCGTACGGTCGGTTCGCCGATGATCTGGATCGGCATGTTCAGGTCGCGCACCAGGGTGCGGATCACCGCCAGCTGCTGGAAGTCCTTCTCGCCGAACACGGCGAGGTCCGGCTGGACCATGTTGAACAGCTTGGTCACCACCGTGGCCACGCCCTCGAAGTGGCCGGGGCGGCTGCCGCCGCACAGGCCCTCGGAGACGCCAGGCACGCTGACGCGAGTCTGGCCTTGCTGACCGTGCGGGTACATCTCCTCCACGTCCGGATGGAACAGCAGCTGGCAACCGGCGGCGACCAGTTTCTCCTGGTCGGCGACCAGGGTGCGCGGGTACTTCGCCAGGTCCTCGTTGGGACCAAACTGCAGCGGGTTGACGAAGATACTGGCGACCACGAAGTCGGCACGCTGGCCGGCTTTCTCCACCAGGGCGACATGCCCTTCATGCAGGTTGCCCATGGTCGGCACGAAAGCGATGCGCTTGCCTTCGCCGCGCGCGCGCGCCACGGCGGCGCGCAGTTCCAGTTCGGTCTTGACGGTATTCATGCGGAGAATCCATGCTCCTCGGCGGGGAAGCTGATGTCTTTGACGGCGCGCACGTAGGCGGCGAAAGCGGCTTGTACGTTGGGCTGACCTTCCATGAAGTTCTTCACGAACTTCGGCGTGCGGCCTGTCAGCGAGAGGCCGAGCAGGTCGTGCATCACCAGTACCTGACCGTCGGTGGCGGAGCCGGCCCCGATGCCGATTACCGGGATCTTCACCGACTGAGTGATTTCTGCCGCCAGCTCGCTGGGCACGCACTCGAGCAGCAGCATGGCGGCGCCAGCCTGTTCCAGCGCCATAGCGTCAGCGCGCAGCTGGCGTGCGGCGGCATCACCACGCCCCTGTACCTTGTAGCCGCCGAACACGTTGACCGCCTGTGGGGTCAGACCCAGGTGGGCGCACACCGGTACGCCGCGCTCGGCCAACTGGCGGATCGGTTCGGCCAGCCACGCGGCGCCTTCCAGCTTGATCATATGGGCGCCGGCCTGCATCAGTGCCGCGCAGCTGGCGAAGGTCTGCTCCAGGGTGGCATAGGCCATGAAGGGCAGGTCGGCCAGGATCAGCGCGCCCTGGTTGCCACGCTTTACCGCCGCGGTGTGATAGGCCATGTCCGCCAGCGACACCGGCAAGGTACTGTCGTGGCCCTGCAGGACCATGCCCAGGGAGTCGCCCACCAGCAGCACTTCCACACCGGCCTGGCAGGCTGCCTGGGCAAAGGTGGCGTCGTAGGCGGTGAGCATGGCGATCTTCTCGCCCTTCTGCTTCAGGCCCAGCAGGGTGCTTACGGTTACATCAGGCATAGAGGATTCCTCATCAGCAGGCCGTATTGCGGCGCTTTTGGCACCGTCTCGGGGCCTCATGGGCGGGGGTGTCTGCACCGCCTCGGGGCAACGGGACGCCTATAGTCCCGATGGGTGGGCGTGAAGTCAATCACGGGTGTTACCGCGCTGTTACGGCGTTACCAGGCGCTCCAGGCCCACATAGGGGCAGGCGGCCAGCAGCTGCTCCAGGCGGCGACCATCGGGCAGTTGCAGGCCGGTCGGGGCGATCTCGGCCAGTGGGTAGAGGACGAAGGCGCGTGCATGCATGTGATAGTGCGGCACGGTCAGGCGCGCCTCGCTCAGCAGCCGGTTGCCGAACAGCAGGATGTCGAGGTCGAGGGTGCGTGGCCCCCAGCGTTCGGTCTTGCGCACGCGGCCCTGCTCTTGCTCGATGCGTTGCAGGGCGTCGAGCAGCTCGAGTGGTGCCAGTTCGGTGTCCAGCGCGGCCACGGCGTTGAAGTAGCGTGGCTGGTCGGGCGGACCGAGCGGGTCGCTGGCATAAAAGGAGGATGTGGTGGCCAACTGGCTATGCGGCAGCTCGGCGATGGCGGCGAGCGCCGCCTGCAATTGCCGCAGTGGCTCGGCCAGGTTGCTGCCGAGGCCGATATAGACCCGCTCCACTTATTCGCCGGCCGGGGCATCGCCCCGCGGTCCGCGCTTGCGATTGCGCCCGCCACGGCGGCGCTTGCGTGCCGGTGCGCCGTCGCCGCTTTCTTCCGGCCGGCTGTTGAGTTCGCGGATCATCGCGCGACGCTCGCTGTCGCTGGCGTCCTGGTACTCGGTCCACCAGTCGCCAAGGCCGCCGGTCTGCTCGCCGGCGTCTTCGCGCAGCAGGAGGAAGTCGTAGCCAGCGCGGAAACGCGGGTTCTCCAGCAGCATATCGGCGCGTTTGCCCTGACGGCGCGGCAGGCGCTCCTGCATGTCCCAGATCTCGCGGATCGGGATGGTGAAGCGCTTGGGAATGGCGATGCGCTTGCACTGCTCGACGATCAGGTCGTGGGCGGCTTCCTGCATCGCCGGGATCGGCGGCATACCGCGTTCCTGCAGTTGCGCGGCGCGTGCCGGCAGCGCGGGCCAAAGCAGGGCGGCGAAAAGGAAGGCCGGTGTTACCGGCTTGCCCAGGGCGATGCGCTCATCGGTGTTGGCCAGGGCCTGGCGAATCAGGTCGCCGGTGTAGTCGGGATCGCGCTCCAGGGCACGGGCGCTGGCCGGGAATAGCGGGGCGAACAGGTCGTACTCGACCAGTAGTTCGAAGGTGCGTTCGGCGCGGCCGGCGAGGAACAGCTTGAGTACCTCGTCGAACAGGCGGGCCGAGGGAATGTCGCGCAGCATCGGCGCCAGGCGGCGGATCGGTGCGGCGCTGTGCTTCTCGATCTCGAAGTCGAGCTTGGCGGCGAAGCGCACCGCACGCAGCATGCGCACCGGGTCTTCGAGGTAGCGCTGCTCGGGATCGCCGATCAGGCGGATCAAACGGTTGCGGATGTCGTGCACGCCATGGGCGTAGTCCAGCACGCGCTCGCCGGTGATATCGAAGTACAGGGCGTTGATGGTGAAATCGCGGCGCTGGGCATCGCTCTCCTGCGAGCCATAGACGTTGTCGCGCAGGATGCGGCCGCTCTCGTTACGCGCCGACTGGTGGCTGTCTTCCTCGTCGTCGCCCTGCGGGTGATTGCTGCGGAAGGTGGCCACTTCGATGATCTCGCGGCCGAAGTGCACATGCGCCAGCTTGAAGCGGCGGCCGATCACCCGCGCGTTGCGAAACTCGGCGCGCACCTGCTCGGGCGTGGCGCTGGTGGCTACGTCGAAATCCTTGGGTTGTACGCCGATCAGCAGGTCGCGCACGCAGCCACCGACCAGGTAGGCCTGGTAGCCGGCCTTCTGCAGGCGGTCCACCACGTTCACCGCGTTGCGGCTGAACTGGCCGCGCTGCAGCGAATGCTGGCGCGGGCCGAGCACTTCGGGCGTGCTGCGGGGGCGGGCTTGGCGCTTGAGCGAGAGCGGTGAGCGGAGGGACTTGAACAGCTTTTTCAGCATGGGAGGCACTGTTTGCAGGAATAAGCGGCCGGAAATGCCGGTAACCGCACGAATGGCGCGGATTCTAGCATCGAGAGTAGGAAGGATGGTAAAGGCAGGCTGGGGATGACGAGGGGACTGAAGCTACTGGGGGAGCCGAAGCTCCCCCCCAAATAGGTGCGTGCTTTGTTTTTATTATTGTGTCGGGCCTGTTGTTTTTGTTGTAGGCCCGTTTGCGGTAGCCCAATTCGGGTACCAGGAGCAAACGGATTGCTTTGGATGCTGATGCTGCCGTGATCCATCCTGGATCCAATCAGTGCGGGCTCTGCTTTAGTGCAGTTTTTGTTGTTCTCGGCCTGATCGTGGGGCGAACCCCAAAAGCAAATCCTCTCCAAAAGAATCAGTTAGCTGCGCCTCCGCGTTGTTGTTTTTGTTGTGCTGGAGCCGTTCTGTATTGTTTTTATTGTTGGTTTTTTCAAACGTTTTTATTGTTGTTGTGCCAGAGATAAAGCAGAAGCCGTGCCAATTTTATGAAATGCTTTATTTTCAAGGGTTTAGGGTTTTCAGGGTGAGGCGCGGGCAGAAAAAAGCCGGGTTCCCGTTACCGATGAACCCGGCTTTTGTTACGCGATGTTTGTCTGGGGGTAACAGCGTGGAACTCATCCCGCACACATGTGTCACCGCCCCTCGTCTCAGGAGCCGGTAGCGGCCCCCGATTTGCGTCGCGGGATGCCCAGACGCTGACGGCGCTCCCACAGGCACTTGCGGCTGATACCCAGCTTGCGTGCCAGCTCGGTCTCGGTCATGTGGTCCTGGTGTTCGAGCACGAAGTGCTGGAAGTAGTCCTCCAGCGACAGGTCCTCGGTCGGTTCGTGGTTGCCGCTGCTGCCCTGCTGTAGGGACTGCTCGGTGAAGTCGCCGTCTTCCAGGTCATCCAGCTCGATGTCGATGCCCAGTAGCTCGGCGGAGATATCGCTGCCCTCGCAGAGAATCACCGAGCGCTCGATGGCATTCTCCAGCTCACGCACATTGCCCGGCCAGGGGTAGTGACGAATTGCCTGTTCGGCATCGTGAGCGAAGCGCATGTTATCGCGCCCCATGCGCTCGCTCTGGCGGGTGAGGAAAGACTGAGCGATTTCCACCACGTCGGCGCCGCGCTCGCGCAGCGGCGGCAGCTTGAGGGCGATGACATGCAGGCGGTAGTAGAGGTCTTCGCGGAACTGGCCGGTCTTGGCCAGGGTCTTGAGATCGCGGTGGGTGGCGGCGATCAGGCGCACGTCGACCTTCTGTGACTGCACCGAGCCGACCCGGCGAATCTCGCCTTCCTGCAGCACGCGCAGCAGGCGTGCCTGCGCCTCCAGCGGCAGTTCGCCGATCTCGTCGAGGAACAGGGTGCCGCCGTCGGCCGCCTCGACCAGGCCGGCACGGCCGGCACTGGCACCGGTAAAGGCGCCTTTCTCATGGCCGAACAGTTCGGATTCGATCAGTGTCTCGGGGATGGCGGCGCAGTTCACCGAAATCAGTGGCGCCTTGGCGCGGCGCGAGAGGTTGTGCAAGGCGCGGGCGACCAGCTCTTTGCCGGTGCCGGACTCGCCCTGGATCAACACGTTGGAATCGGTGGGCGCGACCTTGCGGATCTTGCTGTAGAGGTCCTGCATGGCGGCGCAGGAGCCGATGATGCCGATCTCGCCTTCGGCGGCAACGCTGCCCTTGCCGGCGGATTTGCTCGGCGCCTCGCTCGGCGGGTTGCGCTTGGCCTCCTGGTGATCGCGCAGGATGCGCGCCACGGCCTGGAGCATTTCGTCGTGGTCGAAGGGCTTGGCGATGTAGTCCACCGCACCCATCTTCATCGAGTCGACCGCCGAGCGCAGGCTGGCGTAGCTGGTCATGATCAGCACCGGGGTGCCCTCGGCGAGCTTGATCAGCTCGGTGCCGGGGGCGCCGGGCAGGCGCAGGTCGCTGACCACCAGGTCGAAGGTCGGAATGCTATAGCGCTCCTGGGCCTCCTGCACCGAACCGGCCTCGCTGACCTGGTACTGGTTGCGTTCCAGCAGGCGGCGCAGCGCGGAGCGGATGATGGTTTCGTCTTCGACGATGAGGATGTGCGGCATTGATGTTCTCTCGACGGTCTCCGAATCCGCCGGGCTTATGGCCCCTTGGCGGTTCTAGGTCACTACTCAGGTCGCTGTGGACGTCGCTTCGACATAGCGCGGCAGGGTAACGCGGAAACGGGTTCCGCGCTGGCGCTCGGGATCGGCCGGGCTGTCGATGGTGATCTGCCCATAATGCTCTTCCACGATCGAATAGACCAGCGCGAGCCCCAAACCGGTGCCTTTGCCGGGGTCCTTGGTGGTGAAGAAGGGTTCGAACAGGCGGTCCATGATCGCCTGCGGAATGCCCGTACCCTCGTCCTCGACGACCAGCACCACGCTCTGTTCCTCGATCTCGCTGCGCACGCGGATGGCGCCGCCGGCCGGCGACGCGTCGCGGGCGTTGGACAGCAGGTTGATCAGGACCTGGGCCAGGCGCTGCGGGTCGCCCTTGGCCAGATGATCCGGGTCGCACAGGTTGAAGAACTGCACTTCGGTGCTGTTGCGGTTCAGCGACAGCAGGCCGATGGCGTCCTGTGCCACTTCGGCCAGGCTCACCGGGTATTCGGCGCGTTGCTGCTGGCCAGCATGGGCGAAGTTCATCAGCGACTGGACGATGCGCGAGATGCGTTTGGTCTGGTCGAGGATCTGGCTGCTGATCTCGTCCAGTTCGTCGTCGCCTTCGCGCTCCTCGCGCAGGTTTTGCGCCAGACAGGCGATGCCGGTGATCGGATTGCCGATCTCGTGGGCCACCCCGGCGGCCAGGCGGCCGATACTGGCCAGGCGCTCGGAGTGCACCAGCTGGTCCTCCAGCACGCGGGTCTCGGTAACGTCCTCGACCAGCAGCACCAGGCCGCTGTTACCGGGCGCCAGGGGTTCGTCGATGGCTGCCTTGTGCAGGTTGAGCCAGCGCACTTCGCCGTCCAGTTGCAGGTGCTGCTTGTGCAGGTGTTCTTCGTTCTGGGCGATGAAGTCCTGCAGCAGCTCGCGCCACGGGTGCTCCAGGCTGAGCAGGCGCGAGCCGACCACCTGTTGCGCGCTGATGCCGGTGAGCTCCTCCATGGCGCGGTTCCACATCAGCACTTCCTGGTCCTTGGCCAGGGAGCACACGCCCATCGGCAGCTCCTGCAGGGTCTGGCGGTGGAAGCGGCGCAGGGCGTCCAGCTCGGCGGCCAGGCCGGTGAGGCGCGACTGGTAGTCCTCCAGGCGGCTCTCGATGAAGTGAATGTCCTCGCTGACATAGGCCTCGCTGCCCGATTTGTAGGGCAGGAAGGTTTCGACCATGTCCTGCGCCACGCTGGGGCCCATCAGGCCCGACAGGTTGGCCTCGATGCGGTCACGCAGGCGGCGCAGGGCGTAGGGACGGCGCTCGTCGAAGGGCAGGTGCAGGTCGCGCAGGGCGCGCTCCACCTCCTTCTGCGCGGTCACGGCACCGAGCGGCTTGGCCAGCTCGGCGGCGAACTCCTGCGGCGAGCCGGCCACCAGCTCGCGGCGCTGCGGGCGGCGCACGTTGTCCACGGTGCAGGCCTCGGCGGCGCTTTTTTCTTCATCGCTGGCTTCGGTGAACAGCGAGACCAGGGTGAACACCAGCACGTTGGCGGCCAGCGAGCCGATGGCCGCGAAGTGCCAGCTGTTCTCGTCCAGCACGTAGACGATGTCGAACAGCGGCAGGTGGATGCCCTGCAGATTGCTGACCAGCGGCACCAGCATGCTCACGGCCCACACGGCGATGCCGGTGAGCAGGCCGGCGATGAAGCCGCGGCGGTTGGCGGTCGGCCAGTACAGCACCGAGAGCACGCCGGGGAGGAACTGCAGGGTGGCGACGAAGGCGACGATGCCGAGGTTGGCCAGGTCCTGCTCGGCGCCGAGCAATAGATAGAAGCCGTAGGCCGCGGCGATGATGGCGATGATCAGGCCGCGGCGCGTCCACTTCAGCCAGCGGTAGATGTTGCCTTCGGCCGGCGGCTGGTAGAGCGGCAGCACCAGGTGGTTGAGCGCCATGCCGGACAGCGCCAGGGTGCTGACGATGATCAGCCCGCTGGACGCCGACAGGCCGCCGACATAGGCCAGCAGGGCCAGGCTGCGGTCGCCCAGGGCCAGCCCCAGGCCCAGAGTGAAGTACTCGGGGTTGGTGGTGGCGCCGATCTTCAGGCTGGCCCACAGGATCAGGGGCACCGACAGGCTCATCAGCAACAGCAGCAGCGGCAGGCCCCAGCTGGCGCTGACGATGGCGCGCGGGTTGAGGTTCTCGGTAAAGGTCATGTGGTACATGTGCGGCATGACGATGGCCGAGGCGAAGAACACCAGCAGCAGGGTGCGCCAGGGGCCTTCCTGCAGCGGTGTGTGCAGGGCGGTGAGGGCCTGCTGGTTCTGCAGCAGCCACTGCTCCAGTTCCCCGGGGCCGCCGAACACCTCGTACAGCGCATACAGGCCGATGCCGCCAAGGGCAATCAGCTTGACCACCGACTCGAAGGCAATGGCGAACACCAGGCCTTCATGCTTTTCCCTCGTGGCGATATGGCGCGCGCCGAAGAGGATGGTGAACAGGGTGATCAGGGCGCAGAAGCCGAGGGCGAAGCGGTCCTGCAGTGGTTCGCGGGTGAGGATGCCGATGGAGTCGGCTACCGCCTGGATCTGCAGGGCCAGCAGCGGCAGCAGGCCGACCAGCATGAACAGGGTGGTGAGTACCCCGGCCCAGGTGCTGCGAAAGCGGAAGGCGAACAGGTCGGCCAGCGATGACAGCTGATAGGTGCGGGTAACCCGCAGGATCGGGTAGAGCAGCACCGGCGCCAGGAGGAAGGCGCCGGTCACGCCCAGGTAGCTGGCGAGGAAGCCGAAGCCGTACTGATAGGCCAGGCCGACCGTGCCGTAGAAGGCCCAGGCACTGGCGTAGACGCCCAGCGACAGGGTGTAGGTCAGCGGATGGCGGATCACCCAGCGCGGGATCAGGCCCTTCTCGCTGGTCCAGGCCACGCCGAACAGCAGCAGCAGGTAGGCGGCGCTGATCAGGATCAGCTGGCTGAGTTCAAAGCTCGTCGGCATCGCGCTGGCTCTGCAGGATCAGGGTAACGACGATGAGGATCAGCCACAGCAGGTAGGGCCTGTACCAGGCGCCGTTGGGGTCGATCCACCAGTCCATGATGGCGGGGGAGAACAGGTAGATGCCCACCACCAGGATCAGCACCAGTCGGTAGATGTACATAGGTCGGGTCCGAAGGGGATGGCCGGATGGTACGGGAGCCTGCCGCGACGGGAAAGCGTCAGCGCAGTTGGGCTTCGGCCAGGGTGCGGCTGCGCGGAATGCGACTGGCATCCCAGTGGGCGATGCCCCAGGCCAGTACCTCGTGCGGGGTGCCATCGGCCAGCTCGGCCGGCGGTTGCTGGCCGAGTGCGCGCAGGGCGCGGGCCAGCAAGGGCGGTGCCTGGTCGGCCGGCAGCGGTGGCGAACGGTAGCTCTTGCCCAGTTTGTGTCCATCCGGCTGGATGACCAGCGGCACATGCAGGTAGCGTGGCTGCGGCAGGCCGAGCAGCTCCTGCAGATAGAGCTGGCGTGGCGTGGAGTCGAGCAGGTCGGCGCCACGCACCACATCGGTGACGCCCTGCCAGGCATCGTCCAGCACCACGGCCAGCTGATAGGCGAACAGACCGTCGCGGCGGCGGATGACGAAGTCGCCGACTTCGCGGCCCAGGTGCTGGCGGAACTCGCCCTGCACGCGATCGGTGAAGCGGTACTCCAGCTCCGGCACGCGCAGGCGGATGGCGGCATCGTGACCGGGATGGCCGGCGTTGCGGCAGGTGCCGGGGTAGATGCCACCTGAGCCTTCCAGCTGCTTGCGCGAGCAGGTGCAGGCGTAGGCCAGGCCCTGGGCGAACAGGCGCTGGATCAGCGCGGCGTACTCGGCATGGCGCTCGCTCTGGCGCACCAGCGCACCGTCCCACTCGAAACCGTAGGTCTCCAGGCTGCGCAGGATGGCGCCCTGCGCGCCAGGCATCTCGCGCGGCGGGTCGAGATCTTCCATGCGCAGCAGCCAGCGGCCGCCGACACTGCGGGCATCCAGGTAGGAGGCGAGGGCGGCCACCAGCGAGCCGAAGTGCAGGTAGCCACTGGGGGTGGGGGCGAAACGCCCGATGTAGGGGGTGTCGTTCATGCTCGCGAGGCTATCGATTGATGCGGCGCGATGCCAGCCCGCCTATCGGCGGCCGGAAATGAAACGGGGCGCCGTGGCGCCCCGTGTGCAGATTCAGGAACCGATCTGCTTTTCCTTGATTTCCGCCAGCGTCTTGCAGTCGATGCACAGGGTCGCGGTGGGGCGGGCTTCGAGGCGGCGGATGCCGATTTCCACGCCGCAGGAGTCGCACCAGCCGTAATCGTTGTCTTCGATCAGCTGCAGGGTCTCGTCGATCTTCTTGATCAGCTTGCGTTCGCGGTCACGGGCGCGCAGTTCCAGGCTGAACTCTTCTTCCTGGCTGGCACGGTCAGCGGGATCCGGGAAGTTGGCGGCTTCGTCCTGCATGTGGTGCACGGTGCGATCCACTTCCTGCATCAGCTCCAGCTTCCACTTGTTGAGGATGCTGGTGAAGTGAGCGCGCATCGGATCGCTCATGTACTCCTCGCCCTTCTTCTCTTTATAGGGTTCGAAGCCACGAATCAGCTGGTTGCCGTTCTGTTTTGCTTTGGTGGGCATGGGACCGCCTCTCACTCTCTCTGATCCATTGCGCAGGATCTTTTCCTTTGCCGGCAAGTGGCGCCGGGCCTGCGGCTGCAAGCGGGCGAACTTACCAGATCGATTCCGGCGATGCTACTCCCGGTTGTCTCGCCTGTTACAGGGTTACGGGACAGTTGGTTAGAATCCCTCCTTTTACTCAATAAAGGAAGGCCAATGGCCCAGTCCTTCAGTGCGCGCAGCCGCGCCATCGAACCTTTCCACGTCATGGCCCTGCTGGCCCGCGCCAACGAGCTGCAGGCCGCCGGCCATGATGTGATCCACCTGGAGATCGGCGAGCCGGACTTCAGCACCGCCGCGCCGATCATCGCCGCCGGGCAGGCCGCGCTGGCCGCCGGACACACCCGCTACACCGCGGCACGTGGCATTCCGCAGCTGCGCGAGGCGTTGGCCGGCTTCTATGCCCAGCGCTACGGCGTGTCGCTCAACCCCGAGCGCATCCTGATCACCCCCGGCGGCTCCGGTGCCCTTTTGCTGGCCGCCAGCCTGCTGGTCGACCCCGGCAAACACTGGCTGCTGGCTGATCCCGGCTACCCGTGCAACCGCCACTTCCTGCGCCTGGTCGAGGGCGCCGCGCAGCTGGTGCCGGTCGGCCCGGAGAGCCGCTACCAGCTGACTCCGCAGCTGGTCGAGCGGCACTGGGACGGCGACAGCGTCGGCGCCCTGGTCGCTTCGCCGGCCAACCCGACCGGTACCCTGCTGCACCGCGACGAGCTGGCGGCGCTGGCGAGCAGCCTGAAACAGCGCGGTGGGCATCTGCTGGTGGACGAGATCTATCACGGCCTGACTTATGGCTGCGACGCAGCCAGCGTGCTGGAGGTGGACGACGATGCCTTCGTGCTCAACAGCTTCTCCAAGTACTTCGGCATGACCGGCTGGCGCCTGGGCTGGCTGGTGGCGCCAGAGAACGCGGTGCCGGAGCTGGAAAAACTGGCGCAGAACCTCTACATCAGTGCGCCGAGCATGGCCCAGTACGCCGCGCTGGCCTGCTTCACGCCTGAGAGCCTGGCAATTTTCGAGGAGCGCCGCCACGAGTTCCAGCGCCGCCGCGACTACCTGCTGCCGGCCCTGCGCGAGCTGGGCTTCCGCATCGCTGTGGAGCCGGAAGGCGCCTTCTATTTATATGCCGACATCTCCGCCTTCGGCGGCGACGCCTTCGCCTTCTGCCGGCACTTCATCGAGACCGAGCACGTAGCCTTTACCCCGGGCCTGGATTTCGGCCGCCACCTGGCCGGGCACCATGTGCGCTTCGCCTACACGCAGAGCGTCGAGCGCCTGCAGCAGGCGGTCGAGCGCATCGCCCGCGGCCTCAGGACCTGGCAGCCCGATGCGCTTTGAGCCGGCGCTGGAGGAAGGACGGCTGGTAAGGCGCTACAAGCGCTTCTTCGCCGATATCGAGACGGCGAGCGGGCCGCTGACCATCCACTGTCCCAACACCGGCTCCATGCTCAACTGCCTGCACCCGGGCGGGCGGGTCTGGTTCAGCCGCAACGACGACCCGAAACGCAAGCTGCGCGGCACTTGGGAGCTGGGCGAGACGCCGCACGGGCGACTGGCCTGCTTCAATACCGGGCGCGCCAATGCGCTGGTAGAGGAGGCGCTGCATGCCGGGGTGATCGCCGAGCTGGCCGGCTTCGCCGAGCTGCGCCGCGAGGTGCGTTATGGCGCGGAGAACAGCCGGGCCGATTTCCGCCTGGAGTTCGCCCGTGGGCCGGCCTATGTCGAGGTCAAGAGCGTGACGCTGGGCTATGCCGACTCGACCGTGGCGGCCTTCCCCGATGCGGTGACCGAACGTGGTACCAAGCACCTGCGCGAGCTGGCGATGCTGGCGCGGCAGGGCGTTCGTGCGGTGCTGCTGTACTGCGTGAACCTGTCCGGCATCGAGGCAGTGCGGGTGGCGCGGGAGATCGACCCGACCTATGCGGCTGCCTGGCAGGAAGCGCGGGCGGCGGGGGTGGAGATGCTGGCTTACGGCGTGCAGTTCGCTCCCGACGAACTGCGCCTGGCCCGGCGCCTGGCACTGGAGGACTGATGCACATTCTGCCGTTGGACGCCAGGCAGGCGCAGGCATTCGACGCGGCGGAGAACGAGTTCGAGGTGCGCGAGGTGTACGATCTGGGCTTCGAGAAGGGCGACTGGCTGCTCCGGGCGCGAGCGGTAGAGCCTTATCTCAAGCGCTATATCGGCGATCCGGAGGACATGGCCGGGGCCCAGTATTTTGCCGCACGCGAGGGTGATGAGCTGGTCGGCATGCTGGCGCTGAGCGAGTCCTGGAACGACCTGGCCTCGCTTGACCAGCTGCTGGTCGCGCGGGCCTGGCGTGGGCGGGGTGTGGCCTCCGCGCTGCTCGACTTCGCGAAAGCCTGGGCCCGGCAGAGCGGTTTGGCCGGTGTGCGCCTGGAGACGCAGAGCACCAATGTGCCGGCGTGTCGTTTGTACCAGCGCCATGGCTTCGTGCTCGGTGGTGCCGACCGCCTGGTCTATCGTGCCGACCCGGCGCTGGCCCATGAGGTGGCGCTGTACTGGTACTGGTTCGACACGCGCGCCTAGAGCGTCAGCCACAGCCCTGCGGCATCCTCGTGGCAGGCGATCTTCTCCAGCGCCTGGCCGGCGCAGGGGCCGGTCACGCACTCGCCACTTTCTATCAGGAACAGCGCGCCGTGATGGGCGCATTGCAGCAGGCTGCCGCTGGCGTCGAGAAAGTCGTCGGCGCGCCACTCCAAGGTCAGGCCACGATGCGGGCAGCGGTTCAGGTAGGCATAGGCGCGACCGTCGCGGCGTACCGCCAGCACCTTGCGCCCTGCAACGAAAAAGCCCCGGCTCTGGCCTTCGACCAGCTCATCCGGGGCGCATAGATGAATCATGAGCATCTCCACGCCGGAGCGGGGATTATCCCGCACTGGCATGGCGCTGGGGTAGGGCGCGCGTCCTTGCGCGAAGTGGAACTCAGTACTGCCAGGAGGCGGAAACGCGGAAGTTGCGGCCGACCTCGCTGTAGTAGTCGTCCGGCTGCGCCAGGGTGCCGGTGGGCACGTTCAGCGCATTCCAGTACTTCTTGTCGAGGGCGTTGAACAGGCCAGCCTGGAATTTCACGCCTTTCAGCTCGGCGGGCTGCCACCAGCCGGTCATGTCGACCACGCCGTAGCCCGGGGCCTCGAAGTCGCCTGCGTTCTCCACCTTGTCGCGGGCCGCGGCGGCACGCAGCATCAGGTCGGCGCCGTACTGGTCACGCGCATAGCTCAGGCCGAGCAGACTGGTGATCGGCGCCACCGAACTCAGACGCTGGTTGGTTTCCAGGTCTTCGCCGTTGGCCCAGGCCACGGAACCCCAGAGCTTCCAGTGCGGCACGAACTCCCAGTGCGCGGCCACTTCAGCGCCGTAGATCTGCACGCGGGCGCGGTTTTCGGTGCGGGTCACGCCCATCGGGTAGTCGGCGGCGCTGAGGCCGATGGCGGCCAGTTCGGCGGCGCTCATCGCCACGTCATCGTCAATGAAGTTCTTGTAGTGGTTGTCGAACAGGCTGAGCGAGCCGCCCAGCTTCTCGTTGCCCAGTTGCGCGCCGATCTCGTAGCCGTTGCTTTCTTCTGGCTTGAGGTCGGTGTTGCCCAGACGCAGGTAGCTGCCTTCGGCGCCGTAGTTCATGTACAGCTGGGTGGCGTCCGGCGCCTTGAAGCCCTGGGCCCATTGCGCGTAAAGCAGCGCTTCCTCGGCCACCTGCCAGGTCGCCAGCAGGCTGCCGGAAAGCTTGTGGTCGGTGCTGGCCTGCAGTGTCTGGTCGTTGGCCGGGTTGATGTTTTTGGCGAAGTCGCCGGTGGCTTTCGGGTCCTGCTTGTAGTGGTCGTAGCGCAGGCCCGGGGTCAGCTTGACGCGGCCATCGGCGAAGCTGATTTCGTCGGTGGCGTAGAGCGCCCACTGGGTGCCTTCGGCCTTGGGCATATCGGCCTGGTTGGTGTGCAGGAAGTCACAGGCGGCCGGGCCCATGTACATCGGATGGCTCGGCGAGATGCTGAAGCCCGGGCAGTTGTCGTAGCCCTCGGAAACCTGCTCGGTGTTGATCTGGTAGAGCTCGCCGCCCAGGGTCAGCTTGTTCGGCAGCCCGGCGATATCGAGGGTCTTGCCGAGGTTGCCGGAGACTCCGTACAGCTCTTTCTCGATCTGGTTGTCGCGGCCGAAGTTGCCGCTCGGGTACTTGTAGGGGTTGCCCGGCAGGCCGAAGAACAGGAAGTCCGGCACAGAGGCTCGGCTGTCGGCGGCGCGCACGCCGTTCTGGTCGTCATGGCGGCGTAGCTTCTGCCAGTAGACGATGGCGTTGGCGCTGTCGATCAGGCCCTGGTCGTCCTCGGCCTGGAAGGCGTAGTCGACGGACAGGCGCTGGCGCTTGTTGTTTTCCTCGGTGCTGTTTTCACCGCTCAGGTAGGTGCTGCCCTGGCTGGTGCGGCTGTCGATGTCGTTCTGCCGCTCGAACAGCTCGGCGGTGAAGCCGACCTTGTGGCCGCCGTCGAAGCGCTGCTGCAGCTTGACCAGCAGGCTCTGCTGTTCGGTGTCGGCCGGGTTGGCCTCGGTGCGGCGGGTGCCGTAGCTGTTGGCATCGCCGCTGCTTTCCAGCTCATGGCCTTGGCGCTGGCCGGCCTGCAGCAACCACGAGGTGTCCTGATAGCGGCCGGCCAGGGCGCCGTTGAGGCCCCAGCTGTGGTCGGCGCTGTCGTAGTCGCTCTTGACCAGGCTGCCGAAGTCTTTGCCCTCGGACAGCAGGTCTTCCGGGTTGAGGGTGAACAGCTGCACGGCGCCGCCCAGGGCGCCGGAGCCCACCAGGCTGGAGTTGGCGCCGCGCACGATATCCACCGCGGACAGGCCGTTGAAGTCGATCGAATCCAGGCCGCCCTGAGCACCGCCGGTCGGGCCTTGGCTGCGCGCGCCGTCGGTCAGCCACGGCACGCGGATGCCGTCGATAGTGGTCAGCACGCGGTCGCGGTCCAGGCCGCGAATGTTGATGCTTTCGCTGGTGCGGCTGTAGTTCACGCCTGGCTCTGAGCGCTTGCCGAGGTCGTCGAAGCTGCGGATCTGGCGCTCATCCAGGGTCTTGGCGTCGGTGCGGGTGGTAGTGGGCAGCTCTTCCTGCACGGCATTGCCGGTGACCAGGGTGGTGTCGAGCGTGGCGCTGCTGCTGGTGGTCTGTGCGAATGCTAGCGACGGGCTGAGCAGCAACAGCGCCATCCAGGGGCGCAGGGCGAAGGGTGGGGTGGGCATGGCATGACTCCCGCAAATGGCTCTTGGTGGCCGGTGGATTTGGCGGGCAGCACGTTACTGGATTGGTCTATTCAAATGCAAACAATTCTCACAAGCATTGGAAAATGATTAGTGTTGATGTAGTCTGCGCCGACTCGAGCGAGCCGTCGTACCCATGGGGGTAGGGGGTGTGCTCGCCCAATAGCGCTAAGAGGTAGCACCATGACCATGCCGACCACCGTTTCCAATGCCAGCCATCTGTACCAGGAGTGGCAGCGCCTGCGTACCGAACAACCCGGCCTGCGTGCCCGCGATGCTGCTGCCAGGCTTGGTGTCAGCGAGGCTGAGCTGACCGCCAGCCGCCTCGGCGTGGATGCCGTGCGCCTGCGTACCGACTGGGCCGCGCTGCTGCCGGCCCTGGGCGAGCTGGGCTACATCATGGCGCTGACGCGTAACGAGCATTGCGTGCACGAGCGCAAGGGCTACTACCGCGAGGTCTCGGTCAGCGCCAACGGCGCCATGGGTCTGGTGGTGTCCGCCGATATCGACCTGCGCCTGTTCATGACTCAATGGGCCAGCGTGTTCGCCATCGCCGAGCAGACCGAACGGGGCCTGCAGCGCAGCGTTCAGGTGTTCGACCGGCAGGGCACGGCCGTACACAAGGTCTACCTGACCGAGCGAAGCGAGGAGGCGGCCTGGGCGCCGCTGGTCGAGCGTTTCCGTGCCGAGGTGCAGAGCGCCGAGCTGGACCTGCAGCCGCTGCCCGTGGCCAAGGCTCCGCGTGCCGATGCCGAAGTGGATGCCGCCGCCCTGCGCGCCGACTGGGCGCAGCTGAAGGACACTCATCACTTCTTCGCCATGCTCAAGCGTCATGACGTGGCGCGCACCCAGGCCCTGCGCCTGGCCGGTCACGACTGGGCCGAGCCGTTGGCCACCGCCGAGCTGCCCAAGCTGCTGCAGGAAGCGGGGGCGCGTGAAGTGCCGATCATGGTGTTCGTCGGCAACCCGCACTGCATCCAGATCCACTCCGGCACCGTGAGCAACCTGCGCTGGATGGGCGACTGGTTCAATGTGCTCGACCCCGAATTCAACCTGCACCTGAAGACGCCGGGCGTGGTCGAGCTGTGGCGTGTGCGCAAGCCCAGCAGCGACGGCGTGATCACCAGCTACGAGGCGTTCGATGCCGATGGCGAGCTGGTGGTGCAGCTGTTCGGCGCGCGCAAGCCGGGCATCCCGGAGCTGGTCGAATGGCGTGATCTGGCCGAAACCGCCGTCGCTCTGGAGGCCTGAGATGCGCCTCGCCAACTGCGTTCTGCTGTGCAGCAGCCTGCTGTTCAGCCATGCCGCCGCGGCCGCCGAGCTGCCGCAGCGCTGGGTCAGCTCGGGTGGCTCGCTCAGCGAGTGGGTGGTGCGCCTCGGGGGTGAGAGCAAGCTGGTCGGTGTCGACACCACCAGCCTGCATCCGCAATCGCTGCGCCAGTTGCCGAGTGTCGGCTATCAGCGTGCGCTGTCCGCCGAAGGTGTGCTTTCGCTGCGCCCGGATATCCTGATCGGCAGCGAGGAAATGGGCCCGCCGCCGGTGGTGGCGCAGATCGCGGCGGCCGGGGTGCGGGTGGAAAGCCTGTCGGCCAAGCCTGACCTTGCGACCCTGGAGCGCAATGTTCTGCGCCTGGGCGAACTGCTCGGCGTGCCGGCGCAGGCGCGCGAGCAGATGGCCGTCTACCGCCAACAGCTGCAAGACCAGGCGCAGTGGGTGGCCGAGGCACAGCGCACGCAGGCGCCACCGCGGGTGTTGATGCTACTCGGGCATGCCGGTAGCAACCTCATGGCGGCCGGCCAGGGCAGCCTGGCGGTGTGGCTGATCGAGCAGGCTGGCGGTGAGAGCCCGGTGGCGCATCAGGGTTACAAAGCGCTCTCCAACGAGGCGCTGCTGGCGCTGGACCCACAGGTGCTGATCGTCGCCGACCGCAGCCTGCACGGCGAGGAGGCGCGCCAGGCGCTGCTCAAGCATAATCCGCTGCTGCAGCAGACCCGTGCGGTGCGCGATGGCCGCCTGCTGGCCCTCGACCCGACCCTGCTGGTCGGTGGCCTGGGCCCGCGTCTGCCCGAGGGGCTGGCCGAGCTGTCGGCGGCCTTTTATCCTTCCGCGCAAGCACTGACGGCCGAACTCGACCGATGAACCCTGTTTTCCGACCCCGCCCCTTGCTGCTGGCGCTGGGCGCGCTGCTCCTACTCGCGTTCTGGCTGTCGCTGGCCCTGGGGCCGGTGAGCCTGCCGCTGGGCGATACCCTGCTGGCCGCGCTGCGTCTGCTCGGTCTGCCGGTTGGCAGCGCCGACCTGCAGCAGGCCGAGCTGATCCTTGGTCAGATCCGCCTGCCGCGCAGCCTGCTCGGCCTCTGCGTGGGCGCGGTGCTGGCCTTGTCCGGCGTGGCCATGCAGGGCCTTTTTCGCAATCCGCTGGCCGACCCCGGCCTGGTCGGCGTGGCTGGCGGTGCGGCGCTGGGGGCGGCCATCGCCATCGTCGGCGGTAGCCTGGTTGGCGGCTTGCCAGCAGCCTGGTCGCCCTACCTGCTGTCGATCTGCGCCTTCGGCGGCGGCCTCTTGGTCACGGCGATCGTTTACCGTTTCGGTCGCCGCGATGGACAGACCCATGTCGCCACCATGCTGCTGGCCGGTGTGGCGATGACCGCCATGTCCGGGGCCGGCGTCGGCCTGTTCACCTACCTGGCCGACGATGCCACCCTGCGCAGCCTGACGTTCTGGAACCTCGGCAGCCTCAATGGTGCCAGCTACCCAAGGCTATGGCCGCTGCTGCTGGTGACCCTCGGCGTGGCCCTGTGGCTGCCACGCCGCGCCGATGCGCTCAATGCCCTGCTGCTGGGGGAGTCGGAGGCGCGCCACCTGGGCTTCAACGTCGAACGGATCAAGCTGGAACTGGTGCTGTGCACCGCCCTGGGCGTTGGTGCCGCCGTGGCGGCTGCCGGCCTGATCGGCTTCATCGGCCTGGTGGTACCGCACCTGATGCGCCTGCTGGTCGGGCCGGATCACCGCCTACTGCTGCCGGCCTCCCTGCTGGCCGGGGCCAGTCTGCTGCTGCTGGCCGACCTCGCCGCGCGCCTGGTGCTGGCGCCGGCCGAGCTGCCGATCGGCATCATCACGGCGCTACTCGGCGGCCCCTTCTTCCTTTATCTGCTGGTGCGGGGGCGAGCCTGATGCTGCGTGCCGATAATCTCAGCGTCCGGCGCGGGTCCTGCACCGTGCTGGCAGACATCGACCTGCAACTGCAGCCGGGCCAGGTACTGGGCGTTCTCGGCCCCAACGGGGCCGGCAAGAGCACGCTGCTCGGAGCCCTGAGTGGCGAGCTGGAGGCCGCCGCCGGCAGCGTGACCCTGGACGGGCGCGCGCTGGGTGCCTGGTCCGGCCAGGAGCGCGCACGGCGCCTGGCGGTACTGCCACAGAGTTCGACCCTGAATTTCGCCTTTCCGGTGCTCGACGTGGTCGGCATGGGGCGCCTGCCGCATGCCAGCGGCCGCGTACGCGATGGCGAAATCGTCGAGGCGGCGCTGCGTGCCGCAGACGCCGAGCACCTGCGCGGGCGCAGCTACCTGGCGCTGTCTGGCGGCGAGCGCCAGCGTGTGCACCTGGCACGGGTGCTGGCGCAACTATGGCCGGGTGGGGAAGGGCAGGTGTTGCTGCTCGACGAGCCGACTTCGGCCCTCGACCCGCTGCACCAGCACACCACCCTGCAGGCCGTGCGCGATTTCGCCAGCCAGGGCGCGGCGGTACTGGTCATCCTGCACGACCTCAATCTGGCGGCGCGCTACTGTGACCGTATCCTGCTGCTGCAGCGCGGGCGGCCACACGGTTACGGCACGCCGGACGAGGTGCTGCAGGCCGAGCCGCTGCGCCAGGTGTTCGGCCTCGACGTGCTGATCCAGCGCCACCCGGAGCGTGGCCATCCGCTGATAGTGGCGCGATAAATATGTAGCCCGAACGAACTCCCCTCGCCCACTTGTGGGAGAGGGGCCGGGGGAGAGGGTTGGGCCTATAACCCTCTCCCTAGCCCTCTCCACTAAGCGTGCCCTCGTAAACAGTAGAGTGGACCTATCCATAAGGAACCTGCATGCGCATTCTGCTGCTCTGCCTCATTCCCCTGCTGGCCGCCTGCCATTCGCGTGGTGTGCTGCCGCCGCCGGCGCCCATCGCGCCCGAGGGGCGAGACCATGCCCAGCTGGGGCAGATCGTCGAGCTGGCCAGCGGCCAGGTCATCACCCCGCAGCAACTGGTCGAGCGCCTGGCCAAGGCACCGCGGGTGCTGGTCGGCGAACAGCACGACAACCCTGATCATCACGCCCTGCAACTATGGCTGTCGCGCGAACTGGCGGCGCAGCGCCCGCAAGGCAGCCTGCTGCTGGAGATGCTCAATCCCGACCAGCAGGCCAGGGTCGAGCAGGTACAGGCCGAGATGCGCGCCGGCCGTGCGCCGCGGGATACCCTCGCCGCGCTGGCCTGGCAGCCAGGCTGGGACTGGGGGCTGTACGGCGCGCTGGTGCACTACCAGCTGCGCCAGCCCTATCCGCTGCTGGCGGCCAACCTGGACCGGGCCGAGATCATGCAGATCTATCGGGCGCGTCCGACCTTGCAAGGCTCGGCTTCCACCGCGCCGGCTGTGCAGGAAACGCTGCAGGCAGACATTCGCGAGTCGCATTGCGGCCTGCTGCCGGAGAGCCAGATCCCGGCCATGCTTGCCGTGCAGCAGCAGCGCGACCGACGCATGGCCGAGCGCCTGCTCGCCGCGCCGCAGCCGGCCATGCTGCTGGCCGGTGCCTTCCATGTGCGCAAGGACCTCGGCGTACCGCTGCACCTGGCCGATCTCGGTGCCGGCGAAGGCAACCTGGTGCTGATCCTCGCCGAAGTCGGCAAGCAGCCGGCTGCCGGCAGCGCCGATTACGTCTGGTACACCGCCGCCAATGCGCCCGAGGATCATTGCGCCAAGCTGCGCAAGAAGTAGGGCCATGGCCAGCGCACAACAAAAAGCCCCGCATAGCGGGGCTTTTTGTTGGCGGAGCTAAGTCTCGACTCTGCGAGCTAGAGCCAGCCTAGGCAGCAGCGCTCGCGGGCGCGGAGTTTACGCGCGGTAAATGAGCAAGCCCGCGAGTGCTGCTAACAACGGCAGGCCGACGCGCAGCAAGTCGAAACGGTGTTACAGGCGCAGGCCGCCGTCGAGCTCCAGGATACGACCGGTGTAGTAGTCGTTCTCCATGATGTAAGCCACCGAGTGAGCGATCTCGGCCGGCTTGCCCATGCGGCGCAGCGGGATGCCGGAGGTCATCTTCTCCAGAGCTTCCGGCTTCATGCTGCTGGTCATCTCGGTCTCGATGAAGCCCGGTGCCACGCCGGCCACGCGGATGCCGTAGCGTGCCAGTTCCTTGGCCCACACCACGGTGTCGGCAGCAACGCCGGCCTTGGCCGCCGAGTAGTTGGCCTGGCCCATGTTGCCGGCGCGGGAGATGGAGGAGATGTTGACGATGGCGCCGGTGTTCTTCAGCTCGATCATCTTGGCGGCCACTTCGCGGGTGCAGAGGAACACGCCGGTCAGGTTGACGTCGATCACCGACTGCCACTGGGCCAGGCTCATCTTGGTCATTTCGCCATCCTTGATCTTGATGGTCAGACCATCGCGCAGGATGCCGGCGTTGTTGACCAGGCCGTTGATGGCGCCGAAGTCCTCGGCCACCTGGGCGACCATGTGGGTCACCTGCTCTTCGTTGGCCACGTTGCACAGGTAGGCGCGGGCGTCGCCACCGGCGGCCTTGCAGGCGGCCACGGCGTCGTCGAGTTTCTCCTGGTTGAGGTCGACCAGGGCCAGCTTGGCGCCCTTGGCGGCGAGGTACTCGCCCATTGCTCGGCCCAGGCCCTGACAGCCGCCGGTGATGATGATGACTTTGTCTTTGAGTTCCATAACACTACCCCTCAAATGGTCTAGCAGGTGGCCTCGCCGGCGTTTCGGTGATTACGAACGCCTGTTCGTCTCGTTTTCGACGAATTCTTTGCGAGGAGTCATAAATTGAGCGAAAACGCTGTAAAGCATGCCCGAGAATTGCTCCTCAAGGAATACCGCGGGGTGCTTTCCACCCACTCCAAGAGCATGCCGGGCTTCCCTTTCGGATCAGTGGTGCCCTATTGCCTGGATGCGCAGGGGCGGCCGCTGATCCTGATCAGCCGTATTGCCCAGCACACCCACAATCTGCAGCGCGATGGCAAATGTTCGCTGCTGGTCGGTGAGCGCGGCGCCGAGGATGTGCAGGCCGCCGGGCGCCTGACCCTGCTCGCCGAGGCGCGCCAGCTGGTCGACCCCTCCGCCATCGAGGCGGCTGCCGAGCGCTACTACCGCTATTTTCCCGACTCGCGCGACTACCACAGCGCCCATGACTTCGATTTCTGGGTGCTGCAGCCGGTGCGCTGGCGCTTCATCGGCGGCTTCGGCGCGATCCACTGGCTGCAGGACGTCGAGCTGGTCAATCCGCACGCCGGCGACGTCGAGCGTGGCATGCTCGAGCACATGAACGCCGATCACGCCGCCGCCATCGCCCATTACGTGCAGCTGGCCGGGCTGCCCACGCACGCCACGGCCCAACTGGTCGGCATCGACAGCGAAGGTTTCCACCTGCGCATCGGCAAGGGCCTGCACTGGCTGGCCTTTCCAACATCCTGTAACAACCCTGGCGCGGTGCGCCAGGCCTTGGTATTGCTGGCTCGGGCCGAGGTCTGGCCGACCGCCGGGCAGGTGTCAGCTTGAATTAAGCCGCTGGCCCCATACTTCATTCCCATCGGAAGCCGTTCTTCCGCCAAGGACCCCTTGAGATGCGCGCTTTTCTGTTTCTGTTCCTGCTGTTCCCCATCCTCGAACTGGCTGTGCTGATCCAGGTCGGCAGCGCCATCGGCGTGCTGCCCACTCTGTTGCTGGTGATCGGTACCGCCATCCTCGGCAGCGTGCTGCTGCGCGTGGCCGGTGTGGCCACGGCCTGGCGTGCCCGCGAGAAACTGGCGCGTGGCGAGATGCCTGAGCAGGAATTGTTCGAGGGCCTGCTGATTGCCGTTGGTGGCGGCCTGCTGCTGTTGCCGGGCTTCATCAGCGACGTATTCGGCCTGCTCTGCCTGATCCCCTTTACCCGCCGCCTGATGATCGGCCGGCTGCAGCGCCGCGCCCAGGAGCAGGCGCTGCGTCAGCGCGCCTTCTTCGATGACCCGGCCGCGCGCAGCGGCCAGACCCAGCCGCAGGTCATCGAAGGCGAGTACCAGCGCCGCGATTGAGCGCCGCTACACGCCGGGGCGGTGCTGAGGCATAAAAATTTTCACTCGCCGCCCTTGAAATGCTCTTGAGCGCCCCTATCTAGCTTTCACCGCAAGGTTTCCACCGCTGGTGGAACAGACTTCCGCGGCTCGCCACTGGCGTGCCGCGCCCGGCCCCAAGCCGGTTTTGCCTAACCCGCCGGCGCATTCGCCGGCCAGTGAAACCACTATCAGGAGAGATCGACAATGAAGCTTCGTCCTCTGCATGACCGCGTCGTCATCCGTCGCAGCGAAGAAGAGACCAAAACCGCTGGCGGCATCGTGCTGCCGGGCTCGGCCGCCGAGAAGCCGAACCAGGGTGAAGTCGTCGCCGTCGGTACCGGCAAAGTCCTGGACAACGGCGAAGTTCGCCCGCTGGCCGTCAAGGTCGGTGACAAGGTGGTGTTCGGCCCGTACAGCGGCAGCAACACCGTCAAGGTCGACGGCGAAGACCTGCTGGTGATGGGCGAGCACGAAATCCTCGCCGTCATCGAAGCCTGATCCGACGCATCTCCGTCCTAACGTACAGAATTGAGGAACAAGCAAAATGGCTGCTAAAGAAGTCAAATTCGGCGATTCCGCTCGCAAGAAAATGCTGGTTGGCGTCAACGTCCTGGCCGACGCCGTCAAAGCCACCCTCGGCCCGAAAGGCCGCAACGTGGTCCTGGATCGCAGCTTCGGTGCTCCGCTGATCACCAAGGACGGCGTGTCCGTGGCCAAGGAAATCGAGCTGAAAGACAAGTTCGAGAACATGGGCGCCCAGCTGGTCAAGGACGTTGCGTCCAAGGCCAACGACGCTGCTGGTGACGGCACCACCACCGCCACCGTACTGGCCCAGGCCATCGTCAACGAAGGCCTGAAGTCGGTTGCCGCCGGCATGAACCCGATGGACCTGAAGCGCGGCATTGACAAGGCCACCGCGGCCATCGTTGCCCAGCTGAAGGACCTGGCCAAGCCGTGCACCGACACCAAGGCCATCGCCCAGGTCGGCACCATCTCCGCCAACTCCGACAACTCCATCGGCGACATCATCGCCGAAGCCATGGAGAAGGTTGGCAAGGAAGGCGTGATCACCGTTGAAGAAGGTTCCGGCCTGGA
Source organism: Aquipseudomonas alcaligenes (assembly GCA_900156135.1). Classification (GTDB taxonomy): domain Bacteria; phylum Pseudomonadota; class Gammaproteobacteria; order Pseudomonadales; family Pseudomonadaceae; genus Aquipseudomonas; species Aquipseudomonas alcaligenes_D. Next base: position 796,733 of record FTMP01000002.1, on the reverse strand, counting down.
AAACGAACTGTCCGTCGTGGAAGGCATGCAGTTCGACCGTGGCTACCTGTCCCCTTACTTCATCAACAAGCCGGACACCATGGTGGCCGAGCTGGAAGGCCCGCTGCTGCTGCTGGTCGACAAGAAGATCTCCAACATCCGCGAACTGCTGCCGGTGCTGGAAGCCGTGGCCAAGTCCGGCCGTCCGCTGCTGATCGTGGCCGAGGACGTGGAAGGCGAAGCCCTGGCCACCCTGGTGGTCAACAACATGCGCGGCATCGTCAAAGTGGCTGCCGTCAAGGCTCCGGGCTTCGGCGACCGCCGCAAGGCCATGCTGCAGGACATCGCCATCCTGACCGGCGGTACCGTGATTTCCGAGGAAGTCGGCCTGTCGCTGGAAGGCGCCACCCTGGAGCACCTGGGTAACGCCAAGCGCGTCGTACTGAACAAGGAAAACACCACCATCATCGACGGTGCCGGCGCTCAGGCTGACATCGAAGCCCGCGTGGCGCAGATCCGCAAGCAGGTTGAAGAAACCTCTTCCGACTACGACAAAGAGAAGCTGCAAGAGCGTCTGGCCAAGCTGGCCGGCGGTGTTGCCGTGATCAAGGTCGGCGCTGCCACCGAAGTCGAGATGAAAGAGAAGAAGGCCCGTGTCGAAGACGCCCTGCACGCCACCCGTGCTGCCGTCGAAGAAGGCGTGGTGCCTGGCGGCGGCGTTGCCCTGGTACGTGCCCTGCAGGCCATCGAAGGCCTGAAGGGCGACAACGAAGACCAGAACGTCGGTATCGCCCTGCTGCGTCGCGCTGTCGAGGCTCCGCTGCGTCAGATCGTCTCCAACGCCGGCGGCGAGCCGAGCGTGGTAGTCGACAAGGTGAAGAACGGTTCCGGTAACTTCGGCTTCAACGCCGCTACCGACACCTACGGCGACATGATCGAGATGGGCATCCTGGACCCGGCCAAGGTCACTCGTTCCGCCCTGCAGGCTGCGGCCTCCATCGGCGGTCTGATGATCACCACCGAAGCCATGGTCGCCGACATCGTCGAAGACAAAGCCGCTCCGGCCATGCCGGACATGGGCGGCATGGGTGGCATGGGCGGCATGATGTAAGCCGACCAGCTTCCTAAGCTCAGCGAGAAAGCCCCGCCTTATGCGGGGCTTTTTCTTGCGCATGAAAAATCCGTCAAAGCCGGCAGTCAGTGAGGTGTTCCACGTTATCTTTGCAGGCAGCGTAACAATGAGGTGACTTCCCCATGCGCATCCTCCTGGTCGAGGACAATCGCGACATCCTGGCCAACATGGCCGACTACCTGCAGATCAAGGGGTATACGGTGGACTGCGCCCAGGATGGTCTTTCCGGGCTGCGCCTGGCCAGCAGCGAGCACTATGACCTGCTGGTGCTGGACATCATGCTGCCGGGCATCGACGGCTACACCCTCTGTCGGCGCCTGCGCGAGGAGGCGCGGCGCGATACGCCGGTGATCATGCTCACCGCCCGGGATCAGCTGGAGGATCGCCTGCAGGGTTTTCAGGCCGGTGCCGACGACTATCTGGTCAAGCCGTTCGCCCTTTCCGAGCTGGCCGCGCGCATCGAGGCGGTGCTGCGCCGCAGCCTGGGCGGTGGTAAGCGTTTGCTGCAAGTGGGCGATCTCAGTTACGACCTTGATACCCTGGAGATCACCCGCGCCGGCAAGCCACTCAAACTCAACCCGGTCGGCCTCAAACTGCTGGCCCTGCTGATGCAGAGGAGTCCCCATGTGGTGCGACGGGAAGTCCTGGAGGAGGCTCTGTGGGGCGACGACTGCCCGGACAGTGACAGCCTGCGCAGCCATGTCCACCAGTTGCGCCAGGTGATCGACAAGCCCTTCGAGCAGGCGCTGCTGCACACGGTGCACGGGGTAGGTTACCGATTGGCGGAGCGTGTCGATGGCGTTTAACCCTGTTCTGTTCAGGCAGAGCCTGTCGCGTCGTATCGTGATCGCCTTCGTCCTGATGACTCTGCTGGTGGGCGGCACCTTTGCCATCGGTATTGTGGAGACCGTGCATCAGGTCGAGGAGCGGCTGATTTCCAGTGAGCTGGGCGGTGACCTCGGGCGCTTTCTGCAGATGGAGAGCATGTCCGACTGGCGTCATGAACCGGAGCCCGGCCAGCTGTTCTATTTCAGTGGTGGCCTCGGTGCTTTTGCGCTGCCGGTGGATTTGCAGGAGCTGTCGCCGGGTTTTCACGAAGTCTTTCGCGAGGACAAGTCGTTTCATGGCTTCGTCCAACTGGTCGACGGTCGGCGCTATGTGCTGCTGCAGGACCAGAGCGAGTTCGAGGACCGCGAGCAATTGCTGTTCGCCGTGGTTCTGGTGGGTTTTCTGATCAGCCTGGCGCTTTCCGGCGTGCTTGGCTGGTTGCTGGCCCGCAAGGTGATTGAGCCGGTGGTCCGCCTGTCGCGCCAGGTGCGGCATCCGGACCAGCTGCTCGACGAGGCACCGCAACTGGCCCGCGACTACGCGGGTGACGAAGTGGGTCAGCTGGCGGCTTCCTTTGATACCACCCTGGGACTGCTGCGCCGCGCGCTGATGCGCGAGCGGCTGTTCACCAGCGATGTCAGCCATGAGTTACGTACGCCGCTGATGGTGTTGGCCAGTTCCTGCGAGCTGCTGCTGGAAAGCCCTGGCCTGGACGAGCGTGGTCGTGACCGGGTGCGCCGCATGGCCGCCGCCACCGAGGAAATGCGCGGACTGGTACAGACCTTTCTGTTGTTGGCGCGCTCGCGTCAGGACGATGGTGGTGCTACCCAGTCCAGCCTGCGCGAGGTGGCCGATGCCCTGGTCGAGCAGTGGCGGCCCGCGATCGAGGCGAAGGGGCTGCATTTCGACTACCGGCCGCAGCAGGCGGGTTCCGCTCTGTACAACGGACCGCTGTTGCGCTCGGTGATGGGCAATTTGCTGCGTAATGCCTGGCATTACACCGAACGTGGGCAGATTGTCCTGTGCCTGTGTGAGCATGGCTTCATGGTCGAGGACAGCGGGGTGGGCATCCCTGTCGCGGAGCGCGAGGCAATGTTCCAGCCATTCGTGCGCGGCGGCTCAGCGCGCGGCGAGGGCTTGGGGCTGGGGCTGTCGCTGGTGCAGCGTATTTGCGAGAGCCAGGGCTGGAATGTTGAGTTGTCCGATGCGGAGCCGAGCGGGTGCCGGTTTCTGGTCAGCCTGGGATGAAGTCTGTCCGCAGCGTCAGTCGCGCTGAGGCAGGGCTGGCCTGGGCGTGGCCGAGGAACTTCGCGCTCGTGCGAGGCTCAGATAGGTGTTGATCCCGGGGCTGACACACCACTCGTCGGTCGGGGCGTTGCCAAGGAATGGTCTGAACTAGTTTTGTTGTTAGGCGTTTGGCAGCGCTATCAAGGGGTTATCGAAATGAAATTAGAAATCGCTAGAGGATTGTTCCTCGTCGGTGCCCTCAGCGTCACGGCCCTGGCCACTGCCGCCTGGCAGGAGCCCGCGCCGCGGGTGCTGGACGCCGCCAGCTGTGGCGCACAGCCGTGCCCGGTGGTTTCCAGCCGCCATGTGGATATCAGCAAGATCGAGGCTGACAGCGACAATCTGCTGTTGCTGATGTATGGACTTTCCCATGCCATGAAGGCCGAGCAGTAATCGAACTCGGTGCATGAAAAAGCCCCGCTTAGGCGGGGCTTTTTTGTGGCGGCTGAGGGCTCAGTGAGCCGCTATGCCGGCGGGCTTGGGGGCTTTGTCCGGGCTGGCCAGGAGGGTGTAGACACAGGGCAGCACGAACAGGGTGAACAGGGTGCCGATCGACATGCCGGTGGCGATCACCAGGCCGATGTCGAAGCGGCTCACGGCACCTGCACCGGTAGCGAGGATCAGCGGCACCATGCCGAACACCATCGCGGCGGTGGTCATCAGCACCGGACGCAGGCGGATCGAGGCGGCTTCCTCGATGGCCTCGCGAATGCTCAGCCCTTTCTCGCGGCGCAGCTGGTTGGCGAACTCGACGATCAGGATGCCGTGCTTGCTGATAAGGCCGATCAACGTCACCAGGCCCACCTGGGTGTAGATGTTCATGCTGGAGAAGCCGAGGAAGATCGGGATCAGCGCGCCGCAGATCGACAGCGGCACGGTGACCAGGATCACCAGCGGGTCGCGGAAGCTTTCGAACTGCGCGGCCAGCACCAGGAAGATGATCGCCAAGGCCAGACCGAAAGTGGCATACAGCGCACTGCCTTCCTGAATGTATTGGCGCGAGGCGCCAGCGTAGTCGAAGGTGTAGCCGCGTGGCGCTTCCTCGCGGGCGATCTGCGCCACCGTCTCCACGGCCTCGCCCATGCTGACGATCGGCACGCCTTCGATGATTGCCGCGTTGAGCTGCTGGAACTGGTTGAGCTTGGTTGGCCGTGCGCGGTCGCTGACCTTGATCAGGGTGCCCAGGGGCACCATCTGGCCGCTCTCGCTCTTGACGTAGTAGTTGCTCAGCCAGCCTGGGTTATCGCGGTAGGCGCGCTCGACCTGCGCAATGACCTTGTAGCTGCGACCGTCGATGGTGAAGCGGTTGATCTCGCCCTCACCGAGCAGGATGGCCAGGGTGGCACCCAGGTCCTGCATCGATACACCCATCTGCGCGGCTTTCTCGCGGTCGATATCGACCACCACCTCGGGTTTGTCGAAGGCCAGGTCGACGTTGAGGAAGGCGAACTTGCCGGACTCCATGGCCTTCTGCTTGACCCGCTCGGCCACCTGCAGCAGTGACTCGTAGTCATTCGGCGTGTTGATCACGAACTGGAATGGCAGGCCTTCACCGGTGCCCGGCAGCGACGGCAGGTTGAAGCCGAAGATCTGCAGGCCGGGAATGTCGTTGAGGCGACCCTGGACGATCGGCAGCAGTTCCATCTGGGTACGCTCGCGTTCGTCCCAGGGTTTGAGCAGGAAGCCGCCGATGCCCGACTGTACACCGTTGAAGCCGTTGATCTGGAAGGACGAGTAGTACTCGGGGAACTCCTTGAAGATCTTCACGAACTGGTCGGTGTAGGCGTTCATGTAGTCGAGGTTGGTCGGCTGCGGCGCATTGGCGAACAGGAATACGATGCCCTGATCCTCCTCCGGTGCCAGCTCGCTCTTGCTGAACATCAGCAGCACCGGGATCAGGCACAGCACGATGACGGCGAACACCAGCACCACCGGGCGGGTATTCAGCGTGCCGTGCAGGGCCTTCTGGTAGCGGCGCTTGAGGCTGTCGAAGATCAGGTCCAGCTTGTGTGCCAGGCCGGACGGATTCTCTTCATGGCGCAGCAGCTTGGAGCACATCATCGGCGACAGGGTCAGCGCCACCACGCCGGAGATGATCACCGCGCCGGCCAGAGTCAGGGCGAACTCCTTGAACAGGGCGCCAGTCAGGCCCTCGAGGAAGCCGATGGGCGCATACACGGCGGCCAGGGTGATGGTCATCGAGATCACCGGCACGGCAATCTCGCGGGCGCCCTCGATGGCGGCATCGAAGGGGGTCTTGCCCTCCTCGATATGGCGGTGGATGTTTTCCACCACCACGATGGCGTCGTCCACCACCAGGCCAATGGCCAGGACCATCGCCAGCAGGGTCAGCAGGTTGATCGAGTAGCCCATCAGCTGCATGAAGAACAGTACGCCGATCATCGACAGCGGGATGGTGATCACCGGGATCAGCACCGAACGGAATGCGCCGAGGAACAGGAAGACCACGACGATGACGATCAGCACCGCCTCGGCCAGGGTCTTCACCACCTCGTCGATGGAGGCGCGGATGAACTCGGTGGCGTCGTAGGCGATGGAGACCTTCAGGCTGGGCGGTAGCTGCGCTTCCAGCTCCGGCAGGGCGGCGCGCACGTGCTTGATCACGTCCAGCGGGTTGGCGCTCGGCGTGCCCTTGATGGCGATGTAGACGGACGGGATGCCGTCAAACGAGCTGATCGAGTCGTAGTTGGCCGCGCCCATTTCCACCCGCGCGATGTCACGCACCAGCACGCGGCTGTCGCCGTCGGTCTTCACCGGAATGGCGCCGAAGGCCTCGGCCGACTTGAGGTCGGTGGTGGCGTTGATGCTGGTGACCACGTACTGGCCCTTCACTTCGCCGGCAGCGGCGAGGAAGTTGTAGCGTTGCACGGCATTGGTCACGTCAGTGGCGGCAATACCGTAGGCGGCCATCTTCACCGGGTCCAGCCACAGGCGCATGGCGAATACCTGGTTGCCAAGAATCTCGGCCTCGGCCATGCCGGGCAGGGTGGCCAGCTTGGGCTGGATCACGCGCGACAGGTAGTCGGTGATCTGTGGGTTGGACAGCTGGTTGCTGTAGAAACTGACATACATCAGCGCCGAGGCATCGGCCGCTTCCTTGGACAGCACCGGGTCCTCGGCATCCTGCGGCAACTGGTTCTTCACCTCGTTGGCCTTGGCCAGAAGCTCGGTGAACAGGCGGTCGGTGTCCGCGCCGATGCGCGCATAGATGGAAATGGTGGAGAAGTTCTGCTGGCTCGACGACGTCATGTAATCGATGCCCTCAGCGCTCGCCAGACTTTGCTGCAGCGGCTGGGTGATGTAGCCCTGGATCGTCTCGGCATTGGCGCCCGGGTAGGCGGTGGTGACCGTGATCAGGGCATTTTCCATCTGTGGGTACTGGCGGATCACCAGTTTGCTGAAGGCCTGTATGCCCAGCAGGATGATCAGCAGGCTGACCACGGTCGCCAGGACCGGGCGCCGAATAAAGGGATCTGTGAAAGCCATGCTTGGCTCCTGGAGTCTGAGTCGGTGCGGGCTGCTGATGCAGGCCCGCCCCTATGATCAGTACTTGGCTTGGACCTACTTGAGGACCTGGGCCTGGTCTTCGACGATGGCCACGTGGGCGCCATTGTCGAGCTTGAGCTGGCCGGCCGTGACTACCTGCTCGCCGGCCTGCAGGCCCTTGAGCACCAGGACTTGGCCGTCACGGCGCTCACCGGTTTCGACGAAGCGGCGCTCGACCACCAGTCGCGGCTGGCCTTTGTCGTCTTTGACCACGGCGCCTTTGTCGTCCTTCTGCTCGCTGATCACGTATACCGAGTTGCCGTAGAGGGTGTAGGTGATGGCGGTTTCCGGCACCAGTACCTGCGGCTGCTCGCCTGGCAGCAGTACTTCCAGGTTGGCGAACATACCCGGCAGCAGCTTGTTGTCCGGGTTGGGCAGCATGGCGCGGACCTGTACGTTGCGCGTGGTTTCCTCGACCTTGGGGTTGAGTGCGCTGATCTCGCCGCTGAAGACCTCGCCTGGGTAGGCGGCCAGCGACAGGCGCACACGCTGGCCGATGGCCAGCTTCGGATAGTCCTGTTCCGGCAGGAAGAAGTCGACGTACAGCCTGGACAGGTCCTGCAGGGTGGCGAAGGAGGTGCCGGGGCTCAGGTAGTCACCGGTATCCACCTGGCGAATGCCGATGGTGCCGGCGAAAGGTGCAAGGATGCGCTTCTTGTCCAGCTCGGCCTTGAGCTGGGTAACGCTGGCCTCGGCTTTTAGCAGCTCGGCGTTGAGGCGGTCGAACTCGCTCTTGGAGATAGCCTGGCGCTTGATCAGGTCCTGGCCGCGCTGATATTCGACGCGGGCCAGGGCGCGCACTGCCTCGGCGGTGGCAAGGATGGCGCGCTCGACCTCGCTGTCCAGCTGCAGCAGCGGCTGGCCGAGGGTAACCTTCTCGCCGGACTGGAACAGCACTTCCTTGACCGTGCCCAGCACCTCGGCGGTCAGGTCCACGCCCTGATACGCCTTGAGCGTACCGATGGCCGGCAGGCGGCTCTGCCAGGGTTGTTCACGGGCGACAGCGGCGGACACGCTGATGGCCGGCTGTGGCGCCGAGAACATCTGAATCTGCTGGTAGATGGAGAAGCCTTTATAGGCGGCGAGGGCGAGCACCACGACGAGCACGACGCCCAGCATGATGAGCATGCGGCGGAGCAACATATCCGAATCCTTGGCGGGCGGAGAGGGGGCCTGTGACAGGCGAAGCCGGCACCATAGTGCTACTTGACTGGCAAGTCAAAAGCCGGGGATTTGCAAAAGGTTGCCAGGTCATTATCGCGCAACAGATCGTTGCAAGAACCACACAGATGGCCGCAGAAACGATCTCTCCCTGTATCGTTCCGCGGCACTTTGAGGCGGGTCAGGAGCCCAAGCGGCGGGTGACCTCGTTCAGCTCCCCGGACAGGCTGTGCAGCGTATTGCTGGCGGCCTGGGTGCGCTCGACGTTGTCCTGATTGGCGCTGGCGATGGCGGTGATTTCCGTGAGGTTGCGCGAGATGTCCTCGGCCACCGAGGTTTGCTCCTCGGCGGCGGTGGCAATCTGCCGGTTCATGTCGCGGATGGCCTCCACCGCAGCGGTGATGCGTTCGAGCATGGCGCCGGCCTGTGTCACCTGAGTGACGCCCTCCTCGCTGCGGCTCTGACCGCTCTCGATGGCGCGTACGGCGTTGAGTGCGCCGGTTTGCACTGTATCGATGATCTGGTTGATCTCGGCGGTGGACTCGGCGGTGCGCTGAGCCAGGTGGCGTACTTCGTCCGCAACCACGGCAAAGCCACGGCCCTGCTCGCCGGCGCGCGCGGCTTCGATGGCTGCGTTAAGTGCCAGCAGGTTGGTCTGCTCAGCGATGCCGCGGATCACTTCCAGCACCTTGCCGATGCGTCCACTGTCGGCCTCCAGGCGACGGATCACCTCGGCGGTGTTGGCGATCTCGCCACGCATGCCGGTGATGGTCTGGATGGTCGATTCCATGACTTTGCCGCCCTGGCGGGCTGAGCTGTCCGCGTCATCAGCCGCGTGCGCGGCCTCGACGGCGTGACGTGCCACTTCCTGAGCGGTGGCCGACATCTCGTGCATGGCGGTGGCGACCTGATCGGTGCGTTCGAACTGTTCGTTGATGCCCTGCGTCATGCGCGAGGCAATCTGGTTCAGCTCGCCGCTGGCGTTATCCAGGTTATTGCTGCTCAGGCGCAGGCTTTCCGTGGTGCTGGCGAGGAAATCCCGCAGCTTATTGGCCGCGCGTGCCAGCAGGCCCAGTTCGTCATGCCGGTTGGACTCCACGCGCTGGTCGAAGCGCCCGTGGCTGAGCTGATCGACATGATTGATCAGGTGGCGGATTGGAATGATCAGATGACGATTGACCAGCCACAGGCTGAACAGCGCGACCACTACGCTGGCGCCGAGCATGATCAGGGTGCCCAGCAGAATGGTGCGTTCCGCCGTGCCGTTGATCTGCTTGGCCTGCGCCAGGCTCTGCTCGTGCAGCTGGCTGACCAGCTTGCTCATCTGCTCGCTGGCGGCACGGTCGATGCCCTTGACCGCCGCATCACCAACCTTGCTGTCGCCGCCAGCGGCGACAAAGGCATCGCGCCCCTTGCGGTAGTTGGCGCCCAGGGTCTGGTGCTCGCTGCGCAGGCGTTCCACCTGATTCCTCAGCGCGGCATCGTCTTTGGCCAGCACGGCCAGTTCACCGAGGATGTCCTGCACCTTGCGTTCCTGGGTTTCGAACTGCCCCCAGAATTTGTTCAGGTTCTCGCTATCCTGGCCGCGCAACAGAACGTTTTTCCATTCCTGTACCTGGATCTTGAATTCGACGTTGGCCGAGTCCACCAGCCGGGAGGCCTCCAGTGGCCCTCCCAGCAAGTCGCGGTAGGCCTGCAAGCCGCCGGACAGGAAGCTGAAGCAGGCCAGGGCGGTGACCAGGATCAGTGCCAGGCTACCGCCAAGCAGGGCGAGTATCTGGGTGCGCAGGGATTTCTGCAGGAACATGGGGGGAACCTCGTGGGTGGAAGCCCTCCGCCACCCGGATGGGGGCGGGATTACGGATATCCTTATCGGCCGGCCGTGGCAGGCAGGTGACAGCGAAGTACGCCATCTCAATCAGTATAGGTCGGCAGTTTTATGCTGGGCTGAAGTCCCAGCTTGCGCGGGTTAACGCCGGTCAGTCGTCAGGCGAGGCGCAAATGGTTGTCCCAGAGCCCTGCAGGCAGCTCTAGTGGGCGCGCGGTAATGGTCTCGCCGCGGCAGTTGTAGAGGCGGCAGCGGCCCTGACCGGAGGTGACCACGAAGCCATCTGCAACTGCGCCGACTCCCGCGCAGTCCGGCAGCGGCGCATCCAGCAGCAGTTCGGTACTATCCAGGTGCCAGACGAAGAAGCGGTTGCCGCGCGGTGCGGTCAGCGCCAGCAGGCGCAACTCGTCGTGGATCGCCAGGCTGGCGGTGTACTGGTTCATGGCTGCGCGCTGCGCCTCACCTAGCGGGAAGGGCTGGAAGGCCTGGCCAGGGCGCTTGATCGCCAGCAGCGGCACGCTGTCCTGCGGGTCGCCCTCGTACTGCTGGCCGGAGACGATGGTGCCGTCGGCGGCCACGGCCAGGTGACGCACGCTGTTCATCTGCTGCGGCAACTGTTCCTTGCTGATCAGGGTGCCGTCGCGGCGCATCAGCACCAGGCTCGGCTCCATGGCATCGAGGTTCATCATCACCCGGCTGTCTGCCTCGGTGCGGATGCCGCCGTTGGCGACCACCAGGTCCTCGCCGCCGGGCAGCCACTGCAGTTGGTGCGGGCCGACGCCATGGGTCGCGTGCTCGCCCACCCGCTGCAGCCGGTTGTCCTGCAGGCGATAGACGCCGAGTACGCCACGTCCGGGCTCGCGGGTGTCGTTCTCGGTGCTGTAGAACCATTCGCCGTCCCTGTGGAACAGGCCGTGGCCGTAGAAGTGCCGGTCCGGCGCCGAGGCCAGCGTCTGCAGCAGGCGGCCGTCGCGGGTGTCGATCAGATAACTTTCTCGACTCGGCCGGCGGCCGACGAATACGGCCAGCGGCAGGCTAGGGTGTGGCACCACGTCGTGGCAGCGCTCGGCGACGCGGGTGGCGAATGCTTGGCTGCCGTCCAGACGATAGCCGACGGCATAGTGATTGCCGTCTACATCATTACGGGCCGAGAGCAGCAGCGGCTGCGGGCCATGGCCGAGCAACTTCCAGCCACCCAGTGCGCCTGCCGCCAGGGCCAGGCTGCTGAGACCGATAAAGGCTCTGCGCTTCATTCAGTCACCGTCGTGGGCATTGAAGCCCAGCTGGATACCGAGCACCTTGGCCAGTTCTCCGCCCTGCAGGCGGTGGATTTGGTCGAGGGCGTCGTAGACGGCATTCAACTCGGCACGGCCTGCTTCATCGGCGAGCAGTTCGCCGAGTGGACGCTGCAGGGCGGCCAGTTGTTGACGGGTGGTGGCGTATTGCTGGTCGATGCGTTCGGCCAGTTCCTGCTGGTCATCGCCCAGCAGGCTGCGCAGGCCGTCCTGATCGGTACCCAGCCACAGGCGCTCGGCACTGGCCAGGGCGGTGGCCAGGCTGGCCAGGCTGGCGTTGCTGCGCCAGAACTCGGCTTGGTAGGGCTGCGGTACGCCCTTGCTCTGGCGGCCAAGGGCGGCGCCGAGCTTCTTTTTCATGCCGTCGAGAGCGTTGACCTGAGCGCGCAGCAGTTCGGCCACTGCTTCGGGGGCTTCGGCGTAGCGGGTGTTGGGGAATGCGCGCAGCTGCGCAGCCATGCCGTCCTTGGCCTGCCACTGGTCAAGCACCGCGCCGGAGAGCTTCTGCTGGTGTGCGCCAATGCCGATCAGCAGCGGGCAGTAGCGGGCCTTCTGGGCGGCGTCGGAGAGGTCGATGGCGGCGTCGAACAGCACATATTCATAGGCGGTCAGACCCTGCAGCACCACGCTGGCCTGTTCCACGTCAGCCTGGTTGAGCTGCGGCTTGTTCTTCAGCAGGGTTTCAACCTGGCGCTGCACCAGGTTCTTCTTGTCCGGCCAGAACTGTACCTGCCAGGCGCGGTTGCCCTCGGCCAGCGGACCGATCAACAACGGCTGCAGGGCTGCCCAGCTGCCCGCGTCGGTGAGGAATACCTGCTGTGCGGTGCCCAGGTCCTGCTGGCCGGCGCAGAACGCCTGGGCGCTCTCGGCGAGCTTCTGGTTGGACTGGTGCCAGGCGCCATAGGCTGGCAGCAGTACGCTTTCGGTGAGGGTGGCGCTGACGCGCTGCTGCGGGTCCTGCGGGCTGCAGGCGGCAAGGCCGAGGGCGAGCAGGGCGATGGTGAGGGGGGAGCGGTGCATGTCGAACTCCTTACAGGGAGTTGAGGAAGGCCAGCAGCGCGCCGCGCTCGCTGGCATCGAATTGGCTGACGGCCTGCCGCGCCTGTTCGGCCTCGCCGCCGTGCCAGAGGATGGCCTCCAGCAGGTTACGCGCCCGGCCATCATGCAGGAACTGGGTGTGGCCATTGACCGTTTCGGTCAGGCCGATGCCCCAGAGCGGCGCGGTGCGCCACTGGCGACCACTGGCCTGGAACTCCGGGCGGCCATCGGCCAGGCCTTCACCCATGTCGTGCAGCAGCAGGTCGCTGTAGGGACGGATGGTCTGCCGGGCCAGTTCCGGCTCGGCGGCATCTGCCGCAGTGACGAAGCTGGGCGTGTGGCATTTGCCGCAGCCGGCCTCCGTGAACAGCTGTTTGCCCCGGCGCACCTCCAGAGTGTCTACGTCCCGGCGCGCCGGGACGGCCAGGTTGCGCGTGTAGAACAGCACGCTGGCGAGGATGTTGTCACTGACCTCGGGCTGGCCGCCGTGCGGCATGGCGCGGCAGTCGGCCTGCGCCGCCGTGCATTCGTCGTGGGACAGCAGGTGGGTGGTCAGGCCCATGTCGCTGGAGAAGGCGTGCACATTCTGCTGGTTGAGGTTGGGCTGGCCGGCCTTCCAGCCGAAGCGGCCGAGCACGGTTGTGCCACGGGCATCGTCCCAGACTCGGTTGGCCACCCCGCGGATGCCGTCGCCGTCGCGGTCCTGCGGGTCTTCGCCCGCCAGGATCGCGCTCTCGGGAATCGCTTCAAGCAGGCCCAGGCCGATCATTGGCGGGGCCACGCGGGCGGAGAACAGCGTGTTGGCGTGCATCTCGCCGTAACCGAGCTGGCTGATTTGCAGGCGCGGCTTGCGTAGCTCGACCTGGGTGCCGTCGCCGAGAGTCACCGTCAGCAGGTCGTACGCCACGCGGACCTTGCCCTCGGGCGCCACGCCGGGGTTGCTCATGTCCTGCAGCTGGCCGCCGTAGATCGGCTCGGGCACCACGCCCTGGCGGCGCAGCAGTTCGGCGTGAGCGGCTGAGTCATTCGCGGGAATGGACAGGCGTACCAGCATCGAAGCGGCGCTGGCGGCGTTCGCTGCCGGCGGATGGCCGCGGCCATCCTTGATATGGCAGTTCTGGCAGGCATTGGTGTTGAACAGCGGCCCCAGGCCGTCGCGCGCCGTGGTGGTGGACGGGGCGATCACCCAGGGGTTACGGAAGAAGCTGTTGCCCACCGCGAAGTCCAGGCGGCGCGACGGTGACAGGTTGGCGGAGGGCAGGGAGAACGCGTTGCGGTCGTTCTGGTGCACCGTGGTGGCGCCGCCGGACAGGGCTTCGCCGGGTTCTGCCGGCGCCGGTGTGCGTTCGCAGGCCGAAAGAAGCAGGGCCAGCGGCAGGAGGCAGAGGCGCAGCGCGGGGGGCATCGGTAAAAACCTGAACGGATAATCAGGCGGGCAATCTTAGCAGGCTAATGGAGTTCAAATAAGAGGAATTAGCGTTTGTGCCTCGGCCAGATTGTCGCGGGCAGGCATTGTTTAGGGCGCGTTGCTCGCGTGCATAAAAAAACGGATGCGCCTTGTGGGCGCATCCGTTCCAGTCAGTTCTGCGGGTATCAGAACTGGTGATCGGCGGTGTCCGGGTTCAGGTCGCTGATGCCCAGGGTGGCGGAGGCCTTCTCGATCGCAGCGGTCTGCTTGACCAGGGCGGCGATGGCATCGCGGACTTTCTGCTGGCCTTCCTTGTTCTCGGCGGCGATCAGCTGGTCGAAATGCACGTTGTCTTTCTCGGCGCTATCGACCAGCACCTGCAGCTTGGCTTCGGTGGCTTCCAGGTCGGCCTTCAGGGTGGCATCGGCCTGGGCATCCAGCTTGGCGACCAGGGCTGACAGGCTCGGGCCGCTCAGGGTGGTGCCGTCGACCTTCTTGTATTCGCCCAGGTAGACGTTGCGAATGCCTTTGCCGTTGTAGAAGTGCGAGTTGTGGGTGTTGTCGCTGAAGCAGTCGTGCTCGTCTTCGGTGGAGTTGGCTTCCAGAGCGACCTTCATACGCTCGCCGGCCAGCTCGCCAAGGGACAGGCTGCCCATGCCGAACAGCATCTTGCGCAGGCCGCTCTCGGCCGGTTCGGCCTCCAGCTTGGCGCGATAGTTGTCGGCGCTGCCGGCCTTCCACTGCACGACCATGCTGTCCAGGTCGGCGACCAGCAGGTCGACGGCGGCCTTGAGGTAGGCGCGACGGCGTTCGTTGTGCTCGCCAGTGGCACCGGCGCCAAGCAGGAAGTCGCTGGCCGGACGGGCGCCGGCACCCGGGTTTGTGCCGTTCAGGTCCTGGCCCCAGAGGAGGAACTCGATGGCGTGGTAGCCGGTGGCGACGTTGGCCTCAGAGCCGCCCAGCTCGTTCAGCTCGGCCAGTTTCTCGCCGGTGATCTCGCTGACGTCGATCTTGTCCTCACCCACCTGGAGGGTGGTGTTGGCGATGATGTTGGCACTGGCACCCGGGTTGCCCAGCGCGTGCTGGTAGTCCTTGGCCACGTAGTCGATCAGGCCTTCGTCCAGCGGCCAGGCGTTCAGCTGGCCTTCCCAGTCGTCGACCACGGCGTTGCCGAAGCGGAATACTTCGGTCTGCATGTAGGGTGCACGGGCAGCCAGCCAGGCCTGCTTGGCGGCCTTCAGGGTGTCTTCGCTGGGGTTGGCCAGCAGGGCGTCGATGGCGCTCTGCAGTTGCTTGCCGGTGCTGGCGGCATCGCTGAATACGGCGAAGGCGAGGTCGGCATAGTGGCTGACCACGGCCTTGGCGGCGGCTTCCTCGACCTTGCCGGCTGCCGCGGTGTTGGCCGTGGCCGGTGCGGTGGCCTGCGGTGCATTGGCCTCTTGCTTGTCATCGCCGCAGCCGGCGAGGGAGATGGCAAGAGCCAGCAGGCCGGCGGTGGCCAGGGGCATGCGAGTCATGGCGAAGTCCTTGTATGGTGATTGGGAAGGCCGTGCAAATGCATCGGAAAACCGCCCAATAATGCGAAAGATTTGCATTTTATGCAAAGGCGATTTGATCTCACCTCAGGCGTCAGGCAGTAGACGCGTTGCCTGCCATCGCTAGAATGCCGGCAGTTCACAAGGAGTGTTGCCATGCTGACCACTGTTGTCGTTTTCGTCGTGCTCTTTCTTCTCGCCGCCTGGGCGGTGGTGCTCTACAACGGCCTGGTGCGCCTCAAGCATGGGGTGAGCAAGGCCTGGTCGAATATCGACGTGCTGCTCAAGCAGCGTCACGACGAGCTGCCCAAGCTGGTAGAGACCTGCAAGCAGTACATGCAGCATGAGCGCACGACGCTGGAGCGCGTGATTGCCGCGCGCAGCGCCGTGGCCAGCGCCCGCGAGCAGCATGATGTGGGGGCTTTGGGCAAGGCCGAGAGTAGCCTGCGTGCCGGTCTCGGTCAGCTGTTCGCGCTGGCCGAGAACTACCCGGACCTCAAGGCCAACGACAGTTTCCAGCACCTGCAGCAGCGCATCTCCGGCCTGGAGAATGCCATCGCCGATCGCCGCGAGCTTTACAACGAGGCGGTCAACCTCAACAACGTGCGTATCGAGCAGTTTCCCGACGTGATCCTGGCGCGCATGTTTGCCTTCAAGGCAGCTGAACTGCTGCAGTTCAGCGAGGAAGAGAAGGCCGACGTCGACCTCAAGTCGCTGTTCAACTGAGATGGATGTCGGTGGGCTGGCCATCAGCATGGCCTTCAGTGTCGGCGCCTGTGTCGGCGGCGGCTGGTGGTGCATCAAGCGCCTGTCCGAGGCGCGATTCCTGCTCAATACGCCGACGTCGAAGATCCGCTCGGCGGCGCAGGGTTATGTCGAGCTGTACGGTGTGCTGGATGAACTGCCCGATGGCCAGCTGCAAGCGCCGCTGACCGGCACTCCTTGCCTGTGGTGGCGCTTCAAGATCGAAGAGTACGACGACGATGGCAAGCGCAAGCGCTGGCGAGTGATCGAGAGTGGCGTCAGCGAGGCGCTGGTGCGCCTCAGGGATGCCACCGGCGAGTGCCTGATCAACCCCAAGGGCGCCGAAGTGCGGCCGAGCACGCGCCAGGTCTGGAGTGGTAGCGAGCGTCATCCTCGCGGCCTCAGTGATAGTGGAGGGCTGCTCGGCATGCTGTTTTCCGCTGGCAGCTTGTACCGTTACACCGAGGAGCGCCTGCATGTCGGGCAGCCGCTCTATGCCATCGGCGACTTCCGCACTCAGGGCGGTGCCGAGGCGTTCGACCTGACCCTGGCGCAGGGGGCGGTGGTGCGCGAGTGGAAGAGTGATTTCGCCGGCATGCTGCAGCGCTTCGACAGCAATGGCGATGGCCAGTTGGAGCCCGCCGAGTGGGAGCGCATGCGCGAATCGGCCAGGGTCGAAGCGCAGCGCCGGCAGGTCGGGCGTGGCGAGGTGCCGGTGCATCACCAGCTGCGCAAGCCGGGCGAGACCTATCCCTTCATCCTCTCCAATCATGGCGAGGACGAGCTGGCTCGCGGTTTCTACTGGCAGGCGGCTGGCGGCGCATTGCTCTGCCTAGTCGGCGCACTGGCCAGCGCCTGGCTGGTCGGCAATGTGCTGCTGCCGGGGCTGGCTGCCGGCTGAGGCCGGTTACTTCTTGTGGATGTTCTTCGGCAGCTGGACGACGCGGCTTTCCGAGTAGATGTCGTGCCAGCTGCGCTTGTCCTTGTCCCACAGGACCCAGAGAAAGCCCAGGCCGCAGAACAGCCAGGAACCGATGGCCACCACGAAGCGCAGCAGCGCCTGCCACAGGGTGATGGCCGAGCCATCGGCATTCTGGATGCGCAGGCCCCAGACCTGCATGCCCAGGGTCTGGCCGTTGTGCGTCCAGAACTTGGCGAAGAAGCCGAACAGGCTCATCACCAGCACGGTCGATAGCAGCGGATCGCCGTCCAGGGCGCCGGCATCGGACATCTGGCGCAGCGGCTGCTCACCAATGATGGCCATCTGCGCCATCTTGTAGAGCAGGGTGACCACCATCAGCAGGGCGATGCTCAGCAGGAAGTCGTAGAAGATCGCGGCGCAACGGCGGATCAGGCCGGCGCTGGGGAATTCGCCCTGGGGGCGCAGCATGTGCTTGGGCATGGCTAGCTCGGGTGCAGAGAGTTGCGCGGGATTGTACGGGGTGTCGGGAGCCGGAACAAAAAACGGCAGGCGAAAAAAAGCCCCTGATGTTGCCATCAGGGGCTTTTTCGTAGCAGCAGCGATTAGCCCAGAACCTGGACCTTGTCAGCTTGCATGCCTTTCTGGCCTTGCACGGCTTCGAAGGTGACCTTCTGGCCTTCTTTCAGGCTACGGAAGCCCGAACCTTCGATAGCGCGGAAGTGCACGAACAGATCCGGACCGCTCTCGGGGGTGATGAAGCCGAAGCCCTTCTCGTCGTTGAACCACTTGACGGTGCCGGTTTGACGATTCGACATTGTCTTATTTCCTTGAAACTAGAGTTGATGACAGCCTCGCGGATTTTTGGCGCGCGAGGGCTGGAACTGGTTGCAGAGAGTAAGAGAAGTCGAGCGGGATGTAGCGGATCTAGGATCTACTGCACCAGGTCACGATTCAAGGCGACCCATGCAAACACAGTTGACCCACTCTACGCTAACTCAAACGGATTTGCCAACCCCCCTGGAACAGCTGATTCCAGAGGCTTTGCAGGCAGTTTTGAGGGAAGAAATCGTGGTGCCCCGGGAGAGACTCGAACTCTCACTCCTTTCGAAAACGGATTTTGAATCCGCCGCGTCTACCGATTCCGCCACCGAGGCACGATGGGCGCGCAGTATAGGGAGGCGACCGGGGGTGGTCAATCGCGCCACGGGCATGCGCGGGAGTGTCGCCGCAGGCCGCAAAGCTGGCGACGTTCGCCAAGTTTGTCGGCTATCCTCGCGCCGATGAGATCCGGTGGGGGAGATTCGGGTGCTCGGAGTTGTTCGCAGTGGGCTTGCTGGCCTGATCTTCATGCTGCCAACGATGGCGGCGGCTGACACCCTGACCTATGCCGTGAGCGATGAGAGCTGGGTGCCTTACTGGATGTTCAGTGACGACCAGGTCACTGGCGTGCTCAGCGATGTCATGCGCGCGCTTGATGAGCGGCTGGCCGTCGAGCTGCAGGCCGCGCGCCCTGCGCCGCCCCTGCGTGCGCAGAAGATGTTCCGTGACGGCCAGGTGCAGCTTGAGTGTTGTGTCAGCCGGCAATGGCGTACGGCGCCCGATCAGGTCGAGGTGACTCTGTGGACCGAGCCGGTACTTGAGGCGCATGAGGTGCTGGTGTTTGCGCCGGGACGCGCTTTTGCCTTCACGCAGCTCGCGGACCTGCGCGGCAAAACCATCGCCACCGTGCGTGGCTATGGCTATGCCGGTAGCGAGTATTTCCGCCGACATGACAGTCCGGATGCGATTGCCCTGCTGTACAAGGTGGCGCATGGGCGCAGCCAGGCCGGCATCATCGACCGATTGGAGCTGGCCTATCTGCGTCATATGCATCCGCAGCTGCAGTCGGGCACTGCGCGCGTGGAGGAGGGGCCGGTGATCAACAGCTCCGAGCTGCGCATCCGCCTGCATCGCTCGCGTGCCGAGCTGTTGCCGGAGCTCAACGCCGCGATCGAGCAGCTGCGTCGGGATGGCAGCCTGCAGCGCATCATGAACCGCTACGCGCCACCGCCGCAGTAGTGGCGACAGCTGGCGCGTGGTCGTGCGAGGGGCTTTCCGGTAAGCTTGGCGCCCCGCGGAGATGTGCCTGCCATGCGTGTTGCTGACTTCCAATTCGACCTTCCCGATTCCCTGATCGCCCGTCACCCCCTCGCCGAGCGGCGTGCCAGTCGTCTGCTGGTGCTCGACGGCCCAACGGGGGCGCTCGCTCACCGGCAGTTCGCCGACCTGCTGGAATACCTGCGCCCCGGCGACCTGATGGTGTTCAACGATACCCGGGTGATTCCGGCGCGTCTGTTCGGCCAGAAAGCCTCCGGCGGCAAGCTGGAAGTCCTGGTCGAGCGTGTGCTCGACGAGTACCGGGTATTGGCGCATGTGCGCTCAAGCAAGTCGCCCAAGCCGGGTTCGCTGATCCATATAGAAGGTGGTGGTGAGGCCGAGATGCTGGCCCGTCACGATGCGCTGTTCGAGCTGCGCTTCAGCGAGCCGGTGCTGCCGCTGCTGGATCGCGTCGGCCACATGCCGCTGCCGCCCTATATCGATCGCCCCGACGAAGCCGCCGACCGCGAGCGCTATCAGACCGTCTACTCGGACAAGTCCAAGGCCGGTGCCGTGGCTGCGCCGACGGCCGGCCTGCATTTCGATGAGGCACTGCTGGCGGCCATTCGCGAAAAGGGTATCGACACCGTCTTCGTCACCCTGCACGTTGGCGCTGGCACCTTCCAGCCGGTGCGCGTGGAGCGCATCGAGGACCACCACATGCACCGCGAGTGGCTGCAGGTCAGCCAGGATGTGGTCGATGCCGTGGCTGCCTGTCGAGCCCGTGGCGGCCGGGTGATCGCCGTCGGCACAACCAGCGTGCGCTCGCTGGAGAGCGCCGCCCGCGATGGCGAGTTGAAGGCTTTCAGTGGCGACACCGATATCTTTCTCTACCCGGGCAAGCGCTTCCATGTGGTCGATGCCCTGGTCACCAATTTCCACCTGCCGGAGTCGACCCTGCTGATGCTGGTCTCGGCCTTTGCCGGGTATCCGCAGACCATGGCCGCCTACAGGGCGGCCGTGGAGCAGCAGTACCGCTTCTTCAGCTACGGTGATGCCATGTTCATCACCCGCAACCCCGACCCACGCGGTCCCGAGGAGACCCCATGAGCCATATGTCCTTCGAGCTGCTGGCTACTGATGGCCGTGCCCGCCGTGGCCGCCTGAGCTTCCCGCGTGGCGTGGTGGAAACCCCGGCCTTCATGCCGGTCGGCACCTACGGTACGGTCAAGGGCATGCTGCCGCGCGACATCGAGGGCATCGGTGCGCAGATCATCCTGGGTAACACGTTCCACCTCTGGCTGCGCCCGGGCACCGAGGTGATCAAGCGTCATGGCGACCTGCACGACTTCATGCAGTGGCAGGGGCCTATCCTCACCGACTCCGGCGGTTTCCAGGTTTTCAGCCTGGGCGCCATGCGCAAGATCAAGGAGGAGGGCGTGTATTTCTCCTCCCCGGTGGACGGCGCCAAGGTGTTCATGGGGCCTGAGGAGTCGATGCAGGTGCAGCGTGACCTCGGCTCGGACATCGTGATGATCTTCGACGAGTGCACCCCCTATCCGGCCGACTTCGATACCGCCAAGCGTTCCATGGAGCTGTCGCTGCGCTGGGCCAAGCGCTCGAAGAATGCCCACGAGGGTAATCCGTCGGCGTTGTTCGGCATCGTCCAGGGTGGTATGCACGAGGAGTTGCGCCTGCGCTCGCTGGAGGGGCTGATGGAGATCGGCTTCGACGGCCTGGCCATCGGCGGCCTGTCGGTCGGCGAGCCCAAGGAAGAGATGATCCGCGTGCTGGACTTCCTGCCGCCGCACCTGCCGACGGACAAGCCGCGCTACCTGATGGGGGTAGGCAAGCCGGAGGACCTGGTCGAGGGCGTGCGCCGTGGCGTGGACATGTTCGACTGCGTGATGCCGACCCGCAACGCGCGCAATGGCCACCTGTTCATCGACACCGGGGTGATCAAGATCCGCAATGCCGTGCACAAGCATGACGACTCGCCGCTGGACCCGGCCTGCGACTGCTACACCTGCAAGCACTTCTCCCGTGCCTACCTGCATCATCTGGACAAGTGTGGCGAAATGCTGGGCAGCATGCTCAATACCATCCACAACTTGCGCCATTACCAGCGCCTGATGGCTGGTTTGCGCGAGGCAATTCAACAGGGTACATTGGCCGCCTTTGTCGATGCCTTCTACGCCCGGCGCGGCCTGCCGACGCCGCCGCTGGAACCCTGACGGGATTGAAATCGACCGGGAAGCGCCCCATTAAGAGGTGTTCCTGCTCCCGCCGCCGTTCGCGGTCGGCCACATCCAGCTTCAAGACCTTGCAATAGGAGTTTTCCATGAGCTTTCTGATTCCCGCCGCCTATGCCGACGCCGCTGCACCGGCCGCTGCCGCCGGTCCCGCCGGCAGTGGTTTCGAGTGGGTGTTCCTGATCGGCTTCCTGGTCATCTTCTATCTGATGATCTGGCGTCCCCAGGCCAAGCGCGCCAAAGAGCACAAGAACCTGCTCGGCAGCCTGCAGAAGGGCGACGAGGTGGTGACCAGCGGCGGCATCATCGGCAAGGTCACCAAGGTCACCGACGATTTCGTGGTGGTCGAAATCTCCGACAATGTCGAGCTGAAATTCCAGAAGCAGGCCATTGCGGCGACCCTGCCGAAAGGCACGCTGAAATCCATCTAACGATTCTTCGTTCACCACTACGGGGCGCCTAAGGCGCCCCGTGTCATAACGGGCGGCGTCATGCTCAATAAATACCCCCTGTGGAAGTACCTGCTGATCCTGGCTGTGCTGGTGGTCGGCTTTATCTACTCCGCACCCAACCTGTACCCGGACGATCCGGCCATCCAGATCACCGGTGCCAGTTCCGCACTGGAGATCGGTCAGGCCGATCTGGATCGCGTCAGCCAGGCGCTGAAGGACGGCGGCATTGCCGTGAAGTCTGCCAACCTGGGGCAGAAGCAGGGCCAGGGTGCTCTGCTGCGCCTGACCAAGCAAGAAGACCAGCTGCCGGCCAAGGAGCTGGTGCGCAAACTGCTTGGCGACGATTATGTGGTGGCCCTCAACCTGGCGCCGACCACGCCGCAGTGGCTGCGCAATCTGGGCGCTGGCCCGATGAAGCTGGGTCTGGACCTGTCCGGTGGTGTGCACTTCCTGCTGGAAGTGGACATGGACAAGGCCATGGATGCCCGCCTCAAGGTCTACGAGAGCGAGATCAAGAGCCTGCTGCGCAAGGAGCGTCTGCGCTACCGCAGCCTGCCGCAGCAGGATGGCGCCATTCAGCTCGGCTTCGCCGATGGCGCGGCGCTGGAACAGGCGCAGGCGATCATTCGCAAGAATTTCAACGATTTCGAGCTGACCTCCTCTTCGCGTAATGAGCAGCAGGTGCTGCGCGTCGCTCTGACCGAGGTCAAGCGCGCGGAAATCCGCGAGTATTCGATCAAGCAGAACCTGACCACCGTGCGCAACCGGGTCAACGAGCTGGGCGTGGCCGAGCCGCTGGTGCAGCGTCAGGGTGCCAACCGCATCGTGGTCGAGCTGCCGGGCGTGCAGGACACTGCCGAGGCCAAGCGTATCCTCGGCAAGACCGCCAACCTGGAGTTCCGCCTGCAGGCCGAGCCGGATGCGGCGCGCGCCTCTACCGAATCCTTCGAGTTTCGCGAGGCCGGTCGTCCGGCCGTGGCGCTGGAGCGCAGCCTGATCATCACCGGTGACCAGGTCACCGATGCCCAGGCCAGCTACGACGAAAACGGTCGTCCGCAGGTGAATATCCGCCTGGATGGTCACGGTGGCGAGCTGATGAACCGCGCCACCCGCAACAACGTCGGGCGTAGCATGGCGGTGATCTTCATCGAGCAGAAGCCGCTGACCCGCTACGTCAAGCAGGTGGTCGACGGCGTCGAGAAGGAAGTGGCGGTGCCCTCCTTCAAGGAAGAGAAGAAGATCATCAGTCTGGCCACCATCCAGTCCGCACTGGGTAGCCAGTTCCGCATCACCGGCCTCAACGGTCAGGGTGAGTCGTCCGAACTGGCGCTGCTGCTGCGTGCCGGTGGCCTGGCCGCGCCGATGTACTTCGCCGAGGAACGCACCATCGGTCCGAGCCTGGGTGCCGACAACATCGCCAAGGGTGTCGACGCCTCCATCTGGGGCATGATCTTCGTATCGATCTTCATCATCGCCATCTACCGTTTCTTCGGCGTGCTGGCGACCGTAGCCCTGGGCTTCAACATGGTCCTGCTGCTGGCGCTGATGTCGGCGTTGAGTGCGACTCTGACGCTGCCGGGTATCGCCGGTATCGTGCTGACCATGGGTATGGCGGTGGATGCTAACGTGCTGATCTTCTCGCGGATACGCGAGGAGATCGCCAACGGCATGTCGGTGCAACGCGCCATCCATGAAGGCTTCGATCGTGCCTACTCGGCGATCCTCGACGCCAACCTGACCACGCTGCTGGTTGGCGGCATCCTCTTCGCCATGGGCAGCGGCCCGGTCAAGGGCTTCGCCGTGACCATGTCGCTGGGTATCGTCACGTCGATGTT
The DNA here is from genome assembly GCA_900156135.1 of Aquipseudomonas alcaligenes. GTDB lineage: Bacteria > Pseudomonadota > Gammaproteobacteria > Pseudomonadales > Pseudomonadaceae > Aquipseudomonas > Aquipseudomonas alcaligenes_D. The sequence goes on along the minus strand of FTMP01000002.1, from coordinate 773,394 downwards.
CACCGCCATCATGGTGACCCGTGCAATGGTCAACCTGATCTTCGGCGGGCGTGACTTCAAGAAGCTGTGGATCTAAGGGGCAGCCATGAAACTCGGAACTATCAATTTCATGGGCGTCCGCAACTTCGCGTTCGCCCTGACCATGATCCTGACTCTGGTTGCCCTGGGTAGCTGGTTCTTCAAGGGCCTGAATTTCGGACTCGACTTCACTGGCGGCAGCCAGATCGAGTTGAGTTACGAGCGCCCGGCCAATCTCGGCGAGGTGCGTGAGCAACTGGCTGCGGCTGGTTATGGTGATGCCGTGGTGCAGAACTTCGGCGCTACCACCGATGTGGTGGTGCGTCTGCAGGGTGATGATCCGCAGCTGGGCAGCAAGGTGGCGGCGGTGCTGCAGGCGGCCAACGGCGGCAACCCGCTGCAGGTGAAGAAGGTCGAGTACGTCGGCCCGGCGGTGGGTGAGGAGCTGCGTGACCAGGGTGGTCTGGGTATGCTGCTGGCTCTCGGTGGCATCCTGATCTACGTGGCTTTCCGCTTCCAGTGGAAGTTCGCGGTCGGTGCCATCGCCTCGCTGGTGCATGATGTGGTGGTGACGCTGGGTATCCTCTCGTTCTTTCAGGTCACCTTCGATCTGACGGTGCTGGCGGCGGTGCTGGCGATCATCGGTTACTCGCTAAATGACACCATCGTGGTGTTCGACCGTGTGCGCGAGAACTTCCGCGTGCTGCGCAAGGCCAGCCTGATTGAGAACATCAACATCTCGACCACGCAGACGCTGTTGCGCACCATGGCCACCTCGATCTCCACGCTGCTGGCGATCATCGCTTTGCTGGTGTTCGCAGGTGACAACCTGTGGGGCTTCTCCATCGCCCTGTTCGTCGGGGTGTTGGCGGGTACCTATTCGTCGATCTACATCGCCAACGTGGTGTTGATCTGGCTGAACCTGACAACCGAGGACCTGATTCCGCCGGTGGTCAGTGAAGAGGTGGATGAGCGTCCCTGATTGCTCTGGTGACGAACAAGGCCCGGCTTGCGCCGGGCCTTGTCGTTTCCGGGCTGTGACCTTGCTCCCATTTGTCGTGGTTGTTCTGTCTGCCCAGGAACTCGGCTGTCGGTGCTTTATCCAAGGCTGGGAGAAGGGGTGAAAATACCCCCGCAGAGATGCCCTGAGGAGGGCCAGATGAACAAGTCAATGTTGGTGGGTGCGGTGCTGGGCGCTGTCGGTGTGACCGCCGGCGGTGCGGTGGCCACCTACAGCCTGGTCAGTGCTCCACAGTATGCCGAAGTACTGGCCGTGCAGCCGATCAAGGAAACCATCAAGACGCCGCGTGAGGTGTGCAAGGACGTGGCGGTGACCCGTCAGGCGCCGGTCAAGGACCAGCACCAGATCGCCGGGACCGCCATTGGCGCGGTGGTGGGTGGTCTGCTGGGTAACCAGGTGGGGGGTGGTAACGGCAAGAAGATCGCCACCGTTGCTGGTGCCGTGGGTGGTGGCTATGCGGGCAACAAGGTGCAGGAGGGCATGCAGGAGCGTGACACCTACACCACGACCGAAACCCGATGCCACACCGTGACCGATACCAGCGAGAAACTGGTCGGATATGACGTGAAGTACCAGCTGGATGGCAAGATCGGTCAGGTGCGCATGGATCGCGATCCCGGTATGCAGATCCCGGTCAATGACCAGGGCCAGCTGGTGCTGGTGCAGCAGCCTGTCGCGCAGTAAGTTCCGCGCAATAAAAAACCGCCCCGAGGGGCGGTTTTTTATTGGAGTCGTCTATCAGCGCTTCATCGACGGCGCGAGGTGCGGCTGGATGGCGGTCAGCACGGCTTTGAAGCACTTGGTGTTGCCGGCGACGATCTGGCCCTTTTCGAGGAAGTCATGGCCGCCGCTGAAGTCGCTGACCAGGCCGCCTGCTTCCTGGATCAGCAGGGCGCCTGCGGCCATGTCCCACTCGGACAGGCCGAACTCCCAGAAGGCGTCGTAGCGGCCGGAGGCGACATAGGCCAGGTCCAGGCTGGCGGCACCGGCGCGGCGGATGCCGGCGGTCTGGCCTACCAGGCTGCGGAACATGCCCAGGTAGTTGTCCAGGTTGTCCACCTGCTCGGCGCGGAACGGGAAGCCGGTGCCCAGCAGGGCGCCGTCCAGGCTCTTGCGGTTGCTGACGCGGATGCGGCGGCCGTTGACGGCGGCGCCACGGCCGCGGCTGGCGGTGAATTCTTCCTGGCGCACCGGGTCGAGCACTACGGCGTGCTCGAGGCGGCCGCGGTACTTGCAGGCGATGCTGACGGCGAAGTGCGGCACGCCGCGCAGGAAGTTGGTGGTGCCGTCCAGTGGGTCGATGATCCACTGGTAATCGGCGCCGTCGCCGCTGCCGGCGATGCTGCCGCCTTCCTCGCCAAGGAAGCCGTGGGTCGGATAGGCCTTCTGCAGCGCCTGGATGATGGTCTGCTCGGCGGCGCGATCGACTTCGCTCACGTAGTCGTGGGCATCCTTCTCGTTGACCGAGATGACGTCCAGGCGTTCGATGGAGCGGATGATCAGTTCGCCGGCACTGCGCGCAGCGCGCAGCGCGATATTCAGCATGGGCTGCATGGAAGGTTCACCTGGATCGTTAAAGAAGAAAGCCGGCCATTCTAGCAGACTAGCTTTTTATGTGCAGCCGGCTCGTCGCTGTGCATGGCATTGAGCTGGGGCCTTCTGTAACATTCATGGCCCTTTCGCATTCTTGAGCGGAGCTGGCGTTGCTGCAGAACATTCGCGTGGTGCTGGTCAATACCAGCCATCCCGGCAATATCGGTGGTGCCGCACGGGCCATGAAGAACATGGGCCTGTCGCGTCTGGTGTTGGTCGATCCTGAAGACTTTCCCAGTAGTGAAGCTGTGGCGCGTGCCTCCGGCGCTACCGACATCCTCGACAATGCCGTGGTCGTTGCCACCCTAGAAGAGGCGCTGGTCGGTTGTAGCGTGGCGCTGGGTACCAGTGCGCGCGATCGGCGCATCCCCTGGCCGCTACTCGATCCGCGCGAGTGTGCAACCACTGCGCTGCAGCACGTCGAGCAAGGTGGCGAGGTGGCGCTGGTATTCGGCCGCGAGTACGCCGGCCTGACCAATGACGAGCTGCAGCGATGTCAGTTCCATGTGCACATTCCGTCCAATCCCGAGTTCAGCTCGCTGAATCTGGCCGCGGCGGTGCAGGTGCTGGCCTACGAGGTGCGCATGGCTTGGCTGGCCGCTCAGGGGCAGCCGACCAAGATGAGCAAGCTGGAGACCACGGCGATGCTCAATACCCAGCCGGTGACCACGGATGAGCTGGAGCTGTTCTACGGTCATCTGGAGAGTACGCTGGTGGAAATCGGTTTCCTTGATCCGGCCAAGCCGCGCCACCTGATGTCCCGCCTGCGCCGCCTGTACGGGCGTTCGGCCATCAGCAAGCTGGAAATGAATATCCTGCGCGGCATCCTGACCGAGACCCAGAAGGCGGTGCGCGGTGAGTCCCACAAGCGGAGCAAAGACGATGTTTGAGCGTATGCGCGAGGATATTCAGAGCGTGTTTCATCGCGATCCTGCGGCGCGCAATGCCTTTGAGGTTGTGACTTGCTATCCGGGGCTGCATGCCGTGTGGCTGCATCGTGTGGCGCATGCGCTGTGGGTGCGTGGCTGGAAGTGGCTGGCGCGTGTGGTGTCCAACTTCGGGCGCTGGATGACCGGTATCGAGATCCATCCAGGGGCGAAGATCGGGCGGCGCTTCTTCATTGATCATGGCATGGGCATCGTCATTGGCGAGACCGCCGAGATTGGTGATGACGTCACTCTCTACCAGGGTGTGACGCTGGGTGGTACCAGTTGGAACAAGGGCAAACGCCATCCGACGCTGGAGAATGGTGTGGTGGTTGGCGCCGGTGCCAAGGTGCTCGGTCCCTTCACGGTGGGGGCTGGTGCCAAGGTTGGCTCCAATGCCGTGGTAACCAAGGCGGTGCCGCCGGGTGCCACCGTGGTCGGTATTCCGGGGCGAATCATCGTCAAGAGTGACGATGAGCAGGAGGCCAAGCGCCAGGCCATGGCCGAGAAGCTGGGTTTCGATGCCTACGGTGTCGGTCAGGACATGCCGGACCCGGTGGCGCGCGCCATCGGTCAACTGCTCGACCACCTGCATGCGGTGGATGGTCGTCTGGAGGGGATGTGCTCGGCGCTCAAGGCGCTGGGTAGCGACTACTGCGCCAAGGATCTACCGGTCCTGCGCGATGAGGACTTCGCTGACGTCTGCAAGGAGCCGGGCGACAAGCCGGCTGCCTGAAGACGCATAGTCTGCTATCATTTGCGTCCCGAGCTGCCGCTATACCTGACTATTTCAATCGGTCTTATAGTTGACCTAAATAGTCGGAAAAGGGGATACTAGCGGCAACTCAAGTTCATACGCGGTGCAAACGCCATGCGTCTGACCACCAAAGGTCGCTACGCCGTCACAGCCATGCTCGATCTGGCGCTACATGCCCAGAACGGGCCTGTGTCGCTGGCAGACATCTCCGAACGGCAGGGTATTTCCCTGTCCTATCTGGAGCAGCTGTTCGCCAAGTTGCGTCGTGGCAACCTGGTCAGCAGCGTGCGCGGTCCCGGTGGTGGCTATCAGTTGTCGCGCGACATGCGGGTGATCCAGGTTGCCCAGGTGATCGACGCAGTCAACGAGTCTGTCGATGCCACCCGCTGCCAGGGTATGGGCGATTGCCACTCCGGCGATACCTGTCTGACCCACCATCTGTGGTGCGACCTCAGTCAGCAGATTCACGAATTCCTCAGCGGCATCAGCCTGGCTGATCTGGTGACCCGGCGCGAAGTGCAGGAAGTCGCCCAGCGTCAGGATCAGCGCCGCTGCAACGGCAGGATGCCGCAGCTGGACAAGATCGAAGCGTCCGCCATCGAGTGAGCAGGGCGCCTGCCTGAATAGGAGATATCTGATGAGATTGCCGATTTACCTCGACTATTCCGCCACCACCCCGGTTGACCCGCGCGTGGCGCAAAAGATGAGCGAGTGCCTGCTGGTGGATGGCAACTTTGGCAACCCGGCGTCGCGCTCCCATGTCTTCGGCTGGAAGGCCGAGGAAGCGGTCGAGAACGCCCGTCGCCAGGTCGCCGAACTGGTCAATGCCGACCCGCGTGAGATCGTCTGGACCTCCGGTGCCACCGAGTCCAACAACCTGGCGATCAAGGGTGTTGCTCACTTCTACAGCACCAAGGGCAAGCACATCATCACCTCGAAGATCGAGCACAAGGCGGTGCTGGATACCTGCCGCCAGCTCGAGCGCGAAGGCTTCGAAGTGACTTACATCGAGCCGGGCGAAGACGGCCTTATCACGCCGGCCATGATCGAGGCGGCGCTGCGTGAGGACACCGTGCTGGTGTCGGTCATGCACGTCAACAATGAGATCGGCACCATCAACGATATCGCTGCCATCGGTGAGCTCACCCGCTCCCGCGGTGTGCTGCTGCATGTCGATGCGGCGCAGTCCACCGGCAAGGTCGAGATCGACCTGGAGAAGCTCAAGGTCGACCTGATGTCCTTCTCCGCGCACAAGACATACGGTCCGAAAGGCGTTGGAGCCCTGTACGTGCGCCGCAAGCCGCGCGTGCGCCTGGAGGCGCAGACCCATGGTGGTGGCCACGAGCGCGGTATGCGCTCCGGCACTCTGGCTACGCACCAGTGCGTCGGCATGGGCGAAGCCTTCCGCATCGCCAAGGAAGAGATGGTGCAGGAGAACCAGCGCGTGCTGGCGCTGCGTGATCGCTTCTACAAGCAGCTTGAGGGCATGGAAGAGCTCTACGTCAACGGCAGCCTGACCCAGCGCGTACCTCACAACCTCAACCTGAGCTTCAACTACGTCGAAGGCGAGTCGCTGATCATGGCGCTCAAGGACCTGGCCGTTTCCTCCGGTTCGGCCTGTACCTCTGCCTCGCTGGAGCCTTCCTATGTACTGCGTGCCCTGGGTCGCAACGACGAGCTGGCGCACAGCTCGATCCGTTTCACCTTCGGTCGTTTCACTACCGAGGAAGAAGTGGATTACGCGGCCGCCAAGGTGCAGGAGGCGGTGAGCAAGCTGCGTGAGCTGTCGCCGCTGTGGGACATGTTCAAAGAAGGCGTCGACATCTCCAAGGTCGAGTGGCAGGCACACTGATTTTCGAGTCGCCTGTAGAGCGGCACCTGATGAGAGAGGATTGGCAACATGGCATACAGTGAGAAGGTCATCGACCACTACGAAAATCCGCGTAACGTCGGCAAGCTCGACGCCGAGGATCCCAATGTCGGTACCGGCATGGTTGGTGCGCCGGCCTGCGGCGACGTCATGCGCCTGCAGATCAAGGTCAACGAGCAGGGCGTGATCGAAGACGCCAAGTTCAAGACCTACGGTTGCGGTTCGGCCATCGCCTCCAGCTCCCTCGCCACTGAGTGGATGAAGGGCAAGACCTTGGATGAGGCCGAGACCATCAAGAACACCCAGCTGGCCGAGGAGCTGGCCCTGCCGCCGGTGAAAATCCACTGCTCCGTGCTCGCCGAGGACGCTATCAAGGCGGCTGTGCGCGACTACAAGCAGAAGAAAGGTCTGCTCTGATTTCGAGGAGTCGCTATGGCCATCACCATGACTGAAGCCGCCGCTCGCCATGTGCAGCGCTCTCTGGAAGGGCGTGGCAAGGGCGAGGGCATCCGTCTCGGCGTGCGTACCACCGGCTGCTCGGGCCTGGCCTACGTGCTGGAGTTCGTCGACGAAGTGGCGGGTGAGGATGAGGTGTTCGAGAGCTTCGGGGTCAAGGTGATCATCGACCCGAAGAGCCTGACCTACCTCGACGGCACCGAGCTGGACTTCGTGCGCGAAGGCCTAAACGAGGGCTTCAAGTTCAACAACCCCAACGTGCGCGGCGAGTGCGGCTGCGGCGAGAGCTTCAACGTCTAAGGCGGTTGTTGTGGGTAGTCCCTGTCATTTTGCGCTGTTCGAGCTGCAGCCGGCCTTTCTGGTGGATCAGGCGCAGCTGTCGGCACGTTATCGCGAGCTGGCCAAGGCCGTGCACCCCGATCGGTTTGCCGACGCCGGCGATCGCGAGCAGCGTTTGGCGCTGGAGCAGTCGGCGCGTCTCAACGAGGCCTACCAGACCCTCAAGAGCGCGCCGCGCCGTGCCCTCTACCTGCTGGCCCTGCGTGGTCGCGAGCTGCCGCTGGAAGTGACGGTGCAGGACCCCGAGTTTCTCCTGCAGCAGATGCGCTGGCGTGAGGAGCTGGAGGATCTGCAGGACAGTGCCGATCTGGCTGGCGTGGCGACCTTCAAGAAACGCCTGAAGGTGGCTCAGGACGAGCTGGACCAAGATTTTGCCGCCTGCTGGGACGATGTCGCGCGACGCGAAGAGGCCGAGCGCCTGGTGCGTCGCATGCAGTTCCTCGACAAGCTGGCCCACGAAGTGCGCGACCTCGAAGAGCGCCTCGACGACTAACCGCGGCGCAGCTCACGCTGCGCGACTGATGATCGGAACACCATGGCCCTACTGCAGATCGCCGAGCCCGGGCAAAGCCCGCAACCCCATCAGCGCCGCCTGGCCGTGGGCATCGACCTGGGTACCACCAATTCGCTGGTCGCTGCCGTGCGCAGCGGCCTGTCCTCGCCCCTTGCTGATGCGGCCGGGCGGGTGATCCTGCCGTCCGCCGTGCGTTACCACGCCGATCATGTCGAGGTGGGGCATGAGGCCAAGGCCGCCGCCGCGGTCGACCCGCTGAATACCGTGCTGTCGGTCAAGCGTCTGATGGGGCGCGGCGTCGAGGACATTAAACAGCTCGGCGACCAGCTGCCCTATCGCTTCGCCGAGGGCGAGTCGCACATGCCGTTCATCGAGACGGTGCAGGGCGCCAAGAGCCCGGTGGAAGTCTCGGCCGAGATTCTCAAGGCCCTGCGCCAGCGCGCCGAGGCCAGCCTGGGTGGCGAGCTGGTCGGTGCGGTGATCACCGTGCCCGCCTATTTCGATGATGCGCAGCGCCAGGCCACCAAGGATGCCGCGCGTCTCGCCGGGCTCAATGTTCTGCGCCTGCTCAACGAGCCGACCGCCGCCGCAGTGGCCTATGGCCTGGATAAAGGCACCGAGGGCGTGGTCGCCATCTATGACCTGGGCGGCGGCACCTTCGATATTTCCGTATTGCGCCTGACCCGCGGTGTGTTCGAGGTGCTGGCCACCGGTGGTGACAGCGCCCTGGGTGGTGACGACTTCGATCACGCCATCGCCGGCTGGATCATCAAGCAGGTCGGGCTGTCCCAGGACCTCGATCCGGCGGTCCAGCGCCGCCTGCTGCAGGCTGCCTGCGCGGCCAAGGAAGCACTGACCGACAGTGCGAGTGTCGTGGTCGAGTACGGCGCCTGGTCGGGCTCGCTCAGCCGTGAGCAGTTCGAGGCGCTGATCGAGCCGATGATCGCACGCAGTCTCAAGGCCTGCCGCCGCGCTGTGCGCGATGCCGGCATCGAGGTTGAAGAAGTTGAGGCGGTGGTCATGGTGGGTGGCTCTACCCGTGTGCCGCGCGTGCGCGAGGCAGTGGGTGAGCTTTTCGGTCGCGCGCCGCTGACCGATATCGATCCGGATCAGGTGGTGGCCATCGGTGCCGCGATCCAGGCCGACACGCTGGCCGGTAACCAGCGCGGCAATGGTGAAGAGCTGCTGCTGCTCGATGTGATTCCGCTGTCCCTGGGGCTGGAAACCATGGGCGGCCTGATGGAGAAGGTGATTCCGCGCAACACCACGATTCCGGTGGCGCGGGCCCAGGACTTCACCACCTACAAGGACGGCCAGACGGCCATGGCTATCCAGGTGCTGCAAGGCGAGCGTGAGCTGGTCAAGGACTGCCGCTCGCTGGCGCGCTTCGAGCTGCGCGGTATTCCGCCGATGGTGGCCGGGGCAGCGAAGATCCGCGTGACCTTCCAGGTCGACGCCGACGGCCTGCTCAGCGTCGCCGCCCGCGAGCTGGGCTCCGGCGTGGAAGCGAGCATTCAGGTCAAGCCATCCTACGGCCTTACCGATGGCGAGATCGCGCGCATGCTGCAGGATTCCTTCAAGAATGCCGGCGACGACAAGGCCGCCCGAGTGCTGCGCGAGCAGCAGGTCGAGGCCGAGCGTCTGCTCGAGGCCGTTCAGGCGGCGCTGGATGTCGATGGCGAGCGCCTGCTCGACGTGGACGAGCGCCTGGCCATTGTCGCTACCATGGACGAACTGCGTGTCCTGGCCGGCGGTGATGACGCGCATGCCATCGAGCAGCAGACCAAGCGTCTGTCGCAGATCACCGATGCCTTCGCCGCCCGCCGAATGGACGCTACCGTCAAGGCGGCCCTGTCCGGGCGCCGACTCAACGAAATCGAGGACAACTGATGCCACAGGTCATTTTTCTGCCGCACGAGAAGTTCTGCCCTGAAGGCATGGTCGTAGAGGCCGAGCCCGGCACTTCCATCCTAGAGCTGGCGCATGCGCACCATATCGAGATGGAAAGCGCCTGTGGCGGGGTCTGTGCCTGCACCACCTGTCACTGCATCATTCGCGAAGGCTTCGATTCGCTGGAGGAGGCGGACGAGCTGGAAGAGGACTTCCTCGATCGCGCCTGGGGGCTGGAGGCGCAGTCGCGCCTGGCGTGCCAGGCCAAGGTCGGTCACGAAGACCTGACGGTCGAGATTCCCAAGTACTCGCTCAACCACGCCGCCGAAGCGCCGCACTGATTCGAGGAGCCGTCATGAGCCTGAAATGGACCGATGTGCTGGATATCGCCATCGAGCTGGCCGAGAGCAAGCCTGAAGTCGATCCGCGTTACGTCAACTTCGTCGACCTGCACCGCTGGGTGCTGGAGTTGCCGGATTTTTCCGATGACCCGCAGCGCGGCGGCGAGAAGGTGCTGGAGGCCATTCAGGCGGCCTGGATCGAAGAGCTCGACTGAACGGTCCCGCCTACGGGCGCTACCCTACGCATTTCCACCTAACCCGCGTATAATTCGCGGGTTTAATTTTTCGCTTTAACCCTCTGGAGCTTCACATGTCTGTTCAACGTACTTTCTCCATCATCAAGCCGGATGCCGTTGCCAAGAACGTCATCGGTGAAATCACCAGCCGTTTCGAGAAGGCCGGCCTGCGCGTCGTTGCCTCCAAGATGGTTCAGCTGTCCGAGCGCGAAGCTGCCGGTTTCTACGCCGAGCACAGCGAGCGCGGTTTCTTCAAGGATCTGGTTGCCTTCATGACTTCCGGTCCGGTCATCGTTCAGGTTCTGGAAGGCGAGAACGCCGTTCTGAAGAACCGTGAGCTGATGGGCGCCACCAACCCGAAAGAAGCTGCTGCCGGCACCATCCGCGCCGACTTCGCCGTTTCCATCGACGAGAACGCCGTACACGGTTCCGACTCCGAGGCTTCCGCCGCTCGCGAGATCGCGTACTTCTTCTCCGCCACCGAGGTGTGCGCTCGCATTCGCTAAGCGCGAACCGGCGAGGGTGAATCCATGACTGATGTAGCCAAGACCAACCTGCTGGGGCTGACCCAGCCCGAAATGGAAAGCTTCTTCGAGAGCATCGGGGAAAAGCGCTTCCGTGCCGGTCAGGTCATGAAGTGGATTCACCATTTTGGCGTCGAGGACTTCGACGCCATGAGCAATCTCGGCAAGGCCCTGCGCGAAAAGCTCAGTGCCTGCGCCGAGATTCGCGGCCCCGAAGTGGTCAGCCAGGACATCTCCGCCGACGGTACCCGCAAGTGGGTGGTGCGCGTAGCATCCGGCAGCTGCGTCGAGACCGTGTACATCCCGCAAGGCGGCCGTGGCACCCTCTGTGTGTCCTCGCAGGCCGGCTGTGCGCTGGATTGCAGTTTCTGTTCCACTGGCAAGCAGGGTTTCAACAGCGACCTGACTGCCGCGGAAATCATCGGCCAGGTTTGGATCGCCAACAAATCCTTCGGCACCGTACCGGCCAAGATCGACCGTGCCATCACCAACGTGGTGATGATGGGCATGGGCGAGCCCCTGCTGAATTTCGATAATGTCGTGCCGGCCATGCAGATCATGATGGACGATCTCGGCTACGGCATTTCCAAGCGCAAGGTGACCCTGTCCACCTCCGGCGTGGTGCCGATGATCGATAAGCTGGCGACCGTTACCGACGTGTCCCTGGCCCTGTCGTTGCACGCACCGAACGATGAGCTGCGCAACCAGCTGGTGCCGCTCAACAAGAAGTACCCGCTGGACGTGCTGCTGGCTTCCTGCCGCCGCTACATCGAGGGCCTGGGCGAGAAGCGTTTTCTGACCGTCGAGTACACCCTGCTCAAGGACGTCAACGACCAGCCTGAGCACGCTGCGCAGATGATCGCACTTCTCAAGGATTTTCCTTGCAAGATCAATCTGATTCCGTTTAATCCCTTCCCCTTCTCCGGTTACGAACGGCCGAGCAACAACGCTATTCGTCGCTTCCAGGACCTGTTGCACAAGGCTGGCTTCAACGTCACCGTGCGTACCACGCGCGGTGATGATATCGACGCCGCCTGTGGGCAACTGGTCGGTCAGGTACAGGACCGTACCCGTCGCAGCGAACGCTATATCGCAGTACGTCAGCTGGGTAGCGAGGCCGAAGAGCCGCGCACCACCAACCGAAATTGAAGGGGAGGAACTCCATGACCTTGCGCCCTGTGCTCTATCTGTCTTTTGCCATTCTGCTGGCGGGGTGCGTCAGGACCGGCGGTTCAGTTGACCCTCTCAGCACCGAGGAGGGCCGTAACCAGGCTCGCGATGCTTATATCCAACTCGGCATCGGGCATCTGCAGCAGGGGTCGACCGAAAAGGCCAAGGAGCCTCTGCGCAAGGCGCTGGAGCTCGATTCATCGAGTGCGGAGGCATACTCTGCTCTGGCGGTGGTCTACCAGTATGAGCTTGAGCCGAAGCTTGCCGATGAGAGCTACCGCAAGGCCATTTCGTTGAGCGATGGCGAGACGCGCATACTGAACAACTATGGCGGCTTCCTCTTCGAACAGAAGCGCTACAAGGAAGCCTATGCCCAGTATCTGAAGGCGTCCGAGGATACGCTCTATTCCGAGCGCTCCCGTGTCTTCGAGAACCTTGGTCTGACGGCGTTGCAGTTGGGCAAGCGCGAAGAAGCCAAGCAGCATTTCGAAAAGGCGCTGCGTCTCAATAGCCAGCGGCCCACCTCGCTGCTGCAGATGGCGCAGCTCTCCCTCGAAGACAAGGATTATGTGGCTGCACGCAGCTACTATGCCGGTTTCAGCCAGCAGGCGCGGCAGACGCCGCAGAGTCTGCTGCTTGGCATCCGCCTGGCGCGTGTCTTCGAGGACCGAGACCAGGCAGCCAGTCTGGGGCTGCAGCTCAAGCGCCTCTACCCGGGTACGCCCGAATATCAGCAATACCTGTCGGAGCAGTGATGAAAGCCTCGCATCCTGAAGTTGCCGCCGCGCACCGGGTCAATCCCGGGGAGACGCTGCGCAAGGTACGCGAAAGCAAGAACCTGGCCCTGAACGACGTTGCCGTGCAGCTCAATCTGACGGCCCAGGCCCTGCGCAATCTGGAGGCGGGGGCCTTCGAGCAGCTGCCGGGACACACCTTTGCCCGCGGCTACGTGCGTGCCTATGCCAAGTTGATGGGCATGGACGGCGATCGGCTGGTCCTGGAGTTCGACCAGTTCACCGGCACCGATGCCAGCGGCAGCAGCGTGTCGAGCCTGGCTCGCATTGAGGAGCCGGCCCGGGTATCACAGAGCCTGCTCAAGGTGTTCAGCGTCGTAGCACTGGTCGCGCTGGGCGGCGCCGGGTTCTTCTGGTGGCAGGGCGAGAGCCAGCGCCTTGCCGGCACGGGAGCCGATGCCGGGATGGAGCACGTTGAAGTAGAGACCGCCGACGGCACCACTGAGATTCATCCCCTGGACGAGCCGGAGGACCAGGCGGTTGTCGAGGCGCAGGTCGAAGCTCCTTTGGAGCCTGCACTCGCTGCCGCTAATCCGGCGCCGACCGAAGTGCCGCCATCCGCTGCGATCACGCAGAGCGGGACGTCTGCCCCGCAAGTGCCAGCGGCTCCGAGTGCTGTCGTGCCGGCTGAGGCTGCTGATGCCGTGCCCGCTACGCAAATCGCTATGCCCGTGGTCAACCCGCCGGCTCAGTCTCCGGCCCCGGTCGTTGTTGAAACCGAGGCCCCTGCGGCTCCGATCGCTCCGGCTGCCGGTGAGGCGCTGGTCAACCTGCAATTTACCGCCGACTGCTGGACCCAGCTCACCGATGCCGATGGCAAGGTGCTGCTCAGTGCTCTGAAGCGCCGTGGCGACAGTGTCGAACTGGTCGGCAAGGCCCCGCTGGAGCTGCGCCTCGGTTACGCCCGCGGCGCCGTGGTACTGGTCAATGGCCAGTCGGTTGATGTCGCTTCCTCCACCCACGGTGAGACCGCCCGCCTCAAATTGGGGCAGTGAGCCAGAACATGCATTGCGAATCCCCCATTAAGCGTCGCCCGTCCCGCAAAATCTGGGTTGGCTCGGTACCGGTCGGCGGCGATGCGCCGATCGCCGTGCAGAGCATGACCAATACCGAAACCTGTGACGTCGAGGCCACCGTTGGCCAGATTCGCCGTCTGGAAGACGCCGGTGCCGACATCGTGCGCGTCTCGGTGCCGTCCATGGAGGCGGCCGAGGCTTTTGGCAGGATCAAGCAGCAGGTGCGCGTACCGCTGGTTGCCGACATCCATTTTGACTACCAGATCGCCCTGCGCGTGGCCGAGCTGGGTGTCGACTGTCTGCGTATCAACCCAGGCAATATCGGCCGGGAAGACCGCGTTAAGGCCGTGGTCGAAGCGGCCCGTGACAAGGGCATTCCGATCCGCATCGGCGTCAATGCCGGCTCGCTGGAGAAGGACCTGCAGAAGAAGTATGGCGAGCCGACGCCCGAGGCACTGGTGGAATCGGCGCTGCGCCATGTCGAGCACCTTGATCGCCTGAATTTTTCCGACTTCAAGGTCAGCGTGAAGGCCTCCGACGTCTTCATGGCCGTCGCCGCTTACCGCCTCCTTGCCAAGCAGATCGAGCAGCCGCTGCACCTGGGCATCACCGAGGCTGGTGGCCTGCGTTCCGGTACCGTGAAATCGGCGGTGGGCCTGGGCATGCTGCTGGCTGAGGGTATCGGCGACACCATCCGCATTTCCCTGGCCGCCGATCCGGTTGAAGAAATCAAGGTCGGTTACGACATCCTCAAGTCCCTGCGCTTGCGCTCGCGCGGCATCAACTTCATTGCCTGCCCGAGCTGCTCGCGGCAGAACTTCGATGTGGTCAAGACCATGAACGAGCTGGAGCAGCGGGTCGAAGACCTGCTGGTACCGCTCGACGTTGCTGTGATCGGCTGCGTGGTCAATGGCCCCGGCGAGGCCAAGGAGGCGCACATCGGCCTTACCGGTGGCACGCCGAACAACCTGGTCTATATCGACGGCGCTCCGGCCTCGAAGCTGACCAACGACAACCTGGTGGATGAGCTGGAGAAGCTGATCCGCCGCAAGGCGGCCGAGAAGGCCGAGGCCGACGCGGCCGTGATCGCCCGCGGCTGATAAGGAAGATTCGTGAGCAAGTCCCTACAAGCCATCCGTGGCATGAACGACATCCTGCCGGAGCAGACGCCTGCCTGGCGCTACCTGGAGCGCACGGTCGCCGAGCTGCTGGACGGCTATGGCTACAGTGAAATCCGCCTGCCCATTCTCGAGTTCACCGAGTTGTTCGCCCGCGGCATCGGTGAGGGCACTGACGTGGTCGACAAGGAAATGTACACCTTCCTCGACCGCAACGAGGAATCGCTGACCCTGCGTCCGGAAGGCACTGCCGGCTGTGTGCGCGCCGTGCTCGAGCATGGCCTGTCAGGCGGCGGTCAGGTGCAGAAGCTCTGGTACACCGGGCCGATGTTCCGCTACGAGAAGCCGCAGAAGGGCCGCTACCGCCAGTTCCACCAGATCGGTGTGGAAGCTTTCAACCTGGCGGGGCCGGATGTCGACGCCGAGCTCATCGTGCTCACCTGGCGCCTATGGCAGAAGCTCGGTTTGGCCGATGCGGTGACCCTGCAGCTCAACAGCCTGGGTTCCAGCGAGGCGCGCGCCGCTTATCGCGACGCCCTGGTGGTCTATCTCAACGAGCGCTTCGAGCAGCTCGACGAGGACAGTCAGCGCCGCCTGACCACCAATCCGCTGCGCATCCTCGACAGCAAGAATGCTCAGACCCAGGCTCTGCTGGTCGGTGCGCCGACCCTGGCTGACTACCTCGACGAGGAGTCGCGTCTGCACTTCGAGGGCGTCAAGGCGCGCCTGGACGCGGTGGGCATCCGCTACGAGATCAACCACAAGCTGGTACGTGGTCTCGATTACTACAATCGCAGCGTATTCGAGTGGGTCACCGACAAGCTCGGCGCCCAGGGTACCGTGTGCGCCGGTGGCCGCTACGACGGTCTGGTGACCCAGCTCGGCGGCAAATCGACGCCGGGCGTGGGCTTTGCCATGGGCGTCGAGCGCCTGATCCTGTTGCTGGAAACCCTGCAGTTGCTGCCGGAAGAGCTGAACGCTCCGGCGGATCTCTATCTCTGCTCCTTTGGCGAGGCGGCCGAGCTGGCTGGCCTGGCCCTGGCCGAACGCCTGCGCGACGCCATTCCGGGTCTGCGCCTGCTGGTCAACAGCGGCGGCGGTAGCTTCAAGAGCCAGTTCAAGAAGGCCGACAAGAGCGGCGCGCGCTTCGCCCTGATCCTGGGTGAGGACGAACTGGCCACCCGCGTGGTAGGTTGCAAACCCCTGCGCGATGACGCACAGCAACAGAACATTGGCTGGGATGCGCTGCCGGCGCACCTGGCCGCCTGCCTGCAGGCCTGAGAACGAGACGAATAAGGAGTTATTGGGGTGAGCATGACCGAAGAAGAACAGATTGCGCAGATGAAGGACTGGTGGCAGCGCAACGGCAAACCCCTGCTGACCGGCGGCGCCCTGGCTCTGGCCCTGGTGTTCGGCTGGCAGGCCTGGCAGCAATATCAGACCAATCAGGCCCAGGGCGCTGGCGCTCTGTATCAGCAACTGCTGGAAACCACCCTGACGCCCAGTGGCCAGCCGGATATCGGCAAGGTCACCGAGCTGGCGGGCAAGCTCAAAAGTGATTTCTCCGGTACCCAATACGCCCAGTACGCCAGCCTGTTCGTCGCCAAGGTTGCAGTAGAGAACGGCAAGCTGGACGATGCCGCTGCCGAGCTCAAGCCGCTGCTGGACAAGCCCCGCGATGCCACCATCGGCGAGCTGGCGCGCCAGCGCCTGGCGCGTGTACTCGCTGCCCAGGGCAAGGCCGAAGAAGGTCTCAAGCTGCTCGACGGCGAGGCTGAGAAGGCCTGGCTGGCCGCGCGCGAAGAACTGCGTGGTGACCTGCTGGTGCAGCTGGGTCGTGGCGACGAAGCACACAAGGCCTATCAGAAGGCCAAGGAAGCTCTGCACGAAGATGCCGCCGTTGGTGGCCTGCAGATGAAACTCGATGACCTGGCGAAAGGGGATGCCTGACGTGATGCGTTGGAAGAATGCCGCCGTGCTGGCCCTGGCCGTGATGGCCGTTGGGTGCAGCAGCAACAGCAAGAAGGAATTGCCGCCGAACGAGTTGCCCGACATTCAGGAGGAAGTGCGCCTGGATGCCCAGTGGAGCCGCTCCATCGGCGATGGTCAGGGCGAGCTGTACAACCTGCTGACGCCGGCCGTGGATGGCGAGCGGCTGTATGCCGCAGCCGTCAGCGGCGAAGTGGTCGCCCTCGATCGCCTGACTGGTGACAAGTTCTGGGAAGTCGAGCTGGATCTGCCGGTTTCCGGTGGCGTCGGCGCCGGCTACGGCCTGGTGCTGGTCGGCACCCTCAAGGGCGAAGTGATCGCCCTCGATGCCAGCAACGGCGAAGAGAAGTGGCGCGCCCGTGTCACCAGCGAAGTGCTCTCCGCGCCGGCCACCAACGGCGACGTCGTTGTGGTGCAGACCCAGGACGACCGTCTGATCGCTTTCGATGCCAGCACTGGCGAACAGCGCTGGATCTACGAGAACAGCCCGGCCGTACTGACCCTGCGCGGCACCAGCAGCCCGGTAATGACCAACCGCATGGTGATCGCCGGCCTGTCCACCGGCAAGCTGCTGGCGCTGGACGCCAGCCGTGGCATCCCGGTCTGGGAGCAGCGCGTGGCCATCCCTCAGGGCCGCTCCGAACTGGAGCGCGTGGTCGACATCGATGGAAATCTGCTGCTCTCCGGCGGCAACCTGTATGTCGTGACTTACCAGGGCAAAGTCGCTGCCTTTGATGCCGAGAGCGGTCGCCAGCTTTGGAATCGCGATGCTTCCAGCTATGTCGGCTTGGCCCAGGGCTTCGGCAACGTCTATGTCAGCCTGGCCAACGGTGCCATCGAGAGCGTCGATGAGCGCTCCACCACGTCGCTGTGGAGCAACGATGCGCTGCTGCGTCGCCAGCTGTCCGCGCCGGAAGTGTTCTCCAGCTACGTGGCTGTGGGCGACTTCGAAGGCTACCTGCACCTGCTGAGCCAGGTGGATGGCCACTTCGTCGGCCGCGAGAAGATCGATGGCGACGGCCTGCGCGCCCGTCCGCTGGTGGTCGGCGACTGGATCTACGCCTACGGCAACAGCGGCAAGCTGGTTGGCCTGACCATCCGCTAAGCTGTTCTGCAATGTCCGGCCGCTGCCGTTTTCCGGCAGCGGCCTTTGTGTTTTTGAGGAGGAGCCAATGGTTCCGGTAATCGCCCTGGTGGGCCGCCCCAACGTCGGCAAGTCGACGCTGTTCAACCGCTTGACCAAGACCCGCGACGCCATCGTCGCCGAATACGCGGGCCTGACCCGTGATCGCCAGTACGGCGAGGCCAAGTGGCAGGGGCGCACCTACATCGTCATCGATACCGGCGGCATCTCCGGCGACGAGGAAGGCATCGATGCGAAGATGGCCGAGCAGTCGCTGCAGGCCATCGAGGAAGCCGATGCCGTGCTGTTCATGGTCGACTCGCGGGCGGGCATGACCGCCGCCGACCAGATGATCGCCGAGCACCTGCGCAAGCGGAACAAGCGCAGCTTCCTGATCGCCAACAAGGTCGATACCGTCGATCCGGACATTGCCCGCGCCGAGTTCAGCCCGCTGGGCCTGGGCGATGCGCTGCCGATCGCCGCCGCCCACGGCCGCGGCATCAGCCAGATGCTGGAAGCCGCGCTGGGCATCTTCCCCAAGGACAACGCTGGTGAAGAGTTGGCCGAGGGGGCGGAAGGCGAGGCCGAGGAAGTGGTCGCCGAAGGCCAGGAGGCCAAGCGCATTCCAGGTCCGAGCGAGAAGGATGGCATCAAGATCGCCATTATCGGTCGCCCCAACGTCGGCAAGTCGACCTTGGTCAACCGCATGCTCGGTGAAGAGCGGGTGATCGTCTATGACCAGGCCGGCACCACCCGCGACAGCATCTACATCCCCTTCGAGCGCGATGAGGAGAAGTACACCCTGATCGACACCGCCGGCGTGCGTCGCCGCGGCAAGATCTTCGAGGCCGTCGAGAAATTCTCGGTGGTCAAGACCCTGCAGGCCATCCAGGACGCCAACGTGGTGATCTTCGTGATGGACGCCCGCGAAGGCGTGGTCGAGCATGACCTCAACCTGCTCGGCTTCGTGCTGGAAACCGGCCGCGCGCTGGTCATCGCCCTGAACAAATGGGACGGCATGGAGCAGGGCGAGAAGGACTACGTGAAGACCGAACTGGAGCGCCGGCTGATGTTCGTCGACTGGGCGGACATCCACTTCATCTCCGCCAAGCACGGCACCGGTGTTGGTCACCTGTACAAGTCGGTACAGACCGCCTTCAAGGCCGCTGTCACCCGCTGGCCGACCAACCGCCTGACGCAGATCCTCGAAGACTGCGTGCAGGAGCACCAGCCGCCGACCGTCAACGGCCGCCGCATCAAGCTGCGCTATGCCCACCTGGGTGGCGCCAACCCGCCGCTGATCGTGATCCACGGCAATCAGGTGGATGCGGTCCCCAAGACCTACACCCGTTACCTGGAGAACACCTACCGCCGTGTGCTCAAGCTGGTCGGCACGCCGATCCGCATCGAATACAAGGGCGGTGACAACCCCTACGAGGGCAAGAAGAACAAGCTCACCGAGCGCCAGGTGAACCGCAAGAAGCGCCTGATGAGTCACCACAAGAAGGCCGAGAAGAAGCGCAAGGACAAGAAGCGCTGATTCCCCCGGCAGGCCATACGAAGGGCGCAGGAGCATAAGCTTCTGCGCCTTTTTCATTTCTGCCGTCGTCGGCCATCGGCTATCCTCGCCGCTCGCACCCTGCCAGCAGGAAGTCCTGATGCTCGCCAGCAAGCTGCCCAATGTCGGCACCACCATCTTCACCCGCATGTCCCAGCTCGCCGCTGAAGTCGGCGCCATCAACCTGTCACAGGGCTTTCCCGATTTCGACGGCCCGCAGGCGCTGCGCGAGGCCGTGGCCCGCCATGTGCTGGAGGGGCGCAACCAGTACTGCCCGATGACCGGCCTGCCGGCCCTGCGTCAGCAGGTGGCGGCCAAGATCGAGCGCAGCTACGGCGTGCAGCGCGATGCCGACAGCGAGATCACCATCACCCCCGGCGCCACCGAGGCGATCTTCTGCGCCGTGCAGGCGCTGATCCATCCGGGCGACGAAGCCATCGTCCTCGACCCCTGCTACGACAGCTACGAGCCCTCGGTGGAACTGGCCGGTGGACGCTGCGTGCACGTACCGCTGGCGTTGCCGGACTTCGCCGTGGACTGGCAGCGCCTGGCCGATGCCATCACCCCGCGCACCCGGCTGATCTTCATCAACTCGCCGCACAATCCCAGCGGCGCGCTGCTCAGCCGTGACGATCTGGAACAGCTGGCGGGGCTGATCCGTGGCCGCGATATCCATGTGATCAGCGACGAGGTCTACGAGCACCTGATCTTCGACGGCGCCCGCCATGCCAGCGTGCTGGCCCACGAGGAGCTGTTCGCGCGCGCCTTCGTGGTCAGCTCGTTCGGCAAGACCTACCACGTCACCGGCTGGAAGACCGGCTACGTGGTGGCACCGCCGGCACTCACCGCCGAGCTGCGCAAGATCCACCAGTACGTGAACTTCTGCGGCGTCACCCCGCTGCAGCATGCCCTGGCCGACTTCATGGAATCGAATCCCGAGCACGTCGAGGAGCTACCGGCTTTCTACCAGGCCAAGCGCGACCTGTTCTGCGATCTGCTGGCCGGCTCGCGTTTCCGCTTCACCCGCGCACCCGGCACCTACTTCCAGCTGGCCGACTATTCGGCGATCCGCCCGGACCTGGATGACGTGGCCATGGCCGAATGGCTGACCCGCGAGCATGGCGTGGCGGCCATCCCCGTATCGGTGTTCTACCAGCAGGCCCCGGTCGACATGCGCCTGGTGCGCTTCTGTTTCGCCAAACGCGAGGAGACGCTGCGCCTGGCAGCGGAAAAACTATGCGCGATCTGAGCCTGTTGCCCGATCTCGAGCTGGCGCTGATCCAGAGCGAACTGGACTGGCACGACGCCGCCGCCAACCGCGCGCGCTTCGCTCCGTTGCTGGAACAGGCGCGCGGTGCCGACCTGGTGATACTGCCGGAGATGTTCACCACCGGCTTTTCCATGCACTCGGCAGAGCTGGCCGAGGCGGAGAACGGGACGACCAGCGCCTGGCTGATCGAGCAGGCCCGGCGCATCAATGCTGTGATCACCGGCAGTCTGATCATCCAGGCTGCCGACGGCAGCTATCGCAACCGCCTGCTGTGGGCGCGGCCGGACGGCACCCTGGCGCACTACGACAAGCGTCACCTGTTCCGCATGGCCGGCGAGCACAAGCATTACGCCGCCGGTGGCGAGCAGGTGCTGCTGGACGTGAAGGGTTGGCAGGTACGCCCGCTGATCTGCTACGACCTGCGTTTCCCGGTATGGAGCCGCGACCCGCAGGGCACCGACCTGCTGCTGTACACCGCCAACTGGCCGGGCGCACGGCGTCACCACTGGAACCGCCTGCTGCCGGCGCGGGCCATCGAGAATCTGTGCTACGTCGCCGCAGTCAATCGCATCGGCACGGATGGCAAGGGCCATGCGTACAGTGGTGATTCCCAGGTGCTGGATTTCCAGGGCGAGTCCCTTCTGGCACCGGGCGATGCCGCCGGGGTGTTCCGTGTGCGTCTGTCGGCCAAGGAGCTGGCGGCCTACCGTGAGCGCTTCCCGGCCCACCTGGATGCGGATGCCTTTGCGCTGACCTGATTCAGGGCTGTTGCAGGTAGCTGTCATAGATGGCCTGGTAGCGGCCGCTGGCCTTGAGATGGTGCAGGCCGGCGTTGAAATCGTCGCGGATCTGCTGCGAGCGAAACAGCGGCCGGTAGTCCTGCGGGTCCTCCTCGACGAAGGGGTGGAACGTCACGGCCTTGGCCTTGAACAGGCTGGTGCGCTCGAGCAGTTGCTCGAAATACTGGTAGATGCGCTGGTCGCTTAGCACCACGTCGTAGCGGCCCTTGTTCAGGCCCAGTACCTGCAGTTCCTGGTTGTTCTGCTCGAAGTACAGTCCGGCTGCCTCGCTGGCAGCCAGCCACTCCGGGTAGCGCTTGGCGGCGCCCTGGAAGGCGACGATGCTCAACCCCTGCAGGTCTTCGGGTTTCTCGATCTTCAGCTGTCGCCCCTGCAGGCTGACCAGCACATTGCGATAGAGCACGGCCGGCTCGCCATAGTGGGCACCCTGGGTGCTGAGATCCTGACCGAGGTCGGTCATCGCCGCCTGTACTTCGCCCTGGCGGAAGGCCAGAGGCACGCGGGCCAGGGGGTAGTAGCGCGGCACCAGGCGATGGCCGCGATAGGCCAGGGCCTCACCGATAACGTCCAGCTCGATGCCGCTGTCGCTTTCCGGGAAGCAGTAGGGGGGAATCTTTTCGCCGAAGGCCATGACCACGTCGTCGGCCAGTGCCGTGCCCGTCCAGGCCAGCGTCAGGATAAACAGCAGGCTGCGCAGTGGCGAGGACATGGCATCGCTCCTTGACGGGTTCTCTTCCAGTCTAGAGCGTCTCGCCGTGGCAGCACGACCGCCGGGCAGGCGGTCGTGCATTCACTCAGAGCGAAGCCATATCGATGACGAAGCGATACTTCACATCGCTTTTCAGCATGCGCTCGTAGGCGTCGTTGATCGACTGCATGGGGATCATCTCGATATCCGAGACGATGTCATGCGCGGCGCAGAAGTCGAGCATCTCCTGGGTTTCGGCGATGCCGCCGATCAGCGAGCCGGCGATGCGGCGACGCTTGAAGATCAGGCCGAACACGTCCGCCGGCGGGTGCGGCGAATCCGGCGCGCCGACCAGACACAGGGTGGCGTCGCGCTTGAGCAGGTTGAGGAAGGGATTGAGGTCGTGCGGCGCAGCCACGGTGTTGAGGATGAAGTCGAAGCTGCCGGCATGCACGGCCATCTCCTCGGCGTTCTTCGACACCACCACATCGCTGGCGCCCAGGCGCAGGGCGTCTTCACGCTTGTTCGGCGAGGTGGTGAACAGCACGACATGGGCGCCCATGGCGGCGGCAATCTTCACACCCATGTGGCCGAGGCCACCGAGGCCGACGATGCCTACCTTCTGTCCCGGGCCGACCTTCCACTGGCGCAGCGGCGAGTAGGTGGTGATACCGGCGCACAGCAGCGGGGCAACGGCGGCCAGGTTGCCGGTATGGCTGATGCGCAGGACGAAGCGCTGGTCGACCACGATGTGCTGGGAGTAGCCGCCGAAGGTGTTCTCGCCGCCGAACACCGGGCCGTTGTAGGTGCCGGTGAAGCCGCTCTCGCAATACTGCTCCAGGCTCTCGTTGCAGGAGGCGCAGTGCCGGCAGCTGTCGACCATGCAGCCGACGCCGGCGACGTCGCCGACCTTGAACGTCGACACGTTGCTGCCGACCGCCGTGACCCTGCCGACAATCTCGTGGCCTGGCACCGACGGGTACAGGGTGTTGTGCCATTCGTTGCGCGCGGTGTGCAGGTCCGAGTGGCAGACGCCGCAGTAGAGGATGTCGATGGCGATGTCATCCGGGCCTACGGCACGGCGCTCGATCTCGACGGGCGCCAGCGGGGTGTGCGGAGCCTGGGCGGCATAGGCGAGGGTCTTGCTCATGGAAATCTCCTGGGTCAATCGTGGACCTGGGAGAGGCTAGTGCAAGGGCGCCAAGCGGGCTTGCCTGATCCTGCCGAATCCATGCCCAGAGATGCGGGCATGAAAAAGGGGGCCGCAGCCCCGCATCTATTTCCATAAAGAATCAAGTCGGCTCGACTTCTTCGACCGGAGTCTTCAGTGTCTCGCGGCGCCTGATGAGCTTCCAGTCCGCCTCGTCGATGTAGATGCCGTTCGGCCCGCTGCCGCCTTCCAGGTCGATGGCCACATGGGCTGAGACCTGCGGCTTCACCGACGCCAGGATCGGCACGAAACCGAGCTGCAGGCTGGTCTCGATCAGCGCCTGCTGGTTGCGTTCGTCGATGTCCGCCGCTTCGTCGAGGTAGTAGGGCAGACGTACCTTGCCGGCCTGCTCGCGATCCATCAGGTGCAGTAGCAGGTACATGTTGGTCAGTGCCTTGATGGTCATAGTGGTGCCGTTGGAGGCAGCGCCATCGATGTCGGTGTGCATCACCGGCTGACCGCCAACTTTGGTGATCTCGAAGGCCAGCTCGAACAGGTCCTTGAGGCCCAGCTGGTTGCCGTTGGCCGCCACCAGGCGCGACAGGTAGTCCTTGGCCTCTTCGTTCTTGGCATCCTGCTCGGCGCTCTGGCTCAGGTCGAACACCGACAGGGTCTCGCCTTCCTCGTACTGGCCGGCGCTGTGGATGATCTGGTCGATGTGCTTGAGCGCGTCGCGGTTTGGTGCCAGGACGATGCGGAAGCTCTCCAGGTTGGACACCTGGCGCTTGTTGATCTCGCGGTTGAACAGCGCCAGCTGGTGTTCCAGGTTGTCGTAGTCGCTGCGGATATTGCGCAGGGTGCGGGCGATATCGGTGACTGCGGCTCGTCTGGCTTTCGCAAGAGTTAGCGCTTCGTCCTGGCGATGCGCGTAGGCGTTCACCAGCAGTTGCAGTCGGCGCTCCGGATCGTCCTCGCTGTCGAACTTGGCCACGCCCTTGAGGCGCACCTGCGCATACAGCGCGTCGATCTGGCCGTCGATGCGCTGCAACGCCTGCCAGCTGTCCTGGTAGTCGTTGAGCAGCGGCAGCAGGTTCTCCAGGCTGTCGTCGACCGGCTCCATAAAGGGTGTGCCGAACGGCAGGTCGGCCGGCAGTAGCTGGCGACGGCGCAGGGCGTCTTCCAGGGTGCGTTCCTTGGCTTCCAGGTCGGCCAGCTGGCGGCCAACCAGCTGCAACTTGGCGGATAGCTGCTGCACGCGCTCGGTGAAGGCGTCCGATGCGCGCTTGAGTTCGTCCTGGGCGGCTTCGGCCTCGGCCAGCTGCTCCAGCTTGGCCGGCTCTTCGGCGGCCAGGGTCTGGCTCTTGCGGAAGTCTTCCAGGGCCTTCTGCGCATCCAGCACGGCCTGGTACAGCTGCTCAGCCTGGGCCTTGCTTGCCGCGCGGTCGTTAGCCACCGCCTGCTGGGTCTTGAGTTGCTTGAGCTCGCGCTCCAGGCGGTCCTTCTGGTCACGCAGGGCGGCGCGGTCGGCCAGCGCTTGCAGGGCCGGCGGCTCGATATGCGAGAGGTCGATGGACAGGCCCGGCACGGCGAAGGTGTCGCCCTTGAAGCGATCCAGCACGGCTTCCACCGCCTTGACCCAGTCGTCGCCCTCGGCCTGGATGCCTTTCTCACCCAGCGGCAGGCTGAACAGCTGGCCGTTGAACAGGCGCATCAGGCGGTCGACGTCGGCCTGGCTGAACTCCTCGCGCAGGCGCGAGTAGCTGTTGTTGTCGGCGTGGTCGAGCTGCTGCTTGACCGACTTCAGGCGCTTCTCCAGGTCGCGCAGGCGCTCGTCCAGGTCCTCGGCGGAGAACTGGCGCGACTGCGCCAGGGCGCCTGCCAGCTCGTCGTGGGCATCTTTGGCGGCGAGCAGCTGTTCTTCCAGTACCTTGGCGTCCGTGACCAGGGCAAAGCGGTTCTTCAGCACCGACAGCTCGCCGAGCCAGCGCTGGATCTCGCTGATTTCGCGCTCCAGGCGCATCAGCTCGGCGGTGCCACCGCGTTGTTCGTTCTGCAGACCGTCCTGCTCGCGGCGGTAGTGCTCGGCCTGGATCACCAGCTCTTCCTTGCGTGCGCCGGAGTAGTCCTGCCAGGCGCCGAGCAGGTTATCCAGCAGCGGCGAGAGGCGATGCAGCTTGCCGCGCAGCAGCTCGCGCTGGGCCACACCGCCGGATAGCGCCTCGACCAAGGGGCCGGCGGCGACCAGCGCCTGGTAGTCCTGCTCCATGCGGCGCACGTCGCGGAAGGCTTCCTCGGTCGCGGCGATGTAGTCGACGCTGCCGGAGCGCAGGCTGTGCTCGAAGGCATCGAGGAACAGCTGCTTGAGCTTGGCCGCCGTAATCTCGCGCATATGCAGCAGGTTGATGAACAGCGCGCGGAAGGTCTTCAGGCTCTGCTCGCTGGTGGAGCGCAGCGGGATCAGGGTCAGGTCCAGCGGGATGCTGGTGTGGCCGCCGACCAGCAGGCGGCGCAGTTCCTCGGGCTTGAGCTCGTAGGGGGTGATGCCGGCCTGGCCGAGGTTCTTGAACAGCTCGCGCTGGCGCAGGCAGACGCCATCCTGCTGGTAGTGCTCCAGATGCAGCTCGCCCTGGTAGGCGAAGAACTGGTGGCCGAAGCCGCCGCCCGGGCCGCGACCGGCCACGCCGATCACATGCGGGCCGTGGGGCAGGGCGACCTCCACCAGAATGTAGCTGGTGTCGCTGGCGAAGTAGAACTTGCGCGAGGCTTCCAGGCTGTACTTGCCGAAGCTCATGTCGGACATGCGCGCGAGGATGGGGAACTGCAGCGCGTTGATCGATGCCGATTTGCCCAGGTTGTTGGCGCCGTAGACCGACAGCGGGTTTTCCAGCGGGAAGATGCCGAGGCTGTAGCCGGCGGTGTTCAGCAGGGCGAAGCGGCGGATGCCGTAGCGTTCCTGGCTCATGCGTCGATCTCCTGGGCGTCACGTTCCTCGGCCATGGCGCGGGCCAGGGCCTCTTCCTCGGATTCTTCGGCGGTCTCGGGTAGCGGCTCGATGCGCACGATGTCTTCTTCGGCTTCGTCGATCACCAGCTCCGGCGTCGGTAGCGGCAGGTTGCTGTGCAGGCTGGCGGCCAGGTCGCGGTCCTGCTGCACCGACAGGCACACGTCGAGGAAGCGGTGCATGGGGGCGAGGAAGCGGTACACGCCGTTGTCCTCGCTGGCGAAGCCGAGCTGGGCCAGGCGGCGCATGACCTTCTCTTCCAGCTCGTCCTGGGTGGTGACCTCAGCCTGGAGGAACAGGTCCTTGTACTTCTCCAGCAGCGGCGGCAGCTCGTCACGACCGAGGCTGCCACCGTCGAGCACGGCCAGTGGGTCGCGGCCCTGGTCCGCCAGGTGTTCGACCAGGATGAAGGTGAACAGCGCCAGGCGCTGGGCGGTCTTGTTCACCTGGGCGCCCATCTGCTCGGGGACGAAGTAGTAGAAGCCGCGGCTGTCGCAGACCAGCTCGTAGCCGAGCGACTTGAACAGCGCGCGGTAGGCGTCCTGCTGGTTGGACAGCTGGGTGTACAGCTCGGGGGCAGCACGGCTGATGTGGTAGCCCTTGAACAGTTCGCGGAAGATCGGCGCGAGCTGGGTGAGTTCTTTCAGATCGATATTCATGCGGAGGTCCCGGCCGGCTTGATCAGGGCGTAGGAGCTCAGGCTGACCTGATGCTCGCGGGTGAGGTAGTCGCGGCGCTCGAGGCGCTCGCGTTGGAAGCGGCCGTCACGCGACAGCCGCGAGAACCAATACAGGAGCTCGTCGGTGGCGCCTTCCGGCTCCTGTTCCAGCAGCCAGACCATCAGGTCCGGCAGCGGCAGAGCCTGCTCGCAGCGCTCGATCATCTCGCGGGCGGTGCGTGGCGCTTTGGGCGGTGCGCCTTTGCGCGAGCCGCTGGCGCGCGGGAACTGGTTGGGCTTGGGCTGGAAGCGGGCGAGGGCGTAGACGTAGCTCTCTACCTGGCTGGCGGTGCCGAGGAAGGTGCTCTGCGGCCGGGTGAACAGCGGCATCGAGGCCTGCGGCAGGGCGTCCAGGCCCTTCTTGCGGATCACCGACAGGGCCAGCGCGGCGCCACGGGTCACGGCGTTGTGCCGGCGTGCTTCCTCGCGCAGCGGCAGCAGCAGCTCGCGGGCCTTGCGCAGGGTCAGCTGAGCGACGGTCTGCATCTCCAGGATGCGCGCATGGGTACGCAGTAGCAGGTCGTCGTCGACCAGCTGGCCGAGGCGCTGCTGTTCGCCGAGCAGGCGCAGCAGCACCTGTTCGACGCGGCGCACGCCCTGCTCGAAGGCGCCGTCGGCGGAGACCAGCTGGATCA
This sequence comes from Aquipseudomonas alcaligenes, assembly GCA_900156135.1. Taxonomy (GTDB): domain Bacteria; phylum Pseudomonadota; class Gammaproteobacteria; order Pseudomonadales; family Pseudomonadaceae; genus Aquipseudomonas; species Aquipseudomonas alcaligenes_D. The sequence goes on along the minus strand of FTMP01000002.1, from coordinate 745,879 downwards.
TCGGCTCGACATATTCGTCCCAGGTGGCCAGCACCTCGGCGTAGCGCTGGCGCAGCGGAATCTGCCGGTCGCTGGTCTTGGCCCGTTCGGCCACGCCGACCAGGGCCTGCTCGTCGTTGGCCAGCTTCTTGAGAACGTCCCTGACGCGCATATCGAGCAGGCGCAGCTGGCGCGCCAAGTCGTTGCCGTCGCGCACTTCGAAGGCGTCCTGGATATAACCGGCCAGGCGCTCCAGGTGGCGCAGGTAGGCTTCGATCTCCAGGCACAGGCCGAGGCGGTGCTCACGGCGCAGGTAGGCGAGGAAGTCGTGGATCTGTGCGTTCAGCTCGAAGCGGTTGGGGCTCTTGGCCGCCGGCACCAGGATGTCCAGGCGGATCCACTGGTCGAGCAGGGCGGTGATGTCGGCGGGGCTGCCCTCGGGCAGCTGCGTGCTGAGCTGGTTGCGCAGCTCCACCAGGCTCAGGGTGCCGGTGTCGAAGCGCTCGCACAGCGGTTCGAGCAGCGTCCAGTGCTCGGCGAGGGCGCGCAACACGCGCTTGGGGTCGATCATGGGCGGGGTCGGTCCGTCGCAAAAGCCCGGATTGTACTGGAAAGGGCCTATGCATGACCGTCACTCCATCGGCCTTTTCCCGGGGGCCGATTCAGTCCACAATTCGCGCCTGATTCCGTCCGTCCTGGAAGCCACTCTTGATCGAAGAAGTCCGCCGCCGCGCCTATCTGACCGCCATGCAGGTGGCCAGTTGGTTGCCGCGCGTGGAACTGCCGTTCGCCGCGCCCTCGCGCCCCGAGCTGCTGCAGCCGCTACCCCAGGCGGAAGTCGCGCCCGTTGTGCCCGTCGCCGCGCCAGTGGCCGAGGCCAAGGCAGCGGCCGAGCCGCCGCGACCGGTCATCGAAGTGCCGCGCCCCTCGGCGGCTTCCAAGGTATTCGCCAAGCCGGAGGCCAAGGCCGAGCCGGAGGCATTGCCGGCGGCCGAGGCCAAGCCGGTGGTGCCTCCGCCGCGCTTCGCTCTGCAGCTGCTGCGTGCCGGTGATTGCGCACTGTTGGTCGAGCTGGCCACCGGCGAGCCGTTCCAGAGCCGCGACCCTTCCTATCTATTGCTCAAGGACCTCTTGCGTGCCGCTGGCCTGCCGGATGCCCCGCAGCAGGTCGGCGATGGCTCGCCGATCCGCTGGCCGCTGCTCACCCGCGGCAACCTGGACCAGGGTCCGGACGCCGCCCGCGACTACGTGCAGGGCGTGCTGGCCGGTCAGCTGGAGGCCGAGCCCTGCCGCTGCCTGTGGCTGGTCGGCCTGCCCGCCGTGCGCTTCGCCGGGGAGGCGGATGCCGAGACGTACAACCGCGAGCTGCAGGTCGAGGGGCTGGGCGCTGCCTGGGCGCTGCCGAGCCTGGAGCTGCTGATGGACGAGCCCGAGCGCAAGGTCGAGGTCTGGCGTGCCATGCGCCGCATCATGCCGCGCTGGAAGCAGCCGTCATGAGTGCCGCTGTCCACTTCCGCCCGATGACCGAGGCGGATCTCGACCGCGTGGTGCAGATCGAGAATGCTGCCTTCAGTCATCCCTGGAGCCGCAATCTGTTCGCCGATGGCCTCAAGTCCTATGACTGCTGGCTGATGTTCGACGGGGATGAGCAGATCGGCCACGGCATCATCCAGATCATTCTCGACGAGGCGCACCTGCTCAACATCACCGTGCGCCCGCAGAGCCAGGGCCGCGGGCTGGGGTTGCAACTGCTGGAGCACCTGATGCAGCGCGCCCGCCAGCTCGGCGCGGGCGAGTGCTTCCTCGAAGTGCGTGCCAGCAACCAGAGCGCCTACCGCCTCTACGAGCGTTACGGCTTCAATGAAGTCGGCCGTCGGCGTGACTACTATCCGGCCGCCGGTGGGCGCGAGGATGCCCTGGTGATGGCCTGTACGCTGTTCGATTAGGCCCGGGCATCTGCATGCCCAGATGGCTTCGGCGTTTTTTCGCATGGCGTGATGGTTCATGAGTCGTGCCGCGCTGCTGGCCTGGGGCGGCCTGGCGCTGGCCAGCCTTTTCTGGGCTGGCAATTCGCTGGTGGCGCGTGCCTTCACCGGGGCGATTCCGCCGATGTCGCTGGCCTTCTGGCGCTGGGCCGTGGCCCTGGCCATCCTCCTGCCGTTGGTCGGCCCCTCGCTCTGGCAGCATCGCCAGGTGTTGCTCAGGGCCGGCTGGCGTCTGTGGCTGCTGGCGGCGCTGGCCATCACCGCCTACAACTGCCTGCTCTATACCGCCGCGCTCAGTACGGCGGCGATCAACCTGAGCCTAGTCAGTACCTGCCTGCCGCTGGCCACCTTCATCGGGGCCGGGCTGCTGCTCGGTGAGTGGCCGGCGCGCAGGGCCTGGGTTGGTCTGCTCCTGGCCCTGTTCGGCTTGCTGTGGCTGATCTGCCAGGGCGACTGGCGAGTACTGGCCAGCCTGTCCTTCGCCGAAGGCGATCTGCTGATGGTGCTCGCCACTCTGGACTGGGCGCTCTATTCGCTGCTGCTGCGTCGCTGGAACGCCTACTTCCAGCTGCCACCCTTCACCCTGCTCGGCGCGCTGGTGTTGCTCGGCCTAGTCATGCTGGCACCGTTCTACGCCTGGGAGCTCTGGCAAGGGGCGCGCTTCGAACTCAGCCCAGCTAACCTCGCTGCGATTGGCTACACCGCGCTATTTGCTTCCGTGGTGGCCTATCAGCTGTGGAACATCGGCCTGCGCGAGCTGGGGGCCTCGCGGACTGCGATGAGCAACTACCTGATGCCCGTGTTCACTGCGATCCTCGCCTGGGTGCTGCTGGATGAGAGCCTGCAGGACTATCACTGGGTGGGTGGGGCGTTGATCGTCAGCGGGTTGCTGCTGGCGGGGAGAGGGCGGGCGCAGTCTTAGAAGTTTCCCGGCCAGAAACGACAAAGGGCTAGCCTAAGCTAACCCTTTGTTTTGTATGGTGGCTACACCGGGACTTGAACCTGGGACATCAGCATTATGAATCCTCCGCGTAGCGCCCTGTTAGACCAGATAGGCCCATAAACCGGGGCTTTCAGCCATCCTGCAACCTCATTGCACCAGAGCTTTTCAGAAAAAGCCGCCGATGTAGTCACTCTGAGTAGCCAAAAATCAATGAGTGGACTTTAGATGGCCTAGTGAGATCTATTGGCGTACCCAGTTAAGTATTTCGCCCAGGGGTTCTATGCGCGCTTGATCAAAGTCACTGATATAGCTTGCGTCATGCAATAGCTTCTCTCTCTGATGACCTCTCTCAATCGCTTTGGCTGTTACTACTGCAAGTCCTTTCTCAATCGCTAGGTTCGCAGCGCATGACCTGATCGCTTCCTCTCCCAGATGCCCGTGGCAAATCCACCTGAGGAGATCTGGTGCGATCTGCTCTATTTGTGATTTTGTACTATCGATTTTTTCAGGAATATTGTCTGTTATAGTCCTTTGAACGGCTTTTTGTTGCAGGGAGTCTTTGGCTTTGTAGCTGGCTCCCGTCCATTCGATATCGTCAGCAGAAATCATCCCGCCGCACTTAGTGATGCAGCTAAATTCTTTTGCTGCTAGTGAATAACTTGCAGAGAAGATGAGCATCTGATGGAAGCGGACATGTATTTCCTCAAGATATTCTTCGTTTATGCTTGCGGCATGCGTGTGAAGCAAGAAATTAGCAAGTGCGTCTGCATCGAACCAGTAGTTCTCTATTGAGTGACCCTTAGTAAGAAATATAACGTCGCTGTTCTGGCAGAAGCTGTTTTCGTTTATTGTATTTATGTCAATATTGTCCCACTCTCTATCGGCAAGAAATTTGATTTTCTCACGGTTTGTCTTTAATGCTTCTGCCGTTGCTAAGAGTTTTTCCCTGTTTCCCAGGCCTGCCAGATTCTCATCGCTAATGATTGAAATCTCATCAATTAGAAATTGATTCTGTGCTTTGTCTTTGATGCTGTTGCCTAGTAGGTATCTTGAAAGTACTGATTTGTCGGTTGCGCCTTCTACTAAGATTGTTTTTGGGGTTCTTAGTTTGATTGCTAGCTGGTACGAGCTTATGTCCTTATATTGGCTCATAATCCATCATCCATTACGTACTGAGGGTCTTCGCTATCAGATAAGTTTGGTTCGTGGCTGCTAGTTGTTGGTGAAAACATTTGTACGGCATCAGAGTGGTCTGCGCCTACTTCAGGTGAGTGTGTACAGGCAATTATTTGTCGATTAAGGGTTTGTGAGTTAAGAATGCCAAGTATTATTCGCTGCCAGTCAACATGAAGGGAGAGCTCCGGCTCGTCTATTAGGAATGCTCCTGTTGCCGTCGTACTCATCCGGGTTGCAGAGAACAGCATTGTCAATATCTGACGCTCGCCAGATGAGAGGGAGGTAAGTGGGTATTTCTTCTTGTTCTCTGTTTCAATATATACGCACTCTCTGACTCTTCTGTGATCAGATCTCCACGTGTCGGATACATGGAGGGTTTTTCCGTCTAGAAAGATGTTCACAGCATCTTCAAATTTTTTAACTTTGTGAAATGCCTCTGTTCTTTCCCGTTTACGGCTTTCAAGCATTTCGGCATAGAGCTTTAATACCCGCTTTTGGGCTTCGCTTTGTTCTCTGCTGCCGGCTTCCCCAACTTTATACAATGCAGATGCTAGTTGTACGCCGATGTGGTCTGGATAGTAATTGTCATCCTCTATGTCAAGGCAATCTCTAACTCTTGTCATGAGGGGCTCTATTTCACCATCAGACGGTGTCTCATCGTTAGATACAAGAGCTCTGAATACGCTGACAAACATTGATGAGAGCATTCTTCTCTCAGAGTGAGATACTTCGGCTTGAGCCTCGTAAAACTCGTTGCTTATGCTATCCGTCACCTCTGAGATCGAAGGGTATCTGATGGTGGGCACAAAGGCTCCAAACCATTCTCGACATTGTATGGTTTTTTTGGCGTTCGCTGAGGCAATGTGTTCTAAATTATTCCAAGTTCGAGAGTGATTAAATTCTTCTGCTTCCCTTATGGCGTTCAATTCTTGGCGCTTAACAAGATCAAAAGCAGGATCCCTACTCGGAGCATCGTACGGGGAAGTTTTGACTCTCTCAAGAATTGCTCGGAAAGCAGGAAGGTAAACCGGTCTACCACCGAAAGCTTCTCTTATAGTTCCTTTCTCTGCTGGTGATATTTCAGGAACTACGCTATCAGTTTCGTGAGCTCCGGCTTCGTTACCGTTGATGTATACTTGGATTTTTCCATCTTTGCTTTTTGTTAGGTCTAGTTTTGTTTTCCCAAAATTTTCTAGGTGAATACTTTTGAATTGTAGGTGTTTAAATCTATTTATATCTAGTTCAAGTATGTTTGCAAGTATATGAAGTACAGTGGTCTTTCCCTTGCCATTCTTCCCGTAAATAATATTTAGGCCACTGTTAAAGTTGAGTTCTATGTCTAAGTGGTGATGAAGGCCTTTTACTTCTATTTTTTTTATGCCTTGTTCTCGCATATTCTCCGCTTCCTTGAATATTTATCTGGTCTAAATAATTCGTGTGTCGTCTTTGGTGTCAGATTTTCGAGAGGGGCTGTTAATTTGAAATATGGATTTATATCTATTCTTGTTTCTTGAGGCTTTTACGGGCATACCAGCGTTTAGACACTTCCATTGTTATCGCTATCCCGCGTCTTGACCGGTCAAGTTTCGATTTGCTTCGTCAAAGGCTGGGCTGGTCTGACCCATTTCAGGGGCAATCTCGCCGCTGATCATCCACCAACGGTAATGAGGGTACAGCCTGCTTAGCTCTTCAACCTCAATGGTGCTGATCCGCACCTCTTTGTTGTAGAGCACTGTTCTCCATCGATTCGAGCCGATTGGGGTCTCTCGCACGAGTCGATCCATGCCGGCTATAGATGCAACGGTTCTAACGCGATCGTCAATTGTTCCCATTTGTTCTAAGTGTCTTGCTCAAATAGTTTGAATTGGCCCGGTGCATTTCCTATAGTTTGTTCAAATAGTTTGAAACAAGCTATTTGAGGATCCTCTGGATTATAGGGCAAAGAACATGGAACAGTCTGGTGTAGTAGGGCTTTCATTTGCGGGCAATCCCGAGCGCGTAACCGATTTCCGTGACGCGCCGTTCTGCTCGCAGCAGGTCTTGGCCGAAATGATGGGCCTCGACCAGATCACGGAAGATGTTGTTCGCGGCTGGGTCGAAACCTACACCCTCCCGACCGTGAAAATCGGCCGTCGCCGCGTGATCAACCTGCACCGCATCCGCCGCGACCTCGACCGTGGCAAAACCATCTTCTGTGCAGGGGACTACTCCGATGAATGAGGTAGTCGCTCATGGTCATCAATCCATACCGCAGAGCCCCGCACGCCGAGAGCTGCGACTGCTCTGTCTGCTGGTCCCGTCGTTTACCGGCGTCGCCCGTTCTCTCCCAGTCCACACCCTGCGACCAATGCCGCCCCGCGTCAGTGGTCAAGGTAAATGGTGCCTGGAAGGCGAGCCCTGCCTCTCTCTGCGCGAAACACACGCCACCGCCCCGGCCCCCGAAGTACTGGCACGTTATCTACGACTCGGGCAATCCGGTGCCCTTCGTGCCGATTCGCGAGCCGTTCGAGCTGGAGTGACCTGCTAATGAGCCAGTCCCCCGAACTCCATGATGCCTATGTGCTTTGCCAGGACTGCGGCCACGCCGAGTCCTACGATGACGCCAAGCACCAAGGCCATGAGCGTTGCCCGAAGTGCGATGGCGACTTCTGCGGCTGCAATGCCTGTTCGGGGATTGCTCGCCTGAGCATCCAGTTTCAAACCCAATCCGCCGCCGACGAGGTGCAGCCATGACTGTCTCTTTCAGCCTGGGCCGCTATCTGGTCGCGCTGCTGGGCGAGTGGTGCTTTCCGCTCGTCATCGGCATGGCCCTGGGCATTGGCCTAAGCACGTGGCAGCTCACCGAAGAGGCCGACTTGATCGAACAGATCTTCACCCGATCGATGCAATCGGTGGTCGAGTCCTGCACGACTTCAACCGATCCCCCGGAACGTAGATCGCCCCCGGCGTCCGTGACTGGTCCACCAGTCGCGGGTGACGGTGGCGAAACGGGATAACAAGGGCAGGGCCCTTGGTGTAATCGAGTTTCTATCAACCGCATTGATACAGGAGCGAGCAAGACACCCCAGTAAACCAAAGTATTCCAGAGCTATTTGATGGGCATGATTTGTTTCGATGAATGAAATTTTGCCCTTGCTGCACCGTATAACTAGTAGCGAATAACCACTCCGCAAGCCGCTCAGTCGCAGGCAAAAAACTTCACACGAAGTTCGCCTGTCGGGATCGCTCGGCCTGCAGAAAGGCAAACCCGCGCAATAACGCGCAACTCAGTGAGGAAGAAAAGATGGCCCGTTCAACTATGGAAGTTGCATTTCTCGGCGTTCAAAAGACCGAGTTCGACGATGTGAAGATCGTGAAGCTGTTCTATGGCGATGAGCCGGACGGCAAGACCGAGCACGGCCTGTCCATCATCGGTATGGGCGTTTCTGATGACGTGGCCGACGAAGTCTTTTCGTCCTGCGTTGGCCTGGAGCCGTTGGAACCGGTCCGCATCACCTTCGACGTGGCTCGGGGCGGTAAGAACCTCGGCAAAAATCTCGCTCTACACATCGAGCCCGTGAAGGCCCGCACCACCACCCAAGCCACTCCGCAGGCCCCGGCAGCCAACAAGCCCGCCGCGCCTGCTGACAGCGCCAAGGCCTGAGGTAGCCAGTGATGGGGCGCTATCTGTTCATCGCGGCTCTGGCCTTTGTGTGCGGCCATCTGTGGGGCTACAGCTCCGGCCTCCTTGAGGGCTCCGAGCTGGCGCTAGACGGCTACTTCGCCTCGTCACTGGAGCCGTAACTCATGGCTCTGGTGTGGGTTCAAGGCTGCACGTCCTGGGTAACCAACCCGGACGCGACCACCAGTTGTGCAGCCCTTGAATGGCACCAGGCCTACCTGATTCCGCCCGAGGCGGCCGGCTATGTCGACATCCTCGTCTCGGGCGGATTTTCACCAGAGGCCTTCGCCATCGGTTTTGGCGGAACGCTGCTGGTATTCGCAATCGGCCTTTCCGGCGGAATGGTCGCATCCATCCTAAGACGCATGAGGTAACACCCAATGAAACAACTCTCTACCCGCTTCACCACCGCTGTTCGCAACGCTGCCCTGGTCGGCGGTATCGCCGTGTTCTCGGCTGGTCAGGCCATGGCCGCTGCCATCCCGATCGACATCAGCGGCATCGAAGGCCAGATCAACGCAGGCGCCACCAGCGCCGGCTCCGTGGCCGGTTACGTGGCCCTGGCGCTGGCCCTGCTGGCCTGTGCCGGTGTGGTCTTCGGCATGCTCCGCAAGGCGTAAGCCGTGCTCTGGTCAGTGATGCTCGGCGCCTTCATAGCCGGGGCATTTATCACCGGCTTTCGAATCGGCGAGTTCTTCTGACTGGGGAGGTGAGGGGCCGAAAGGCCCCTTGTTCTTTCATGCGCTTTCTTTGGCTTCTGCTCGCACTCTTCGCCTTCCACGCTCAAGCGGCCGACTACAAATGGGCAGTCCGTGGATCTACTAGTCCCTCTGCTCAATTCACCGACTGGAAAGAGGCTTGCTCTGTTGCATCCGTTTACGTAGGTGGCCCCTTTAAGACCGTCGGTGTTTCTCCTACCGCTACCAGTACCGATACCTTCGTCTATTGCCTGTACGAGCGTGAAGGATTTCCAGGCGGTTATGCCTGCAACCTGGATTGCTATATCCGTCGCGTTGGTGATAGCTGTCCTACCGGCACCACTTGGAACCCCACCTCACGCAAGTGCGAGGGTGACCCGTGCCTGCCTACTGTTGGTCAGGTCATCTACCACGGCCACACCTTCCGCAATCTGGGCGCGGACGGAAACCCCGATGTTGATCCCCCCATCGCGATCTGCAGCAACGCCTGCCAATACACCCACACCTTCGAAGCTTTCGGCTCCAAGCGTAAGGGCGACGAAATCGAAGGCTCCTTCAAGTACAAGGGCAACGGTGTGTCGTGCACCGTCAGCACCACCAATCCGTCCAACTTCGATCAACCGCCAACCAAGCCGCCGATGTCACCGCAGCAGGAGTACTTCTCCGACAAGTCCTGCGACAACTGGGTGACCAACGCTGACGGCACCTCCTCGCGTCGCTGTGTCAGCACCAACAAATACCGCGAGCCCGGCAAGCTCAATTGCCAGTACGGCGCCGGCGCCATGGTCTGCAACGTCGCCACGCCGTCTCCCAACGGCAAGGAAACCACCGTCACCGAAACCACCGATGTGACGCTCAACCCGGACGGCTCGAAAAACACCACCACCAACACCAGCACCACGACCACCACCTGCAAGGGGCTGTCGAAGTGCAGCACCACCACCAAGAACGAAACCAAGAACGAAGGCACCAATCCCGATGGCTCACCCGGTGATACCGAAACCGAGTGCACGGGGGATGGCTGCGTGCCCGAAGAAGAGGACGGCGACGACAAGGGCGAAGAAGAGGAAGAGCAGGAAGAGGAAGGCATTCCCGGCCCCAGTCGCTCCCTCTCCCAAGGTGAGCAAGGCAACTTCAACGATGCCAACAGCCAGTGGGATCAGAAGATCGAAACCGCCGAAACCACCCTGCAGCAAAAGGTCGATCAGTACGCCGACGCCTTCTCTGGCGTGTTCGACCTCAACTTGGGTAGCGGCGGCGGCTCACTACCCTGCGAGCAGGTGCCCGTCACCATCGGCACCACTACTCAGAACCTTGACATGTGCCTGGAGCGCTTCTCCGAGCCGTTGAGCTATCTGCGCTTCGCCATTCTCCTGGCCGCCACCGCGCTGGCCGCTCTCATCATCCTGGGGTGACTTTATGGACTGGATTGCCGGCTTCCTCGACAACCTGCTGGGCTTCTTTCAATGGGTCTGGGACTTCCTCTCCAGTGGTATCTACCTCTTCGTTAAAGAGGTTCTGGTACTGCTCACGAAGGTCGCCATCTACTCGTGGATCTCCGTCCAGATCATGGCCCTCGACGTGGCCTATTCGGCGGCACAAAGCATCCTCTCCGACATCGGCGTATCTGAGGCCATCCGCGCCAAGTGGTCCGGCCTACCGGCTGAGGTGGCCTCGACCCTCTCGTTCTTCGGCATCCCCCAAGCGCTGAACATCATCTTCTCGGCGCTCTCGACCCGCTTCGTCCTCAAGTTCGTACCGTTCCTGGGCCGCTGATATGTCGATCAAGATTCACCACGGCCCGAACGGCTCCTACAAGACCTCCGGTGCGATTCAGGATGACGCGGTGCCGGCGCTCAAAGAGGGGCGCCTGATCATCACCAATGTCCGTGGCTTCACCCTGGAGCGGGTGCTGCAGGTCATGCCCGAACTGCCCAGCTCGGTGGACATCATCAACCTCGATCTGGAATCGCTCGACGATATGGAGCGCATGCGCACCTGGTTCCAGTGGGCACCTCGCGGCGCGTTCATCATCTTCGACGAAACCCAGCTCGTCTTTCCCAAGGCGTGGCGCGAAAGGGACCTTGAGCGCTTCGACTTCCCCGGCGGCCCCGAGGCAGCTGCCAAAGCGGATCGCCCCATGAGCTGGCTCGACGGCTGGACCCGTCACCGTCACTGGAACTGGGACATCGTCCTCACCACCCCCAACATCGCCTACATCCGCGACGACATCCGCATGACCTGCGAGATGGCCTACAAACACTCCAACCTCGCCGTGATCGGCATCAGTGGTCGCTACAAGGAGGCCCAGCATGACGCCCAAGTTAACCGCCCGCCCATGGAAGGCACGGTCATCGAATACAAGCGCATCAAGCCCGACACCTTCCGCCTCTACCAATCCACCGCCACCGGCGTTACCCAAGACACCAAGGCCGGCAAAAGCCTCCTCCGGTCGCCTAAGCTACTGGCTCTCCTGGCATTTATGGCCCTTCTTGTTGTCGGCCTGCTATCTCTCGGCGGCGTTGATTTCGGCCCTGCGGGAATGGCTCCGCCCGACAGTCCGCCTGCTGCTGATCCCGCTGCGCCTGCTGTGGCGCCTCCTGAAACTGCTGATTCCCCGTCTGCTGCTCTTCGTATTCCTAATGTGGCTGACCGGGAAAGCGCTGTACCTGCTCCTGTCCTGAACAACCATCCCTTTGCCGGCCGCTCCTTCGTCCTGCGTGGCGTGATCAATGCCAAGCGCGATGGCAAGCCCATCCAGCTCGGCCAGGTCGATGTGATCGACGACAGCGGGGCGGTATTGCGACAGACCTTCGCCGACCTCTACCAGCTCGGCTACCTGATCCGCGTCCGCAATGCCTGCTTTGCCGACATCCACCACCCGATGGGCTTTGAGGGCACCGCCATCTGTGCCGGTGGTAAGCCGCCTGAACGGCCCTCCCCAACCGAAACCCGACCTGTTGCCACCACCGCAGCCCCTGCCAGCTCATCAGGCGGGGTGAGAGTGACCGTTGTGCCCGATAGCGAATATCCCGCCCGGCCATGGCGCTGAGCGCGAGCGCCGCCGCGGCTCGGTACAGAGCGAAGGCGCGAGCGCGCGGCGCCGCTGACGTCCCTGTAGCACGTCAGACAAACAACTGAGTTGAACCCCGTTAAACCAGACTATTGGGAAAACTGAAATGAAGGCTAAGGATTTCCACCGCATCAACATCGAGACTGGAGCCCAAGACAAAGACAGTCGGCTATTCGTCGACCCGAGCAAGATCGGTTTTGTCGACCTGAGCCATGTCCGCCTTCTGCGGTGTGGCGTCGATACGGTTCGTCAGCTGTATCGAGGCCTGATTCGCCCCGAGATCATGGTGCTGTTTGAGAAACCCGGCGCCATTGTCGATTTCGCCGGTGAGCGCTGGCACTCCGGACGTGTTGGCAAAGACTCCGGGTACCAGTACAAGCTCCAGAACGCCGACCTCGGCTTCATCTTGCTCATCAAGAATTTCAACGCCAAAGCCGACGTCATCGGCCCCCATCTGAAAATCGAAGTCTCTCCGCATGCGATGGACGCGCTGAGCCCTGAGCGTCTGCAAGATCGCCTCGATTACTACGCCTCTCACGTCCTGACCCACATTGAGCGCAACCAGTGCGCTGTTCATCTGGCCTTGGACATCCAGGGCTGGGAACCGCCCTCGGATCTGGTCGCCCGTATGCATTGTCGCGCCCGTGCTACCCGCGACATTACCGGCATCAAGGAAATCGAGTGGACTATGGAATCCGCTACGTACGGTAAGGGCCAATCCTTCCTTTTTGGCTCAGCTGGCGGCATCCAGCTCGCCATTTACAACAAGACCCTTCAAGCCCGGGCTACGGACAAGCTCGACTACTGGGAAGGCGTCTGGCGGCGTCGTGACAGCTTCGACGAAGGCGACCCGCAGAACTACAACCCTGAGCAACCCGTGTGGCGTGTTGAGCTTCGCTATCACCATTCCATCGTCCAGCAATTCGCTCTCGGCTCAGTCGATGTACGTACTGGCCTGCCGCTTGAGACGGACAGCTACGCCGCGTTTTCCGGCCACCTTGATGGCTTGTGGCGCTATGGGCTGAGCCAGTTCAAGTTGCTCGCTCGCCCCGGCTTTTTTGAGCCTGCCTGGACCCTGTTTCGTGAGGATGCCCGAGTGGATATTCCCGTTGATTCACTTCTTGAAGAGACAGCCTATAAGCGTCACTACAAGACCGCGCGCGGTTTCTCCGGCAAGAACGTCGAGCTCTTCCTGGGCAATTTCGTCAGCTTGTTGGCCAGGGAGAGGGTAGGCGCAAAAAAGGGCTTCCAGCGCCTCAAGGAATGGGAGTGCTGGCCCGTCATTCGAGATCACTACGCCGCTAAGGATATGACCGAGCTCGATCTCTATAGGCATATTCGCGGCCTACTCGAAGAGCGCCATGTGAGGTGGGGCAGGGCGGTATGACGGTTCGTAAAGACGGCAAAACGTGGACGGCTGACTTCTATGAAAACGGTCGTGCCGGTAAGCGAATCCGCAAGAAGGGCTTTCTGACCAAGGCTGCGGCCCAGCGCTACGAGTCCGACTACTTCGCTTCACTCAACCAGACCGGTCGCCCTCTGGATGATCGCCTCTCCGATCTGGTGAAGATCTGGCATTCCCTGCATGGCTGCTCCCTCAAAGACGAGAAGTACCGGTTGTCCCGTACCCTTGCCACCGTTGAACGTCTTGGAGATCCCCGCGCCTCCGACTTCGATGCCCTGGCCTGGGCACGCTATCGGCAGCGCCGTCTGGCTGAGGTGACGCCGCATACGGTCAATCACGAGCAACGCTACCTGTCGGCAGTCTTTTCCGAGCTGATCCGCCTCGGCGCATGGGTAGGGGCAAACCCGCTGGCCAAGGTCCGCCAGATAAAGACCGACCAGACCGAGCTGTCATTTCTGACCCTGGATGAGGTCGAGCGTCTGCTCGATGAGTGCCGCAAATCCACGAACAACCATACCTATCCGGTCGCTCTGATTTGCTTGGCTACGGGTGCTCGTTGGGATGAGGCCGAGTCTCTACAGCGGTCGGCCATCTTCGGCGGAAAAGCCCACTTCCACCGCACAAAGAACCGTCAGTCTCGCTCGGTGCCGATCCCCAAGGAGGTCGAAGAAATCGCCCTCAAGGTGGGGATGCCTGGAAGTGGTCGGCTATTCCATTCGTGCCGGTCTGCGTTCCGCAGCGCCTATCAGCGTTGTGGCTTTGATACTCCAGGCCAGATGACCCACATCCTCCGGCATACCTTCGCCAGTCACTACATGATGGCAGGCGGCGACATCCTCGGACTGCAGCGGATCTTGGGGCATTCCTCGATCACGATGACCATGCGCTATGCGCATCTGTCGCCTGATCATTTGGAGTCTGCGCTTCGGTTTTCGCCACTCGCTCAGATTGGCCACGTGACAGCTTGAGAGGGTAGGGGTATGATCTTTTTAACGCTTAACGTTAAGGATTAAAGCGTGATCCTGAGTTTCAGATGTGCAGAAACCCAGGCTCTGTTCGAGTCAGGGAGTTCCAGGCGCTGGGCAAACGTTTTGAACGTGGCCACGCGGAAACTGGCGATGCTGAATGCAGCGGTTGAGCTTCGAGATCTTCGCTCACCACCGGGAAACCGACTTGAGCAGCTGTACGGTGATCGGGCTGGTCAACATAGCATCAGGATCAACGATCAATGGCGGATCTGCTTTGTGTGGACGGGTTCAGGCCCGAGCCAAGTAGAAATCGTCGACTACCACTGAGGAGGTGGAACATGGCAATCAACGGCATGCGCCCCGTTCACCCTGGTGAAGTGCTGCGCGAAGAGTTCCTTGAGCCGCTGGGCATCACCCCTGCAGCACTTGCTCGCGCTCTGCATGTGTCGGCACCGACCATCAATGACATTGTGCGGGAGCGTCGCGGAATCACTGCCGATACGGCTATCCGGCTGGGTCGCTACTTCGATACGTCCGCTCAGTTCTGGATGAACCTACAGACCGAGTACGCTCTGGCAACAACCTACGCTGAAGCCGGCGAAGAGATCGAGCATGAAGTCGAGCCGATGAGGGCTGTCGGCTAGATCAATTATCTAGGAGAGTGGAAATGGAATTCGGCTTTCTCGGTTTCACTGTATTTGATGTTGCCCTGCTGTTTGCCTGCTCTATTGGGGCCATATTGGGCAGCTTGGTCCAGGCGATCCTCGCCACCATCCATCACGATGGCCCGCCACGTAGTGAAAAAGAGCTCAGGATAGCGCCTCCCCATATCCGGAAGATTAGGGCTGCTTGGCTGTCAATGCGCTTGTTTATAGGTGCCGTTCTTGGATTTGTCTTCGCCCTTTATTTTGTGGGAATGCTGAATCAATCGGCGGCCACCTTTTGTCGCATATGGGCGCTTTCGTTTTTGGTTGGCTATGCCGCTCCCAAGCTATGGGTGCTCAAAGGCGAGCGTGTGGCTAAGAGAATGATTGAGTCGGGCGGAGACGTAGGCAAGGTGTAGTCACTTCGTAGTCACTACCCCAGAAACGACAAAGGGCTAGCTTTCGCTAACCCTTTGTTTTGTATGGTGGCTACACCGGGACTTGAACCTGGGACATCAGCATTATGAATGCTGCGCTCTAACCGACTGAGCTATGTAGCCGAGTGGCGCGCATTATTCTCTTGTCCGGGCGGGGTGTCAACCCCCGTCTTGCGAATAAATTGATGCCTTATCAAGCGCTTAGGCGTGACGGCCGGGCAAACGAAAAGCCCCGCAGAGGCGGGGCTTGGCGAGGGTTAGACGTTGAAGCGGAAGTGCATCACGTCGCCATCCTTGACGATGTAGTCCTTGCCTTCCAGGCGCCATTTGCCGGCTTCCTTGGCGCCGGCTTCGCCCTTGTACTGGATGAAGTCGTCGTAGGCGACCACTTCGGCGCGGATGAAGCCTTTCTCGAAGTCGGTGTGGATCACTGCGGCGGCCTGCGGGGCGGTGGCGCCGATGCGTACGGTCCAGGCGCGCACTTCCTTCACGCCGGCGGTGAAATAGGTCTGCAGGTTGAGCAGCGAGTAGCCGGCGCGGATCACGCGGTTCAGGCCCGGCTCTTCCATGCCCATGGACTCGAGGAACATCTGCTTCTCCTCGTCTTCGTCCAGCTCGGCGATCTCGGCCTCGATCTTGTTGCACACCGGTACCACGATGGCGCCTTCTTCCTCGGCGATGGCCTTGACCACGTCCAGGTGCGGGTTGTTCTCGAAGCCGTCCTCGGCGACGTTGGCGATGTACATCACCGGCTTGCTGGTGAGCAGGTGGAAGCCGCGAATGATCAGTTTCTCGTCAGCGCTCATGTTCTTCATCAGGCTGCGCGCCGGCTTGCCCTCGCTGAAGTGGGGGATTAGCTTCTCGAGGATGGCTTTCTGCGCCAGGGCTTCCTTGTCGCCGCCCTTGGCGTTGCGCGCGACCTTCTGCAGTTGCTTCTCGCAGCTGTCGAGGTCGGCGAAGATCAGTTCGAGGTCGATGATCTCGATGTCGCGCTTGGGGTCGACGCTGTTGGCGACATGGATGACGTTCTCGTCTTCGAAGCAGCGCACGACGTGAGCGATCGCATCGGTCTCGCGGATGTTGGCGAGGAACTTGTTGCCCAGGCCTTCACCCTTGGAGGCGCCAGCCACCAGGCCAGCGATATCGACGAACTCCATGGTGGTGGGGATGACGCGCTCAGGCTTGACGATGGCGGCCAGGGCATCCAGGCGCGCATCCGGCATCGGCACGATGCCGCTGTTCGGCTCGATGGTGCAGAAGGGGAAGTTCTCCGCGGCGATGCCGGATTTGGTCAGGGCGTTGAACAGGGTGGACTTGCCGACGTTGGGCAGGCCGACGATGCCGCAGTTGAATCCCATGGTGTATCCCTCGCGGAGATGAAGTCGTGAAAAGGGTCAGGCTTTCTGGCTGTGCAGCTTTTGCATGGCCTTGGTCCAGTCGCCGGCGAGCATTTCGGGCAGCACGCCCAGGGCGTTGTCGATGCTCTTGTCCAGCAGCTCCTGCTCGCTGCGCGGGGCGCGGCCGAGGACGAAGCCGGAAACCAGGCTGGCGTGGCCGGGGTGGCCGATGCCCAGGCGCAGGCGGTGGAAGCCGTTCTGGTTACCGCACTGCGCGATGATGTCGCGCAGGCCGTTGTGGCCGCCGTGGCCGCCGCCGAGTTTCAGTTTGGCGACGCCGGGAGGCATGTCGAGTTCGTCGTGGGCCACCAGCATGGCGTCGACCGGAATGCGGAAGAAATTCGCCAGCGCCGCCACGGCCTGGCCGCTGCGGTTCATGTAGGTGGTGGGGATGAGCAGACGAACGTCGCGGCCCTGATGGCTGAATTTGCCCACCAGGCCAAAATACTTTTTGTCGAGGGCGAGGCTGACGCGTTGGCTGTCGGCCAGGCGCTCAACGAAAAGGGCCCCTGCGTTATGCCGGGTCTGGTCGTATTCGGGGCCTGGATTACCCAGGCCGACGATCAGTTGAATGGCAGTCACGTCAGGGGCCCTTTTGCAGGATTGCAGCGCGTGAGTGATTACTCGGCGCTTTCGTCCTTCACGCGGGAAGCGTGGATGTTGGCGACTGCCAGGTCGTTGCCGTGGGCCAGGGCCACCAGCTCGACGCCTTTCGGCAGTTTGATGTCGGACAGGTGAACGATCTGGCCGACTTCCACTTTAGCCAGGTCGACTTCGATGAATTCCGGCAGGTCTTGCGGCTGGCAGGAAACTTCGACTTCGGAGATGGTGTGGGAGACTTCGCCGCCTTGCTGCTTCACGCCAACGGAAGTGGCTTCGTTGATGAAGTGCAGGGGAACGTGGGCGCTCAGCTTCTGGCCCGCTACGACGCGAACGAAGTCGGCGTGCAGAACGAAGCCTTTGGCCGGGTGGCGCTGCAGGGCTTTGATCACGACGCTTTCGTTGGTGCCAGCAACGTTCAGGGTCAGCACGTGGCTGAAGGCAGCTTCGTTTTCCAGCAGCTTGGCCAGGTCTTTGGCCAGCAGGCTGATGGATTGGGCCGGCTTCTCGCCGCCGTAGATCACGGCAGGAACCAGGCTCTCGTTACGACGCAGGCGGCGGCTCGCACCTTTCCCCAGGTCGGAACGCACTTCGGCATTCAGGGCAAAATTAGTCATTACAGTTCTCCAAATAGACCAAACCGTCCGAAGCGCTTGCGACCAGCGTGCGGACGGTTGGGCAAAAAGCCCCGCACGTGGCGGGGCACTTGTCGCCAGGGATGTTCCGCTTAGCGGAACATCGCGCTGATCGATTCTTCGTTGCTGATGCGGCGAACCGCTTCAGCGATAACCGGGGCCATGTCCAGCTGACGGATGCGGGAGCAGGCCTGAGCCGCGGCGGACAGCGGGATGGTGTTGGTCACCACCAGTGCGTCCAGCACGGAGTTTTCTAGGTTCTCGATGGCACGGCCCGACAGTACCGGGTGGGTGGCGTAGGCGTAGACCTTCGAGGCGCCGTGCTCCTTCAGTGCCTTGGCGGCATGGCAGAGGGTGCCGGCGGTGTCGACCATGTCGTCGACCAGCACGCAGGTGCGGCCTTCGACATCGCCGATGATGTGCATGACTTCGGAAACGTTGGCTTTTTCACGACGCTTGTCGATGATTGCCAGGTCGACGCCCAGGCTCTTGGCCACGGCGCGGGCGCGAACTACGCCGCCGATGTCCGGGGACACGATCATCAGGTTCTCGAAGCGCTGATCCTGGATGTCGTCAGTCAGCACCGGCGAGCCGTAGATGTTGTCCACCGGTACGTCGAAGAAGCCCTGGATCTGGTCGGCGTGCAGGTCGACGGTGAGTACGCGGTCGATACCGACCACGGTCAGCATGTCGGCCACCACCTTGGCGCTGATGGCCACGCGGGCGGAGCGCGGGCGGCGATCCTGGCGGGCATAGCCGAAGTAGGGGATGACGGCGGTGATACGCGTCGCCGAGGAGCGGCGGAAGGCGTCAGCCATCACCACCAGTTCCATCAGGTTGTCGTTGGTCGGCGCGCAGGTTGGCTGGATGATGAAAACATCCTTGCCACGCACGTTCTCGTTGATCTCGGCGCTGATTTCGCCGTCGGAGAACTTGCCTACGGAAGCATCGCCCAGAGGGATATGCAGCTGACGCACGATGCGACGAGCCAGATCGGGGTTGGAGTTCCCCGTGAAGACCATCATCTTGGACACGCGCAGTACCTGCCTGGTGTGGTTCCGATGAAAAAAGCTGTTCAAAAAGGCCTGCTTTCTGAACAGCTTTCGAGTATATGGCAGGGGCGGCTGGATTCGAACCAACGCATGGCAGGATCAAAACCTGCTGCCTTACCGCTTGGCGACGCCCCTAAAGTATTTGTCGAATGCTGGGAGGTTAATGGCAGGGGCGGCTGGATTCGAACCAACGCATGGCAGGATCAAAACCTGCTGCCTTACCGCTTGGCGACGCCCCTGTATCGCGTCCCGCATTCACTTCCGAGTTACCGTTTCCAGCTTGCGGTGCAAAGGAGACCTGTTGCAGCCGCGAGCAATGAAGCTCGGCAGGGTGTCCGGAAGTTGGCGCGAGACTTTATCAGCATCGGCCTGGTTTGGGAAGCTCCCAAACACGCAAGCTCCGGTTCCGGTCATCTTCGCAGCAACAAATTTGTTGAGCGTTTTCAGGGCGTTACGCACTTCGGGGTAACGCTTCTCGACAACCGGTTGGCAGTCGTTATGACCACCCCCCTCGGGAAGGCTGCGAACTGTAATGGCGGGGGTATCGCGTGTCAACTCGGGCGCGGCAAAAACTTCTGCGGTGCTGACACTGACCTGCGGGATGGCGACCAGGAACCAGGGTTCGGCCAGCTCGACCGGTTGCAGCTGTTCGCCCACACCTTCGGCGAAGGCCGCGCGGCCGCGCACGAACACCGGTACGTCGGCGCCCAGCGCCAGGCCCAGCTCGGCCAGGCGCTCTTCACCTAGGTTGGTCTGCCACAGGTGATCGAGGCCGAGCAGGGTAGTGGCGGCATCCGAGCTGCCGCCGCCGATGCCGCCGCCCATGGGCAGGCGCTTGTCCAGCCAGATATCGGCGCCCAGCCGGGTTGCGGAGGCTTCCTGCAGGCGCCTGGCGGCGCGCACGATCAGGTTGCTGTCATGGGGGACGCCGTGAACCTCGGTGTGCAGTCTGATCTCGCCGTCCTGGCGCAGGGCGAAGCCCAGCTCGTCGCCGTAGTCGAGGAACTGGAACAGGGTCTGCAGCAGGTGATAGCCGTCGGCACGGCGGCCGAGGATATGCAGCATCAGGTTGAGCTTGGCCGGAGCAGGCAGGATCAGTTCGGCGTGATCGGGGATGGCTGGGGTTGTCATGGGTGTTCGATGCGGTAGCGGCAGTGGTTACCCCTCTCCCGTTTACGGGAGAGGGGAAGGGGGGAGAGGGTTGGCGGTGTAGCCCCCTCTCCCTGGCCCTCTCCCCGAGGGGAGAGGGAAAAGCATTGCTGTCCTGGCGCTTACTGCCCGAGTTGGCGCGGCTGCCAGTCCTTGATCACCAGGGTGATATCGAGGTCGGTGCCTTGCAGCTTGATGCGCTCGGGCAGGCGATAGCCGTTCTGCTCGACGTAGCTCAGGTACTGCAGCTGCCAGCCATCCTGCTCCAGGCGCGCCAGGTGGCTGTCGCTGTCGAGGGTCACCCGGCTCCTGCTGTCTGGCGCGGGCAGGCCGCGCACCCACCAGAACAGGTGGGAGACCGGCAGGCGCCAGCCCAGCTGTTCTTCCAGCAGAGACTCGGGCGATGCGGCTTCGTAGCGGCCCTGGTTGGCCACCTCCAGCAGCACCTTGCCTTCGCGTCCGGTCAGGCGTGCGGCGCCGCGGCCGAGCGGGCCGGACAGGCGGATGTCGAAGTAGTCCTGGCGCTGCAGCCAGAACAGCGTGCCGCTACCAGAGTCGCGCGGGGCGCGAATGCCGACCTTGCCGCTGATCTGCCAGCCGTCGAGGGCGGCGACCTGGGCCTTGTGCGCCTGCCAGAGCTTGGCATCGCCCTGGCCTTCGACGGACTCGCGGCTGGTGAGGCCGGCGCAGCCGGCGAGGAGGGTGAGCAGGCTGAAAACGAGGGCGTGGCGAAACATGGATCAGGGCTTCTCGGAACCGGTCAGGCGCTTGATGGTGGCGCGCAGGATGGGGCTGTCGGGTTTGGCTTCCAGGGCGGTGGCCCAGACCTCGCGGGCTTCGCGCTGCTTGCCCTGGACCCACAGCACTTCGCCCAAGTGGGCGGCGACCTCGTGGTCGGGGAATCTGGCCAGGGCGGCGCGCAGGTGGCGCTCGGCCTCGTCCAGGTTGCCCAGGCGATAGTTGACCCAGCCCAGGCTGTCGAGGGTTGCGGCGTCTTCCGGGTTGAGCTGGTGCGCCTGCTCGATCAGGGCTTTGGCCTCCTCGTAGCGGCTGGTGCGGTCGGCCAGGGTGTAGCCGAGGGCATTGAGCGCTGTGGCGTTGTCCGGTTCGCGCGCGATGATGTCGCGCAGGTCGCGTTCCAGGCCGTTCAGGTCGCCACGCTTCTCGGCCAGCATGGCGCGCGTATAGAGGAGGTTGGTGTCGCCGGGGAACTGCTCCAGGGCCTTGACGATCACCTGCCAGGACTCGTCGAGGCGCTGGCGGTTGGCCAGGGCCTCGGACTCGATCAGGTACAGCTGGATGGCATAGTCGGGCTGGGCCTCGCGGCTGCGTGCCAGGCGGTTGCCGGCTTCGGCGGCGCGATCCTGCTCGAAGAGAATCTCGGTCTGACGCACCTGGGCCGGTAGGAAGTCCTCGCCCGGGCCGACCAGGCCATACTCGATCAGCGCGCTTTCCGCATCGCCGCGCTGCTCATAGATGCGGCCCAGGTTGAAGTGGGCGGCATCGGTGTGGGCGTCGCGCGCGACCAGCTCTTCCAGATAGGTGGCCGCCTCGTCCCAGGCTTCATCCTCCAGGCACACCAGGGCCAGGGAGTAGCGCAGGTCGTCGTCATCGGGGAACTGCTGGACCAGCCCGGCAAATTCGCTCTTGGCTTCGTCCAGGCGCTTGAGCTCGACTAGCTGGCGGGCATAGGCCAGGCGCAGGCGTTTGTCTTCCGGGTGTTTGTCCAGGCCCTTCTGCAGCAGCTTCGCGGCTTCCTCGCCGCGCTGCAGGCCCTGCAGGAGGCGGGCGCGCAGCAGCAATGGGGGGATTTCCTGTTCGCTGGCGGCGTGCGCCTCGAGCAGTTCCAGCGCTTCTTCGGCGCGGCCGTCCTGGTGCAGCAGCAGGGCCTTGCCGAATAGCAGTTGGCCGTTCTCCGGGTATTTCTGCAGCAGGCGATCGAAGCTCTGCAGCAGGCCGGCGCGGGTATCCGGGTCGGTTTCGGCGGCTGACAGGGCGAGGAAGTCGAAGTGCGTGTCGCCTTGGCGCTGCAGCACCTTTTCCATGTAGCGCATGGACTCGTCGTAGCGGCCGGCGCGGGCCAGCTGCACGGCGGCGGCGCGCTGGGCGTCGAGGCTGTCGGGCGCACTGTCGGACCAGATCAGCGCGCTGTCCAGGGCTGCCTGTTCGGCGCCCAGGTACTCGGCGATGCGGAAGGCGCGCTCGGCCACGCCGGGGTCGCGGGTGGCGTTGGCCTGCTGCACATAGTTGCCCAGGGCGATGTCGAAGCGGTTGCGCTGGCCTGCCAGCTCGGCAGCGAGCAAGGCGTACAGGGTCTCTTCGCTGAACGAAGCGTACTGCTTGGGCTCGGGCGTGGCCTGGCTGGTATTGGCGTCCTCCACCGGCGGGGTGCCGTCCGGCGTGGGGGCCAGGCTCTGGCAGCCGGCGAGCAGGAGTGAGGCAGTCAGCAACGCGAGGGATTTGTTCATAAAGGAAAGCTGCGGTCCGTGGCGTGGCTGCATCATGACACAAGCGGCGGGCGCAAGCCCACCGCGCCACGCGGGTTTGCCGAACGGGTCAATTTGTCGCGCCAGTTGTCCTGCCTCGGGTGACGTAGGACAATTGCCGGTCTTTCGAACCTGTCTAGCGACTCTGCATGGCCTTCCTCGCCCTCGGTATCAACCACAAGACCGCCTCGGTGGACGTCCGCGAACGCGTGGCCTTCACCCCCGAGCAGCTGGTCGAGGCCCTGCAGCAGCTCTGTCGCGTGACGCCCAGTCGCGAGGCGGCGATCCTCTCCACCTGCAACCGCAGCGAGCTGTATCTGGAGCAGGACCAGCTGTCCGCCGACGAAGTGCTGCGCTGGCTGGCCGAGTACCACCGCCTCAATCTCGATGAGCTGCGTGCCTGCGCCTATATCCACCAGGACAACGACGCCGTGCGCCACATGATGCGCGTGGCCGCCGGGCTGGATTCGATGATTCTTGGCGAGCCGCAGATCCTCGGCCAGATGAAGTCCGCTTATGCAGTGGCGCGCGAGGCCGGCACCGTCGGCCCGCTGCTCGGCCGCCTGTTCCAGGCCACGTTCAGCACCGCCAAGACCGTGCGTACCGATACCGCCATCGGCGAGAACCCGGTGTCGGTGGCTTTCGCCGCCGTCAGCCTGGCCAAGCAGATCTTCGCCGACCTGCACCGTAGCCAGGCGCTGCTGATCGGCGCTGGCGAGACCATCAGCCTGGTCGCCCGCCACCTGCACGACCAGGGCGTGAAGCGCATCGTGGTGGCCAACCGCACCCTGGAGCGCGCCAGCCAGCTGGCCGAGCAGTTCGGTGCGCACGCCGTGTTGCTGGCCGACATCCCGCAGGAGCTGGCGCACAGCGATATCGTCATCAGCTCCACCGCCAGCCAGTTGCCGATCCTGGGCAAGGGCGCGGTGGAGCGCGCGCTCAAGCAGCGCAAGCACAAGCCCATGTTCATGGTCGATATCGCCGTGCCGCGCGACATCGAGCCGGAGGTGGGCGAGCTGGATGACGTCTACCTCTACACCGTGGACGATCTGCACGAAGTCATCGAGGAAAACCTCAAGAGCCGCCAGGGCGCAGCCCAGGCCGCCGAGGAGCTGGTGTCCGCCGGCGCCGATGACTTCATGCAGCGCCTGCGCGAACTGGCCGCGGTGGACGTGCTCAAAGCCTACCGCCAGCAGGCCGAGCGCTTGCGCGACGAGGAGCTGGCCAAGGCGCAGCGCCTGCTCGCCGCCGGCGGCAATGCCGAGGACGTGCTGGCCCAGTTGGCCCGTGGCCTGACCAACAAGCTGCTGCACGCACCCAGCGTGCAGCTGAAGAAAATCTCCGCCGACGGCCGCTTCGAAGCGCTGGCCGTGGCCCAGGAACTCTTTGCCCTCGACGAGGGCCCGAGCAAACCATGAAAGCCTCCCTGCTGAAGAAACTCGACATCCTCCACGACCGCTTCGAGGAGCTCACCGCGCTGCTCGGCGATGCCGAGGTGATCAGCGACCAGAACCGTTTCCGCGCCTATTCCAAGGAGTACGCCGAAGTCGAGCCGGTCATCGCCGCTTACCGCGAGTTCCGTAAGACCCAGGGCGACCTCGAGGGCGCCCAGGCGCTGCTCAAGGACGGCGACCCGGAAATGCGCGAGATGGCCGAGGAGGAAGTGGCCCAGGCCAAGGACGCGCTGCTCGTGCTGGAAGACCGCCTGCAGCGCATGCTGCTGCCCAAGGACCCCAACGATGGGCGCAACGTGTTCCTGGAAATCCGTGCCGGCACCGGTGGCGACGAGGCGGCGATCTTCTCCGGTGACCTGTTCCGCATGTACTCGCGCTATGCCGAGCGCCAGGGCTGGCGGGTCGAGATCCTCTCGGAAAACATCGGCGAGCATGGCGGCTATAAAGAAGTCATCAGCCGGGTGGAGGGCGACAACGTCTACGCCAAGCTCAAGTTCGAGTCCGGTGCTCACCGGGTGCAGCGCGTGCCGGAGACCGAGTCGCAGGGTCGTATCCACACCTCCGCCTGCACCGTCGCCGTGCTGCCGGAGCCGGATGAACAGCAGGCCATCGAGATCAATCCGGCCGATCTGCGCGTTGACACCTACCGTGCCTCGGGCGCCGGTGGCCAGCACGTGAACAAGACCGATTCGGCGATCCGCATCACCCACCTGCCCACCGGCATGGTGGTGGAGTGCCAGGAAGAACGCTCGCAGCACAAGAACCGCGCCAAGGCCATGGCCTGGCTGGCGGCCAAGCTGCAGGACCAGCAGGACGCCGCCGCGCACAAGGAAATCTCCGACACCCGCCGCCTGCTGGTGGGTTCCGGCGACCGTTCCGAGCGCATCCGTACCTACAACTTCCCGCAGGGGCGGGTCACCGATCACCGCATCAACCTGACCCTGTATTCGCTGAACGAAGTGATCGGTGGCGCGGTGGAGCAGGTGATCGAGCCGCTGCTGCAGGAGTACCAGGCCGACCAGCTGGCTGCCCTGGGCGATTGATTGATTTCACCCCTCTCCCGCCGGGAGAGGGGCCGGGGGTGAGGGCCTTTCAGGTTGCTCCGAGTGGCCTGAAATTCCCTCATCCCAGCCCTCTCCCAGGGGGAGAGGGGGTTGAAGGCATAGGACCTTGTGCATGGCCACCATCCAATCCCTGCTCGACAGCGCCGACCTGCCCGCCTCGCCGACGGCGCGGCTGGATGCCGAGCTGCTGCTGGCCGCCGTCCTGGGCAAGCCGCGCAGCTACCTGCGCACCTGGCCCGAGCACGAGCCGGGTGCCGAACAGCTGGCCGCTTTCGCTGCCCTGCTCGAACGTCGCCGGATGGGAGAGCCGGTGGCCTATATCCTCGGTCACCAGGGCTTTTGGAGCCTGGACCTGGAAGTGGCGCCGCACACCCTGATTCCCCGCCCTGACACCGAGCTGCTGGTGGAAACCGCCCTGCAGCTGGCTCCGGCTACGCCGCTGCGGGTGCTCGACCTGGGTACCGGCACTGGCGCCATCGCCCTGGCCCTGGCCAGCGAGCGCGGCGGCTGGCAGGTGACCGGGGTGGATCGTATCGCCGAGGCGGTGGAACTGGCCGAGCGCAATCGCCAGCGCCTCCAGCTGGGCAACGCCGAATTCCGTCAGAGCAGCTGGTTCGACGGCCTGGCTGGCGAGCGTTTCGACCTGATCCTCAGCAACCCGCCCTACATTGCAGCGGACGACCGCCATCTGGGCGAGGGCGATGTGCGCTTCGAGCCGCTCAGCGCCCTGGTGGCCGGCGTCGACGGGCTGGACGATATCCGCCAGATCATTGCTCAGGCGCCGCAGCACCTCAAAGCCGGCGGCTGGCTGCTGCTGGAGCACGGTTATGATCAGGCCGAGGCCGTGCGCGGGCTGCTGGCCGCCACCGGTTTCACCGCCGTGGACAGCCGCCGCGACCTCGGCGGCCACGAACGCATTTCCCTGGGGCAATGGACGCCATGAGCCTGGAGCTGAACGACGACGAGCTGCTGCGCTACAGCCGGCAGATACTGCTGCCGCAGATCGATGTGGCGGGGCAGCTGCGTCTCAAGCAGAGCCGCGTGCTGATAGTCGGCCTCGGTGGCCTCGGCTCGCCGGTAGCCCTGTACCTGGCCGCCGCCGGGGTCGGCGAGCTGCACCTGGCCGACTTCGACACGGTCGACCTGACCAATCTGCAGCGGCAGATCATTCACGACAGCGAGCAGGTCGGCGTGGCCAAGGTCGACTCGGCCATGGCCCGTCTGTCCGCGATTAATCCGCAGATCGCCCTGGTGCCGCATCGCTCGGTGCTGGACGAGGACTCGCTGGCGGCGGCCGTGGCAGCCGTCGATCTGGTGCTGGACTGCTCGGACAACTTCACCACCCGCGAGGCGGTCAACGCCGCCTGCGTGGCCGCCGGCAAGCCGCTGGTGTCCGGCGCGGCAATCCGCCTGGAGGGCCAGCTCGCGGTGTTCGACCCGCGCGATGCGGCCAGCCCCTGCTACCACTGCCTGTATGGCCATGGCAGTGAGGCCGAGCTGACCTGCAGCGAGGCCGGCGTGGTCGGCCCGCTGGTGGGCCTGGTCGGCAGCCTGCAGGCCCTGGAGGCGCTCAAGCTGCTGGCCGGTTTCGGCGAGCCGCTGATCGGTCGCCTGCTGCTGATCGATGCGCTGGGCTCGCGCTTCCGCGAGCTGCGGGTCAAGCGCGATGCGGCGTGCAGCGTGTGCGCAGGGCGGCCATGAGCCAGGCTCCGATCGGCGTGTTCGACTCCGGCGTCGGCGGCCTCTCGGTGCTGCGCGAGATCCGCGCGCGCCTGCCGCATGAGTCGCTGCTGTACGTGGCCGACAGCGGCCATGTGCCCTACGGCGAGAAGAGCGCGGAGTTCATCCGTGCGCGCAGCCAGCACATCGCCGAGTTTCTCCTCGGCCAGGGCGCCAAGGCGCTGGTTCTGGCCTGCAACACCGCGACCGCCGCGGCGGTGGCCGAGTTGCGCGAGCGCTACCCGGCATTGCCCATCGTCGGCATGGAACCGGCGGTCAAGCCGGCGGCGGCGGCGACCCGCAGCGGCGTGGTCGGTGTGCTGGCCACCACCGGTACGCTGAAAAGTGCCAAGTTCGCCGCGCTGCTGGACCGTTTCGCCGCCGACGTGCGGGTGATCACCCAGCCCTGCCCGGGGTTGGTCGAGCAGATCGAGGCCGGTGAGCTGGACAGTCCGCGCACCCGCGCGCTGCTGCAGGGCTGGGTCGAGCCGCTGCTGGCCGAGGGCTGCGACACGCTGATCCTCGGCTGCACCCACTATCCCTTCATCAAACCGCTGCTGCGCGAGCTGGTGCCGGCGTCTGTCAGCCTGGTCGATACCGGTGCGGCGGTGGCAAGGCGGCTAGAGCAGTTGCTGGCCGAACGTGGCCTGCTGGCGGCGGACGGCGAGGGCGGTGCGCAGTTCTGGTCCAGTGCCGCGCCGGAGCAGCTGGCCCAGGTGTTGCCGGTGCTCTGGGGCGAGGCCCCGGCGGTGCTGGAGCTACCCTGAGGGCCGGAAGTGGCGGCTTTTCTTCGGGGCGGCAATTTCTATACTCTTTTGTGCGCCGATACCGCCGTTTCATTTCCGTACAGGACGTCATAATGAAAAAGATCTGTTCTCTGGCCGCTGCGGCGGCCCTTGCGCTGGGGAGCCTGTCCGCGCAGGCCGTGGACTTCACCGCCGCCATCGGTCAGAGCGGCGACTCCAACATGGTCTATCGCCTCGGTGCCCAGTGGAACTGGGACACCAGCTGGTGGCAAAGCAGTGTCGGTCGCCTGACCGGCTACTGGGATGCCGGCTACACCTACTGGGACGGTGACGAGACGTCGAGCAACCACAGCCTGTCGTTCAGCCCGGTATTCGTCTACGAGTTCGCCGGTGAGAGCGTGCAGCCCTACATCGAGGCCGGTATCGGCGTCGCCGCCTTCGCCGATACCGACCTGGAAGACAACGACCTGGGCTCGTCCTTCCAGTTCGAGGATCGCCTCGGTGCCGGCCTGCGTTTCTCCGGGCAGGAGATCGGCATCCGCGCGCTGCATTACTCCAACGCGGGTATCAAGCAGCCCAACGATGGCGTCGAAGCCTACAGCCTGCATTACCGTACGAGCTTCTAAGCGGCGCTGGGTGTGAAAAAGCCGGGCCGGGTGCCCGGCTTTTTTGTGGCCGATGGTCAGCGGTAAATGGCGGCCATGCCCTGGCGCTCGTCACGGCACTCCGCCGAGCCCATCTCGAATTCGCGGCAGATCAGCGGGCGCACCTCATAGATGGTGCAGCGCATGCTGTCGCGGTCCAGCGCTGCGCACCAGCCGTCGTCCAGGCGGTGCATCACTTCGCCGCCCCAGGCGTCGGTGGTGATGAAGCGCTGCGGCACGCCGGTCTCGGTGATCAGCATGACTTCCAGCTGGCAGCAGCAGGCCGCGCAGTTGCTGCAGCTGGCATCGTCGGCTGGAAGTTGCAGGTGGGGAATGGTGCTCATGGCCGTGCAGTGTACGGCAGTCGCGCGCGGCCTGCTCACCCGGCCGACCACGGCCTTGTCCTACAGGGTGACACGGCTGGCGCCGTTGACCGAGGCGATGCGCACGCGGTCGCCAACGCGGAACTGCTGGGCCGGGTCGACCTCCTGCACATAGGCGCGCAGGTTGCCGTCGTCCTCGCGCACGGTGATCTCCACGCCCTGGCTGCGCGTCAGGCCTTCCTCGGCCGCAGCCCCGACCATGCCGCCGGCCACGCCGCCAAGCACCGTAGCGATAGTACTGCCACGGCCGCCGCCGACACTGCTACCGGCGATGCCGCCCACCGCAGCCCCGGCGATGGCGCCGATCGGCGTACGGGTGCCTTCGATCTGTACCGGGCGCAATGACTCGATGGTGCCCAGGCGCACCGTCTGCACGGCACGGGCATCGGCGCGCGAATAGGTGGAGCCGTTGAGGTTGGAGGCGCAGCCGCTCAGCAGCAGAACGGCGCTCAGGCTGGAAGTCAGCAGCAGGGTCGGGAAGCGTTGCATGGCTCGGTCCTCGTGGACATCTTGAAGATGGCTACAGAGTAAGGACCGCTCGCTGAACGCCTGCTGAACCGTTGCTGAACGTGCTGATCAGCCGATTTGGCGGGCACGCAGCCGGTACATCCCCGCGAACCCGTGCACCACCAGCATCACCGCCGCCCAGACTGCCGAGAGCAGCAGCAGGGTCGGCCATTGCCCCAGTGGCAGGCCAACGTCCGCCAGGCGCGCACCGGCTAGGTAGGACAGCGGCCCGGCCAGCGCGCCGAGCAGGCTGCTCAGCCACCAGGGGCGGGCGCTCCAGGCCAGGCTGTGGTTCAGCGTGGTAGCGAACAGCGCCCACAGCAGAGCGAGCCAGGCCGGCAGCAGGGGGCTGTCGCCGACGAAGTCGAACACGCCGAGGTTGAGCAGGAAGCTGTCCAGCGCGCAGCCGAACAGCGTCACGCTGGCCACCAGGCGGCCCTCGGTGCGCCAGCTGGCGATCCAGAGGAAGTGCGCGACCAGGCAGGCCAGCGCCACCGCCAGCAGCCAGGGGTGCCGGGCACCGAAGATGCAGGCGAACCAGCCGACCTGGAACAGCACGGCGTTGAGAATCAGCGAGCGGGGAGCGGTGAGCATGGGGCGGCGAGGCTCTGCGTGGCGGGGAAGACCCTCTCCCCGTGCAGGGAGAGGGGCGTGGGCTCAGGCGCCGAAGTGGCCGAGCAGCGGTGCCGGGCGCGCACCGGGCTTGGCCAGCAGCAGCTGGGCGGTGCCGATGGTGCGTTCGAGGAAGCCGCCC
Organism: Aquipseudomonas alcaligenes; assembly: GCA_900156135.1. GTDB lineage: Bacteria > Pseudomonadota > Gammaproteobacteria > Pseudomonadales > Pseudomonadaceae > Aquipseudomonas > Aquipseudomonas alcaligenes_D. The sequence continues at coordinate 716,320 of FTMP01000002.1, read as the reverse complement.
TCGCAGTAGCACAGGTAGAACTCCCACAGGCGGTAGAAGTAGTCGTCGTAGCCGAGCTGCTCCAGGCGATGGCGGGCCTGGCGCAGGTTGTCGTGCCACAGGCGCAGGGTGCGCGCGTAGTGCAGGCCGAAGTCCTCCATGTGGTGCAGGTTGAGGTCGGTCTCGGCGGTGATCACCTGCAGCATCTTGTTCACCGAGGGCAGAGCACCGCCGGGGAAGATGTAGCGCTGGATGAAGTCCACCGACTTGCGCGCCTGCTCGTAGCGCTGGTCGCGGATGGTGATGGCCTGCAGCAGCATCAGCCCGTCGTCCTTGAGCAGGTGCGCGCACTGCTTGAAGTAGGTGGGCAGGAAGCGATGGCCGACGGCTTCGATCATCTCGATCGACACCAGTTTGTCGTACTGACCCTGCAGGTCGCGGTAGTCCTCCAGCAGCAGTGTGATACGACCTTCGAGACCCTGTTCGGCGATGCGCTGGCGGGTGTACTCGTACTGTTGGCGCGAGAGTGTGGTGGTGGTCACCCGGCAGCCATAGTGGGTGGCGGCGTACAGGGCCATGCTGCCCCAGCCGGTGCCGATTTCCAGCAGGTGGTCTTCGGGCTTGAGGTCGAGTTTCTGGCAGATGCGCTCGAGCTTGTTCAGCTGTGCCTGCTCCAGCGTGTCGTCGGCGCCCTGGAACATGGCCGCCGAGTACATCATGGTCGGGTCGAGGAACTGCTCGAACAGCTCGTTGCCCAGGTCGTAGTGGGCGGCGATATTCTTGCGCGAGCCCTGCCGGGTGTTGCGGTTGAGCCAGTGCAGGCCTTGCAGCAGCGGCCTGCCGAGCAGGGCCATGCCGCGTTCCATGCCATCCAGCACATCGAGGTTGGCGACAAAGATGCGGATCACCGCGGTCAGATCGGGCGTGGTCCAGTAGCCATGGATGTAGGCCTCGCCAGCGCCGATCGAACCGTTACCGGCGACCATGGCCCAGACGGCGGCGTCCTGGACATGGATCTCGGCGTTGAGAACCGCACCCGGCTGGCCGAAGAGCTGCCGTTCGCCGTCCTCGACGATCGCCAGCTGGCCGTGGTGCAACTGGCCGAGCTGGCGCAGCACGGCGCGTTTGAGCAGGCCGGCGCCAATACCGTTGCCGGCGCGCACGCTGGTTTTCGCGGAGGTAAGGTCAGGGCTCTTCATGGCGGGGCTCCAGATGGGCGCTACGGAATTCTCCGTCCGCGGCGCTGTGGGAAAAGATCGGGGTACGTTTGAGTAGCAGGCGCAGCGCCTGCCAGTAGATGCCAAGCACGGTCTTGGCGCTCATCCAGGGGAAGGCCAGCAGGTGACGATGCAGGCTGGTGCGGTTGAGTTCGACACGGGTCAGGCCAAGGCCTGCCTCGAACAACTTGTCGGCGCCCTGCCAGTCCTCCATGTGCACCATCAGGCGCTCGCCGGGCTGGCTGTAGCGCATGCGGTACTCCAGTTCACGCGGCAGGAAAGGCGAGACGTGGAAACTCTTGGCCACGCGGTGGCGCGATTCGCCTTCGGCGTGGGTCGGCAGCACGTAGTGGTAGCGTTCGCGCCAGGGGGTGTTGCTGACTTCGCAGAGGATCGCCACCAGTTGCTCCTGCTCGTCGAAGCAGTAGAAGAAGCTGGCCGGATTGAACGCCAGGCCCCAGCTGCGTGGTTGCGCCAGCAGGCAGATGCGTCCGCGCGGTGCCGCGCCCAGGGCGCGGGCCACGCACTGGCGCACGGCATCGGCGAGGGCCACGCCCTGAGTGGTGAACTGCGGCAGGAAATCCGTTTCGCGCAGGGTGAAGGGGGCCCAGCGCGAGTGACCGGCCAGTGGCGACAGACCGAGCACGGCATCGCGCTCGGCCAGGTCGAGGTAGAGCAGGCCGATGCGGTAGCGGAAGGCGTGGCCGCGCGGCAGATGCCGCCGGTGGCTCACCCAACCCTGGTACAGCGCACTGTTCACAGGCGCTCCCCGAAGGCTTCGGCGACGCGCAGGGCGCTGACCACGCCGTCCTCATGGAAGCCGTTGGCCCAGTAGGCACCGCAGTAGTAGCTGTGCTGGGCGCCGAGCAGTTCCTGCCAGCGTGCCTGGGCGCGCAGGCCGTCGAGGCTGTACTGCGGATGGGCGTAGCGGTAGCGGCCGAGGATGTGCGCCGGGTCGATGGCGTCGGTCTGGTTGAGGCTGACGCAGAAGGTGGTCGCGCTGCGGATACCCTGCAGGATGTTCATGTTGTAGGTCACCGCCGCTGGCTGGCTAACCGGCCCGCCGAGGCGGTAGTTCCAGCTGGCCCAGGCCAGCGGCCGCTCGGGCAGCAGGCGCGTGTCGGTGTGCAGCACCACATCGTTGTCTGCATAGCGCAGCGCGCCGAGGATGTCGCGTTCGGCGGCGCTCGGTGTGGCCAGCAGGGCCAGGGCCTGGTCGCTGTGGCAGGCGAACACCACCTTGTCGAAACGCTCGACGCCGGCGGCGCTGTGCAGGGTGACGCCTTCGGCGTCACGCTCCACACGCTGCACCGGGCAGTTCAGGCGGATGTGCTCGGCGAAGCCGGCACTGAGCGGCGCCACGTAGCTGCGCGAGCCGCCGGAAATGACCCGCCACTGCGGGCGATCACTGACCGACAGCAGCCCGTGGTTCTTGAAGAAGCGTACGAAGAACTGCAGGGGGAACTGCAGCATGTCGGCCAGCGACATCGACCAGATCGCTGCGCCCATCGGCACGATGTAGTGGTCGATGAAGCGCTGGCCGTAGCCGCGCTGCTGCAGGTACTGGCCGAGTGTCAGGTCGGCGGCGATGCGCTGTTCGGCGAGGTCGAACTGGGCCTCGCGGTTGAAGCGCAGGATGTCGCGCAGCATGCCCCAGAAGGCCGGGCGCAACAGGTTGCTGCGCTGGGCGAAGAGGCTGTTGAGGTTGTTGCCGTTGTATTCGCTGCCGCTGGCCGGGTCGTGCACCGAGAAGCTCATCTCGGTGGGTTGCGAGGCGACGCCGAGCTGATCCAGCAGGCGGATGAAGTTGGGGTAGGTCCAGTCGTTGAACACGATGAAGCCGGTGTCGATGGCGAAGGGCTGGCCCTGCACCTCGACATCCACCGTATGGGTATGGCCGCCGACCCAGTCACTGGCCTCGAACAGGGTGATCTGGTGCTGGCGCTGCAGCAGGTAGGCGCAGGTCAGGCCGGCGATGCCGCTGCCGACGATGGCGATTTTCATGAGTGCGATTCCGTGCGGGAGAGTCGTTTGCCCAGCGCCAGCTGCAGGCCCTTGGGCAGGCTGCCGAGCAGGCGCAGGATGGCGATGAAGGGGCCAGGGAAGGCGATGTGGTAGGGCTGCCGGTCCAGTTTCAGGGCAATGTGCCGCGCGGCCTTTGCCACCGGCCAGCGCATCGGCATGGGGAAGTCGTTCTTTTGCGTCAGAGGGGTGTCGACGAAGCCGGGGCTGACCAGGGTGACGGCGATGCCTTCGGCGGCCAGGTCGACACGCAGGGTATCGAACAGGTAGTTCATGGCGGCTTTGGAAGCGCCATAAGCCTCGGCACGCGGCAGTGGCAGGAAGGTCACCGAGCTGGATACTGCCACCAGGTGCGGACGCTCGCCCTGGCGCAGCAGCGGCAGGGCCGCTTCCACGCAGTGGGCGGCGGAAAACAGGTTGGCGCGCATCACTCGTTCGACCATGGCGGCCTGGAAGTCCTGCACATCGACATACTCGCAGGTGCCGGCGTTGAGGATGGCCTGGTCCAGCGCCCCCCAGTGCTCGCTGATGCGTTCGCCAATGGCGCGCACCTGCTCGGGGTCGGTGAGGTCGCCGGGCGCCTGCAGCACCTGGCCGGGGTAACGCTCGGCCAGCGCATGCAGGGCACCGGCATTGCGCGCACTCAGGGCCAGGCGGTGGCCCTGCTGCAACAGGACTTCGGCCAGGGCCGCGCCGATGCCGCTGCTGGCGCCGGTCAACCAGATACGTCTGCTCATGCCAACCTCCGTTTCAGCCAGGCGATGACGCCGCCCATCAGCGGCAAGTGTTCATAGAGCATGGCACCGGCGTCGAAATAGTCGCGGTGCTGGTAGACCTTGTCCCACCATAGCAAGTGCGAGCAGCCATCGACGCTGATCGGTGCGCCGCCACGCAGGCGTGGGTGGCGGAAGTGCATGGTCCAGCGCAGGTAGCCTTCGCCGTCGCAGACCTGATCGAAACCATGGAAGTCGAAGTCGAGACGGCCGACGTTGGCATACATCTCGGCGAAGTAGCGCTGCAGCGCCGGCAGGCCGCGGACCTCGTGCAGCGGGTCGCGGAACAGTACGTCGTCGCTGTACAGCTCGCCCAGGCGCGCCAGGTTGCTGGCGTCGAGCGCGGCGAACTCGGCGGCGAAGCGACGCAGGAAATCAGACATCACTCATCTCCACGGAAGGCAGGTTCTTGAAGGCCTGCAGCGCGCGTTCGCGCGAGCGGGCCAGGTCGACGATGGGGCGCGGGTACTCGGCAATACCGAACAGGCCACCCATGGCCGAAGGATCATGAATGTCGCGCTTGTTCAGCCCGGCCAGCTCCGGCACCCAGGTGCGGATGAAGTGACCGTCCGGGTCGAATTTCTGCGACTGGCTGATCGGGTTGAAGATGCGGAAATAGGGCGCCGCATCGGTGCCGGTGGACGCGCTCCACTGCCAGCCGCCGTTGTTGGCGGCCAGGTCGCCGTCGATCAGGTGCTGCATGAAGAAGCGTTCACCCAGGCGCCAGTCGAGCAGCAGGTTCTTGGTGAAGAACATCGCCACCACCATGCGCAGGCGGTTGTGCATCCAGCCGGTTGCCAGCAGCTGGCGCATTGCCGCATCGACGATGGGGATGCCGGTACGGCCCTGCTGCCAGGCTTCCAGGTCCCTGGGCGCATCGCGCCACGGCACGGCCTCGGTTTCCGGGCGGAAGGCGCGGTGCCGCGATACCCGTGGGTAGCCAACCAGAATGTGCTTGTAGAACTCGCGCCACAGCAGTTCATTGACCCAGCAGACCACCCCCGGATTGCCGCTGTCGAACTCGCCCTGGTTGATGCGCAAGGCGGCATGCAGGCACTGGCGCGGCGAGATCACGCCGGCAGCCAGGTAGGGTGACAGCTGGCTGGTGCCATCGACGGCAGGGAAATCGCGGCGCTCCTGATACCAGGCCATGCGCGCCTCGGCGAAGTCGGCCAGGCGCCGCAGGGCAGCGTCCTCGCCGGCCGGCCAGAGTTCGCGCAGGGCCGGTGCGGGCGTGGCGAAGCCGTCCACCGCCAGCGGCAGCGGATCGCTGGCGATGGGCAGCGCGGCCTGTGCCTGTGGCGTTGGCACCAGCGGCGGGATAGCGGTATGCAAGTTGCGGTAGCAGGCCTTGCGGAACTGGCTGTAGACCTGAAAGTAGTTGCCGGCCTGGGTCAGTACGCTGCCGGGGGCGAAGAACAGCTGGTCCAGGCAGGTCCGCACACTCACGCCCTGCTGGCGCAGGTGCTGCTGCACGGCGCGGTCGCGCGTCTGCTCGTTGATGCCGTATTCCTCGTTGACCCACACGCAGTCGACTGCATGTTCGTGGCATAGCGCCCCGAGCACCTGCGGCGCGTCGCGCCAATGCGGTGCCTGACGCACCAGCAGCGGCACCTTGAGTGCGGCCAGTTGCGTGTGCAGGGCGGCCAGATTGCGCAGCCAGAAGTCGACCTTGCACGCCGCATCATCGTGCTCGCGCCACTGTTCGGGGCTGATCAGGTATACCGCCAGGGTCGGGCCGGCGGCCATGGCGGCGCTCAGGGCGGTGTTGTCATGCAGGCGCAGGTCACTGCGCAGCCAGATCAGCTGGCGCATGGGGCATCCTCTAGCAGGTCCAGTTCGCGCAGGCGCTGTTCGGCCTGCAGCGGGTCGGCGGCGAGATTGAGGCCCTGCAGCAGCTGGAGTTCATCGTGGTGAATGGTGGCGGCAGGGCCGGCCAGCAGCAGCGGCACGGCGCAGGCCTCGGCCAGGCGCGGCAACTGGTGGCGCAGCGGTGCGGACAGGGCCTGCCCGGAGTACAGCAGCAGCGCGCGCGGGGCGATGTGGTCGACGGCCTGGATCAGCTCGCTGGGCGGCACTGTCCAGTCCAGCACCTGCACCGGACAGCCGGCGCCATTGAGCAGCCAGGCGCACAGCCAGAGTCCGGGTTCGAAGTGACTGTCCGACAGGTTCACCAGCAGCAGCGGTGCGGCGGCACGCTGGCGGTTGTCGTGGTAGAGGCGGGCGCCGAGCTTGCTGCGCAGCCAAGAATGGCAGAACACCTGTTCCAGCTGCGCGCCGAACGGCAGGTCATGCCAGCGCCGGTCCAGCTCGGCCAGCAGCGGCAACAGCAGCTGGGCGCACAGCACGCCGGGCGGGTAGAGCGACTGAGCGCGGTTGAAGGCTTCATCCAGGCTGCGCTCGGCCTGGTGCGCGATGCTCTGCAACATGGCCTGGCGTAGCTCGTCCCAGATGCCGCTGACGATCGTCTCGGGCGGCTCGTTCTGCTCCAGCAGCTCGCGTACCTGGCCGACGGCCACGCCGCGGTTGAGCCAGGTCAGCACCTGATGGATGCGCTCGATCTGCTCGGGCGCATACAGACGGTGGCCCTTGACCGTGCGGTACGGCACCACCAGGCCATAGCGGCGCTCCCAGGCGCGCAGGGTGACCGGGTTGACCCCGGTGCCACGCGCCACTTCACGGATCGGCAGGTAGCCCTGGGCCAGCGCCTGCTGGTAGTCGAGGGCCGCGCTCAAATCGAATTCCTCAGGCTGAGCGCGTCCGGATAGGGGCGTAGGTAGTCCTGGCGTGCGATGTAGGCGTCGGGATGGCGGTTGAAGTGATGACGCAGCATCGTCAGCGGCACCACCAGCGGGATCACGCCGCCGCGGTACTGGGTGATCAGGTGCTGCAGTTCGGCGCGCTCGGCACTGCCCAGGTGCTGTTTCAGATAGCCGCTCAGGTGCTGCAGCACATTGCTGTGAGTGCCACGGGTGGCCGGGCGGCTCAGCGCGCTCATCAGCTCACGGAAATAGCGGGTGGCCAGCTCGTGCAGGTCCTGCTGGCCGAGGTGGCTCAGCAGGCGGCCGAGGGCCTTCTGCTGCTGCGGATGGGTGGCCATCAGCAGGTACTTGTGGCGAGCGTGGAAGTCGATCAGACCCTGGCGGCTGATGCCATCGGCCAACAGACGCTGCCAGCGGGCGTGGACGAACACGCGGTTGAGGAAGTTCTCGCGCAGCACCGGGTCGTGCAGGCGGCCTTCCTCTTCCAGCGGCAGCTCCGGGTAGCGGGCATGCAGGGCGGCGGCGAAGATGCCGCGGCTGCCTTTTTCGGCCAGATGACCGTTATCTCTGTACAGTTTTACCCGGTGCAGGCCGCAGGAGGGCGACTTCTGCATCAGGACGAAGCCGCTGAGGCCGGCCGGTACGCGATCGACCTGGGCGCGCAGCGCTTCGCTGACGTCGCGGTCCTGCTCCTGGGGCATCAGTGCGCGCGGTGCCTCCGGCTCGCCGACCAGGCGGATGGTCGGGCGCGGTGTGCCAAGGCCCATGCCCATCTCCGGGCAGAGCGGAACCAGCTCGAAATGTTCGGCAAGCACCTCGGTGCACAGAGTCGAGCGCTTGTGTCCGCCGTTGTAGCGCACCGGCGCTCCGAGCAGGCAGGCGCTGATGCCGATTCTGATTTTGGCTTCGTTCATGGCAAGTTGTACAAGTGGTGGTTGATGTACAAGTTATCTTGAACGATTTCTTGTACAAGTCAAATTTCTTGTACAGATATTTCCAGTAAACAGAAGCGACGTACAGATTCGCCGTCAGGGGTAGCCGAGCAGCGCCTTGATCGGGTCCAGGTGTGCCGCCACCCAGGCGCGGTCGATCGGGCCCCAGTCGCGGATTTCGTAGTGCCCGGCGTTGTTGCGCTCGCCGTCGTGTTGGATGAAGTCGCAGTGGATATCCAGTTCGGCCAGCGCCGCCAGGGTGTCCTGGGCGGTGCGTCGTGGCATGCCGGTCGCGGCCATCAGTGCCGGTACGCTGCTGGCCGTACCGCTGTCGATCAGCCAGGCGACGTAGAGGCGGCGGTAGAAGCTGGTGCGGGTCTTGCTGACTTCCATGGGCGCTCCTGATGTGTTCCCTCTCCCTGTGGGAGAGGGGGTAAAAGCACGAGGCCCGCGTTAAGCGGGCCTCGGCTTCAACTTACAGATTGGCGATCTTCTCGCGCTGCTCGACCAGCTTGGCCAGCGCCTGTTCGGCCTCCGCCAGCTTGGCGCGCTCCTTGTCGAGCACTTCGGCCGGCGCCTTGGCGACGAAGCCTTCGTTGGCGAGCTTGCCGCCGACGCGCTGCACTTCGCCCTGCAGGCGCTGGATTTCCTTGTCCAGACGCGCGAGCTCCGCGTCCTTGTCGATCAGCCCGGCCATGGGCACCAGTACCTGCATCTCGCCGACCAGTGCGGTGGCGGACATCGGGGCTTCTTCGCCAGCGGCCAGCACGCGTACCGACTCCAACTTGGCCAGCTTGTTCAGCAGCGGCTCGAAGTCGGCCAGGCGGCGCAGGTCTTCTGCGCCCGCGTTCTGCACGATGATGTCGATGCGCTTGGCCATGGAGATCTTCATCTCGCCACGGATCTGGCGTACGCCGAGCATCAGTTGCTTGACCCACTCGATGTCGCCTTCGGCAGCGCTATCGATGCGGCTCTCGTTCGCCACCGGCCAGGCCTGCAGCATAAGGGTGGCGCCGTCCTTGCCGGCCTGGGCCTTGATGCGCTGCCAGATTTCTTCGGTGATGAAGGGCATGAACGGGTGGGCCAGGCGCAGGATCACTTCCAGCACGCGCACCAGGGTGCGGCGGGTGCCGCGCTGGCGCTCGATCGGGGCGTTTTCGTCCCACAGCACCGGCTTAACCAGCTCCAGGTACCAGGCGCAGTACTCGTCCCAGATGAACTCGTAGAGGGCCTGGGCGGCCATGTCGAAGCGGAAGGCGTCGAGGTGGCGGGTGACGTCCTGCTCGCAGCGCTGCAGGGCGGAGATGATCCAGCGGTCGACCGGCGACAGGTCGACGGCCTCACCGTTGATGCCGGTGTCCTGGTTGTCGGTGTTCTCGATAACGAAGTTGGCGGCGTTCCACAGCTTGTTGCAGAAGTTGCGGTAGCCCTCGACGCGGCCCATGTCGAACTTGATGTCGCGGCCGGTGGAGGCCAGCGCCAGGTTGGTGAAGCGCAGGGCGTCGGTGCCGTAGGCGGCGATGCCTTCGGGGAACTCGGCGCGGGTCTGCTTGGCGATCTTCTCGGCCAGCTTGGGCTGCATCATGCCGCTGGTGCGCTTGGCCACCAGGGCTTCCAGGTCGATGCCGTCGACGATATCCAGCGGGTCGAGCACGTTGCCCTTGGACTTGGACATCTTCTGGCCCTGGCCGTCGCGCACCAGACCGTGCACGTACACGGTCTTGAACGGGATCTGCCCGGTCAGGTGGGTGGACAGCATGATCATCCGGGCGACCCAGAAGAAGATGATGTCGAAGCCGGTGACCAGTACGTCGGTCGGGTGGAAGGTCTTGAGGAAGTCGGTCTGCTGCGGCCAGCCGAGGGTGGAGAAGGTCCACAGGCCGGAGCTGAACCAGGTGTCCAGCACGTCTTCGTCCTGGCGCAGGACGATGTCACCCAGGTTGTGCGTGGCGCGCACTTCCGCCTCGTCGCGGCCGACGTAGACGTTGCCGGCCTCGTCGTACCAAGCCGGGATGCGGTGGCCCCACCACAGCTGGCGGCTGATACACCAGTCCTGGATGTCGCGCATCCAGCTGAAGTACATGTTCTCGTACTGCTTGGGCACGAACTGGATCTCGCCGCTCTCGACCACGGCGATGGCCTTCTCGGCCAGCGGCTTGGTGGAGACGTACCACTGGTCGGTCAGCCAAGGCTCGATCACGGTGCCGGAGCGGTCGCCCTTCGGTACTTTCAGGGCGTGGTCTTCGATCTTCTCCAGCAGGCCGGCGGCCTCGAAGGCGGCAACGATCTGCTTACGGGCGACGAAACGGTCGAGGCCGGCGTATTCGGCCGGCAGGCTGCCGTCGATCTCAGCATTGACGCTGCCGTCGATATTGAACACCTGGGCCTTGGCGAGCACCTGGGCGTCTTTGTCGAAGATGTTGATCAGCGGCAGGTTGTGGCGCTTGCCGACTTCATAGTCGTTGAAGTCGTGGGCGGGGGTGATCTTCACGCAGCCGGTGCCGAACTCGGGGTCGCAGTAGTCGTCGGCGATGATCGGGATACGGCGGCCCACCAGCGGCAGCTCGATGTAGCTGCCGATCAGCGCCTTGTAGCGCTCGTCTTCCGGGTGCACGGCCACTGCGGAGTCGCCGAGCATGGTTTCCGGGCGAGTGGTGGCGACGATCAGGTAGTCCAGGCCCTCGGCGGTCTTTTTGCCGTCGGCCAGCGGATAACGCAGGTTCCACAGGTGGCCCTTCTCGTCGTGGTTTTCCACTTCGAGGTCGGAGATGGCGGTGTGGAACTTGGTGTCCCAGTTGACCAGACGCTTGCCGCGGTAGATCAGGCCGTCCTGGTGCAGACGCACGAAGGCCTCTTTAACGGCCTCGGACAGGCCCTCGTCCATGGTGAAACGTTCGCGCGACCAGTCCACCGAGGAGCCCAGGCGACGGATCTGCCGGGTGATGGTGCCGCCGGACTGTTCCTTCCACTCCCAGACCTTTTCCAGGAACTTCTCGCGGCCCAGGTCGTGGCGGCCGATGCCCTCGGCGGCCAGCTGGCGCTCGACCACCATCTGCGTGGCGATGCCCGCGTGGTCGGTGCCCGGCTGCCACAGGGTGTTGCGACCCTGCATGCGGCGGAAGCGGACCAGGCAGTCCATGATCGAGTTGTTGAAGCCGTGGCCCATGTGCAGGCTGCCGGTGACGTTCGGCGGCGGGATCATGATGGTGTAGGGCTCGCCGGAACCTTGCGGGGCGAAGTAGTTGTTCGCCTCCCAGTTCTGGTACAGGGCGGTTTCGATGGCGTGGGGCTGGTAGGTCTTGTCCATGAGTCGGCGGGACCGTATTGGCAACTGAGCGGGAAAGCCGCCGAGTATAACGGCTGGCGCCACCCGCGGGCCACTGGCCGCCGTATGGCTAGGCTTTGGGCTGCTTGAGCAGGCGGTCCAGGCGGGCGTCCAGGCGGCGCTTGAGCTCGGCCTCGATCTGCGGCACGAAGTCGTCGATCACATCCTGCAGGATCAGTTGAGCAGCGGCGCGCAGCTCGGCGTCCAGCTTGCCCTGGGCCGCCAGGCTCTGCTGCACGGTGCTGCCGATGCTCGCGGCGCTGGGGGTTGCCGGCACAGGGCGCGTGGGCTGCGGCTGGGGCGGTGCGACGGCGGGTTGCACCGGATAGGACAGGGTGACCGCGGCCAGCGGCGCGGCGGCCGGTGCGTCCGGGCCCGGTTCGATGATTTCCGACAGCACGGGAATCTGCAGATCATCGTCCAGTGTTTCGGTCAGCAGCGGCGGTTCCAGTTGCTCCTTCTCCAGCAGCTGGCGGATGGCTTCCAGGTCATCCAGCAGGAGATCGGGCTTTGGTGGTTTGGAGCTGTCCATGGGCATTGCGGGCGGGGAGGGTGGCCGAGGCGACCGATTCTACGCTCTGTGGCGGGCTATTTCGAGAATGCGCTGCATTTCACAGCTCGACGCGTTGCGGGTCGTGACCCAGCTGGCGGTACTGGCGGAAGCTGTCGCGGCATTGAGCCAGCAGGGCGGGCTCCTGATTGACGATCTCGATCACCCGATTGAACCGGGCCAGGTGCGGCGACAACTGCGGGTGCAGGTTGAGCAGCACGCCGCCAGCCTGCGCCGGCTCCTGGTCCAGACCGATCACCACCGGTGCCTGCGCATCCTCCTCGTGCAGGCCGTGGGGGATGAAGGATTCCGGGCGGAAGCTCCACAGCAGCCGGTCCAGCTCCTCGCACTGCGCCTGGTCGGCGCCGCGCAGGAACACCGGCAGGCCGGCCTTCCAGGCCTTGGCGGCCAGCTGGCAGGCCGCGCGCAGGCGGCCTTCCGGTGTGGCGCTGGAGAGCACGTAGAATTCGACGCGCATGGGCCGGGTCAGGCCTGGGCGCGGTCGAGCAGGTACTGGGTCAGCAGGGGTACCGGGCGGCCGGTGGCGCCCTTGTCCTTGCCGCCGCTGACCCAGGCGGTGCCGGCGATGTCCAGGTGTGCCCAGTGATAGTTCTTGGCGAAGCGCGACAGGAAGCAGCCAGCGGTGATGCTGCCGGCCTTCGGCCCGCCGATGTTGGCGATGTCGGCGAAGGGGCTGTCGAGCTGTTCCTGGTACTCGTCGTGCAGCGGCAACTGCCAGGCGCGGTCGTCGGCGTGCTCGCCGGCCTTGAGGATCTGCTTCAGCAGGGCGTCATTGTTACCCATCAGACCCGACACTACCGAGCCCAGGGCCACCACGCAGGCGCCGGTGAGGGTGGCGACGTCGATCACCGCCTGCGGCTTGAAGCGCTCGGCATAGGTCAGGGTGTCGCACAGCACCAGGCGGCCTTCGGCGTCGGTGTTGAGGATTTCCACGGTCTGCCCGCTCATGGTGGTGACGATGTCACCGGGGCGGGTGGCGCGGCCACTGGGCATGTTCTCGGCGCAGGCCAGCAGGCATACCAGGTTGATCGGCAGCTGCAGCTCCAGCACGGCGCGCAGGGTGCCGAGCACGCTGGCGGCGCCGCACATGTCGTATTTCATCTCGTCCATGCCGGCCGCCGGCTTGATGCTGATGCCGCCGGTGTCGAAGGTGATGCCCTTGCCGACCAGGGCGAAGGGTTTCTCGTCCTTCTTGCCGCCCTGGTAGTGGAGCACGATCATCCGCGGCGGCTGCTCGCTGCCCTGGGCCACGGCGAGGAAGGCGCCGGCGCCCAGCTCCTTGAGCTTCTTCTCGTCGAGGATGTCGACCTTGAGGTTCTTGTGCGCCTTGGCCAGGGCCTTGGCCTCTTCGGCCAGGTGGCTGGGGTGGCAGAGGTTCGGCGGCAGGTTGCCGAGGTCCTTTGTAAAGGCCATGCCGGTGGCAATGGCACGGGCATGCAGGCTGCCGCGTTCCACATCGGCCTGCTCGGCCTTGTCGGCGATCAGGGTGATCTTCTTCAGCGCCTTCGGCTCGGCCTTCTTGCTCTTGAACTGGTCGAACAGATAGCCGCCATCGGCCAGGGTCTCCACCAGCAGGCGGGCCTTGCCGTAGGCATCGCGGCCCTTGACCTTGAGCTCGCCGAGGGCCAGCACCGCATCGCTGCCACCGAGGTTCTTCAGCACGCCATGGGCGGCTGCAACCAATTTGCGGAACTGGCGGTCGGAGAGTTCGCCCTTGCCGCTGCCGAGCAGCAGCACGCGCTCGGCCTTGAGGCCCGGCAGGCTGTGCAGCAGCAGGGTCTGGCCCTGTTTGCCGGCGATGTCGCCGCGCTTGAGCACGGCCGAGATGGCGCCGCCGCTGGCGTCGTCCAGCGCCTTGGCGGCGATGCCGAGCTTGCGGCCCTCGCCGAGGGCGACGACCAGGGTGGCGGTCTTCAGGGTTTCCGGGCGGGTGCTTTTGACGAGGAATTCCATGGTGAGCTGTCCCCAAGACAAAGAGTCGGGTTTGCAGGATAATGCCGGCTATTTTTTCGAGGTCCGCCGTGGCGGGCCGTGCAACCGAGTGCGGCTAGTGTGAGCGTTGCCGCCTGAGCCTGACAACCCTGGAGCGTCCGGTTTGATCGTCTTCCGTTATCTGTCCCGCGAAGTGCTGGTGACCCTCAGCGCAGTGAGCGCCGTGCTGCTGGTGATCATCATGAGTGGGCGTTTCATCAAGTATCTGGCCCAGGCCGCACAGGGAGTGCTGGACCCGAGCGTACTGTTCCTGATCATGGGCTACCGCATGCCCGGCTTCCTCCAGCTGATCCTGCCGCTGGGCCTGTTCCTCGGCATCCTGCTGGCCTACGGGCGCCTGTACCTGGACAGCGAGATGACCGTGCTGTCTGCCACCGGCATGAGCAACCGCCGCCTGCTCGGCTACAGCATGGCGCCGGCCGCCATTGTCGCCGTGATCGTGGCCTGGCTGAGCCTGGGCCTGGCGCCCCAGGGCGTGGCTGAAGTAGCGAAGATCTTCAACCAGCAGGACGCCATGACCGAGTTCGACACCCTGGTGCCGGGGCGTTTCCAGGCGATGAAGGATGGCTCACGGGTGACCTACACCGAGGGTTTGTCTGACGACCGTGGCCAGCTGGCCGGCGTGTTCATCAGCGAGAAGCGCATGCAGCGCCAGGTCGAGGGTGAGAAGCCCAAGCAGAGTGGCATCACCGTGCTGGTGGCCGAGAAGGGGCGGCAGGTGATCCAGGCTGACGGCAGTCGCTACCTGATCCTGGAGAACGGTTACCGCTACGACGGCAACCCGGGCCAGGCCGACTACCGTGTCACCCAGTACGAGACCCACGGCGTGCTGCTGCCCAAGCCCAGCGTCAGCGCTGAGATCGGCGAGCGCGAAGCGATCCCCACCCGCGAGCTGATCGGCAGCGACGAACCGCGCTACCAGGCCGAGCTGCAGTGGCGCCTGTCCATTCCGCTGCTGGTGTTCATCGTCACCCTGCTGGCCGTGCCGCTGGCACGGGTCAATCCGCGGCAGGGCCGCTTCCTCAAGCTGCTGCCGGCAATCCTGCTGTATATGGCCTACCTGGCGCTGCTGATCGGCGCGCGCGGCCAGCTGGACAAGGGCAAGATTCCCATGGAGCTGGGCCTGTGGTGGGTGCACGCGTTGTTCCTGCTGATCGGCGCCGCACTGTTCCTCTGGCAACCGATGAAACTCAAGCTGGCCAGTCGCCGTGCAGTCAAGGAGATGGCCCATGCATAAGCTCGACCGCTATATCGGTACCAGTGTTTTCCTGGCCATCCTCTCGGTACTCGGCATCATCGTCGGCCTGGCCCTGCTGTTCGCCTTTATCGACGAGCTGGGCGACCTCAGCGACAGCTACGGCACCCTGGAGGCACTGATCTACGTGGTGCTGACCCTGCCGCGGCGCGCCTACGAGATGCTGCCGATGGCAGCGCTGATCGGCTGCCTGATCGGCCTCGGCAGCCTGGCCAGCAACAGCGAGCTGACCATCATGCGCGCTGCCGGCGTGTCGGTCGGGCGCATCGTCTGGGCGGTGATGAAGCCCATGCTGGTGCTGATGCTGGTCGGTGTGCTGATCGGCGAGTACCTGGCGCCCTGGAGCGAGAACCAGGCCCAGGCCCATCGTTCGCTGGCCCAGGGCGGCGGCGAGGCACAGAGTTCCAAACATGGCCTGTGGCATCGCCAGGGCCAGGAGTACGTGCACATCAACGCCGTGCAGCCGGGCGGCAAGCTGATCGGCGTGACCCGCTACCAGTTCGACGAACAGCGCAAGCTGCAAGCCGCCAGCTTTGCCCGTCGTGCCCAGTACCAGGGCGACCACTGGCAGCTGGAAGAGGTGAAGACCACGCTGTTCCACGACAAGCACACCGAGGTGCAGCAGGCTGACCGCCAGCGCTGGGACATTGAGCTCACGCCGCAGCTGCTCGGCACCGTGGTGCTGGCGCCGGATGCGCTGTCGATCAGCGGCCTGTGGCGCTATATCCATTACCTGGGCGAGCAGGGGTTGAGCAACGGCAGCTACTGGCTGGCGTTCTGGACCAAGGTGCTGCAGCCGCTGGTGACCGCCGCGCTGGTGTTGATGGCGATCTCCTTCATCTTCGGCCCGCTGCGCTCGGTAACGCTCGGCCAGCGCGTGTTCACCGGTGTGCTGGTGGGCTTCGCGTTCCGCATCGCCCAGGACCTGCTGGGGCCGTCCAGTCTGGTGTTCGGCTTCTCGCCGCTGCTGGCTGTGGTGGTACCGGCGGGGATCTGCGCCCTGGCCGGCTTCTTCCTGTTGCGCCGCGCCGCCTGATTAGGCTGTGCCAATAAGAAGGCCGGGCAGATGCCCGGCCTTTTTCGTTTCACTGAATCAGTAGTAGCCCGGATGCAATCCGGCTACCCATGCTGGTGCATGGGCTTCACTGCTGGTCCAGTTGCTCCTGCAGGCGCTGCTGGCTCTGAGCATTGACCTGATCGATCTGCTGCTTGAGCTGCTCCATCTGCTGCTGGGCCTGCTGCGCCTTGTCGGCCTGTAGCTTGGCGGTGGTGGCAGTGGCCGCGCCGCCGTCGCAGGCAGCGAGGGCGAGCAGGCTGGCGAGAAGCAGGGCATTGCGCATGGCAATCTCCGTAAGTGGTCGAACGCTAACCCTAGCGCACCCGGCGCTGGCGTTCAGCAGCCGGGCGCGCCAACGGCTCAGCCGTAACGACGCGCGGCTTCGATGGCTAGGCCGCTGCCGATACTGCCGAAGCTGTTGCCCTCGGTGGCACGGGCGTTGGGTAGCAGGGCGGCGACACTCTGGCGTAAGGCCGGCACGCTGCTGGAACCGCCGGTGAAGAAAATCGTGTCGACCTCGGTATGGCGCACGCCGGCGCGGCTCAGCAGCTCGTCGACACCGGCGCGGATGCGCTGCAGCAGGCCGTCAATGGCCTGGTCGAACAGCGGCCGGTCGAGCAGCACCTGCAGGTCATCCTCGATGCGTGCCAGGTCGATGCGGTGGCTGTCCTGCTCGGTCAGGGCGATCTTCGCCTCTTCCACCTGCATCGCCAGCCAGTGGCCGGCGCGCTGCTCGGTGAGGCGCAGCAGGCGGTCGACGCCGGTCGGATCGACGATGTCGTAGCGCATGTTCTTCAGCGCCAGCTGGGCCTTCTGCGCGTACACCGCGTTGATGGTGTGCCAGGTGGCCAGGTTGAGGTGGTGGCTGGTGGGCATCAGCGCGTCACTCTTCATCCGGCTGCCATAACCGAACAGCGGCATCACCCCGTCCAGGCTCAGCTGCTTGTCGAAGTCGGTACCGCCGATGTGCACGCCGCCGGTGGCGAGGATGTCGTCCTGGCGCTCATTCAGCTCGCGACGCTGCGGTGCCAGGCGCACCAGGGAGAAGTCCGAGGTACCGCCGCCGATGTCGACGATCAGCACCAGTTCTTCGCGTTGGATCGTGCGTTCGTAGTCGAAGGCCGCGGCGATTGGCTCGAACTGGAAGGACACGTCCTTGAAACCGAGTTTGTGCGCTACCGCCAGCAGGGTGTTGGCGGCCTCGGCATCGGCGACCGGATCATCGTCGACGAAGAATACCGGGCGGCCCAGCACTACCTGTTCGAATTCGCGGTCGGCCTGGCTCTCGGCGCGTTTTTTCAGCTCGCCGATAAAGAAGCCGAGCAGGTCGCGAAAAGGCAGGGCGCTGCCCAGCACGGTGGTTTCGCTTTTCAGCAGCTTGGAGCCGAGCAGGCTTTTCAGTGCACGCATCAGGCGCCCTTCGTAGCCTTCCAGGTACTCGCTCAGGGCCTGGCGACCATAGACCGGGCGGCGCTCCTCGGTGTTGAAGAAGATCACCGAAGGCAGGGTGATCTTGCCGTCTTCCAGTTCCAGCAGCGGCTCCATGCCCGGTCGCCACCAGCCGACGGTGGAGTTGGAGGTACCGAAGTCGATACCCAGGGCATTGGCGGGACGGGACGGATTCATACTGCGCTCCGGAAAAAACGGCCGCGCATTCTATGCGAGTGCATGGTGCCTTGTGCAGGCAATCGTCGGGAATCGTGCTGCACGCGAGGTTGTCTGGGAATCCCGGACGCTATCAGCTGCGCATTGCAGGCATGTGGCCAGCGACGTTCTGCCGCTGGAGAGGCCCAGAGGCGACGGGTAGCGGGCATGTTGCCATGCCTGAGCTAGGCTGAATGGCACGGGGAGGAGTCGGCGGATGCGGACACTGGTTCGGTTTTGGCTGTTGTATTGCGCGCTGTTGCCCGTGCTGGCAGCTGCGGAGTTACGGCTGTTGACGGAGGAGGCGCCGCCGACCAGTTTCCTGCGTGATGGCCAGCCTGACGGCTACTCGGTGGAGGTGGTGCGTGAGCTCATTCGGCGTACTGGAAGCCAGGCCACCATTGAGTTGTTGCCCTGGACGCGTGCCTACACGCTGGCCAAAAGCGACGTCGATACCGGTCTCTTCTCCGTCGTGCGCACGGCCGAGCGTGAGTCACTGTTCCAGTGGGTTGGTCCCATCCTGCAGGGGAATACCAGGTTCTACTCGCTGAAGACCAGTAACCTGCGCATCGATACCCTGGAGGATGCCGCGCGTGCCGGCACAGTGGCCCTGCCCAAGCAGTGGTACACCTACGAGACGCTCGAACGCATGGGCTTCAGCAATCTCTATGGTGTCTCGGGTTCGAAGCAGATGGTGACCATGCTCAAGCATGGCAGGGTCAAGTTGATTGCCACAGAAGACCTGACCTTACGTGAGGAACTGGCCAGTGGCGGGCTGACGCCGGAGGAGGTGCAGGCACACCTGGCGTTCATGCAGTCCGACTACTACATCGCTTTTTCCCCTCTGACCTCGCCGGCGCTGGTGACGCAATGGCAGCGCGAGCTTGATGGCATGCGTCGGGACGGCTCCTTGCGCGGTATCCAACGCCGCTGGCTGCCGAAAACGGCTCAGCCCTAGGCGCGTGCCCGGGCCGGTGTAAGGCATGAGTCATAGGCGATTAAGCGGCTTTCAGTATTCTGTAGTTTTACTACATGGCGTGGTTTGTAGTTTTGCTACATAATCTGCCTGCAGAATAGAAACGATTCAGTAGAACGCCTTCCATGCAAAGAGCCTCTCATCACGATCTTCGAGCGCAATTTCGAGCGCTTATGGCTTCCAATGCCTGTTATCACACCGCTTCGGTGTTCGACCCGATGTCTGCCAGGATTGCCGCTGACCTAGGGTTCGAAGTCGGAATTCTGGGTGGTTCTGTAGCTTCACTACAAGTTCTGGCGGCGCCGGACTTTGCCCTGATCACCCTTAGCGAGTTTGTTGAGCAGGCCACGCGCATTGGCCGGGTGGCGCGCCTGCCCGTGATCGCCGACGCCGACCACGGTTATGGCAACGCGCTCAATGTGATGCGCACGGTGGTCGAACTGGAGCGTGCCGGCGTGGCCGCCCTGACGCTCGAGGACACCCTGTTGCCAGCGCAGTTTGGTCGCAAGTCCACCGACCTGATCGGTGTCGACGAGGGCGTTGGCAAGATCCGCGCGGCGCTGGAGGCGCGTGTCGATCCGGACCTGGCCATCATCGCGCGCACCCATGCCGGTGTGCTTGATCTGGATGAGGTGATCCGCCGCACCCGAGCCTACCAGGCGGCAGGGGCCGACGGCATTTGCATGGTCGGTGTGCGTGACTTCGAGCACCTTGAGGCGATTGCGCAGAACCTCAGCGTTCCGCTGATGCTGGTGAGCTACGGCAATCCCTCGCTGCGTGACGATGCGCGCCTGGCCAGCCTTGGCGTTCGCATCGTGGTCGACGGGCATGCCGCCTATTTCGCCGCGATCAAGGCGACCTACGACTGCCTGCGCGAGCAGCGCGGCATCGCGGCCAGCGACCTCAACGCTACCGAGCTGACACACAAGTACACCCAGCCCGAGGACTACATCGTCTGGGCCCGCGAGTACATGAACGTCAAGGAGTAACCGGCGGCCCGTATCGGCTTGCATTCCCGGGCTGACGGGCGCATACCTGCCGGAAACACGACGGTGTGGAGGTGCCCATGGCCGGAGGCTGGACCAATGACGGTGCGGTGCAGGAGCAGATCGACAGCAGCATCGAAGATGCTGTTGCTCGTGCACGCAGCCAGTTGCCGCGCGGCGAGAGCCTGATGAATTGCGCAGAGTGCGATGCGCCCATCCCCGAAGCGCGGCGCCAGGTGGTGCCGGGTGTGCGTCTGTGCATGAGCTGCCAGACGGCACATGACCATGAGCAGGCTGCGTTCAGCGGCTACAACCGGCGTGGTAGCAAGGACAGCCAGCTGCGCTGACGTGCCCCCCCTGCTCAGAACAGGAAGTAGCGCTGCGCCATCGGCAGTACCTCGGCCGGCTCGCACCAGAGCAACTGGCCGTCAGCCCTGACCTGGTAGTTCTGCGGATCAACCTCGATGCTCGGCAGGTAGCCGTTGTGGATCAGGTCGGTCTTCTGCACCTCGCGGCAGCCTTTCACTACACCAATCTTCTTCTTCAGCCCCAGCTGCTCGGGCACGCCGGCCTCGAAGGCCGCCTGGCTGATGAAGGTGATGCTGGTGGCATGGCGGCTGCCGGCGTAGCTGGCGAACATCGGCCGATAGTGCACTGGCTGCGGCGTCGGGATGGAGGCGTTGGCGTCACCCATCAGGCTGGCGGCGATCGCCCCGCCCTTGAGGATCAGCGTCGGCTTCACCCCGAAGAAGGCCGGGCGCCACAGCACCAGGTCGGCCCACTTGCCCACTTCCACTGAGCCCACCTCGTGGCTGATGCCGTGGGTGATCGCCGGGTTGATGGTGTACTTGGCGATGTAGCGCTTGGCGCGGAAGTTGTCGTTGCCGGGCGCGTCCTCGGGCAGCGGGCCGCGCTGCTGCTTCATTTTGTCGGCGGTCTGCCAGGTGCGGGTGATCACCTCGCCGACGCGGCCCATGGCCTGGCTGTCGGAGCTGATCATGGAGAACGCGCCGAGGTCATGCAGGATGTCCTCGGCGGCGATGGTCTCACGGCGAATGCGGCTCTCGGCAAACGCGACGTCCTCGGCGATGCTCGGGTCCAGGTGGTGGCAGACCATCAGCATGTCCAGGTGTTCGTCGATAGTGTTGCGGGTGAACGGCCGCGTCGGGTTGGTCGAGGACGGCAGCACGTTGGGAAAACCGCAGGCCTTGATGATGTCCGGCGCATGGCCGCCGCCGGCGCCTTCGGTGTGGTAGGTGTGGATGGTGCGGCCCTTGAACGCGCCGAGGGTGGTCTCGACGAAGCCGGACTCGTTCAGCGTGTCGGTGTGGATGGCCACCTGCACGTCGTACTGGTCGGCCACGCTCAGGCAGTTGTCGATGGCCGCTGGGGTGGTGCCCCAGTCCTCGTGCAGCTTGAGGCCGATGGCACCGGCTTTCACCTGCTCGATCAAGGGCTCCGGCAGCGAGGCGTTGCCCTTGCCGGTGAAGCCCAGGTTCATCGGGAAGGCATCGGCGGCCTGCAGCATGCGCGCCATGTGCCAGGGCCCGGAGGTGCAGGTGGTGGCGTTGGTGCCGGTGGCCGGCCCGGTGCCGCCACCGATCATGGTGGTGACGCCGCTCATCAGCGCCTCTTCGATCTGCTGAGGGCAGATGAAGTGGATATGGGTGTCGATGCCGCCGGCGGTGAGGATCATGCCTTCTCCGGCGATCACCTCGGTGCCGGCGCCGATCGCGATGGTCACATCGGGCTGGATGTCCGGGTTGCCGGCCTTGCCGATGGCGTGGATGCGCCCGTCCTTGAGGCCGACGTCGGCCTTGACGATGCCCCAGTGGTCGATGATCAGCGCGTTGGTGATCAGGGTGTCGACCACATCTTTGGCGCACAGCTGGCCTTGGCCCATGCCGTCGCGGATCACCTTGCCGCCGCCGAACTTCACTTCCTCGCCGTAGCTGGTGAAGTCCTTCTCCACTTCGATCCACAGGTTGGTGTCGGCCAGGCGCACCTTATCGCCGACGGTGGGGCCGAACATGTCGGAATAGGCTTGGCGTGAGATTTTCATAGGTGGTTCCTTGGCGGTTTCCACGAGGGCGTGCAGCCCACGAAGTCGTTTCATTCAGCGTTCCCTCTCCCATTTATGGGAGAGGGTTAGGGAGAGGGTGGTGTTGGCATACCCTCTCCCCGATCGCGGGCCGCCCCGGCCCCTCTCCCGTGAACGTGAGAGGGAGCAAGCAGTCCGCGTGGCCTGTTACAGGTCGCCCATCACCCGGCCCGCGAAGCCGAACACCCGGCGCGCACCGGCCAGCTCCACCAACTCGACCTCGCGACTCTGCCCCGGCTCGAAGCGCACCGCTGTGCCGGCCGGGATGTTCAGGCGCATGCCTCGCGCGCTGGCGCGGTCGAAGGCGAGGGCGTCGTTGGTTTCAAAGAAGTGGTAGTGCGAGCCAACCTGGATCGGCCGGTCGCCGCTGTTGGCCACGCTGAGCTTGAGGGTGCGGCGGCCGGCGTTGAGTTCGATCTCGCCGTCCTGGATCTGGTATTCGCCGGGGGTCATGGTGCGCTGCGCTCCGGGGTGAGGATCAGTTGCATGAAGGTCAGGTCCAGCCAGCGCCCGAACTTGCGGCCCACCTGCGGCATCTGCCCGGTGATGGCGAAGCCGAGGCGCTGGTGCAGGCCGATCGAGGCGGCATTGCCGCTCTCGATGGCGGCAACCATCACGTGCTTGTCGCAGGCCTTGGCGCGCTCGATCAGTGCGGTCAGCAGTTGCGGGCCGAGGCCTTTGCCGCGCTGGTCGGCGCGGATGTACACCGAGTGCTCGACCGTGTGGCAGAAGCCATCGAAGGGGCGCCAGTCGCCGAACGAGGCGTAGCCGACCACCTCGCCTGCCGGGCCCTCGGCTACCAGGATCGGGTAGCCCTGCTGGGCGCGGGCGGCGAACCAGGCCTGGCGGTTGGCCAGGTCGACCACGTTGTCCATCCAGATCGCGGTGGTATTGAGCACCGCGTCGTTGAAGATGTCGCGCAGGGCGGGCAGGTCGGCCTCGGCTGCGTCGCGAATGATCATTCTGCAGTCTCCAGGAAGTCGTTCAAGGTCTTAGCGAGCGCAGCTCAGGCAAGGCGCAAGCCGGCGAGGATGCGCAGTTGACGTCCGTCAATGAGCCATCCGAGCCGGCTTGCAACGCAGCATGGGCAAGCGCAGTAGACATTGGACGATTTCCTCAGGCAATCGGTTGGTGGACGGTTACAAGCTTGGTGCCATCGGGGAAGGTCGCTTCGATCTGGATTTCCGGGATCATCTCCGGCACGCCTTCCATCACCTGTTCGCGGGTCAGCAGGGTGGTGCCGTAGTGCATCAGCTCGGCCACCGTGCGGCCGTCGCGGGCGCCCTCCAGCAGGGCGGCGGAAATCAGCGCCATGGCCTCCGGGTAGTTGAGCTTGAGGCCGCGGGCCAGGCGCCGCTCGGCCACCAGGCCGGCGGTGAAGATCAGCAGCTTGTCCTTCTCGCGGGGCGAAAGATCCATCAGGTACTCCAGATTCTTGGGGGCACGGCCGCGCGGCCGAGCAGGGCAGGGCGCAACAGGCGCCAGAGTTCGATCAGCCAGGCGCGCGCGTGCAGCGCCTCGCCGGCCAGGCAGCGGGCCACCAGCAGGCCCGGCAATTGGGTCAGGTCGCCACGACCTCTGCAGTGCAGCTCGCGGCAGCGCTCCAGCAGTTCGGCATCGATCTCGCCGCTGGCCAGCAGGGTGGCGAACACCGGCTGGCCGTCCAGGCCGATGGGCGAGTCGAGCAGGCCATCACCGCCGACCACGCGCTGGCGCTCGTGCCACAGGCGCTGGCCGTTGCGGCGGATATCCAGGCTGGCCTGGAAATGCCCGGCATCGAAGCGCTCGCCGGCGGCCGGGCGGCCGAGGGCGACCATATCCCAGTAGAACAGGCGGGCGTCGCCTTCCAGCTCAATGCAGGTACTCAGCTCGGCCTGGGCGCCGGAGTAGACGATGGTCTCCTGCGGCAGCCATTCCAGAGTGGCGCCTGGGGCCACGCGCAGTTCGATTCTTTGCTGCGCCACGCTGCTGGCGCGGTACCACTTGGCCGCGCCTGGGCTGGTCAGTTGTGCCCAGGCCTGCTCGCCGACGCTGGCCGAGAGATTGAGGCTGTCGCCCCCGGCGATGCCGGCCGGCGGGTGCACGATGATGTGCTGGCACACCTGCGGACCTTCGGCGTGCAGGTGCTTCTGCACCCGCAGCGGGCCCAGATGGCGGCGCAGCACCGGGCGTGTCCAGTCCTGCTGGCGGGCGTAGGCCAATTCCAGTTCGGCGTGCCAGGCAGGGGTGAAAAGCGCGGGTTGAACGGCGGTCATGCGGTGGTTCCAGGCAGACTGGACGAGGCGGCAGTGTAGCGTCGCGGCATAGGTTCAGGCCGTGCTCATCTGCAGCCATTGCCGCGGGCTGGCATCGAACCAGCGGCGGAAGGCGCGGGAGAAGGCGCTGGTCTCGGAGTAGCCGAGCAGTGGCGCCAGTTCACTGACTGGCAGGCGCCGGCGCAGGTAGTGCAGGGCCAGTTCGCGGCGTACCTGATCGATCAGCGCGGAAAAACTCAGGTTCTGTTCGCGCAGGCGCCGTTGCAGGGCGGCCGGGGTCAGGCCGAGGCCGGCGGCGACCCGCTCCAGCGAGGGTTCGCCCAGCGGCAGGGCATCGCGCACCAGGCCGCGTGCCTGGTCGACCAGGCACTGAGGCGATTGCTGGCCGCCGAGGCGGACGATGGCGTCCTGCACCAGCATCAGCAGCACCGGGTCGCGCTCGGGCATCAGTTTGCCGGCGATGTCGCGCTTGGGAATCAGCAGGGCATTGCAGGGCTGGTCGAACAGCACGGGGGCGTCGAAGGCCGCCTGGTGTTCGCGCCAGCCTTCCGGGCGGGCGTGCTCGAACAGCACAGCACGCGGTGCCCAGTCCGGCCCCAGCGCGTGGCGCACCAGGTTCAGCGCCATGCCCATGGTCAACTCGGCATCCTGGCGGCGATCGAGGATGGCCGGGTGATGCACCTGATAGTCGAAGCGGTAGCACTCGCCGATGTCCACCAGACGGATCAGGGTGTCGTGCTGGTGGTAGGGAAAGGCGCGGGCGAAATTCTGCAGGGCCTGTTCCAGGCTGTGCGAACAGAGTCCGACATAGCCGAGCAGGCCGAGTGCGCGCGGCAGGAACTGCTGACCATAGCGCAGGCCGAAGTTGTCGCAGCCGGACTGGCTGGCGGCCTCCTCCAGCACCTTGCAGTAGTTGCTCAGGCTGAGGCTGAGTGTCGGGTGCTGCAGCAGGTCCGGGTCGATTCCGGCGATGCCGAATACCCGGTCCACGTCGCCGCCCTGCTGGGCGATGAACGCGTCCAGGCCGCAGGCAGCCGCCGACAGCACGCCGAGGTTGCTCGGCGAGTCAGCGGTGGCCAGCGGATGGGCGAAGTTCAGGGACATGGGCGACCTGCCACGACAGTGTTGCCAGATATTTAGCAATAGTCGTGCCCCGCTACCGGGGGGCGCTGGAATAAGCCTCGGTGCGTTTGTTTGGTGGCTGCCTGCATCGCCTTGGGGCAGTGCTGTGCGGTCGTGCACCGGCATGGCGCAAAGGCCCGTCGCAGAAGGCTTTTCGGCCGCCCGAGCGACTTGACTCTGCAGCTGTGCGTGGACTTTGCAAGGTCAAGTCTCGGCCGGGGCAGGCTGGATATTCTCGCCTGGCGTTCGACGCCCACATCGAGGAACTGGCAATGACAACAACGACACTTAAACCGACGCTCGGCACCCTGCACCTCTGGGGCATCGCCGTGGGTCTGGTGATTTCCGGGGAATACTTCGGCTGGAGCTATGGCTGGGGGGCGGCGGGTACGCTGGGCTTCCTGGTCACCACGCTGATGGTGGCGGCGATGTACAGCTGCTTCATCTTCAGCTTCACCGAGCTGACCACCGCCATCCCGCATGCCGGCGGGCCTTTCGCTTATAGCCGCCGTGCTTTCGGTCCGGCCGGCGGGATGATCGCCGGCATGGCCACCCTGATTGAATTCGTTTTCGCCCCGCCGGCCATCGCCATGGCCATCGGCGCTTACCTCAACGTGCAGTTCCCCGGGCTTGACCCGAAACTCATCGCGGTCGGTGCCTACATCGTCTTCATGACCCTGAACATCGTCGGGGTGAGCATCGCCGCCACCTTCGAGCTGGTGGTCACGGTGCTGGCAGTGGTCGAGCTGCTGGTGTTCATGGGCGTGGTGGCGCCGGGCTTCAGCTTCAGCAACTTCGTGATCGACGGCTGGGCTGGCAGCAATGAGTTCGGCCTGCCTGCTGTGGCTGGCATCTTCGCCGCCATCCCGTTTGCCATCTGGTTCTTCCTCGCCATCGAGGGCGCGGCCATGGCTGCCGAGGAGGCCAAGGACCCGAAACGCACCATCCCGCGTGCCTACGTGGCCGGCATCCTGACCCTGGTATTCCTGGCTATCGGTGTCATGGTGATGGCCGGTGGCGTGGGCGACTGGAAGGCCCTGTCCGGCATCAACGACCCGCTGCCGCAGGCGATGAAGGCGGTAGTCGGCGAGAACTCCGGCTGGCTGCACATGCTGGTGTGGATCGGCCTGTTCGGCCTGGTCGCCAGCTTCCACGGCATCATCCTCGGCTACTCCCGGCAGTTCTTCGCCCTGGCTCGTGCCGGCTACCTGCCGCCGGCCCTGGCCAAGCTGTCGCGCTTCCACACCCCGCACCGCGCCATCATCGCCGGCGGCCTGATCGGTATCGCGGCGATCTACAGCGATGGCCTGATCGCCCTGCAGGGTATGAGCCTGACGGCGGCCATGATCACCATGAGCGTGTTCGGCGCTATCGTCATGTACATCATGAGCATGCTCAGCCTGTTCAAACTGCGTAAGAGCGAGCCGAACCTGGAACGCACCTTCAAGGCGCCGGGCTACCCGCTGGTACCGGGCATCGCCCTGGCCCTGGCCCTGGTGTGCCTGGCGGCGATGATCTGGTTCAACGGCACCATCGCGCTGCTGTTCCTCGGTCTGATGAGCATCGGTATGGTGTACTTCCTGCTGACCGGCGCGCAGCGCAATGCCGTGCCGGCCGACGCCCTGCTGCAACCTTAAGCGTGATGCGCCCGCCGGCGACGGCGGGCTTTTGTTTCAGGAGAGAACGATGGCCAGTTTCAGCCATACCGTCGGCCACCAGACCTGGCGCTTCGACAGCCTGCGCGAGGTGATGGCCAAGGCCAGCCCGGCGCGCTCCGGTGACTACCTGGCCGGCGTGGCCGCCAGCAGCGATGCCGAGCGCGTCGCGGCACAGATGGCGTTGGCCAATATCCCGTTGAAGCACTTTCTCAACGAGGCACTGATTCCCTATGAAGATGACGAGATCACCCGGCTGATCATCGACAGTCACGATGCGGCGGCCTTCGCCCCGGTCGCTCACCTGACCGTCGGCGGTTTCCGCGACTGGCTGCTCGGCGAGTACGCCGACGAGGCCAGCCTGCGCGCCCTGGCGCCGGGACTGACGCCGGAAATGGCGGCGGCGGTGTCGAAGATCATGCGCGTGCAGGACCTGATCCTGGTAGCGCAGAAGATCCGCGTGGTCACCTGTTTTCGCAACACCATGGGCCTGCGCGGACGCATGTCGACGCGCCTGCAGCCCAACCATCCGACCGACGATCCGTCCGGTATCGCCGCCAGCATTCTCGACGGCCTGCTCTACGGCAACGGCGACGCCATGTTCGGCATCAACCCGGCCACCGACAGCCTGGGCGCGCTGACCGATCTGCTGAAGATGCTCGACGCGATCATCCAGCGTTACGAGATCCCCACCCAGGCCTGCGTGCTGACCCACGTCACCAGCTCTATCGCCGCCATCGAGCGCGGCGCGCCGGTCGACCTGGTGTTCCAGTCCATTGCTGGCACCGAGGCGGCCAACGCCGGCTTCGGCATCACCCTGCAGGTGCTGCAGGAGGGTTACGAGGCCGGGCTGTCGCAGAAGCGCGGCACCCTGGGCGACAACCTGATGTACTTCGAGACCGGCCAGGGCAGCGCGCTGTCGGCCAACGCCCACCATGGCGTCGACCAGCAGACCTGCGAGGTGCGCGCCTATGCGGTGGCACGCCACTACAAGCCGTTTCTGGTCAATACCGTGGTCGGCTTCATTGGTCCGGAATACCTCTATAACGGCAAGCAGATCATCCGCGCCGGCCTGGAGGACCACTTCTGCGGCAAGCTGCTCGGCGTGCCGATGGGCTGCGACATCTGTTACACCAACCATGCCGAGGCCGACCAGGACGACATGGACACCCTGCTGACCCTGCTCGGCACGGCCGGTATCAACTTCATCATGGGCATCCCCGGCTCCGACGACGTGATGCTCAACTACCAGACCACCTCGTTCCACGACGCGCTCTATGCGCGCCAGGTGCTCGGCCTGCGCCCGGCGCCGGAGTTCGAGGCCTGGCTGGAACGCATGAACATCCTGCATCAGCAGGACGGCCGCCTGCGCCTCGGCGACGCGGTGCCACCGGCCTTCCGTCAGGCACTGGCGCAGTTGGGCTAGATGATTACGCGGGTTTCACCCGCCCTACGGGGTTCGAGTAGGGCGGGTGAAACCCGCGTAGGCTACACAAGGAATCCGCAGATGAATGAAGACAACCCGCTGTCCGGTGCCATCGACAACCCCTGGCAGGAACTGCGCCGCCTGACTCCGGCGCGCATCGCCCTGGGCCGTGCCGGCACCAGCCTGCCCACGGCGGCGCAGCTGGATTTCCAGTTCGCCCATGCCCAGGCGCGCGACGCCGTGCACCTGCCGCTGCACGCCGAGGCACTGGCTGAGGGCCTGGCCGGCCAGGGGCTGCCAGTGCTGCAGCTGCACAGCGCGGCCAGCGACCGGCATACCTACCTGCAGCGCCCAGACCTGGGGCGGCGCCTGGACGCTGCTTCGGCGCAGCGCCTGCGCGACCACTGTGCCGAGCACCCGCAGGGCTACGACCTGGCCATCGTCATTGCTGACGGCCTGTCGGCCCTGGCCATCGAGCGCCATGCCGCGCCTTTCCTCGCCCGCCTGCGCGAGCAGATGAGCGGCGATGGCTGGTCGCTGGCGCCACTCTGCGTGGTGCGCCAAGGAAGAGTGGCGGTGGCCGACGAGGTGGCCGAGCTGCTCGGCGCGAAGATGGTGGTGATCCTGATCGGCGAGCGTCCGGGGCTGAGTTCGCCGGACAGCCTCGGCCTGTATTTCACCTACGCGCCCAGGGTCGGCCTGACCGACGCCTTCCGCAACTGCATCTCCAACGTGCGGCTGGAGGGCATGAGCTACGGTGTGGCCGCGCACAAGCTGCTATACCTGATGCGTGAGGCCTGTCGACGAAAGTTGTCCGGGGTCAGCCTCAAGGATGAAGCCGAGGTCGCCACATTGGAGGGCGCACCAACCGGCGGCAACTTCCTGATTGCGGGCTGAGTCTGCACGGCGCGCCACTGTCCGACCGTGTTCCACCTAATAGCCGTTGTGGAGCCTAGCCCCATGTCTTTCCCCTCCCGTATCGCTCCGCGCATGACGCTGGGCAGCCTGTTGCTCCTGGCGCTGACCGCGCTGGCGATCTTCTCGGTGATGACCCTGCGCGGCAAACCGCAACTGGTCGAGGCCGGCACGGCCTCCGCCGAGCAGTCGGCCATGGCCATCACGCGTCAGCTGGCCGTGCAGCTCAGCCTGATCGAAGGCACCACGGCGGCCATGGCGCACCTGGCCGAGACCCTGCCCAAGGATGAGGCGCTGGTGAAGGCGCAGCTGCCCAATATGGTCGACAGCCAGGGCGATGCCTCCATTGCCGGCGGTGGTCTGTGGCCCGAACCCAATGCCTTTGCCGCCGGCACCGAGCGGCGCAGTTTCTTCTGGGCGCGCAACGCTCAGGGTGGTTTGGATTATTCGGATGACTACAACGCCAACAGCGCCGCGGCCTACCACGCCGAGGCCTGGTACAGCAGTGCGCGCACGGCACCCGGCGGTCGCTGCGTGTGGTCCGATGCCTACCAGGACCCGGTGACCGGAGTGGCCATGACCACCTGCAGTGTGCCCTACAGCGAATCGGGTCGCTTCGCCGGGGTCGCCACCATCGATCTCAAGCTGGATGGGCTGGCCAGCTTTCTGGAGCGCGAGGGGGGTGTCAGTGGTGGCTATGCCTTTGCGGTCGATCGTGCCGGCAACCTGCTGTTCTTCCCGGGCGCCAAGACGGCGCAGGGGCTGCCGACGCTGGACAAGCTGCGGTCCGAATTGCCCTGGTTCGCGCCGGTTGCCGAAGCTCTGGCGACTGGCGGAAAGGCACGGACGCTGTTCATCGAGCATGACGACCGGTTGGGTGGACCCGCCTATGTGAGCCTGGAGACGATGGACGGCACCGGCTGGCAGGTGGGGTTGGTGACGCCTGAGGCCGAGGTGACGCAGTTGGCTGACCGGCTGACGGCGGAGATCCTGCTGTTCCTGTTGCCGTTGCTGACGGTGTTGCTGGGTTTGGCCTGGTTGGCAGGCAAGCGTCTGCTGGCCCAGCTTGAGGAAACCACCGAGCAGATTCGCACGCTGGGCCAAGGTGGCCGCGCCAGTGAGCTGGATATTCGCCGTGCCGACGAGATTGGCGAACTGCGTGAGGCGGTGAACCGCTATTCCGGGTCCTTGCGCAACATGCTCGGTGCCATTGCCGAAGAGTCGGCTGCCCTCCAGCAACAGGCCTCTCAGCTGGCACAGCTATCGACCGGCATCGCTGAGCGTGCCGAGCTGCAGCGCGAGGACAACACGCTCTTGGCAACCGCCATCACCCAGATGTCGGCCAGTGCTCAGGAAGTGGCGAACAACACCACCGACTGCTCGAACACGGCCAGTCAATCCCTCGACCTGGCGCTCAAGGGGCAGCAGGAGGTGCAGAACAACAGTGCCTCGATTCAGACGCTGGCCAGCGAGATCGAGGGTGCGGCGCAGGCGATCACGCAGCTGGGCCAGGACATCGAGAAGGTCAGCACCGTCCTGGAGGTGATCAAGTCGATTTCCGAGCAGACCAATCTGCTGGCCTTGAACGCGGCCATCGAGGCGGCGCGTGCCGGCGAGCAGGGGCGTGGGTTTGCCGTGGTGGCCGACGAGGTCAGGACATTGGCGGGGCGCACTCAGGCTTCGGCCAACGAGATCCAGGAGATGATCGGAGCGCTGCGTCAGGCATCGGCCAAGGCGGTGGCGACCATGCAGGGCGGGGTCGAGAGGACGCGTACTTCGGTGCAGCAGGCCGGTAGTGTGTCGGCCACCCTGGGCGGGACCGTATCCAGCTTTGATGACATCGTCCGGCGCGCCCAGCAGATTGCCGTGGCTGCCCAGGAGCAGAGCCATGTGGCGCA
Source organism: Aquipseudomonas alcaligenes (assembly GCA_900156135.1). Classification (GTDB taxonomy): domain Bacteria; phylum Pseudomonadota; class Gammaproteobacteria; order Pseudomonadales; family Pseudomonadaceae; genus Aquipseudomonas; species Aquipseudomonas alcaligenes_D. The sequence continues at coordinate 685,457 of FTMP01000002.1, read as the reverse complement.
TGAGATCAACGAGCTGGCAGTGCGGATCCATGCTGCGAGTGAGCAAGGTGCCCGAGATGGTGGCACGCTGCGTGAGCTGGGCAAGGCCATGCGCGCGCTTTCCGAACGCCTGGCCCTAATGAGCCGCGGGGGCTGATGGCGCTCAGATCGCCACGAGCCCGCGCACACCATCGGCCTCCATGGTCTCGCCACGGCCCTGCTGGACGATCTCGCCGCGGCTCATCACCAGGTACTGGTCGGCCAGCTCGGCGGCGAAGTCGTAGAACTGCTCGACCAGCAGGATGGCCATATCGCCGCGTTCGGCAAGCTTGCGGATGACCACGCCGATCTCCTTGATCACCGAGGGCTGGATGCCTTCGGTGGGCTCGTCGAGGATCAGCAGGCGCGGCTGGCTGGCCAGCGCACGGCCGATGGCCAGCTGTTGCTGCTGGCCACCGGAGAGGTCGCCGCCACGCCGCTGCTTCATCTCGCGCAGCACCGGGAACAGCTCGTAGATGAATTCGGGAACGGTCTTGGCATCCTTTGCTCCAAAACGAGAAAGCCCCATCAGCAGGTTTTCCTCGACCGTAAGCCTGGGGAAAATTTCCCTACCCTGTGGCACATAGGCGATGCCGGCGTGTACGCGCTGGTGCGGCTTGTGGCCGTTGATGCTCTGGCCCTCCCAGTTGATGCTGCCCTCCTTGGCCGGGATCAGGCCCATCAGGCATTTCAGCAGGGTGGTTTTGCCCACGCCGTTACGGCCGAGCAGGCAGGTGACTTCGCCGACCCTGGCCTCGAAGCTCAGGCCGCGCAGGATATGGCTGCCGCCGTAGTACTGGTGAAGCTGTTGGACTTGCAGCATGTCGATGTCCTTGTTTCTGTTCTTGTGGCTTGGCGCCGTCAGGCCCTCTCCCTAACCCGGGAGAGGGGACTGGTGCGAGGCATAGGCGAAGCGCCGCGCTGCTTGTCTCCCCTCGCCCGTTTACGGGGGCACGCCTAGTGGAGAGGGGCCGCGGGAGAGGGTCAACGCCCCAGATAAACCTCGATCACCCGTTCATCCGCCTGCACCTGAGCCAGCGAGCCCTCGGCCAGCACGCTGCCCTGGTGCAGCACGGTGACGTGGTCGGCGATGGTGCCGACGAAGCCCATGTCGTGCTCCACCACCATCAGCGAGTGCTTACGCGCCAGCGACTTGAACAATTCGGCGGTGAACTCGGTCTCGGCATCGGTCATGCCGGCCACCGGCTCGTCGAGCAGCAGCAGTTGCGGGTCCTGGACCAGCAGCATGCCGATTTCCAGAAACTGCTTCTGGCCGTGCGACAGCAGCCCGGCCGGGCGATGCCGCGAGCCCTCAAGGCGGATGGTGGTCAGCACTTCCTCGATACGCTCTTTCTGCGCGCCGGAGAGCCTGGCGCGCAGGCTGGCCCATACCGACTTGTCGGTCTTCAGCGCCAGCTCCAGGTTCTCGAACACGCTGAGCGCCTCGAACACCGTGGGCTTCTGGAACTTGCGACCGATGCCGGCCTGGGCGATCTCGACCTCGCTCATCTGGGTCAGGTCGAGGGTGTCGCCGAAGTAGGCGATGCCGTTGTCCGGGTGGGTCTTGCCGGTGACCACGTCCATCATGGTGGTCTTGCCGGCGCCGTTGGGGCCGATGATGCAGCGCAGTTCGCCGACGCCGATGTACAGGTTGAGGTCGGTCAGTGCGCGGAAACCGTCGAAGCTGACATTGATGCCCTCCAGGGTGAGGATGGTGCCGTGACGCACATCCAGGCCCTTGGCCGCAGCGCTGCCGAGACCGAGCGCGTCGCGGCCGCTGCCCGCCGGATCGAAGGCGGGCTCGAGCATGAATTCGGGTACTGGAGCGGCTCTCATTGGTCCTTCTCCTTTTTCAGCAGACCGATCACGCCCTTGGGCAGGAAGAGCGTAATGACGATAAACAGCGCGCCGAGGGCGAACAGCCAGTACTCGGGGAAGGCCACGGTGAACCAGCTCTTCATGCCGTTGACCAGGCCGGCGCCGAGCAGCGGGCCGATCAGCGTGCCGCGCCCGCCGAGGGCGACCCAGATGGCGGCCTCGATGGAGTTGGTCGGCGACATCTCGCTGGGGTTGATGATGCCCACCTGCGGCACGTAGAGCGCGCCGGCCAGGCCGCACAGCACGGCGGAGAGCACCCAGATGAACAGCTTGTAGCCGCGCGGATCGTAGCCACAGAACATCAGGCGGTTCTCCGCGTCGCGCACGGCGGTCAGCACCCGGCCGAACTTGCTGCGCGCCAGGGCAAAGCCCAGCGCCAGGCTGCCGACCAGCAGCAGCACGGTGCAGAAGAACAGGAAGGCGCGGGTGCCCGGGGCGGTGATGTCGAAGCCGAGGATGGTGCGGAAGTTGGTGAAGCCGTTGTTGCCGCCGAAGCCGGTCTCGTTGCGGAAGAACAGCAGCATGCCGGCGAAGGTCAGCGCCTGGGTCATGATCGAGAAATACACGCCCTTGATCCGCGAGCGGAAAGCGAAAAAGCCGAACACCAGGGCCAGCAGGCCGGGCGCCAGCACCACCAGGCACAACGCCCAGAGGAAGTTGCTGGTGCCGTACCAGTACCAGGGCAGTTCAGTCCAGGCGAGGAAGCTCATGAAGGCGGGCAGCCCATCTCCCGCACTCTGGCGCATCAGGTACATGCCCATGGCATAGCCGCCGAGGGCGAAGAACAGGCCATGGCCGAGCGACAGTAGGCCGGCATAGCCCCAGACCAGGTCAAGCGCCAGCGCGACGATGGCGTAGCAGAGGATCTTGCCGACCAGGGTCAGACCGTAGGCTGAAACATGCAGGGCGTGCTCTGCCGGCAGCAGGTGCAGCAGCGGCATGGCCAGCAGCACAGCCAGTACCAGCAGGCCGACGGCGAGGGAGGCCTGCGGCCCCAGTTTCGCCGTGGCCCGGGCCAGCAGCGTTTGATTGAGTGCTTGAGTCATCAGTCGATCACCCGTCCCTTGAGTGCGAAGAGGCCCTGCGGACGCTTCTGGATGAACAGAATGATCAGCGCGAGGATCAGGATCTTGCCGAGCACGGCGCCGATCTGCGGCTCCAGCAGCTTGTTGGCGATGCCCAGGCCGAAGGCCGCCATGACGCTGCCGGCCAGCTGGCCGACGCCGCCGAGCACCACCACCAGGAAGGAGTCGATGATGTAGCTCTGGCCCAGGTCAGGGCCGACGTTGCCGATCTGCGACAGTGCCACGCCACCGAGGCCGGCGATACCGGAACCGAGGCCGAAGGCGAGCATGTCGACCTGGCCGGTCGGCACCCCGCAGCAGGCTGCCATGTTGCGGTTCTGGGTGACGGCGCGGACGTTGAGGCCGAGGCGGGTCTTGTTCAGCAGCAGCCAGGTCAGCGCCACCACGAACAGGGCGAAGCCGATGATCACCATGCGGCTGTAAGGCAGCACCAGGTTCGGCAGCACCTGCATGCCGCCGGACAGCCACTGCGGGTTGGCCACCTCGACGTTCTGCGCGCCGAAGATCACCCGCACCGCCTGGATCAGGATCAGGCTGATGCCCCAGGTCGCCAGCAGGGTTTCAAGCGGGCGGCCGTAGAGATGGCGGATCACCGTGCGCTCCAGCGCCATGCCGATAGCCGCGGTGACGAAGAAGGCCACGGGCAGGGCGGCCAGCGGGTAGAGGGCGAGGTATTCCGGGGCCAGGCGCTGGAAGCCCAGCTGCACCATATAAGTGGTGTAGGCGCCGAGCATCAGCATCTCGCCGTGGGCCATGTTGATCACGCCGAGCAGACCGAAGGTGATGGCGAGACCGAGGGCGGCGAGCAGCAGGATCGAGCCGAGCGACAGTCCGCTGAAGGCCTGGCCGAGCAGCTCGCCGACCAGCAGGCGGCGCTTGACCTGGGCCAGGCTGGTTTCGGCCGCGGTGCGTACCGCGGCGTCGGCTTCCACGCCCTCGACCAGCAGGCCCTCCAGGCGGGTGCGGGCCAGCGGGTCGCCGCTCTCGCCGAGCAGGCGCACGGCGCTCAGGCGCACGGCCGGGTCAGGGTCGACCAGCTGCAGATTGGCCAGGGCCAGCGCCAGGGCGGCGCGTACAGCGTCGTCCTGTTCGCCGGCGACGCGGGCGTTTAGCAGTTCCAGTTGCGCCGGCTTGGCGCTCTTCTGCAGCTGCTGGGCGGCGGCCAGGCGCGTGGCCGCATCTTCTGCGAGCAGTTGCTGGCTGGCCTGGGCGTTGGCCAGCAGGCCGCGCAGACGGTTGTTCAGGCGCAGCTTCTTCGGCGTGCCTTCGGCAGTTACCGCTGCTTCGGCGGCTTGCCAGCTGCCGTCGACTTCATAGAAGGCGGCCTTGCTGGCATCGACGCCGACGCGGCCCTGCTGCAGGGCATCGAGCAGCGGCTGGCGGGCGGGATCGGGATGTGCGGCCCAGCTTTCAAGGAGCTTGGCCTGCTTGGCCGGGTTGGCGGCGACGAAATCATTGGCGTCGCCGGCATGGCTGGTCAACGGCAGCAGCAGCGCCAGTGACAGCAGGATTCGGTAAAGGGCAGTGGGCATACGAAGGATCCTTGGGGTACGCCGGAATATTCCCTCTCCCATTGATGGGAGAGGGTTAGGGAGAGGGGCGTGGTCTGGCGAGCCCTCTCCCCCGGCCCCTCTCCCGCAGGCGGGAGAGGGGAGGCATACCGTAGCCCGGGTGCAACCCGGGAACGGCTTAGCGGACTACATAGGGCTTAATTGGACTTCACCGCGTAGTCCGGCTTCTTGTCGTTGCCGGGGATGAACGGGCTCCACGGCTGGGCGCGCAGCGGGCCTTCGGTCTGCCAGACGATGGAGAACTGACCGTCTTCCTGGACTTCGCCGATCATCACCGGCTTGTGCAGGTGGTGGTTGGTCTTGTCCATGGTCAGGGTGTAGCCGCTCGGTGCAGCGAAGGTCTGGCCGGCCAGGGCCTCGCGGACTTTGTCGACGTCGGTGCTGCCGGCTTTCTCGACGGCCTGGGCCCACATGTTGATGCCGACGTAGGTGGCTTCCATCGGGTCGTTGGTCACCGCCGTCTGGTAGTTCGGCAGGTTCTTGGCCTTGGCGTAGGCCTTCCACTTGTTGACGAACTCGGTGTTGACCGGGTTATCCACGGACTGGAAGTAGTTCCAGGCGGCCAGCTGGCCGACCAGTGGCTTGGTATCGATGCCGCGCAGCTCTTCCTCGCCGACCGAGAAGGCCACGACCGGGATGTCGGTGGCTTCGATGCCCTGGTTGGCCAGTTCCTTGTAGAACGGCACGTTGGAGTCGCCGTTGACGGTGGAGATCACCGCAGTCTTGCCGCCAGCGGAGAACTTCTTGATGTTGGCGACGATGGTTTGATAGTCGCTATGACCGAAGGGGGTGTAGACCTCTTCGATGTCCTTATCAGCCACGCCCTTGCTGTGCAGGAAGGCGCGCAGGATCTTGTTGGTGGTGCGCGGGTAGACGTAGTCGGTACCCAGCAGGAAGAAGCGCTTGGCCTCGCCGCCGTCCTCGCTCATCAGGTATTCCACCGCCGGGATGGCCTGCTGGTTCGGCGCCGCGCCGGTGTAGAACACGTTCGGCGACATCTCTTCGCCTTCGTACTGCACCGGGTAGAACAGCAGGCCGTTGAGTTCCTCGAACACCGGCAGCACGGACTTGCGCGACACCGAGGTCCAGCAGCCGAAGACCACATCGACCTTGTCCTGGGTCAGCAGCTGGCGCGCCTTCTCGGCGAACAGCGGCCAGTTGGAGGCCGGGTCGACCACCACCGGTTCGAGTTGCTTGCCGTTCACCCCGCCCTTGGCGTTGATCTCGTCGATGGTCATCAACGCCATGTCTTTCAGCGAGGTTTCGGAGATGGCCATGGTGCCGGACAGCGAGTGCAGGATGCCGACCTTGATGGTTTCGGCGGCCTGCACGGTCCAGGTCATGCCCATGGCGGCGATGGATGCGGAAAGGGTGAAGGCCTTGATCAGGCTGCGACGTTGCATGGTGCGATCTCCATTCACGAACTTGAGTGTTGAACTGCTGGTTTGTTGTTATCCGTTGTGGCAGTGGAACCAAGGTCATCGCGCTCAGCCTGCGTCGCCGGCACCTTCTGTCGGGCGCTGTGCAACATGTGCAGGGTGATCGTGCGCACTTCCGCCTTGCTCTCTTCGATATGGGTCCTGAGCAATAGCTGTGCCTCTTCACAATGGCGCGCGAGGATCGCGCCAAGAATTCGTCCATGTTCGTCGTAGGTGGCGGTAATCCGTGGCCGCTGGGTGAAGTCCAGGCGCCTTAGAATGCGGATCTGCTCGGTCACCTGCTGGTGCACGCGGGCCATCTCGCGATTGCCGCCGGCGTCGACCAGCAGGCAGTGAAACTGCTCATCGAGCAGGGAAACCGCCTTGCCGTCGTGCAGGCGCTGCTCGGGTTGCACCAGCCAGGTGCGACCGAGCTGCAGCAGGGTCTGGTTCTGCTCGAACTCGGGGCGCAGGCACAGGCGCCGCACCGCCTCCAGCTCCAGCACGGTGCGCAGGTCGTAGAGTTCCTCGAAGCGTTCGAAGTCCAGCGGGCTGACCTGCCAGCCGCTGCGAAAGTGCACCTGTACCTGACCTTCGCGCTGCAGGCGGTACAGCGCCTGGCGCACCGGCGTGCGGCTGGCCGCCATGCGCTCGGCCACGTCGCCCTCGCTGAAGCGATCGCCCGGAAGCAGGCGGAACTCGAAGATGTCCTCCTTGAGCTGCCGGTAGATGGCATCGGCCAGGCTCGGCGGCGCGACACGACGGGGCATGGGATTCAGCCCTGCTGACTGGCAATGAAGGCGCGCCAGCCGCCGAAGCCGGTGATATCTCGTGCGCCCTCCAGCGCGTAGGGCTCGCAGATGAAGCCCTTGACCCAGCGGCCGTCGGCCAGCTGCAGGTTGCCGATGCCCAATGGCGGCGGGATCTCGGCGACGAACTCGCCAAAGCGCGCCTGCGGTACGTCCCACAACTCGACGATGATCTCGGCGCCGTCCTCGGCGACCCGCGCCAGGCCCGGCTTGGGCGGTACGGTGCCGGGCAGGGCGTAGAGGCGGTAATGGGCAGAACTGGTGGTCTGCTCGACCAGTACGGCGTCGCGGCTGGTGAGCTGGAAGTTCAGCGGCATGCCGGTGAGATGCGCGCCGACCACGGCCACCCGCACGCTGCCTGGTGCCTGGGCCGGTGTGCCCTGCGGCGGCAGTGCGCGTCCCGTGGCACCCAGCGGCAGAGCGCGGAAGTCCTGCCAGCGCCGGCCGAGGGTGGCCAGCGCCTGGTCGTGCCAGGCCGGGGCGAGCAGGGTGATGCCGGCCGGCAGTCCGTCGGCGCGCAAACCCGCGGGTACGGCCAGGGCGCAGAGGTCGGCGAGGTTGGTGAAGTTGGTGTAGGTGCCGAACTGGCTGTTGAACAGCACCGGTTCGGCGACCATTTCGGCCAGGGTGCGAATGGTCGGCGAGGTCGGCACCACCAGGGCGTCGAAGCCGGCCAGGGCTTCGTTGATCCTGCGGCTCAGCTCGGCGCGGATGTACTCGGCCTGGTAGGCGTCGCAGGCGCTGTATTTCTCACCGCCCGCCACGATGCCGCGCACCACCGGGTCGATGTGCGCGGGATCGACGTTCTCCAGCGCCACCGTGCGTTCGGCGACCCAGGAGCCGTAGTAAAGCTGTTCGGCCAGTTCGCGGAAGGGCGCGAAGTCGATCTCCACCAGCTCGGCGCCCAGCTCACGCAGCTGGCCCAGGGCCTGTTCGAACACGGCCTGGTTCTGCGCGTCGCCGAAGAACTCGGGGGCGGCCGGCACGGCCAGACGCGGGCGGGCCGGCATGCCGACCTTGGCGCTGCTGGGGTTTTCCCTACTGTAGGGATCGGCGGCATCGAAGCCGCCAGCGATAGTGGTCACGGCCTGGGCGTCGGCCACGGTCAGGGCGAACACCGAGATGCAGTCGAGGCTACGGCAGGCGGGCACCAGGCCACGGGTGGACAGCCAGCCCTTGGTCGGCTTGAGCCCGACGATGTTGTTGAAGCCGGCCGGCACGCGGCCGGAGCCGGCGGTGTCGGTGCCCAGGGCAAAGGGCAGCAGACCGCGCGCGACCACGCTGGCCGAGCCGGAACTGGAGCCGCCGCTGACGTAATCCGGATCGAAGCTGTTGGGCACTGCGCCATAGGGCGAGCGGGTGCCGACCAGGCCAGTGGCGAACTGGTCGAGGTTGGTCTTGCCGATGACGATGGCGCCAGCGGCGCGCAGGCGGGCGACCACGCAGGCGTCGGCTGCGGCGGTATAGGCGAACTCGGGGCAAGCGGCGGTGGTGGGCCAGCCAGCGACGTCGATGTTGTCCTTGATGGCGAAGGGCACGCCATACAGCGGCAGTTTGGCCAGGTCACCAGCGACGCCAGCCAGGCGCTCGGCCAGTTCGTCGAGCTGGACCTGCAGCTGCTGCGCAGAGGCGAGGCTGATCCAGGCGGGATCGCTGTCGCTCAGTTCGGCCAGCAGCTCGGCCAGCACGGCCGGTTGCAGGTGCTGGTTGCGATAGGCCTGTTGCCAGTCGTTCAGGGTCCAGCCGCGGGTGCTCTGCGACATTGCTGCGGATTCCTTCTTGTATCCAAGTTGGTATCCGCAAAGCAGAAGCTATGCCATTCTGTTAACTGACTGATTTATTTGATTTTTATCTTGATTGATGGCGCGCATGGGCGCAGCGGTTGCCCTCTTTGGGGGCCGCGCGCCCGGCGCTGGTGCGTGCGGGCGATCAGGTGGCCAGGTAGCCCTTGACCCCGGTAAAGATGATCTGCGCGGCCAGGGCGCAGACGAACAGGCCCATCAGCCGGCTGAGGATCTGCAGGCCCTGCTGGCCGAGCAGCCGCTCGACCTTGTCGGACAAATAGAGCACCAGGCCAACCGTGACGCTGGCAATGGCGATGGCGGCGATGGCGATCAGCTTGTCGTCCCATTCCGGCTGGCTGATGCCCATCACCAGCAGCGCACCGATGGTGCCGGGACCCACGGTAAGCGGGATGGTCAGCGGCACGATGGTGACGTCCTGATTGACGTTGTCGGCCTGCACCGCTGGCTTGCCCTGGGCCATGCCCAGTGCCGAGATGAACAATACCGAGCCAGCGCCGATGCGGAAGGCGTCGGCGGTAATACCGAAGATCTCGAAGATGGTCTGGCCGAACAGGTACAGCAGCACGCTGGCGATCAGGGTGCCCAGCGCGACCTTCCAGGCCAGCCGCTTGCGCTCCTTGGTGCTGTAGCCCGGCGTCAGGCCGATGAAGCAGGACAGCACGAAGAATGGGCTGTAGAGGACCAGCATCTTCAGGTAGAGGGTGAACAGCAAGGACAGCATGGGAACGGCTCGCCAGTGTAGGTGCAGCACAGCATAGAGGGCGACGGCCGGAGGCCGCTACCCGGGTTCAGGAGGGCAGGGCGTCGCGCTGGCGGCGCTCGCGTTCGCCGACCCAGTGGGCGATCAGCTCGCGCAGTTGCGACATTTCCACCGGCTTGGACATGTGCCCGTCCATGCCGACCTGGCGCGCGCGTTCCTTGTGCTCGGACAGGATATGCGCGGTCAGTGCCACCACCGGAGTGCGCTCGCGGCGCTCGCGGTGCTCCCACTCGCGCAGGCGCTCGGTGGCGGAGAAACCGTCGAGGACCGGCATCTCGCAATCCATCAGCACCAGGTCGTACTGGCGTTCCTGCATGGCGCGCAGGGCTTCCTCGCCGTTGCTGGCGGTATCCGGGTTGAGGTTGAGCTTGCTCAGCATGCCGCGGATGACCTTGGTGGAGATGCTGTTGTCTTCGGCTACCAGGATGCGGAAGTCCTGCGGCACCTGCAGCGTGCCGGTTTCGGCTGGCAGCGGTTGCACAGCGCCGGCCTGGCGCTGGGCGAGTTCGTCGGCCAGCACGGTCTTGAGGGTATAGCCGGCCACCGGCTTGGCCAGGATGCGTTTGATCCCGGCGTTGCGCGCGATGATCTTGCTCGGCGCATTGCTGATGCCGGTCAGCATGATCAGCAGGATGTCGTGGTTGAGGTTGGGGTCTTCCTTGATCTTGGCGGCTAGCTGCATCCCGGTCATGCCGGGCATCTCCTGGTCCAGCAGCACGGCATCGAAGTATTCGCGCAGGTGCGCCTTGGTGCGCAGCAGGGCCAGGGCTTCCTTGCCGGACGCCACGGCACTGACTTGCAGGCCCCAGGCGCTGCATTGCTGCTGCAGTACCTTGCGGCACGTCTCGTTGTCGTCGACCACCAGCAGGCGCGCACCCTGCAGCGGACCGTCGAGGTCGGCGGTGGGTTGTTCCAGGCGCTGCGGGTCGAGGGGCAGGGTCAGCCACAGCGTGCTGCCGGTGCCGGTGCCGCTCTGTACGCCGAACTGGCCGTCCATCAGGCGCGCCAGCTGGCGGGCGATGATCAGGCCGAGACGACCGCCGAGCTTGCTGGCGCTGAGGAAGTCGCTGCTGTGCAGCTGGGTATTGAGCAGGGCATCACGCTCGCCGGCCTCCAGCGGGCGACCGCTGTCCTGCACGGCAATGCGCAGGCTGGGCGTCTTGCCTTCGGTATCCAGTGCCACCACCAGCAGAATCTCGCCCTCGTCGGTCTGGCGGAAGGCGTTGTCCAGCAGGCTTAGCAGAATCTGGCGCAGGCGGGTGGGGTCGCCACTGATGACCCGGGGCACCTGCGGCTGGGTGAAGTTGATCAGTTCGACTTTCTGTTGCTCGGCCTTGGCGCGGAAGATGTCCAGGCAATCGTCGATCAGCGCATTGAGGTCGAACTGCACGTCGTCCAGCTCGATCTGCCCGGATTCCAGCTTGGAAATGTCGAGAATTTCGTTGATCAGGGTGAGCAGCTCGTTGCCTGAGCTGTGGATGGTCTGCACGTAGTCGCGCTGCTTGGCTGACAGCGGGGTGCCGAGCAGCAGTTCGGTCATACCCAGCACGCCGTTCATCGGGGTGCGGATCTCGTGGCTGATCTTGGCCAGGAACTCGGCCTTGGCCTTCAGCTCGGCGCTGGTGGCGGCCTCGCTGGTGCGCTGGAACAGGGTCTCGCTCTGGATCTGTCGCTGTCGCTCGGAGAGGGCGATGCTCAGCACCAGGCCGGCGATCATGGCCACGCTGAACAGGCTGAGCACCAGCCAGCCCGGGTTGAGCTGGTCGAAGCCGAACAGCACGGGGCCAAGCGTGGCGAAGCCCAGATCGAAGATCAGCATGCCGACGAGAATCAGGCGAGCCGGGCGATAGCCATTGCGCCAATGGATGAAGGCGATGGCCGGTACGGTCAGCGCCACCAGTACCACCAGGCCATAGACCAGCCAGCTGTGCCAGAACAGCCCGGTGAAACCGATCATGGCGGCTGCCGCGGCGATCAGGGCGAATTCCAGGTGCAGCAGGTGGCGCAGCGGGCTGTGTTCCGCCGGGCTGCCGCTGAAAAAGAAGCGGGTATAGCCGAGGATGCACAGGGCGGCGGTCAGGGCCGCCAGGTCGGCGATCAACGACTGGTTGTAGCTTTGTTCCGGCAGCAGCACGGCCAGCAGGCCGATGTTGGCGGTGGCGCACAAGGCCAGAGCAACGTGCATGCCGGCCAGCCACAGGTTGCTGGCGGTGGGTGAGTAGGCCATGCGCAGCAGGTTGAACAGGGCCAGCAGCATCAGACCGCCGAGCAGGGCGCCGAACAGGTAGGCGGGCTTCTCCTGGGCCACCAGCTGCGGTTCGTCGATGACCTTGAACCACATCATCAGGGCGTGGTTGGAGGTCATGCGCAGGTAGGCGGTGCGCGGCTGGTCATCGTTGGGCAGGCTGAACAGGTAGGCCCGCGACGGCAATGGGCGTGAGCTCAGGGTCAGGGCTTCGCCAGTGCGCAGCTGTTGTTCCAGCACACCGTCCCTGACCAGATAGAAGTCCAGATGCTGCACGCGCGGCGCGAACAGCCAGAGCCAGTGCGGGGTACTGAGGGCGCGGGTTTCGACTTTCAGCCAGATGGCCTGGGGGGAAGCGGGGAGGGTGAAGGCGAGGCGGTCCAGCGGCTGAAAGCGCGAGTTCTGCGCCTGCACCTCGGCAAAACTCAGCTGCGCGGACTTGTCCAGCAGGATCGACCAGTTCTCCTCGGCGACCTGCTGCGACGCAGCCGACACCTGCAGGCCCAGGAGCAGGCTGACGATGAATCCTGTGGCGATCCAGAGCCGGCGCACAGTGGAGTCCCTTCTATGAGTGATGCCCCGATTATAGCTATGGCTTATGCGCAAAAGGCAGCCATGTTGGCTGCCTTTCTGGGGAGTTTACCGCATCTTTACCATGCGGCCGCTCGCGAATCGGCGCGACCGGCCTGACGGGTCAGCTCTCGCCCTGCTCGCGGGCGATGGCGCGGTAGCCGATGTCGGTGCGGTAGAAGCTGCCGTTCCAGCGGATCTGCTCGGCCAGGCGGTAGGCCTGCTGCTGGGCGGACGACACGCTCGGGCCGATGGCGGTGGCGCACAGCACGCGGCCGCCGGCGGTGACGACCTGGCCGTCCTTCAGCGCGGTACCGGCGTGGAACACCTTGCCGTCGATCTTGGCTGCGGCGTCCAGGCCCTCGATCACGTCACCCTTGGCGTAGTCGCCCGGATAGCCACCGGCGGCGATCACCACGCCCACGGTCGGGCGCGGGTCCCAGGTCGCCTCGACCTTGTCCAGGGCCTTGGCCAGCGCGGCCTCGACCAGCAGCACCAGGGAGGATTCCAGGCGCAGCATGACCGGCTGGGTTTCCGGGTCGCCGAAGCGGCAGTTGAACTCGATGACCTTGGGCTTGCCGGCCTTGTCGATCATCAGACCGGCATAGAGGAAGCCGGTGTAGACGTTGCCTTCGCTGGCCATGCCGCGCACGGTCGGGTAGATGACTTCGTCCATCACGCGCTGGTGCACGTCCGGAGTGACCACCGGAGCCGGCGAGTAGGCGCCCATGCCGCCGGTGTTCGGACCGGTGTCGCCGTCGCCGACGCGCTTGTGGTCCTGGCTGGTGGCCATCGGCAGTACATTTTCGCCGTCGACCATGACGATGAAGCTGGCTTCTTCGCCGTCGAGGAACTCCTCGATCACCACGCGGGCGCCGGCGTCGCCGAAGGCGTTGCCCGACAGCATGTCGCGCACCGCGTCTTCGGCTTCGGCCAGAGTCATGGCGACGATCACGCCCTTGCCGGCGGCCAGGCCGTCGGCCTTGACCACGATCGGTGCGCCTTTCTCGCGCAGGTAGGCCAGGGCCGGCTCGACTTCGGTGAAGTTCTGGTAGTCGGCAGTCGGAATCTTGTGGCGGGCCAGGAAGTCCTTGGTGAAGGCCTTGGAGCCTTCCAGCTGGGCAGCGGCGGCGGTGGGGCCGAAGATGTCCAGGCCGCGCGAACGGAACAGGTCGACCACGCCCTTCACCAGCGGCGCTTCCGGGCCGACGATGGTCAGCTGCACGTTCTTCTCGGCGAAGTCGGCCAGCTGCTCGATGGCCAGCACGTCGATGGCCACGTTCTCACACTTGGCCTCGGTGGCGGTGCCGGCGTTGCCCGGGGCGACGAAGACCTTCTCGACGCGCTTGTCCTGCGCCACTTTCCAGGCCAGGGCGTGCTCGCGGCCGCCGCTGCCGATGATCAGTACGTTCATGGGGTATCTCCTGACCGTAGCCCGGATGCAATCCGGGGCTTTTGAGTGGGGTGTCCCCGGATTTCATCCGGGCTACGACGCAAATCTTTCGGGCCGCGATGGAGCTGGTGAATGCTAGGCGCGGATGGCTTCGATAAGCGCAGTTGCCGACTGGCAATGAGCATTAGCGAAGTCGTCCGCAACAACGCAGACGCCTGCTACAGCGCGGCCCCCGCACATCAGTGACGGAAATGACGCATGCCGGTGAACACCATGGCGATCCCGGCTTCATCAGCCGCATCGATCACTTCCTGGTCGCGCATCGAACCACCCGGCTGGATCACTGCAGTGATGCCGACCTTGGCGGCATTGTCGATGCCGTCGCGGAAGGGGAAGAAGGCGTCCGAGGCCATCACCGCGCCGGCAACCTGCAGACCAGCGTGTTCGGCCTTGATGGCGGCGATGCGCGCGGAGTTGACCCGCGACATCTGACCGGCGCCGACACCGATGGTCTGGCGGCCCTTGGCGTAAACGATGGCGTTGGATTTGACGAACTTGGCCACTTTCCAGGCGAACACCAGGTCATGGATTTCCTGTTCGGTCGGCGCGCGCTTGGTCACCACCTTCAGGTCGGCTGCGGTGATCATGCCGATATCGCGGCTCTGCACCAGCAGGCCGCCGTTGACGCGCTTGAAGTCCCAGCCGGCGGCACGTTCGGCCGGCCACTCGCCGCACTCCAGCAGACGCACGTTGGCTTTGGCGGCGACCACGTCGCGGGCGGCCTGGGAGACTTTCGGGGCGATGATCACTTCGACGAACTGGCGCTCGACGATGGCCTTGGCGGTTTCGCCGTCCAGCTCGCGGTTGAAGGCGATGATGCCGCCGAAGGCCGACTCGGTGTCGGTGGCGTAGGCCAGGTCGTAGGCCTTGCGGATGCCGCCTTCCTCGTCGGTGGCAACGGCCACGCCGCACGGGTTGGCGTGCTTGACGATGACGCAGGCCGGCTTGACGAAGCTCTTCACGCATTCCAGCGCGGCGTCGGTGTCGGCCACGTTGTTGAACGACAGTTCCTTGCCCTGCAGTTGCACGGCGGTGGATACGCTGGCTTCACCGCGCTGCGCCTCGACGTAGAACGCCGCGCTCTGGTGCGGGTTCTCGCCGTAGCGCATTTCCTGGGCCTTGATGAACTGGCTGTTGAAGGTGCGCGGGAAGGCGCCGCGGTCTTCGGTGGAGAGGGTGTCGCGGCTCTGGTCGATGGTGCCCAGATAGTTGGCGATCATGCCGTCGTAGGCGGCGGTGTGCTCGAAGGCTTTCAGCGCCAGGTCGAAGCGCTGTGCGTAGCTCAGGCCGCCGGCTTTCAGGCTTGCCACGATGCCAGCGTAGTCGCTGGCGTTGACCACGATGGCCACGTCTTTGTGGTTCTTCGCGGCGGAGCGGACCATGGTCGGGCCGCCGATGTCGATGTTCTCGATGGCGTCGGCCAGGTCACAGCCCGGCTTGGCCACGGTGGCGGCGAAGGGGTAGAGGTTGACCGCGACCAGATCGATCGGCTTGATGCCGTGTTGCTCCATCACCGCGCCGTCGAGGGCGCGACGGCCGAGGATGCCGCCGTGGATCTTCGGGTGCAGGGTCTTCACGCGACCGTCCATCATCTCCGGGAAGCCGGTGTAGTCGGCGACTTCCACCGCGGCCACGCCGTTGTCCTTGAGCAGCTTGTAGGTGCCGCCGGTGGAGAGGATTTCCACGCCGAGGGCCTCGAGTTCGCGGGCGAATTCGAGGATGCCGGTCTTGTCGGAGACGCTGATCAGGGCGCGGCGAACGGGGAGGCGGGTGGTCTGGTCGGTCATTGCAAAGTCCATCGGAGCTGAGGAATTCAGTAAAAAAGGGCGGCATGTGCGGGCCGCCCTTTTCCAGGCATTCAGGTGATTACAGCAGATCGTATTGCTTGAGCTTCTTGCGCAGGGTGCCGCGGTTCAGGCCGAGCAGTTCGGAGGCCTTGGTCTGGTTACCCTTGACGTGGTTCATCACGGTTTCCAGCAGCGGCGCTTCGACCTCGGTCAGGACCAGGTTGTAGACGTCGGTGACGTCCGCCCCCTCAAGATGGGCAAAGTAGTTGTGCAGGGCCTTCTCCACACTGTCGCGCAGGGTCTGGCCCTGTTCGAACGGCGTGTTCAGGTGCTGCTTCAGGTTGGCGTTGTCGCTCACGGGTACTGCCCCATCAAAAACTGATTGCTCAAAAAAAGGCTCGGTCATCCTCGTCATGCGGCCACCTCATTTCCCTTATTGTTCTGCTCGGCGAAGAACTGCCGAACTGCGGTGCACTGCGCGTCCGTACTTTCCAGACGATTGAACTCGGCGCGAAACTCGCGGGCGCCGGGTAGAGTTGCCAGGTACCAGCCGACATGCTTGCGGGCGATGCGTACGCCCATCAGGTCGCCATAGAAGGCGTGCAAGGCGGCCAGGTGTTCCAGCAGGATCCGTTCTACTTCGTATAGTGTCGGCGCCGGCAGCTCCTTGCCGGTTGCCAGGAAATGGGCGATCTCGCGGAAGATCCACGGCCGCCCTTGCGCCGCACGACCGATCAGCAGAGCGTCGGCGCCGGTGGCGTCGAGCACCTGCTGGGCCTTGTGCGGCGAATCGATGTCGCCATTGGCGAACACCGGAATGGAGATCGCCTGCTTGATCGCGGCGATGGTGTCGTACTCGGCGGAGCCGGTGTACAGGTCGGCGCGGGTCCGGCCGTGCACGGCCAGGGCGCTGATGCCGGCCTGTTCGGCGATCTTGGCCACGGTGATGCCGTTCTTGTTCGCCCGGTCCCAGCCGGTGCGGATCTTCAGGGTCACCGGCACATCGACGGCCTTGACCACCGCAGTGAGGATGGCCGTCACCAGCTCTTCATCTTTCATCAATGCCGAGCCGGCCGCCTTGTTGCACACCTTCTTGGCTGGGCAGCCCATGTTGATGTCGATGATCTGCGCGCCCAGTTCCACATTGCGACGGGCGGCCTCGGCCAGCATCTCGGGGTCGCCGCCGGCGATCTGTACCGAGCGCGGCTCGGGATCGCCCTCGTGCACCAGACGCAGACGCGACTTGCGGCTGTTCCACAGGCGCACGTCGCTGGTGACCATCTCGGAGACCACCATGCCGGCGCCAAGGCGCCGACACAGCTGCCGGAACGGCTGATCGGTGACGCCCGCCATGGGGGCGAGGATCAGCGGGTTGGGCAGTGTGTAAGGGCCGATGCGTACCACCGACATGGTCATCCCTGTTGTCTCGAAGGTCGTTTCGGGCAATGGCGTAGCCTGCCAGAGAGCGAAACGGCGATCGGGGGAGTGCGAAAAAGGGAGGGCATGATACCCGCTCTCGGTGACCGGATAAAGGCTGTTTTGAACAAATTATGAGCAGCCATCGGGTTATTGCCGTTGGCTAGGTGACGAGGCTGGAGCGCCGGAAATCCGGCGTCTGCGGCCTATTCGGGGGAGTGGAAGCTGAGGCTGTAGTTGACCGCTTTGGCGCCCGGGTCCTTGATCTCCAGGGAGATGTGGATGGGCGTCTGCGGCGGCATTTCGTCCTGGCCGGCCAGCTCGCCACTGAGGTACTCGCTGGGGCGGAAACGGCTGCTGGCGATCAGCTGGCCGTTGAGGTCGGCGAAGCGCAGTTCCAGCAGCGGGAAAGGCTGGGCGAACTGGGCGCGGTTGTAGAGGATGGCGTCGACCATCAGCGCGTCCATGTATTGCGGGTGGCTGCGCACCACCAGGTTGGTGCTGCGGATCTGCGCGATATCGACCTTGGACGGCAGGGTGCAGCCGATTTCCGGGCAGATGGCCTCGAACCAGGGGCGGTACTTGTCCTGACGCGCCAGTTCCTCGAAGTGGTACACCGTGTACTGGGTGGCCAGCGCGCCGGCGGCGAGGAGGTTCAGCAGGCCCCAGCCGATCCAGCGGCCCCAGGGCTTCTTCGGTTGCTGCCAGTCGAGGTGTAGCGGGTCTTCGCTGAGCTCCAGCAGGCTGTCGTCGCGTAATGCCGGTTCGCTGCGCGCGGGTTTGGCGGGCTGTGCCGGCGTCGGCTCGGCGGCGATGCGGTAGTCGCCATCAGCGATCTCCTCGGCATCCTCCTCATCGGCGGCGGACAGGTTGCCCAGCGGCGGCTCCTCGCGTTCCGCGGGCGGCTCCTCAACGGGCTTAGCGCGAACCTGAGGTTCGGCGCGCAGCGGCTCTGGGGCCGGCTCCGGGCGCGGACGCACGGGCGCCATGGTCGCGGTCTTGCGCGGGGGCTCGTCCTTGATCAGGGATTCGGCCCAGCTCTCGTCGTGGCGACTATCTTCCTCGTCCACATTCGGTAGGTGTGTGCCCGGCTTAGGCGCGCTGTCGATCGCCAGGAACTCGCGGGACAGCTGCATTTCCTGTTCTTCCAGCTTGGCCAGTTCCTCGTCGAGGTCGAGGCTGTCCAGGTCCAGATCGTCGTGAATCCACAGGGTATCGACGGGCTTCTTCTCGGCGGCTGCGGGTTGAGCAGGCTTGGCCGGAGCCGGTTGCGCAGCGATCGATTGTGCCGGCGCGCTGGGCGCGGGCACTGCAGCTGCGGCTGGAGCAGGACGGGGGGCAGGCGCAGGGGCTGCCGGTGCTGCAGGTCGTTCTACCGTCGGTGCTGGTGGCGTGGCCGGTTTGCTGACCCGATTCTGATCCACCAGCAGTTGCTGGGCGGCATTGAACACGCGCATGCAGGCCCCGCAGCGCACGGCGCCATGGGCTGCGCCCAGCTGCGCGCGACTGATGCGGAAGCTGGTTCGGCAGTGGGGGCATTGGGTGACGAAGCTGTCGGTCATGCGGCGGTCCGTGCGAAACAGGGCGCTAGTTTACCCAAGCCGGGGCCCGGGTCGACAAGCTCTAGGCGCGTTTGACGCCGCTGATGCGTACCCAGCCGTCCTTGATCGCGGTCGGATCGAGGTCGAAGGCGTCTGCATAGGCTGCGCGTACCTCCTCGGCCTGCTCGGCGAGGATGCCGGATAGCGCCAGGCGGCCGCCGGCCTTGACCAGGGCGGTGATCTGCGGTGCCAGGGAGACCAGCGGGCCTGCCAGGATGTTGGCGACCACCACGTCGGCCGGCTGCTGCGGCATGTCGGCGGGCAGGTAGACCGGGAAACGCGCCGGGTCGATGCCGTTGCGCCCGGCATTGTCGCGCGAGGCCTCGAGGGCTTGCGGGTCGATGTCGGTACCGATTGCCTGCGGCGCGCCGAGCAGCAGGGCGGCAATCGCGAGGATGCCTGAGCCGCAACCGAAGTCGATCACGCTGCAGTCATTCAGGTCCTGGCCGTCCAGCCATTCCAGGCACAGTGCGGTGGTCGGGTGGGTGCCAGTACCGAAGGCCAGGCCTGGGTCGAGCAGCAGGTTGACCGCCTCCGGCTGCGGCGCGGCGTGCCAGCTCGGCACGATCCACAGGCGCTGGCCGAAGCGCATGGGCTGGAAGTTGTCCATCCAGCTGCGTTCCCAGTCCTGGTCGGCGATGTGCTCGATCTCGTGTGCCGGCAGTTCGCCGCCGGTCAGGAGCTGCAGGTGCGCCACCAGATTGGCCGGGTCGGTATCCGCCTCGAACAGCGCCAGCAGATGGGTGTTGGACCACAGCGGAGTGGTGCCCAGGTCCGGCTCGAAGATCGGCTGATCTTCGGCGTCCATGAAGGTGACCGACACGGCGCCGACGCCGAGCAGGGCATCCTCGTAGGTCTCCGCCTGTTCCGGGGTGATGGCGAGACGGACTTGTAACCAGGGCATGGCGAACCTCATGGGCGGTGTTGCGTGGGCGCGCAGCTTACTTGAGGGAGGGCTCGGCTGCCACCGCAGGCGCCGGCCGGAAACGACAAGGGCCGCCCGTGGGCGACCCTTGTGCGTGTAGGGCGGGTGAAACCCGCGCGGGTTTCACCCGCCCTACGGGCTATGGCTAGGCTCAGTGCTTATCCATGCCCAGCTTCTTCTCGAGGTAGTGAATGTTCACACCCCCTTTGAGGAAGCCCTTGTCGCGGGTCAGATCGCGGTGCAGCGGTATATTGGTCTTGATGCCGTCGACCACGATCTCGTCCAGGGCGTTGCGCATGCGCGCCATGGCTTCGTCGCGGGTGCGACCGTAGCTGATCAGCTTGCCGATCAGCGAGTCGTAGTTCGGCGGCACCGAGTAGCCGCTGTACAGGTGCGAGTCGACGCGGATGCCGTTGCCGCCCGGGGCGTGGAAGTGCTTCACCTTGCCGGGGCAGGGCATGAAGTTGTCCGGGTCTTCGGCGTTGATCCGACACTCCAGGGCATGGCCGAGGATCTTCACGTCTTCCTGCTTGATCGACAGCTTGTTGCCGGCGGCGATGCTGAGCATCTCCTTGACGATGTCGATGCCGGTGACCATTTCGGTAACCGGGTGCTCGACCTGCACGCGAGTGTTCATCTCGATGAAGTAGAAGCGACCGTCTTCATAGAGGAACTCGAAGGTGCCGGCGCCGCGGTAGCCGATCTCCACGCAGGCATCGACGCAGCGCTTGAGCACTTCGGCGCGGGCCTTCTCGTCGATCAGCGGGGCGGGGGCTTCTTCCAACACCTTCTGGTGGCGGCGCTGCAGCGAGCAGTCGCGGTCATACAGGTGGATGGCGTTGCCCTGGCCGTCGGACAGCACCTGAACTTCCACGTGGCGCGGGTTGCCGAGGAACTTCTCCAGGTAGACCATCGGGTTGCCGAACGCGGCACCGGCCTCGGTACGGGTCAGCTTGGCCGACTTGATCAGGTCTTCTTCCTTGTGCACCACGCGCATGCCGCGACCGCCGCCGCCGCCGGCGGCCTTGATGATCACCGGGTAGCCCACTTCACGGGCGATACGCAGGGCCTCTTCCTCGTCTTCCGGCAGCGGGCCGTCGGAGCCCGGTACCACCGGCACGCCGGACTTGATCATGGCTTCCTTGGCGGACACCTTGTCGCCCATCAGGCGGATCACGTCGCCGGTCGGGCCGATGAAGGCGAAACCGGATTTCTCGACGCGCTCGGCGAAGTCGGCGTTCTCGGCCAGGAAGCCGTAGCCCGGGTGGATGGCGGTGGCGCCAGTGACTTCGGCGGCGCTGATGATGGCCGGAATGCTCAGGTAGGACTGCGCGCCCGGCGCCGGGCCGATGCACACGGTCTCGTCGGCCAGACCCAGGTGCATCAGATCGCGGTCGGCGGTGGAGTAGACGGCCACCGTCTTGATGCCCATTTCCTTGCAGGCGCGCAGGATGCGCAGGGCGATTTCGCCACGGTTGGCGATCAGGACTTTCTCCAGCTTCTGCATCGCAGGCTCCCCGCGCATCAAACGATGGTGAACAGGGGCTGGTCGTACTCAACCGGCTGGCCGTTCTCGACGAGGATCGACTCGATCACGCCGCTGGCCTCGGCCTCGATGTGGTTCATCATCTTCATGGCTTCGACGATGCACAGGATGTCGCCCTTCTTCACGCTCTGGCCGACTTCGGCGAAGTTGGCGGAGGTTGGCGAAGCGGCGCGGTAGAAGGTGCCGACCATCGGCGAGCGCACCACATGGCCGTTCAGCTTGGCGGCGGCCGGCGCGGCGTCGGCCGCCGGGGCTGCAGCGGCGACCGGGGCAACCGGCGCGGCGACCGGGGCCGGGGCGGCGGCGTAGATCGGCTGGGCGGCCATGGCCTTGTTGCTATGGCGGCTGATGCGCACGGACTCTTCGCCCTCGCGGATTTCCAGCTCGTCGATACCGGACTCTTCCAGCAGCTCGATCAGTTTTTTGACTTTACGGATATCCATAGTTTTGCAACTCCCAAGGGTGAGGTCAGGGGCGTTCTAATTGTTCCAGGGCAGCCTCCAAAGCCAGGCGGTAGCCGCTGGCGCCGAGGCCGCAGATCACTCCCACCGCTACGTCGGAGAAGTAGGAGTGATGGCGGAATGGTTCGCGCTTGTGCACGTTGGACAAGTGCACTTCGATGAATGGGATGCTCACTGCCAGCAATGCGTCACGTAATGCGACGCTGGTGTGAGTGAAAGCGGCCGGATTGATGACGATGAAGTCGACTCCTTCACCTTTCGCCGCATGAATGCGCTCGATCAGCTCGTACTCGGCATTGCTCTGCAGGTACAGCAGGTGGTGGCCGGCGGCGCGGGCGCGCTGCTCCAGGTCCTGATTGATCTCGGCCAGGGTGGTGGCGCCGTATTTGTCGGGTTCGCGGGTGCCCAGCAGGTTGAGGTTGGGGCCGTGCAGCACCAGTAGGGTGGCCATGGGCGCTTCCTTGTTGTTCTGACCGTGGATTGGCCGGGACTATGCCGAAAGCGCCGCAGGCTGTCCAGTTGCCGGAAATAGTCGGCACGATGGACGAAGTTTGCGGCAGAAATATGACGTTGTCAGTTCTGTCGCGAGGCGGCGCGGGTCAGGCGTTCGGCGAAGTCGGCGGCGCTGATTTCACCTACGACACGCAGATCGGCCCATTCGTCACCCTTTGGCCCGAAGAACAGAATCGCCGGTGGCCCGAAGAGCTGGTAACGGTCGAGCAGGGCGCGCTGATCCTCACGGCTTTCGGTGATGTCGAAGCGGATCAGCCGGTAGCCGCCCAGCTGCGAGGTTACGGCCGGTGCGGTGAGTACCTCGCGCTCGATCACCTTGCAGCTGATGCACCAGTCGGCGTACCAGTCCAGCAACAGCGGCTGGCCTGCGCTTTTCGCCTCGGCCAGCGCGGCATCCAGTTCGGCCGGGGTGGTCACGGTCTGCCATTCGCCATGCTGCGCGCTGGGTGCCGCGACGGCTGCGCCGACCTGGGCATGCCCCAGCGGGCGCAGCGGATCGCTCTCACCCTGCAGGGCGCCGACCCAGGCGACCAGCGCATAGACCAGCAGCGGCAGGCCGATCAGCTGCGCCAGCTTCTGGTGGTGAGTCTTGGGCGTCAGCTCCAGCACGCCCAGCCACAGGGCGATACCGGCAGCCAGCAGGCCCCACAGCGCCAGGGCGACCGGACCGGGCACCACGCGTTCGAGCAGCCACACGGCGACCGCCATCAGCAGGGCACCGAAGGCATTGCGCACGGTGACCATCCAGGGGCCGGACTTCGGCAGCAGGGCGCCGCCACCGACGGCGAACAGCACCAGTGGCGTGCCCATGCCCAGGCCCAGGGCGAGCAGCTTGAGTCCGCCGCCCAGGGCGTCGCCGCTGCTGCTGATATAGAGCAGGGCGCCGGCCAGCGGCGCCGACACGCAGGGCGACACCAGCAAGCTGGAGAGCACGCCGAGGGCGGCGGCACTGAAGATGGTGCCGCCATGCAGACGCTGGCTCAGGCGCTGCAGGCGGCCGTCGATGGCGGCCGGCAGGCGCAGTTCGAGGAAGCCCAGGCTGGCGGCGCCGAACAGGGCGAAGAAGATGGCGAAGGGCACCAGCACCCAGGGCGACTGCAGGCGTGCCTGCAGGTTGAGTTCGGCGCCGAACAGGCCCATCAGCGCGCCGAGGATGGCGAAACTCAGTGCCATCGGCAGTACGTAGGCCAGCGACAGCACCAGCCCACGAGTGCCGCCGGGCTGCCCGCGCAGTACCACGCCGGTGAGGATCGGCAGCATCGGCAGCACGCAGGGGGTGAAGGTCAGGGCCAGGCCGCCGAGGAAGAACAGCGCCAGTTCCTTCCAGGTCCAGCCGGCCTGTGCCGGTGCGCTGGGCGCTGTGCTGGCGACCGGTTCGGTCGGTGCCGCGCCCTGGCCGTCGACTTCGACGCGCTCGTTTTCCGGTGGGTAGCACAGGCCCTTGTCGGCGCAGCCCTGGTAGGACACATGCACCGTGAAGGGCAGGTCGATGGGGTTGTCGATCGGCAGTTCGACGTCGGTGACGCCGTAGTACACCTCGACATCGCCAAAGTACTGGTCGTGCTTGGGCTTGCCCGCTGGCAGTCGCGCCTCGCCCTTGGCCAGGTCGCTGGGCTCGATGCGGAACTTGAACTGGTGGCGATAGAGGTAATAACCCTCGGCCGCCACGAAGCGCAGCTTCACCGACTGGGCGTCACTGCTCACCAGGCTGAGGCGGAAGGCCTCGCGCACCGGCAGAAAGTCGCTGCTGTTGTTCAGCGGGGCATCTTCGATCACGCCGCGCGGGGCCGGGTCATCGAACAGGCCAGCCAGGGCGGGCAGGGTGAACAGCAGCAGGAACAGGGGGAGCAGACGGCGCATGGCGGGCTCGCACGACGGACTTGGCGGGCATCATACCCAAGTCCGGCGGCGGACCCCAGGCGACCGGGTGGCGCAGTGCGTAAGCGGATATTGTCGGCCGACGCGCGGCGGCTAGGCGACGCGAAACGCCTGCACCGCCGTGTGCAGCTGGCTGCCCAGTTGCAGCAGCTGTTCGCCCTGGGCGCGGCCCTCGCCGATGCGGGTCAGGTTGTCCCCACCCAGGCTGTGGATGCGTTCGCTGCGGTTGCGGATTTCACTGGCGGCGCCGCCCTGCTGAGCGGTGGCCTCGGCGATGCGCTCGGCCATGCTGGCGATGGTGCGGATGGCGCCAACCACCTGATCCAGTGCGCCGTCGGCCTGTTCGGCCTGGCTGGCCGTGGTCTCGGCATGCTCGACCTGGGCGCGCATCGCGCCGACCGATTGTTGTGCGGCCTGTTGCAGGCGGGCGATCAACTGCTGGATCTCCTCGGTCGCCCCGCTGGTGCGCTGGGCCAGCGAGCGCACTTCCTCGGCGACCACGGCGAAGCCGCGGCCCATCTCGCCAGCGCGTGCCGCCTCGATGGCGGCGTTGAGGGCGAGCAGGTTGGTCTGTTCGGCCACGCCGCGAATCACTGTGAGCACCTGGCCGATGGTGGCGGTCTCGGCGGCCAATTGTTCGATCGACTGGGCGTTGCCCTGCACCTCGCCCACTAGGTCATGCAGGCCCTTGAGGCTCTGCTCGATCACCCGCTGGCCCTGCTCCACGGCGCTGCTGGCGGCGCGGCTGGCATCGGCGGCCTGGCTGGCGTCGGCGGCCACGCTGGCGATGGTGTGTTCGAGTTCACCGAGGGCGTCGCGAATCTGCGCAGTGTCGGCCAGCTGGCGCTCGGCGCCGCCGTGGAGCCCCTGGCTCAGCTCGGCCAGGGTACGGCTGCTGCCTGCCACCTCGCCGGCGTGCTGGTGGATGGTGCCGACCAGTTCGACGAGGTATTTGCGCAGGCGGTTGAGAGAGTCCTCGATATCGCGCAGTTCGCGGGTGCGTGCCTGCAACTGGATGTCGGCGGCGAAGTCGCCGGCCGCCCAGGTGGACAAGGCGGGCGCCAGGCGTGTTAGGACCTGGCTTGTGCGCCGTTGGACCTGGTCGAGAAACAGGGCGATCAGCAGGATCAGGCCGATTGCCAGGCCCTGCACCACGCGTACCTCGCCCTGGATGCGACCGTGTTCGGCACGCACCTCCGGCTCGAGTGCGGCCAGGGCTTGTTGCAGTTCGTCCACGCGTTTGGTGGTTGCGCTGGCCAGTTCGGCGCGCTGGCGGATCAGCGCCTGGGTGCGCTGCAGTTCGGCCGGATAGCGCTTGAGCAGGCTGCTCAACTCGCGCTTGAGGGCGATACCCTGATCCTCGGCCTGCTCGTTTTCGGCGCCACTGTCCAGGCCCAGCATGGCGGCAAAGCTGTTGCTGGCGTCGTGGCTCTCGGTGACGCCTAGCAGCGGCAGGTTCTGCAGTTCGCTGGCGCGCAGGCTGAGTGCCGCCAGTTCACGCTCCACGTCACCGGCCAGCTCACTGCGGCCACTGCTGACCAGTTTGCCGCGAGCGTGGGTGAGACGCGCCAGGTGTTGAGCGGCCTGGAAGAGCGTTAAGGAGTAAGTGCTGGCCTGTGCGTTGCCACTCGTGGTGGCGTATTGCTGCAGCTGATCCAGGGTTCCGCCGATTTCGCGTTCGGCCTGCAGCAGCAGGCCTTGCGGGTCGCCCGCCAGCTTGCCGGCAGCGAGCAGATCGCCGGCGGCGAACTGGCTGAGTTCTTCCAGGCTTGGGCGCAGGCTGTCGGCCAGGTGCGGCGGCAGTTCGCTGAGTTGCGTGGCCAGTGCCTCGATGGCCTGCTGGGCCTGCTTGTGGCGCAGGGCGTCGCCGCTGCCCAGGTAGGCCTGGACGTTGTCCGCGACCTGGTGCTGAAACTGCTGTGACAGGATCAGGTAGCGCTGCATCAGCAGGTAGGGTCGCTCCAGCGCGGTCTCGGACCACCAGAGCGTGCCGCCAAGGGCAATGCAGGCGGTGACCAGGAGTGTGGTGGAGAGGGTGGTGAGCTGCTTGAGACGCATGGTCGGGCACCGGAGGAGCAACGAGGTGGTGCCTGGAGGTTATTGCGGTTTGGTTACAGAGAAATGACGACGTGATACGGGTCACGCTTCATCAAGGTAGATTTCGACCCGATTGCGCCCGCCTCGCTTGGCCACGTAGAGCGCCTGGTCGGCCTGTTTCGACAGGGTGTTGCCATCCATGTCGTCACGCAGCTCGGCGATACCGCAGCTGAAGGTGCAGGACAAGTCATGCGGTTGTGCCGGGTAGTGGATCTCGGCGAAGCGCCGACGGATCTCGTCGAGCACCTTGGCGGCGGTCACTGCGTCGGTATCCGGCAGCACCACGGCGAATTCTTCGCCGCCGTAGCGACCGATATGATCGGTCTTGCGCAGACGCTGCTTGAGGAACAGCGCCAGGCTCTTGATCACCCGGTCGCCCATGGGGTGGCCGTAGGTGTCGTTGACCTTCTTGAAGTGGTCGATGTCGAGCATGGCGAAGGTCAGCGGCTGGCCATCGCGACGAGCACGGAAGCGCGCATCTTCCAGCAGCTGCAGGGTGTGGGTGTGGTTGAACAGCCCAGTGAGGCTGTCGCGCACCATGCGTGCCTTCAGGTTGCGCGCCCGCGCCGCGCGGTTGCGCACGGTGGCAATCAGGTGGCGCGGCTTGATCGGCTTGGTCAGGAAGTCGTCGCCGCCCTCGCTCATGGCGTCGAGCTGCTTGTCCAGGTCGTCCTCGGCGGACAGGTAGATGATTGGCACGCTGACATAGCGGTCGTTGTGGCGAATCACCTTGGCCAGCTCGGTGCCGTTGCACTCGGGCATGTACATGTCGAGGATGATCAGGTCGGGCTGGAACTCGGCCAGCTCGGTCATCGCCTGGATCGGCTCGGTGAGGGTGCGGGTGACGATGCCGGCGCTGTTCAGTACGCGCTCGGTATGGGTGGCCTGGGCCCGTGAGTCATCGACGATCAGCACCTTATAAGGGTCGTAGTGGACCACGTTGGTGAGGATCTCGATACGCTCGATCAGGCCGGAGGCGTCCAGGCTGCCGGTGAAGAACTCCTGGCCACCGGCGCGCACGGCGGCCAGGCGGGTAGGCGTGTCGACGTCGTCGTGGCTGAAGAACAACAGCGGCAGCTTCTGCTCCAGGCCCTGCTGCGCCTCGGAAGCCAGCTGCAGGCCGAGGCCCGGGCCGGCGAAATCCACTTCCATCAGGATGGCGGCCGGGTGGCGCTCGGCCATGGCGGCGCGGAAGGCATCGGCGCTGCCGAAGTGCTGGGCGCTGAGGCCGAAGAACTCCAGCTGCTGGGTCAGGCGCTGGGCGCGATCCTGATCCTGCAGGGCCAGGTACACCGGTTTGCGCAGCGGCGGCAGGAAGGTCTGCTCGTACTGGTCGCCATGGCGCAGGCCGGTGCGCGACAGGCGCTGCATGAGCTGATTGAGTTCGGTGATCAACTGGCTGTTGAGACGGCCGCGGTTGCCTTCCACGGTTTCCAGGCACTGACCGATGCCGCGGGCCAGCTGGATATGCAGGTCCTGCTCGAAGCGTTCGGCATAGCGCAGCAAGCCGAGGTTGGTCTCCGCCAGTTCGGCCATGACGCCTGCACCCCATTCCTCCTGCTGCAGGCGCTGCCACACTTCTAATACCTGGCGGGCCTGGTGGATCACGCGCTTGGCGAAGTGTTGCTTGAGGCGGTCGCGACTGGGATCTTCTTGCTCGTTCATGACAGACATCTGATGGTAATCCAGCCAATGGCCGGGTGATGGCATGATGCTACCACTGGTAACATATCCCAGGGCGGCCGTCGGTCATTTGGCGTCAAATCGCCAGCATTTGGCCGATTTGCCGCCTTTCCGGGCATTCCGACACTGCTTGTGCGCTGCGCTTCACTTATAGTGCGGGACAATGGTCTGCCGCGGAAAGGGGTGGATCGGGCGAGACGAGCAATCAAGGACCAAGATCATGCTGGACTGGAAGAAAGGTACGGACGAGTTGCGTGGCAACGTCAGCGACTCGGTGGACAACGCGCGTAGCTACTTCGGCGGCCTGTGGCTGAGCCGCACCCTGGGCACCCTGCTCGGGCTCTACCTGCTGGCCGCCATGCTGGTGGGCTGGTACTGGAGCCAGGAACCCGAGCTGTTCCCTGTGCAGCAGCACGCTCAGGCGGCAGCCGAGCAGGCACAGCGCAAGCTGGTCAGCGGCTACACCACGGTGGAAACCCTCAAGCAGGTGTCCGGCACGCTGCTGAACAAGCCGGGTGGCTACCTCTCCAACGATATTGCGCCACCCGGCCTGTGGCTGGACAACATGCCGGCCTGGGAGTACGGCGTGCTGGTGCAGGTGCGTGATCTGTCGCGGGCCTTGCGCAAGGACTTTGCCCGCTCGCAGTCGCAGTCCACCGAGGACTCGCGGCTGATCAAGGCCGAGCAGCGCTTCAACTTCGACAACAAGAGCTGGGCCCTGCCTGCCTCCGAGGATGAGTACGCCGCCGGCCTCAAGTCGCTGGACAGCTACCTGGCCGCGCTGGCCGATCCGAGCCAGCCCTCGGCACAGTTCTATGCTCGCGCCGACAACCTCAACAGCTGGCTGGGCGATGTCGCGACCCGTCTGGGCTCGCTCTCGCAGCGGCTGTCGGCGAGTGTCGGTCGCGTCCGCTTGAATACCGATCTTCCGGAGGGCAAGGTCGCCGTGGATGGCGAGAACCTGGCGGGCCGTGAAGAAGAGGTGAAGACTCCCTGGCTGCAGATCGACAACGTGTTCTACGAAGCCCGGGGCCAGGCCTGGGCGCTGTCGCACCTGCTGCGTGCCATCGAGGTGGACTTCGCCGACGTGCTGGCGAAGAAGAACGCCACCGTCAGCGTGCGGCAGATCATCCGTGAGCTGGAAGCGGCCCAGGAGCCGCTGTGGAGCCCGATGGTGCTCAACGGCAGCGGCTACGGCGTGCTGGCCAACCACTCGCTGGTGATGGCCAACTACATCTCTCGTGCCAACGCCGCGATCATCGACCTGCGCACCCTGCTGAGCCAGGGCTGATGGACATCTCCGCACGCGAGGCGGCGCATCGGGCCGCCTCCGATCTGGAGCGGGTCGCCTGGGTCGACGAGCAGGATCGCCTGCTCGGCGGCCTGCAGCGGGCAGAGCTGCGCGAACGCGGATTGATTGGCCGCGGGACCTTCATCCTGCTGTTCAACACCCGCGGCGAGCTGTGTGTACACCGGCGTACCCTGAGCAAGGCCATCTACCCCGGCTACTGGGATGTGGCCGCCGGCGGCATGGTCGGCGAGGGCGAGAGCTATGCCGAGTCCGCCGCCCGTGAGCTGCATGAGGAGCTGGGCATCGCCGGTGTAACGCTGCGCGAGCACGGGCGTTTTCATTTCGCCGAGCCGGGCAACCGCCTGTGGGGCGCGGTGTTCTCCGCCGTTTCCGACGCCCCGCTGCTGCTGCAGCCGGAGGAGGTGCTGGAGGCGCGCTTCATCGCCCCGCAGCAGGCGCTGGCAGAAGCGCAGGCCAAACCCTACTGCCCGGACTCGCTGCAGGCACTGCGCCTGTACCTGGCGAGCTGATCGGCAACCCGCGCCAGACGCGGGTTTGTGCAGTATTTCCGGGCATGGCGTGCGTGATGCCGCACAAGGTCGCCAATCCGTCGATCAATGGCGCAATTTCGCACTTAGCATCGCGGTCTTTTGCCCTTACACTGCGCCACCTTCAACGCCAGGTGCCATGCCTGGTTGCGCTGCCCCTGCCTGAGTGGGGCCTCGCGGTCGGCTTCCCATGCCGGCCAGTCGCTATCCTGACCCCTACGAGGAAAAGCCGGTGGTCAAGAAAGCTGCGTCGTTCTCCGCCCTGGGCGGTCTCGTCTATTCCACCGATGCCGGTCGGCACTGCTCCGATTGTGGCCAGCCCGTGGCCGCCTGCATCTGCAAGCAGAGCCAGATTCCTGAAGGCGACGGCATCGCCCGTGTGCGCCGCGAGACCAAGGGCCGTGGCGGCAAGACCGTCACCACCATCAGCGGCGTGCCGCTGGCCGAGGCCGAGCTGAAGGAGCTGGCCAGTGCGCTGAAGAAGCGCTGCGGTTGCGGCGGCGGGCTCAAGGACGGCGTGATCGAAATCCAGGGCGACATGGTCGAGCTGCTCCTCGAAGAGCTGACCAAGCGTGGTTTCAAGGCCAAGAAGTCCGGCGGCTGAACCGCCACTTCCTAAACTTCTCTGCGGCAGGGGCGGTCCACACTCCTGCAACCTTCATCTGATGCATTACCCGTGCTGCCCGGCGGCAGCCCTTTCTCGCCTACAGGAGACCTCGATGGCCGCAAGACGCACCCGCAAAGACGATGGCAGCCAATGGACAGTCGCGGACAGCCGCAGCGTATATGGCATTCGCCACTGGGGCGCCGGCTTCTTCTCGATCAATGATGCCGGTCGGGTGGAAGTGCGCCCGAACGGCCCGGACAGCGCGCCCATCGATCTCTACGCGCAGCTCGACGACCTGCGCGGCAGCGGCCTGTCGTTGCCGCTGCTGGTGCGCTTCCCGGAGATCCTGCAGTACCGCGTGCGCCAGCTGACCAGCGCCTTCGACGCAGCCATCGAGCGCCTCGAATACGGCAGCCGCTACACCGCCCTGTACCCGATCAAGGTCAACCAGCAGGAGGCGGTGGTGGAGAACATCATCGCCACCCAGGACGTCTCCATCGGTCTGGAGGCCGGCTCCAAGCCCGAGCTGATGGCCGTGCTGGCGCTGGCGCCGAAGGGCGGCACCATCGTCTGCAACGGCTACAAGGACCGCGAGTTCATCCGCCTGGCATTGATGGGGCAGAAGCTCGGTCACAACGTGTTCATCGTGATCGAGAAGGAATCCGAGGTGCAGTTCGTCATCGAGGAGGCGGCCAAGCTCAAGGTCACCCCGCAGGTGGGTCTGCGCGTACGGCTGTCTTCGCTGGCGTCCAGCAAGTGGGCCGACACCGGCGGCGAGAAGTCCAAGTTCGGCCTGTCCGCCGCGCAGATCCTCGCCGTGGTCGAGCGCTTCAAGTCGGCCAAGCTGGACCAGGGCATCCGCCTGCTGCACTTCCACATGGGTTCGCAGATCGCCAACATCGCCGACTACCGCAAGGGCTTCCGCGAAGCCATCCGCTACTACGGCGAGCTGCGCGGCCTGGGCCTGCCGGTCGACCATATCGACGTCGGCGGCGGCCTCGGCGTGGACTACGACGGCACCCACTCGCGCAACGCCAGCTCGATCAACTACGACATGGAGGACTATGCCTCCACCGTGGTCGACATGCTCAAGGAATTCTGCGACCGCCAGGACATCCCGCACCCGCACATCTTCTCCGAGAGCGGCCGGGCGATGACCGCGCACCATGCCGTGCTGGTGGTGCAGGTGACCGACGTCGAGCGGCACAACGACGACATGCCGCAGATCGACCCGAGCGTCGAGCAGCCGGAAGTGCTGCAGAACCTCATCGACCTGCTCGCCGACAGCGATCCAGAGATGGTCGCCGAGAGCTACTGGCGCGCCACCCACTACATCGAGGAAGTGGCCGCGCAGTACTCCGCCGGCAAGCTCAACCTGACCGAGAAAGCGCTGGCCGAGCAGTGCTACTTCGCCATCTGCCGGCGTCTGCACAACCAGCTCAAGGCGCGCCAGCGCTCGCACCGCGCGGTGCTCGACGAGCTCAACGACAAGCTGGCGGACAAGTACATCTGCAACTTCTCGGTGTTCCAGAGCCTGCCGGACACCTGGGCCATCGGCCAGATCCTGCCTATCCTGCCGCTGAACCGCCTGGACGAGGAGCCGCTGCGCCGCGCCGTGCTGCAGGACCTGACCTGCGACTCCGACGGCAAGATCCGCCAGTACGTCGATGAGCAGTCGATCGAGACCAGCCTGCCGGTGCACGAAGTGCGCGAGGGCGAGGACTATGTGCTCGGCGTGTTCCTGGTCGGCGCCTATCAGGAGATCCTCGGCGATATGCACAACCTGTTCGGCGACACCGACTCGGTGAACATCTACCAGCGCCCGGACGGCAGCGTGGTGCACACCGGCATCGAAACCCACGACACCATCGAGGACATGCTGCGCTACGTGCACCTGTCGCCCGAGGAGTTGATGACCTACTACCGCGACAAGGTGGCCGGCGCCAAGCTCTCGGCTGCCGAGCGTGCCCAGTACCTGGATGCGCTGCGCCTGGGCCTGACCCGCTCGTCCTACCTGGCGACCTGAGACGCTGGGAGAGGGGCTTGCAGGCAGTGCGCGGCCGCTCCTCCACCTGGTCCAAGCAACAAAAAAGCCCGGCAATCGCCGGGCTTTTTCATGGGAGCTCGTAGCTCGGATGCAATCCGGGGAGGCCGCTCCCGGATTGCATCCGGGCTACCTGATACTCAGCTGGAGTAGCCCACCCCGCGCGCCATCAGGCTGGCCAGGAAAGGCAGGCAGACCAGCAAGAGCAGCTCGAGGCGGATCACCCAGATGGTGCGCCTGGCCGTGGCCGGGCTGATGGCGGGGGCCTGGCCGGCCAGCAGCGCGTTGCGCCAGTTGAAGAAGGTCAGGGTCGGCACGATCGACAGCAGGCCGATCAGCAGGAACAGGCCGACCTTGGCGTGGAACAGCCCGTTATGCAGGTAGTAGTCCAGGCCCTTGCCATACCAGACCACCCGCACCGCGCCGGTCACCAGCACCAGCCCCGCCGTGATGCCGTAGGCGATGTCGATGCGCAGCAGGCGCTTTGCCGTGGCGTGGTCGAGGTCGGCACGGAACAGGATGTGCTCGCAGGTGAGCAGGGCGAACAGCACGAAGATGGACAGGTAATGCAGGCTGGCGGCGATGGCGTCGGCCATGGTGACTCCCGGGCTCAG
Source organism: Aquipseudomonas alcaligenes (assembly GCA_900156135.1). Taxonomy (GTDB): domain Bacteria; phylum Pseudomonadota; class Gammaproteobacteria; order Pseudomonadales; family Pseudomonadaceae; genus Aquipseudomonas; species Aquipseudomonas alcaligenes_D. The sequence goes on along the minus strand of FTMP01000002.1, from coordinate 652,834 downwards.
AGGTTGTCGGTGGCGTGCTGGGTGCGGTTGCGACCCTGGCTTTTGGCTTGGTACAGCGCAGCGTCGGCGCGCTCCAGCAAGTCCGCCTGGCTTTCGCCGGGCAGGGCCAGGGCGGTGCCCAGGCTGGTGGTCATGGGGTGCAGCTGGTTGCCGATGTTCATCGGCTCGTCACAGATGGCATGGCGGATGCGTTCGGCGATCTGCCGCAGCTCCGCGGCATCGTGCACGGCAAGCAGGGCGACGAACTCCTCGCCACCCAGGCGTATCAGCAGGTCTTCAGGGCGCAGTGCCGTGCCCATGCGGCGGGCGCTTTGCCAGAGGACCTGATCGCCGCCGCCATGGCCGAACTGGTCGTTGACCTGCTTGAAGTGGTCGAGGTCGATGTAGATGGCGCCCAGGCGCCTGCCGGCATCCTGCGCGCGGGCTACTTCGCGGTCGAAGAACTGGTTGAGGGCGGCGCGGTTCCACAGCTGGGTCAGCGGGTCGATCAGCGCCTTGCGCTGTTCGCGATCCACCGCCTGGCGCAGCGTGTGGGCCTGCTGGCCCATGCTGCGCATGTGCAGATAGCCTTCCACCAGAGTGCCCAGATCACGCAGGCGTCTGTGTTCGGCCTCGCTGAAGGTACGGACCTCGGGATGGATCAGACACAGCGTGCCGACTGGCTGGCGGTCACGGCTGTAGATGGGCTGGCCGGCGTAGAAACGGATGTAGGGTGGTCCGGTGACAACGGGATTGTCAGCGAAGCGCGGATCGCTCAGGGCGTTCTCCACCACCAGCGGCTGGCGGGCGGCCACCGCGTGCCCGCAGAACGAGCTATTGCGTGGCGCCGAGTCGCCGTCCAGACCAATGCGGGCCTTGAACCACTGGCGGTCGCGGTCGCTCAGGCTGATCAGTACGCTCTCCACCTTGAACAGCTCGCGGGTCAGGCGTACCAGGGTATCCAGGTACAGCTCAGCCGGCGTGTCGAGTAGTTCCATATCATCCAGGGCGCGCTGGCGCAGGGCTTCATCGGCGGGCATGGGGGCAGGCTGCATATCCGTCTCCACTCAGTGGCCCGTGGCGAGCCAGGCATCTTGGCGTTGCAGGCGCCAGCCGAGGAGGGCCAGGCTGAGACCGCGCATCAGCATAAAGCATAGGAGGGCCAGCCACAGGCCGTGATTGCCCAGATCCTGCAGCAGCGCACCGAGGCCCAGGCCCAGGGCGACGCTGACCAGCATGGCGTCGCGCATTTCCCGGGCCCGCGTAGCGCCGATGAACAGGCCGTCGAGCAGGTAGCTCCACACCGAGATCAGCGGCAGCAGCGCCAGGTAGGGCAAGTAGGGGTAGGCGGCGTTGCGCACTTCGGCGATATCGCTCTGCAGTTCGATGAACTGCCGCCCGCCGAGCAGGAACAGCAGGGCGAACAGCAGGCTGCCGAGCAACGACCAGCCCCCGGCGACCAACAGGGCGCGGCGCAGCGCCAGGCGGTCGCGGGCGCCGATGGCATGCCCGCACAGGGCCTCCACCGCGTGGGCCAGGCCGTCCAGGGCGAAGGCGGCGACCAGCAGGCCATTGAGCAGCAGGGCGTTGGCCGCCACCGTGGCATCGCCCAGGCGCGTGCCCTGCACGGTGATCAGGAAGAACACCAGATGCAGGGCCAGGGTGCGAATCAGGATGTCGCGGTTGACCGCCAGCAGGGCGCGCCAGCTCTGCCATTGGCGCAGCGCGGCGCGGTCGACCTGTCCGGGGTGACGGCCGAGGGTGCGCCAGGCGAGTAACAGGCCGAGCAGGGCGCCGCTCCATTCGGCGAGCACCGAGGCGCGGGCCGAGCCGAGCACGCCCCAGTCGAGGCCGAGAACGAACCACAGGTTGAGGGCGATGTTCAGCAGGTTGGTGGTCAACATCACCGCCAGTGCGCCACGGGCATTCTGCGTGCCGAGCAGCCAGCCGATCAGCGCGGCCACCGCCAGGGTCGCCGGTAGGCCGAACAGGCGGGCCTGGAAGAATTCGCGGGTCAGCGCTTCGAGTTGCGCCGAGGGCTGCATCAGCTGCAGGGCCACACCGCTCAGCGGAATCGCCAGCAGACCGACCAGCAGGGCGATCAGCGCCGCCAGCACCAGGCTTTGCAGCAGCACCTGGCGCAGCGCGCCGCCATCGCCACGGCCCACGGCCTGGGCGGCGAAGCCGGTGGCACTCATGCGCAGAATGCCGAATACGCCCACCAGCATGGCGTACAGGCTGCCGCCGACCACTACGGCACCGAGCTGCTGGGTGTGCGGCAGATGGCCGACGACGGCGGTATCCACCAGCGTCACCAGGGGCACCGAGAGGTTGGACAGGATCATCGGTGCGGCCAGGGCCCAGACCTTGCGATGGGTCGGGGTGTGGCGCCAGGCGTCGAGCAATACGGACATGGGCACTCCGGAACAGGGCCGCAGTATAGCGCCACCGCCGTGCCTGCTCAGGTGGAGGACGGCGCTCTGTGAGCTCGCCAAACCGTTGGCGAACTGCGTGGTCGTTCCTCGAAGAGCCTAAGGGCCTCGGCTATAGTGCCGAGTCTCTCCCGTCACGCTTCCGAGAGTTCGCCATGTCGTACAAAGGATTGTTTCTGGCCGCCGCGTTCGTTCTGCTGAGCGCCTGCGATTCCTCCACTCCCGAGACGCCCGCCGCCCCGTCCGGCAAGCCGGCCTCGCAGCAGGATGCGGCCCGCCCGGCGCTGGACAAGGCCGAGCTGGCCAAGCGCTACGCCGGCCGTGAACTGACCGTGGTGGACGCCTCGGAAGTTCAGCTGGACGGTGCCAGTACCCTGTCGGTGAGCTTCAGCGTGCCGCTGGACCCGGAGCAGGATTTCGCCGCCAGGTTGCACCTGGTGGACAAGAAGACTGGCAAGGTCGACGGCGCCTGGGAGCTGTCGGACAACCTGATGGAGCTGCGTCTGCGCCATCTGGAGCCGCGGCGCAGCCTGGTGCTGTCCATCGACCGTGGCCTGCGTGCGATCAACGGCAGCGAACTGGCCGCCGAGTACAACACCAGCCTCGACACCCGCGACCTGCAGCCCAGCGTCGGCTTCGCCAGCCGCGGCTCGCTGTTGCCGACCCGCCTGGCCGAGGGCCTGCCGGTGATCGCGCTGAACGTCGACAAGGTCAACGTCGAGTTCTTCCGCATCAAGCAGGAGTCGCTACCCAATTTCCTCACCCAGTGGGGGCGCAGCTCCAACCTGGACACCTGGCAATCGCGCGAGCTGCTGCCGATGGCCGAACTGGTCTACAGCGGCCGCTTCGATCTGAATCCCGCACGCAACACCCGCGAGACCCTGCTGTTGCCGATCGCCGGCCTGGAGCCGTTCAAGCAGCCCGGCGTGTACCTGGCGGTGATGCGCCAGGCCGGCACCTACAACTATTCGCAGCCGGCGACCCTGTTCACCCTCAGCGACATCGGCCTGTCCGTGCACCGCTACCACGGCCGTCTGGACGCCTTCGTCCAGGCCCTGGAAGGCGGCCAGGCGCTGGAGGGCGTCGAGATCGAAGTGCTCGGTGGCAACGGCCAGGTGCTGGCCAGCGCCAAGACCGACGGTGCCGGCCACGCCGAGCTGCCGCTGCCGGACAAGGCCGCCGTGGTGCTGGCCCGCCGGGGCGAGCAGACCAGCCTGCTCAACCTTGGCAGCCCCGCCCTCGACCTGGCCGAGTTTGACATCGCCGGCCCAGCGGCCAATCCGCTGCAGTTTTTCGTGTTCGGCCCGCGCGACCTCTATCGCCCCGGCGAGCGGGTGCTGCTCAACGCCCTGCTGCGCGACGCCGACGGCCGCGCGGTGAAGCCGCAACCAGTCAATGTGGAGGTGCGCCGGCCGGACGAGCAGGTCAGTCGCAAGTTCGTCTGGGAACCCGGCGAAAACGGCCTGTACCAGTACCAGCTGCAACTGGCCAGCGAGGCACCGACCGGGCGCTGGCAACTACTGTTCGATTTCGGCGGCGGACACCAGCAGCTCCACGAATTCCTCGTCGAGGACTTCCTTCCCGAGCGCCTGGCTCTGGAGCTGAAAGGCAGCGACAACCCGATCAGGCCGAGTGACGCGGCGCGCTTCCAGGTCGAAGGCCGCTATCTCTACGGCGCGCCGGCGTCCGGCAATCGCCTCACCGGCCAGGTCTACGTGCGCCCGCTGCGCGAGGCGGTCAAGGCGCTGCCCGGCTACCAGTTCGGTTCGGTCACCGAGGAAGAGCTGAGCCAGGATCTGGAACTGGAAGAAACCACCCTGGACGCCCAGGGCAAGGCCACGGTCGGCGTGGAAAACCGCTGGGCTGAAGCCCAGTCGCCGCTGCAGCTGATCCTCCAGGCCAGCCTGCAGGAGTCCGGCGGTCGCCCGATCACCCGCCGCCTGGTGCAACCAGTGTGGCCGGCCGAGCGCCTGCCGGGCTTGCGTGGTCTGTTCGACGGCGAGAATGTGGATGGCGACGGCCTGGCCGAGTTCGAAGTGCTGCTGGCCGACCCGGCGGGCAACAAGCTGGCCAGCGACAACCTGCAGGTGCGCCTGATCCGCGAGCGCCGCGATTACTACTGGAGCTTCTCGGAGAGCGAGGGCTGGAACTACCACTACAACGAGAAATTCCTCAACCTCGGCGAGGAGGGCATCAAGGTCGCCGCCGGTGGTACCGCCAAGGTCAGCTTCCCGGTGGAATGGGGCCCGTACCGCGTGGAGGTCACTGACCCCGAGACAGGTCTCACCAGCAGCCTGCGCTTCTGGGCCGGTTACTCCTGGCAGGACAACACCGAAGGTGGCGCGGTGCGCCCGGACCAGGTCAAGCTGGCCCTGGACAAGCCGGCCTATGGCGCCGGTGACACGGCCCAGGTCACCGTCACGCCGCCGTCCGGTGGCAGCGGCTATCTGATCGTTGAGTCCAGCGACGGTCCGCTGTGGTGGGAAGAGATCGAGGTGCCCGCCGAGGGCAAGCGCTTCGACATCCCGCTGGCCAAGGACTGGGCGCGACATGACCTGTACGTCAGCGCCCTGGTCATCCGCCCCGGCGAGCGCAAGGCCGGTGCCACGCCCAAGCGTGCCGTGGGTCTGCTGCATCTGCCGTTCGACCGTGCGCCACGTCAGCTGCAGGTCAGCCTGACCGCGCCGGAGAAGATGCGTCCGCAGCAGCCGCTGAAGGTCAAGGTGCAGGCGAAGAACGCCGACGGCAGCATTCCGCAGAAGGTCAACGTGCTGGTGGCGGCGGTGGATGTCGGCATCCTCAATATCACCGAATACCAGACGCCTGATCCGTTCGCCGAGCTGTTCGGTCGCAAGGCCTATGGCGTCGACCAACTCGACGTCTACGGCCAGCTGATCGAGGCCGGCCAGGGGCGCCTGGCCAAGCTGGCCTTCGGTGGCGACGCGGCGCTGGCCAAGGGCGGCAAGCGGCCTGACACCAGCGTCACCATAGTTGCGTTGCAGAGCGTGCCGATCGAACTGAACGCCCAGGGCGAAGGCGACGTCAGCCTGGACATCCCCGATTTCAACGGCGAACTACGCCTGATGGCTCAGGCCTGGACCGACGAGCGTTATGGCATGGGCGAAGGCAAGACGGTGGTGGCCGCGCCGCTGGTGGCCGAGCTGTCGGCGCCGCGCTTCCTCGCCGGTGGCGATGAGACCAGCGTGGCCCTGGACCTGACCAACCTGTCCGGCGCCGCGCAGAAACTCGATGTGCAGATCGAGGCCGAAGGCCAGCTGAGTCTGGCGGCCCCTTCTGGCTACAACGCAGCACTGGCTCTCGACCAGGCCCAGCGCCACACCCTGCGCATTCCGGTGCGTGCCATGAGCGGCTACGGTGCCGGCGTGTTGCGGGTCAAGGTCAATGGCCTGAGCCTGCCGGGCGAGAATCTGCCGGCCTTCAGCCGCGAGTGGCGCATCGGTGTGCGTTCGGCCTGGCCGGCGCAGCAGCAGCGCCTGCGCAGCGTGCTGCAGGGCGACAGCTGGCAGCTGCCGGCCGGCATCCTGGCGGCCTTCGAGCCGGCCGGGCGCGAGGCGCTGCTGAGCGTCTCCAGCCGTCCGCCGCTGAACCTGGCCGAGCAGATCCAGGCGCTCAAAGCCTACCCCTACGGCTGCCTTGAGCAGACCACCAGCGGCCTGTATCCGTCGCTCTATGCCGACGCGGGGACGCTGAAGAAGCTTGGCCTGGAAGGCGAGCCGGAAGAGCAACGGCGCAACTCCATCGAGATCGGCATCGAGCGTCTGCTCGGCATGCAGCGCTACAACGGCAGTTTCGGCCTGTGGGGCTCGGACAGCGAGGAAGAGTATTGGCTGACCGCCTATGTCACCGACTTCCTCCTGCGCGCCCGCGAGCAGGGCTTCGCCGTGCCTCCGGAGGCGCTGGAGAAGGCCAGCGAACGCCTACTGCGCTACCTGCAGGACCGCCAGCTGGTCGACGCCGGCTACAGCGACAACCTCGACCACACCCGCTTCGCCGTGCAGGCCTACGCCGGCCTGGTGCTGGCGCGCAGTCAGCAGGCGCCGCTGGGCAGCCTGCGCGCGCTGTACGACCGCCGCGCCGACGCCAAGTCCGGCCTGCCGCTGGTGCAGCTGGCCGTGGCCCTGCAGAAGATGGGCGATAAGCCGCGCGCCGACGAGACCCTGGCCCTCGGCCTGGGGCTCGGCCGGCAGCGCCAGGAGTGGCTGGCCGACTACGGCAGCCCGTTGCGCGACCAGGCGCTGATCTACGCCTTGCTGGAGGAGCACGACCTGGCCGCCAGCAGCCGTGACCAGTTGCTGTTCAGTCTGGCCGAGGAGCGCGCGCTGCAGGACTATCTGTCGACCCAGGAGCGCAACGCCCTGTTCCTCGCCGGTCGTGGCCTGATCAAGACCCCGGAGAAGAGCTGGATCGCGACCCTGAACAGCGGTGGCCAGGTGCGCGAGCTGAGCGATGCGCAGCCGGCGCTCAAGCTGGACGGCGCCAGCCTGAGCGAGCCGCTGAGCCTGAGCAGCAGCTTCGAGGGCAAGCTCTACCAGCAGCTGACCCTCTCCGGTTACCCGACCGCCGCCCCGGCGGCGCGCGGCAACAACCTTAGTATCGAGCGCGGCTTCTATGGCCTCGACGGTCGCCCGCTGGACCTGAACAACCTGGCCAGCGGCCAGCTGGTACTGGTGCACCTGGCGGTGCGCGCCGAGGAACGGGTGCCCGACGCCCTGGTGGTGGACCTGCTGCCGGCCGGCCTGGAGCTGGAGAACCAGAACCTGGCGCAGAGCGCCGCCAGCCTGGACGACGCCAGCAGCGCGGTGAAGGAGTGGCAGAAGTCGATGCAGAACGCCGCGATCAAGCACCAGGAGTTCCGTGACGACCGTTTCGTGGTCGCCCTGGATGTGAACGGCTACGACACCACCCATCTGCTGTACCTGGCCCGCGCCGTCACCCCCGGCACCTACCGGGTGCCGCCGCCACAGGTGGAGTCGATGTATCGCCCGGCTTGGAATGCGGTGGGGGGTACGCCGGAGCGTTTGGTGGTGAAGGGGCGCTGAGTTACGCCCTCTCCCTAACCCTCTCCCGTAAACGGGAGAGGGGACTGGCCATGTGGGGAGGTGAGTACGGAGTTGTCCTACGAATTCGCACGCCCAGGGGCGGGGGAGAGGGTATCAGGAGCAAGGAAGCTCTCATGAGCCTGAGGGAAAACGCCAAGACGCTACGAACCCAAATGACCGACGCCGAGACGCGGCTCTGGTATCACCTGCGCGCTCACCGTTTCATGGGCCTCAAGTTCAAGCGACAGAAGCCTATAGGCCCCTACATAGTCGACTTCGTCTGTCTGGAGTGCTTTCTGGTAATCGAGTTGGACGGCGGGCAGCATATGGAGCAAGTCGATGGTGATCGCGAGCGGGATAAGTATCTACGCGAGCGAGGTTATCGGGTGTTGCGCTTCTGGAATCATCAGGTGCTGGGGGAGATGGAAGCAGTGCTGGAGCGGATTCGTCTGGAAGTCGCGGCTTCTCCCTACGAGGGCCGCCCCGGCCCCTCTCCACTAGGCGTGCCCCCATAAATGGGCGAGGTGTGACGACAATCAATGCTCCTGCACAGACTACCCCCTCTCCCGTTTACGGGAGAGGGCCGGGGAGAGGGTAGGGCTTCAACTCACAATCAAACTCAACAACCACAACCCCAGCAACCCATAGATCACCATGCGCACGAAAGCCTTGCGCATGCCGGCGCGGACGGCGGCGTAGAGCAGCAACAGGCCGCAGACCATGGCCACGATGCTGAGCAGGCCGACATCGGTGCCCAGCGCCGAGGCCATGCCGTCGAGGAAACTGCGGCCGATGTCGGCGAAGAAACCGAAGAAGCCGCTGAGGGCTTCGACAATGAAGCGGATCAGGGTGCCGAGGGCATGGCCCAGCCATTCGAAGAAGTCTTGGATCAAGGTATGAACACCCGTAGTGCCGCTGACAATTGCCGTGCAGCATGCCATAGCCGTCGCCCCGCGCGCAGCGAGGGCTGCTGATGAGTGTGTGGCGGCGCAGGTGGGTGCTGCTGGCCCTGCCGCTGGTTCTGCTATGGCTGGCCGACCGCCTGTTCCCGCTGCCGCTGCCTGATGATGGGCTGGCCCGCGTGGTGCTGGCCGAGGACGGTACGCCGCTGTGGCGCTTCGCTGATGCCGAAGGCGTGTGGCGCTACCCGGTGGCCACGGACGAGGTCTCGCCCTATTACCTTGAGGCGCTGCTGACCTATGAGGACCGCTGGTTCTACGAGCACCCCGGGGTCAACCCGCTGGCCCTGGCCCGTGCCGCCTGGCAGAACCTCAGCGGCGGGCGTGTGCTGTCCGGTGGCAGCACCCTGTCGATGCAGGTGGCGCGCCTGCTCGACCCGCATGAGCGCAGCCTCGGCGGCAAGCTCAAGCAGCTGTGGCGCACCCTGCAGCTGGAGTGGCACCTGTCCAAGGACGAGATCCTCGCCCTGTACCTCAATCGCGCGCCCTTCGGTGGCACCCTGCAGGGCGTGGCGGCGGCCAGCTGGGCCTACCTGGGCAAGCCGCCGAGCCAACTGACCCGCGCCGAGGCCGCGCTGCTCGCGGTGCTGCCGCAGGCGCCCAGCCGGCTGCGCCCGGACCGCCATCCCGAGCGTGCCCAGGTCGCCCGCGACAAGGTGCTGCGGCGCCTGGCGCAATTCGCGCAATGGCCACAAGCAGCGGTGGACGAAGCGCTGCAGGAGCCGGTGCTGCTGGCGCCGCGCCAGGAGCCCAACCTGGCGCCGCTGCTGGCGCGACGGCTGAACGTGGCGGGCAGCCCGCCGCTGATCCGCACCACGCTCGACGCCAGCCTGCAGCGGCGCCTGGAAGACCTGCTGCTGGGCTGGCGCGCGCGCCTGCCGGAGCGCACCTCGGCGGCCATCCTGGTGGTCGATAGCGAGAGCATGGCGGTGCGCGCCTACCTCGGCTCGCTGGATGTCGGCGACGACAAGCGCTACGGCCATGTCGACATGATCCGCGCTCAGCGCTCGCCCGGCTCCACGCTCAAACCGTTCCTTTATGGCCTGGCCATGGACGCTGGACTGATCCATTCCGAGTCGCTGCTGCAAGACGTGCCGCGGCGCTATGGCGACTACCGACCGGGCAACTTCGCTGCCGGCTTTATCGGCCCGGTATCGGCTAGCGAGGCCCTGGCCACCTCGCTCAACCTGCCCGCTGTACAGTTGCTGGAGGCCTACGGGCCCAAGCGTTTCGCCGGCGAGCTGCGCGGTGCTGGCGTACCGCTGGCGCTACCGGCCGGCACCGAGCCGAACCTGGCGTTGATCCTCGGCGGCGCCGGCAGCCGCCTGGAAGAGCTGGTGGCTGGCTACAGCGCCTTTGCCCGCGGCGGCCTGGCCGCGCGGCCACGGCTGCAACCGCAGGACGAACTGCACGAGCGGCGTCTGCTCTCGCCCGGCGCGGCCTGGGTGGTGCGGCGCATCCTCGCCGGGCAGGCGCGGCCGGACCGTGACCCGCGCGCCGAGCTGGTGCAGCGTCCCGTATTGGCCTGGAAGACCGGCACCAGCTACGGCTTCCGCGATGCCTGGGCCATCGGTGTTGGCCCGCGCCACCTGATCGGGGTATGGATCGGTCGCCCGGACGGCACCCCGGTGCCCGGCCAGTTCGGCCTGGCTTCGGCCGCGCCATTGCTGCTGCAGGTGCACGACCTGCTGGTCAACCGCGACCGCCAGCGGGGCCTGGCGCCGCCGGTGCAGGCGGTGCCGGCGAGCATCGGTGTGGCGGCGATCTGCTGGCCATTGGGCCAGGAACTGGCCCGCGACGACCCCAACTGCCGGCGCCAGCGCTTCGCCTGGACCCTGGATGGCACCGTGCCGCCGACCCTGCAGGCCGCCGATCAGCCGCTGGGCCTGGGCTTGAGTCAGCGCGTCTGGCTGGATGCGAATGACCGTCAGGTGGCGGCCAGCTGCGAAGGCGCGCGGGAATCCCAGATCGCCCTGTGGCCGGCGCCACTGGAACCCTGGCTGCCACGCCGCGAGCGGCGTGCCGCGCGGCTGCCGGCGGCCTCGGCCGAGTGCCCGCCGGCATTGCCGCTACCGGCGGCACCGCTGTCGATCGTTGGAGTGCGCGAGGGTGATCGTCTGCGTCGTCCGGCCAGCAGCGCCGGGCCATTGCAACTCAGGCTCGCGGCCCTGGGGGGCAGCGGTACGCGCTGGTGGTTCCTCAATGGCATGCCGGTGGCCGAGAGCCAGCCCGGTGAGAGCATCGAGCAGAAGCTCACGGCGAGCGGGCTGTATCAGCTGAGTCTGCTGGACCAGAGTGGGGCAACGGCGCGGGTCGAGTTCCAGCTCGGCGACTAGCGTCGGATCAGGCCTCGGCCAGGGCCAGGCGGTCGCGACCCTCGGCCTTGGCGCGGTATAAGGCATCGTCGACACGCTTGAAGAAGGCCTCGGCACTCTCATCCCTGGCCGCATCGAAGCCGCCGACCCCCAGGCTGGTGGTCAGCGGTAGACGCTGGTCATGCAGCACGAAGCCTTGTGCCGCCAGTTCGGCACGGAAGCGCTCGGCCAGCTCGCAGGCTTCCTTGAGCGGCGTGCCGGGCATCAGTACGCCAAATTCTTCGCCCCCCAGGCGCAGCAGGGCATCGCTGTCACGGCGGAACACCCGGCGCATGCGCTCGGCAAAGTCGCTGAGACAGGCGTCGCCAGTGCTGTGGCCGTACTCATCATTGATCCGTTTGAAAAAGTCGATATCCAGCAGCACCAGACTCAACGGATTGTTCTGGCGCCGGGCGCTGGCCACCATGGCCGGGAACAGGCCATTGAACTGCAGTCGATTACCCAGTTGGGTCAGGCTGTCGGTGCGGCTGAGCTGCTCGTAGCGCTCGCGTTGCTCGACCAGTTGTCGCTCCATGGCCAGGGCGCCGTGGTATTCGCGATGGCTGCGGTTGAGCGCCAGCAACAGGTAGCTGAGGTAGAACGCCAGGGTTACCGCCAGGGCCTCCTGGCCCGGCCATTGCCAGGCCAGCACGGCCAGGCCCGGCAGGTACAGTAGCAGGATGGCCAGCACGCAGCGCTGTTTGCGCATGGGAAAGTTGAAGGCCATGGCCGTGCTGAAGGCGACGGTACTGAGGGTGGCGATCAGCCGCGAAGGCTCGAGCTCCGGGCTCAGCAGGGTCCATGCATGGACCAGGCCCCAGCCCAGGCTGTTGATCAGGATCAGCAGCCAGTGGCGGTCGATCCACTGTTGCAGGCAGCTCCGACTTTCCTGGCTGGGCAGTCGATGCAGCCAGCGCAGGGCCAGGGTCAGGGTGAAAAACAGGGTACCCACCCCGGCCACTACCGGCATGGCGGTTGGCGCGCTGGAGAAGCCCCAGGTCAATAGCCAGGCGAGCAGGTAGTAGATGCCGCCCAGGCGGGTGCGCGAGTGGACGTCCCGGGCTTCCCTGAACAGGTTGAACGAGGCGCTGTGGGGTAAATGCGAATCGGAGGCCATGTGTTGTGATCACAAATGCGGCATATCAGCAGCATAGCGTCGCAACGGAGCCAAGGAAAGCAAAGTGCCAGCATTCCGTCGTCAACCGCGACGAATGAGCCAGACTCCGCCGATGATCAGGGCCAGGCCGGCCGCCTTGCCCAGGGTGATCGGCGCCTCGCGGAAGCCCGCCCAGCCGTTGTGGTCGAGCAGCAGGGCCATACCCAGTTGACCGGCCAGCACCAGCACCATGAACAGCAAGGCGCCGATGCGCGGCCCGGCGAAGGCGGCGGTGGCAATGAAGAAGGCACCGAGCAGGCCGCCACTCCAGTGCCACCAGGACAGTCCCTTGAAGGCTGCCAGGCCGGATACGTCGCGCTGTGCGAGGACGATGACCAACAAGGCCAGGGTGCCGACCAGGAAGGACACCAGGGCGGCGGCCATCACGCTGGACAGGTGCCTGGCCAACTGGCCATTGATGCCGGCCTGCAGCGGCATTACGGCGCCGGCGAGCAGGGGCAGGACGAGTAGCCACCAGTTGGGCATGGCGGTCTCCGGGTAACAGGGGGCAGCTATTATGCGCTTTGCTGTCCTGGTGGTCAGCTTCCGAGGTCTTTGGTGAACTGCACCAGCGCTACGCGATGCTGGCCGCGCTGACGTTCGACCAGGCCGCTCAGGCGATAGCCCAGACGCGCGTAAAGCAGCAGGCCGGCGCTGTTGCCGTTGAAGCAGGAAGCGCGCAACTCACGGGCGGCGAAATCGTGCCGGGCCAGCTTTTCCATCACCCCGACCAGGTATTGCGCAACCCCTTGGCCGCGTGCCCAGGGTGCGATCATCAGGTTGCCCAGGGCGCAATAGTCTCCGGCCACGCTCTGGTAGAAGTTGGCGAAGCCGGCGGGGCGGCGGTCGAGCAGTGCCAGGGTGCTGCCCTGGCGTTCGGCGCAGGCAGCGGCCAGTTGCTCGCGGCTCAGCGGCCAGTGGGCGCGCGGAAAGGCATAGAAGAGTTCGTCGGCATTGCGCACGAAGTGCGTTACCGCGTCGAGGTCGTCGTTCGTGGCGCGGCGATGGGTCAGCAACTGGTCGCTCATCTGGGGCTCAGTTTGGAGGGTAGTGGGCCAGGACCTGGGCAACGGTGCTGCGGATCGCCGCTTCGCGCTGCGCCGGGCTCTGCGCCGAGGCGCGCAGCACCTGCTCGGCACTGCCCCGCCAGACCAGCTTGCCGTCGCGGCCGTCGAGCAGGTCGATCTGCAACGTGGCCACCTGGTAATCGACAGTGCGGGTCTCGCTGTAGGCCGGGCCGCCCCAGCCGCCATCCCAGTAACCGCCCCAGTAGCCACCGTAGTGGGTGCTGACCTGTTCCTGGCGCTGGTCGACGATCAGCCAGGCCTGTACCCGCAGGTCGCCCTGATTACCGGGCTGGGCCGGGCGCAGGCCGCGCTGGTCGAGTTGCTGGTTGATGGCGCTGCGGATGCGCTGCTCGGTCAGGTCGCTGCGGATCCGCGGATCGTCAGGGCGATACTGCAGGGCCGGCTCCTGCCAGCTCCAGCTGCGGTAGGCGGCGAAATCGCGGCGGGTGTCGAAGTCGCGCTCGACGCGCGGGCTCTGGCAGGCGCCGAGGAGCAGCAGGATCGAGATCAGTAACAGGCGCGGGAACATGGCGATAACCTCCGTGCTAGAGCCTCTATGCAACTGTAATCGGCGCATGTCGGCAAGCACTCTCTCATTCGGGGGGATAGGCACTCAGGGTATCTGCCACCGCGCGTCGCAGTGCATCGGCGCGTTCGCTCTGGCTGCCTTCGCTGCGGGCCTCGCCACTGCCGTTCCACACCGGCTGGCCGTCACGTCCGTCGTAGAGCTCAATGCGCACTACCGCCACTTCCACCTCGTAGGTGCGTACCAGCGGCACGCTGCCATACATGCCGTAGTGGTCGCCGTAGGGACCATTGCCGTAGTAGCTGCCATAGTCGTCGCGTACCTGGTACTGGCGCCGCTCCAGGCTGACCGTGGCACTCACCCGCAGGTCGGCAGCCTTGTCGCCCTGCGCCGGACGCAGACCGCGCTGGTCCAGGCCGCCGGCGACGGCCTCGGCGACCAGCGCGCCATCGGCCCAGGCGCTGCCGGCCGGCTGCTCGCGCCAGGCCCAGGCGCGGTAGCGGCTAAAGTCGCGTGGCGCGGCCGGGTAGGCGCTGCGGTCGAAATGTCCGGCGGCGCCAGGCGGCGCGGGCGGTAGCGGCTTACCGTCGGCCTGGTAGGGATTGGGACTCTGGCAGGCGGCAAGCAGCAGGGTGAGTGGTAGGACTAAGGTTCTCATGGTGGCTCCGCAGTTTGACTCAGCGTAGCCCCGGTTACCGCGGTCGGCAGATCCAGTGCAGGTAGCGGCCCAGGCCGGCGAAACTCGGGTGGCGGCGGTAGGCCAGCTCCATTTCCAGCAGGTCGGCCAGTTCGGCTTTGGCCTGGAACTCGACCGGCATGTAGTCATGGAACACCCGCACCCCGCTGCGGCTTTCGACCCGCCAGAGGCCGTCGAGTTGCGTGGCCAGCTCGCGTGGGTCGAGTGGCTGCTGCGGGGTCAGGCTTTGCCCCTCGCCGGCGAAGCGCTCCTTGCGCAGCTTGCGGAAATGGCCCTTGAGCAGGTTGCGGTAGACCAGCGCATCCTTGTTGTAGAAGGCCAGCGACAGCCAGCCCTCGGCGGCGGTGAGCTGGTGCAGTACGGGCAGGATGGCGTGCGGCTCGGCCAGCCATTCCAGTACTGCGTGGCACAGCACCAGGTCATAGGGCTGGTTGAGTTGACCTAGCAGGTCCTGCCAGGGTGCCTGGATGAAGGTGGCCGCGACGCCGGCTTCGGCGAAGCGCTGGTGTGCCCCCTCCAGCATTGGCGCGGCGGGTTCGGCCAGGGTCACCTGGTGGCCGCGCTGGGCCAGCCACAGGCTCATGTGGCCGAGGCCGGCGCCGACGTCGAGCACCCGTAGCGGCCGTTCCGGCAGTGCTTCCTTGAGGTCGTCCTGCAGCACGGCCAGGCGGATGGCGCCCTTGGCGCCGCCGTAGATCTTCTCGGCGAAGCGGGTGGCCAGTTCGTCGAAGTGGCGGTCGCTCATGCGAAGCGCCTCTCGCTGTCGGTCAGCTTGGCGCGCACCGCCTGCTCCAGGTCGATGCCCAGCTCGCTGCACAGCAGCAACAGATAAAGCACGATATCGCCGACTTCCTGGCCGGCATGTTCCAGCTGTTCGGCCGGTAGCTGGCGCGATTCGTCTTCGGACAGCCACTGGAAGATTTCCACCAGCTCGGCCATCTCCACGCTGGCGGCCATGGCCAGGTTCTTCGGGCTGTGGAAGCGGCGCCAGGCGTTGTGGTCGCGAATGGCGTGCAGACGACGGGTGAGTTCGGCGGTGTCCATGGGCTCTCCTTCGGGCCGCATAGCTTCGGCCCGGCAGAGGATTGTCGCAAGTCTGGGAGCTGATTCGATCTCCCCTCGAAAGAGGGTTGGGGGGGAGGGTGCCATGGGAAAAACCGAGTGGCTTGGCAGTCCCTCACCTCCGGCCCCTCTCCCAGGGGAGAGGGGAGCATCAGTCACCCACTATGGCGCCTTCCTGGTCCAGCAGCGCCTGTTTGCGCAGCACGCCCCAGCGGTAGCCGGTGAGTGCGCCCTTGGCGCCGACTACCCGGTGGCAGGGCACCAGCAGGCCCAGCGGGTTGCTGGCGCAGGCGCGGGCTACGGCACGGGCGTGGCTGCCGAGCTGCTCGGCCAGTTCGCCATAGCGCCGCGTCTGCCCCGGCGGAATCTCGCGCAGGGCCTGCCAGACCCGCTGCTGGAAGGCGCTGCCGCGCAGGTCCAGCGGCAGCTTGGCGGCGCGCTGCGGTTCCTGCACCTGCTGGAGCACTTCGCGCAGCCAGTCGCGCAGGCCGCGCTGGTCACGTTGGAGTTCGGCGGCGGCGAAGCGCTGCTGCAGTTCGGCCTCCAGTTCGCTCTCGTCGTCGCCAAACAGCAGGGCGCAGACGCCCTTGTCGCTGGTGGCGAGCAGCAGCAGGCCCAGTGGGCAGTCGGTGATGGCGTAGCGCAGTATCTCGCCGGCACCCTGCTGGCGCCGCCGCGCCGGGCTGAGCGCGGCGGGTTGCTCGTAGAGTGCACGGGTGCCGGAGTAGCCGGAGTCCAGCGCCGCCTGCAGCACCGAACCGGCCTGCGGCAGGCTGGCCTCCAGGCGCTGGCGCCGTTGGGCGGCCAGCCAGGCACGTGGGGTCATCCCGGTGCGCGCCTTGAAGGCCCGCGCCAGGTGCGAGGCGGACAGGCCGACGCGCGTCGCCAGCTGTTCCAGGGTTGGCGCCGACTCGCTGTTCTGCAGCAAGCGGCAGGCGGCCACCACCAGCGCGTCGAGCTGCTCGGCCGGGCTTTGGCCGTGCGGCGAGCAGCGCTTGCACGGGCGGTAACCGGCGGCCTCGGCGCTGGCGGCATCGGTATGAAAGCTGACGTTGTCGCGCCGTGGCCGGCGTGCCGGGCAACTGGGCCGGCAGTAGATGCCGGTGCTGCGCACGGCGAAGACGAACTGTCCGTCACAGCGCTCATCGCGCTCGCACAGGGCTTGCCAGCAGTGGTCGTGATCGAGCATGGCGGGCGTTCTCCCGAGACCTGGTGGGCTGATTGTCGACCTGACCGTCAGTGCTGCCAATCCGCATCTGACTTTCAAAGTGCTGACTAAGCTGAGCGAATCCAGCGTCGCCCCGGAAACGTCCATGCGGCGCCTCTGGTGCCTGTTTCCGCTCTGCCTGCTGCCTCTGCTGTCCCGGGCCGATCTGCGCCTGACGGAGGAGGGCCGTGCATGGTCGGCAATCTTGGGGCGACCGATCTGGCCCCCCAGGCAGCGGTGCCGGAAAGCGCGATCAAGGATGCCCGCCACGACGGGCTTGCGGTCGCTGGAGCAGTGTCTGACCAAGCAGCTGGCAGCCAATGGTGTGCTGCTGCAGCTCGTGGCCCCAGGCACAGTCGGTTAGCAGTCGCCGCGTTATTGGCAGCTGCTGCACAGCGGCTTTAATGATGACTACGGCGTGTTGGCGGCCGCAGTGCATGGCTGCTGCTTCGAACGGGCCGTGGAACTGTTGCAGCAGGCGGCCGCACGACAGGGGGTAGCAGGATGATGGTGGACATGCTTGACCGACCTGACAAGCCGCTGGTGCTGCTGGTCGACGACACGCCAGAGAACCTCACGCTGATGAGCGAGCTGCTGGCCGACAGTTACCGGATCAAGGTGGCCAACCACGGTGCCAAGGGCCTGCGCATCGCGGTGGAGAGCCTACCCGACCTGATCCTGCTGGACATCATGATGCCGGAGATCGACGGCTACGAAGTGTGCCGCCGGCTCAAGGCTGACCCGGTCACCGCCGAGATCCCGGTGATCTTCCTTACCGCCAAGAGCGAGCAGGCCGACGAGCAGCAGGGCTTCGACCTGGGGGCGGTGGACTACATCACCAAGCCGATCAGTCCGCCCATTGTCCTGGCTCGGGTGCGTGCGCAGCTGCAGCTCAAGGCCAGTGCCGACTTCCTGCGCGACAAGAGCGAGTACCTGGAGTGGGAGGTGCGCCGACGTACCCGTGATATCCAGCGTCTGCAGGAGGTGACCATCGAAGCCATGGCCGGTCTGGCTGCCATGCGCGAAAACCCCTGTGGCAAGCATCCGGCAAGGGTCGAGCGCTTCATGGTCGCCCTGGCCACCAGCCTGGCTCGCCAGCAGCCGCCGCTTGCCGCGGAGCTGGATGAGGCGCGCATTGCCCAGCTGGGCAAGTCGGCGCTGCTGCACGGCATCGGCAAACTGGTGCTGCCCGACCGCATCCTGCTCAGCCCGGTGCCGCTGCAGGGGGAGGATCTCGCGCTGCTGCACAGCCACCCTCAGGCCGGGCGTGACGCACTGCTGGCTGCGGAAGCGCGCCTGGGCAGCGTGCCGGATTTTCTGCGTGACGCCCGCGACATCGTCTACGGCCAGCATGAGCAGTGGGATGGCGGCGGTTACCCGCAAGGGCTGCGTGGCGAGCAGATTCCGTTGTCGGCCCGGCTGATGGCCGTGGTCGGCTGCTATGAGGAACTGACCAGTCGGCGTCCCTATCGCCAGCCGTTGAGCCACGACGAGGCGCTGGCGCAGATCGGTGCTGCCAGCGCTACGCGTTTCGATCCGAGCGTGGTACTGGCCTGCATCGGCGCCGCCGACGGATTCGCCGCCATCGCCTGCGAGCATGCGGACGACGCGGCGTCCATCCACTGCGAGTTGCAGCGTCTGGAAGCCTC
Source organism: Aquipseudomonas alcaligenes (assembly GCA_900156135.1). Taxonomy (GTDB): domain Bacteria; phylum Pseudomonadota; class Gammaproteobacteria; order Pseudomonadales; family Pseudomonadaceae; genus Aquipseudomonas; species Aquipseudomonas alcaligenes_D. The sequence continues at coordinate 634,686 of FTMP01000002.1, read as the reverse complement.
GCTCGGCGAGAGCATCGAGCTGACCCTGCCGCGCTGAGGTCGGCTCAGGCCTGCGGACGCCAGTCGAGCGTCAGCGCTTCCTGCCAGGCGAAGCGTTCGAAGTGGCTGGCCACCACCTGCTCGAGTTGCTCCCGCTCCTCGGCACTGTGCGCCTGTACGCGCAGTGTCAGGCCGGCATCCTCGGCTTGCAGCAGGGCCAGGCCGAAGGCGAATTCGATACGCCCCTGGCGCTCGTCGAAGCTGGCTGGGATCTTGTGCGCGAAGTGCTTGCACAGGCGGCTGATGTAGCGCGCGGGCGTCGCGGTGGCGACGAAGGCGGCGGAGGTGAAGTCGCTCATGATCCTGCTCCTCAGTAGGCCAGGGTGAATCGCTGACGCAGGTGCTGCGGCTGCTCGGTTTCGTCGAGCAGCGCCACCGCCAGGTCGGCCACCGAGATACGCCCCGGCTGGCCGTCGCTCAGCAGCAGGTCATCGCCACCGAGGCGGAACTGGCCGGTGCGCGGGCCCGGTTCCAGGTGCGCGGCGGGGGAGAGGAAGGTCCACTGCAGTTCCTGTTCCTCGCGCAGCAGGTTGAGCGCCTGGCGCGCGCCCTCGGCACCTTCCTTGTATTCGGCGGGGAAGCCGGCACTGTCGATCAGCTGCTGGCCCGGCGCCACATACAGACTGCCAGCGCCGCCGACTACCAGCAGGCGCTGCACGCCAGCGGCCTTGGTGGCGGCCAGGATGGTCCTGGAGCCGGTGATGAACTGTTCGCGGATGTCGGCCACGCCCCAGCCGGGGTTGAAGGCGCTGAGCACCGCATCATGGCCGCGCAGCTGCGCGGTCAGGGCTGCAACCTCATGCACGTCGGCCTTGATGGCAGTGAGGTTGGGGTGCTGCGGCAGCTTCTCCGGGTGGCGAACCATGGCGGTGACCTGGTGGTCACGATTCAGGGCTTCTTCCAGGAGGGCGGCGCCGACGTAGCCGGTGGCGCCGATCAGGGCAAGTTTCATGGGTTGTCCTCGGTGGGTGTTTGCGTGGACAGATAATCGCTGCTGGATAAAGCTCGGAAAAAGAGGCCTAATTTGCTTGGACAATTAAGCAGGGCTTCATAATGGAGCAGCTCAAGCGCATGGCGCTGTTCGCCACGGTGGTCGACCGAGGCTCGATGGTCGGCGCCGCCGAGGTGTTGGGCATGACGGCTTCGGCGGTCAGCCAGCAGATCCGCAAGCTGGAGGAGAGCACCCAGGTCAGCCTGCTGCATCGCACTACGCGCAAGCTCACCTTGACCGAGGCCGGCGCCAGCTTCTATGAAAGCTGTGCCCAGGTGCTCGCCCTGGCCGAGCAGGCGGAGCAGCGTCTGGCCGAACTGCGCGATGCGCCTGTGGGCGAGTTGCGCATTGCCGCGCCGGTGGGCTTGCCCGGGAAACTGCTCAGTGAGGCACTGACGCCGCTGCTGCGCGCCCATCCGGGGCTGAGCCTGCGGCTGTTCTTTCACGACGAGATGATCGACCTGATCGAGCGGCGTATTGACCTGGCCATTCGCGTCGGTCGGCAGGACGACTCCAGCCTGGTGGCTCGTCATGTGGCTGACTGGCGCATGTTGCTGTGTGCCGCCCCGGCCTACCTGGCGCGCTGCGGCCCGGTCGAGGACCCGCAGCAGTTGCTCGGCCTGGACTGGTTGGGTCTGAATACCGACCGCTGGCAGCAGGTGACCCTGTATGGTCCGGGTGGCACTCAGCAACGCCTGCGTATCGAGAGTCGGGTGGCGTGCAACAACATTCTCTCCGTGCGTCAGTTCACCCTGGCTGGCATGGGGGTTTCCGTCCAGCCAGAACCGGAAGTGCGCGAACAGCTGGCCAGCGGTCAATTGCTGGTGCTGCTGCCGGCGTGGCAGCCGGCGCCGATCGGCATCCACCTGGTTACCCCGCGCCGCGATGCCCAGCCCGCCAAGGTGCGCTATGCCATCGAGGCACTTCGCCGTAGCCTCCTGGCCCCCTAATCTGGGCGAGACCGCCGGATTGCCGTATAACGGCAGCATTTCCACAGCCATTTCAACAGGACCCTTAGCCCGCGCAATGAAGACCCCGAAACGCCTGGAACCCCTGCTTGAAGATGGCCTGATCGACGAGGTAGTGCGTCCGCTGATGAGCGGCAAGGAAGCCTCGGTCTACGTGGTGCGCTGTGGTAGCGAGCTGCGCTGCGCCAAAGTCTACAAGGAGGCCAACAAGCGTGGTTTCCGCCAGGCTGCCGAGTACCAGGAGGGGCGCAAGACGCGCAACAGCCGCGATGCCCGGGCCATGGCCAAGGGCAGCAAGTACGGGCGCAAGGAACAGGAGGACGCCTGGCAGAACGCCGAAGTGGCCGCGTTGTTCCGCCTGGCCGCCGCCGGTGTGCGGGTGCCAAAGCCCTATGACTTTCTCGACGGCGTACTGCTGATGGAGATGGTCGACGATGGCTACGGCGATGCCGCGCCGCGCCTCAACGACGTCGACCTGCTGCCGGAGGATGCCCGCGAGTTCCACGCCTTCATGATCGGCGAGATCGTCAAGATGCTCTGCGCCGGCCTGGTGCACGGCGACCTGTCGGAATTCAACGTGCTGCTCGACCCGCACGGCCCGGTGATCATCGACCTGCCCCAGGCGGTGGATGCCGCCGCCAACAACCACGCCTTCAGCATGCTCGAGCGCGATGTGCGCAATATGGCCGAGTACTTCGGCCAGTACGCGCCGGAGCTGCTGGAGACGCGCTATGCCAAGGAAATGTGGGCGCTCTACGAGGAAGGCAAGCTGACCCCTGAGACCCCGCTTACCGGCCGTTTCGCCGAGCCGGAGGACGAGGCCGACGTTGGCGCGGTACTGCGCGAGATCAAGGCGGCGCTGGCCGAACAGGCGCGCCGCGAGGCGGCGCGCAATGCCGAGGATGCGCCGCGCGACGAGCCGCCACCACCGCCCTGGGCGCAGTGAACGCGTCTGTCCGGTCGCGATAGGCGGTAACTGTACCGAGAAGGGCCGCGTTGCGGCTGCTAGTGTGCGGGAACCGCTTCCGGAGCCCGCCCATGTCCCTGCCGCACATACTCCTGGCCCTGCTGGTCACCCTGATCTGGGGTGTCAATTTCGTGGTGATCAAGGTCGGTCTGCAGGACTTCCCGCCGCTACTGTTCTGCGCCCTGCGCTTTGCCCTGGCGGCGCTGCCGCTGCTGTTCCTGCGCGGGCCGCTGCCGGCGCCGGGCTGGCGCATCGTGCAGATCGGCGTGCTGCTCGGGGTGGTCAAGTTCGGCCTGCTGTTCGTCGGCATGCACCTGGGCATGCCGGCCGGGCTGTCCTCGCTGGTACTGCAGAGCCAGGTGTTCTTCACCGTGCTGATAGCCGCGCTGTTGCTTGGCGAGCGCCCCAGTGCCCGTGCGCTGGCCGGGTTGCTGCTGGCAGCCGGCGGGTTGCTGCTGATCGGCCTGCAGCGCCCGCTGGGTGACAGCCTGCTGGGCTTCGTTCTGGTGATTGCCGCGGCGCTGGCCTGGGCTTTCGCCAATATCGCCACCAAACGCTCCGGGGCCAGCGACATGCTGCGCCTGATCTGCTGGGTCAGCCTGGTGCCGGTGCTGCCGCTGCTGGGCCTGTCCTACCTGTTCGAGGGGTCGCAGGCGATGGGCATGGCGCTCCAGCACCTCAGCTGGCGTGGCCTGGGGGCACTGCTGTACATCGCCTTCCTGGCCACTACGGTCGGCTTCGCCATCTGGAGCTTCCTACTGCGTCGCTACCCGGCCAGCGAGGTCACGCCCTTCGCCCTGGCGGTGCCGGTGTCCGGCCTGCTGGCCGGTTGGCTGCTGCTCGGCGAAGCGCTCAGCGCACTGGGATGGCTGGCCTGCGCACTGGTGTTCGGCGGCCTGGCGATCAGCCTGTTGCCGGCCGGTTTTTTCCGCGGCGTGATGCGCCTGCGCGCGGGTTGACGGCGCCATTGGATGACAGGGCTTTACCCCTGCGAACCGCTTGCGATTGCTAGCGGGTTTTGTTCCTGCAACCCAGCTGCCATGGGGCTTTGCGCCAATGAGAATCGCTCCGTGGCGGATCGCGTTCTGCGGCTTGACCAATCTCGTCTTAGGGTCGAAGCTGGCTTCCTGAATAGGGTTTTATCAGGATGCAAGTCATGAAAGGCGCGACCGAAGTCGTCGAATATCTCAAGGAACTGCTGCGCGGCGAGCTGGCGGCTCGCGACCAGTATTTCCTGCATTCGCGGATGTACCAGGACTGGGGCTTCGAGAAGCTCTACGAGCGGATCAACCACGAGATGGAGGAGGAGACCGAGCACGCCGATGCGCTGCTCAAGCGCATCCTGTTCCTCGAGGGGACGCCGGACATGCGGCCGAAGAAGATGCACCCGGGCGCCACCGTGCCGGAGATGCTCAAGAGCGACCTCAAGCTGGAATACGAAGTGCGCGCGGCTCTGGCCAAGGGCATCGAGCTGTGCGAGCAGCATGGCGACTACATCAGCCGCGAGATTCTCGAGGTGCAGCTGCACGATACCGAGGAAGACCATGCCTACTGGCTGGAGAAGCAGCTCGGCCTGATCGAGCGCATCGGCCTGCAGAACTATCTGCAGTCACAGGCCTAATGGCGCGACGGTGAATACAAAGGGAGCCTCGGCTCCCTTTTTTCATCTCAGTGGCAGCAGGTGCCTTCCAAGTCCCTGAGGATTGGGCAATCCGGGCGGTGGTCGCCCTGGCAGTGCTCCACCAGGTCGCTCAGAGTGTCACGCAGTGCGCTCAGTTCGACGATCTTGCGGTTCAGTGCGTCGACGTGGGCCAGGGCCAGCGCCTTGACGTCGGCGCTGGCGCGCTCGCGGTCCTGCCACAGGGCCAGCAGCTTGCCGACTTCCTCCAGCGAGAAGCCCAGATCGCGCGAGCGCTTGATGAAGGCCAGCACGTGCAGATCCTGCTCTGCGTAGCGTCGGTAGCCGCTGTCGCTGCGCCCGGCGGGGCGCAGCAAACCGATGGATTCGTAGTAGCGGATCATCTTGGCGCTGAGTCCGCTGTGCTGGGCGGCCTGACCGATGTTCATGGGCGTTTCTCCGTGTCGGGCTTCCAGGTATTGAGCAGCAGCGCATTGCTCAGCACGCTGACGCTGGACAGGGCCATGGCGGCGCCGGCCAGCATTGGGTTGAGCAGGCCGGCGGCCGCCAGTGGGATGCCCACCAGGTTGTAGATGAAGGCCCAGAACAGGTTCTGCTGGATCTTGCGCCAGGTGCGCCGGCTGATCTCCAGCGCGGCCGGCACCAGGCGCGGGTCGCCGCGCATCAGCGTGATGCCGGCGGCGTGCATGGCCACATCGGTGCCGCCGCCCATGGCGATGCCGACGTCGGCGGCGGCCAGGGCCGGGGCGTCGTTGATGCCGTCGCCAACCATGGCCACGCTGATGCCCGCGCGCTTCAGCGCGGCGACATGCGCCACCTTGTCTGCCGGCAAAACCTGGGCATGCACCTGGTCGATGCCCAGGGCGCGGCCCACGGCATTGGCGCTGCCGGCGTTGTCGCCGCTGATCAGGTGGCTCGTGATGCCCTGGTCGCGCAGTGCGGCGACGGCCGCCGCAGCGCCTTCCTTGAGGCTGTCGCCGAAGGCCAGCAGGCCCAGCACGCGTGCCGGCTGCCCCTGTTCGATCAGCCAGGACAGGGTGCGCCCCTCGGCCTCCCAGGCCGTGGCCTGCTCGCGCAGCGGGCTGTCGAGTTGCAGTTCGTCGAACAGGCGCTGGTTGCCCAGAGCCAGTGCGCGGCCTTCGACTTCACCGCGTATGCCGCGACCGGCCAGGGCCTGGCTGGTGGCCAGCAGCGGCAGGGCGATGCCGCGTGCGCCTGCTGCGTCGAGCACAGCGCGCGCCAGCGGGTGTTCGCTACCCTGCTGCAAGGCGCCGGCCAGGCGCAGCAGCTCGCTTTCCTCGATGTTCTCCCTGGCCAGGTGGACGATGCGCGGCTGGCCGGAGGTAAGGGTGCCGGTCTTGTCGAAGGCCACCACGGTGACCTTGTGTGCCAGCTCCAGGGCTTCGGCGTCTTTGATCAGGATGCCATGGCGCGCCGCCACGCCGGTGCCGGCCATGATCGCCGCCGGGGTGGCCAGGCCCAGGGCACAGGGGCAGGCGATCACTAGTACCGCCACCGCGTTGATCAGCGCCTGCTCCAGGCCGGCACCGGCGAGCAGCCAGCCGCCGAGGGTGAGCAGTGCGATCAGCAGCACGGCGGGGACGAACACTGCGCTGACCCGGTCCACCAGTTTCTGGATCGGCGCTTTGGCGGCCTGGGCGTCCTCGACCAGGCGGATGATCCGCGCCAGTACCGTCTCGCCGCCCAGCGCCGTGGTGCGCACGATCAGGCGGCCCTCGCCATTGATGGCGCCGCCGGTGACCCTGTCACCCGGCGCCTTGGCGACCGGCAGACTTTCGCCGCTGATCAGCGCCTCGTCGGCCTGGCTGTGGCCTTCGAGCACTTCGCCGTCCACCGGGAAGCGCTCGCCGGGGCGCACCACCACCCTATCGTCCAGGCGCAGGGTGGCGATCGCCACCTCTTCCTCGCGGCCGTCGACCAGACGGGTAGCGCGTTCCGGGCGCAGCGCCTCGAGGGCGCGGATGGCGGCGCTGGTCTGGCGCTTGGCGCGGCTTTCCAGGTACTTGCCGAGCAATACCAGGGCGATGACCACCGACGAGGCTTCGAAATACAGGTGCGGCACATGGTGTTCGGCCGTGGCCCAGAGGTACAGGCTCAGGCCGTAGGCGGCGCTGGTGCCCAGGGCTACCAGCAGGTCCATGTTGCCGCTACCAGCCTTCACTGCCCTCCAGGCCGCCTTGTAGAAGCGCGCGCCGAGGACGAACTGCACCGGCGTGGCCAGCAGGAACTGCACCCAGGCCGGCAACATCCACTGCCCAGCCAGCATCGGCACCACCAGGGGCGTGGCCAGCAGCAGGGCGAGGATCACCGCCAGGCGCTCGCGGCGCAGGGCGGCCTGCGGATCGTGGGCCGGCGGGCTGTCGAGCAGGTTGGCCGTGTAGCCGGCGTTCTCGACGGCGGCGATCAGCATGGCACTGGAGGTGCCGGCGAGCATCTCGACATGGGCGCGCTCGCTGGCCTGGTTGACGCTGACGCGGCGTACCCCAGCGACCTTCTGCAGCGCTCGCTCGATGCGTCCGGCGCAGCTGGCACAGGTCATGCCGCCGAGGTTCAGCTCCAGGCTCTGCAGCGGTACCGAGTAGCCGGCCTGCTCGACGGCCGCCAGCAACTCGTCCAGGCGCTCACGCGGGGCGGTGATGCGGGCCTGTTCGGTGGCCAGGTTGACGCTGCTCTGCTGCACCTCGGGCACCCGGCTGAGGGCACGCTCGACGCGGCCGGCGCAGCTGGCGCAGGTCATGCCGCGAATGGGCAGGTCGAAGGTCTGCAGGTTGGACATGGGCGATTCCTCCTAAATTCGCCCAAAGGATCAACCTTGACACTGGGTCAAGGTCAAGCCCCGCCTGCGTCTTCAATAATTCTGCGGTGCCGGGATCAGCTGCAGGCCCAGCGAGTCCATGGCGATGCGGTACTTGAGCACCTCGCCGGTATGGATCTGCAGGGTCTGGCTACGCAACTGTTCGAAGCGTGGCTGGCACTGGTGGCCGCCGAGCTGGCCGAGACGCACCTGCACCTTGCCCGGAGGCAGGTTCAGCGTGATCGACTGTCCCTGGTACAGGCGCGCCGTCAGGTTGCCCTGCAGGTACAGGCCGATATCGCAGGGCGTGGAAACCTCCAGGCGCTCGCGCGAGACGATCAGCACGCCATAGTCGATGGGGGTGGGAAGGGTCATTGGGGCCAGCGGTACACTGACCGGTACTGGGGCGTTTGGCTCCGGCACCGACTCGTCGGCCCAGACGGGCAGACAGAGCAGGGCTAGCAGGGCAACTGGCAGGCGCATGACGGGTTTCTCCTGAAGCGTTTTGCCAGCTTGGGCCAGCTCGGTCGCGACTACAAGTCGCAGGGCTTGACCCTGCCATCGTGGCAGGCTTGAGACTGATCACGAGAGCCTTCGACAAGGCTCGCCTTCATCACTGTGAGAGGTACAGGTTATGCAGATTCTGAAAGTTTCCGGTATGTCCTGCGGCCACTGCGTGCGCGCCATCAGCCATGCGGTGCAGGCCGAAGACCCGGCGGCGGATGTACAGGTCGATCTGGCGACTGGCGAGGTGCGGGTCGCCAGTCGCCTGGATCTGGAGCAGCTGTTGGCAGCTATCCGCGAGGAGGGTTACCCGGCCGAGCCAGCCTAGGCTGCAAAACCCGCCGGCGCAGGTATCGTTGCGTGCGCTCGGGCGTACGGGTGACGCCATGCCGCCGCTGCGCTGTTGCCCATGTCGGTGCTCGTCATTAGGGCTAGGCTGTGGTTTGGCGGAACGCTCTTTAGCGATTATTGCCCCATGTCTCTGTTTACATGCCTGAAACTATGTCACTAGCATGGCCCATTCATTTAACGGGCCCTGCCCGATCCTGACGTCAAGGAGAAGACCCGATGCTTGCTCGCTCCCATGCTCTCGCGCTCACCACGCTGGCTCTGGGGGTGCTCATCGCCCCGGCGCTGTATGCCGCAGAGAGCGCTCAGCAGATGCTGCCGCCGGAGGTGGTGGTCGAGGCGGCCAAGGTCGAGTCGCTGCCGCTGCAGTTCGAGTATCCGGCGCGTACGGCGGGTTACCGCGAGGTGCAGGTGCGGGCCCAGGTCAGTGGCATCCTGCAGGAGCGCACTTACCTGGAGGGCAGTCAGGTCAAGCAGGGGCAGGTGCTGTTTCGCATCGACCCGCGGCCCTACCAGGCCGCGCTGGCCCGCGCCAAGGGCGCGCTGGCCCAGGAGCAGGCGCGCTACCGGCAGACCGAGCGTGACCTGAAACGGATTCGCGAACTGCAGCGCAAGGGCTTTGCCAGCGAGAGCGAGCTGGACAACGCCGTTTCCAACTTCGAGCAGAGCAAGGCCAATATCGAGGCGGCCAAGGCCGAGGTGCAGTCCAAGCAGATCGACCTCGACTACACCACGGTAGAGGCCCCCATCTCGGGCATCACCAGCAAGGAGACGGTATCCGAGGGCAGCCTTATGGTGGCCGGAGACCCCAACGCCAGCCTGCTGACTCAGATCACCCAGCTTGATCCCATCTATGTCAACTTCGCCGCGCCGGATCGCGAGGTGTCCAGCGTGCGCAGTGGCCTGCAGAGCGGCAGCCTGGTGCGTGAGGACGGTCAGCAGATGAGTGTTGAAATCAAGTTTGGTGACGGCTCCAGTTATCCGCTGGAAGGCAAGGTCGACTTCACCGACAGCACCATCGATCGCAGCACAGGTACTGTCAGCGTGCGTGCCGTGGTGCCCAATCCGGAACAGGCGCTGATGCCCGGGCAGTTCGTGCGGGTGGTGGTCAAGGGCATCAGCAAGCCCAATGCCGTTACTGTTCCCGAGCGCGCTGTTTCCCAGGGGCCGAACGGCACCTTCGTGTTTGTGGTGGATGATCAGGGGCTGGCGCGTATCCGTCCGGTTACCACGGCGCACACCGCTGCAGGGCGCTGGGTCGTCGACAGCGGCATTGCCGCCGGTGATCGGGTCATCGTCGAGGGCCTGCCCAAGGTGCGGCCGAATACGCCGGTCAAAGTCGTCAGTGCCGCGCCCGCCGCGCAGCCCCAACAGTAAGGAGCGCGGCCCGTGATCTCGAAATTCTTCATTGACCGACCGGTCTTCGCCGCGGTCATCTCGATCGTGATCATCCTCGCCGGCCTGGCGGCGATGAAGTCGCTGCCTATTGCCCAGTACCCGCAAATTCTGCCGCCACAGGTGTCGGTGTCGGCCAGTTACCCGGGTGCCAGTGCCCAGGTCATCGCCGAGACCGTGGCTGCACCGCTGGAGCAGCAGATCAACGGTGTCGAGGGCATGATCTATCAGCTGTCCAACTCGGCCAGCAGTGGCAGCATGAGTCTGTCGGTGTACTTCGAGGTGGGCCGCGATCCCGACCAGGCCACCATCGACGTCAACAACCGGGTGCAGGCTGCCCTGGCCAAGCTGCCGGAGGAGGTCCGCCGGCAGGGCGTGAAGGTGGAGAAGAAGTCTTCGGACATCCTCCAGGTGGTCACGCTCTATTCGCCAGACAACTCCAAGGACCCGGTGTTCATCTCCAACTACGCGCTGATCAACGTCATTGACGAACTCAAGCGCCTACCGGGTATTGGCGATGTCAGCCAGTTCGGCTCCAAGAACTACTCGATGCGTATCTGGCTGCGCCCGGACAAGCTGGCGCAGTACGACCTGACGCCGACCGACGTGGTCAACGCCATCCGCGAGCAGAACTCCCAGTTCGCCGCCGGCAGCTTCGGCCAGCAACCGCTGCAGACGCCACAGGACTTCACCTACACGGTGACCACCCAGGGCCGCTTCAAGGATCCGAAGGAGTTCGAGGGTGTGATCCTGCGCTCCGACGCCACGGGCGCCAGCCTGCGCCTGGGTGATGTGGCGCGTATCGAGCTGGGTGCCCAGGACTACTCGGTGGTCACCAGCCTGAATGGCCAGCAGAACGCTGCCTTTGGTATCTACCTGCAGCCGGGCGCCAACGCGCTGGATGCCGCGGACGCGGTGCGCGAAACCATGGACCGCCTGGCGGAGCGCTTCCCCGAGGGCATTACCTACAAGATTCCCTATGACACCACCCGCTTCGTCGAGGTGTCTATCGAGGAGGTGATCCACACCTTCTTCGAGGCCCTGGTACTGGTTGTGCTGGTGGTCTTCATCTTCCTGCAGAACTGGCGTGCCACGCTGATCCCGGTGCTGGCCATTCCAGTGTCGCTGGTCGGCACCTTCGCCGGCATGTACGCGCTGGGGTTCTCCATCAACCTGCTGACCTTGTTCGGTCTGGTGCTGGCTATCGGTATCGTGGTGGACGACGCGATCGTGGTCATCGAGAACGTCGAGCGTGTGATGCGTACCAAGAAGCTCAACGCCCGCGAGGCGGCGATCGAGGCCATGGAGGAGGTGACCGGGCCGATCGTTGCCATCGTCCTGGTGCTCTGCGCCGTGTTTGTCCCAGTGGGCTTCCTCGGAGGGCTGGCGGGCGAGATGTATCGACAGTTCGCCATTACCATCGCCGTGTCGGTGGTGATCTCCGGCATCGTGGCGCTGACCCTTTCGCCAGCGCTCTGTGCGCTGATGCTGAAGCCGCATCACGGCGAACCGGCGGCGCCTTTCCGTGCCTTCAATCGTTTCTTTGACCGGTTAACCGAAGGTTACGGGGCCGGTGTGGCCTTCTTCCTCAAGCGCTCTATGATCGGGTTGCTGCTGTTCGGCGGCATGATTGCCATCATGGCGGTCCTGTTTACCCGCGTCCCTGGCTCGCTGGTGCCCGATGAAGACCAGGGCTACGTGATCAATGCCTACGTGCTGCCGCCGGCAGCCTCCATCAACCGTACCGATGCTCTGACCAGCGATTTCTCGCAGCAATTGATGAAGCATCCGGCGGTTCAGGATGTGGTCACCTTTGCCGGCTACGATGTGCTGACATCCGGACAGAGAACCAACTCCGGGGTCAGTTTCGTGCCGCTGAAGGACTGGTCCGAGCGCACCACCCCTGAGCTCGATGCACGTAATCTGACCCGCGAATTCATGGGCATGGGGCTTAGCGAAAAAGACGGCGTGGTCATGAGCTTCAACCCGCCTCCCATCACCGGCATGAGCACAACGGGTGGTTTCGAGGGCTACATCCAGGATCGCAGCGGTGGCAGTGTCGCGGAGCTGGCGGCCAAGGTTCAGGCCTTCGTTGCTGCCGCGCAGAAGCGTCCCGAACTGGCGGGGGTGCAGACCACCTTCAATGCCAGTGTGCCGCAGTACTACATCGACCTCGATCGCACCAAGGCGCGCGCCCTGGGCGTGTCGATCAGCGACGTATTCACCGCCATGCAGTCGACGTTCGGCAGTTACTACGTCAACGACTTCACGTTGTACGGACGGACTTGGCAGGTCAGCCTGCAGTCGGAGTCGGAGTTCCGTCGCAAGCCGGAAGATCTCTCGCAGGTCTATGTAAGGGCCAGTGGCGGAGATCTGGTGCCGCTGACCAGCCTGATCAAGGTGCAGCGTATTCTCGGGCCTGATACCTATGCACGCTTCAACGTCTACCCCTCGGCCAAGTTCCTGGGCGGCCCGGCGCCGGGCTACAGCTCGGGGCAGGCGCTGGCGGCGATTCAGGAAGTGGCCGGCGAGGTGCTTGGCAGTGACTACACCGTCGGCTGGATCGGCTCCGCCTATCAGGAGCTGGCTACCCAGGGCTCCGGCAGCACGGCTTTCATCTTTGGCCTGATCATGGTGTTCCTCATCCTGGCCGCCCAGTACGAGCGCTGGACTCTGCCGCTGGCAGTGGTCACTGCGGTGCCCTTCGCGGTATTCGGGGCGATCCTCGCCGTCTGGTTGCGCGGCATTCAGAACGACGTCTACTTCCAGGTCGGTCTGGTGACATTGATCGGTCTGGCGGCGAAGAATGCCATCCTGATCGTCGAGTTCGCCGTGCTGTTGCGAGCCGAGGGCAAGAGCATCTTCGATGCTGCCTTCGAGGCAGCCAAGCTGCGTTTCCGCCCGATCGTGATGACCTCGCTGGCGTTCATTCTCGGCTGCGTGCCTCTGGCCATCAGCACCGGCGCCGGTTCGGCCAGCCGGCACTCCATCGGTACCGGGGTGATTGGCGGCATGCTCGCCGCTACCCTGCTGGCCACCTTCCTGATCCCGATGTTCTACCTGCTGGTGGAGTCCATGAGCGATAAGCTGAGCCGCAAGAAAAAGCCGACTGCCCTGGAACAGCACTAGAGCAGCCAACGATTTAGCCGCAGTACTTCGCAGGGCGCCCTTCGGGGCGCCCTTGGTTTTCCGGGGTACGCCCCGCAGTGGATAACGCATGAACCTTCGCATCCTGCTGATCCTCGGTAGCCTGAGCGCCTTTGGCCCCATGGCCATCGACTTCTACCTGCCCAGTTTCCCGACCCTGGCCCGGGTTTTTGCCACCGATGTAGAACACGTGCAGCTGTCGCTGGCGTCCTACTTTGTCGGTATTGCCATGGGACAGCTGCTCTATGGTCCGTTGGCCGACCGTTTTGGTCGACGCAGACCGCTGCTCGCCGGGCTGGTGCTTTTCACGCTGGCCTCGCTGGCGTGCGCCCAGGCGCAGAGTCTTGAATGGCTGATCGTCGCCCGTTTCGTCCAGGCGCTTGGCGGCTGCGCAGGCATGGTCATTTCGCGTGCGGTGGTGCGAGACCTGTGCGATCCGCTTGCGTCTGCCCGGGTGTTTTCCAAACTGATGCTGGTCATGGGGGTGGCGCCGATACTCGCGCCCCTGGCCGGTGGCGTGCTGCTGGAGCTGTTCGGCTGGAGTTCGATCTTCTTCGGGCTGATGCTGTTCAGCGCTCTGTGCCTGGGGGCGGTATTGCTTTGGTTGCCGGAAACACGCGCGTCAGAGCTGCCGCCAGCGCCGTTGAGCGGTGCATTGGGGCGCTACCGGCGGCTGCTCGGCGACCGCCTGCTGATCGGCTACGGCCTGACCGGCGGGGTGGCGATGGCCGGCATGTTTGCCTACATCTCCGGTTCGCCCTATGTGTTCATTGAACTCTATGGCGTGCCTGCGGAGCACTATGGCTGGCTGTTCGGTGCCAATGCCGCAGGTTTCATTCTCACGGCACAGCTGAACGGCTGGCTGCTGCGTCATCACGGCCCGGAGTACTGGATCCGGCGCACGGTGTGGGTTTACTGCGCGGCGACCCTGGCGCTGCTGGCTGTCGCGCTGACCAAGCCCCAGGCCCTCTGGCCGCTGCTGATCCCATTGTTCATCAGTACCGCCAGCCTGTCCTGCGTGCTGCCCAATGCCACCGCCTGTGCGATGGCAGGGCAGGGCATGCACGCCGGCAGCGCTTCGGCACTGATAGGATCACTGCAGTTCAGTGTGGCGGCCGGAGCGTCGGCACTGGTTGGCGCGCTGCATGATGGCAGCGCGCTCCCCATGGCACTGGTCATTGCTCTGTGTGGACTAGCCAGCTTGGCGTTGGGGCTGCTGACCGCTAAGCATGCCCGTCGTGTGGGGCTGAACCTTTAGCCGCTAGCTGGCGGTTTTCAGTGGTCCCGCTCGCCATGGCAGTGGATGGGGGGCGCGCAGGCGAGCCTGCAGCGTGGCGACAAAGGTATTGGCTTCGGCCTCGCTGCGAAAGCTGACGCCGTGCTGGTCCAGGCAAACCTGCCAGCGGGGGCCCGTAGCAGTGTTCAGGGTGCGTATGCGGATGTCCATTGCAGACCTCCATTAGAAACTGGAGTCTGCAGTGTAGATGGAGCAGGCCTGGCTTCCATGATCTGGGTCAACCCACCGACTGATGGTCGCTGCGTAGCCAGTGCGCCAGCCGCATGGCGCTCAGTGGGCGGCTGAACAGGTAGCCCTGGCACTGATCGCAGCCCAGCTGGCGTAGGGCCTGCAGCTGCTCGCCGTTTTCCACCCCTTCGGCCAGCACGCAGAGTTTCAGGTTGCGTGCCAGCCCCACGATGGTGGCGACGATTTCCAGGTTGGCCTGGTCCTCCGGGACGCCGCGCATGAAACTCTGATCGACCTTCAGCTTATCCAGCGGGAAGTGGCGCAGGTACGCCAGCGAGGAGTATCCGGTGCCGAAGTCATCGATGGCCAGTTTCAAACCCAGGCTCTTGAGTGCGGCGAGCGTGGCCTGGGTCTGCTCCAGGTTCTCGATCAGCGCACCTTCGGTGATTTCCAGTTCCAGATGTTCGGCCGGCAGGCCGCTGTCGTGCAGGGCCTCCCTAACCTGCTGCAGCAAGTCCGCCTGGCGGAACTGGCGGGGTGACAGGTTGACGGCCAGGGTATTCAGCGGCAGGCCCTCCTGGCGCCAGAACTGCATTTGCCGGCACGCCTCGCGCAGTACCCAGTTGCCGATCGGTACGATCAGGCCGGTCTCTTCGGCCAGGGGAATGAACTGGGCAGGCGAAACCATGCCTTCCCGGCTGTTCCAGCGCAGCAGCGCCTCGACACCGATCGGCTCGCCGGTGCTGGCATTGACCAGCGGCTGGTAATGTAGAACGAACTCGTTGCGCTTGAGCGCCTGGCGCAGGTGGACCTCCAGGCTCAGGCGGGTATGCGCCTGGTGGGTCAGGCCCTCGGTATAGAAACGGAAGGTATTGCGTCCCTCCTGCTTGGCCTGGTGCAGTGCACTGTCGGCATTGCGCAGCAGGTCGTCGCTGGACAGGCCATCGTCCGGATACAGGCTGATGCCGATGCTGGCACTCAGGTAGGCCTCGCGGCCGCCGCTGCCCAGCGGCAGCGGGCGCTCCAGCAGTTCAATGAGGGTGCGGGCGATATTGGCGGCCTCTTCCGGCCGGTGCAGATTCTCCAGCACCACGAGAAACTCATCGCTGCTCAGGCGGGCGAGCGTGTCCTCGTTGCGCAGGCGTTGTTGCAGGCGACGCGCTACCGCAACCAGCAGATCGTCGCCGACCCGATGACCGAGGCTCTCGTTGACCGTCTTGAAGTTGTCCAGATCGAAGTACAGCAGTGCCACGCGCTCGTTGTGGCGCTGTGCATGGTCCAGGGCATGGCTCAGACGTTCCATGGCATAAAGCCGGTTGGGCAGGTCGGTGAGCGGGTCGAAGTGTGCCAGGTGGGCCAGGCGCTCCTGGCTGTCGCGGTACTGGCTGAGGTCGTTGAAGGTCAATACGTACTGTGGAAGCTCAGGGTCGCAATCGCGCACCCGGCTGATGGTCAGCCAGAAGGGGAAGCGCGAGCCGTCGCGTCGACGGCTGTTCAGTTCGCCCTGCCAATACCCGCATTCCTGCACCTTGCGCCACAGGGTGCGGTAGCGGGTGCGGTCCAGATCGTTGCCGGGCAGCAGCGGCAGGCGCCGTCCCAGTACCTGTTGCGCTGTCAGTCCAGTGATCTGGGTAAAGGCCGGGTTGCTGGTCAACACGCGGCGACGCGCGTCGACCACCAGTACGCCCTCCTGAGTGCTCTCGAAAACGGTGGCGGCCTGGCGCAGCGCCTGCTCTTGCTGTTTGCGCAAACCAATGTCTTCGATCACCGCAATGAAGTAATACGGTGTGCCATTGGTGTGCCGCACCAGCGTGGCGCTGAGGTTGGCCCACAGCGTGCTGCCGTCGCGACGCAGATAACGCTTTTCCATGGCCAAGCGGCTGATTTCCCCTGCCAGCAGTTGGCGAGTCAGCGTCAGATCGGCATCAAGATCGTCCGGGTGGGTGACCTCCTGGAAGGTCCGCTGTATCAGCTCGGCCCGGCTGTAACCGAGCATCTGGCACAGGCGCTGGTTGACCCGTAGCCACTGGCCGTCCGGTGACAGGTGGGCGATGCCGACGGCGGCCTGCTCGAAGGTGGCGCGAAAGCGCAGCTCGCTCTGCAGGCGTTCGGCATCGCGCTGGTGCTGGCGAACCGCGAGACCGGCCAGACGGGTGAACTCCGTCACCAGAGCAACATCGGTTGGAAACGGATGCATGGGGCGCCGATGGTAGATGCCGAACACCCCCAGTACGGCGCCCTGATCATTCTTGAAGGGCAGCGACCAGCAGGCGCGCAGCCCGGCCTGCTGGGCTAGTTCGCTGAATCCCGCCCAGTTGGGATGCTGGAGGATGTCCTCGACCACTGTCATCTCGCCGGTGGCGGCCGCGTGGCCGCAGCTGCCGATACCTGGGGCGGCAACGATGCCGTCGATGGCCTCGATGTAGCTCACCGGCAGGCTGGGGGCGGCATGTGCCCGCAGCCGGCCTTGTTCGAGCAGCATGATGGTAACCAGCATCCCCGGGCTGATCTGCTCCAGACGCCTGACCATGTCGCTCAGGGTTTCCTGCAACGGGCGCTGGGCCAGCATGCGATCCAGCACAGCGTTGCGGGCTTCCTGCAAGGCCTGGCTGCGCCGCCGCTCCTGGATGTCGCTCATGCTGCCGCGCAGCCCCAGGTCGTACTGTTCCCCGGCCGCGAGGCTCAGCGAAACCCAGTGTGCCTGCCCGTCGGCATTGCGCAGGCACAGCTCGCAGAGCCACGAGCTGGTCTGCCTGGAGATGATCGCGGAGATCTCCTGGGCGGCGCGTTCGCGGTGGTCCGTATCAATGAAGTCGAGCAAGGGTTTGCCGAGGCTTTCGTGGATGCTGTAGCCGGTGATGATCTGCCAGGCCGGATTGACGAACGTCAGGCGGCCGGCGCTGTCGGCCAGGAAGATCGCCTCATGTAGCTGCTCCACCAGATCCCGGTAACGGTTCTCACTGCTTTCCAGCTGCTGGTAGGTCAGATGCTGCTCGCTCAGGTCGATGTCGACGCAATACATCTCCAGCTGGTTGCGTGTATTGCGTAGCAGCAGGTGGCTGGAATAGACGTAGACCGGGCTGCCATCGCGGTGCTGCAGGGTCAACTCGGCGGCGGGTATGGGAGGCCCGCCCATCATCCAGGATGAGATGTCGGCGACCACCTGAGCGCGCATCGCCGGCGGTACTATCAGATCCTCCAGCGGCCGCCCCATGGCCTCGCTGACGCTGTAGCCGTATATCTGGGTGCTGGCCTGATTCCAGAAGATGACCCGCCGCTCGCGATCGTAGCCCTGCACGGCAATCCTGGGCGTTTGCTCGAACAGCTGGCGGAAGCGTTGCTCGCTTTCACGCAAGGCCTGTTCGTCGCGCTTCTGCCCGCTGATGTTCTGCACGCTGCCATGGGCGCCGCCGTCGTTACAGGGGCTGCCACGCAACATCACCCACACCACTTCGCGGTCGGCAGGACGGTTCAGGCGAGCGTTGACCAGTAAGGGCGATCCCCCCTGCAACAGGTGCTGCATGGCCCGTTGCACGGCATGGCGATCGGCTGGATAAAGCCAGCCGAGCAGGTCATCCAGGTTGCTCGTGTTGTCGCTATCGGGGCGTTCCAGCAGACGCAGTGCCTCGGCTGACCAGTGCAGATGGCCGTCGTAGCTCCAGGTGCCCAGTCCCGCGTTGCGTTGGGCTTGCTGCAGTGTCAGCAACTGATCGCGCAGGCCTCGCTCCAGGCGCTGCTGGCTCAGTTCGTCCTGGTGGCACAGCAGGAAAATCAGCACGCTGCTGAGGGTGACGAACAGCAGCCCCTTCACCGTGTGCAAGTGGGTCAGGGTCGTGGGATCGTCGATGATCGCTCGCAGCAGCAGATTGCTACCAAGGATCCAGGCAGCGCTGAACAGCAAATAGACGCCGGCGAGGCGCATTGGCCGGGAAGTCTTGGGGGTCATCCTGAACCCTCGGCAGTGACAGGCTAGGGGCAGCCCGGACCACTGCATCGGCCCGGGTCTTTCCCAGTTTAGCCGTCTCTCATCAACCTGCCGGGGGGAGGGTGGGTTTCAGCTTTCGCAGAGCTTTCTCCGCGCCTTCGTGCAGTGGCACGCCCAGGCCGCGCAGAGCATTGGCCGGTGCAAGCTGGCTGCCCTGGATACTGCCGTACTGCAGCCACTGCCGGTCGCGCGCAAACAGCTGGGTAATCAGCTGCTCGACCTCCTGGCTGGTCAGTTGTCGTGTACCCAGCAGCAGGCTGGTCACCGCCAGGGTCGGCAGTGCCTCGTCCTGGCCGGCGTAGCTGGCGCGCGGTAGTTGATAGGCGAAGCTGCCGGGCCTCTCGCGCTGCAGTTGTGCGACAGCCGCCTGGTCCAGTGGCAGCAGGCGCATGGCAAAGTCCTCGCCGGCGGCGCGAATACTGTCCGCCGGATAGCCGATCACCTGAATCAGGGCATCCAGCTCGCCGTCACGCAATGCGCTCAGGGCTTGCTGCAGATCCAGTGCGCCCTGTTGCTGCAGATCGTCCGTGGCCAGACCATGAGCGGCTAGCACCGCCACGGCGGTATCCCGCGAGGCCGAGCCGGGCAGCCCCAGGTTGACCCGTTTGCCGCGCAGCTCGGCGATGCTGCGCAGCGGGCTGTCGGCGCGTACCAGTACATGCACCGGCTCCGGGTAGAGGCTGGCCAGGGCACGCAGGCCAAGGTCGGCGCCATCCTCTGCGAATGCCCCTGCGCCCGCGACCGCCTGATGGGCGATGTCGCTTTGCGAGAGCGCCAGTGTGGCATCCCCGGCGCGCAGCAGGCGCAGGTTCTCGATACCGCCTGCCGTCGTCAGGGGCACGATATTCAGGCCCTGCTCACGCAGCGCCTGGCTCATGGCGCGGGCAAAGCTGGCGTACTGCCCGGACTCCGGTCCGCCCGCCAGTGGATAGCCGTTTTGCAGGCGGCCAAGCCGGCCCTGGATGTTCGTCAACGAGCGTTCCACTTCCTCGTTGATCACCTTGCGCGCCGTACTGCCGGTGCCGCCAGGCGACAGGTTGAGGGCGGTGCCGATGGCTGCGACCAGCGCCTCGCGCGGGCTGGTTGCATTGCTTGCCTGCGGCGCTCGCGGCAGGGTGAAGCCTTGAGGTGCGACGGCCTGCCAGGTGCCTTCGTGGCGCTGGTAGATCAGGCTGCCGTGGGCAATGAGTTTATCGCCCTTCTGGTTGCCGCCGCTCTCGATGCCGCCGATGCCGCGAGGCCCGGCGCCTAGGGCGCTGACCAGGCTGGCGACCCCCGGAGAGTCCCAGGAGCCGAAGTCGAGATCACGTTCGACCTGCAGCTCGGCATCGAAGTACACCAGCAGGCGCTCCTCGTCGGGGCCCGCGCTGGCGTCGCTGGCGGAGCCGCGTCGCTTCAGGGTGATCAGGCTCAGGCTGTCGGTGGGGAAAGCCTGTTCCAGGCGCTGACGCAGCTCGGTTTCCAGCGTTTGTTGTTCCGGGCCACGCGAGCAGGCGGCAAGCAGGGCGAAAAGGATGATGAGCAGCAGACGTGGCATGGCTCAGCCCCCCAGGCCCGGTAGCGACAGGAAGCCGGTCAGCACCAGGGCGTTGATCAGGTCGATGAGGAAGGCGCCGACCAGCGGCACCACCAGGAACGCCTGCGGTGCGGGGCCATACTTCTGCACGATGGCCTGCATGTTGGCGATGGCGGTGGCCGTCGCCCCCAGGGCAAAACCACAAAAGGCCGCAGACATCACCGCACTTTCGTAGTCGCGGCCCACGGCGCGGTAAACCAGCGCACCGCCATAAACCAGCACCACCACGACCTGGCCGAGCAGGATCAGTAGCAGTGGCCCTGCCAGGCTGGCGACGTTCGCCAGGTTCAGCGCCATCATGGTCATGGCCAGGAACAGCGCCAGGGTCAGCCCGGAAATCAGCTCGATCGCGGCATCGTTGAGGCGCAGGCCAACCAGATGGCCGCCGTTGCGGATCAACACGCCGAGTAGCAGGCACCAGAGAAAGCTGGGCAGGGTGACCGGCGCATCGCTGACCAGCTCTGCCAGCCATTGCCCGGCCAGCACCGCAATCAGCACGGCGGCCAGCACCGGCACCAGGCTGGCGGCGCTGATGGGCGCTGCATCGCCATCCGCGCTGGGGTGAGGCTCGGTCGCGTGGCCGTCGGCGCCCGCCAGGCGATGGCGGCGGATCAGCCACTGCGCCAGTGGCCCGCCGCACAGTCCGCCCAGGACCAGTCCGATTGTGGCGCCGGTCATCGCCAACTCCATGATGGCCTGGATGTTGTTGACCTCGGCGAAGCGCTCCGCGTAGGCCGCTCCGGTACCGTGGCCGCCGACCAGGGTGATGGTGCCGCCGATCAGTCCCATCAGTGGATGCAGGTCCAGCGTCCATGCGATCAGCAGGCCGGTGAGGTTCTGCAGGACCAGGAACGGCGCCAGCACCATGACGAACAGCAGCAGGCGCTTGCCGCCCTGGCGCAGCAGCGACAGGTTGGCCGACAAGCCCACGGCCGCAAAGAATGACAGCAGCAGGACCGGGCGCAGGGTGACGTCGAATTCCAGCGTGAACCCCGTGGAGCTGTTAACCAGCAACAGTCCCAGGGCGAACAGCAGGCCACCGGTGATGGGAGCGGGGATGTTGTACTGCGAAAGCGGAGGGACGAGGCGGTTGAGCAGGTGACCGAGCAGCAGCACCAGCACGGCTGCGAGCAGGGTTTCCAGGGGTTGCAACGTCATCGGCGCTCCTTATCCGCAAGGGCTCTGGCATGCCCCTTCGTGGGGCGCTGCTCAGAGCCTATACCAGGGCGATGACACTGTCTCAGAAACCTTCCAGCACGATCTTGCCGCGCGCCTTGCCACTTTCCAGCAGGGCATGGGCACGACGCAGATTGGCCGCCTCGATGCGACCGAAGTGCTCGCCCAGAGTGGTTTTCAGTACGCCGTCGTCGATCAGTTGGCTGACCCGATTGAGCAGGCGGTGTTGCTCGATCATGTCCGCTGTCTGGAACAGCGAGCGGGTGTACATGAACTCCCAGTGCAGCGACAGGCTCTTGCGCTTGAGCTTGACCACGTCGAGCTGCGCCGGGTCGTCGATCAGCGCCAGCTTGCCCTGCGGTGCCAGGGCCTCGATCAGCGGGTCCAGATGCTGGTCGGTGTGAGTCAGGCTGGCGACCATGCTCACCTGGTCGAGGCCCAGTGCCTTGAGTTGTGGCAGTAGCGGCTGGCTGTGGTCGATCACGTGGTGGGCGCCCAGCCCACGGACCCATTGCTGGGTTTCTGCACGCGAGGCGGTGCCGATCACGGTCAGGCCGGTGAGCTGACGGGCCAGTTGCACCAGGATCGATCCAACGCCGCCCGCAGCACCGACCACCAGCAGGCTCTGGCCGCTATCGCCCTTGCCCTCGCGCACGCCAAGGCGCTCGAACAGCAGTTCCCAGGCAGTGATGGCGGTCAACGGCAGGGCGGCGGCGGCGGCGAAATCCAGCGAGCCAGGCATGCACCCGACGATGCGTTCGTCCACCACGTGCAGTTCGCTGTTACCACCGGCACGGTCGATGGCGCCGGCATAGAACACCTTGTCGCCGGGGCGGAACTGCCGGACATCGCTACCGACCTCAACCACCTCGCCCGCCACGTCCCAACCCAGCACCTTGGCCTCGCCCGGGGCTGGCGAGACATTGCGGCGGATCTTGGTATCCACCGGGTTGACCGAGATGGCCATGACCCGTACCAGCAGGTCATGAGGGCCGGGCTGTGGTGTGGGCAGCTCGATATCGAGCAGGGCCTCGGGGTGATCGATGGGCAGGGACTGATGGTAGGCGACGGCTTTCATGCGGCAGATCCTCGAAGGGGGCGCGACGGCAAATTCGGATGCTCCAGCTTAGCCGGAGGGGCCGGCTGGCGTTGAGTGCATGTTCGGTTAATCGGCTGGCGAGAAAAAGCGGGCTGCCATAGAGTCTCTTTCAATATTTTTTTGAAAGTTGGTCCAGTCCATGCTGCGTCTCGATGACATCGCCCTGTTCGTCCGCACCGCCGAGCTGGGCAGCCTGTCCGCTGCTGCCCGGGAGCTGGACTGTTCGCCCGCGGTAGCCAGCGCCGCGCTCAAGCGCCTGGAGGCGCAACTGCAGGTACGTTTGCTGCTGCGTTCCACTCGCAGCCTGCGCCTGACCGCCGAGGGTGAACAGTACCTGGCCCACGCCCGTGCTGCCCTGGCCAGCCTGGAGAGTGGACGACGGCAGCTGGCGGGCGTGCGCGACGAGATCAGCGGCGTGCTGCAGATCGCCGCGCCCTCGGACTTCGGGCGCAACGCGCTGCTGTCCTGGCTCGACCAGTTCCAGGCCGAGCGCCCGCAGCTGGCGCTGCGCCTGCTGCTCAGCGACCGCGTCACCGACCTGTTCCGCCAGCCGGTGGATATCGCCTTGCGCTACGGCGAGCCGGAGGACTCCAGCCTGGTGGCGCTGCCGCTGGCCGCTGATAACCGCCGTGTGCTGTGTGCGGCTCCGGCCTATCTGGCGCGCCATGGCCGCCCACAGCAACCGGAGGAGCTGCGCCGGCACAATTGCCTGCTGTACATGCTGGGCGGGCGCGTGCACGAGCGCTGGAGCTTCGACGACGGCAGACGCAGCACGGCGCTGACGGTGAGCGGCAACCGGGTCAGCGACGATGCCGACGTGGTGCGGCGCTGGGCCGTGGCGGGGCAGGGGCTGGTGTACAAGTCCTGGCTGGACGTGGCCGGCGACGTACAGGCGGGGCGCCTGGAAGTATTACTGGAAGGCTGGCTGGGCGAGCCGACGCCGCTGAATCTGATCTGTGCCCACCGCGACCAGCTCAGTGGCCCGGTGCGCCTGCTGCGCGAATTCCTCCTGCAACGCTGCAGCGAGTTACTGGTCGCGGCGCCCTGGCTCAGGTAGCGCGGGCGCCGGGCGGCACGCGGCCGGTCAGCTGCGGGGCGGCGGGGTCAGGCCGCAGCCCTTGAGGATGATGCGTTCGAGGTTGTCGGCGGCTTCCTCGAAGTCGGTCTTCTTCAGGCTGTTCTTGCCGGTGAACAGGCAGATCTGGCTGGCGAAGTCGGCGTAGTGCTGGGTGCTGCCCCAGAGCAGGAAGATCAGGTGCACCGGGTCGATCGGGTCCATCTTGCCGGCGTCGATCCAGGCCTGGAACACTCCGGCACGCTGGCGGAACCACTCGCGGTAGTCCTGGTTGTAGTGCGCGGTCAGGTACTGGCCGCCGCTGATCACTTCCATGGCGAAGATGCGCGAGGCCAGCGGCTGGGTACGCGAGTATTCGATCTTGGCGCGGATGTAGCGCGACAGCGCCACTGCCGGATCGTCGTCCACGGTCAGGCTGCTGAAGGTGGCGTCCCACTGGTCGAGGATGTTGTTCAGTACGGCGATGTACAGGCCTTCCTTGCTGCTGAAGTAATAGTGCAGGTTGGCCTTGGGCAGCCCCACCGCCTGGGCGATGCTGTTCATGCTGGTGCCCTTGAAACCGTGGCGGGCGAACTCCACTTCGGCGGCGGCGATGATGGCTTTTTCGTTCTTCTGGCGGATACGGCCGGCGGGTTTGGCGGTGCTGGTAGCAGGGGCGGGGGCTGCGGGCATCGAGGGGGTCCGTACTGATGATCGGTGTTGTGTGCGAACTGATACCCCAGCGCGGGTCATGAAACAACCCTCGGGCGTCAAAAACGTGTATTTCGCAGACGAAGCCTCCCCGTTACCGGATAAATAGCCGCTAAAGCGCCAAAAAATCGTCTTTGACGCTGCGGTCATCGCTGCTGGGAAAATGGCGCGGCGCCTAGTGGTACGGGCGTTCCGGCTACTCGTCGAGGATGCGCCGATAGCAGTACATCGGGTCCTCGGCGCCGGGCTCGGCCACGCAGAGCCAGCCGAGGCGGGCGAAGAAGATGCGAGCCGCTGAGTTGTCCTCCATCACGTAGGCTTGCCAGACGCGTTGGTACTGATAGCGCGGGTGCTTCAGCAGCAGCTCCAGGGCCCGGCGACCGATGCCTTGTCCGCGCAGGGCGGGGTTCACGGCTATGTCGCTGATCACCCAGGCACCAACGTGCGGATCTTCGGCCAGGCCGACCACCGCTACCATGCGTGACTTTTCAAAGAAGCACAGCTGTTCGCCGTCGCTGTCGTTCAGCACGTATTCCAGCCACTCCTCGTCCATCGGCCCGAGCTGCTTGTTGAGCTGCGGGTCGTTGTACCAGGAGCGGTATTCGGCGAAATCATCGCGTAGGAAGGGGCGGCAATGCATGGTTCGTCAGCCGGTCTTCGCCAGCGCCTCCAGGAAAGTCTCCAGCACCAGCTGCGGGCGCCGGCCTTTGCGCGTTACCGAGGCGAGGGTCAGGTCGTAGAAGCGGCTGGCCGGTTTGAGTACGCGCAGGCGGCCTTGCTGCACCCACTGCTGGGCATAGTGATCGGCCAGGTAGCCGATGTAGCGTCCGGTGAGAATGAGGAAGGCCATGCCCTCGCGGTCCGAGGCGCTGGCCGTGCAGTTGAGCACCTGGTACTGGGTCTGGATTTCCGGCGGCAGGCGGAAGGTCGGGGCGATGGCGTCCTGGGCATTCAGGCGCTGGTCGGTGAGCTGCTCGTCGTCCACATAAAACAGCGGATGGCCGACCGCGCAGTACAGCTGCGAGCGCTCGCCGTACAGCGGCTGGTACTCCAGGCCGGACAGGGCGTGGCTCTGCGGCACCACGCCGACGTGCAGACTGCCGTCCAGCACACCCTGTTCCACCTCCGAGGGGGGCGTCATGCGGATCTGGATGCGCACGTCCGGGCCCAGTTCCTTGAGTCGCGCCAGGGCATGGGTGATGCGCATATGCGGCACGGTGACCAGGTTGTCGGTCAGGCCGATGTGCAGCTCGCCGCGCAGCTCGCGGTGCAGGCCGTTGACCCCGTTGCGGAAGCTCTCCAGCGCGCCGAACAGCTGCAGCGACGACTGGTACACCTCGCGGCCCTCCTCGGTCAGGGCAAAGCCGGCGCGGCCGCGCTGGCACAGGCGCAGGCCGAGGCGCTGTTCGAGGTCGCTCATCTGCTGGCTGATCGCCGAGCGGCCGATGCCCAGCACGCTCTCGGCGGCGGAGAAGCCACCACACTCGACCACGCTGCGGAACAGGCGCAGCAGGCGGATATCGAAGTCGCTGACCTGGGCCAGGGGATCGGAACGGCGGCTGCTCATATGTTTAGTCCGGGCTGAACTTAAAGTGCGAATATTTGGATTTTCGTGACTTTATGCCCGTGGCACCTTCGCTGGCAACAAAACCACAGTGCCGCTCTGGAGAGCCACGATGAACATGCCGCAGACTGCCACCCCGTCCCTGGCCAGCCAGCTCAAGCTGGATGCCCACTGGATGCCGTTCTCCGCCAACCGCAACTTCAAGCGCGACCCGCGCCTGATCGTCGGTGCCGACGGCAACCACTTCATCGACGACAAGGGCCGCCGCGTGTTCGACAGCCTGTCCGGCCTGTGGACCTGTGGCGCCGGCCACAACCGTAAGGAAATCCAGGAGTCCGTGGCCAAGCAGCTCGGCACCCTCGATTACGCCCCGGGCTTCCAGTACGGTCATCCGCTGTCCTTCCGCCTGGCCGAGCAGATCGCCGAGCTGACCCCGGCCGGCCTCGACCACGTGTTCTACACCGACTCCGGCTCCGAGTGCGCCGACACCTCGGTGAAGATGGCCCGTGCCTACTGGCGCCTGAAAGGCCAGCCGAGCAAGACCAAGTTCATCGGCCGCGCCCGTGGCTACCACGGCGTCAACATCGCCGGCACCAGCCTTGGCGGCATCGGCGGTAACCGCAAGATGTTCGGCCAGATGATGGACGCCGACCACCTGCCGCACACCCTGCAGCCGCACCTGGCCTACACCAAGGGCATGGCCGAGACCGGCGGCGTGGAGCTGGCCAACGAGCTGCTCAAGCTGATCGAACTGCACGACGCCTCCAACATCGCCGCCGTGATCGTCGAGCCGATGTCCGGCTCGGCCGGCGTCATCGTGCCGCCGCAGGGCTACCTGCAGCGCCTGCGCGAAATCTGCACCCAGCACAACATTCTGCTGATCTTCGACGAAGTGATCACCGCCTACGGGCGCATGGGCAAATGGACCGGTGCCGAGTACTTCGGCGTCACCCCGGACATCATGAACACCGCCAAGCAGGTCACCAACGGCGCCATCCCGCTGGGCGCGGTGATCGCCTCCAAGGAGATCTACGACACCTTCATGCAGCAGGCCACCCCGGAGCACATGGTCGAGTTCGGCCACGGCTACACCTACTCCGGCCACCCGGTCGCCTGCGCCGCCGGCCTGGCCACCCTGGAGCTGCTCAAGCGCGACCACCTGATCGAACAGTCCGCCGCCCTGGCGCCGGTGTTCGAGGAGAAGCTGCACAGCCTCAAGGGCAGCAAGCACGTGATCGACATTCGCAACTGCGGCCTGGCCGGCGCCATCCAGCTGGCCCCGCGCGACGGCGACGCGGTGATCCGCCCGTTCGAGGCCGGCATCAAGCTGTGGAACGCCGGTTTCTACGTGCGCTTCGGTGGCGACACTCTGCAGTTCGGCCCGACCTTCAACACCCAGCCCGAGCAGCTGGACGCCCTGTTCAACGTCGTGGGCGATGTGCTGAACAAGCTCGACTGACGCGCTGCTTCCCACCCCTCTCCCCCTGGGAGAGGGGCCGGGGGTGAGGGTCTTCCAGGCAACCCCGAGTCGCCTGCAGCACCCTCTCCCTAACCCTCTCCCGTAAACGGGAGAGGGGACTGACCCGAATTCAACTGAGAGATTGCACCCCATGAGCACCATCGCCCACCTGATCAACGGCGACATCGTTCTGAGCGGCCAGCGCACCGCGCCGGTCTTCAACCCGTCCATCGGCGAGCCCGTGCGCCAGGTCGAGCTGGCTGACCGTGGCACCATCCAGGCCGCCATCGATTCCGCCAAGGCCGCCTTCCCGGCTTGGCGCAACACCCCGCCGGCCAAGCGTGCCCAGGTCATGTTCCGCTTCAAGCAGCTGCTGGAAGCCAACAAGGACAAGATCGCCGCGCTGATCAGCGAAGAGCACGGCAAGACCCTCGAAGACGCTGTCGGCGAACTGCAGCGCGGCATCGAGAACGTCGAGTACGCCTGCGGCGCCCCGGAGCTGCTCAAGGGCGAGTACAACCGCAACGTCGGCCCGAACATCGACAGCTGGAGCGACTTCCAGCCGCTGGGCGTGGTCGCCGGCATCACCCCGTTCAACTTCCCGGCCATGGTGCCGCTGTGGATGTACCCGCTGGCCATCGTCTGCGGCAACTGCTTCATTCTCAAGCCGTCCGAGCGCGACCCCAGCTCCACCCTGTACATCGCCCAGCTGCTGCACGAAGCCGGCCTGCCGCGCGGCGTGCTCAACGTCATCAACGGTGACAAGGAAGCAGTAGATGCGCTGATCGAAGCGCCGGAAGTCAAAGCCATCAGCTTCGTCGGCTCCACGCCGATCGCCGAATACATCTACACCGAGGCCAACCGTCGCGGTAAGCGCGTACAGGCCCTGGGCGGCGCCAAGAACCACGCCGTGGTACTGCCGGACGCCGACCTCGACAACACCGTCAACGCTCTGATGGGCGCTGCCTACGGCTCCTGCGGCGAGCGCTGCATGGCCATCTCCGTGGTGGTGGCGGTGGGCGACCACGTGGCCGACGCCCTGGTGGAAAAACTGGTGCCGAAGATCCAGGCGCTGAAGATCGGTGCCGGCACCTCCTGCGGCCTCGACATGGGCCCGCTGGTCACCGGCGCCGCGCGTGACAAGGTCAAGGGCTACATCGACGCCGGCGTGGCCCAGGGCGCCAGCCTGGTGGTCGACGGCCGTGGCCTGAGCGTACCGGGCAACGAAGCCGGCTTCTTCGTCGGCGGCACCCTGTTCGATCACGTCACCAGCGAGATGAGCATCTACCAGGAAGAAATCTTCGGCCCGGTACTGTGCATCGTCCGCGTCGGCAGCCTGGAACAGGCCATGAAGCTGATCAACGACCACGAGTACGGTAACGGCACCTGCCTGTTCACCCGCGACGGCGAGGCTGCGCGCCTGTTCTGCGACGAGATCGAAGTGGGCATGGTCGGCGTCAACGTGCCGCTGCCGGTGCCGGTCAGCTACCACAGCTTCGGCGGCTGGAAGCGCTCGCTGTTCGGCGACCTGCACGCCTACGGCCCGGACGGTGTGCGCTTCTACACCAAGCGCAAGACCATCACCCAGCGCTGGCCGCAGCGCGCCTCCCACGAGGCCGCGCAGTTCGCCTTCCCGAGCAACGGTTAAGCACTACCCAGGGCTGGTCTGCGGACCGGCCCTTTTTGTGCCGCCTGGCTGGCGACAGTGGCCGGGCCGCGCGTTTTGCTCCCTCTCCCGTTCGCGGGAGAGGGTTGGGGAGAGGGGCCGTCGAACAACGCCCTCTCCCCCAGCCCCTCTCTCACCAGTGGAAGAGGGGAGAACCCTGCCGCGCGGGCGCGGCATTGGTGCAGTGAACCGGCAAAGATCGGGGCGCGGCACCCCTTGGGTGAGCGGACTCACGTTTCAGGTGAACCGCAAGCCCGCTCTCCCAAGGGCAGCCCACTTCAATTAACAGAAGAGGACTCCCTTGAAATGAGCAAACCCATGATTGGTCTCCCCCTGTGCCGCTGGCAGCTGACTGACCGCGACATCGGCTGGTTCCACCTGGTGGGCGAGAAATACATCCAGTCCGTCACCGGCTTCGGCGCCTTCCCGCTGATGATCCCGGCCTTCGCCGACGACCTGGACATGGACACCGTGCTCGACAGCGTCTCCGGCATCATGTTCGGCGGCTCGCTGTCCAACGTGCATCCCAGCTTCTACGGCGACGACCATCCCGGCCTCGGCCTGGCCGACAAACCCCGCGACGCCACCGTGCTGCGCCTGATGCGTGCCTGCATCGAGCGCGGCATTCCCTTCCTCGGCATCTGCCGTGGCGTGCAGGAACTCAACGTGCTGTACGGCGGTACCCTGCATCGTGAAGTGCATGCCGTGGCAGGCCGCCTCGACCACCGCGAGGTCAAGGATGTGCCGGACGATGTGGCCTATGGCCCGATGCACAGCGTGAAACTCACCGAAGGCGGCATGCTGCACCAACTGATTGGCGCGACCGAGATGAAGGTGAACTCGCTGCACGGCCAGGGCATCGACCGCCTCGGCGAAGGGCTGCAGGTGGAGGCCGTGTGCGAAGACGGCCAGATCGAAGCCGTCAGCGTGAAAGGCGCCAAGGCCTTCGCCCTCGGCGTGCAGTGGCACCCGGAGTACCGCTACTGGGAAAACCCGCAGTACAACGCCCTGATTGGTGCCTTCCACGAGGCCGCGCGCGAGTACCAGGCGCGCAAGCTGGCCAAGTGCCGCGAGGCGGCGGAGGCCTGAGCCCGCTCTTTGTCGTATGCGAAAAGCCCGTCGGCAAAGGGTAACGCGGTTCACTGAGCGGTTGCTCGATCAGCTCCCCTCTCCCATTGATGGGAGAGGGGCTGGGGGAGAGGGCCGACTGCTGCTCCCCCTCGCCCTAACCCTCTCCCCGCTGGGGAGAGGGGACTGGATCGAGTAGGTCACGGCTTATGTGAGCAGCATTACGGTCAGCCGACGGGCTTTGTTTGGCTTCTGCAGGCTCAGCCGAACACGTTCTCGCGGAAGCACTGCTGGATGTGTTCCACCTCGGCGCGCTTGTCCATCAGCGCCTGCAGGGCAGCGGGGTCGAACATCTGGCCCGAGCGCTCGTGCATCCACGCGAACGCCTCGTCATTGCTCCAGGCCCTCTTGTAGGGCCGATCGCTGGTCAGGGCATCGAACACATCGGCCACCGTAACGATGCGCGACTCCAGCGGAATCGCCTCGCCCGCCAGGCCGCCGGGGTAGCCGCTGCCGTCGTACAGCTCGTGGTGATGCAGCACGATGTGCCGCAGCATCTGTACCTGGCTGACGCTGGCCAGGCCGAAGTTCTCCAGCAACTGGTTGATCAGCTCCAGCCCGGCGCTGGCGTGCCTGCGCATGATCACCTGCTCCTCCTCGTTCAGGCGGCCGGGTTTGAGCAGCACCCGGTCGGGCACGGTGATCTTGCCCAGGTCATGCAGCGGCGCAAAGAGGTAGACATGCTCGACGAAGCTGTCGTCCAGGCCCTGCTGTTGAGCCAGGTTCTGGGCGATCAGCCGCGAATAGCGCGACATGCGCTCCAGGTGGTTGCCGGTTTCCGGATCACGCGCGTGGGTCATGGTCATCGCCGACTTCAGCGTGGCGAGCAGGGTGCGCACGCTGGAACGCTCGTTGTAGACCATCAGGCTGGCGAGGTGGCCGAGCACATCCAGCTCGCTCAGCAGCATGCCGCGGAACACCTCGGGCTGGCGCGCATTGAAGAACACGAAGCCGAAGAAGTAGCCGTTCACGCACATCGGCAGGGTGTAGCTGGCGCGGTAGCCGGCATCCATCAGGGCGCGTACATGCTGCTTCTGGCTGTCCTGCAGCACGCTGAAGTCGTTTATCACCCGCGGCGTCTGGCTGTTGGCCACGGCCTGCAGCCAGGTCGTTTGCGCGAGGTGGGCGTGGTACAGCGGCAGCGAGTTCTGGCCGTCCTCGATGGCGGCGAAGGTTTTCACCCAGTCGCTGCCATGGTCATACAGCGCCACGGCCATGCGCTGCACCTCGGGGTATTTCTGCTGCAGGGTCTGGAGCAGGTAACGCAGCTTCTGCTGCAGTGGGCTCTGGTCCTGCAGGTCATGCAGATGGGACATCCCTTTCGCTCCTGGCGAGTGCGCTGACTGTTTCCTTTGAGATTAGCCGGGCGCGGCGGGCTGCGCCTCTAGACGTCCGTCGCAAGCGTTGTTGTCGGACCCGTGTGGCCCTTACAGTCAGCGCACGATGGCCTCCACCTGCAAGGAATCCCCATGCTCAGCGTCGACTGGCTCCGCCACCATCCACAGCACTGCGCCCTGGTGGCCGAGTGGTTGTACCACCAGTTCCCCTACGAGTTCAGTGAGCAGCCCCTGGCCGACTGGCAGGCCGAGTTCGCCGCCGGCCAGCACAACGGCGACTGGCTGATGCGCATCGCCCTGCAGAACGGCCAACCCATCGGCTGCGCCGGCCTGGCCCGCGACGATCTGCCCCTGCGCCCGGAACTTGGTCCCTGGCTGGCCTGCGTATTCGTACTGCCGCAAGCCCGTGGCCAGGGCCTGGCCGAACGGCTGATCGAGGACATCTGCCAGACCGCGCGGGAGCAGGGGCATACGCGGTTGTATCTGCATACGCATGACCGCGCGGAGTATTACGCGCGGCGGGGGTGGACGTTGTTGGAAGAGTTTGAGGCTTGGGGGGATAGGCAGTATTTGATGGGGCGGGAGGTAGCACGTAGGGCGGGTTAGCCGAAGACATAACCCGCCGGGCGGTATTGCTGCCCTGTCCCAGCCAGGTTTCCGCCATGCCAGCCAGCGCGGTGGATTGGTGTTGATTGTCGATCAGAGCGGGTCAATGACCCGCCCTACAAGGCTGATTTTGTTGATAAGAAGTATTTTGATTTTATTGGTTAATGATTTTCGTTATTTCATCGAATAATAGTCGGAAATTTTCAAACTCTGATGCGTCAAGGTTGGCGCATGCTGTCGCAAATTTTGATTTATTGCCTTTTATTTCAAAGACCTCTGTGCCAAGTATTGGTTCATCTTTCATTTCGTTGGCGTCAAGGATTTCATCAGAAAAATAGTGCTCTATGACAAAGTATCTTTGTATTATGTTTTGGGGTGAGGAGAATATTTTTCTGTGGGGCGTTATTGGAAGCAGCATTCCGTAGATGTTCTTGGTTAGGTGCTTTCTGCAGAAATTGACTGCTGAGTGCGGTTCAAAAATATTCGAATTTAGCCCCTTGAATTGCTCATTGCCCTCTCGGTCGTTGTCGAATAGTCCAATGATCGTTTGGTCGCTAAGAGTTGATATGTATTCTATGGATCTTCGTACGCTATCCGCATTGCCTGTTCTTTTGGATTCGTCTATTTGAATTCCGGATGGAATAATCTTGAAAGGCATTTCATTTTCAGGGAATAATTTGGCCCATGCTGTGCAAAGGATGTTCTGATCTGATGCTCCTTCGGTGATTAAGATTGGGGTTTGATTGTCTTGTTCGATTTCGCTCAGAATGCTGGCAAGTGCTTCTTTGACTTTTGGGAATTCATCAATCTGTAGTGCGGTTAGTTTCCCGTTTTCTTTGATTGCGTTATTGAGGAAGTAAAGCTCGCCTGGATTTACTTTGTTTATTAGTCTGTCGTTGTGAGTGATAACAAATGCTTGGCTATCATTGTGGGATTTTAGCTCATCTATAAGGTGTGACTGAAGATCTGAGTGTATATGCGAATCAGGTTCGTCAATTAGAATTAAACATATCCCGTCGGTGTTTTTTTCTATGTACTCAATGGTTGAGAATATTTCCACCACTTGCAGAAAGCCACTGCCCATTAGCGAGGCTTCGAGTTCTCTTTGTTTGTCGTTTTCAATTGTTATTCGTACGTATTCCTCATCGGTTCTGTTTTTGTTCTTGAATCGAATGGTGTAGCGACGTTTCAGAACGCGCTCCAGTCTTCCTTCGAGGCTAGCAAAGCGCTCTGAAACTTTGGTGGCTTGCGGGTTTTCTGTTTTTAATATTTTGTTTCTGAGTACGTCATGTGATTTGCCAATGCTTATTTTTCTCTCTATTTGTGCGTTATTGTAGAATGGCTCGTCTTTAAATATTGTTGAGATGGGTCTTGTTTGGTATATAAATAATGCGTTCTTTAATGTGCATTGTTTGTTTTTTATATGCTCTGAGAATCTCTCGAACGCTTCGAAGTTGTCGCTGTTGAATATTCTAAGATAGGAGTTTTTGATGCCTGGCTTTTCAAATTTAATCTTTAAATCAAATGATTTTTCATTGTCTACTATTGTGAGGGTAATTGCTGCGCTGCCGATTGATGGGGCGTAGAAAATGTCATCGTCATCTACAAGTCTTATTTGGCTGAGGGATGAGAATGATAGATAATAATTGGTGGATGCTTTGTAGAATTTGTTCTTATTTCTTTCTTGAATTAGGCTGTCGTAGGCAAATTTCCATAGGCTTAGTGCTTCAAAAATAGTGCTTTTCCCTATGTTGTTTTCGCCAACTATTACGTTAAATCTTTCGTTGCATTCTATGTTTATTTTTTTGAATGCCTTAAAGTTTTCTATTTGGATGTTTTTTATGTGCATGTTGGGGTCTGGCGTGGTTTTGAGTAGGTAATCTTTACGTTAAATTTATAGGCCTGTAATTTCGCCTTCACGGCGAGTTACTTTCTATTTGTTTGCGCAAAGAGAAAGTAACCAAAGAGAAAGCACACCCGACATCCGGCCCCGCCTGCGGCGGGGTTCCTTCGTTCCATCGTTGCTCCAGGGGCACGTCGCGAAGGGCCATCCCTGGCCCATCGCGCCTCTCGCGGCATCCATGCCGCTCAACCCCTGGCTCAACGATTCCACTCAGCCTCCTGACGGGACCCGATCCCGGCCCGAGCCTGTGGTGCAAGATCGGGAGTGTTGTGGTGGCGTTTGAGTTTGTTGATGGTTTCCACGCTTTGCGTGGGAACCCCTCCGGGGACGCTCTGCGTCCCGCAGGCGCGGAGCCTGGGTACGATCGAGTAGGGCGGGTGAAACCCGCGTGAGGTGGCTGCGCGGGTTGTACCCGCCCTACGGCGAGACATACCGACAACGCCGAGAGGCCTGAAACCCGAAACCTGCATGCGCGCAAACTCCCCGTCAGTAGGCCGAGTGGAGGTGTTGTGCAGGGGGACGCGAGGCATGGATGCCGAGCAAGGAACGAAGGGACAGGGACGTCCCTTCGTGACGGCCCCCGGAGCGGCACCGGAAGGAGGGGAGTCGAGCGCAGCGAGGCCCGGATGCCGGGGTGTGTTTCTTTGCTTACTTTCTTTGCACAAGCAAAGAAAGTGAGGCGCCCTGCAGGGCGAAACCTGACTATCAGGCGATGAGGGAATAGGTTTGGAGCCTCAGACGCAGAGACGTGCGGAGGTTTCGCGCCGCCGACAAGGGCCGAGGAAGTCAGGAGGGGAACCGTGGCAATCACCGCCATGAACAACGCATCCCTGCAAGTCGATGCCCCGACCATACTGCGAACCACATCGCATTGCCAGACTTGAAACCCCAGTCAACAACCACCCCATAGCCCAACCCCAGCCCCCACCATTCACCCCCTCACTGATGGCAGCCGCCGCTGCCGCTTTTCGGCTACAACCGAACCTAAATCCCCGTGAGGAACCCCCATGCCCGCCCTCAGCCAGAAACACCTGTTCCAGCTCGCCAGCCTCGCCGCCCTCGGCGGCTGGGGCGTATTGATCCTGCTGCCCACCTGGAGCCAGGGCCCGCGCCTGGTGCTCGGCGTCGCCGTGGTACTGCTCTGCGTGCTGTACGGCGTCAGCCTGTTCCAGGCCCTGACCAGCCGGGGCGAGCGCAGCATGGGCAAGCCCGGCTTCTTCACCCTGCGTGGCGTGCTGGCGCTGTTCAGCAACCCCAAGGCGGTGCTGGCGGCGTGGATTCACATCCTCGCGTTCGACCTGATGGTGGGCCTGTACATCCAGCAGCAGGGTGCGGCGCAGAGCATCGGCCACCTGTGGCTGGTGCCGTGCTACCTGATGGCGATGATGTTCGGCCCGCTGGGGTTGCTGCTGTTCCTCGGGGTGAGCCTGCTGCACTAAGCGCAGGCTCGCCGCCACGGCCGAGCGCGGTCAGCGCTCGCCCAGCCAGCGCACCTGCTTGACCACCATGTGCGTGAAGCCATTCTCGCTCGGCGTGCGGTAGGCGCCGATGGCACCGAGATGTTTGGCCATCACCGCCGTCATCTCCCAGCCATCGACCGGCTCGGCCGCCCAGGTGGCGCAGGCCAGTTGGAGCAGGCCCTGCTCCTCGCCGAGTTCACGGATGGCCCGCGAGCCGTTGCGCACCGGCTCCAGCAGCGAGTCGTTGGCCCAGGCCCACATCCAGGTGTTGGATTGGCTGGAGAAGCTGCCGACGAAATCGATGTCGCATTCCAGTACCGGCTGGCCGTCGTTGGAGAACACCAGGGTGGCGTTCTCCTGGTACCAGTCCCAGCGCTGGTATTCGCCGATGCCGTAGGTCTGCATGAAGTCGGCCTGGCGCGCCTGCAGGTAGTCGAAGCTGTCGCTGATCAGCGCGGCCAGCGCGTCATCGTCCTGCTGCCAGTTGCGCGCGCGGATGTCGCAGTAGCACTGCGCGCAGACCATCTTGATGTCGGCGAAGGCTTCGGCCCGCTCGTTCCATTCGCCTTCCTGCTCCAGCAGCGCATCGCACTGGTCGCACCAGGCGTCCGGGTAGGCGTCATCGGGCTGTTCGGGGTCGTACCCCATGTTGAAGCCCTGGCCACTGCCGCGCTGCAGGTGCTGGCAGACAAAGGCGGCGGGGCCTGCGCCGTGTTCAGCGCATTCGGCAGGGAAGGTTTCGTCGCTCATGGTCTGTTCCTGCGTGGCAGAGGCTGTGGGGGTAACAGTAGACGGCGGGCGTGGGTTCAGATGTGTTTCAGCAGGCTCCGCTCGGGCTGTTGCGGGTTGTAGTACACCCGGACTTTGCCGCCCACCGGGTATTGCATCAGCTCACGCCGGGCACTGCTTGCCGAGCTGTATTCGGCCGGTTGTATGCGCAGCCGGTTGCCCTGGTAGCGCACTCCATCCACCTGGTACGAATACTCGACCCTGACCTCGTACTCGTAGCCGCTCCGGTAAGCCGAGTCGGCGAGTTGCCGGTCGATACGCGACGCGGTGATCACGCCCTCTGTGGTCGGCCATTCCCGCGAGTCGCCCATCTCCAGAGCCTGCTGTATGCCGAAGTACAGCATCACGCCGAGCATCAGCAGGTAAAGCACTTGTTTCATATCGCCCTCCCTGGACACTGGGGGCGCGAAACTAGCTGATCTGCCTGCGCAGCTGCAACCTTCGCCCTCGGCAGGGCGGGGCATTGAGCGGCCGGGATGGGCGTGAGTCCGCGAGAGTGGCTCTGTTAGCTGCTCTGGGCGGCGATCAGTACTCGATTGCGGCCGCCCGACTTGGCCTGGTAAAGCGTCTGGTCGGCGCGCTGGTAGAGGCTGGCCGGGGTGTCGTGGCCCAGGCTAAGACTGGCGCCCAGGCTGGCGGTCATGACGTGGGCAGGGTTTTTCAGGTGCTCGATGGCCAGTCCATGCTGAATCGTGTGGCGGATGCTTTCGCAGACCTGGGCCAGGTAGGCGCTGTCCGGGTTGCGCAGCACCACGGCAAATTCCTCGCCGCCCAGGCGTGCGGCAAAGTCCAGTTCACGCCGCAGGTGACTGGCCAGCACGCCGGCGATGCGTTGCAGCGCGAGGTCGCCGGCCGGATGGCCGTAGAGGTCGTTGTAGGCCTTGAAATGATCCAGGTCGAGCATGATCAGGGCGATGCTGAACTGTTCGCGCTGGGCTTCCTGTAACGCCCGTTGGAGCAGCAGATCAAAGCTGCGGCGGTTATACAGCTGGGTCAGGCCGTCGGTATCGGCCATGTTGCGCAGCGCTCGCTTGGTCAGAAACAGCACACGCATCGAGTGTTCCTGGCAGTAACCGGCTGCCCCTGCGGCAACACTTGCCATTGTCAGGTAGGCGAGCGATGCGTGCAGCTGCACCGACAGCTCGTCAGCGCTCGCGAGCGCCAATGTGCCACCGCTCAGCAGCAGTGTGGCGCCCCCCAGATACAGGCTGTTGCGGTAGCTGTAGCCCACGGGGAAGAAGATCGCAATCTGGACCAACATCATGCCTTCCAGGCCGTAGGGCAGCTGGCTTTGGTCCAGTATCTGCAGATAAAGCACACTGGTTAGCAGCGTGGTCAGAGACAGGCTGCTCAGGGCCAGAGGAATCCAGCGTTCACCGGTTTCCACGTCGGGAGACGTCAATACCCGGCTGGCCGCGAAAAGGACAATCGCTAAAGCAGTCAGGCGTAACAACAGGGCGGGCAGTGTGACCGGGTTGCTACCCATGCGATGGCCGAGCAGCAGGTCGAAGCCCATGAAAGCCAGAATACTGAAGACCAGCAGCACGGTGGCATAGCGACGGGTTTGCTGATAACTGCGGTAGGTAAAGCTGCGGTACTCGGCCTCAAGGGCGGGGGGAAAGCGGCGCAGGGCAAAGCCCAACGTCAAGGGCGCGGTTTCGGCGCAGATCTCGTCATCAGGCGGCGCTACAGTTTTGGTGGGCATCGATAACCTCGCCGCGATTAGCGGATCAGAGTCTCTGGCAGCCGTTGGTGCAGCAAGTCGTTCAGGAGCATGATGGCATGCCTACGCAGTGCCTGCAGCGGGGCCGATACCGAGTGACCGGCGATGCTGGCACCTGACCGACGATGTGTCATTCAGTACAGGGCCCAAGCCGTATGCCGGCCCTCTTTTAGCCGACTTAGCCACGCAGATAGGTGCGACCCTCACGGGCTGGTCGCCATGCGTGCGGATGCTTGTACCTGGTTCATCTCCAGCACTACGGGCTGGGCTGAATCGCCTGCTACTTCGAGCAATTCCTCTCTAAGATGTGAGTATGTTCATCCCCATCGGGCAGCCCCATGTACGAAGCCACCCGCCTGAAACGTCGCCAAGTGGATGTGTCCCAACTCGAGATCGGCATGTTCGTCTGCGAGGTGGATCGGCCGTGGCGGGAGACGCCTTTTCTGTTCCAGGGCTTTCCGCTGCTGACCGTGCAGGACATCCGTGCGGTGCAGGATTGCTGCCAGTACGTGTTCATCGACGAGTTCCAGCGCGTCAAGGTCAGCCTGATGCCGGAAAGCGCCGGGCCGGCGCCGGCGGACTCGCACAAGCGCGCCCCGCTGTCGCGCGAGATGCAGCAGGCACGGCGCAACCGGGACAAGAGCTCGGCCGTACTCAAGGAGGTTTTCTTCGATGTGCAGCTGGGCCGGGGCATCAATACGGCGGCCTGTCGTGAGGCAGTCAGCGACAACCTGCAGAGCCTGTTGCGCAACGAGAGCGCCCTGCTCTGGCTGACGCGCATGAAGAGCCAGGATGAGTACACCAGCCAGCACTGCCTGTCGGTGTCGATCATGGCCATGGGCTTCGGTCATCACCTGGGGCTCAGCAATGACAGTCTGGAGCAACTGGGCATTGCCGGCCTGCTGCACGATGTGGGCAAGATCAGGGTCGATCCGCAGGTGCTGAACAAGCCGGGCAAACTGAGCGCCGAGGAGTTCGAGCACATCAAGCAGCACGCCACGCTGGGATACAAGCTGTTGCTGAGCCACCGCGACCTGCCCTCGATCGCGGTGGACGTCGCCCACGGCCACCATGAGCGGCTCGACGGGCAGGGCTATCCGCGCGGGCTAGGGGCCGCGCAGATTGCCTATTTCACCCGCATTATCAGCATCATCGACTGCTTCGACGCGATCACCAGTAACCGCGTGTACGACCGCGCCCGCACGGTCAAGGACGCCTTCAAGGTGCTGATGGATTGCCGGGAGACGCACTTCGATGCCGAGCTGGTGATGCGCTTCATCGAATGGCTGGGCATCTTCCCGGTGGGCACACTGGTGGAGCTGCACACCGGCGAGATCGGGCTGGTGCTGGAGAAACACCCCAAGCTGCAGTTGCGTCCCAAGGTGGCGGTACTGATCGACCGCGACGGCCAGCGCTGCCCGCCGCGCTTCCTCGATCTGTCGCGGATCTGCACCGATGAGCAGTCGCAACCTTACCGCATCACCGCCTGCCTGCCCGATGGCGCGCTCGGCCTGAGCGTGAACGATCCACAGGTGCAGGCGCTGCTGGATAACCGCGAGCTGGCCGACCTGGACGACGAGGCGGAAATCCCGGAGCTGCTCGCGCACTGGCAGCGACTTGGCGGCGAGTGAGCTCAGCACCTCTTGCACGAGGGCTGTGCGGAGCTCTATGGCATGCAGGCTGGGCATCGTGCGGCAAGTGCCGCCACAGTCGTGTAGCTGCGGCTCTGCCGCGAAGCTCTTCGACAGTGGTGCGCGGTGCGGATGCCGCTTGGGCAAACTGGGTCAGAGGCCGTTGTCGGAGATCTCGCCGCACTGTTCGATGGGCGGGCTGGGTTTGACCTCGGTTATGCGCTGCTGGACCCGCAGGCTTGCCGCGGTGCCCTGAACATGTGCGCAGAGTGCTGATTTTTCTTGGCCCCGCCTGCCAGGGCCATCGATCCTTCCGTCGCGCGAAAGCCGTACCCCATCAGTAACAGGCCCCGCATTCGCGGGGCCTGTCTTTACCAGCGGTAGTCGTGATCGTGGTGATGACGGCGGTGGTGCTTGCGCCAGTGCTGGTGGCGGTAGCGCGGCTCGGGCACGTAGTACACCGGCCCCGGTGTGTAATAGACCGGGCGGGCTTCGTAGTAGACCGGGCGCGGTTCGTAATATACCACCGGTGGTGGCGCGTAGACGGGTTCCGGCTGGTAGACCCTGACGGGGCGTTGGCTGGCCAGCACGCCACCGATGATGGCGCCGACGGCGACACCCGCGGCCACGTCGCCGCCGTCCGCCGCGAGTGCCTGCTGCTCGCCAGCGAGAGCCAGGCTGGCGATCAGTCCGGTGATGAGAGGGATACGCGAATGCATGGTCGAGACTCCTGTGAAACCGGAGGTTTCCGGTTACAGGCTTCGACTGCCAGCGCCGCGATGTTTTCCCAGAGACTATGTAAATCCTGTGTAAAAGCTGGCGCGCCGGGCAGGGGCGGGAGCCGGGCTCCCGCCCGCCATGTCAGGCCTGGCGGTGTTTGCCCAGGTCGACGTCCATATCGGTCGCGCCGACGCAGCCGAACAGCTTGAGGCGTGGCAGGTGCACCGCGATCTTCGACTTGAGCTGGCAGGCGAAGTCGTAGCCGGAGCAGGTGTCGAAGTAAAGGCGGCCGCTCCAGTCCGGAGAGGTGTTCTCGTTCAGCACCTTGGCGAGGCGGTCCAGGGTCAGGTCGCTGAAGCTGTCGACTTCTTCGCCGATGCTCGACGCATTGCCGTGCGCGGTGATGATCAGAATGTCATCGCCATGCAGGCGTTGCAGGGTTTGCGGCAGGGCGGCGATGCGGCAGCCGCTGTAGCGGTAGTCGCAAGGGAACTTGAGGGCGGCGCCGCTGACTTCGTCGTCGTTGCGGCACCAGCAGATCAGAGTGGTGGACATGCTGTTCTCCTGGGTTGGCCCCGTGAGTGGGGTGGGCCAATCCTGGGCGGCGTCTGCCCCGGGCATCAGGCGGAAGTCATTCCCTGATGACGGCGTGGCGCACGGCGCATGTGCAGCTTTTAAGCTTTACTGCTTGCCAAGGGACTTCACTGGTGCGGGGGCAAGCCGATGAACAGAGTCTCGCAAGCGGCCGCGTCGGCCCTGGTGCTGCTGGCACTGGGGCTGGGTGGTTGCTCCGGGCGGCTGGAGCATGAGGCCATCGTCAGCAAGAACAGCGAGCCGCAGGCTGGCGAGCTGTTGCAGAGCAACGTCGACCGCATGGCGACCCTGGCCATGCGCGATAACCTGTCCAGCCTGTATCAGCTGATGGGCAAGCTGTATCAGCGCAACCCCCGCGAATGGCGCAAGACCGGCCTGCCCAGCCGGGAGGCGGCGGAGCAGGCCATCCACCAGGCCATCGAACTGAACCAGCCACTGCCGCAACTGGGCGGCAGACGTGACGTGGCGGCGCTGAGCTACGCCTTGAGCGCGGACTTCCAGGGCGATCGGGTCGGTGCCTTCGTCTATGCCCTGGGCAGCATGCTGGTGACCGCGCACGGCGGGCGCACCGAGTTCTACCTGAGCGATTCGCTCGACCCGCAGTTCGTCTTCAACGCCTCACGCAATGTCGAGAAGGCCGCCTGGATGCTGGCCCAGCGTCGAGATGCCAACGGGCAGCCGCTGCTGCTGTCCAACGAGGGGGGGAACCTCAGCTACGCGGTGGAGTTCGGCAAGATGACCGCGCGCCTCGATCTGCTCGCCCACGTGCTGGAGGAGCGCTACCGGCGCATTGGGGTCAACTATGCCCACGGCCTGTTGTTCCTCAACTTTCTGCCGGTGCAGTGACCGGGCAGTCTCTGCTTGAGTACTTGAGCGACTTGCCAATAATCTGCCATCGCGCTCAGGGACGAACGCAAGTGGTGGATTTGCGCCTCGTGTAGTCCCGACGCACCGGGCTGCGCCCGGCACCAACCATCATCTACAAGGATTGCCCCATGCGTCGTTTGCTTTGCCTTTCGCTGTTCTCCCTGATCCTCACGGGCTGCGCCTCCTCCGCCAAGATCGAAGGCATGACCGTTGCCGAGACCCAGGCTCGCGCCAATAGTTACGCCCCCGCTCTGCAGGACAACCTGCAGCTGAGCGAAGTCAAGGGTGGCCAGGAAACCAACCCGATGTGGACCTCCGAGATCGGTGGTCAGGAGTTCCAGGCTGCGCTGCAACAGTCCCTGGGCAATGCCGGCCTGTTGAGCGCTGGCGACAAGGCGCCCTATTCTCTGCGCGCCAACCTGCTCCGCGTTGATCAGCCGATGTTCGGTCTGGACTTCGAAGTGACCAGCGAGGTCGAGTACACCCTGGTGGACAATGCCACCGGCAAGGAACTGCTGCGCGAAACCCTGCGTACTCCGTTCACCGCTGGCGTGGGCGACGCTTTCATTGCCGTGAAGCGCCTGCGCCTGGCCAACGAGGGCTCCGCCCGCGAGAACATCTCCGCTCTGCTCAAGCGCCTCAGCGAGCTGAACATCGAGGCCAAGCAGGTTTCGCTGAGTCAGTGATCGATCGGCAAGGGTGAGGCTGGCCTCACCCTTGCTCCTCCGCGTCGCCTCCTACTCCTCCCACTTGCGCAATATCTTCTCCAGCTCCCCGCTGGCCCGCACCTTGTCCAGCGCCGCGCCGAACTGCCTGGCACGCTGGCTGTCACCCTTGGCAAAGGCCACATAGCGCGGCATTTCCACCAGGGGCGTGGGCAGCAGACGCACGCTACTGTGGGCTCGTTGCTCCTGAATGAAATAAAGCAGCTGGGTGCGGTCGCCGACGATGATGTCGATGCGCCCCGCCAGCAGCATCGACACCAACTGACGTGGGTTCTGCGCGCTGGTATCACGGCGCAGGTCTGCCTTGTCGAAGTTGGACTCGTAGGCGTAACCGCGTACCTGCCCGATGACGAAGGGGGTGAAGTCGTCGAGGGTGGTCCAGTCCTGCAGGGCGATCTTGTTGGTGGTCATGAACACCGTGGAACCGGTGCGGATCGGCCCGGCCAGTTCGTACTGGGCCTTGCGCTCGGGCGTGCCGGCGAACTGGAAGGCCATTTCCGCCTCGCCGCGATCGAGCATGCGTTTGACCCGTTCCCAGGGGTAGAGGCGCAGCTGGTAGTCGATGGCGCCCGCCTGCATGATCGCCCGGATCAGTTCGACATCCACCCCGCGCGGGGTGTCGTCGTCCATGGTCACGAAGCTGTAGGGGGCGAACTGTTCGTCGCCGATCACGCGCCAGGTTTCCCCAGCGTGGAGTGGGCTGCACACCAGCAGCAGGACAAGTGTCAGGATGCGCATAAGACCTCCCGCACGGGGCGGATGCCCCTGTCTTCTGAGACTAGCTCAGAGCGGGAGGCGCGGGGTGTCAGACCTTGCGGACGAACTCGGATTTCAGCTTCATCGCGCCGATGCCATCGATCTTGCAGTCGATGTCGTGGTCGCCGTCGCACAGGCGAATGTTCTTCACCTTGGTGCCGACTTTGACCACCAGCGACGAGCCCTTGACCTTGAGGTCCTTGATCACGCTGACGCTGTCACCATCCTGCAGTACGTTGCCCACCGAATCCTTGATCACTCGCTCGCCGTCGCCAGCCTCGGCAGCCGCACCCGGAGACCACTCGTGGGCGCACTCCGGGCAGACCAGCTGGGTGCCGTCCTCGTAGGTGTATTCGGAATTGCACTTCGGGCAGGGGGGCAGGGTGCTCATGGTGGTACCTCGTTCGGAGCGAAAAGGCGCGCATTGTATAGGGTTTTATCGGTGGGAGGGCGTTCGCTGCCGGGCTGTATCAGGGCGCAGGTGCGGCGCCAGGGAACCGCTGGTGCGCGCGAGGATGGCCTCGTTGAAGTCTTTGATCACCTGATGAGGCACATCGCGGGAGAACATCAGGTACATGGGTTCATGTGGCTGCTCGCTGACAGTCCACAGGCGCACCGGCTGGCCACCGACGGCCTGTTGTGCACGAGCCACACTGATCTCTACCAGGTAGCCGTCAATGCGCTGGGCCGCCAGCAACTGGTGCAGTTGTTGATCCCAGCGTACTTCCAGGTGCCGGGTTGGCACGGCTTGTGGACGTAACAGCGGTTCTAGGGCGCCGTAGTTGAAGCCGCGGATCAGCCCGAGCACGCGCCGTTGGCCATTGCTCCGTGGCTCGGCCAGCCAAGTCGCCAGTGACAGCTCATGCATAGGCTGTGGCGGCTGTTCCTGCGGAGCGCGTACCACCAGTACCATCTGCTCGTAACGATACGGCTGGCTGAACTGGGCGTAGGCCTCGCGCTCGGCGCTGCGGCTGGCACCATAGAGCATGTCCAACTGGCCACTCTTGAGAAGTTGCAGGGCGCGTACCCAGGGCGTTTCGACGAAGACCAGGGTGCAGCCGGCGGCAGTGGCCAGTTCCTGCATCAGTTGGTATTCGCTACCGGTGAGTTGGTCGTCCTGCCGGTGAATGAGCGGGAACCATTCCTCCCAGCCAACCCTGAGCTGGCAGGGGACAGCCATGGTCGGCAGGGTCAGGCAAAGGATGAAGAGGGAAATCGAGCGGAGCATGGCTTCACACTGCAATGGACGGAATCCACTGCAGTGTAGGCCTGGTGTCATAGGGTGGCGGGGTTGCCAGCGTTGCTCAGGCGGCGGGCCTGCTTGAGGTAAAGCGTCAGTTCGCGGGCGGGCAGCGGCTTGCTGTACAGGTAGCCCTGACCCTCGTTGCAGCCCTGGGCGATGATGTAGACCTCTTGCTCGGACGTCTCCACGCCCTCGGCGATGACCTGCATGCCCAGGCTCTTGCCGAGCTGGATGATGGCCCGAACGATGGTCGCATCGTCCTCGTCATCGAGCAGGTCCTGAACGAAGCTCTTGTCGATCTTGATCTTGTCCAGCGGCAGGCTCTTCAGGTAACTCAGCGAGGAATAGCCGGTGCCGAAATCGTCGATGGCGATCAGCGCGCCCGCGCGGCGCAGGCTGAGCAGGTGCTGGGCGGCGGTGCTGATGTCTTCCATCAGGCCGGTTTCGGTGACTTCCA
Organism: Aquipseudomonas alcaligenes; assembly: GCA_900156135.1. Classification (GTDB taxonomy): domain Bacteria; phylum Pseudomonadota; class Gammaproteobacteria; order Pseudomonadales; family Pseudomonadaceae; genus Aquipseudomonas; species Aquipseudomonas alcaligenes_D. The sequence goes on along the minus strand of FTMP01000002.1, from coordinate 590,179 downwards.
GTTCAAGACTGCGCGACGGCAGGCGATAGACCTGCAGCAGGTTGCTGACCATGCGCGGCAGCTCGGCATGGTGCAGCTGAACGGTCGACAGGTTGACCGCCATGCGCAAGTCGCTGAAGCCCTGGTCATGCCATTCGCGAAGCTGGCGCAGGGACTGATCGAGCACCCACTCGCCGATGGCGATGATGGTGCCGTTCTGCTCGGCAAGCGGGATGAACAGGTCTGGTGGCACGAAGCCGTGTTGCGGGTGTTGCCAGCGAATCAGGGCCTCGACGCCGACCACGCGGTGGTCGGCGTAGTCGATCTGCGGCTGGAACACCAGATGCATCTCGTTGCGGTTGAGGGCCTCGCGCAGCTCCTTTTCCAGTTCGCGGCGGCGACGCATTTCGCTGTCGACGCTGGCGATGTAGAACTGGTAGCGGTTGCGCGAGCGGCTCTTGGCCAGGGTCATGGTCTGCTCGGCTTTCTGCAGCAGCTTTTCGGTGCTGTCGCCGTCTTCCGGGAACAGGGTGATGCCGATGGTGGCGCGCAGGCGCACTTCCTGCTGTTCCAAGGCAAAGGGCGCTTCGAGGCTGTCGAGGATGCTCTGTGCCAGCTCGGCGGCTTCATAGGGCTGCTCGATGTCGGCCTGGACCAGGGCGAACTGGTCGCCGCCGAGGCGGGCCAGGGCGCCGAGACGGCCGCTGTGGCTACGCAGACGGTCGGACAGGGCCAGCAGCAGCTGGTCGCCGGTCTGGTAGCTGAACTGTTCGTTGATGCCTTTGAAATCGTCCAGGCCGACGCACAACACGGCCACTCGACGCTGCAGGCGGCCGGCGTCTTCGAGGATCTGGTCCAGTTGCTGCTGCAGCTGCATGCGGTTGGGCAGGCCGGTGAGGAAGTCGTACTGCGACATGCGCAACAGGCTGTTTTCCGCCTCGCGACGCAGGTGGGTGTTGCGCTCGATGGAGGCGAGGAGGTCGTTGGCGGTGTTGATCCACAGCCCCAGCTCGTTCTTCTCGTTGCCCTTGAGCATCGGCAGCTTGTGCTCGCTGGGACGGTCCGGGTTGATGTCGCTGAGGTACTCGATGATCTTCGACAGTGGCTTGGTCAGCAGCCAGTGGTAGACCATGTACAGCACCAGGGCCATGGCCAGGGCGCGCAGCACGCCGGAGACGAAGATGATCACCGAGGTGGTGATGAAGTTCTCGCCGTAGCTGGCGGTGTCCAGGGTAATGGTCAGGTCGCCGTAGTACTCGCTGTACGGGCCCTTGCCGACCAGTTGGGTGGTGAAGGTCTGTTCCCTGCCGAGAATCGGGTCGGTGATCCAGCGGCTGGCAGAGGGAGTCAGTTCGCGCGAGCGCTCGGCGAGCATCGGCTCGTTGGGGTGGCCAATGGCGGCGTAGCGCACTGCCTCATGCTGGAACAGGCCCTCGATGACCTGCATACCCATCTCGCGGTCAAGGCTGTACACGGCCTGGGTGGAGGGGTCGCGGAACATGCCAAGGATGCGCTGAGCATCGTTGGCCACGGCCTGCCGTGTCTTGTAGATGTCGAAGACGATCTGCCCGCAACTCAGCACTACCCCGACCACCAATGCCGACAGCAGGACAACACGTAGCAGTTTTAGCGACAGGCTGTTTTTCAGGTCCAGCTTCAAATGCTTATTCCTTGTTCGCCGCCGGAGGCATATGACCGATGTGAGTATTGGCAAATGAGCGTGAGCCGTCAAAGGGCCATTACGTCACTGCTGCATTTTTTTGGGTACGGGAGCTATTGCCTGCGTCTGCGCTGGTGCATGCAGTTTGTCTGGGCGGACCGGCGGTCGCATAAACGCAAAAGCCCGGCACGGGGCCGGGCTTTTGCGTGAACGGTCAGGTGACTCAGGCCGCGAAGTTCTTCGCCACGAAGTCCCAGTTGACCAGGTTCCAGAACGCCTCGACATACTTCGGACGCAGGTTGCGGTAGTCGATGTAGTAGGCGTGTTCCCACACGTCGCAGGTCAGCAGCGGGGTGTCGCCGCTGGTCAGCGGGCAGCCGGCGCCGATGGTGCTGGCCAGAGCCAGGGAACCGTCAGCCTTCTTCACCAGCCAGCCCCAGCCGGAGCCGAAGGTGCCGATGGAGACCTTGCTGAACTCTTCCTTGAACTTGTCGAAGGAACCGAAGGTGGCGTTGATGGCGTCAGCCAGGGCGCCGGTCGGCTGGCCACCGCCGTTCGGCGACAGGCAGTTCCAGTAGAAGGTGTGGTTCCAGATCTGCGCGGCGTTGTTGAACACGCCACCGGAGGAAGTCTTGATGATCTCTTCCAGGCTCTTGCCTTCGAACTCGGTGCCCGGCACCAGGTTGTTCAGGTTCACCACGTAGGCGTTGTGGTGCTTACCGTGGTGGAACTCCAGGGTCTCGGCGGACAGGTGCGGCTCGAGGGCGTTCTTCTCGTACGGCAGCGGCGGCAATTCGAAAGCCATGGTCTATCTCCTCATCAGGTCGGGATATGTGCGACTAGCGCAGGCCGTTCACGGGGCGGCCGGAATACGGGCGGCGACGAGTTTGTACTCTTTAAGTGTGCCGCGAGGCCGGGATCATAGCACCCGACCCCGGCCTTATCCACGCAGCAACTGTGTGGAAAAGCCGATGCCAGCAGGCCTCAGGCGAGCTTGAGGAGGACCACCCCGAGGGCGATCACGGCACAGGCGAGCAGGCGCATGGGCGGCATCGCCTCCTTGAGCAGCAGCCAGCCGATCAGCAGGGCGAACAGCACGCTGCTCTCGCGCAGCGCCGAGACCATGGCCACCGGCGCCTGAGTGGTGGCCCAGATCACCAGGCTGTAGGCCAGCATCGACATGGCGCCGCCGCCCAGGCCTCCGCGCCAATGCGGGCCGAGCCGGAGGAAGATGCGCGGGCCGCTGCGCAGGGTGATCAGCAGCGTCGCCACCAGGCCGTTGACCACGAACAGCCACAGCGCATAGCCAATCGCATCGCCATTGCGGCGCGCACCGAGGGCGTCGGCCAGGGTGTAGCCGGCGATGCAGGCGGCGGTGGCGAGGGCACTTAGCAGCAGCGGGCTGTTTACAGACGTGTGGACATGGCCGCCGCGCCAGGCCATCAGCCAGATGCCGGCGACCAGCACCAGCAGCGCCGCCCACTGCGCCGGTTGCAGCAGGTCGCCGGCCAGCAGCGCCAGCAGGGCGACCAGCAGCGGCGAGCTGCCGCGGGCGATGGGATAGACCTGCGACAGGTCGCCGTGCTGGTAGGCGCGCGTGAGGAACAGGTTGTAGCCGACGTGGAGTAGTGCGGAGAGGCCGATGAAAGGCCAGGCGACGGGCTGCGGCAGGCTGAAGAAAGGCAGGGCGGGCAAGGCCACGCAGGCGGCGCCAATCTGGATCAGCGAGGCGGTCAGGTAGCGGTCCAGGCCGATCTTCAGCAGGGCGTTCCAGCCCGCATGCAGCGCGGCGGCGGCCAGTACCAGGACAAATACCGTCGAATCCACGCGCCGCTCCTTCTCCCCGCTCAGAGCACCGCAGCATAGCGTCGCAGCACCTGCACGGTCATGCGCCGGGTGCGTTCAGCAGCAGTTGCGCCGCCACCGCGAACATCATCGCCGCCACCGCGAGATCGAGTAGGCGCCAGGTCGCCGGGCGCGCCAGCCAGGGCGCGAGCCAGGCAGCACCCAGGGCCAGGGTGAAGAACCAGATCAGCGAGGCGCTGGCTGCCCCCAGGGCGTAAGCGCCCGGCACCGGCTGCTGGGCGCCGAGGGAGCCGATCAGCAGCACGGTGTCGAGGTACACGTGCGGGTTGAGCAGGGTCACCGCCAGCGCAGCCAGCAGCACCGCGCGCCGCGAGCGCGGGCCGCTGTCCTGCTGCTGCAGGGCCTGCGGCTGGATGGCCCGGCGCAGAGCCTGCACGCCCAGCCAGAGCAGGAAGGCGGCACCGCCCCAGCGCGCTACCGCCAGCAGTGTCGGATTCTGTGCCAGCACGGCGGCCAGACCGAACACCCCGGCGGCGACCAGTAGCGCGTCGCACAGCACGCACAGTGCGGCCACCGGCAGGTGGTGTTCGCGGCGCAGGCTCTGGGCCAGGACGAAGGCATTCTGCGCGCCGATGGCGATGATCAGGCCCGCGGCCACCAGCAGGCCGTTGAGGTAGCTCTGCCACATCTCAGCAGCCCTCTGCGGCCAGGCGCTGCAGCCTGGCCAGAGCGCGCTCGGCATCGGCCTCGGCGACGAACAGGTGGTCGTGGTGGAAGCCGGCGATCACGTTGCAGCTGATGCCTGCGTCGGCCAGGACCTTGGCGAAGGCGGCGGTTAGACCGACGGCGGCCAGCGATGAATGCACCTCGAGGGTGATCCAGGCGGCCAGGTAGTCGTAGGCCAGGCCCAGGCGCTCGGCTTCCTCACGGGCGAGGATCAGGGTGGTGCCCTCGGCCTCGCGGAAGCTGCCGAGCGCGGCGGCAACCTGCGGTGCGGTAGGCTGAGGCACGCTGCAGAACACGAAGCGCCCCGGGTTGAGGCGTGGCGACAGGCTGGCGAGCAGGCGGCTCAGATCGGTTTCGCCGGTCATGGCGGAGTCCTTGTAAGGGTTGCGATGCTGGTCAGTCTGGGGATTGTGTGTGTATAAGAAAAACAAATCATGCTGATCTCTCATTAGGGATTCTTATGTTCGATTATAAGCTGCTGGCTGCCCTGGCCGCCGTGGTGGAGCAGGGCGGCTTCGAGCGTGCGGCTCAGCTGCTCGGACTGTCGCAGTCGGCGGTGTCGCAGCGGATCAAACTGCTTGAGGCGCGGGTCGGCCAGCCGGTGCTGCTGCGCGCCACGCCGCCGGCGCCCACCGAGATTGGCCGGCGCCTGCTCAACCACGTGCAGCAGGTCCGCCTGCTGGAGCGCGACCTGCAGGGCCAGGTGCCGGCCCTGGCCGAGGACCAGCCGGCCGAGCGTCTGCGCATCGCCTTGAATGCCGACAGCCTGGCTACCTGGTGGGCGCCGCTGATAGGCGAATTCGTCGCCGAACACCGTCTGCTGCTGGACCATGTGGTGGATGACCAGGACGTTGGCCTCAAGCGCATGCGCGCCGGCGAGGTGGCCGGTTGCGTGTGTGCCGCCGAGCGCCCGGTGGCCGGCGCCCGTGCCCTGCCTTTGGGGGCGATGCGTTATCGCGCACTGGCCAGCCCGGCCTTCGTCGCCCGGCATTTCGCCGCGGGTGTCGATGGCGCGACGCTGGCGCGGGTGCCGTCCATCGTGTTCGGTGCCGACGACCAGCTGCAGCACCGCTTCCTCGCTGGCCTCGGCGTCGGTGGCGGCTTCGCCCACCACCTGTGCCCCTCCTCGGAAGGCTTCGTGCGCCTGACCTGTGCCGGACTGGGCTGGGGCATGGTGCCGGAGCTGCAGGTGCGCGAGCAGCTGGCCAGCGGCGAACTGGTCGAGCTGCTGCCAGGGCGGCCGCTGGATGTGCCGCTGTACTGGCATCACTGGCGCAACGGCGGCGAGCTGCTGGCCAGCCTGACCCGCCACCTGGAGCATGGTGTGGGCGAGTGGCTGGTGTAGGTGCCCCCTCTCCCTTTGGGAGAGGGGAGGTCAGGTCGTAGCCCGGATGAAGTCCGGGTGCGGAGCTTCCTGCATTTCCCGGATCGCATCCGGGCTACATCGGCAGGGTTGGCCGAGCTGCCTAGAGCTGGAACTGCGCCACCAGCCGCTCCTGGCTGCCAGCCACCTTGCGCAGGTGTTCGCCACACTCGCGGGTGTGCGCGGCGGTGCGGCGGTTCTCGGCGGTCATGTCGTTTAGCCGGTGCATATGCTGGTTGACCTCCTGGGTCGTGGTGGCCTGCTGCTCGGCGGCGGCCGCAATCTGGAAGGCCAGGGCATGCATGCCCTGCAGCGAATCATCGAGCAGACCCAGATTGCCCAGTACGGCCTGAGTTTCCACCTCAAGGGCGCGGGCCTGGGTGCTGGAGCCCTGCATGCGCGCTTGCGCCTCGTCGGAGGATTGACCGAGGGCTTCGACGATAGCGACGATTTCTTCGGTGGCCTGACGGGTCTTCTGCGCCAGGTTGCGCACCTCGTCGGCCACTACGGCGAAACCACGTCCCGCTTCGCCGGCGCGGGCCGCCTCGATGGCTGCGTTGAGCGCGAGCAGGTTGGTTTGTTCGGCAATGGCGCGGATCACTGCCAGCACGGTGCCGATCTGCTGGCTGTCACCGGCCAGGTGCTGCACCACTCGGTCGGCCTCGCGCAGGCCGGCGAGCAATTGGTCCTGCTGGCCGATCATGTGCTGCAGGCTACCCTGCACGGCAGTGAAAGCCTCGCGCGCGACGGCACTGCCGTCCGCGCTCTGGCTGGCGCTGCTGGCGATTTCCTGAACGGTGGCGGCCATCTGGTCCACGGCGCTGACCACCAGTTCCAGGGCTTCTTGCTGCTGGTCGAGGCTGATGCTGGTCTGGCCTGCGGCGCCGAGGATGTTATCACTGGCATCGCCCACCGCCTGGCTGGCCTGGCGCAGGCGCTGCACCACATCACGCCAGGCGCGCGCCATCTCGTGCAGGGCCTGCATCAGGCCAGCCTGATCGGCACTGTCGCCACTCAGGCGCAGTTCACCGGCGGCCAGGCGTCGGGCCAGTTCAGCCATCTGCCGCGGCTCGCCGCCCAGCGGCCGCATCACGCTGCGGCTGACCAGCCAGGTGGCGATGGCCACGCTGACGATGGTCAGGCCGACCAGCAGCAGGACCTGCCACATCAGCGCGCGTACCGGGGCGAAGGCCTGGTCCTGATCCATTTCCGCGATCAGCGCCCAACGCTGATCATCCAGCTGCAGCGGCACGAAGGCCTTGAGCGCGGCCTGGCCATTTAGCCCTGCTTCGGCAACGCGGCCCTGCTGTCCGGACAGGGCTTGCGCGATGGCGGCTCCGGGAAGGGGAGCCGTGCGGCTATCGTCGCGTGCCACTGTGTGGTCATCGAAGCGTATCGAGTCTGAACGCAGGTGGCCGTCGGGGCCGACCAGATAGGTCTCTCCCGCCTCGCCCAGGCCCTGGCGAGCCTGCATCACCCGGTTCAGCTCGGCCAGCGGCAGCTCCAGTACCAGCAGCAGTTGCAGTTCGCCCTCGTCGAGGATGGGGGCGGCGAGAAACTGGCTGGGCTCGGCCCCGGCTTGGCTCACCGCGAGGTCGCCGATCTGTACCCTGCCGCTGTCCAGGCCGGCGCGCACCAGCCGCCCGAGCGGGGTGTCACGCCAGGCGGCATCGCCCAGGTTCTGCTGATAGTCGCTGCCACGTTGCAGACTGAACAGCACCTGGCCCTCCTTGCTCACCAGTTTCAGTTCGCTGTAGCCGAAGGTCTTGGCGAAGTTTTCGAAGATCGGCTTGTCATAGTTGGCGGTACTGATCAGTGCCACGCCCTCGAGTCCGGCATAACTGGTGCCCAGATTGCTGGCCAGGGTGCTGAGCTGGTTGTGGCGGGCTTGCCAACTGTCCTGCAGTTGTTGTTGTTTGATATTTGCAACGGCTTCCAGGGCGTTGAGGGCCTGCTCCTGAAGTGCCTGACTGGCCTGGCGATAGACGGTGAGCGCCATGGCCAGTACCGGAATTAGGCCGATCAGCAGAAAGCTGACAGCGAGTTTTACGCGCAACGGCATGTCCTGAGACTCCGCGTGTAGATGGGTGACAGGGTTCTTGAGCGTAAAAAATTCTGCAAGAAGCGTGCAAATTGCTTTACGACTATCAGCATAGTCAACCGTACGGGTCCGCAAGGACTTGCATTTGGCCGCCTCGGCAAGCGGTACGGGCGCTACCAGCTGCTAGAGTCGCTCGCAGAACTAGAACGCAGGGGAGCTGGCAATGAAGATTCTGGTAACGGGGGCAAGCGGATTCATTGGTGGCCGCTTTGCCCGTTTTGCCCTGGAACAGGGCCTGACGGTGCGGGTCAACGGGCGCCGCCCCGAAGCGGTGCAGCATCTGACCAAGCGGGGTGCCGAATTCGTCCAGGGCGACCTGAGCGACCCGGACCTGGTGCACAAGCTCTGCCGCGATGTGGAAATGGTGGTGCACTGTGCCGGCGCCGTAGGCACCTGGGGCACTTACCAGCACTTTCACCAGGCCAATGTCGTGGTGACCCAGAATGTCATCGAGGGCTGCCTGGGGCAGCAGGTACGGCGTCTGGTGCACCTGTCCTCGCCGTCGGTGTACTTCGATGGCAAGGCTCACGTCGGCCTGCGCGAAGAGCAGGTGCCGAAGCGCTTCGTCGATCATTACGGCGCCACCAAGTTCCTGGCCGAGCAGAAGGTCATGGAGGCCCAGGAGTTCGGCCTGGAGGTGATCGCCCTGCGTCCGCGCTTCGTCACCGGAGCCGGTGACACCAGCATCTTCCCGCGGCTGATCGACATGCACCGGAAGGGTCGTCTGATGGTGATCGGCGACGGCCTGAACAAGGTCGACTTCACCAGTGTGCAGAACCTCAATGATGCCCTGTTCAGCAGCCTGCTGGCGGCCGGTCCGGCGCTGGGCAAGGTATACAACATCAGCAACGGCGCGCCGGTGCCGCTGTGGGATGTGGTCAACTTCGTGCTGCGCCAGTTTGACCTGTCACCGGTGACCAAGCACATGCCCTTCGGCCTGGCCTATGCCGCGGCAACCCTCAACGAGACGGTGTGTCGGCTGTTGCCGGGGCGCCCGGAGCCGGCGCTGTTCCGTCTCGGCGTGGCGGTGATGGGGCGTGATTTCTCTCTCGACATCTCGCGTGCCCGCCAGTACCTGGACTACGACCCGCAGGTGCCGATCTGGACCGCGCTGGAGGAGTTCTGCACCTGGTGGAAAGTGCAGGGGCGCTGAGCCTCCCCGCAACGGCGACCTATACTGGCCGATAAAGCCAGCGAGGAAGTCCGCCATGTTCGCCGTGATGGAGAGCGCCCGGCTCGAAGCGTTGCACCTTGCTCAGGATCCGGTCAGCGGCCTGAAGGCCATCATCGCCATCCACAGTACCCGCCTGGGCCCGGCGCTGGGTGGCTGTCGCTACCTGGCCTACCCGGACGATGACAGCGCTATCCGCGACGCCATTCGCCTGGCCCAGGGCATGAGCTACAAGGCAGCGCTGGCCGGGCTGGCCCAGGGCGGCGGCAAGGCGGTGATCATCCGTCCGCCGCATGTCGACAACCGCGGCGCCCTGTTCGAGGCCTTCGGTCGCATGATCGAGTCGCTCAATGGCCGCTACATCACCGCCGTCGACAGTGGCACCTCCAGTGCCGACATGGACTGCATCGCCCAGCAGACCCAGCATGTGACCAGCACCACGGCGGCTGGCGATCCCTCGCCGCACACGGCCATGGGGGTGTTCGCCGGCATCCGCGCCACTGCCATGGCGCGGCTTGGCAGTGACGATCTGCAAGGCCTGCGGGTGGCCGTACAGGGCTTGGGCAACGTCGGTTTCGCCCTGGCCGAGCAGCTGGCTGCCGCTGGTGTCGAGCTGTTCGTCAGCGACCTCGACCCTGGGCGCGTGCAGTTGGCGGTCGAACAGTTCGGTGCCCACCCGGTGAGCAGCGAGGCGCTGCTGGCGACGCCCTGCGACATCCTCGCGCCCTGTGGCCTGGGCGGCGTGCTCAATGCGCAGACGGTGGGCGAGCTGCATTGCGCGGCGGTGGCCGGCTCGGCCAACAATCAGCTGGCCGGCAGCGAGATCGCCGATGCCCTGGAGGCGCGCGGCATCCTCTACGCCCCGGACTACGTGATCAACTCTGGCGGCCTCATCTATGTTGCCCTCAGGCACCGGGGCGAGGAGCTGCCGGCCATCACGGCCCACCTGACGCAGATCGGCCGGCGCCTGACCGAGGTCTATGCACATGCCCAGGCCGAGAAGCGTTCGCCGGCCCGGGTGGCCGACACGCTGGCCGAGCGCCTGCTCTACGGTGCCGGTTAATGGCGGCGAGCCAGCAGTGTCATGCCCAGCAGGATGGCGAAAATCGCTATCTGACCCCGGAGCAGTGTCGCGACAAGGGGGTTGCGCGGGTGTGGGGAGGGCGTGGCTAGTGTCTGAGGAAATCCCGACATGACCAGCCGAGGCTGAACCGGGCTGGTCATTCGGGCACTACTTTCAGTCGCTTTCGCTCTGCTCCAGCTCGGACAGGGCGTCAGGCTGGTTCTTGAAGGCCTTGGCGAACGTATCGCGGTTCTTGGCCATGAAAATGCCGAGCTCTTCCACCTGCTCCTCGCTGAGCGAGGGCACCGCCTTGTGCAGGGCTTCGGACAGCGCCTCGGCCAGCTCCAGCATCTTGTCGTAACGATCGGCTTCGGCCTTATCCATGAACAGGCGCTCCGGATCGCGACTGCTGCGGTACACCACTTCGACGGCCATTCATCACCTCATTCCCATAGCTGGTTGATATGTATGGATATACAGTAATTGCTCGGGCGGTAGCCTGGCAAGTCCGGCGAGCGTGCGGATACCGACTGACTGGCCCCCATCCTGCATAGCCGTTGTCATGCAAGTGGTCCAGCATGACCGCACATCACTGTCAGGAGAGCACCGTGAGTTACCCCCGTATCGAAGCCATGCGTACAGGCATGCATGCCATTGCCCAGTCCTTTGGCAACCTGCTGGTCGAGTCCTTTCACTATCTGGCGCTGTTTGCCATCGGCGGTATCACCGCCTGGGCATCGGTGGTGGCTTTCCTTGGCATGCTGGAGAAGGGGCAGGTTGAGGTAGACGACATTCTGCTGCTGTTCATCTACCTCGAGCTGGGTGCCATGGTGGGCATCTATTTCAAGACCAATCACATGCCGGTGCGCTTCCTGATCTACGTGGCCATCACCGCATTGACGCGCCTGCTGATTTCGGACGTGTCGCACCACCATCGTCCGGACATGGGGGTGGTCTATGTGTCCGGTGCCATCCTGTTGCTGGCCGTGGCCATTCTGGTGGTGCGTTTTGCCTCGTCGCGTTTCCCGTCGGTGCAGGCACCTGCGCGCGGAGACGATAGCTGACGCGGGTCAGGACGCTGCGGACGGATTCGGGGCTTGGTCAGTGGCTACCGAGGTTGCCCGCTACCGCCCATGGCGTGCTCAAGATGGACGCGCTGCTCGCAGCAGACCCGGTGCGGCGCCGAAGGCCTGGCGGAAACGATTGCTGAAGTGGCTGGCGCTGGCGAAGCCGCAGGCCAGGGCGATCTCGCCGAGCGGCATGCCACTGTGCAGCAGCAGTTCACGGGCCCGGCGCAGGCGCCGCTGCAGCACATAGCGATGCGGCGGCAGGCCGAAGCTGGTGCTGAACATGCGCGCAAAGTGATACTCCGACAGCGCCGCCAACTGCGCCAGCTCGCCGAGCGCCAGCGGCTGATCCAGATGCTGCTCGATGTACTCCACCAGGCGCCGGCGCAGGTGCGGCGCCAGGCCGCCCTTGAGTTTCAGGCCCTGGCGCTGGCCGACCTGGGTCAGCAGCACATGGTCGATCATCGCGTGAGCCAGGCTGCTGGTCAGCAGGCGCTCGCCCGGCTCGTCCCAGTCCAGCGTCACCAGGTGGCGGAATTGCCCGGCCAGCTGCGGGTCTTCGAGGAAGGTGCTTTCGCGCAGCTGCAGTTCGCGCGGCTCACGGTCGAGCAGGGCGACGGCGCTGGCGGCGAAGCGCTCGGGGCTGACATACAGGTGCGCCAGGCGGATATCGCCGTTGATCACCCAAGATGACTCGTGCCCGGCCGGCAGCACGCACAGCTTATCCGGCGCGCCCTTGGCGCCGGGGCGCTCGCGGCGGAAGGTGCCGGTGCCGCCGGCCAGGTAGCAGGACAGCGTGTGGTGGCTGGGGCCCTGGTAGTCGCGGGCGTCATGGTGATTGCTCCACAGCGCTGCGGCCAGCTCGTCGCCCAGCTCGGCACCGCGCAGCAGGCGCGCATTGGGCGAGCTGCTGAGCGACTGGAAGACCAGGTTGTGTTCGAGTGCGGCCATGGAACGGACATCGACTGAAGGGGATGGCTGTCATCCTACTCCTGCGACACCGGCCTGCCAGGGGGCGGCAACAGATAAGCGCAAGTTTGTGCAAGCGCGCGGGCGTGGCCGGGGCGGAGACTGGCCGGGTCAAGGAGCCCTGCCATGAATCTGTCGCTGTACCTGCTCACCGTCCTGATCTGGGGCACCACCTGGATCGCCCTCAAGCTGCAACTGGGCGAGGTGGCCATCCCGCTATCGATTGCCTACCGCTTCAGTCTGGCCGCTGCCGTGCTGTTCGCCATCCTCCTGCTCAGCCGGCGCCTGCAGCCGCTCGACCGGCGCGGCCAGTTGTTGTGCCTGGCCCAGGGCCTGTGCCTGTTCTGCCTCAACTTCATGTGCTTCTACACGGCCAGCCAGTGGATCCCCAGCGGCCTGGTGGCGGTGATCTTCTCCACCGCCACGCTGTGGAATGCGCTGAACGCGCGCGTCTTCATGGGCCGGCGGATCGCCGCCAATGTGCTGGCCGGCGGCGGCCTGGGGCTGCTCGGCTTGGGCCTGCTGTTCTGGCCGGAGCTTTCGCACCACGAGGCCAGTCGTGAGACGCTGCTGGGCATTGGCCTGGCCGTGCTTGGCACCCTGTGCTTCTCCGCCGGCAACCTGCTGTCCAGCCTGCAGCAGCAGGCCGGCCTCAGGCCGCTGACCACCAACGCCTGGGGTATGTTCTACGGCGCCTTGCTGCTGTTGGCGTACTGCCTGGTCAGCGGTGTGCCGTTCACGTTCGAGGCCAGCACGCGCTACATCGGCTCGCTGCTGTACCTGGCGATCCCCGGCTCGGTGATCGGCTTCACCGCCTACCTGACGCTGGTCGGGCGTATGGGGCCGGAGCGCGCCGCCTACTGCACCGTGCTGTTCCCGGTGGTGGCGCTGAACATCTCGGTGTTCGTCGAGGGCTACCAGTGGACGCTGCCGGCACTGCTCGGCCTGGGCCTGGTGATGCTCGGCAACGTACTGGTATTCCGCCAGCCGAAGCCGGTGGCGCCTGTCGCCGCGCCGGGGCGCGCCTAGTCCGGCCAGTGCCAGGGCGGCGCGTCGAGCATGCCCTGGCACTGAATGGCTGTTTGCCCCAGGCTTTTGTCGAGGACGATGGAGTGGCACTCCGGGTGCTGCTCCAGCGCGGCGATCAGTCGGCTGGCGTGCGACACCACCCACACCTGGGTATGCCGCGAGGCCTCGATGATCAGCCGGGCCAGCGCCGGCAGCAGGTCGGGGTGCAGGCTGGTCTCGGGTTCGTTGAGCACCATCAGTGACGGTGGCCGTGGAGTGAGCAGGGCGGCTACCAGCAGCAGGTAGCGCAGGGTGCCGTCGGACAGCTCGGCGGCCGACAGCGGGCGCAGCAGTCCCTCCTGGCGCAGGGCAACGCTGAAACGCCCGCCCGGCTGGCAGTCGATACCCAGCTCCGAGCCGGGGAAGGCATCGGCGATGGCACGCTCCAGCGCCTGGCGATCGCCGATTTCGCGGATGGTCTGCAGCGCTGCGGCCAGGTCGCGGCCGTCGTGGTGCAGCACCGGTGTGCGAGTGCCCAGCTGTGGTTGGCGTGCCGGCGCCTCAGCGTCGGTGCGGAAGTGGTCGTAGAAGCGCCAGCGGCGGATGGTCTCGCGCAGCTGGAACACCTCGGGGCAGCCTGGGTCGTTGCCGATCTGGTCGAACAGGCTGTCGTAGCTCGGCAGGTGCTGGGCCAGCACCTGCCAGCTGCGGCCTTCACGCTGGCGCACCATGGGGCCTTCGCGGTCCACCAGCAGGGCTGCCGGGCGGTAGCAGGGCCCGGCCCAGATGCACTCGCGTTTGATCTCCGGGTCGAGGGCGAAGGCCGAGTGCGAGGGCGTCGGCAGGCCCAGGGAGATGGCGTAGCCGAAGTCCTCGCCGGCGAAGCCCAGGCGCAGGCGCACCACCTCGCTGCGCGGGCCGCCCTGGACCGGCACCTCGCCATTGCGCATACGTCGGCTGATCTGCTCCGGCCCGGCCCAGATGGTCGACTCCAGGCCGCCGTCGCGGGCCAGCGCGTTGATCACCCCGCCACGCGCCGTCTCGGCCAGCAGGCGCAGGGCACGGTACAGGTTGGACTTGCCGCTGCCGTTGGCGCCGGTGATCAGGTTCAGCCGGCCGAGCGGCATCACCAGGTTGTTGATGGAGCGGTAGTTGCCGACGGCGAGGGTATGCAGCATGGGAGTCGTCCTGACCTGAGGCGGCCTATGCTAGCGCGACTCGTGCCTCGATACGCAGCGCCCCCTGGGGCTCGCTGGCGGCGTAGCTGAGCAGCTGCAGCTCGCGCACCGGCAGCGCCAGCGGCGGGCAGTCGCGCAGCGCGCGGGTGTGCTGCTGCCAGGTCGCGCGTGGCACCGCGCGGCGGTACAGGCCGACGGTCAGGTGCGGCGCATAGGGGGCCTGGCGCACTTCCGGCGCGAGCCCGGCCAGCAGGTTGCGCAGTCGTTCGAGGTGGCCGTGTTCCTGCACCGCGAGGAAGGCCGCGCTGGTGAAGCTGTCGAGGTCGCCGATGTGCAGCTCGAACGCCGGCTGGCGCAGCGCCGCCAGGGCGCGACATTGGGCGTCCAGCACTGCGGGCGCGATATCGTCGTTGTGCACGGGCTGCGGGCTGGCGAAACCGCAGACGAACAGGGTGATATGCGCCTGGCGCGCGCCGGGCGCATGCAACCAGTCGCCCAGTAGTGCTCGCGCCGCCTGCAGGCGCTGCAGTACCGCCGGGCAGTCCACCGGGATCGACCACAGCCAGTAGCGCGCCCGTCCCCGGTGCCATTCGGGGTGATCGCGCAGCGTACAGGGCAGGGTGGCGGTAGGCGCCCGCGCGACGTCGGAGAAGCGCATCAGCCGCCGCTGCGCCCCAGGTGCAGGACCAGCGCCAGGGCCGTCGGGTAGCAGAGGTAGTGGAAGAAGAACAGCAGCTGGCCCATGTCGCCCGGCTCGTCCTTCAGCCACATCAGGGCGAAGATCAGCAGGTAGATCGCCCCCAGCGCGGCGCCGTACAGACCCGCCAGCGCCCAGCGCTCGGCGATCTGCAGCGGGCGCTGTTCCAGCCAGACGAAGAGGCTGCGCAGGGCGAAGGCGCTCAGGGTGGCGGCGATCAGCGTGGCCGGCAGGCCGCCGATCTTCAGCGGCACGCGCAGTAGCACGTTGATGGCGAAGGCGATGGCTACCGTGCCGAACACGTAGCCGTAGAGGGGAAAGCGACGTGTCATGGCTGGCTGCTCACAAAGGGGTATCGAGGCCGAAGCGCTTGCTCAGCATGCGCTCCATCAGCCGGCGCGGCAGCAACTGCTGGAGCAGCGGCAGGCGGCGGCTGCCGTTGCCGATGCGCAGCAGGGCCGGGCGCTCGTCCCGCGCCACGGCAGCCAGCAGGGTGGCGGCGAACTGGCTGGCCGGCGTGGGGTTCTCTTGCGAGGCATTGGCGCGGGCGCGAATGCCTTCGCGCACCGGCCACCAGGGCGACTGCTCGCTGACCAGCTGCTCGGCGCTGTGGCTGGCATTGGCGCCGAAGCTGGACTCGATGGCCCCCGGTTGCACTTCCATCACCTGGATGCCGAAAGGCGCCAGCTCCATGCGCAGGGCGCCGGACAGCGCGTGCACGGCGGCCTTGGAGGCGCAGTAGGCGCCGGCGAAGGGGGTGATCAGGACGCTGGAGATGCTGCCGATGTTGATCACCAGGCCACGGCTGGCGCGCAGCAGCGGGAAGCAGGCGCGGGTCAGCTCGACCAGGCTGAACACGTTGGTCTCGAACTGCCGGCGCATGCCCGCGGCACCGCCATCGAGCAGCGGGCCCATGGCACCGTAACCGGCATTGTTGATCAGCACGTCGAGGCGCCCGGCCTCGGCCTTCACCCGCTCGCTGGTGCGGGCGATATCCTCGGCGTCGTTGACGTCCAGCTTCACGGCGGTGAAGCCGGCAGCGTTCAGTGCCTCCAGGTCGGCACCCTTGCGCGCGGCGGCGAACACCCGGTAGCCGGCGCCCTTGAAGGCATCGGCCAGGGCGCGGCCGATGCCGCTGGAACAACCGGTGATCAGGACGACGGGCTGGGTCATGGGCATTCCTTGTCTGGCGCGTGAAGGAGAGTGCCGATCATAACCAGTCGCGGCGCCGGCGTGCCGGCTGATCAGTCTTCTGAATGATCGCGCAGGAACACCAGGCTGTCCGGCTTCGACTGTTCGGCACTGTAGCGGTAGCCCTGGTAGTCGAAGGCCTTGAGCTGCTCGGGATCGCGGATGCGCTCCTTGATCACGTAGCGCGCCATCAGGCCGCGGGCCTTCTTGGCGTAGAAGCTGATGATCTTGTACTGGCCGTTTTTCAGGTCCTTGAACTCGGTGTCGATGATCCGGGCATTCAGGGCCTTGCGCTTGACCGCGCCGAAGTATTCGTTGGACGCCAGGTTGAGCAGGATGTCGTCGCCCTGGGCGGCCAGCGCCTCGTTCAGCCAGCCGCTGATGCGTTCGCCCCAGAACTCGTAGAGGTTGGCGCCGCGGGCATTGGCCAGCTTGGTGCCCATCTCCAGGCGGTAGGGCTGCATCAGGTCCAGCGGGCGCAGCACGCCATACAGGCCGGAGAGCATGCGCAGGTGCGCCTGGGCGAAGTCGAAGTCGTCCTCGGAAAAGTCCTCGGCGGCCAGGCCGGTGTAAACATCACCCTTGAACGCCAGCAGCGCCTGCTTGGCGTTGGCCGGGGTGAAGTCCGGCTGCCAGCTGCCGTAACGCGCCACGTTGAGGGCGGCGAGCTTGTCCGACAGGTGCATCAGCTCGCCGATCTGCTGCGGGCTCATCTGGCGCAGCTGGCCGATCAGCTCCTGGGCATGGTCCAGGTGCTGCGGCTGGGTGAAGCGCGCAGTGGCCGGCGGGGTGTCGTAGTCCAGGGTCTTGGCGGGGGAAATCACCAACAGCATCGAATCGTCTCCAGAAAGCGTGGCGCGATTCTAGGCCGGATGCCCGGCAGGGCTCCAGCTATGGCGTTCATAGGGTGGCGACGGGGAGGCAGGACTTCCGAATGTAACGGTGCAGGTTGAGGGCGCCAAGCGTTATTCGTCGAGCCGATAAAAAAGCGTTGTGAGGCTGAAAAAGTTCTTTTTTCTGTCATCCAGATTGGGGTATTAAAAAAGCAGACCGCCGAACCCTGCAGCACAGGTGGCGGCCATCGGCCATCACCTTTGCTGGCGAATCCCGCACCGTTCGGGAGGTGGGCGGTCCTCCGCGGCGGAGCGCTGTAGAGACTCCGTCGTCCAGGCCCCTCGATAAGGTGACCGAGTATGGATGATCACGGACGCACCCGCTCCACCCAGCCCACCCTCTACGTCCTCGACACCAACGTCCTGATCCACGATCCCAACGCGCTGCTGAATTTCCAGGAACACCACGTCGCCATCCCCATGACCGTGCTGGAGGAGCTGGACAAGCTCAAGACCGGCAAGCACACGGTCGCCGCCGAATGCCGCCAGGCCATCCGCCTGATCGACCAGACACTGGGCGAGGCCAGCCCCGAGGAGGTGGAGCAGGGGGTGCCGATCCGCCGCGGCAAGAACGAGCCCAAGGGCACCCTGTCGATCCTCATGAGCAAGCGCGCGGAGCCCATCACCTGGCTGCCCGAGCACCTCAACGACAACAAGATCATCAACCAGCTGGTGGAGCTGCAGAGCCGGCGCAGCGGCTCGCCCGTGGTGCTGGTGACCAAAGACATCAACATGCGCCTGAAGGCGCGCGCCTGTGGCATCTCCGCCGAGGACTACCACACCGACCAGCTGGTGGACGACGTCAATCTGCTGTCGCGTGGCTACCACAACCTGTCCGGCTCCTTCTGGGACCGCGTCGCCAAGGTCGAGACGCGCCAGGGCCACGGTCGCACCTGGCACCAGGTGCAGCTCACCGACAACCTGCCGGCGGTGCATATCAACGAATTTATCGTCGATGAGCAGGGCTTCGTCGGCTGGGTCAAGGGCATCGAGGGCAGCAGCCTGACCATCCTCGACCTGCACCAGGAACCCTTGCTGCACCAGGAAGCCTGGGGCCTGCGCCCGCGCGACCTGTACCAGTCGCTGGCGTTGTACGCGTTGCTCGATCCGGACATCCACCTGGTCAACCTGTCCGGCGCCGCCGGTTCGGGCAAGACCATCCTGGCGCTGGCCGCGGCCATCGAACAGACCATGGTCAGCAAGCGCTACCGTAGGATCATCGCCACTCGTAGCGTGCAGGGGCTGGACGAGGACATCGGCTTTCTGCCCGGCACCGAGGCGGAGAAGATGGAACCCTGGCTCGGCGCCATCACCGACAACCTGGAGGCGCTGCACTCGGACGATGAGAGTACCCACGGCAGCGTCGACTACATCCTGCAGAAGGTGCCGCTGCAGTTTAAGTCGCTCAACTACATCCGCGGGCGCAGCTTCCAGCACAGCCTGATCCTGATCGACGAGTGCCAGAACCTCACTCCGCACCAGATGAAAACCATCATCACCCGTGCCGGCAGCGGCTCCAAGGTGATCTGTCTGGGCAACCTGGCGCAGATCGATACGCCTTACCTGTCCGCCACCAGCTCGGGTCTGACCTACCTCACCGAGCGCTTCAAGGACTTCGAGCACGGCGTGCACATCACCCTGCAAGGGGTGCCGCGCTCGGTGCTGGCCGAGTACGCCGAAGCGCACATGTAACCGCTGCAGCCGCCCGCTCCTCCGACCGGAGGGGCGGCGCGGGGGCGCGCGCGGCGTGGCGGCGGCGTTACAATGCGCTACCTACCCCGGAGCCAGACCGTGCTGACCCATCTCGATTCCCAAGGCCGCGCCAACATGGTGGATGTCACCGACAAGGCGGTGACCTCCCGTGAGGCCGTGGCCGAAGCCCGTGTGCGCATGCTGCCCTCCACCCTGGCGATGATTGCCGATGGCAGCCATCCCAAGGGCGACGTGTTCGCAGTGGCGCGCATCGCCGGCATCCAGGCGGCGAAGAAGACCTCCGATCTGATCCCGCTGTGCCATCCGCTTATGCTCACCAGCGTCAAGGTCGAGCTGCAGGCCGAGGGTATCGACTGCGTGCGCATCGTCGCGCGCTGCAAGCTGGCCGGGCAGACTGGCGTGGAGATGGAGGCGCTGACCGCCGCTAGTGTCGCTGCGCTGACCATTTACGACATGTGCAAGGCCGTGGACCGCGGCATCTGCATCGAGGCCGTGCGCCTGTTGGAGAAGTCCGGCGGCAAGAGCGGCGATTACCATCTGGACTATCACGAGGCAGGGAGCCTGACATGATCCGCGTACAGTATTTCGCCCGTTACCGAGAGGTGCTGGGCATCGAGGGCGAGCAGCTGCAGCGCGCCGCGCTGAGCAATCTGGAGCAGCTGCGCGAGCACCTGCAGAGTCGTGGCGGCGTGTGGCAGGTGCTGGCCGAGCAGAACCTGATGTGTGCGCGTAATCAGGAACTGTGCAGCCTGGATACCGAGATCGCCGACGGTGACGAGATCGCTTTCTTCCCGACCGTGACGGGAGGCTAGGGTGGCTGTCCGGGTACAGGTCGAGGCCTTCGATCCGGGCGTCGAACTCAACGCGTTGCACGCCGCCAACCTGGGCATCGGCGCGGTGGCCACCTTCGTCGGCTATGTGCGCGACTACAACGACGGCCAGGACGTGCGTGGCCTGTTCCTCGAACACTACCCGGGTATGACCGAGAAGGCCCTGGCCGGCATCGTCGGTGAGGCCGAGCAGCGCTGGCCGCTGCTGCGGGTGGAGGTGCTGCACCGGGTCGGCTGCCTGCAACCGGGCGAACCCATCGTCTTCGTCGGTATTGCCAGTGCCCATCGTCAGGCGGCGTTCGACGCCTGCAACTTCATCATGGATTACCTGAAGACTCGCGCGCCGTTCTGGAAGAAGGAAGACACCCCGGAAGGCGCACGCTGGGTCGAGGGCCGTGACAGCGACCAGCACGCCGCGGCGCGTTGGGCGCGCTCCTGAGCCGCGACGTTTCGCGTGGTCGCGCGCCATGCGCGGGCGATGTGACAGGCGGTTGACGATTTATACATAAAAGTCCAGAGTGGACTTATAAGTATAAATTTTGGCCTGTTCGGCAGGCTGCGGTCCCTGGGTTCCGGCTTCGGCCGGTGCCACTGCCTTCTGCCCATCGCCAACCTGTCCGCCCTGGTGCGGATGCATTCGGGAGTCACACCATGAAGAAACTCACATTGCTGGGCGGCCTCGCCCTGAGCCTGATGGCCTCCAGCCTGTTCGCCGCCGACAAGCCGCTGCGCCTGGGTATCGAAGCCGCCTACCCGCCGTTCGCCTTCAAACAGGCAGACGGTTCCATTGCCGGCTTCGATGTGGATATCGGCGTGGCCCTGTGTGCCGAAATGAAGGTCGAGTGCCAGTGGGTGGAGCAGGAGTTCGACGGCCTGATCCCGTCGCTCAAGGTGAAGAAGGTCGATGCCGTGCTGTCGTCGCTGACCATCACCGACGAGCGCCGCAAATCGGTGGACTTCACCGGCAAGTACTACTACAGCCCGGCACGTCTGACGATGAAGGAAGGCACCGTGGTCAGCGACGATTTCAGCAGCCTGTCCGGCAAGCGCATCGCCGTGCAGCGCGCCACCACTACCGACCGCTTCGCCAGCGAGGTACTGGCGCCCAAGGGTGTGGAGGTGGTGCGCTACAGCTCGCAGAACGAGATCTACCTGGACATGGTCGCTGGTCGCGTCGACGGCACTCTGGCCGACGCCATCCCGGTCGACGAAGGCTTCCTCAAGACCGAGCAGGGCAAGGGCTTCGCCTTCGTCGGTCCGGCCTTCACCGACCCAGCCTACTTCGGCGAGGGCGCCGGCATCGCCGTGCGCAAGGGCGACAAGGTGCTGCTGGACAAGCTCAACGCCGCCATCCTGGCGCTGCGAGCCAATGGCGAGTACCAGAAGATCCAGAGCAAGTACTTCAGTTTCGACATCTACGGCGACTGAGTCCCACCGGGCCACAGGGGGCCGCGAATCGCGCGGCCTTTTACTCTGAAGGGGGCTAGCCAACCCAATCTCTCCTAGTATGCAATGGCAACTCCTTGGGGGAGGGTGGATATGGCTCAGGCTGGCAAGAAAATGGGGCTCACCGGGCTGACCACCCTGGTGGCGGTGAACATGATGGGCTCGGGCATCATCATGCTGCCCTCGAGCATGGCCCAGCTGGGGGCGGTGTCGTTGCTGTCCTGGGTGATCACGGCCATCGGCTCGATGGCCATCGCCTACTGCTTCGCCCAGTGCGGCATTTTCTGCACGCGGCCGGGGGGCATGTCGGCCTATACCGAGGAAGCGCACGGCAAGTCGGCGTTCTTCCTCTGTTCCTATCTGTATTTCCTGTCGTTGGCCATCGGCAACGTGGCCATCGCCATCTCCGCGGTGGGCTACATGACGCCCTTCCTGCCCTGGCTGGGCAGTGGTGCCATCCCGCTGTTTGTCGGTACGGTCGGGCTGATCTGGCTGACCTCGCTGGCCAACTTCGGCGGACCGAAAGTCACCGGGCAGATCGGCTCCATTACCGTCTGGGGGGTGATCATCCCGGTGGCCGGGTTGTCGCTGATCGGCTGGTTCTGGTTTGATCCCGAGATATTCCGCCAGGCCTGGAACCCCACCGGCATCGCTACCAGCGAGGCCATCGCGCAAAGCATCCCGCTGACCCTGTGGGCCTTCCTCGGCATGGAGTCGGCGGCACAGAACTCCGATGCGGTGGAGAACCCGCAGCGCAATGTGCCGCTGGCCTGCCTGCTCGGCACCCTGGGCGCGGCGGTGGTCTACGTCGCTTCCACCTCGGTGATCATGGGCATCGTGCCGAACGCCGAGCTGGCCAGCTCCACGGCGCCTTTTGCCTTCGTCTACGCGCAGATGTTCAATGGCTGGGTCGGTGACATCATCATGGCCCTGGCGGTCATGGCCTGCGTCGGCTCGTTGCTGGGCTGGCAGTTCACCCTGGCGCAGACCGCCAAGGTCACCGCCGAGCAGCGCATGTTCCCGAGCTTCTTCGCCCGCGTGACCCTGCTTGGCGCGCCTATCGCCGGGTTGATCGCCAATGCCGCCCTGCAAACCGGCATGGCGGTGTCGACCATCTCGCCCAATGCCTCCGAACAGTTCGGCAAGCTGGTCAACCTGGCGGCGGTGACCAACATCATTCCCTACATCACCTCGCTGTCGGCACTGCTGATCATCATGGAAAAGGCGCAGGTGGCCAGGCGTGTTCAGTACCGCAACGGAGCAGTATTGCTGGTGGCCATGGCCTACAGCTTCTACGCCCTGTACGCCTCGGGGACCGAGGCAGTGTTCGGCGGCATGCTGGTAACGGCGGTGGGCTATCTGCTGTTCGGCTATATCGCCGAGCGCTTCCTGGGTGATGCCAGGCATCCGGATGCTGGCGTGGAGGTACGGCCATGAAGCTGTCGCCTCTCGTCTGCCTGCCCCTGTTGGCCCTGCTGACCTTGCCGCTGTCCGCTCAGACCCTGGAGCGGGTGCGTGCTGGTAATAACCTGACGCTGGGCTATGTCGATCATCTGCAGCCCTTCTCCTCCGGCCCCGAGACGCAGCCGGTGGGCTACGCCATTGAGCTGTGCCAGCGTATCGCCGATCGGCTCAAGCGCGAACAGGCGTTGCCACAGCTGCAGCTGCGCTATCGAATGGTCGAGCGTGAGCGTGTGAGCGAAGCGCTGCGCAGTGGTGAAGTGGATCTGCTGTGCAGCCCGCTGGTCGCAACGTTGGAGCGCCGGCGTGAGGTCAGTTTCTCTGTGCCGATCTACCCCTCGGGGCGGGGTGTGGCAGTGCGCAGCGAGGCCTCGCCGGCGCTGTTGCAGGTGCTGGAGGGACAGGTGAAGCGCACCGTGCCGCAGTGGCGTGCGAGCATCAACCGTGGTCTGGCGCGCGGCACCTTCGTGGTGATCGCCGGTAGCACCGCCGAGCGCTGGGTACGTGAGCAGCTAAGGCTGTTCGGCGTGGTCTCGACCCTGGTGCCAGTGCAGAGCTTCGCCGAGGGCACGGCGCTGTTGCGCGAAGGCAAGGCTGATGCCTTTTTTGGTGATCGTGTGGTGCTGCAGAACCAGGTGGCGGCCAGCGGTGCTGGCGACCAGGTACGGGTGCTCGACCGACTGTTCGATCTGGAATCGGCGGCACTGAGCATGGCGCGTGGCGACGAGGATCTGCGCCTGCTGGTCGATAGCGAGCTGAGCCTGATCTATCGCAGCGGTGAGATCGAGCCGCTGTACCGCCGCTACTTCGGCGAGCCGAGCGAGCAGGTGCTGCTGTTGTTCAAGGCTTACGCGCTGCCCTGAGCCTCAGGCGTCGCCCTTGATTTCCTTGAGGTGCTTGTACACGGTGGCGCGTCCCATATTGAGCACATTGGCCACGTAGTTGGCGGCGCTCTTGCCCTTGAAGGCGCCCTCGGCGTGCAGCGCCTCCACCAGTTCGCGCTTGTGCTCGCGGGTCAGCAGGTTGAGGCCGAGTTGGCGCTGGCGCAGCCAGCTGTGCAGGAAGGTATTGATGCGTTCCTGCCAGTCGTCGCGGAACAGCGCGTCGGGCTGGGGGATTAACTTGCTGGCGGAGAGGAACAGGTCGAGCGCCTGCTTGGCCGTCTCGAACAGTGAGATATTCAGGTTCAGGCACAGCACGGCGATCGGCGTGCCCTTGGCGTCGCGCAGTACGGTGCTGACCGAGCGGATTTTCTGGCCGTCCCAGTTGAGTTTCTCGTAGGGGCCGATATTGCGTTCGTCCGGGGTGTTCTCCAGCAGGTCTTCCAGGGCCGCATCGTCGCCCACCGCACGCTTGGACAGGTTGTTGGCGATGTGGTCGATCTTCTGCGTGCGCAGGTCGTGCAGCACCACCTCGGCGTGGGGGAAGAACAGGGTGGCGATGGCGTCGGCAATGGCGCGGAAGTTGTCCAGGTCGGCGGCGGGGCGTGACGTCATGCGGGAGGCTCCAGAATCGGCTCGGCGAGTGTGCCGCAAAGCGCCGGGGGCGTCATCAGGCGCAGCCCGGAGCAGCGCCGGGCTGGTCGGGCGGCTCAGTGGTGGGTGGCATCCGCGCGGTGCAGGCGCGCGGGGCTGAGCATGGCTTCGTTCAGGCCGAAGCGGGTGATGTGTGCTGGCAGCGGCAGGTGGCGGATCAGGGCGGCGCAGGCCTCGCCCATCGCCGCGCTGGTCTGGATGCCATAGCCGCCCTGGGCGGCGACCCAGAAGAAGCCATCGGCCAGACTGTCGTAGCCGCCGACCAGATCACCATCGGCGACGAAGCTGCGCAGGCCGGCCCAGGTGTGCGCCGGGCGGCGTACCTGCAGGCTGGTATGTTCCTCGATCTGGTACAGACCCATGGCGATGTCCAGCTCTTCCGGCTGCACGTCGTGCGGCGCTACCGGGTCGGCGTTGGCGGGCGAGCCGAGCAGCTGGCCGGCGTCTGGCTTGAAGTAGAAGGCCTCGTGCAGGTCCACCAGGCAGGGCCAGGCGTGGCAGTCCATACCTTCCGGCGCCGGGAAGGTGAAGGCGGCGCGGCGCCGTGGCGTCAGGCCGATCGGCGCGACACCGGCCAGGCGGGCGATTTCGTCGCACCAGCCACCGGCGGCGTTGATCAGTACGCGGCAGCGATAGCGCTGCTCGCCACAGTGCACCTGCCAGCCACCCTCGACCCGGTCGATGTCGGTGACTTCGCGGTTGCAGTGAATGTCGCCGCCCTGCTGGCGGATGCCGCGCAGGTAGCCCTGATGCAGGGCATCGGTGTCGATGTCGGCGGCGCTCGGGTCGAGCATGGCGCCGTGGACCTTGTCGCGGCGCAGCACCGGAACCAGGGCGCAGGCCTCGTCGGCGCTGAGCAGGCGCATCTCCGGTACGCTGGCCTTGCCGCTTTCGTATTGCAGCTGCAGTTCCACCGGGTCGCCGCTGAAGTCCACCACCATTTCGCCGCGCGGGCTGAGCAGCGCATGCTCGCTGAAGCCGCGTGGCGGGGCGTCGAAGAAGGCGCGGCTGGCAGCGGTCAGGGCGCGTACCTGCGGCGTGCCGTAGGCCAGGGTGTAGAGCGCGGCGGAGCGTCCGGTGCTGTGGTAGCCGGGCTGGCTTTCGCGCTCCAGCAGCAGGGTCTTGCCGTGCGGGGCGAGGAAGTAGCCGGTGCTGGCGCCGGCGATGCCGGCGCCGATGATCAGGTAGTCGGTATGGATCACGCCGCTCATTGGCCCTGCTCCAGCAACTGATGCAGGGCGTTGGCCAGCGCCATGTCTTCCAGGCCCAGGCCGATCGAGCGGAAGAAGACCGGACGCTCATAGGTGGGCTTGGCAACCAGTCCGCTGACCAGTTCGGGCAGGTCGCCGCAGATCAGGTTGCGGTTCCAGCCGCTCTCGCTCGCCAGCACCATCTCGCCGGCCGCGCCCGGGGTGGTGGCACGGTAGTCGCAGTACACGTCCATGCCCGCTAGGCAGGCCGGCGGCACTTCATGGGCGCGTGGCGCGTTGGTGCTGATCGAGGTGACCAGCACGTTGCGGCCCAGGTGCAGCGGGTCGAGCACCGGGCCGGCGGAGGAGGTGCAGAGCAGAATCACGTCGGCCGTGGCCACGGCCTCCTCCTGGCTGGCGCACAGTTGCAGGCGCGGGTCCAGAGCGCGCAGCTCGGCCTGCCGGGTGGTGCTCTCGGCGGCCAGGCGCGGCGAGTACAGGCGGATCTCCTGCCAGTCGCGCAGGTTCTTCACGTAATGCAGGTGGGCACGGGCTACCGGGCCGCTGCCGATGATGGCCAGGCGTGTGGCATGTGCCGGCGCCAGTTCCTCCACGGCCACCGCGGTGGTGGCGGCGGTGCGTACCGTGGTCAGGCTCTTGGCGTCGCACAGCAGCAGCGGCTGGCCGCTGCGCATGGACATCAGCAGGGTCCAGGCCGTCACGGTGGCGCCCTGCGGACCGGGGATATAGGGCGAGGTCTTGACCCCATAGACCCCCTCGTCAGCCAGCACGCCCAGGTAATTGATGAAGTCGCCGCCGCCGGGGAATTCCACCAGCTGCTGTGCCGGTTGCACCGCGCGACCTTCGGCCAGGCTGGCGAACATGGCACGCATGGCCTGATGCACGTCGATCCGTGCGAGCAGGCGTTCGGCTTCGGTCTGGTCGATTACCCGGGTCATGCGGCTGTCTCCGTAAATACTTGTTTGTCCATGTTGGACTTTAAAGTATCCATCAGCAAGCGCCCTTCTGCCGAATGGCGCTTCGCTGCAAGCGGCTGTCGCCTGGAGCGCCCCTGAGGGGCTCAGATGGCGCCGCCAGCCTTCAGCGCGGCAATGCTCTCGGCGCTGTAGCCCAGCTCGCCCAGTACTTCGGCGTTGTGTTCGCCCAATTGCGGGCCGGTCCACTCCACGCCGCCGGGCGTGTCGGAGAGCTTGGGCACGATACCGGGCATCCTGAACGGTTTGCCGTCTGGCAGCCGGGCCGAGAGGAACATTTCGCGGGCGAGGAATTGCGGGTCGGCGAACATGTCCTCGGCGGAATAGATGCGGCTGGCCGGCACTTCGGCCTTCACCAGGGTTGCCTCTACCTCGCTCAGTGGCAGGCTGGCGGCCCAGCGGTCGATCACGCCGTAGAGTTCGTCGCGGCGGGCATCGCGGCCGGCGTTGTCGGCCAGGTCCGGCGCCTCCGCCAGATCGTGACGGCCTATGGCGCGCATAAAGCGCTGGAAGATCGCATCGCCATTGGCGCCGATCTGGATATGTTTGCCGTCGGCGCAGGTGTGGATGGAGGAGGGGGTGATGCCGGGCATGATGTTGCCGGTTCTCTCCCTGATGAAGCCGAATACGTCGAACTCCGGCACCATCGACTCCATCATGGCGAACACCGCCTCGTACAGCGCCACGTCCACCACCTGCCCCTGGCCACCGTTCACCTCGCGATGGCGCAGCGCCATCAGTGCGCCAATCACGCCCCACAAGGCGGCAATCGAGTCGCCGATGCTGATGCCGGTGCGTACCGGCGGGCGGTCCTCGAAGCCGGTGATGTAGCGCAGCCCGCCCATGGATTCGCCGACCGCGCCGAAGCCCGGCTGGTCCTTCATCGGTCCGCTCTGGCCGAAGCCGGACAGACGCACCATCACCAGTTTCGGGTTGAGTGCGTGCAGCACGTCCCAGCCCAGGCCGAGTTTCTCGAGTACGCCGGGGCGGAAGTTTTCGATCAGGATGTCGGCCTCGGCGAGCAGCTTTTTCAGCACCTCGCGGCCCTCCTCGTGCTTGAGGTTGAGGGTAATCGAGCGCTTGTTGCGCGCCTGCACGAACCACCACAGCGAAGTGCCCTCGTACAGCTTGCGCCACTTGCGCAGCGGGTCGCCGCCATCCGGCGACTCGACCTTGACCACTTCGGCGCCGAACTCGGCACAGATGCGCGAAGCGAAGGGGCCGGCGATCAGGGTGCCGAGTTCGACCACTTTCAGGCCGGCGAGGGGTTTTGGGGCTGGGTTCATGGGCTGTCCATCCATCCTGGTGATGGGCGTGACTCTAACTGTCGGGCGGGGCATCGGGTAGACTTGCCGCCTTTCCCGCCAGCCAAGAAGCCCGCCCATGGCCCTGCAAGCCACGCCTTACAAAGTCGAACTCAACCTCACCGACATCGATCGCAACGTCTACGAGAACCTGCGCTTCACCGTGGCCAAGCATCCCTCGGAGACCGAGGAACGCCTGTGCGTGCGCCTGATCGCCTACGCCTTGTGGTACCACGAGCAGCTGGCCTTCGGTCGCGGCCTGTCTGATGTCGATGAGCCGGCGCTGTGGGAAAAGAGCCTGGACGATCGCGTGCTGCACTGGATCGAAGTCGGCCAGCCGGACGCCGAACGCATCACCTGGTGCTCGCGGCGTACCGAGAAGTTCAGCCTGGTGGCCTACGGCAACCTGCGCGTCTGGCAGAGCAAGGTGCTCGACAGCGTGCGCAGCCTGAAGAACATCAACGTGGTGGGGGTGAACCAGGAAGCCCTGGAGAACCTGGCGCGCGACCTGCCGCGCTCGGTGAGCTGGAGCGTGATGATCAGCGATGGCCATCTTTATGTGACCGACGAGCGCGGCCAGCACGAGATCCCGCTGGAGTGGCTGGCCGGCGAACGCTGATCGCCGGCTGTTCCCCTCTCCCTCCGGGAGAGGGGCCAGGGGTGAGGGATTGTCCGGCGGCTCCGAGTTTCCCGTAACACCCTCACCCCAGCCCTCTCCCGGAGGGAGAGGGAGCAAGACGTGCCACCCCGGCCTGCCCAGAAAACAACCGGACTACCCATGCGCATCGAACCCCGCCCGCTTCCCGCCCAACTGCCCGACCTGGGTGACTTGCCGCCGCTGCTGACCCGCCTCTACGCGGCGCGTGGCGTGCAGTCCGCCTCCGAGCTGGACAAGGGGTTGGCGCGGCTGATCCCGTATCAGCAACTGAAGGGCATCGATGTCGCGGTGGACCTGCTGGTGCAGGCCCTGCAGCAGCGCCAGCGCATCCTCATCGTCGGCGACTTCGATGCCGACGGCGCCACCGCCAGCTCGGTCGGCGTGCTCGGCCTGCGCATGCTCGGCGCGGCGCATGTCGACTACCTGGTGCCCAACCGCTTCGAGTATGGCTACGGCCTGACCCCGGAAATCGTCGCCGTGGCCCTGCAGCGCCAGCCCGAGTTGCTGGTCACCGTCGACAACGGCATCTCCAGCGTCGACGGCGTGGCCGCGGCCAAGGCGGCCGGGCTCAAGGTGCTGGTCACCGACCACCACCTGCCGGGCCCGGAGCTGCCGGCGGCCGATGCCATCGTCAATCCCAACCAGCCGGGCTGCGCGTTCCCCAGCAAGGCACTGGCCGGGGTCGGCGTGATGTTCTACGTGCTGCTGGCCCTGCGTGCGCGGCTGCGCGAGCTGGACTGGTTCGCCAAAGCGGGTATCTCTGAACCGAACCTGGGCGAGCTGCTCGACCTGGTGGCCCTGGGCAGCGTGGCCGACGTGGTGCCGCTGGATGCCAACAACCGCATCCTGGTCCATCAGGGCCTGGCGCGCATTCGTGCCGGGCGGGCGCGGCCGGGGCTGCGCGCGGTGCTGGAGGTGGCGGGGCGTCAGCACGCGCGGATCACCTCCACCGACCTCGGCTTTATCCTCGGGCCGCGCCTCAACGCGGCCGGGCGCCTGGATGACATGAGCCTGGGCATCGAGTGCCTGCTGTGCGAGGACGAGGCCCTGGCCCGCGACATGGCGCAGCAGCTCGACGAGTTGAACAAGGACCGCAAGGCCATCGAGCAGGGCATGCAGCGCGAGGCGCTGGCCCAGCTCAAGGATCTGCCGGTGGAGAGCCTGCCGTTCGGCCTGTGCCTGTTCGAGCCGGACTGGCACCAGGGCGTGATCGGTATCCTCGCCTCGCGCCTGAAGGAGCGCTACCACCGCCCGGCTATTGCCTTCGCCGATGCCGGCGACGGCCTGCTCAAGGGCTCGGCGCGCTCCGTGCCGGGCCTGCATATCCGCGATGCACTGGACGCCGTGGCGGCGCGCCATCCGGGGCTGATCAGCAAGTTCGGCGGGCATGCCATGGCCGCCGGCCTGTCCCTGCCGCAGGAACACTTCGGCGCCTTCGCCGCCGCTTTCGATGCCGAAGTGCGCCGCCAGCTGAGCGAGGACGACCTGACCGGTCGCCTGCTGTCCGATGGCCAGCTGGGGGCCGAGGAGTTCCATCTGGAGCTGGCCAAGGCCCTGCGCCATGCCGGGCCCTGGGGCCAGCATTTCCCCGAGCCGCTGTTCCACGGCGTGTTCCAGATCGTCACCCAGCGGGTGGTGGGCGAGAAGCACCTCAAACTGGTGCTGAAGACCGAATGCGGCAGCCTGACCCTGGATGGCATCGCTTTCAACGTCGACCGCGAGATCTGGCCCAACCCCAACGTGCGCTGGGTGGAGCTGGCCTACAAGCTGGACGTCAACGAGTACCAGGGGCGCGAAAGCGTACAGCTGATGGTGGCGCACCTGGCGCCGCGCTGAGCGGGTTGTTTATGGGAGAGGGTGAGCCCTCCCAGCAGTGGGCGAGGGGAAAGTCAGCTCTGCGGCGTAGGAGCGGTCGAGCCTTCGGCCAATGCCCGCGCGCTGACGTCCTGCCAGCGTGACAGCAGCTGCGGCGACTGTGTCGACGGGCGCTGCGGGGCGCTGCCGAGGAAGATGCCGTGGTTGTTGAAGGCATACACCGGCAGCAGGTCGCGGCGCTGGTGGGCGGGCAGGATCTGCGTCTGCAGGTTGTCAAGAATCAGCGGTTCGGCATCTGGGGTGGCGTAGAAAGCCAGCACCATGTGTGCGCGCTTCAGCTCCAGTGATTTGACGAAGGTCAGGCGCAGCTTTTCGCTCGCCACGCCCAGGCGCAGCAGGCCGAAGTATTTGGCGATGGCGATGTCCTCGCAGTCGCCGCGGCCGCGGCCGAGGGTTTCGCGCGGGGTGGCCCAGTAGTCGGCTTCGCCCCAGAGCTCGAGGTCCTCGCCGTGTAGCACGCTGCGGTTGACGAAGTGGTTGACCCGTTCCAGCAACTGCGCTTCGTTTGCTTTGCCGGGTTGTGCCAGCAAGCTTTCCCAGGCGCTCAGGCGGCCTGCGCTGATGGCCTCGGCAAGGGCCGAGTGCTGGTCCGCGCGGACGCCGCTGCACAACAGCAGGACACCCAGGCAGAGCAGGGCCTGGCGCAAGACGGCGGCGCAGCGGGTAGGCTGTTCGGGCATGGGGTAGGGGCTTCGGGTTTATTGGCCAGCCAGGATGGCTGCCGTTTATCGTTATGCCGCCATGCTAGCGGTGGTGAAGCCCGTCGGGTGTGATGCTGAACACTTTTTGCACAATTGGGTCCCGGCCTGGCGCCGGGACCGCCGTGGTGTCACCAGCCCAGCTGCTTGTTGAAGCCGAGGGCATCGTAGTAGTCGCCCTGGTAGGCGATCTTGCCGTCCTTGATACGGATGAAGCTGACGCCCTCGAACGACAGCGGCTTGCCGGTGGCCTTGGTCTCGGCACTCCAGTCGCCGCTGTTGGTGCCGCTGAACTTCCACTGGAAGGCGATGCCGTCGGCGCTGACGATGGGCGCGCTGGTCATCTCCCACTTCAGGTCCGGCACGGCGCCTACGAATACCTTGATCACGTTGTCGCGCGCGGCGGCCTTGCCGTTCTGCGGCGTACCGACCGTGGCGTCGAAGTACACCGCGTCCTCGGCCAGGAAGGTGGCGGCCTGGTCGGCGTCATGGGCATTCCAGGCGGCCATGTAGCCGTCGACGATGGCTTTGGCGTCGGCCGCCTGGGCCAGGTGGGCGAAACACAACAGCGACAGCAGGGATAAGGCTCTGACGAGATGACGCATGCTTGCCTCCATGCGGGCGGACCCGCGGGTGATGGGCCGGCTGGCCCGAAATCGGCGTAGCGCTGCCCGCGAGCGGCGCCGGGCGCCGCCCGTGGGGCAGGGAAATATTGGCGTTATCTGAGCGGCGCGCGCTGGCCGGGCCAGGCGGTCAGAGCCGAGAAAGCGCAATGCACTGCAGTACATGAGCATTTCGAGGTTCTGGCCAACAACGCACGGCCAAGTGCGCGGCGCTCAGATCAGTGCTTGATCATCACGTGGCGGATGGTGGTGTAGTCCTCCAGCCCGTACATGGACATGTCCTTGCCGTAACCGGAGAGCTTCATGCCGCCGTGCGGCATCTCGCTGACCAGCATGAAGTGGGTGTTGACCCAGGTGCAGCCGTACTGCAGGCGCGCCGACAGGCGATGGGCGCGGCCCACGTCGGCGGTCCACACCGAACTGGCCAGACCGTAGTCGGAGTCGTTGGCCCAGGCCAAGGCCTGCTCCTCGGTGTCGAACTCGGTGACCGAGACCACCGGGCCGAACACCTCGCGACGGACGATCTCGTCGTCCTGGCGAGCGCCGGCCAGTACGGTCGGCTCGACGAAGAAGCCCGGACGGTCGGCGGCCTGGCCGCCGGTGACCACGCGGATGTGCGGCACGGCCTTGGCGCGCTCGAGGAAGCCCAGCACGCGGTCGCGGTGGGCGGCGGTGATCAGCGGGCCGAGCTCGACGCCATCCTCGTCCTGGGTGCCCAGCTTGAGCGTGCTGACGGCCTCGCCGAGCTTGGCGACGAACTGCTGGTACACGCCTTTCTGTGCATAGATGCGGCAGGCGGCGGTGCAGTCCTGCCCGGCGTTGTAGAAGCCGAAGGCACGGATGCCCTCCACGGCGGCGTCGATGTCGGCGTCGTCGAAGATCAGCACTGGGGCCTTGCCGCCCAGTTCCATGTGGGTGCGTTTCATGGTTTCGGCGGTGCTGGAGACGATGTTGACGCCGGTGGGGATGGAGCCGGTCAGCGAGACCATGCGCACCTTGGGATGGGTGACCAGCGGCTGGCCGACGCTCGGGCCGCGGCCGAACACCAGGTTGACCACCCCGGCGGGGAAGATCGGCGCGATCAGCTCGGCCAGTTTCAGCGCGGTCAGCGGGGTCTGCTCGGAGGGCTTGAGCACCACGCAGTTGCCGGCAGCCAGGGCCGGGGCCAGCTTCCAGGCGGCCATCATCAGCGGGTAGTTCCAGGGCGCGATGGAGGCGACCACGCCGACCGGGTCGCGGCGGATCATCGAGGTGTGCCCCGGCAGGTATTCGCCAGCCGCCGAGCCCGGCATGCAGCGCACCGCGCCGGCGAAGAAGCGGAATACGTCGGCGACCGCCGGCAGTTCGTCGCCCAGGGCGGCGGCGTAAGGCTTGCCGCAGTTCTGCGACTCCAGGCGGGCCAGTGCTTCGGCATGGGCGTCGATGGCGTCGGCCACCTGCAGCAGCAGGGCAGAACGCTGGCCCGGGGTGGTCTGCGACCAGTCGGCGAAGGCCGCATCGGCCGCTTGCACGGCAGCGTCGACCTGGGCCGGGCTGGCCTCGGCGATTTCTACCAGGGTGGTACCCAGCGCGGGGTTGAGGACCGGCTGGATAGCGCCTTCGCCAGCCACCAGTTGGCCGTTGATCAGCAGTTTGGTTTGCATCGCGTAAGCCTCGTCGTTGCGGTTGTTTGTTAAGCCCATCTCCCTTTGGGAGAGGGGTTGGGGTGAGGGAGTTAGGAGCTGCACAGAGCCCGGCCCCTCTCCCGGCGGGAGAGGGGCGTAAAGGTCATTTGCCGCTGCCGGCCACGCCCTCGCCACCCTTGGTCAGGTAGTAGGCGCCGAGGATCGGCAGCATGGTCACCAGCATCACCAGCATGGCGACCACGTTGGTCACCGGCACGTCGCGCGGGCGCGACAGCTGGTTGAGCAGCCAGATCGGCAGGGTCTTCTCATGGCCGGCGGTGAAGGTGGTGACGATGATCTCGTCGAAGGACAGGGCGAAGGCCAGCATGCCGCCCGCCAGCAGGGCCGAACCCAGGTTGGGCAGGACGATGTAGCGGAAGGTCTGCCAGCCGTCGGCGCCCAGGTCCATGCTGGCTTCGATCAGGTTGTAGCTGGTGCGGCGGAAGCGGGCGATGACGTTGTTGTAGACGATCACCACGCAAAAGGTGGCGTGGCCGATGACGATGGTCAGCAGGCCCGGCTCGATGCCGAAGGTCTTGAACGCCGAAAGCAGGGCGATGCCGGTGACGATGCCGGGCAGGGCGATTGGCAGTATCAGCAGCAGGGACACGCTCTCCTTGCCGAAGAAATCACGCCGCCACAACGCCGCCGCGGCCAGGGTGCCAAGCAGCATGGCGATCAGCGTGGCGATGCTCGCCACCTTGAGCGACAGCACGATGGCCTCCAGCACGTCGGCACGGGCGAAGGCGACGCTGAACCAGCCCAGGGTCAGACCCTTGGGCGGGAAGCTGAAGCCGGCGCTTTCGGTGTTGAAGGCGTAGAGGAAGATGATCAGGATCGGGAAGTGCAGGAACACCAGCCCGCCCCAGGCGGCAGCCTTGAGGCCCCAGGACGCTTGCTCAGAGTGCATCAAAGGCCCCCAGACGCTTGACGATGGACAGGTAGATGGCGATCAGCACGATCGGCACCAGGGTGAAGGCGGCGGCCATCGGCATGTTGCCGATCGCGCCCTGCTGGGCGTAGACCATGCTGCCGATGAAGTAGCCGGGCGGCCCCACCAGCTGCGGCACGATGAAGTCGCCGAGGGTCAGGCTGAAGGTGAAGATCGAGCCGGCGGCGATGCCGGGAATCGACAGTGGCAGGATGACCTGCAGGAAGGTCTGCGCCGGGTGTGCGCCGAGGTCGGCCGAGGCCTGCAGCAGCGAGGGCGGCAGACGCTCCAGCGAGGCCTGGATGGGCAGGATCATGAACGGCAGCCAGATGTAGACGAACACCATGAAACGCCCCAGGTGCGAGGTCGACAGGGTGTTGCCGCCGATGCCGGGGATACCCAGGAGGAACTCCAGCACGGGTTGCAGGTGCAATACCTGGACGAACCACATGGCGACTCCGCCCTTGGCCAGCAGCAGGGTCCAGGCGTAGGCCTTGACGATGTAGCTGGCCCACATCGGCAGCATCACCGCGATGTAGAAGAAGGCCTTGGTCTTGCCGCTGGTGTAGCGCGCCATGTAGTAGGCGATGGGAAAGGCCAGCGCGGCGCTGGCCACGGACACCGCGACCGCCATCGTCAGGGTGCGCAGGATGATGTCGAAGTTGGCTGCCTGGAACAGCGCCTTGAAGTTGCCCAGCGTGAGGTCCGGGGTGACCGTCATGCTGAAGTCGTCGAAGGTGTAGAAGCCCTGCCACAGCAGGGTCAGCAACGAGCCCAGGTAGATGGCGCCGAACCACAGCAGCGGCGGAATCAGCAGCAGCGCCAGGTACAGCGTGGGCTTGCGGTAGAGCAGGCTGGACAGGCGGCGCAGCAGGCCGCCATCCGTCTGCAGGGCCAGGGTCTGGCTGCTCATCTCAGGCCTCCTCGCGCAGCGCGACCATGGCGGCGCGGGCCCAGCGTGCGGTGACGCGCTGGCCGGGCTGGCAGGGTGCATCGCCGACGCCCCAATGGTTGTTGGCCTGGCTCACAGCGAAGTTCTGCCCGTTGTCGAGCTGCAGCTCGTAGCGGGTGGCGGCGCCCAGATACTGGATATCGTGCAGCAGGCCGCTGATCTCCGCCTCGTCGCTGGCCGGCACGCTGGTACCGCTGTCCACCAGACGTACGAGCTCCGGGCGGATCGACAGCGGGCGTGGCGAACCGCTGACCCGGATGGCCAGGTCGCCCTTGAGCACGTTGCTGGTGCCGACGAATTCGGCGACGAAGGTGCTGGCCGGATTCATGTACAGGTTGCGCGGGGTATCGACCTGCTCGATACGGCCCTTGTTGAACACCGCCACCCGGTCGGACATGGACAGCGCCTCGCCCTGGTCGTGGGTGACGAAGATGAAGGTGATGCCGAGCTGGCGCTGCAGCTTCTTCAGCTCGCTCTGCATCTGCTCGCGCAGCTTGAGGTCCAGTGCGCCCAGTGGCTCGTCGAGCAGCAGCACGCGCGGGCGATTGACCAGGGCGCGGGCCAGGGCCACGCGCTGGCGCTGGCCGCCGGACAGCTGCACCGGCTTGCGTGCGCCATAGCCGCCCAGGGCTACCAGGGCCAGCGCCTCTTCGGCGCGTGCCAGGCGCTCGGCTTTGGCCACGCCCTTGACCTTGAGGCCATAGGCGACGTTCTCCAGCACGTTCATGTGCGGGAACAGGGCGTAGTCTTGGAACACCGTGTTGACGTCGCGCTGATAGGGCGGCAGCCCTGCCGCCTCGGCGCCGTGGATGCGGATGGAGCCGGCGCTGGGTTGTTCGAAGCCGGCGATCAGGCGCAGGCAGGTGGTCTTGCCCGAACCAGAGGGGCCGAGCATGGAAAAGAATTCGCCGTCCCGGATGTCGATGGACACCCGGTCGACGGCCTTGACCTCGCCGAACACGCGGGACACATCGGTAAATTGCACTGCAAGGGTCATCTCGAACACTCCAGGAGGAAAGCCACCCACCACCGGCCCGGCCGGTTTGCCGACACGAGACGGGAGAGTCGGTGGTGGGTGTACAACGGTGAAGCTGTGGAAGGGATCGCTAAGGCATCCAGGGTTTGAAAATCGTTCTGGCAGCGTCGCGAGCGGGCCTCAGCCGTGTCCGGCCAGCGCGGAGGAACCGCAACGTACTGGAGTACGTGAGGATTCCGAGCACTGCCTGGGCGCGGATCAGGCCTGCGCAGCAGCCGCCAGGACGGTTTTTACCTGCCGCCCATGATGGCGATGTAATCCTGGGTCCAGCGGCTGTAGGGCACGTACTTGCCACCCTCGGCCTGCGGGGTTTTCCAGAAGGCGATCTTGTCGAAGTTGTCGAAGCCGTTTGTCTTGCAACCCTCGGCGCCGAGCAGGGCATTGCCCTGGCAGGCAGCAGGCACCGCCGGTACCGAGCCGAACCAGGCGGCCAGGTCGCCCTGCAGCTTGGGCTGCAGCGACCAGTCCATCCACTTGTAGGCACACACCGGGTGCTTGGCCTCGGTGTGCAGCATGGTGGTGTCGGCCCAGCCGGTAGCGCCTTCGGCCGGGACGGTGGAGGCGATCTCCTGCTTCTCCAGTTGCAGCGCGTTGACCTGATACGGCCAGGCGCTGGAGGCGACCACGCCTTCATTCTTGAAGTCGTTCATCTGCACGGTGACGTCGTGCCAGTAGCGGTGGATCAGCGGTTGCTGCTGGCGCAGCAGTTCCAGCGCGGCGGCGTACTGTTCCTCGTTGAGCAGGTAGGGATCGCTGATGCCCAGCTCCGGCTTGTGTGCCTTCAGGTACAGCGCGGCGTCGGCGATGTAGATCGGGCCGTCGTAGGCCTGCACGCGGCCCTTGTTGCTCTTGCCGTCGGCCAGGGTCTGTTCCTCGAACACTACTTTCCAGCTGCTCGGCGCCTCCTTGAACAACTTGGTGCTGTACATCAGCACGTTCGGGCCCCACTGGTAGGGCGTGCCGTAGTGCTGGCCGCCGACCGTGTGCCAGGGGGCGTCCTTCAGGCGCTCGTCGATGTGCTTCCAGCTGGGGATCAGG
The DNA here is from genome assembly GCA_900156135.1 of Aquipseudomonas alcaligenes. Lineage (GTDB taxonomy): Bacteria > Pseudomonadota > Gammaproteobacteria > Pseudomonadales > Pseudomonadaceae > Aquipseudomonas > Aquipseudomonas alcaligenes_D. The sequence continues at coordinate 553,358 of FTMP01000002.1, read as the reverse complement.
TCGACGTTGACCGGCTGCACGCGCTTGCCGGCGATCAGGCGCAGCGAGGCATCGCCCGAGGCGGTCACCAGGTCATAGCCGCCCTTGGCCATCAGGCTGACCATCTCGTCGGAGGTGGCGGCGGTCTTGACGTTGACCTTGCAGCCGGTGTCCTGCTCGAACTGGGTGACCCAGTCGTAGTTCTTGTCGGTTTCGCCGCGCTCGATGTAGCCGGGCCAGGCGATGATGTCGAGCTGGCCTTCGGCGGTGCCGAGGGTCTTGAGCGGTTCGGCGGCATGCACGGCGCCGCTGGCGAGCAGGGCGGTGGCGAGAGCGCTGAGGAGTGTGGTGGTTGGCGCGGACATCGTGATTCCCTCTTGTTGTGACCTGTTATCGGGGCAGATGAATGGCGTTCGGCAGACCGCGCCGAGCGGGTTGGGTCAGTCTAATTGTTGTCCGTGGCGCACCATGATGTGGCGCACCACGCTGTAGTCCTGCAACGAGTCGCTGGACAGATCTTTGCCGTAGCCCGAGCGTTTCAGCCCGCCGTGTGGCATCTCGCTGGCCAGCATGAAGTGGGTGTTGATCCAGGTGCAGCCGTACTGCAGGCGGTTGGCCAGCTGGAAGGCCTTGTCCAGGTTCTGCGTCCACACCGAGCTGGCCAGGCCGTATTCGGAGTCGTTGGCCCAGTCCAGCGCCTGGCTCAGGTGGTCGAAGCGGGTCACCGTGACCACCGGGCCGAACACCTCGCGCTGGACGATCTCGTCCTGCTGCCTGCAGCCGGCCAGTAGGGTCGGCTGGTAATAAAAGCCGGGGCCGGAATGCACGGCGGCGCCGGTGACGCGCTCGATGTGCGGCTGGCCGAGGGCGCGCTCGACGAAGCTGGCCACGCGGTCGCGCTGGCGCGCGCTGATCAGCGGACCGATTTCATTATCGGTGTCCTTCTTGCGGGCGAAGCGAATGCTAGCCACCGCTTCGCCCAGCTCGGCGACCAGGCGATCGTGGATACCTTTTTCCGCGTAGATGCGACAGGCCGCGGTGCAGTCCTGACCGGCGTTGTAGTAGCCATGGGTGCGGATGCCCTGGACCACGGCCTCGATATCGGCATCGTTGCAGACGATCACCGGCGCCTTGCCGCCCAGCTCCAGGTGAGTGCGCTTGAGGGTGCGCGCGGCGCTCTGCAGGATCTTCTGGCCGGTGACGATGTCGCCGGTCAGCGACACCATGCGTACCCGCGGGTGGCCGACCAGGCTGCTGCCGACGCCTTCGCCACCGCCGCAGACGATGTTCAGCACGCCGGCCGGCAGAATCTGCGCCAGCGCCGGCGCCAGCGCGAGGATCGACAGCGGCGTGTGCTCGGAAGGTTTGAAGACCAGGGTATTGCCGGCGGCCAGTGCCGGGGCGATTTTCCAGGCGGCCATCATTAACGGGTAGTTCCACGGCGCGATGGAGGCGACCACGCCGACCGGGTCGCGGCGTACCAGGCTGGTATGCCCGGTCAGGTACTCGCCGGCCAGCTGGCCCTGCTGGCAGCGCACGGCGCCAGCGAAGAAGCGGAAGACATCGGCGGTCGCCGGCAGATCGTCCTGGCGCGCCAAGTGCAGTGGCTTGCCGCAGTTCAGGGCTTCCAGCTGGGCCAACTGCTCGGCCCGGGCATCGATGGCCTCGGCAATCGCCAGCAGGGTGGCCGCGCGTTGTGCCGGGGTGGTCCGCGACCAGGCGGGGAAGGAGCGGTAGGCGCCTTGCACGGCAGCTTCGAGTTGCTCCAGCGAGGCCTCGGCGATGCTGCACAAGACTTCGCCGGTGGCGGGATTGAGGATGGTTTCGGCGACACCTTCCCCGCCGACCAGTTGGCCGTCGATCAGCAAAGCGCTGTGCAGGGTGGGCGTGCTCATCTTCGCGTTTCTTCTGTTATTGGTTGCGGCTGGCATGGCGGCTCCGGTTGGCCCGGGATGCCTGCGTCCATAGGGAAGCGAGACTAGAGGCCGGGCTTGAGGTCGACAAATTCTAAATATTGAAAGTAGCGTTCGATTAAATCGAAACCTTACGGTTGTTGGGCTGTTCGCGGGCCAGGGTCAGGAACGGGTCGACCAGTGCCGGTCGCGCCGTGCCGCGGCGCCAGGCCAGGCCGACGTCGAGCGGCTCGCCGAGGTCGACCAGCGGCCGCGCCTCGATGATGTCGCCCTCCAGCGACCAGGGGCGGTAGGTCATGTCCGGCTGGATCGACAGGCCGAGGCCGGCGGCCACCAGGCTGCGCACGGCCTCCACCGAGGCGGTACGCAGGGTTACGTGCGGCGTCAGGCCGGCGCGGCTCCAGATGCGCTGGGTATGCAGGCCCATTTCGTCGGCGTTGAGTTGGATCAGCGGCTCGCTGGCCACGTCGGCCAGGCTGATGCTGTCGCGCTCCAGCAGCGGGTGGCGTGCCGGTAGCCAGAGGCGATGGGGCGAATGGGTCAGTACCTCGGTCTGCAGGGCGTGGCGGTCTTCCAGGTTGGACAGGATCAGCACGCCGACGTCGATCTCGCCGCTGACCAGCAGGTGCTCGATATAGGGGCGCTCGTCCTCCACCACGCGGACCTGCACGTTGGGGTAGGCGCGCTGGAAGCGGGTGATCAGGTCGGCCAGGTAGTAGCCGGCGACCAGGCTGGTTACGCCGATGGTGAGGTGCCCGGCAACCTGATCGGTGCTCTGCTGCAGGCTGCGTTTGGCATTGTCCACGGTGGCCAGGATCAGATGCGCCTGGCGCAGGAACTGGTGGCCCTGGTGGGTCAGGCTCATGCCCTTGGCGTGGCGGTTGAACAGGCTGACGCCGATCTCCTCCTCCAGCTGCTGGATGGCCAGGGTCAGGGTCGACTGCGAGATGAAAACCGCCTGGGCGGCGGCGGAGATCGAGCCGGTCTCGGCGACAGCGATGAAATGGCGGATCTGGCGCAGGGTCATCATGGCGGGCAATCCGGAGCTTGTGGTTGAGGTTTATAGAAAATTAATAAAGCCGTTCTTTTTTATAGAAAGGAAGTGTTTTTTTGCTGTACGCAATATCCGGAAGCAGAGCGTCACTTCGTGCTCCGGCTGTTGTGGTTAGAATCAAGGCCTTACATGGACAGGTAATCCCTCAGGAGGGCTCAGATGAATACTCGTGGACTGCTCGATCAACTGCTCAAATCCGGCCAGGACCTGTTGCAGCAGAAGTCCGGCTCGTCGTCGTCCGGCGGCCTGGGTGGCCTGCTCGGCAGCGTGACTGGCGGCAACAAGGGCGGCAGCGGTGACCTCAGCACGTTGCTCAAGGGGGCTGGCGGCGGCGCCCTGGCGGCGGGTGCTCTGGGGCTGCTGCTGGGCAACAAGAGCGCGCGCAAGCTGGGTGGCAAGGCGCTGACCTATGGTGGCCTGGCGGCTCTCGGCGTGATCGCCTACAAGGCCTATGGCAACTGGCAGGAGCAGCAGCGTGCCGGCAGCGCGCAGCCGCGCATCGAGCCACAGACCGTGGATCGCCTGCCGGCACCGCAGGCCGAACTGCACAGCCAGGCGATCCTCAAGGCGCTGGTGGCGGCGGCCAAGGCTGATGGCCACGTGGACGCCAAGGAGCGCCAGCTGATCGAGGAACAGATCGGTGCGTTGGCCAATGATCCTGAGCTGCTGCGCTGGCTGGATGCCGAGCTGAACAAGCCGCTCGACCCTGCCGAGGTGGCGCGTGCCGCGAGTACTCCGGAAATGGCCGCCGAGATGTACATCGCCAGTGTGCTGATGGTCGACGAAGAGCACTTCATGGAGCGTGCCTACCTGGAGGAGCTGGCTCGTCAGCTCAAGCTGGAGCCCTCGCTCAAGGCCGAGCTGGAAAGCCAGGTGCGTCAGGAACTGGCGCTGCGTTGATGCGCTGTGCGCTGTTCGCGGGCCTGTTGCTGGCGTCGGCTGCTGCCGGCGCGGTCGAAAGCGTGCTGCCACTCGATCAGCGCGCGTTGTTGTTGCATGACAGTCGGCTGCCCCGCGAGGCGGCGCTGGACCGTCTGCAGCAGGTACGCTTTGCCTTTCGCGAGTCTCAGGCCGAGGCTGATCAATGGCCGATCTGGACGCGCGTCCAGGGCTATCAAGGCCACTGGGACGGCGGTCTGCAGCGCCGCGGCGAGAGCCTCACGCTGGGGCTGGATCGGCCGCTCGGTGGCCAGTGGATCGGCGGCGGGCTGGTCGCATTGTCTCAGGCGCGCCTGGAGGATGACGGGGATAGTGGCGCCAGCGACAGTGCCCACTTCGGTCTGTATGCCGCCACTCGTATCTACAACCAGCTGGGCTTCAAGCTCGGCGCCTTATACGGTCAGCATCGCCTGGACAGTGGCAGCGACCACGCCAGCGCGCATAGCTGGCAGCTGTTCGGCGAAAGCAGTTTCGCCCTGGATTTCCGCGATTTCACCCTGGAGCCCTTCGCCGGGCTGGCGCTGCTGCGCCTGGACGGCGGCGCATTGCGCGACAACGGTCTGCGTCTGCGGGCGGCGGACGAGGAGGGCGGCTACCTGACCCTGGGTTGGCGTCTGGCGGCGCCCTGGTACTGGCAGCAGCGCAAATGGGTCGGCCGGGCCAGCCTGGCCCTGCGCCAGGACCTGGGCAGTGACCGCCTCAACGCCGAGGCGATGACCGCGGATGGGCAGAACCTGCGCCTGCAGGGCCGCGAGTTCGAGCGCAGCAGCCTGCGCCTGGACCTCAGCCTGGACCACGAACTGCGTGATGGCCTCTACCTCGGCCTGACCTATGCGGGCGATTACGCCGAGGATGCGCGTGACAACGCCCTGGCGGCGCGGCTCAGCCTGAAGTTCTGAGGTCGGCCCGCCGGTCAGCCTGCGGGCTGCCAGGGCGCGTGCACTCGGGTATACTCGCGGGCTTTTCCGAAACTTCGCGGTCGCGGCCTGCGTCGTGTGCGGTCGGCACCTCGCCGATGGCCCGACAGCCGCGCGCCTTTGCCCGAGAGTGCTGCCCACCATGGAAATCAATCCGATCCTCAACAGCATCAAGGACCTGTCCGAGCGGACCCTGTCGATTCGGGGGTATCTTTGACTACGATCAGAAGCATGACCGCCTGATCGAAGTCAACCGCGAGCTGGAAGACGCCAGCGTCTGGAACAAGCCCGAGTACGCCCAGGGCCTGGGACGCGAGCGTGCCATGCTGGCGCAGATCGTCGAAACCATCGACGACCTCACCGGCAGCCTGGCCGATTCCAAAGACTTGCTGGAAATGGCCGCCGAGGAGAACGACGAGGGCGCAGTCAACGACATCGTGGCCGAAGTCGAGCGTCTGCGCGAAATCCTCGAGAAGCTGGAATTCCGCCGCATGTTCAGCGGCGAGATGGACCCTAACAACTGCTACCTGGACATCCAGGCCGGCTCCGGCGGTACCGAAGCGCAGGACTGGGCCAACATCCTGCTGCGCATGTACCTGCGCTGGGCCGACAAGCGTGGTTTCGACGCCACCATCATCGAACTGTCCGAAGGCGAAGTCGCCGGCATCAAGGGCGCCACCGTGCACATCAAGGGCGAGTATGCCTTCGGCTGGCTGCGCACCGAGATCGGCGTGCACCGCCTGGTGCGCAAAAGCCCGTTCGACTCCGGCGCCCGTCGCCACACCTCGTTCTCGGCGGTGTTCGTATCGCCCGAGATCGACGACAAGGTCGAGATCGAGATCAACCCGGCCGACCTGCGCATCGACACCTACCGTTCCTCCGGCGCTGGTGGTCAGCACGTCAACACCACCGACTCGGCCGTACGTATCACCCACGTACCGACCAACACCGTGGTGGCCTGCCAGAACGAACGTTCCCAGCACGCCAACAAGGACACCGCCATGAAAATGCTGCGGGCCAAGTTGTACGAGCTGGAGATGATGAAGCGCAACGCCGCCTCGCAGGCGCTGGAAGATTCCAAGTCCGACATCGGCTGGGGTCATCAGATCCGCTCCTACGTGCTCGACGATTCGCGCATCAAGGACCTGCGTACCGGCGTCGAGCGCAGCGACTGCCAGAAAGTCCTCGACGGCGACCTCGACCAGTATCTCGAGGCCAGCCTGAAACAGGGCCTTTGATTCGCACCCGGCGGAGTGAGCGCGGCTCGCTCCGGCCAGTAACCCCTTTGATTTAGATGCCAGGCAGACAGACGACCATGAGCGACCAACAACTCGACCAGCACGAACTGCAACAGGAAGAAAACAAGCTGATTGCCCAGCGCAAAGAGAAGCTTGCTGCCGTCCGTGAGCAGGGCAATGCCTTCCCCAACGATTTCCGCCGTGACAGCCTGTGCGCCGACCTGCAGAAACAGTACGCGGAGAAGACCAAGGAAGAGCTGGAAGCGGCCGCCATTCCGGTCAAGGTCGCCGGGCGCATCATGCTCAATCGTGGCGCCTTCATGGTTATCCAGGACACCTCCGGGCGCCTGCAGGTCTACGTCAATCGCAAGACCCTGCCGGCCGAGCAGCTGGAAGCGGTCAAGCACTTCGACCTGGGCGACATAATCGCTGCCGAGGGCACCCTGGCCCGTTCCGGCAAGGGCGACCTGTACGTCGACATGCTCAACGTGCGCCTGCTGACCAAGTCGCTGCGCCCGCTGCCGGACAAGCACCACGGCCTGACCGACACCGAGCAGCGCTACCGCCAGCGCTACGTCGACCTGATCGTCAACGAGGAGGTGCGTGACACCTTCCGCGTGCGTTCCCAGGTGATCGCGCACATCCGTCGTTTCCTCAACGAGCGCGGTTTCCTCGAAGTGGAAACCCCTATGCTGCAGACCATCCCCGGCGGTGCCGCGGCCAAGCCGTTCGAGACCCACCACAACGCCCTGGACATGGCCATGTTCCTGCGCATCGCGCCGGAGCTGTACCTCAAGCGCCTGGTGGTCGGTGGCTTCGAGAAGGTCTTCGAGATCAACCGCAACTTCCGTAACGAAGGCGTCTCGACCCGGCACAACCCCGAGTTCACCATGCTCGAGTTCTACCAGGCCTACGCCGACTACGAAGACAACATGGACCTCACCGAGGAGCTGTTCCGCGAGCTGGCCCTGGCGGTGCTGGGTAGCACCGACGTGCCCTACGGCGACAAGGTGTTCCACTTCGGCGAGCCGTTCGTGCGCCTGTCGGTGTTCGACTCGATCCTCAAGTACAACCCTGACATCAGCGCCGCCGACCTCAACGATATCGACAAGGCCCGCGAGATCGCCAAGAAGGCCGGTGCCAAGGTGCTCGGCTTCGAAGGCCTGGGCAAGCTGCAGGTGATGATTTTCGAGGAGCTGGTCGAGCACAAGCTGGAACAGCCGCACTTCATCACCCGCTACCCGTTCGAAGTCTCGCCGCTGGCCCGTCGCAGCGATGACGATCCGAGTGTCACCGACCGCTTCGAGCTGTTCATCGGTGGCCGCGAAATCGCCAACGCCTACTCCGAGCTCAATGACGCCGAAGACCAGGCTGCGCGCTTCCTGCAGCAGGTGGCCGACAAGGACGCCGGTGACGACGAGGCCATGCACTACGACGCCGACTTCGTCCGCGCCCTGGAATACGGCATGCCGCCGACCGCCGGTGAGGGTATCGGGATTGACCGTCTGGTAATGCTTCTGACCAATTCGCCGTCCATCCGCGATGTGATCCTGTTCCCGCATATGCGTCCGCAGGCTTGATCGCGGTAGCCGGAACGGGCACCGTCGGGCGCTGGGTGGCACATGGCCATCCCGCTGTTTGAAAGCAGGGGTCTGCCGTTGTGGCAAGCCCCTGCTTTTTTCTCTTCAGTCCGTGCGAGGAACGTCCAGCAGTGAACCTCAGCTCCGCCGTGGAATGCCCGGTCCGACTGGCCGGCGAGTTAGCCGAATCCGTGCAGTATCGTGGCCGCAAGGCCAGTCGCCAGGGCAGCGAGCAACGCCGCCTGAGCATTCTCGAAGCGGCGCTACGCATCATCGTGCGTGAGGGCCTGCGTGGCGTGCGTCATCGTGCGGTGGCCGCGGAGGCAGGTGTGCCGTTGTCGGCCACCACCTACTACTTCAATGACATTCAGGATCTGATTGCCGACAGCTTCGCTTTGTTCGTCAAGCGCAGCTCGGCCAGCCTGGCCGCGCTCTGGGCCGGCATGGAAGATGACTTCCGCCGTATCGCGGCTGCCATCGAGCAGGATCCGCGCGCTCGTCGCGAGCTGGTTACCCACTTCATCGATCTTGCCGTGGCTCACGTCCTGGCCAAGATGCGTGCTCATGATGACGAGTTGCTGGTTGAGCTGGCCTTCCGCCAGGAGGCGCTGACCAATCCGCAGCTGCGGCCACTGTTTCTCGCGCATCAGCAGCTGCGCTTCCGCTTTGCTGAGCGCGCCGTAAGGGCCATGGGCTCCAAGGCACCTGTCGAGGATGCACAGGTGTTGACGACGCTGGTTTTGCGGATGGAATATCATGCCATTGTCGATGGGGTGGAAGACTTCGATCAGGAAGGCCAGCGTGCGGTACTGCGGCGCTTTCTCGATCTGGTAATCGGGGCTTAACAACGCCTCCTTATCATGAGTTGCGGCCCCGCCTTGGCGGGGCTTTTCTTTTCCGCCGGAATCTCACAAGGAGTGCGTAATGAATGCCTGGCGCCTGGCCCTAGCTGCCCTGAGTTGCCTGCTGTTGAGTGGATGCCTGGTAACGTTCAAGGACCCCATACCGGCCAATGAGGCGGCCCCGATGCCGTTGCTCGGCGACTGGGAGCGCAAGGACGAGTGGGGTGATCAACAGTACCTTTCTATCGTGCGTGCCGGCTCCAATCTTTACCGTGCCAGGGCCTGGAGCGATGGCGATGACCAGGTTGCCGAGGAATATGGCTTCACCGTGGCTCACCATGGTCGGCGCTGGTACATCTCGGCGGGCTTGCCCAAGCGGCTGGGGGCCAACTTCGCCATCGCCGGTTTCGAGCTCACGGCCAAGAATGAGTTGGTGATCTACAACCTTGATGTCGAGCGCATCCTTCAGGACATGGATGGCGGCACTCTGCAGGGCCAGCCCGTGGAAACACCGGAAGGCGATGCCGTGCTGGTCACTACCCCGCTGGACAAGGTGTTCAGCTACCTCGATGACCAGGCCAATGCCGACGTCTTCGTCGAAGTCGCACGCTACCAGCGCAGCGTCGAATAAGGGTCGCACATGAGCCGACGCAAGTCCCAGGACGATTATCACGAGATCATCCGCGCCCTCTCCGGGCGTCTGGTCGAGGCGCAGACGCCGATCCGCGTGCTCGATGCCATCAAGTGGGACGACAGCGTGCGACAGGGCTTCCTCAAGGCCAAGGGGCGCGCGATGCCGGCGGTCGATCGTGCCTATTACGACAGCCGCCCTCTGGCCTTCGATGCGGTGGCGAAGAAGCTGGAATTCCAGAACATCGAGCGCGACATCACCCGCCAGCTCGGCCAGTTCAACCCGGTCGGGCAGATCATGCGGCGCATGTGCAAGGAATACCGCATGGTGATCCGCATGCTCGAGGCGCGCGGCACCGCCGACTTCGGCCTGATCTCGCAGGAGCTGTACGGCGCCGCCTCGGACGCCTTCCATGCCGGCGACCCGACCCTGGCCGACCTTGGTCTGATGCTTTCCGACTACCTCAACAACATCGCCGCCCGCGGTGACCTGCAGGACGAGCCGAAGAGCCTCACCGCCAAGGACGCTGTGGCCATCCTCCAGGAACGCCTGGCCAAGGTTTTCGGCGACGACACCATTCGCGTGCTGGAGTCCGACGGCATCGTTGCCGACGCCGCCGCTGGCGCCGACTACATCAAGATTCGCAGCGACGCCCTGTTCAACGAACGCGACGTGCGCGCGCTGGAAGTGCATGAGGGTCTGGTGCATGTCGGCACCACCCTCAACGGCCTCAACCAGCCGGTGTGCACCTTCCTGGCCAAGGGCCCGCCCTCGTCGACCGTGACCCAGGAAGGCCTGGCCATCCTGATGGAGGTGATCGCCTTCGCTTCCTATCCCTACCGCCTGCGCAAGCTGACCAACCGTACCCGTGCCATCCACATGGCGGAGGAGGGCGCGGACTTCCTGCAGGTGTTCGAGTTCTATCAGGAGCAGGGCTACGGCCTGGAGGAGAGCTACGGCAACGCCAGCCGGGTGTTCCGCGGCTCCACCCCGGACGGCCTGCCGTTCACCAAGGACCTGTCCTACCTCAAGGGTTTCATCCTGATCTACAACTACATCCAGCTCGCCGTGCGCAAGGGCAAGCTGGAGCAGATCCCGCTGCTGTTCTGTGGTAAGACCACCCTGGAAGACATGCGCACTCTGCGCCAGCTGGTCGATGAGGGGCTGGTGGCGCCGCCCAAGTACCTGCCACCGCAGTTCCGCGACCTCAACGCGCTGGCGGCCTGGATGTGTTTCTCCAACTTCCTGAACCATCTGAGCCTGGATCGCATCGAAGCGGACTACGCCAACATTCTCTAGATCCGCGGCTCCCCTCGCCCACTTGTGGGAGAGGGGTTGGGGGAGAGGGTAAATCGCGCCCCTCTCCCCAGCCCTCTCCCGTAAACGGGAGGGGGAGCATCGCGCAACCTGCAAGGAAACCCCGCCATGCCCAGCCACAAACTCGACTACGAAATCCTCGGCGCCTCAGCGCAGACCGTGGAGATCATTCTCGACCCGGGCGAGACGGTGATCGCCGAAGCCGGGGTGATGAACTACATGACCGACGGCATTCGCTTCGAGACACGCATGGGCGATGGCTCGTCCAGTGGCGTGCTGGGCAAGCTGTGGGGCGCGGGCAAGCGTCTGCTCACCGGCGAGTCGCTGTTCATGACCCACTTCAGCAACCAGGGTAAGGGCCAGCAACGGGTCGGCTTTGCCGCACCTTATCCGGGCACCGTGGTACCCATCGACCTGAGCCAGGTCGGCGGCAAGCTGATCTGCCAGAAGGACGCCTTTCTCTGCGCTGCGTACGGTACCGAGATTGGTATCAGCTTCAACAAACGCATTGGTGCCGGCTTCTTCGGCGGCGAGGGCTTCATCCTGCAGAAGCTGGAAGGTGACGGCCTGGCCTTCGTGCATGCCGGCGGCACGGTGATCCGCAAGGAGCTGAACAACGAGACCCTGCGCCTGGATACCGGTTGCCTGGTGGCCTTCACCAGCGGCATCGACTACGACATCGGCCTGGCCGGCGGGTTGAAGAGTATGTTGTTCGGCGGTGAGGGGATTCTCCTCGCCACCCTCAAGGGCACCGGTACCGTGTGGGTGCAGAGCCTGCCCTTCTCGCGCCTGGCTGAGCGTATCTACGACGCCACTTTCCGGGCCCGCGAGGAAGTACGCGCTGGCGGCAAGTAGCCAGTCGCGATGTCACGCGCTGCGACATTGCGGACGCGCGGCGCACCCGGGCAACGGGTAAACTTTCGCCCTTTTGTACAGCGAGCCATTCCCATGAGTGAAGAACGTAACGCCATTCCCATGATTCTCACCGGTATCGCCAGCATCATCGGCACCATTGCCGTGCTCTGGTACTACGGCTACGTGCATTTCGCCAAGGAGGAGGATGCCCTGCTGTTGGCCGATTTCACCATGCTCAAGACCGTGCCTGGCGAGGACTACAAGGTCTCGCTCAAGCCGGCCAATCAGGTGGCGCAGTGCATCGATGGCGTGCTGGTGCTGTTCGATACCCAGCAGAAGGGCCTGACCGGCGTGCTGGTGGACAGCAAGAAGCAGGCCGTGCGCTGCATGGGCCAGGAAACGCCGCAGGCGCCTCAGCAGTAAATGCTCCCCACGCTGGTGCTCACTGGCGTCGTTCTGCGGTCCTTGTCAGGCGGCAGCGCTCGACCAGCCGCGGCGCTAGTGCTTGGCGCCGTCCTGCTGCGCGCACAGCTCCTGCAGGTAGCGGCGTGACAGGGCGAGGAAGCGAGGCGTGGGGCCGATGTCCTCGTACAGCGGGTCGCCCTGTTCGTCGGTGGCCACCACCTTGCTGCCCTTGACGTAGGGCAGGCTGGCTTCCAGTTCCTCCAGGGCGGCGCCGATCAGCTCGCCGAGCAGTTCTTCGGCATTGCGTTTGGGGTACATCTCGCACAAGGCCGCCAGGCGTGCGGCGGATTCCAGGTCGAGATGGATCTGGTGGGTGTTGCGGGTCAGGCGACCCTTGGCGTTCTGCTCCCAATGGCGGGCGAGTTCACGGATCTTCATACACACCTCGTTATGCCCATTCGTGGTGGGCGGTGGTCTGGCCGGACGCTGTGGGCGCCGGCCCACGGGGCTTTTGCCCCCGTTCTGTTCAGCCTAGCTCGCCTTGGCTGCGGTCACGGCCACTCGTCGTGTGCTTGTAAGAATGAGTCGCCCTGTGCAAGCTGAAGGCTCTATCCCTGGCGGAGAGGGCGGTCATGGCGGAAATCGATGCGCGTCTGCGTGAAGAGGTTCACCTGCTTGGCGAGCTGCTCGGCGATTGCATACGCAATCAGCGCGGCGATGCCTTCCTGGCCAAGATCGAGCAGATCCGCCAGGGGGCCAAGGCCGGGCGTCAGGGCTCGGCCGCTGGCGACCGGCAATTGCGCGAGACGCTGGCCGCGCTCGGCGATGACGAGCTGCTGCCGGTGGCGCGGGCCTTCAATCAGTTCCTCAACCTGGCCAATATCGCCGAGCAGTATCACCGCATCCGTCGGCGTCGACCGGACGAGGCGCAACCCTTCGATGACCGGGTGCTGGCCGAGCTGCTGCAACGCCTGGTTGCGAATGGGCACAAGCCCGAACAGCTGGCGCGCCAGCTTGGCCGCCTGGATATCGAGCTGGTGCTCACCGCGCATCCCACCGAAGTGGCGCGGCGCACCCTGATCCAGAAATATGATGCCATGACCGCGCAGCTGGCCGCCCTCGACCACGGTGACCTGTTGCCGGCCGAGCGTGACGAGGTGCAACTCAAGTTGCAGCGCTTGATCGCCGAGGCCTGGCATACCGAGGAAATCCGGCGCAACCGCCCCAGCCCGGTCGACGAGGCCAAGTGGGGCTTCGCGGTGATCGAGCATTCGCTGTGGCAGGCCGTGCCGAACTTCCTGCGCAAGGCCGACCGGGCCCTGCAGGCAGCCTGTGGCCTGCGCCTGCCGCTGGAGGCGGCGCCGGTGCGCTTCGCCTCCTGGATGGGCGGCGACCGCGACGGCAACCCCAACGTCACCGCCAGCGTCACCCGCGAGGTACTGCTGCTGGCGCGCTGGATGGCGGCTGACCTGTACCTGCGCGACGTCGAGCGGCTGGCGGCCGAGCTGTCGATGCAGCAGGCCAGTGACGAGCTGCGTCTGCGCGTTGGCGTGCACCCGGAGCCTTATCGTGCCTTGCTCAAGCAACTGCGCGAGCGTTTGCGCGCCACCCGCGCCTGGGCCGAGGCCTCCCTGCGCGAGGAGATCGCGCCAGCTGCCGAGGTGCTGCATGACAATCGCGAACTGCTTGAGCCGCTAGAGCTCTGCTACCACTCGCTGCATGCCTGCGGCATGGGCGTGATCGCCGAGGGCGAGCTGCTCGACTGCCTGCGCCGCGCCGCCTGCTTCGGCCTGTTCCTGGTGCGCCTGGACGTGCGCCAGGATGCCGCCCGACATGCCGCCGCGATGGCCGAGATCACCGATTACCTGGGCCTGGGCAACTACGCCGAGTGGGACGAGGAGCGGCGCATCGAGTTTCTCCTGCGCGAACTGGACAATCGCCGCCCGTTGCTGCCGGCGCAGCACCGACCCTCGGCCGAAACCGCCGAAGTGCTGGCGACCTGCCGGGTGATCGCCGCGGCTCCGGCTGCCTCGCTCGGCACTTACGTCATCTCCATGGCCGGTGCACCTTCCGATGTGCTGGCAGTGCAACTGCTCTTGAAGGAAGCCGGCCTGCAGCGGCCGATGCGGGTTGCACCTTTGTTCGAGACCCTGGCCGACCTGGATAACGCCGGCCCGGCCATCGACCGCCTGCTGGGCCTGCACGGCTACCGAGCACGCCTGCATGGCCCGCAGGAAGTGATGATCGGCTATTCCGACTCGGCCAAGGATGCCGGCACCGTGGCTGCCGCCTGGGCCCAGTACCGCGCCCAGGAGACTCTGGTACAGGTCTGCCGCAGGCATGAGGTGGAGCTGCTGCTGTTTCACGGCCGTGGCGGTACGGTCGGTCGCGGCGGCGGTCCGGCCCATGCGGCCATCCTGTCGCAGCCGCCGGGCTCGGTGAACGGACGCTTCCGCACCACCGAGCAGGGCGAAATGATCCGTTTCAAATTCGGTCTGCCAGCGCTGGCCGAGCAGAACCTCAACCTGTACCTGGCCGCCGTGCTGGAGGCGACCCTGCAGCCGCCGCCTGCGCCCGAGCCGGCCTGGCGCGAGGCCATGGAGCGGCTGGCCGGGGAGGGCGTGGCGGCCTATCGCGCCGTGGTGCGCGACAATCCGCGCTTCGTCGAGTACTTCCGTCAGGCTACGCCGGAGCAGGAACTGGGGCGCCTGCCGCTCGGCAGCCGGCCTGCCAAGCGCCGTGCCGGCGGTATCGAAAGCCTGCGCGCCATTCCGTGGATCTTCGCCTGGACGCAGACCCGCCTGATGCTGCCGGCCTGGCTGGGCTGGGAGAGTGCGTTGGGCAATGCCATGCAGCGTGGCGAACAGGCGCTGCTGGAGGATATGCGCGATCGCTGGCCATTCTTCCGTACCCGCATCGACATGCTGGAGATGGTGCTGGCCAAGACTGATCTGACAATCGCCATGCTGTATGACGAGCGGCTGGTGACGGACGAGCTGCGACCGCTGGGGGCGCATTTACGCGACCTATTGTCGCAGTGCCGCACTCTGGTACTCGCCCTGACTCATCAGTCCGAGCTGCTCACTCACAGCCCGGAGACCCGTGAGGCGATTACCGTGCGCAACATCTACCTGGACCCGCTGCACCTGCTACAGGCCGAGCTCCTGGCCCGTTGCAGGCTGCGTGAAGGCCCGGTGGACAGCCCTCTGGAACAGGCTTTACTGGTCAGTGTGGCGGGCATCGCGGCGGGGCTGCGCAACACCGGCTGAGGCCCCGCCGCCTCCGACTTTCGGTGGCTTGTGCAGCCTTGATGCGCTGTGTATCGTGGCCATCCTTTCGCCGCTCAGTGACGCGGAAACCCAATTAACGAGATTGGCCCCATGAGGCGAGTCCGACGACTTTTCTGTCTTATTTTTTGAGGAGCACTTCGATGCGCGTGATTCTGCTGGGGGCGCCCGGTGCCGGTAAAGGTACCCAGGCTGGCTTCATCACCAAGAAGTTCGGTATTCCGCAGATCTCCACCGGCGACATGCTGCGTGCCGCCGTCAAGGCCGGCACTGAGCTGGGTCTGCAGGCCAAGAGCGTGATGGACGCCGGTGGTCTGGTCTCCGATGACCTGATCATCAACCTGGTCAAGGAGCGCATCGCCCAGCCGGATTGCGCCAACGGCTTCCTGTTCGACGGCTTCCCGCGCACCATTCCTCAGGCCGAGGCCATGAAAGAAGCGGGCGTGAGCATCGACAACGTGGTCGAAATCGCCGTCGACGACGAAGAAATCGTCCAGCGCATTGCCGGCCGTCGTGTGCACGAGGCCAGCGGCCGTGTTTACCACGTGGTCTACAACCCGCCGAAGGTCGAGGGCAAGGACGATGTGACCGGCGAAGACCTGGTCCAGCGCAAGGACGACACCGAGGAGACCGTGCGTCATCGCCTGTCCGTCTACCACTCGCAGACCAAGCCGCTGGTGGACTTCTATCAGAAGCTGTCCGCCGCCGAAGGTACGCCGAAGTACAGCGCCATCGCTGGCGTTGGCTCGGTGGACGAGATCACCGCCAAGGTGCTCGAAGCCCTCAGCTGATCGGCTGACCGCTCTGTCCAACGGCCCGCTATTGCGGGCCGTTGGCGTTTATAATGCCGCCCTTTGTCTGCCTGACCGGATACCGCGATGACCACTCTGCTGGCCCTGGATACCGCCACCGAAGCCTGCTCGGTTGCCCTGCTGCACGACGGCAAGGTGCTCAGCCACTACGAAGTGGCGCCGCGCCTGCACGCTCAGCGCCTGCTGCCGATGATCCAGGAGCTGCTCGGCGAAGCCGGTCTGGCGCTGTCGGCGGTGGATGCCATCGCCTTCGGGCGCGGCCCCGGTGCCTTCACCGGCGTGCGCATCGCCATCGGTGTGGTCCAGGGCCTGGCCTTCGCCCTCGACAGGCCGGTGCTGCCGGTTTCCAACCTGGCCGTGCTGGCGCAGCGTGCACTGCGCGAGCACGGCGCGCAGCAGGTCGCTGCCGCCATCGATGCGCGCATGGACGAGGTCTACTGGGGCTGCTATGCCGCCTCGCAGGGCGAGATGCGCCTGCAGGGGCTTGAGGCCGTGCTGGCGCCCGAATTGGCGCAACTGCCACGCGGCGCTCACGGCGACTGGTTCGCCGCCGGCACCGGCTGGGGAACCTATGGCGCTCGCATCGCGCTGCAGCCCTGCGGCACTGAGCCGGCCATGTTGCCGCATGCGCAGGATCTGCTCAGCCTGGCCACTTTCGCCTGGGTGCGTGGCGAGGCGTTGCCGGCTGACCAGGCGCAACCTGTGTACCTGCGCGACAATGTGGCGACACCCAAGCAGCCGGTCTGAGGTGGCCTGCCATCTGCCGGCTGGTGCCGGGAAATTGCCATTTACATCCGCCGCCGCTACATTGCTTTCCACGTCTACCGAGCAGTAACCGATGCGTATCGACGGCCTCTCTTCTTCCTATTCGCTGGAACGCAGCCCTCGTCCGGGCAGTGCGTCTACGCCGCTGCGCGAGGCCCAGCGGGAAGTCGAGCAGCGGCGCGAGGCGCCGGTTTCGCCGTCCGCCACGCAAGGCTACGAACAGCTGGCCCTGCCGCGCCGCGTGGAAGCCGGTAACGCCAGCACCGACAGCCTGCCAGCGCGCTATCAGGACAGTTTCGCCGAACAGCGCGGTCTCAGCGCCAAGGCCAATCAGGCCCTGGCAGCTTACGGCAGCACATCCGCCTACACCGAGGAGCGCGACGCCAGCGAAGTGCTTGGCCTCGACCTCTACGCCTGATGCTGCCGTACTTTCTCGGCTGCCCGTCGTGGAACGAGCCGGCCTGGCGCGGTAGTTTCTATCCGCCCGACCTGCGTCCCGCCGACACCCTGAGCCACTACGCCGCCACGTTCAATGCGGTGGAGGGCAACACCACCTTCTATGCCCGCCCTGCGCCGCAGACCGTGCAGCGCTGGGCCGAGCAGATGCCGGAGCACTTCCGCTTCTGCGCCAAGCTGCCGCGTGATATCAGCCATGCTGGCGACCTGCGCGAGCACTTCAGCGCGACTGCCGATTTCCTGCAGTTGCTGGCGCCATTGGGCGCGCGGGTCGCGCCGTTGTGGCTGCAGCTGCCGGCCAGCTTCGGTCCGCAGCGGCTCGGTGAGTTGCTGGCCTGGCTGGACGAGTTCGCCGAGCGCGCGATTGCCGTGGAGTTGCGCCATCCGGCCTTCTTCGCCCGCGGCGATGAGGAACGTCTGCTCAATCGCGAGCTGCAGGCGCGAGGCGTGGAGCGCATCTGCCTGGACTCGCGGGCGTTGTTCGCCTGCACCTCGCGTGATCCGGCGGTGCTGCATGCGCAGGCGAAGAAGCCACGCTTGCCGCTGCGGCCAACCAGCTTCAGTGCCAGCCCGCAGTTGCGCTTCATCGGCGGTCCGGACCTGGATGCCAACCAGGCCTTCCTCGAGCCCTGGCTGGACAAGGTGGCGGACTGGATAGGGCGGGGGCTCACTCCTTATGTCTTCCTGCATACCCCGGACAATCACCTGGCAGCAGCCCAGGCGCTGCGTTTTCACGCGGGCCTCGGCGAGCGCCTGCCGGGTTTGCCCGCGCTGGCGCAGCGCGAGCCCGAGGTGGAGCAGTTCGGACTGTTATAAGGCGCGCAGCCGCTTAGCGCCGTGCCAGCAGGAGGTCGGCGGCCTCGCCGCTGCGGCCGTCGCTGAACTGGAAGCGGCCTAGCTGGGCAATCTCGTCGTAGGCACCCAGGGCGATCTTGACGTCGCGCGCGCCCAGTTCAATGGCGGCGACTCCGGCCTGGCTCAGGCTCTGGCTGTGCTGGCGACCCTCGGCGTCGAAGCGCAGCAGGCGCAGGCGCTCGAACACGGCGTCCTGCAGGTTGATGCGGCCGTCGCCGTTGTCGTCGTACTTGCCCAGCTCGGCGAAGCCGTTGGCGGCGCCGTTCTGGTCGCCGAACAGCTCGCGGCCATCGTCGATGCGACCATTGTCGTTGCGGTCCAGCGCCAGCAGGGCGTCGTCGCCGCTGGGTGCGCTGATGCGGTCCGTGCGGCCGTCGGCGTCCAGGTCGAAGCGCACGGCGTCGTCGAGGCCGCGGGTGCTGAAGCCGTTGCCGGCGAGGTCGAGTACCAGCGGATCGGTCTTCTGCGGCTGCGGATTGGCGGTGACGTTCAGCTGCAGCTCGCGCTGTTGCAGCATCTGCTGGAAGCTGGCGGCCTGGGCGCCGGCATCGACCACCGTAGCAGCGGTCGGCGCCGGTTGGCTGGCCTCCTCGATCTCGGCAGCGGCCTGTTCGGGAGGCGGCACCTCGCCCTTGGGCATCAGCGTGCGGCGCAGGATCTGGTAGTCGAGGGAGTCGCGCAGGCCAGCATCCAGCTGTTTGTCCAGCGGGGAGGGGCGGGGCGCGGAAAGGGCATCGAACATGATCGAACTCGATGCGGCCGGTACCGGCCGCGTCTGGCAGAATAGGACATCACCTTGCTATCGGCCGCGTGTCGTAGCCATTGAGCGTTTTTTGAGCATATTTCCTGATGAGCGACGAGCGGCCTATCACCAGAATCCGAGTTGAGGCCCTGCGGCCTGTCTTTGCCGACGAGGCCAGTGCCTGGGCCGAGCGCCTGGGCCTGCCGCTGCAGGGGGAGGCCGAGTTTGCCCTGCAGCTGGGTGACGACGGGCTGCAGCTGGCGGAGCTGGGGCCGCAGGCGCCGGGGCCGGTACGGGTGGACTTCGTCGAGGGCGCGGTGGCGCACCGGCGCCTGTTTGGCGGCGGCAGTGGACAGATGATCGCCAAGGCGGTCGGCGTGCAGCCCGGGGTGCGGCCGAGCGTGCTGGATGCCACGGCCGGCCTGGGGCGTGATGCATTCGTGCTGGCCACCTTGGGCTGCGCGATGACCCTGAGCGAGCGGCAGCCGATCATCGCTGCGCTGCTCGAGGATGGCCTGGCGCGCGCGCGGCGGGATGCTGAGGTGGCGCCGATTGCCGCGCAGATGCGCCTGCTGCAGGGCAATGCCATCGAGCTGATGCGCGATTGGCAGGGCGAGCCACCCCAGGTGATCTACCTCGACCCGATGTTCCCGCACCGCGACAAGAGTGCGCTGGTGAAGAAGGAAATGCGCCTGTTCCGCCCGCTGGTGGGCGATGACCTGGATGCCCCGGCGCTGCTACAGGCGGCGCTGGCCCTGGCGACTCATCGGGTGGTGGTCAAGCGCCCGCGCAAGGCGCCAATCATCGAGGGCGCCAAGCCCAGCTATGCACTGGAAGGCAAATCCAGCCGCTACGACATCTATCCCAAGAAGGCCCTCAAGCCTCAGGCCTGATAGGCGCGCACGAACAGCCGCACCACTTCCTGCACATGCTCCTCGGCCTGCTCCGCGCTGGGCGGGGCAACCACGCCGATCATCAGGCGGAAGTGGCTGCCACCCTTGATCAGGCAGAAGAAATGCTCGGCGGCGTGCTGCGGGTTGTCGACCTGCAATTGGCCGCACGCGTTGGCCTGCTCCAGCAGATGCTGCATGGCATCGATCACGCGCTGCGGGCCGGCATTGAAGAACAGTTGTGAAAGCTGCGGGTTCTGCGCGCCCTGAGCCACCATCAGGCGGTGCATGGACAGCGATTCCTCGCTGTTGATCAGGGCATTGAAGCCGCGGCCGATGGTCAGCAGGGCCTGTTCGATGCTGCTGTCCGGGCGCAGCTCGAAGAACAGCGGCGGCAACTGTTCCGCGCACTTGGACTCCACCGCGCAGGCGAACAGCGTCTCCTTGTCGGTGAAGTGGCTGTACACCGTGAGCTTGGAGACCCCGGCCTCGGCAGCGATGGCATCCATGCTGCTGCCGTCGTAGCCGTTCTGCATGAACAGGCGCTTGGCCGCTTCGAGAATGGCCAGGCGCTTGGCGGGGTCCTTGGGACGTCCGGGGCCACCGGCGGGCGGAAAAGATTTGTCGGACATTTGGCTTTTTAATACTGGACTGGTGAGTACGCTATTTTTACTATACCGCTCAGTATAAGTATTCCAAGCATCTTTTTGCGAAAGGTCGCCACCATGCTCCGTCATGCCTTGTCCCTCGCTGTGCCGCTGTCGCTGATCTCCCTGCTGGTTGCCTGTGGCAACGGCGAAACCGTCGAGGCCCCGGCCCGCCCGGCCATGGTGGTGCAGCCGCTGCCGGCGGCGGACGCGGTGGATACCTACCCCGGTGAAGTGCGCGCGCGCTTCGAGCCGGAGCTGGCCTTCCGCATCGGTGGCAAGATCGCCAAGCGCCTGGTGGATGCCGGTGACCGGGTGCGCAAGGACCAGCCGCTGGCCGAGCTGGACCCGCAGGACGTCAAACTGCAGCTGGAAGCCGCCCGTGCCCAGCTCAATGCTGCTGAGGCCAACCTCAAGCTGGTGCGTTCCGAGCGCGACCGCTACAAGACCCTGCTGGCTCGTCAGCTGATCAGCCAGTCGCAGTACGACACGGTGGAGAACCAGTACCGCGCCGGCGAGGCGCGGGTTAAGCAGATCAAGGCCGAGTTCGATGTGGCCAGCAACCAGGCCGGTTACTCGGTGCTGCGTGCCTCCCAGGATGGCCTGATCGCCCGCCGTCTGGGCGAGGTGGGCCAGGTGGTGGCTGCCGGTCAGACCGTGTTCACCCTGGCCGCCGATGGCGAGCGCGAAGTGCTGATCAGTGTGCCCGAGCATGCCCTGGAACGCTTCCGCATCGGCCAGGAAGTCAGTATCGAGCTGTGGTCGCAACCGGACAAACAGTTCCCCGGGCGCATCCGCGAGCTGTCGCCGGCCGCCGACGCCCAGTCGCGCACCTTTGCCGCGCGCGTCACCTTCAGCGATCCCAAGGTCAAGGCCGAGGTGGGGCAGAGTGCCCGCGTTTCGATCACCGCCGACGGCGAGGTGCCGCTGTCGGTGCCGTTGTCCGCGCTCAGCGCGGAGAAGGGCAAGCCCTTCGTCTGGGTTATCGATGCCAAGGAATCCAAGGTGGTGCGTACGCCCGTACGGGTCGGTTCCTATGGCCAGGAGCGTGTGTCGATCCTGGAAGGTCTGAAGGAGGGCGACTGGGTAGTGGCTGCCGGCGTGCACGTGCTGCTCGACGGGCAGAAGGTACGTCCGGTGGACCGTGATAACCGCGTGGTTGCGCTGGTCGGCAAGGAGTAAGCCATGTCCTTCAACCTTTCCGAGTGGGCGCTGCGCAACCGCAGTGTGGTGCGCTACTTCATGATCGTGCTGGCGGTGATCGGCGCGCTGTCCTACACCAAGCTCGGCCAGAGCGAGGACCCGCCCTTCACCTTCAAGGCCATGGTGGTGCGCACTGACTGGCCGGGAGCGACCGCCGAGGAGGTCTCGCGGCAGATCACCGAGCGTATCGAAAAGAAGCTGATGGAGACGGGCGACTACCAGTACATCAACTCTTATTCGCGCCCGGGCGAGTCGGTGGTCACTTTCATGGCTCGCGACAATATCCATTCCAAGGATATTCCCGAGCTCTGGTACCAGATCCGCAAGAAGGTCAACGACATCCGCCACACCCTGCCGCCCGGCATTCGTGGTCCTTTCTTCAACGATGAGTTCGGCACCACCTTTGGCAACATCTACGCACTGACCGGCGAAGGTTTCGACTACGCCGTGATGAAGGATTACGCCGATCGCCTGCAACTGCAGCTGCAGCGGGTCAAGGATGTGGGCAAGGTCGAGCTGATCGGCCTGCAGGACGAGAAGATCTGGATCGAGCTGTCCAACGTCAAGCTGGCCACCCTCGGCTTGCCGCTGGCGGCGGTGCAGCAGGCGCTGGACGAGCAGAATGCGGTGGCGTATTCGGGCTTCTTCGAGACCCCTACCGACCGCGTGCAGATGCGCGTGTCGGGGCGCTTCACCTCGGTCGAGGAGATTCGTGATTTCCCGATCCGCGTCGGTGACCGCACCTTCCGTTTGGGGGATGTGGCCGAGGTTTATCGCGGCTTCAATGATCCGCCCGCGCCGCGCATGCGCTTCATGGGCGAGGATGCCATCGGCATCGCTGTGTCGATGAAGAGTGGTGGTGACATCCTGGTGCTGGGCGAGGCTCTGGAGCGCGAGTTCGCGCGCCTGCAGGAAACCCTGCCGCTGGGCATGGAGCTGCACAAGGTGTCCGACCAGCCAGCCGCGGTGAAAACCGGCGTGGGCGAGTTCGTCCGCGTGCTGGTGGAAGCGCTGATCATCGTGCTGCTGGTCAGTTTCTTCTCCCTCGGCCTGCGCACCGGCCTGGTGGTGGCGCTGTCCATCCCGCTGGTGCTGGCGATGACCTTCGCCCTGATGCACTACTTCGGCATCGGCCTGCACAAGATTTCCCTGGGCGCACTGGTACTGGCGCTCGGGCTGCTGGTGGACGACGCGATCATTGCGGTGGAGATGATGGCGATCAAGATGGAGCAGGGCTACGATCGCCTGCGCGCGGCCAGCTACGCCTGGACCAGCACGGCCTTTCCGATGCTCACCGGTACCCTGATCACCGCCGCCGGCTTCCTGCCGATCGCCACTGCGCAGTCCGGCACCGGCGAGTACACCCGCTCGATCTTCCAGGTGGTGGCCATCGCCCTGATCGTGTCCTGGATCGCTGCTGTGGTCTTCGTGCCCTACCTGGGCGACCGCCTGCTGCCGGACCTGGCCAAGCTGCATGCGAAGAAGCATGGTGGCAGTGCGCAGGGCCACGATCCGTATTCGACCACCTTCTACCAGACGGTGCGCGAGGTGGTGGAGTGGTGCGTGCGCCGGCGCAAGACGGTGATCCTGATCACCATCGGCCTGTTCGTCGTCTCGCTGCTGCTGTTCCGCTTCGTGCCACAGCAGTTCTTCCCGGCTTCCGGGCGCCTGGAGCTGATGGTCGACATCAAACTCACCGAGGGCTCGTCGCTCAAGGCTACCGAGGAGCAGGTCAAGCGCTTGGAGGCCAAGCTCAAGGAGCATGAGGGCATCGACAACTACGTGGCCTACGTCGGCACCGGTTCGCCGCGCTTCTATCTGCCGCTGGATCAGCAGCTGCCGGCGACCCGTTTCGCCCAGTTCGTCATCCTGGCCAAGAGCATCGAGGATCGCGAGAAGCTGCGCACCTGGCTGATCGAGGTGATGAACGAGGACTTCCCGTTCGCCCGTACCCGTGTCTCGCGCCTGGAAAACGGCCCGCCCGTGGGCTTCCCGATCCAGCTGCGGGTCAGTGGCGAGCACATCGACGAGGTGCGTGCCATCGCCCGCGAGGTGGCGGCCAAGGTGCGCGAGAACAGCCACGTGGCCAACGTTCACCTGAACTGGGAAGAGCCGAGCAAGGTGGTCTACCTCGACATCGATCAGGAGCGCGCGCGTGCCCTGGGGGTGAGCAGTGCCGACCTGTCGAGCTTCCTGCAAAGTTCGCTGACCGGCTCCAGCGTCAGCCTGTTCCGCGAGGACAACGAGCTGATCGAGATCCTCCTGCGCGGCACCGTGCGCGAGCGCCAGGCGCTGGAGCTGCTGCCGAGCCTGGCGGTACCGACTGCAAGTGGCAAGAGCGTGGCTCTGTCGCAGATCGCCACCCTGGAATACGGCTTCGAGGAGGGCGTGATCTGGCGTCGCGATCGCCTGCCGACCGTGACCATCCTGGGCGACATCTATGGCGGCGAGCAGCCGGCGACCCTGCTCAAGCAGATCATGCCGACCCTGGAGCCGATCCGCGCCGCGCTGCCTGACGGCTACCTGCTGGAAGTGGGGGGCACCGTGGAGGAGTCGGCGCGTGGCCAGAAGTCGGTCAACGCCGGCGTCCCGCTGTTTATCCTGGTGGTGCTGACCCTGCTGATGCTGCAGCTCAAGAGCATGTCGCGTACGGCCATGGTGTTCCTCACTGCGCCGCTGGGGCTGATTGGCGTGACCCTGTTCCTGCTGGTGTTCCAGCAGCCGTTCGGCTTCGTCGCCATGCTCGGGACCATTGCCCTGTCCGGCATGATCATGCGCAACTCGGTGATCCTGGTCGATCAGATCGAGCAGGACATCGCCGCTGGCCAGGATCGTTGGCATGCCATCATCGAGGCCACGGTGCGGCGCTTCCGCCCCATCGTGCTGACCGCCCTGGCGGCGGTCCTGGCGATGATTCCGCTGTCGCGCAGTGTGTTCTTCGGGCCGATGGCGGTGGCCATCATGGGTGGCCTGATCGTCGCCACGGCGTTGACGCTGTTGTTCCTGCCGGCACTGTACGCGGCCTGGTTCAGGGTCAAGGAAGTGGAGCGCTAAGCGCAGCGTTGAGAAAAAGCCCGGCCTGTGCCGGGCTTTTTCTTTTGCGGCGCACGCCTATCGGGTTGCGCCGTCAGTCGGTCCTGCGGGTCTAAGGTTGTCTGTAGTTCTGTTTGAGATATTGGTTGCACTTGGTTTGCCTCTCGTCGGAAGCATTGGTTGCACAAGGTTGCACCTTTTCCTGCGGGCGGTTTACTCTTCCGCCACGCGCCGCAGCGCACTCAACCGAAACAGGATAAGCAATGGCCACCACCACCCTTGGCGTGAAACTCGACGACGCCACCCGTGAACGTCTGAAGCAAGCTGCCCAGTCCCTCGATCGCACGCCGCACTGGCTGATCAAGCAAGCGATCTTCAACTATCTGGAGCAGGTGGAAGGTGGCCTGACCCCGGCCGAACATTCCGGCCTGGCAGCTGTGGCCGGCGAAGAGGCGGTGGAGAACCTGGGCGAGCAGGCCCTGCAGGTATTCCTCGACTTCGCCGAAAGCATCCTGCCGCAGTCCGTGCTGCGCGCGGCCATCACCGGCGCCTACCGTCGCCCGGAGACCGAGGCGCTGCCGATGCTGCTGGAGCAGGCGCGCCTGCCGCAGGATCAGGCCGAGGCGACCCAGAAGATGGCCCTCGGTATTGCCGAGAAACTGCGCAACCAGAAGAGCGCCGGCGGCCGTCAGGGCCTGGTGCAGGGCTTGCTGCAGGAGTTCTCGCTGTCGTCCCAGGAAGGCGTGGCGCTGATGTGCCTGGCCGAGGCGCTGCTGCGTATCCCGGACAAGGCCACGCGCGACGCGCTGATTCGCGACAAGATTGCCAACGGCAACTGGAGCCAGCACCTTGGCCAGAGCCCGTCGATGTTCGTCAACGCGGCCAGCTGGGGCCTGCTGATCACCGGCAAGCTGGTGTCCACCCATAACGAAGCCGGCATGACCTCGGCGCTCAACCGCATCATCGCCAAGAGTGGCGAGCCGGTGATCCGCAAGGGCGTGGACATGGCCATGCGCCTGATGGGCGAGCAGTTCGTCACCGGCGAGACCATCGGCGAGGCCCTGGCCAATGCCTCCAGCATGGAGAGCAAGGGCTTCCGCTACTCCTACGACATGCTCGGCGAGGCCGCGCTGACCGAGGATGACGCCAAGCGTTACCTGGCCTCCTACGAGCAGGCCATCCATGCCATCGGCAAGGCCTCGCATGGCCGCGGCATCTACGAAGGCCCGGGCATCTCGATCAAACTCTCCGCTCTGCACCCGCGCTACAGCCGCGCCCAGTACGACCGCGTGATGGACGAGCTGTACCCGATCCTGCTGGGCCTGACCAAGCTGGCCAAGCAGTACGACATCGGCCTGAACATCGACGCCGAGGAAGCCGATCGCCTGGAAATCTCCCTCGACCTGCTCGAGCGCCTGTGCTTCGCCCCCGAGCTGGCCGGCTGGAACGGTATCGGCTTTGTCATCCAGGCCTACCAGAAGCGCTGCCCGTACGTGATCGACTACGTCATCGACCTGGCCAAGCGCAGCCGCCATCGCCTGATGATCCGCCTGGTCAAGGGCGCCTACTGGGACAGCGAGATCAAGCGCGCTCAGGTCGAGGGCCTGGAAGGCTACCCGGTTTACACCCGCAAGCCGTACACCGACATCTCCTACATCGCCTGCGCGCGCAAGCTGCTGGCGGTGCCGGAGGCCATCTACCCGCAGTTCGCCACCCACAACGCCCACTCGCTGTCGGCCATCTACCAGATCGCCGGGCAGAACTACTACCCGGGCCAGTACGAGTTCCAGTGCCTGCACGGCATGGGCGAGCCGCTGTACGAGCAGGTGGTGGGCAAGGTCGCCGACGGCAAGTTCAACCGTCCGTGCCGCATCTACGCACCCGTCGGCAGCCACGAAACGCTGCTGGCCTACCTGGTCCGTCGCCTGCTGGAAAACGGCGCCAACACCAGCTTCGTCAACCGCATCGCCGACCACAGCATTTCCCTCAAGGAACTGGTGCTGGACCCGGTCGAGCAGGTCGAGCGCATGGCCGCGCAGGAAGGCACCCTCGGTCTGCCGCATCCGCGCATTCCGCTGCCGCGTGACCTGTATGGATCGGCCCGCCTGAACTCCGAAGGCATCGACCTGGCCAACGAGCACCGCCTGGGCTCGCTGAGCTCGGCGCTGCTGTCGTCCACCAACACCGCCTATGTCGCCGCGCCGATCCTCGGCTGCGATACGCCGAACCCGGGCCCGGCCGAGCCGGTGCGCAACCCGGCCGATCACCGCGATCTGGTCGGTCATGTGCACGAGGCCAGCGAGGCCGACGTCAAGAGCGCGATTCTCTGCGCCCAGGCCAGCGGGCAGATCTGGCAGTCGACCCAGGCCGCGGAGCGCGCCGCCGTGCTGGAACGTGCCGCTGATCGCATGGAAGCGGAGATCCAGCAACTGATGGGCCTGCTGGTGCGTGAATCCGGCAAGACCTTTGCCAACGCCATCGCCGAGGTGCGCGAGGCGGTCGACTTCCTCCGTTACTACGCGGCCCAGGCCCGTGCCTTCGGCAACGACAGCCACCGCCCGCTGGGCCCGGTGGTGTGCATCAGCCCGTGGAACTTCCCGCTGGCGATCTTCACCGGCCAGGTGGCTGCGGCGCTGGCTGCCGGCAATACCGTGCTGGCCAAGCCGGCCGAGCAGACCCCGCTGATCGCCGCCCAGGCCGTGCGCATCCTCCTCGATGCCGGCGTGCCCGGCGGTGCCGTGCAGCTGCTGCCGGGCCGCGGCGAGACCGTCGGCGCCCGCCTGGTGGGTGACGAGCGAGTGCGTGGCGTGATGTTCACCGGCTCCACCGAGGTGGCCGGCATCCTCGCGCGCAACATCGCCGGGCGCCTGGACGCCCAGGGGCGCACCATTCCGCTGATCGCCGAGACCGGCGGCCTCAACGCCATGATCGTCGACTCCTCGGCGCTGGCCGAGCAGGTGGTGGTCGATGTGGTCAGCTCCGCCTTCGACAGCGCCGGCCAGCGCTGCTCGGCCCTGCGCGTGCTGTGCGTGCAGGATGACGTGGCCGACCGCGTGATCGAGATGCTCAAGGGCGCCATGGCCGAGTACCGCATCGGCTCGCCGGAGCGCCTGCACACCGACATCGGCCCGGTGATCGACGCCGAGGCCAAGGCCGGTATCGAAGCGCACATCGCCGCCATGCGCGAGAAGGGCCGCAAGGTGTTCCAGGCCGCCCGTGCCGATGCCGACGAGATCAAGCGTGGCACCTTCGTGCTGCCGACCCTGATCGAGCTGGACAGCTTCGACGAGATGAAACGCGAGATCTTCGGCCCCGTGCTGCACCTGGTGCGCTACCCGCGCGCCGAGCTGGGCAGCCTGCTGCAGCAGATCAACGACAGCGGCTACGGCCTGACCCTCGGCGTGCATACCCGCATCGACGAGACCATCGCCCAGGTGGTGGATGGCGCCAAGGTCGGCAACCTCTACGTCAACCGCAACATCGTTGGCGCCGTGGTCGGCGTGCAGCCGTTCGGTGGTGAAGGCCTGTCCGGCACCGGCCCGAAGGCCGGCGGCCCGCTGTACCTGTACCGCCTGCTGTCGACCCGCCCGCAGGATGCCGTGGCCCAGCAGCTCAAGGGCGACAACGTACATGCCCTGGGCGCTCCGGCCGAGCTGGAGAAGGCGCGTGTCGCCTTCGCCGACTGGGCCGCCAAGCAGGAGCCGGCGCTGGCCAGCCAGTTCGCCCAGTACCTTGAGTTGTCGCAGAGCTATACCAGCCATGTGCTGACCGGCCCGACCGGCGAGCGCAACACCTACACCCTGCTGCCGCGTGAGCGCGTTCTGTGCCTGGCCGAGGAGCGTGGCGACCTGCTGGCGCAGCTGGCCGCTACCCTGGCTGTCGGCAGCCATGCGTTGCTGCCGGAGCGCCAGCGCGAGCTGCTCGCCGTGCTGCCCAAGGAGGTGCAGAAGCGCATCGCCACCGTGGCCGACTGGACGGCGAGCGATGCCGAGTTCGACGCCATTCTGCACCACGGCGACTCCGACCAGCTGCGTGAGGTCAGTCAGCAGGCGGCTCAGCGCAAGGGCGCCATCGTCAGCGTGCACGGCCTGAACAAGGGCGAGACCGACATCCCGTTGGAGCGCCTGCTGATCGAGCATGCGCTGAGCGTGAACACCGCGGCGGCTGGCGGCAACGCCAGCCTGATGACCATCGGTTGAAACCCCGCGATAGCTGACCGAACAGGTCGCGTCAGGGAAAGCGTGCTGAAAGCTTTCCCTGGCATGCTGTCGCAACACCCGCAGTTCCCGGGCGCCGCGAGGCGCCCTCTCCCGGTGCCGACGGATCTCCGCCCGGCACCACGCAGCGTACACCCACAGTGGGGGCTACCCGCCCGGTACGAGGCGTTACTACCCCAGGCCGGCTCGTTCCGGCACCCGGCAGGGCCACAAGCCCGGCCACAAAAAAGCCCGGCATCTGCCGGGCTTTTGCTTGTTCAGGGGTTTATGCGTTCCACCCAGCGATAGCCAAGAAGGCCGCTTCGTAGCACGACTGTAAGTGTCTGGCCTTTATGTACTCGCCTATGGAGCGCCTGCGAAACACTGACCTGAAAGGGGGCGCTCTGCGCACCCACCGGGTCTAGCGATAGGTAGTAGCGCCGAGCGAGCCTGCGGCTCTTTTGGGTGTAGCTATCCTGCACCTCCGCCGCTAAAGCAGTCGCGGGTGACTGGTCGAATTCGGTGTTGATGTCGCGCAGCAGCACGAAGGCTGTCAGGACACTACCCAGACTGCCGACCAGGACTACTTCCAGCAGAACGGAGTGGGCTCTGGACGATCCCCGGAGCAGTGTCAGGGTCGCGCCGATCAGCACTCCCAAGGTCAGCATACCCAGTGTCAGCGAGTCCCTCAGCAGCTCACCTATATCCAGGATGGTGGAGCTCGGGAACTGGATAATGCGGTAGCTGTTCAGTAATCCATGTACCAGCAGTCCGCTGGATACAGCCAACAGGGTGACTGCTGTCAAACGATATCGGTTTAGCCAGTTGCCCTGCTGGCTGCCCGTTGTCTGTAGTGCAGCGGACAGATGACGAGAGATTGACTGCAGCCGAGAGGCGATGGACGCCTCCAGTTGCAATGGCGGCTGACCGGAAGCATCTAGTTCGAGCCAGAGCTTGTCACTGCGATAGATCAGCTTGCGCGCATGCAGCCCCAATTGTGTGGTTTCGGCAAACAGCCGCTCGATCAGGGGGAGCGTTTGAGGCTCGTGCCGGAGGAGCTGCGTCACCCGGGGATCTTCCGTTACCAGATAGAGCTTTCGGTCAAACTCGACACTACCTGTCTGCAGCTCCTTGGTCAGACCGATCTGCTTACCAAATCGATCCCAGAGCCGTTCGGGGCGTATTTCCAGATCGGGCCCGGTCTGCGCCGGTACGGCAATCTGGAGTCTCGTGAGACGGCCCCTCCTGAGGGTTTTCTTGACGTGATAACCAGGGTGAAACGATGCGCTCTTCCAGCTGTTCCCGCGTCTGTAGACGAAGAACCAGAAACAGCTGGCAAGCAGCGTGGTGACGCCAAAGGCAAACCACATGGTCCCTACCTGAGCAAATCAGATCACAGCGTGCCGAATACCTTCTTCGCCAGGCTGGTAGCCGCGCTGGCCGGGTTCTGACGGATGCTGGCTTCCTGCTCGGCGATCATCTTGAACAGGCCGTCCAGGGCCTTCTCAGTCACGTAGTTCTCGACGTTGGCGCTTTTCGCATCGACCACGCCGAGGGCCGCGGCCTGGCCGGCGAAGCTGTTGTACTGCTGGGCCACGCCGACCTTGTCGGTGGCCTGCTTGACGATGGGCAGGAACTTGGCGCGGATCTGCTCGCGGCTGCTTTTGTTCAGGTACTGGGTGGCGGAGTCCTCACCGCCGGCGAGGATGGCCTTGGCATCGGCCACAGTCATTTTCTTCACCGCATCCACCAGAATTGCCTGGGCCTGTGGCACGGCGGCCTCGGCGGCCTTGTTCATGCTCGCCTCCAGCTCCTCCACCTGCTCGCCCATGCCCATCATCTTCATGGTCTGCGCGGCCTTGCCGAGTTTGCCCGGCAGTTCGATGCGCACCTCGTCGTTGTCACTGAAGCCCCCTGGCTTGCCGAGCTGCTTGACGGCGATCTGCGCGCCCTGGGTCAGCGCATCTTTCAGGCCACCGCTGGCATCGCTTTGGGTCAGGTCGGAGAGGGACAGGGCAAAGGCGCTGGCCGATAGCAGCAGGCCGGTAGTCAGGGTGGTGATAACTCGCATGAGTGTTCCTCGGTGTGGAGCAGGGCTATTGGGGAATAGGCTGTCAGCGTGCAGCGTTCAACGCCCCGGCGCAAGCGCGTCGGCAAGGCGCGGGCAGCGTGCGTGGCTTGTTTCACCTGCCTGAGCGAACCGTGTCTCCGGGCGCAGGTATGCCGAAGGCGGCCAGCAACTGGCTAACACTGCTGTCGAGCAATTGCTCCAGCTCTGATCCGCTTTCGCTGCGGGATAGGCAGGCCCGTTGCGCGGATTCATCCAGTTGCTTCAGCTGTGCTTCCAGTGTGGCGGCGTACTGCGAAAGCTGATGGGCACCCATGGTGGCGGAGCTGCCCTTGAGCGTGTGCAGTGCCGCCAAGGTGTGGGTGATGTCACCGGCTGCCATGTGTTCGCGCAACGCCTGCAACTGTTTGCGCATCTCAGGTTCGAAGCCACGCAGCACGTTGCGCAGCAGGTCGATGTTGCCGCCGAAGCGCTTGAGGATGGCATCCCTGGGTTCCAGCAGTTGATCGGATGTCGCTCGGGGCGACGAGGCTGATGGGGTGCCGCGTGTCCAGTAGAGCAACGTGGAAACCAGTTGCTCGAGATCGATGGGTTTGCCGATGTGATCCTGCATGCCGGCTCGCAGGCATTCGCTGCGGTCGCTCTGCGACACATTGGCGGTCATGGCGATGATCGGCAGCTCGCTTTGCTGGGGGTGGCGGCGAATTTCGCGAGTGGCTTCCAGGCCATCGATGTCGGGCATCTGAATGTCCATCAGCACGGCGTCCAAGCGAGTTCCCTCGGCCAGCACCGAGTCGATTCCGGCCTGGCCGCCATCGGCCAACACCACGGTGGCACCTTCACCGGTCAGCAGCTCGTAGGCCACCTGGCGATTCAGGGCGTTGTCCTCGACGACGAGCACCCTCAGGCCCTGGAGTCTGGTCGACGGTTGGTACTGAGGCGCTTTTGTCGGCGTGCTCAGGTCATAGAGGGCCTGCTGGATGGTTTCGGCCAGTTGTTGCGGGGTGGCGGGTTTGGTCAGGAAGGCTGCGAAAGGTGGCTCACCCTCTTGCTGGATGTCGGCGAGTACTTCCCGGCCGTAAGCCGTGATCATGATAATCAGGGGTGTGTGCCCGGGGCCTCGTTGCTGCAGGTCGCGAGCGACCGCCATGCCGTCCATGTCCGGCATCCGCCAGTCCATCAGCACGACATCGAACGGGCGATGCTCCGCCGCCGCCTCAGCCACCAGGCTCGCCACCTGGCAGCCGCTGTCCACGCCCTGGGCATGCCAGCCAAGTGAGGTCACCGTTTTCAGCAGAATCTCGCGCGCCGTTTCGTTGTCATCGACCACCAGAAGGCGCAGGTCGCTGTCCACCGCCAGGCAGCTGTTGCGCAGGGAGTCCGGCTCTGCAATGGCCAGCGTGATGTCGAACCAGAAGCGGCTGCCGTGACCGGGGCTGCTCTCCACCTGCAGTGTGCCGCCCATCAATTCGGCTAGCCGCTTGCAGATCACCAGGCCGAGTCCGGTACCGCCAAAGCGCCGACTGATTGAGGCCTCGGCCTGGGTAAATCCCTCGAAGATGCGTTGCAGCTGCTCCTGGGCGATGCCGATACCGGTGTCGCTGACAGCGACTCTCAGGGTTACCTGGTCATCCTGTCGTTCAAGCTGCCTGAGGCTGACGACCACCTGGCCTCGCTCGGTGAATTTCAGGGCGTTGCCGGCCAGATTGACCAGAATCTGCTGCAGCCGCAGGCTGTCACCAAGCAGTGCTCCTGGCAGCGCGGCGTCTATATCGAACATCACTTCGACGTCTCGGCTGCCCTGGTTGCCGGCCAGTACGATCGCCAGGTCGCGCATCAGGCGATCAAGCTCGAACGGATGCAGTTCGAGATGCAGCTTGCCGGCCTCGATCTTGGAATAGTCGAGTATGTCGTTGAGCAGGCCCAGCAGGGATTGGGCGGCGCTGCGGGCCTTCTGCACATAATCGAGCTGGCGTGGGCTGAGGTCGGTTGCCTGGACGAGCTGCAGCATGCCCAGCACCGCATTCATCGGCGTACGAATTTCATGGCTCATGTTGGCCAGGAAGGCGCTCTTGGCGGCATTGGCGGCATCGGCGCGGTCACGGGACTCGCGCAGGCGTGTCTCGGCTTCATGCTGAGCGGTGATGTCCAGGTTGATGCCGGTAACCCGAATGGCATTGCCATCGGCGTCGCGCTCGACCTGTGCTCCTGCCTGGATGATGCGGGTACTGCCGTCCGGTCTGACGATGCGGAAAACGGGGTCGTAGATACTTTCATTGCGCACGGCGGCGTCCAGCTTCGCGGCAGTGGCCTCGACGTCTTGCGGATGCACGCGCGAGTACCAGTGCTCGTAGCTCAGACCGCTTTTCCGCAGTTCCAGCGGTTGCTGGTAAAGCTCGAACATGCGCTCGTTCCATTGCAGGCTGTTGTCGGCCAGGCTCCAGGTCCAGATACCCAGCTCCGCTACTTCCGCTGCCATCAGCAGTTGGTCGCGAGCGGTCAGTAGCTCCTGGCGCAGTCGGACTTGCTGGCTCAGATCGGTGATGACGCAGACCAGCATGTCCCTCTCGCCGCGCATGCTGCCCAACGAGAGCTGCAGGGGGAATTCCTCGCCATTGTCACGTCGCCCGATGAGCTCTTCGGAGAGGTGGGTATGCGGGGCGTGTATCGCCTTGTTGATCAGCAGGGTCAGGCGTTCGCGCGAGTTTGGGGCTATCAGGTCGTGCAGGGTACCGCTGACATTGTTGCCCAGACCGAAGGCGCGGCGCGCTGCCGGATTGAGCTGCTGGATCAGTCCGTCGCGGTCAAAGGTCAACACCGGGTTGACCGCCGTATCGAGAATGGCTCGAGTTGTCTCGAGCAGGGCAGCCAGGCGTTTCTCCGCGACCTTGCGTTGCGTGATGTCGAGGGCAATGCCCAGATAGCCGACCACCGAACCCTGTGTGTCGCGCATTGCGGTGACCGCCAGCGAGACTTTCAGATGCTGGCCGTTCTTGTGCACATAGGTCCACTCGCGGGTTTCTGCGCCGTCTCGCTCCGGCTTGTGGACAAAAACGCGGAACCCTTCCACCGGGTATCCCGCTTCCTCGCTGAGCATCACACCGCGCGCCGCCACTTCCTCGGTCAGGTGCAGGGTGGATGGGCTCTGCAGGCCGATCATCTCCTCGGCTGAGTAGCCCAGCATCCGCTCTGCGCCACGGTTGAACACCGTGATAAGGCCGTCCGTGTTGGTGGCGATGATCGACACCTCCGACGCGGAGTCCAGTACATTGCCCAGCAGCAGGTTGGATTCACGCAGCTGTGCCGTGCGTTCTGCAACCTGCTGTTCCAGGCTGGCGTTCAATTCCAGAATGCGTGCTTCTGCTGCCTTTTGCAGCGTGTTGTCGCGCATGGTGGTGGAGGCTCCAACCACCTTGCCGGTTTCGTCGAGAACCGGGGAGATTGCCGCCGACACCTCGATCAGTTCGCCATCCTGGCGCCGACGTTGCGTTTCCAGGTGGGTGATGCGTTCGCCGGCTGCGATGCGCTGCAGTATGTCCAGCTCTTCATCGTTGAGGTGTCTGGGGACCAGAAGCTCCAGAATGTTTCTGCCAATGGCCTGCTCTGCGGAGTAGCCGAAGATTCGCTCGGCCCCCCGGTTCCAGCTGCTGATGACTCCTTCGGGCGTCTTGCCGATGATGGCATCGCTCGAGCTTTCCACGATCGCAGCCAGCTTGGCCTGGCTGACATTGATCAGCTGGCGGCGCTGCCGGTTGATGGTGATCGCGCCGGCCAGGGTTGCCAGTATCAGGCTGACCAGTGTGCCGACCAGCAGAACCGTGGTGGGGGAGCGCTGCTGCAGGGGCAGCAGAAACTGCGGATGGGCGATGAGTTCGATGAACCAGCGGCGCCCGAATACGTCGCGCTCCACCGCGTGGCGCATGATCGCCTGGCTGTTGCCGGAGGACATGTCGTCCTCGAAGAACAGTACGGGGCGGTCCTGTCGGGTGATGTCGCTCAGGCGCAGCACCGTGTCCTGGCCGTGCAGTGCCAGGCCGTGCAGTACGTCCCTGGTCAGCAGGGGCGCATAACTCCAACCGATACCTTGGCGCATGCGCGCTTCTTCGCTAACCGGTGTCGTCGCCGTGTCGTAGATCGGCAGCAGAACCAGGAACGATTGCAGCGGGCTACCCGTGGCCTGGACCAGGGTAATGGGGCCGGTGATTCTCACTTCACCGCTGCGCAGTGCGGCCAGGGCGGCATCGCGACGATTGTCCTCCGAGGCAATGTCCAGGCCGACGGCGGGCAGATTGTGTGTTTGCGGTTCAATGTATTGAATGACGAATCGCTCGCCATCGTGGGCGGCCAGCTGGCGGATGGCAAAGTCGGACGCACCGTCGGCACGGGCCTGACTGAGAAACGACGCTTCGGCTGATCGCGGAACGCGGCGGATGAAGCCGAAGCCCCTGGCGCCGGGGAACTCGCGCGCAATGTCGCGCGTCTGGCTGTACCTGCGGAAGAGCTCCCGACTCAGGCCCTGCGGGCCGCTGGTGACGACGACGCCGCGCGCACCGCGCAGGCCGTACTGATAGAGCTGCATGCGTTTGTGCACGGCATCGGCTGCTACCTCAGTTGCCCGCTGCAACGCCTCTTGCGCTTGCCGCTGATTGGCATGGTGCAGCCACAGCGCGCTGACCGCCGACACTGCGATACCGGCGCACAGCGTCAGCAGGATCGGGGGGCTGAGCAATAGCGACCTGTTGATCATCGACCTGAAAGTCCTGACGCGGCTTCAGAGGCCATGGCTCTGTTGCCGTCCAACGTGGTCCAGCAGGCACTGAAGCAGGTCGGCAAAGGGCACCGGCCGGGCGTACAGGTAGCCTTGCATTACCGAGCAGCCCAGCTCCTGCAGGTGCTGGGCCTGCTCGATCGATTCGACCCCCTCGGCGACCAGGTCGAGATGCAACGCCTGGGCAAGCCGAATGATGGCCTCGACGATGGCCGTATCCCGGGGGCTGACCAGCATGTCACGCACGAAGCTCTGATCTATCTTCAGCACGTCGATGGGCAGCTGTTTCAGATAAAGAAGGCTGGAGTAGCCGGTGCCGAAGTCGTCAATGGCGATGTTGATACCCAGCGCCTTGAGGTCCTTGAGCAGTTGACGGGTGAGTACGATGTCTTCGGCCAGCACCCCCTCGGTGATTTCCAGCTCAAGCAGATGAGGCGGCAGTCCCGTCTGCTCCAGAATACCGGTGACCATGGCCAGAAAGGCTTCTTCGCGAAACTGTACGGTCGAGATGTTGACGCTGACCGGCAACTCCAGCCCCTCCGCGCGTAGGCGCTGGGCGTCGTTACAGGCCTTTACCAGCACCTGTTTGCCGATCTGCACGATGAGGCCGGTTTCTTCCGCCAATGGAATGAAGTCGTTGGGAGAAATCAGGGTGCCGTCAGCCTTTCGCCAGCGGATCAGTGCCTCGATGCCACAAGCGCGGTTGTGTTGTGTATCCCTTTTGAGTTGGTAGAAAACCTCGAAAACACCCTGTTCCACGGCTCTGCGCATGTGGCCTTCGAGCAGGTGGCGGGCGCGGCTGCTGCTCTCGATCGCCTGGGAGAAGAAGCGATAGCGATTGCGGCCCTGCTTCTTGGCCAGGTACATGGCTGAGTCCGCATGACGATAGAGGGACTCCAGATCGTCGCTGTCGTCGGGGAAAATGCTGATGCCCATGCTCGCGGACAGGTCGTAGCGGTTGTTGTCGATCCGCATGGGCGTGGCCAGGGTTTGCAGTACCCGTTCGGCGAAATCACTGACCGATTCCAGCCGGGTTACCTCGGGCAGCAGGATGACGAACTCATCCCCTCCAGGGCGGCCAATGGTGTCGATACTGCGCACGCAACGGCTAAGCCGGGCGGCAATCTCCTTGAGCACCGCATCACCCTGGGCATGGCCCATGGTGTCGTTGATGCCCTTGAAGTTGTCCAGATCGAGCAGCAACAGGGCAACCTTGCCCATGTTTCTGTGCGCCTTCTGCATGGCCTGGGTTGCCCTGTCCATCAGCAGGCTGCGGTTGGGTAGCCCCGTGAGGGCGTCGAAGTAGGCCAGCCGCTTGGCTTCGTTACGCAGATTCAGGTGCGCTTTGACATGGGCCCTGACCACCGGAATGCTCAGGGGCTTCTGGATGAAGTCGACGCCGCCCAGCTCAAGCGCACGGATTTCATTGTCGGCCTGCGTATGGCTGGTCACGAACATGATGGCGGCGTCACACAGCTTGGGGTCGGCTTTCAGCTGGCGGCACAGTTCAAAGCCGTTTGTGCCGGGTAGCTGAATGTCCAGCAGGATCAGGTCGGGGCGACGAAACCGTGCAATGTCGAGTGCCATCGATCCGTCGCGTGCCACCAGCGCGTCGCCCAGATCGGCCACAGCTTCCTTGAGGATCAGCGCATCACTGGGCTGGTCGTCGACAATCAGGATTGTCGGGAGCGAGCTGAACGCTGACGAGGGCATATGTCTGCTCCGGAATTCCGTTTCTCTCGGTGAGCTTAGACCACCTGTATCAGCTAATCCCGGCGAGATGCTTGAGGCGATCGACGGTCGCGTCGGGTTCATCCTGACAGATGGCAGCCGCCAGGCGCATCAGTACCTGCTCGCGGTG
Organism: Aquipseudomonas alcaligenes; assembly: GCA_900156135.1. Taxonomy (GTDB): domain Bacteria; phylum Pseudomonadota; class Gammaproteobacteria; order Pseudomonadales; family Pseudomonadaceae; genus Aquipseudomonas; species Aquipseudomonas alcaligenes_D. The sequence continues at coordinate 516,105 of FTMP01000002.1, read as the reverse complement.
GACCTGCACCTGCGGCAGCGCATAGACGGCGCCAATCAGCTCCCGCAGCGACATCGGTAGGCCCCAGTGGGTCTTCAGCGCGATGGCGAACGAGCGAGCGTGCTCACTCAGAGCGCTAAGCAACTGGTTGTCGTCCACGTCCTGATCGCGTGCCACCCATTGCTGGGCCTGCAGCAACACGCACAGCTCGCCGATGCGGTGCAGCAAGGCGGCGATCTGCAGGGGCGCGGGGTCGATATCGCATTGTCTGGCCAGCGTCACTACCTGCTCGGCCAGGCGCTCAGCGGCTTTCAGGTGGTCCTCGAGCATCACCTCGATCAGCAGATTGCTGCTGACTGAGGCTTGCCGCAGCGCCATCGCGACGGCCAGGTTGAGGCTGGTCTTGCCGCCCAGTCGGTGCAGCGCTTCGCCCAGGCTATTGCAGGGGCTGGCGGAGCCGCCATAGGCCGCACTGTTGGCGGCTGAAATCAGATAGGCGCACAGGGCTGCATCGTGCTGCCAGCTGGCGATGAGCTCGCGAAAGTCGATCGGGACGCCCTGGCTGACCCGTTTCAGTTTCTCTTTCACCCCGTTCAGCAGGGGCAGGTCCAGTTCGGCGGGCGATAGGCGGCCCAGGTGTGTCAGGAAGTCGGGAGCCTCGTGGGTGGGTGGCCTGCTGGCAGTGCTCTTGGGGAGCAACTGCTCGATGCAGTCCTGCACCTTGGGGATGTCGAAGGGTTTGGTAATGTAGGCGTTGATGTGCAGGGGTCTGGCTTCCATGACGCTGTCGCGGTCGGAGCGCCCCGTGACCAGTATCAGCGGCAGGCTGGCGCTGGTCCTGCGGACATGACGCAGCAGATCGACACCGCTGCCATCCGGCAGATTCCAGTCCGCCAGGATCAGGTCGTAAGTGTGCTGGTTGTAGGCTGCGATGGCGCCTTGCAGTTGCCCATGGCAATCGATCTCGGCCGCCGGGCGAACGCTCTGCACCAGTTGCTTGAGCAGATCGGCCAGCCAGGGGTCGTCGTCCACGATCATCACGCGCATCGACACCTCCTCATCGCCAGCCTTGTGCGGGCTGGGTGAAATCGGCTGGCTGCTGTTTCGCGTTGTCCCGCCCTATCTCTATAGCATGGGATGGCGGCTGGCGCGGGGGCCTTGCCCGTCAGGCCGGCGCCTGTGGTTCCTCTCCTCGTTCCAGCGCCACCTGGCGGATCGACATGCGGATCTCCGCCGGCAGTACACGCTTGGCCACGCCTTCCACCAGTTCGGTGAGCTGCGGGTGGTGGCTGAGCTTGCCTTCGCTGTTCTGGCGCAGCACGCCCTGGTCGAGCAGGGTCTGGATGAAGTGGCGGAACAGGCTTTTGTCGAAGAACTCCGGGGCGTTGAGGCCATGCAGGATCGACAGGCGCTGGGCCATGACCACGCAGAGGTTCTCCAGCTCCTCGGCGGACAGGGCGTACTGTCCGGCGTTGAGCAGCAGGGCGGTGGCCATGTAGAAGCGCTGCAGGGTCTGCACGATGGCGCGGGCCAGCAGGGTGAGCAGGACGAACTGACGCGAGCTGGGCGCCGGGCGAATGAACATGTCGTCCTCGCGGCGCAGCAGGCCCTGTTCGACGAAGGCATCCAGCCACTGGTCGACCACGCCCTCCAGTTCCTCCTCGGTGAAGCGGATGAACAGCTCCGACTGCAGGTAGGGGTAGAGGGCGCTGCAGTAGCGCAGGATCTGTTCGCGGCTCATGCGCGAGCTGCTGAGGAAGAAGCTGGCCAGCAGGGCGGGCAGGGCGAACACGTGCAGCACGTTGTTGCGGTAGTAGGTCATCAGGACGGCGTTCTGCTCGTCCAGGTAGAGGATCTTGCCCAGTGCATCCTTCTGTTCGGCCAGCAGGTCCATGCTCTGCACGTAGCGGATCAGGTCCTGGCCGTCGCCTTCCGGCAGGGTGGCGTGGGGCGAATAGGGCACCTTGCGCAGCAGCGCCAGGTACAGGTCGAGCACGCGTGCCAGGGCCTGCTCGTCCAGCGCCAGCTTGCTGGTGGAGAGCAGGGCCAGGCCGACCAGGTTGACCGGGTTGATCGCCGCCGCTTCGTTGAGGTGCTGCGCCACCTTGGCGCCGAGGCGGTTGGTGGTGGCGTTCAGCCAGGCCGGGCGGAACTGCTCGCCGTGGTCCTGGGTGCGCCAGCCCGGCTGCTCGGCGTCGAGGAACTCGGCCAGCTTGATCGGCTCGCCGAAGTTGACGTGTACGCTGCCGAAACGCTGCTTACGGATGGCGCCGATGACCTTGAAGATGTCGAAGATCGACTCCTTCTTCTTCGCCGCGCCGCGCAGCTCGCCCAGGTAGGTACGGCCTTCGAGCACGCGCTCGTAGCCGATGTAGACGGGCACGAAGGCGATCGGCAAGCGATTGGAGCGCAGGAAGCTGCGCAGGGTGATGGCCAGCATGCCGGTCTTCGGCTGCAGGGTGCGGCCGGTGCGCGAGCGCCCGCCCTCGACGAAGTATTCGACCGGGAAGCCCTTGCTGAACAGGGTGTGCAGGTATTCGTTGAACACCGCGGTGTACAGCGGGTTGCCCTTGAAAGTGCGGCGCATGAAGAAGGCGCCACCGCGGCGCAGGATGCCGCCGACCACCGGCATGTTGAGGTTGATACCGGCGGCGATGTGCGGCGGCGTCAGGCCGTTGCGGAACAGCAGGTAGGACAGCAGCAGGTAGTCGATATGGCTGCGATGGCAGGGCACGTAGATGATCTCGTGACCGTGGGCGATGTCGCGCACCGCCTCCAGGTGGTTGACCTGGATGCCCTCGTACAGCTTGTTCCAGAACCAGCTGAGCACCGTCTCGAGGAAGCGGATGGCGGTGTAGGTGTAGTCCGAGGCGATCTCGTTGCCGTAGTGCAGGGCCTTGGCCTCGGCCTTCTCGACGCTGATCTTGTCGCGCTCGACTTCCTCGGCGATGGCCTGGCGCACCAGCGGGCCGTGGATCAGGCCTTTCACCAGGTTGCGGCGGTGCGACACGTCCGGACCGATCACTGCGGTCTTCAGGTTGCGAAAGTGCACGCGCAGGATGCGCTGGACCATGCGCAGGGTGCGTTCACGGCCCTTGTTCTGGTCGAGTAGCTCGCGCAGGTGGATTGGCGCGGAGAACTGCACGCGGGTCTTACGCCCGAGGATCAGGATGCTGACCAGCTTGCGCAGGCGCCCGGTGACGGCCCAGGTGTCAGCGAACAGCAGCTTCCAGGGGCTGGTCTCGCGGTCCGGCGACTGGCCCCAGAAGACGCTGACCGGGACGATCTGCGCGTCGTCCAGCGCATTACCGTCAAGGCTGGCGAGAATGCGCTGCAGGGTGGGCGGCGCGCCGCGCTTGTCGTGGCCGCCGAACCAGCTGGGCGAGCGGGTCAGGTAGAAGAACGCCGCCGGCTCCATCTGCTCGCCGATCGCCACCGGCAGGACCGGGCGCGGCAGGCCGGCCTTGCTGCATTCCCGATCCACCACCGCCAGGTCCGCCGCCGAGGGTTGCTGCAGCACGTAGAACACCGGCTTGCTGCGATCCAGGCGCAGGTTGAAGGACGACTGGTTGATGGTTTCCGAGCGTACCCAGAGGAACAGCAGGCGACGCAGGGCACCAAAGGCGAGGCGGCGGAGCGGGGAGCGGGTCATAGATTGCGGCTGTGAAAAAACGAGCATGCGCTCGGGGCGGCTAGTGTGCCGCATTCGCCCCGCTGCGGCAAAAGCGCCGCCGGTACAAGTGTTCACCCGATGCCGCGTCGTTACGGGCCTGCGGGACGACAGCGATGGCGCTGCAACTTTTCCTAAAAGCCGCTGTCTTGCCATGCCGCAGGTCGACTTTTATAGTCCGCCAGCGTTTGCAGGGCCCCCGTGGTCAGCATGGCCCGGGGTTTCTCCCGTCGGGATGAGAGCCATGATCGAAATAAAAAATCTAACCAAGCGTTTTGCTCACCATACGGCCGTCGATGGCCTCAGTTTTCAGGTCCAGCAGGGGGAAGTGCTGGGCTTCCTCGGCCCTAACGGTGCCGGTAAATCCACCACCATGAAGATGCTCACCGGGTTTCTGGCGCCGACCTCCGGCACGGCCAGCATCCTCGGCTTCGATATTCAGAGCGACACCCTCAAGGCCCAGCAGCAGATCGGCTACCTGCCGGAAGGCGCGCCCTGCTATGGCGACATGACGGTGCGTGGCTTCCTCGAGTTCATCGCGGAAGTGCGGGGCTATCGCGGTGCCGAGAAAAAGCAGCGGGTACAGCGTGCGGTCGAGCAGGTCGAGCTGGACAAGGTGCTGGAGCAGAGCATCGAGACCCTGTCCAAGGGCTTCAAGCGCCGTGTCGGCCTGGCCCAGGCGATCCTTCATGATCCGCGCGTGCTGATCCTCGACGAGCCCACCGACGGCCTCGACCCGAACCAGAAGCACCAGGTGCGCAAGCTGATCCAGAGCCTGGCCAAGGACAAGATCGTGATCATTTCCACCCACATCCTCGAAGAAGTGTCGGCGGTGTGCACCCGCGCCGTGGTGATTGCCGCCGGCAAGGTAGTGGCCGATGGCACCCCGATGGAGCTGGAGAGCCGCTCGCGCTACCACCAGGCCGTGACCCTGGTCGCCGAGGGTGAGCTGGACCGCGCGGCGCTGGCCGCCCTGCCGGGCGTGGCCGGCGTGGAAGACAACGCCGAGGGCAGCCTGACCCTGCTGGCCGCGCCTGGCCAGGTGATCTTCCCGCAGGTCAACGAGCTGATTCGCCAGCGTGGCTGGCAGGTGAAGGAGCTGGACGTGGAACGTGGCCGGCTCGATGAAGTGTTCCGCAGCCTGACCCGGGGAGAAGCGGCATGAAGCAGTTGCCCGTGATCTTCAAACGCGAGCTGGCCAGCTATTTCGCCACGCCGCTCGCCTATGTGTTCATCCTGATCTTCCTGGTGCTGTCCGGGGTCTTCACCTTCTACCTGGGCGGCTTCTACGAAAGTGGCCAGGCGGACCTGGCGCCGTTCTTCAACTTCCACCCCTGGCTGTACCTGTTCCTGGTGCCGGCGATTGCCATGCGCCTGTGGGCCGAGGAGCGCAAGTCCGGCTCCATCGAGCTGCTGATGACCCTGCCGATCACCCGTACCGACGCGGTGCTGGGCAAGTTCCTCGCCGCCTGGGTGTTCGCCGGCATCGCCCTGCTGCTGACCTTCCCGATGATCATCACGGTCAACTACCTGGGCGAACCGGATAACGGCGCGATCTTCACCGGCTACTTCGGCAGCTGGCTGCTGGCCGGCTCCTACCTGGCCATCGGTTCGTGCATGTCGGCCCTGGCGAAGAACCAGGTGATCGCCTTCATCCTCGCCGTCAGCGCCTGCTTCCTGTTCATCGTCAGCGGCTTCCCGATGGTGCTCGATGCGCTGTCCTGGGCTCCGCAATGGCTGCTCGACGCGGTCGCCTCGCTGAGCTTCCTGACCCGCTTCGACGCGATCAGCAAGGGCGTGATCGACCTGCGCGACCTGCTCTATTTCATATCCCTGATGGCCGCCTGGCTTGCCGCCACCGCCATCGTGGTCGATCTGAAGAAGGCTGACTGATCATGAAGAAACTGATGTATTCCGGCGCCGGCCTGCTGCTGATCGCCGTGGCCTTCCTGGCCTTCAACATGCTCTCGGCCCTGGGCCTGGGCAATGCCCGCCTGGACCTGACCGAGCAGAAGCTCTACACCATCTCCGAGGGTACCGAGCGCATCCTTGGCGAGCTCGACGAGCCGATCAACCTGTACTTCTTCTACTCCGACAAGGCCGCCCGCGACCTGCCGGTGCTGCGCAACTACGCGGTGCGCGTGGAAGAGATGCTCAAGGCCTACGAGCGTGCGGCGGATGGCAAGATCAAGCTGCACATCGTCGACCCCGAGCCCTTCTCCGAGGACGAGGACAAGGCCGCCGGCTTCGGCCTGCAGGCCGTGCCGGCGAACCAGAGCGGCGAGCAGATCTACTTCGGCCTGGCCGGCACCAATGCGGTGGACGACAAGCAGATCATTCCGTTCTTTCCGCTGGACCAGGAGGAGTTCCTCGAATACCAGCTGAGCCAGCTGGTGCAGGGCCTGGCCAAGCCAGAGCGGCCGGTGATCGGACTGCTTTCCGGGCTGCAGCTCAATGGCGGCTTCGACATGATGGCGCGCCAGCCCACCGCACCCTGGATGGTGATGGAGGAAGTGCGCCAGCTGTTCAAGATCGACAGCCTCAAGGCCGGCATCGACAAGATTCCGGACGAGGTCTCGGTACTGCTGCTGGTGCACCCGAAGAGCCTGCCGGAGGCGACCCTGTACGCCATCGACCAGTTCGTCCTGCGCGGCGGCAAGCTGCTGGTGTTCGTCGACCCGCTGGCCGAGGCGGACAATGCCGTACCGATGATGCCGGGTGACGATGCCGGCAAGTCGTCCGACCTGGAACCGCTGTTCAAGGCCTGGGGCCTGCGCATGGTGCCGGACAAGGTGCTCGGTGATGGCTCCTACGCGCTGTCGGTGAGCATGGGTCAGGGCCAGCCGCCGGCCCGTCATGCCGCCTGGCTGGCGCTGCCGCAGCGCGCGATGAGCCAGGAGGATGTGGCCACGGCTGGCCTGGAGACCATCAACATCGCCACCAGCGGCATTCTGGAGCCGATCGAGGGCGCCAAGACCAAGTTCGTGCCGCTGCTGCAGAGTTCCGAGTACGCCATGCCGTTCGAGGCGGCGCGTTTCAGCATGCTGGCCAATCCGGGCGAGCTGATGCGCGACCTGGAGCCGACCGGCGAGCGCTACGCCATCGCCGCGCGCATCAGCGGTCCGGCGCAGTCCGCCTACCCCAACGGTATCGAGGGGCAGAAGGACGGCCTGAAGTCCGCCGAGAACATCAACGTGATCGCCGTGGCCGACACCGACCTGCTGACCGACCGCATGTGGGTGCAGGTGCAGGACTTCTTCGGCCAGCGCGTGCCGCAGCCGTTCGCCGACAACGCCGGTTTCGCCATCAATGCGCTGGACAACCTGGCCGGCAGCGATGCCCTGATCAGCGTGCGCTCGCGGGGGCGTTTCAGCCGCCCGTTCGAGGTGGTCGAGGCGCTGCAGCGTGAGGCCGAGGCGCAGTTCCGGGTCAAGGAAGAAGACCTGCAGAAGCGTCTGGCCGAGACCGACCAGAAGCTCGCCTCGCTGCAGCAGCAGGACCCGAGCAAGGCGCTGGAGCTGACCCCCGAGCAGCAGGCGGCGGTGCAGCAGTTCCTCGACGAGAAGCTGCGTATCCGCAAGGAACTGCGCGAGGTGCGTTTCCAGCTCAATGCCGACATTGAGGCGCTGGGTCGCACCCTCAAGCTGGCCAATATCCTCGCCGTGCCACTGCTGCTGACCCTCGGCGTGCTGGCACTGTGGCTGTGGCGCCGGCGCAAGGCCGCGTGATGGCGTCTCACCCCTCTCCCATTGATGGGAGAGGGGGGGAGAGGGCGCGGCCCTTTCCCCTTCGCTTTCTCTTCCCCTATTCACCGACTCCTTGATTGAGGAGAACAGCCTATGAATCGCAAAACCCTCTTCGTTCTGGCGGTGCTGGCGCTGGCCCTGGTGGCCGGTTGGTACTTCACCAGCCAGGTGGGCCTGCCGCGCGTGCCGGCCCAGGCTGGACCGTGGCTGCCGGGCGTGCAGGTGGCGCAGGTCAAGGCCATTGAAGTGCAGCGTGGTGACCAGCCGCTGGTGCGCCTGGAGCGTCGCGAGCAAGGCTGGGTGGTGCCGGCCAAGGCCGATTACCCGGCCGATCAGGTCGTGGTGAACAGGCTGCTCAAGGCCCTGGCCGAGGCGCGCAAGGTCGAGCCGCGCACCGCCAACCCCGAGCTGTATGGCCGCCTCGGCCTGGCCGACAAGGGCGAGGCCGAAGAGCGTGCCGTACGCCTCACGCTGGAACAGGGCGAGACGCCCCTGCAGCTGCTGATCGGCAAGCCCGGCCAGCAGGACGGCCAGCTGGTGCGGCGCGCCGACGAGGCGCAGAGCTGGCTGGTCAGCCAGCGCATCGAGTTGCCTGCCAGCGAACTGGAGTGGCTGGATCGGCGCGTCACGGCCATTCCCTTCGCCGAGGTGCGCGAGCTGGATCTGCGTCATGCGGGTGGCGAGCGCCTGACGCTGGCGCGCGACAAGGCCGAGCAGGCGAACCTGCAGGTGCGCGATCTGCCCAAGGGCAAGCGGCTGGCCTTCGACGGAGCAGCCAATGGCTTCGGGCAGTTCTTCGCCGACCTGCGTTTGGCCGATGCCGCGCCGCTGGCCCAGCTCGGTTTCGAGGGCAAGCCGGCGCTGGAATTCAGCCTCACCACCTTTGCCGGCAAGACCCTGAAAGGCCGTTTCTACGGCAAGGCCGATCAGCACTGGCTGCTGCTGGAACAGGGCAGCGGTCTGTCCGCCAGCGAGGTGCCGGGGCGCAGCGACTGGGCCTATCGAGTCGAGCCTTACCAGTACCAGAGCCTGGCCAGGAAGTTGACCGATCTGCTCGCCAAGGACTGAGCAAAAAGCCCTGCAGGCCCTGTATTCCGGGGCTTGCAGGCGGCCGAAAAAATCCCTTGGCAAGACGAACGCTTGTTTTATACTCGCCTGGCGGTCGCATCAGGACGCCATTCGGAACACCGCTCCATGCTCGTTATGGCCGGGGTCGGAGAGAAGAAGAAGAACGTTTGCGCCGATCCGCCCAACAATAAAATCGAGAATCGAGGGAAGTGGTAATGGCTGATCGTGAGGTCGGAACCGTCAAGTGGTTCAATGATTCCAAGGGGTATGGCTTCATTCAACGCGAAAGCGGCCCGGACGTGTTCGTCCACTACCGCGCCATCCGTGGCGAGGGGCACCGCACTCTGGTTGAAGGCCAGCAAGTGGAGTTCGCCGTGATCCAGGGCCAGAAGGGCCTGCAGGCGGAAGACGTGTCCAAGGTCTGAAGCCAGACCCGTCGCACAACGAAAGGCCCGTCGATGACGGGCTTTTTGCTTTCCGGGGGGGGCTTTTGTTCCCTCTCCCTTTGGGAGAGGGCTAGGGTGAGGGTGCTATAAGCGGCTCGAAGTAGCCTGGAAGCCCCTCACCCCCCGCCCCTCTCCCGAGCGGAGAGGGGAGATCAATCAGTACGCCAGATGATTTCCTGCTCACCCTCGGCATCGATCTTGATCCAGCGATCCGCTTCTTCCAGCGCTTCTTCCTCGCTCCAGCCGCCGGGGGCGCAGCGTACCTGCACGCCGAGCGCGGCAAAGGCGGCGCGGGCGCAGGCCAGGTCATCGCTCCAGGGCGTGGCGTCGCTTTCCAGATAGAGGCTGTGCCACTTACCCACGGCCTTCGGCAGCCAGGTCACCGGCACCTCGCCGGCGCGGCACTTGAAGGTCTGGCCTTGCTGGCGCCACTCGCTGCACGGACCGATGGCCTCGCTCAGCCAGGCGGCAATGGCCTGCTGATCGGCGTCCTTCAGGTAGATCTCGATATCGGGTTGGCGCATGGCTCAGTCCTTGTTCTTTTCGATCCAATCGTAGCGGATGGCGACCGTCACCTCGAAGGGTTCGGCGATCACCGCGGCGCGGCGCTCAGCGCTGGCGCGCCAGCCGTGCGGGGTCATCGCCAGCAGGTCGGCGCGGGCCTGGGCGTCGGCCAGCAGCAGCGGGAAACTCAGCTCCTCGCTGTGGGCCAGGTGCATGCCCGGCGGGATCAGCTCCAGGTGCTTCTGGTCGTCGTAGTCGCGTACTTCGTCATACAGCATCTGGCGCAGTTCCATCAGGTGCGCGCGGGTCGGGCCCATGCGCAGCAGGCCGCCGCCGGGCTTGAGCAGGCGCAGGGCTTCCTGCCAGTCTAACGGGCTGAACACGCTGGCCAGCAGGTCGCAGCTGGCGTCACTCAGCGGCACGCGGGCCATGCTCGCCACCAGCCAGCTCAGCTGCGGGGCGCGCTTGCAGGCACGTTTCACCGCCTCGCGGGAGATGTCCAGGGCGTAACCGTCGACCTCCGGCAGCTGCTCGGCGAGCTGCGCGGTGTAGTAGCCCTCGCCACAGCCGATATCCAGCCAGCTGCGTGGGCCGCGCTCGGCGGCCAGTTCGGCCAGGCGAAGGGCCAGTGGGGCGTAGTGGCCGCCGTCGAGGAAGCGCCGGCGCGCCTCGACCATGGCCTGATTGTCGCCGGGGTCGCGGCTGTTCTTGTGCTGCACCGGCAGCAGGTTGTAGTAGCCCTGGCGGGCACGGTCGAAGCTGTGCCGGTTGCTGCAGGCCAGGCCGCTGCCCATCAGGCTCAGCGGTTCCCGGCAGATGGGGCAGGTCAGGCTCATGCCAGCAGTTTCACCAGAGTTTGGTAATAGACCTCGGTGAGCAGGTCGAGGTCGCTGGCCAGCACGCGCTCGTTGATCTGGTGGATGGTGGCGTTGACCGGGCCCAGTTCGACCACTTGCGTACCCAGGGTGGCGATGAAGCGACCGTCCGACGTACCACCGGAGGTGGACGGCTTGGTTTCGCGGCCGGTGACCGCCTGGATGCTGGCGGCCACGGCATCGAGCAGTTCGCCCGGCTGGGTGAGGAAGGGCAGGCCGGACAGGGCCCAGTCCAGGTCGTAGTCCAGGTCGTGCTTGTCGAGGATGGCGCGGACGCGCTGCTGCAGGCCCTCGACCGTCGACTCGGTGGAGAAGCGGAAGTTGAACACCGCCTTCAGTTCGCCGGGGATCACGTTGGTGGCGCCGGTGCCCGAGTTGAGGTTGGAGATCTGGAAGCTGGTCGGCGGGAAGTAGGCGTTGCCATCGTCCCAGTGTTCGGCGGCCAGTTCGGCCAGCGCTGGCGCGGCCAGGTGGATGGGGTTGCGCGCCAGGTGCGGGTAGGCCACGTGGCCTTGCTTGCCGCGTACGGTGAGGGTGCAGCCGAGCGAGCCGCGGCGGCCGTTCTTCACCACGTCGCCGAGCAGGCTGGTGCTGGAGGGTTCACCGACGATGCACCAGTCCAGGCGCTCACCGCGTTCGCGCAGACGCTCGACCACGGCCTTGGTGCCATGGTGGGCCGGGCCTTCCTCGTCGCTGGTGATGAGGAAGGCGATGGCGCCCTTGTGGTTGGGGTGATCGGCGACGAAGCGCTCGACGGCGATGACCATCGACGCCAGGCTGCCCTTCATATCTGCCGCGCCGCGGCCGCAGAGCATGCCTTCATCGTCCACGCGCACATCGAAAGGCTGGTACTGCCAGGCCTCCAGCGGGCCGGTCGGCACCACGTCGGTATGGCCGGCGAAGCACAGCACCGGGCCGTCGCTGCCACGCCGGGCCCAGAAGTTCTCCACGTCCTCGATACGCATGCGCTCCACCTCGAAACCGACGGCGGCCAGGCGGCGCATCATCAGTTCCTGGCAACCTTCGTCGACCGGGGTCACGGAAGGGCGGCGGATCAGGTCGAAGGCGAGCTCCAGGGTGGGGGTGAGGGCGGTCATTGCGGCTCCGGAACAGCGAAGATCAGAAAGGCCGCCATCTTAATGCAAAACGGCGGCCTCAAGGCCGCCGTTTCGATGGGGTGACACGCCTCGTCATGGTGGATGTACAAGGCGATATCCACCCTACGGGCTACGCCGCCTGCGCGACCTCTTTCTCCGCCGGCTTGGGCAGCGAGGACAGCATGGCCATCAGCAGTGCCGCCAGGTAGGGCAGCGACTGCACCAGCAGCGTGGCCACCCAGAACTTCACGTCGGCGTTGCCGATGTCCTGCGCGAAGCCGATGCCGATCGCCGCGCCCCACAGCAGGAGCATGACGAACACCTCCTCGCGTGCTTCGGCCAGCGCCACCAGGATGCCGTGGTTGCTGGCCATCTTCGGCGTGCGGAAGAACGGGATGGTCTTGGTGAAGGTGCCGTACAGCACCGCCTTGGCAATGGTGTGCGAGAGCGCCAGGCCGGCGATGGCGGCCTGGAAGGAGCGCGCCAGGTCCACGCCCACCGCCTTGCGGTAGAGGAACATGATCTTGCCGAACTTGAAGAAGAACAGCGCCAGCGGCGGGATGGCGAAGATCATCAGCGGCGGATCGACGCGGTTTGGCACGATGATCATCGCTGCCGACCAGAGCAGGGCACCGACGGTGAAGAAGATGTTCAGGCCATCGGCGATCCACGGCAGCCAGCCGGCGATGAAGTGGTAGCGCTGGCCACGGGTCAGCTGCGAGCCTTCGCCGCGGAACAGCGCGCGGGCATGCCCCTTCATGATCTGGATGGCGCCATAGGCCCAGCGGAAACGCTGCTTCTTGTAGTCGATGAAGGTATCCGGCATCAGTCCCTTGCCGAAGCTCTCGTGGGCGTAGGCGGCCGAGTAGCCTTTCTCGAACACGCGCAGACCCAGCTCGGCGTCTTCACAGATGGTCCAGTCGGCCCACTTCAGCTCGTCCATCACGCTGCGGCGGATCATGGTCATGGTGCCGTGCTGGATTATTGCGTCGCGGTCGTTGCGGGTGACCATGCCGATGTGGAAGAAGCCCTTGTATTCGGCATAGCAGAGCTTCTTGAAGGCGCTTTCGTCGCCGTCGCGGTAGTCCTGCGGTGACTGCACCACGGCAATCTTCGGGTCGGAGAAGTGCGGCACCATGTGCTTGAGCCAGTTGCGGCTCACGCAGTAGTCGGAGTCGATCACCGCGATCACTTCGGCGTCCGGCGAGGTGTGCGGCAGGATGTAGTTCAGCGCACCGCCCTTGAAGCCCTCGAGCGGGGCCACATGGAAGAAGCGGAAGCGCGGGCCGAGCTGCTCGCAGTAGGCCTGCACCGGCTCCCAGACCTTCGGGTCCTTGGTGTTGTTGTCGATGATGATGACTTCGTAATCCGGGTAGTCCAGGGCCGCCAGGGCGTCCAGGGTCTGCTTCACCATCTCCGGCGGTTCGTTGTAGCAGGGCACGTGGATCGACACCTTGGGTCGGTAGGCGGTGTCGGTCAGCACCGGCAGGAAGGGCCGGCGGCGGGTGCGGGTCCAGGCCGTTTCGGCCAGTTCATGGGCCTCGGTGAGCAGGACGATGAACACGCCCAGTGCACCGATGCCGAGCAGGCCGCCTACGGTCAGGCTGAACCAAGTGCTGTACTGCTGGCTGTAGTCGTAGGCGATCCAGACCAGGGCGGAACCGCCGACGAAGGCGACGAAGGTCAGGAAGGTACGACCGCGCTGGCGCAGGGCCGAGCCGTCGATCAGCATCAGCGCCAGGGCCAGCAGGCCCATGACCACGGAAGCTACCGCCAGCAGGCGCCACTGTGGAATCGCGACGACCGGTCCCTCGAAGGCGAACTTGGGCTGGCGGTCGAGGTTGTACACGCCCCAGTAGGCGCCGACCGAGCCTTCCTCGCTGGCTTTCCAGGGCTGATCGAAGGCCTCGATGACGAAGTAGTTGTAGCCCTTGGCGTTCAGAGTGTTGACCAGGGTGCGCAGGTAGATGGCCTGTTCGGCCTGGTCCGCCTCAGCGCCGCCACGGGTGCGGCCGTTGCTCGGCCAACCCACTTCGGAGAGCAGCAGCGGCTTTTTCGGGAAGAGTTTCTTCAGGTCCTTGGCGCGCTCCAGGACGAACTCGCCGGAGTCCTGCATCGGCACGAATTCCCAGTAGGGCAGCACGTGAGCGGCGATCAGGTCGACGTGCTGTGCCAGCTCGGGGTTTTCCTGCCAGATGTGCCATTGCTCGGAGGTACTGACCGGAACCTTGACTGCCGAGCGCACCCGGTCGATGTAGCCGATCAGCTCCTCGACCTCGACTTCCTCGCGGAACAGCGATTCGTTGCCCACGGTGACCCGCACCACACTGCGCGATTCATTGGCCAGTTCGATGGCCTTGGCGATCTCGCGCTCGTTGCGCTCCAGGTCATTGCTGATCCATACGCCGAGGGTCACGCGCAGGCCGAACTCCTCGGCCAGGCGCGGAATGTCGGCCAGCTTGCCGTCCACCGAGTAGGTACGGATGTTGTCGGTCTGCCTGCTCAGCAGCTCCAGGTCGGCACGCATCTGCTCGTCGCTGGGGTACACGCCAGTCATCGGGCTCTGCCCAGTGCGGAACGGCGAGAAGGAGAAGCCGGAGATCTGTTCCGGCCAGTCCGGGGCACTGACCGGACGGTTGTAGAGTGCCCAGAGGCCGGTGAACAGGGCGGCGACCGCCACGATGACCACCAGGTTGATTCCGAGTTTGCGCGTTGGCATGGCTGCTTAGAGGTTCCGCAATCAGGAACAGGGTCGCGTCGAGAGGCCAGGGCATCTGGCAGCTCCTCGTACGAACCGGGAAATGGGCCGGCGAACGCCGGTCGGCGCGCATGCTACTCCGCGGCCGCAAGACTGTATAGCACCGCCGGGCCCGCCAAGGGGTTGGTCTGCCGGCACGCTGGCGGAGTTCCCCGGGGGCGGGCGTGAATCGCTTCCGTCTGCCGGCAGAGGTGCGCTGGCCAGGCCGGGCGCGCCGGCATCAAGGGTCTTCCGGAAATGCCCCGACTGGCGCACCGCGCCTGCATCAGACCGGCGGATGCATCTTCGCGCGACAGCCCGGGCCCGCACCGTATAATGCCGGCCGGTTTGTGAGGTGTGCGATGGCGACAGAAGATCCGCGTTTCGGCGGTATTGCCCGGTTGTACGGGCGTGAAGGGCTGGAGCGTCTGGCGGCGGCGCATGTGGCGGTGGTTGGCATCGGTGGCGTCGGCTCCTGGGCAGCCGAGGCGCTGGCGCGCTCTGGCGTGGGCGAGATCTCGCTGTTCGACCTGGACGACGTGTGCATTACCAACACCAACCGCCAGGTGCATGCCATCGATGGCGCCGTGGGCAAGGCCAAGGTGGACGAGATGGCCGCGCGCATCCGTGCCATCAATCCGGCGTGCAAGGTCCATCCGGTAGCTGATTTCGTCACCCGCGAGACCATGGCCGAGTACATCACCGAACAGCTCGACGCGGTGATCGACTGCATCGACAGCGTGGCGGCCAAGGCGGCGCTGATCGCCTGGTGCAAGCGGCGCAAGATCCAGATCGTCACCACCGGCGGCGCCGGTGGCCAGGTCGATCCGACGCAGATCCAGGTCGCCGACCTCAACAAGACCTTCAACGACCCGCTGGCGGCCAAGGTGCGCAGCACCCTGCGCCGTGACTACAACTTCTCCCGTACGCCGGGGCGCAGCTACAGCGTGCCCTGCGTGTTCTCCACCGAGCAGCTGCGCTATCCCAAGCCCGACGGCACCGTCTGTCAGGCCAAGGGCTTCGTCGGCGAGGGCGTCAAGCTCGACTGCGCCGGCGGTTTTGGCGCGGTGATGATGGTCACCGCCAGTTTTGGTATGGCCGCCGCCGCGCGCACCATCGACAAGCTGGTGGCCGGTGCGCGGCGTCCGGCGGAACGAACCGGCAAGGCCGGTTAAGCATTCATGCGCCCGCGGGCGCCCAGAGAGTTTTCCATGAACAATAACGATGTACTGCGCAGTCTGCGCTACCTGCTGGACATCAGCGATGCCCAGCTGGCCGGGATCTGCCAGCTGGCCGATTACAGCCTGGCGCCCGAGGCGGTCGCGGCCCTGCTGAAGAAGGATGACGAGGAGGGCTTCCAGCCCTGTAGCGATGAAGTGCTGGCGCACTTCCTGGCTGGCCTGGTGCTGCACAAGCGGGGGCGCGACGAAAGCCGTCCGCCGCTGCCGGTGGAAAAGCGCCTGACCAACAACATCATCCTGAAGAAACTGCGGGTGGCCTTCGAGCTGCGCGACGATGACCTGCACGAGATCCTCCGCGCCGCCGATCTGCCGATGACCAAGGCCGAGCTCAGTGCCCTGTTCCGCAGCCCCGAGCACAAGAACTACCGCGCCTGCGGTGACCAGTTGCTGCGCAACTTCCTGCGTGGCCTGACCCAGCGTCAGCGCGGCTGATCGTCTCGGCTAAGTTTGAGGGGGCAGACGGCCCCAGATGTGAGGTGCCTATGTCCATTTCGCTCCGCCGCTCGCCAAGGCGCTGGTTGGTGCTGGCCAGCCTGATGCTGAGCGGCCTGGTGTCGGCCGCCGAACCGGTGGTGCGTATCGGTACCGGCGACTGGGTGCCCTATGTCGACCAGCATCGTGCCGATGGGGGTACCCTGGCCCGGTTGGTTCGTGCGGTATTCGCCGCTGCTGGCTACCGTGTCGAGTTCTTCTTCTACCCCTGGGACCGCAACGTCTTGATGCTGCAGCAAGGCACGCTGGACGCGATCATGCCCTATAGCTGCAGCCCGATGCGCCGGCAGTATGGGGTGTGCAGCGAGCCGCTGGTGCGTGGCGAGGTCGTGCTGTTTCATCGCAAGGCGCTGCCGTTCGACTGGCGACGCGTTGAGGATCTCAAGCCTTATCGCATAGCCACAACGCTGGGTTATTCCTATGGACCGCAGTTCGACCAGGCGCTGCAAGCGGGGAGGCTGCAGGTCGAGCAGAACAGCAAGGATGACACGGCCTTCCGTCTGCTGGCGCTGGGGCGCGTCGATCTCCACCCGCAGGACCGCGCGGTAGGCTATGCCATGCTCCGGCGCCTGTTTTCCGAGCGTGAGCGCAGGGGCATCACGCACCACCCGCGCTACCTCAATACCGAGCCGTTGCGCCTGTTGTTGCGCAAGGATGATCCGCAGGCCGAGATACTGTTGCGGCACTTCAACGAGTCATTGGCGCGTTTCGCCCGGCGCGGCGAACTCAAGCGCCTGCAGGAGGCTCTTTATTCCGGCGATGCCGATGATTGGCGACCGCGCCCCTGAGCACTCAGTGGCAGCAGTAGTGGCAGGACCGCCAGGCTGGATAGCAGGTGCTTGAGGCTGTGCCCGGAAATCATCTGGTTGCTCAGCCCGAAAAGCTCGTCATCGGCTAGTTCGCACAACTTGGCCAGGCCGTACCAGGCCACACACAGTCCCAGCCTGAGGGCCGGGGCATCGGCTTGTGGTCGGGTGCAGGCGAGCAGCAGCAGGACCAGTACGCCGCCGACCTGCAGCAACGCCCAGGGCAGCAGATTGTCGCCGTACCACCAGGCCGTCAGGCTCGCCGCTCCGCCAAGCCCCACCCAGGCCAGCATCCCACGTGCCACACCCAGCCCCAGGCGATCGGCGCAGGCCAGCCCGAGAATGCCGGCGAACAGCACCAGCATGCCGAGGCGGTCGAGGAGCAGACCGGTATTGCCCGGTGCAAGGTGATACAGCCCTGAGCCGGTAAAGGTCAGCAACAGTCCCGTGCACAGCACCACCACCAGGCTTCTCCAGGCCTCGGCCACTTTGGGCAGACGCGCCAGCCCGAACAGGCCCAGTGCCAGGAAGGGTAGGTTGCTTAGCACGTCCATGGCATGCGGCAGGCCGAACAGCGCGCTGGTCGGCAAAGTCGTGGTAGGACTGCGGTTGCAGCAGGGGTGGTCCGCATACGGCGATCACCGCCAGGGCGATGCCGAACACGGTCAGTGGAACCGGGGCATGGGTGCGGAGTGGGGATGTCGTGGTGGGCATAGGGCTGTTCCTTCAGGTCGATGCGATGGGCGCAGTCTGGTTATCTCTCCAAGGAAAGTCTCTTGTGGTTGTGCCTGGTAGCGTATAAATGCCTGTCAGGTTCATTCAGGCGATACTTATGGGCGCAACCATCGAACTGATCCACCTCATCAAGCGCGAGCTCAAGGCGCACCAGATCACCTATGCCGACCTGGCCCATGCGCTGGGGATGTCCGAGTCCAACGTCAAGCGCATGCTGGCCAAGGGCGACATGCCGCTGTCGCGGGTGGATGCCATCTGCCGTGTCCTGCAGTTGGACTTTGCCGACCTGGCGCGCCAGGTGGCGGATGCTCAGCCACAGCTCAGTGCCCTGACCCTGGAGCAGGAGCGGGCCGTGGTTGGCAATGAGAAGCTGCTGCTGGTGGCCATCTGCGTGCTCAGCCAGTGGACCTTCGAACAGATGGTCGCGACCTATCGGCTGAGCGAGGCTGAGGTGGTGGGGGCGCTGATCCGCCTGGACCGGCTGGGCGTGATCGAACTGAAGCCCCTCAACCGCTACCGTCTGAAGCTGGCCAAAACCTTCCGCTGGCAGCCGGACGGGCCGGTGATGCGCTACTTCCGCAAGCAGGCGCTGCAGGACTATTACGCTGGTGATTTCGCCGGTGCCGACGAGGGGCTTTTGCTGGTACATGGGCGCATCAGCCGGGCGCTGGCGCCTTCCTTCATCGAGCGCCTGCAGCGGGTGGCGCAGGAGTTCGCCCAGCAGCACCTGGCCGACCAGAAGCTCTCCGAGGCCGAGCGCGAGGGCTACACCCTGGTGCTGGCGATGCGGCGCTGGGAGTTTGGTGTATTCGAGGCCTGGCGGCGCTGATCAGCGAGTCGCCAGCTCGACCATGCGTCTGAGCACCGCATTCAGGCCGTTGGCGCGCGAGGGTGAGAGCTGGCGGGCCAGGCCCAGCTGATCGAACCAGGTCGACAGGTCCAGCCCGGCCAATTCATCTGCATTCAGGCCGTCGATACGTGCCAGCAACACGGCCAGCAGACCGCGGATCAGCCGGGCTTCGCTGGCGGCGCGAAAGTGCCAGGCGTCGCCACGGCGTTCGGCCACCAGCCACACCAGGCTGTCGCAGCCATCGACCCGGTTGGCCTCGCTGCGCTCGGCCTCGGCCAGCGGCTGCAGGCGCTCGCCCCACTGCATCAGCAGGCGTGCACGCTGTTCCCAGCCGGGGCAGGCGGCGAAGGCGTCGAGTGCTTCGCGGGCGGCAGGCGGCAGCGTCATTGCAGCAGCTCCAGTGCCTTGTCGAGGGCGATGAACAGGCGCGCGAGATCCTCGCCGTCGTTGTAAAGGCCTAGCGACACGCGAATCGCGCCGGGCAGGCCGAGGCTTTTCAGCAGCGGCATGGCGCAGTGATGGCCGCTGCGCACGGCGATGCCCTGCTCGGTGAGCAGGTGCGCCAGGTCGGCGCTGTGTACCCCGTCCACGGTGAAGCTGGCCAGGGCCAGCTGCGGCGCACCGACCAGGCGGACACCTGCGCGTGCGCCCAGGCCGGCGAGCAGTTCGGCGTGCAGCGCGGCTTCGTGCGCCGCCACGGCGGCCTGATCGAGGCGCGCGAGGTAGTCCAGCGTCGCGCCCAGGGCGATGACCGCGGCGATCGCGGGAGTCCCGGCCTCGAAACCCAGCGGCGCCGGGCGGAAGGCCGAGCGCTGATAGTCGGCCTGCAGCACCATCTCGCCGCCGAACTGCCAGTGGCGCAGCTGCGCCTGGGCCTCGCGGCGGCCATAGAGCAGGCCGACTCCGTCCGGGCCATAGAGCTTGTGCCCGGAACAGACATAGAAGTCGCAGCCCAGGGCCTGCACATCCTGGCGACCGTGCACGGCGCCCTGGGCGCCATCCACCACGCTGAGAGCGCCCCGGGCGCGGGCCAGGTCGACCAGCCTGGCGACCGGCTGTTGCCGGCCCAGCACGTTGGATAGCTGCGAAATCGCCAGCAAGCGGGTGCGCGGGCCGATCAGGTTGGCGGCCTGCTCCAGGTCGATGTCGCCGCGTTCATCTAGCGGCAGGACGACCAGCCTGAGCCCCTGGCGCAGGGCCAGCTGCTGCCAGGGCAGCAGGTTGGCGTGGTGTTCCAGGGCGCTGATGGCGATCTCGTCACCGGGCTGGAACAGCGGCTCGAGGCCGTAGGCCAGCAGGTTCAGCGACTCCGTGGTGCCGCGGGTGAAGACGATCTCCTCGCTGCTGGCGGCGTTCAGCCAGCGTGCAGCCTTGTCGCGGGTCGCTTCGAAGGCGCGGGTCGCGCGCTCCCCAGGCAGATGCTGGGCGCGGTGCACATTGGCCGCGCCGCCGGCGTAGTAGCCGAGCAGGCTGTCCAGCATGGCCTGCGGCTTCTGCGCGGTGGCGGCGCTGTCCAGATAGGTCTGGCTCTCGGCGGCGAGGGCCAGGATGCCGGGGAAGTCGGCGCGCCAGGGAGAGGTGATGGGCATGGTCTGCGGCACTGCTGGGAGATGTGCTGAGTATAAATAGACAGGCCGGGCATGGGCCCGGCCTGTCTACGGTCAGGATGAGGGCGAAGCCTCATCCTCCAGGGTGGAAAATCGCTGCGCGAGTTTTCCACCCTACGGCAGTCCCGTCAGTTATGGGCGTGCAGCGCCTCGTTGAGCTCGATCGCGGTCTTGTTGGTCTTGCACTCCACTGCGCCGGTCTGCGAGTTGCGGCGGAACAGCAGGTCCGGCTGGCCGGCCAGGTCTCGGGCCTTGAGTACCTTGACCAGGTTGTTCTGCTCGTCGAGCAGCGCCACCTTGGTGCCGGCGGTGATGTACAGGCCGGATTCCACGGTGTTGCGGTCGCCCAGCGGGATGCCGATGCCGGCGTTGGCGCCGATCAGGCAGCCTTCGCCAACGGAGATTACGATGTTGCCGCCGCCGGAGAGGGTGCCCATGGTCGAGCAGCCGCCGCCCAGGTCCGAGCCCTTGCCGACGAACACGCCGGCGGAGACGCGGCCTTCGATCATGCCCGGGCCGGCGGTGCCGGCGTTGAAGTTCACGAAGCCTTCGTGCATCACGGTGGTGCCCTCGCCGATGTAGGCACCCAGGCGCACGCGGGCGCTGTCGGCGATACGCACGCCGGCCGGCACCACGTAGTCGGTCATCTTGGGGAACTTGTCCACCGAGAAGACTTCCAGCAGATCACCCTTCAGACGAGCTTCCAGCTGGCGCTCGGCCAGTTCGCCGAGGTCGACGGCGCCCTGGCTGGTCCAGGCCACGTTGGGCAGCAGCGGGAAGATACCGGCCAGGTTCAGGCCGTGCGGCTTGGCCAGGCGGTGCGACAGCAGGTGCAGCTTGAGGTAGGCCTCGGGGGTGGAGGTCAGGGCCGCATCTTCGGCCAGCAGGGTGACCACCAGCGGCTTGGTGCTCTCGGCCAGGCGGGTGAGCAGTGCGGCCTGGGTGGCATCGATGCTCTTGAGCGCATTGGCCAGCTCGCCGGCCTGGTTGGTGCTGATGGCGATGGCCTGGTTGCCGCCGCTGTAGCCCAGCTTGGCGGTGACCACGGCGACCAGTTCGGCGGCCGGGTTGAGCAGCGGCTGGGCGTAGAAGACTTCCAGCCAGTCGCCCTGGCGATTCTGGGTGCCGACGCCGAAGGCCAGGCTGAACAGGGTAGCGGTCATGATGGATTCCTTTTCACGAATTCAGAAAGTAGAGGTCAGGCCAGCGCGGCGGCGTAGAGGTCCGGCTTGAAGCCGACCAGCGTGCGCTCGCCCAGGTCCAGTACCGGGCGCTTGATCATCGAGGGCTGGGCCAGCATCAGTTCGATGGCCTTGTCCTGGTCCAGATCGGCCTTCTGCGCTTCGTCGAGCTTGCGGAAGGTGGTGCCGGCACGGTTCAGCACGGTTTCCCAGCCATGTTCGGCGCACCATTTGTTCAGGCTGGCGCGGTCGATGGCGGAAGTCTTGTAGTCATGGAACACATAGGCGACGCCCTGCTCGTCGAGCCAGGTGCGGGCCTTTTTCATGGTGTCGCAGGCCTTGATGCCGTAGAGGGTGTAAGGCATTGAATTTCCTCGCAAAATTTCGGACCGACAAAATCCCCCCAAAATTCCGACAAAACTGTGGGCCGGGATTATGCCATGCCTGATGCGGCTTGGACTGGCACCGCGCTGTTAATGGAAGTTGCGACGTAAGTATGGCGCCTGACGAATGGCACTTCGTTATGCGATGCAATCGAAAAATCTATCGATGACCTCTCCCTATCCTGCATGGCGTGCGACGTAGAGAGGTGCACACCATGATCGACTTTGGCCACTGGGATCTGTCGATCCCTGAAGGAGACCCTGTAGTCGTGATCACCAGCCCGCGGCTGGTGGCAGGTTACAGCGACCAGTATTTCAAACCGGATGGCAGCTCTATCCGCTTCTGGGCGCCGGTCAGCGGCACCAGCACCAACCTCAGCGATTACCCGCGCACCGAGCTGCGCGAGGCCTATGCCGACGGCACGCCGCGCAACTGGAAGTACACCGAGGGTACGGCCACCCTGAGTGCGCGGATGGAGGTAAACCAGCTGCCATCGGTAGGCGCGGTGATCATTGGGCAGATCCACGCCAAGGATAATCCCTACCCCTTTCTCAAGCTCAGCTACCGCATGGATCGTGGCGTCGGCTACCTGGATGTGACGCTGCGCCGCAAGCCCAGCGATGCCAGCAGCCCGGTGGTGCTCACCTACAAGAGCATGCCGCTGGACACGGCGTTCGACTACAGCTTCAAGGTTTCGCCCAATGGGCGGCTGGATGTCGAGGTCGCCGGCCTGCAATACAGCACCACCATCAACACGGCCTGGTCGAAGAAGGCTTTCTATTTCAAGGCCGGCAACTACATCCCGGACAACCAGGGGCCGGCCACCGAGGGCGGGCGGGTGACCGTCCACGCCCTGCAGGTCGGTCACCAGGCCAAGTAATCAGCCCTGCAGGAAGTGGCGGATGCGTTGCGCCGCCTCGATGCACTCGGCCAGCGGCGCGACCAGGGCCATGCGGACACGCCCGGCGCCGGGGTTCTCGCCGTTCACTTCGCGTGACAGGTAGGACCCCGGCACCACGGTGACATGCTCGCGGGCGAACAGCTCGCGGGTGAAGGTGGTGTCGTCGCCCGGCGTCCTGGCCCACAGGTAGAAGCTGCCGTCGGGGCGTTGCACGTCCATGACCGGTTGCAGGATCT
Source organism: Aquipseudomonas alcaligenes (assembly GCA_900156135.1). GTDB lineage: Bacteria > Pseudomonadota > Gammaproteobacteria > Pseudomonadales > Pseudomonadaceae > Aquipseudomonas > Aquipseudomonas alcaligenes_D. The sequence goes on along the minus strand of FTMP01000002.1, from coordinate 493,550 downwards.
CCAGCACGGCGTCGTACTTGGCGCGGTACTGGTCGCGGTTGGCGCGCACGTGGGCCTCGTCCTGCCAGGCGGCGATACTGGCCAGCTGGGTCTGTACCGGCATGGCGCAGCCGTGATAGGTGCGATAGAGCAAGAAGGCCTTGAGAATCTCGGCATCGCCGGCGACGAAACCCGAGCGCAGGCCCGGCAGGTTGGAGCGCTTGGACAGGCTGTGGAACACCACGCAGCGCTTGAAGTCGCTGCGGCCCAACTCGGCGCAGGCGCTGAGCAGGCCGGGTGGCGGATTCTCTTCGTCGAAATACAGTTCGCTGTAGCACTCGTCAGCGGCGATCACGAAGTCGTGCTCGTCAGCCAGGGCGATCAGCTTCTTCAGCTGCTCCATCGGCACCAGTGCGCCGGTGGGGTTGCCCGGCGAGCAGAGGAAGAGGATCTGGCAGCGCTGCCAGATGTCGGCCGGCACGGCGTCGAAATCCGGGTTGAAGCCGTTGTCTTCCAGGCACGGCAGGTAGTGCGGCTCGGCGCCGGCCAGCAGGGCCGCGCCTTCGTAGATCTGATAAAACGGATTGGGGCTGACCACCAGTCCACCAACATCTCGCTGCACCACCGTCTGGGTAAAGGCGAACAGCGCCTCGCGGGTACCGTTGACCGGCAGCACGTGTCGGGCGGCATCCAGCCAGCCGCTCGGCACGCCGAAGCGACGCTCGCACCAGGCGGCGATGGCTTCGCGCAGCGCCGGAATGCCCAGTGTGGTGGGGTAGACGGCCAGCTGGTCGAGGTTGTTCGCCAGGGCTTGGGCGGCGAAGTCCGGTGACTTGTGCTTGGGCTCGCCGATGGACAGGGCGATCGGTCGCTTGTCGGAGGGCGGCTGGGCGCCGGCGAGCAGGGCGCGCAGTTTCTCGAAGGGGTAGGGCTGCAGCTGGGTCAGGGCGTGGTTCATGGTGTCTCTTCGGGCGCTTGCGGGCCGGGCGCGTGGCGCCCGGCCGGGTTCAGATACTGATGGAGCCGAGGCTGACGTTCTCGCCATTGGCCTGCGACAGCTGCTGGACGATGGCGTCCTGCAGGCGTGCGCACAGCTCGGGGTCGGCCAGCGGCTGGTTGTGTGCGTCGGTGATGAAGAACACGTCCTCCACCCGCTCGCCGAGGGTGGCGATCTTGGCGTTCTGCAGCGACAGGTCGAAGTCGAGGAAGATCTTGCCGATCCGCGCCAGCAGGCCGGGGCGGTCGGGGGCGGTGATCTCCAGCACGGTGACCGGGCGCTGCGCGTCATTGTGGATGCTCACCAGTGGGGCGAAGGCGAAGTGCTTGAGCTGGCGCGGCACGCGGCGCTGGATGATCGCCGGGTACTCGTCCGGGTTGCGCAGGGCCTCGATCAGGCCGTCGCGGATCTGCTTGATGCGCGCCGGATTGTCGCCAATACGGCCGCCGTCGGCATCCAGCACGATGTAGGTGTCGAGGGTGAACTGGCTGGTGGAGGTGATCACCCGGGCGTCATGGATGTTCAGGTTGAGCTGGTCCATGGCGGCCACGGTCACGGCGAAGAAATCGTGCTGGTCGGGGGCGTAGATGAAGATCTGGGTGGCGCCCTCGAACTCGCGCTGGGCGGTCTCCTTGATCAGGACCAGTGGGTCCTTGCCAGCCGGGTGCTGGAGGATGGCTTCGGTGTGCCAGGCCACGTCGGCGGCGGTGTGGCGCAGGAAGTAGTCGTCGCCGAGCTGGCTCCACAGTTGCTCGGCGTCGTCCTGGTCGATGCCGCCACGCACCAGGATATCGATCGCCGCGCTCTGCGTCTGGCGGATCTGCTCCTCGCGGTCCAGCGGGTTCTCCAGGCCGCGGCGCAGGGCACGCTTGGTCTCGGTATATAGCTGGCGCAGCAGGCTGGCGCGCCAGGAGTTCCACAGGCTGGGGTTGGTGGCGTTGATGTCGGCCACGGTCAGCACGTAGAGGTAGTCGAGGCGGGTCTGGTCGCCGACCTGCTGGGCGAAGTCGAAGATCACCTGCGGGTCGGAGAGATCCTTGCGCTGCGCGGTGGTCGACATCACCAGGTGGTTCTGCACCAGCCAGGTGATCAGGCGGCTGTCCCAGGCGGGCAGCTGGTGGCGCGCGCAGAAGGCCTCGGCATCGACCGCACCGAGCTCCGAGTGGTCGCCGCCACGGCCCTTGCCGATATCGTGATAGAGCCCGGCGATGTAGATCAGTTCGGGCTTGGGCAGCTTGTCGATGACCTTGCTGGCCAGCGGGAACTTCTCTGCCAGCTCGGGCCATTTCAGCTTGCGCAGGTGCTTGATCAGGTTGAGCGTGTGGGCGTCCACCGTATAGATGTGGAACAGGTCATGCTGCATCTGCCCGACGATATGGCCGAACTCCGGCAGGTAGCGGCCCAGGATGCCGTAGCGGTTCATCCGGCGCAGGTTGCGGTGGATGCCCTGCGGCGACTTGAACAGCTCGATGAACAGACTGGTATTGCGGATGTCGCGGCGGAAGTCGTCGTCGATCAGGTGGCGGCTGTCGCGCAGCAGGCGAATGGTGTCGGCGCGCACGCCCTTGATCTCGGGGTGCTGGGCCATCAGCACGAACACCTCGAGGATGGCGAAGGGAGTGCGCTTGAATACCCCCTGGCTGGTGACCTCGATATAGCCGTCGCGGACCTGGAAGCGGCTGTTCAGCGGCTGTGCCGCGCCGCGCTCGCCCTCGCGCAGGAGGACGTCCTCGAAGTGCTGGTTGATCAGCTCGGACAGCTCGGCAACGCCCATCACCACCCGGTAGTACTTCTGCATGAAGCGTTCGACGGCCAGCTTGTCTTCGCCGTCCTCGAAGCCGAGCAGGGCGGCGATCTTGCGCTGGTGGTCGAACAGCAGGCGGTCTTCGGCGCGCCCGGCCAGCATGTGCAGGGCGTAGCGCACCTTCCACAGGAACTCCTGGCTGGCAGCCAGCATGCCGTACTCGCTGTCGACCAGGAAGCCCTGCTGCACCAGGGAGTGCAGGTTGAGGCTGCCGAACTGGCGGCGCGCCACCCAGAGGATGGTCTGGATATCACGCAGGCCGCCGGGCGAACCCTTGACGTTGGGTTCCAGGTTGTACTCGGTATCGTTGTACTTGGCGTGGCGCGCCTTGGCTTCCTTGCGCTTGGCCAGGAAGAACTCCTTGCTCGGCCACATGCGGTCGCTGGCGGTGACTTCCTGCATGCGCTGTCGCAGGTGTTCGGGGCCGGCGATGGTGCGGCTTTCCATCAGGTTGGTGACCACCGTCAGGTCGGCGCGCGCCTCTTCGGCGCACTCGGCGACCGAGCGCACGCTCTGTCCGACTTCCAGGCCGATGTCCCAGAGCAGGGTGAGGAAGCCCTCGATCGGCGTGCGGAAGACCTCGTGGTCGGCGCTATCGAGCAGGATCAGCAGGTCGATGTCCGAGTTCGGGTGCAGCTCGCCGCGGCCGTAGCCGCCAACGGCCAGCAGGGCGATGTCGGCATCTTCGCTCCAGTCGAAGCGCTTCCAGGCTTCCTGGAGAATCTGGTCGACGAACCAGGCGCGGTCCTCGACCAGGCGACGGATATCGCGCCCCTCGCGAAAGCGCCCGTCGAGTACCTCGCGCGCCTGCTTGATGGCCTTCTTGAAGGCGGCGATGGGACTGGACTTGAGTGCCAGTTCCGCCTGGAACTGGCCGCGGTCAAACAACTCCGGGTCCATCTGCGGCATGCGTGCCTACCTTCTCTCTATATATGTATGAAACTCAGGCCGAGGTGCGCGGCAGGGTGTCGTCGCTGCGCAGGGTGAGGATCTCGTAGCCGTCGGCGGTGACCAGCACGGTGTGCTCCCACTGGGCGGAGAGCTTGCGGTCCTTGGTGATGGCGGTCCAGCCGTCACCCAACAGGCGGGTTTCAGGACGGCCCTGGTTGATCATCGGCTCGATGGTGAAGGTCATGCCTTCCTTGAGTTCTACGCCGGTGCCGGCGCGGCCATAGTGCAGGACCTGCGGCTCCTCGTGGAATACCGCGCCAATGCCGTGGCCGCAGTACTCGCGCACCACCGAGAAACCGTTCTTCTCGGCGTGCTTCTGGATCACCTCGCCGATGTCGCCCAGGCGTGCGCCCGGCTTGACCAGCTGGATGCCCTTGTACATGCATTCCTGGGTGACCTGGGCCAGGCGCTGGGCCCACTCCGGCACCTTGCCGACCATGAACATCTTGCTGGTGTCGCCGTGGTAGCCGTCCTTGATCACGGTGACGTCGATGTTCAGTACATCACCGTCCTTCAGTGGCTTGTCGTTGGGGATGCCATGGCAGACCACGTGGTTGATCGAGGTGCAGATCGACTTGGGGAAGCCTGGGCGGCCAGGCGCAGCACCGTAGTTGAGCGGGGCGGGGATGGCTTTCTGCACGTTGACGATATAGTCGTGGCAGATGCGATCGATTTCCTCGGTGGTGACGCCGGGCTTGACGTGCTCGCCGATCATCTCCAGCACTTCGGCGGCCAGGCGGCCGGCTACGCGCATCTTTTCGATTTCATCGGGCGTCTTGATGGTGACGGTCATGCGGTCTCTCTCGGCGCCTGTGGCGCTAGGCATATCTGGGAAGGTGGCGATTCTAACAAAGAAAGCCGGCGGGCGGCGGCGCGCCGCCAAAGTGCCTTTCGGCTAGCCTGTTGCGCCTTTGTGTGGTATAAAACGCGCCGCTTTACGGGTCGAGGGCTCGTGAAGCATTAACCCGCACACGTATCGACACGATTTCCTGGGTGCCCGCAAGGGTTGGAGATTGGGATGCGTGGAGGCCTAACCCGACTTATCAAGGAACTATCATGTCCCAAGTCAATATGCGCGATATGCTGAAGGCCGGTGTGCACTTCGGCCACCAGACCCGTTACTGGAACCCGAAAATGGGCAAGTACATTTTCGGCGCGCGTAACAAGATTCACATCATCAACCTCGAAAAAACCCTGCCGATGTTCAACGAGGCTCTGTCCTTCGTTGAGAAGCTGGCTGCCGGCAAGAACAAGATCCTGTTCGTTGGCACCAAGCGCTCCGCCGGCAAGATCGTGGCTGAAGAAGCTGCACGCTGCGGTTCTCCGTATGTCGACCACCGCTGGCTCGGCGGCATGCTGACCAACTACAAGACCATCCGTGCTTCGATCAAGCGCCTGCGCGATCTGGAAACCCAGTCCCAGGACGGCACTTTCGCCAAGCTGACCAAGAAAGAAGCTCTGATGCGCTCCCGTGATCTGGAAAAACTGGATCGCAGCCTGGGCGGTATCAAGGATATGGGCGGTCTGCCGGACGCTCTGTTCGTGATCGACGTTGATCACGAGCGCATCGCCATCACCGAAGCCAACAAGCTGGGCATCCCGGTCATCGGCGTTGTCGATACCAACAGCAGCCCGGAAGGCGTTGATTACATCATCCCGGGTAACGACGACGCCATCCGCGCCATCCAGCTGTACATGGGTGCCATGGCTGACGCCGTGCTTCGTGGTCGTGGTAACACCGCTGGTGGCGCCGACGAGTTCGTCGAAGAAGCCGCCTCCGAGGCCAGCGAGGGCTGATAACGGGATCGAGCATCCCGTTGTGCGAGAAGGGGGCTAGGCCCCCTTTTTGCCACTTACGAATTTTGTGCCCGGCGTGGCCGGGTTGAATGGTTGAACACCACTTCAAGAGGATTAGGAACATGGCAGAAATCACTGCAGCCCTGGTTAAAGAACTGCGCGAGCGCACCGGCCAAGGCATGATGGAGTGCAAGAAGGCCCTGGTTGCCGCCGGTGGCGACATCGAGAAGGCCATCGACGACATGCGCGCTTCCGGTGCCATCAAGGCCGCCAAGAAGGCCGGCAACGTCGCCGCTGAAGGCGCCATCGCCGCTCGCGTCGAAGGTGGTCGTGGCCTGCTGATCGAAGTCAACTCGCAGACCGACTTCCTGGCCCTGCAGGACGACTTCAAGGCCTTCGTTAAAGAAAGCCTGGACGAAGCCTTCGCGCAGAAGCTGACCGAAGCCGCTCCGCTGATCGCTTCCCGCGAGTCCGCTCGCGAGGCTCTGGTTGCCAAGTGCGGCGAGAACGTCAACATCCGCCGTCTGGCTGCTGTTGAAGGTGATGTCGTCGGTTCCTACCTGCACGGCCACCGCATCGGTGTTCTGGTTGTCCTGAAAGGCGGCAACGAAGAACTGGCCAAGCACGTTGCCATGCACGTCGCTGCTTCCAACCCTGCCGTTCTGAGCCCGTCGGATGTTTCCGAAGAGCTGATCGCCAAGGAAAAGGAAATCTTCCTACAGCTGAACGCCGAGAAGATTGCCGGCAAGCCGGAAAACATCGTCGAGAACATGGTCAAGGGCCGTATCGCCAAGTTCCTGGCCGAAGCCAGCCTGGTCGAGCAAGCCTTCGTCATGGATCCGGAAGTCAAGGTCGGTGACCTGGTCAAGAAAGCCGGTGCCGAAATCGTTTCCTTCATCCGCTACGAAGTGGGCGAGGGCATCGAGAAGGTCGAGGCCGACTTCGCCGCAGAAGTTGCTGCTCAGGTAGCCGCTGCCAAGCAGTAAGACGGTTTCAAACTGTCGAACAGAAGAGGCTGCCCGCTCACGCGTGCAGCCTCTTTTGCAAAGCGCGGGGGCATCCCGCACGAATTCACCGGGCAGTGGTCTGACTGCCGGGTAAAATGAACAGCCCAAACAACGCCGCAGGAGAGATACGCAATGGCTCAGCAGGTGAGTGGTCGTCAACCTCGCTATAAACGCATTCTGCTCAAGTTAAGCGGCGAGGCCCTGATGGGGTCGGAAGAGTTCGGCATCGATCCCAAGGTGCTGGATCGCATGGCGCTGGAAGTTGGCCAGCTGGTCGGCATTGGCGTGCAGGTCGGCCTGGTGATCGGTGGTGGCAACCTGTTTCGCGGCGCGGCGCTGTCCGCCGCCGGCATGGACCGCGTCACCGGCGACCACATGGGTATGCTGGCCACCGTGATGAACGCCCTGGCCATGCGCGACGCGCTGGAGCGCTCGAATATCCCGGCGCTGGTGATGTCGGCCATCTCCATGGTGGGTGTGACCGATCACTACGATCGCCGCAAGGCCATGCGGCACCTGTCCGCGGGCGAGGTGGTGATCTTCGCCGCCGGCACCGGCAACCCGTTCTTCACCACCGATTCGGCGGCCTGCCTGCGTGCCATCGAGATCGATGCCGATCTGGTGCTGAAAGCCACCAAGGTCGATGGCGTGTACACTGCCGATCCTTTCAAGGACCCCAATGCGGAGAAATTCGAGCGTCTGACCTATGACGAGGTGCTCGACCGCAAGCTGGGCGTGATGGACCTGACGGCCATCTGCCTGGTACGCGACCACAAGATGCCGCTGCGGGTCTTCAACATGAACAAGCCTGGCGCCCTGCTCAATATCGTGGTGGGCGGTGCCGAAGGAACCCTGATCGAGGAGGATGCACAATGATCAACGAGATCAAGAAAGACGCCCAGGAGCGCATGGTCAAAACCCTGGAGTCCCTGGGACGCAACCTGGCTTCCATTCGTACCGGTCGCGCGCACCCGAGCATTCTGGACAGCGTCAAGGTTCCGGCCTATGGCAGCGAGATGCCGCTGAATCAGGTTGCTGCGATCACCGTGGAAGACGCTCGCACCCTGAAGATCGTCGCTCATGACAAGACACTGAGCGCTGCTATCGAAAAGGCCATCATGACCTCCGACCTCGGCCTGAACCCGAGCAGCGCTGGCGCCACCATCCGTGTGCCGATGCCGGCCCTGACCGAGGAGACCCGCAAGGGCTATACCAAGCAGGCGCGTGGCGTTGCCGAAGATGCCAAGGTGGCCGTGCGCAACGTGCGTCGCGATGCCCTGGCCGAGCTGAAGAAGCTGTCCAAGGACAAGGAAATCAGCGAGGACGAGGAGCGCCGCGCCGCCGACGAGGTGCAGAAGCTCACCGACAAGTTCGTTGCCGAAGTCGACAAGGCCCTGGAAGTCAAAGAAGCCGATCTGATGGCGGTGTGATGTGAGCAAGGCGAAGCAGGAAGCCTCGGCGCTGGTGCCGCGCCACGTTGCCATCATCATGGACGGCAACAACCGCTGGGCGAAGAAGCGTCTTCTGCCCGGTGTGGCCGGGCACAAGGCCGGCGTCGATGCGGTGCGCGCGGTCATCGAGGTATGTGCCGAGGCCGGCGTGGAAGTGCTGACCCTGTTCGCCTTCTCCAGTGAGAACTGGCAGCGCCCGGCCGAGGAGGTCGGTGCGCTGATGGAGCTGTTCCTCTCGGCACTGCGTCGCGAGGCGCGCAAGCTCAAGGAGAATGCCATCAGCCTGCGCATCATTGGCGATCGCTCGCGCTTCCATCCGGAGCTGCAGGCCGCCATGCGCGAAGCCGAGCAGCAGACTGCCGGAGAGAGCCGTTTCGTCCTGCAGGTCGCTGCTAACTATGGCGGTCAGTGGGACATTGCCCAGGCGGCGCAGCGTCTGGCGCGTGAAGTGCAGGCCGGCCACCTGCAGCCGGAAGACATCACTCCGGGGCTGCTGCAGGGCTGCCTGGCCACCGGTGACCTGCCCTTGCCGGACCTGTGCATCCGCACTGGCGGCGAGCACCGCATCAGCAACTTCCTGCTCTGGCAGCTCGCCTATTCCGAGCTGTATTTCTCCGACCTGTACTGGCCGGACTTCAAGCACGAGGCCATGCGCAAGGCGCTGGCCGATTTTTCCAAGCGCCAGCGCCGCTTCGGCAAGACCAGCGAGCAGGTGGAAGCCGAGGCTCGTCAATGCTGAAGCAGCGCGTCATCACTGCCTTGATCCTGTTGCCCATCGCCCTGGGAGGCTTCTTCCTGCTCGATGGAGCATGGTTCGCCCTGTTCATCGGCGCCGTCGTCACCCTGGGTGCCTGGGAGTGGGCGCGCCTGGCTGGCTTGGCGGCCCAGCCGCAGCGGGTGGCCTATGCGGCTGTGCTCGCAGTGCTGCTCTATGGCGCCTGGCTGGTGCCGGCGCTGGCGCCCTGGCTGCTGGGGGCTGCGGTGCTCTGGTGGCTGGCTGCGACCTTGCTGGTGCTCAGCTATCCGCAGAGCAGTCGCTACTGGGGCGGGTTGCCCGGCAAGCTGCTGATCGGTTTGTTGATTCTGCTCCCGGCCTGGCAGGGCCTGGTGCAGCTCAAGCAGTGGCCTCAGGCCAATGCGCTGATCATCGCCGTGATGGTGCTGGTGTGGGGGGCCGACATCGGCGCCTACTTCGCTGGCAAAACGTTCGGCAAGCGCAAGCTGGCGCCGCGGGTCAGTCCCGGCAAGAGCTGGGAGGGCTTCTATGGTGGCCTGGCTGCCAGCCTGCTGATCACCCTGGTGGTTGGCTTGCAGCAGGGCTGGCAGGTAAAGGCTTTGCTGCTGGCGCTGTGTGGTGCTGCTCTGGTGGTGGCGGTGTCGGTGATCGGTGACCTGACCGAGAGCATGTTCAAGCGCCAGTCCGGGATCAAGGACAGCAGCAATCTGCTGCCGGGTCATGGCGGCGTGCTCGATCGTATCGACAGCCTGACGGCGGCCGTTCCGCTGTTTGCGGTACTGCTCTGGTTGGCGGGGTGGGGTGCGCAGTGACTCAGCCGCAGCAGATCACCGTGCTGGGAGCCACTGGCTCCATCGGGCTCAGCACCCTCGATGTAATCGCTCGTCACCCCGAGCGTTATCAGGCCTTCGCGCTGACCGGCTTTTCCCGGATGGCCGAGCTTGAGCAGCTCTGTGTCAGGCATCGCCCGCAGTTCGCCGTGGTGGCCGATGAGGCCAGTGCAGGGCGTCTGCAGGCTGCGCTGAATGGCGCCGGTCTGCCGACGCAGGTGCTGGTGGGCGAGGATGCGCTGTGCGAGGTGGCGTCTCATCCGCAGGTGGATGCGGTGATGGCCGCCATCGTTGGCGCTGCCGGCCTCAAGCCGACCCTGGCGGCCGTGCGTGCCGGCAAGAAGGTGCTGCTGGCCAACAAGGAGGCGCTGGTGATGTCTGGCGCCCTGTTCATGCAGGCGGTGCGCGAGTATGGCGCCACCTTGCTGCCGATCGATAGCGAACACAATGCCATCTTCCAGTGCCTGCCCGGTGACTACGGGCATGGTCTGTCGGCGGTGGGGGTGCGGCGTATTCTGCTGACCGCATCAGGCGGTCCTTTCCGCGAAACACCGCTGGATCAGCTGGAGAAAGTCTCCCCCGAGCAGGCCTGTGCCCATCCGAACTGGTCCATGGGGCGCAAGATCTCTGTGGATTCGGCGAGCATGATGAACAAGGGGTTGGAGCTGATCGAGGCGTGCTGGCTGTTCGATGCGCGACCAGCCCAGGTCGAGGTGGTGATTCACCCGCAGAGCGTGATCCACTCGCTGGTCGACTATGTCGACGGCTCGGTGCTGGCTCAGCTGGGCAATCCGGACATGCGCACGCCCATCGCTAATGCCCTGGCCTGGCCGGAGCGCATCGATTCCGGCGTGGCGCCGCTTGATCTGTTCGCCGTGGCGCGCCTGGATTTCCAGCGCCCCGACGAACAGCGCTTTCCCTGTCTGCGTCTGGCGCGCCAGGCGGCCGAGGCGGGAGGTTGTGCTCCGGCTCGGCTCAATGCGGCCAATGAAGTGGCCGTGGCGGCGTTTCTCGAGCGGCGCATCCGCTTTCCCGAGATCGCGCGTATGATCGAGGACACTCTGGATCGTGAGGCTTCGGCTGCGGTCGAAAACCTGGATGCCGTGCTGGCGGCGGATGCCCGGGCGCGAGCCCTGGCCAATGACTGGTTGAATCGCCACGGGCGTTGAGGCTCGGAGGAAGAGGCAATGAGCGCGCTGTACATGATCGTCGGCACCCTGATCGCCCTCGGGGTGCTGGTCACCTTCCACGAATTCGGTCACTTCTGGGTGGCCCGGCGTTGCGGCGTCAAAGTGCTGCGTTTCTCCGTAGGCTTCGGCAGTCCGCTGCTGCGCTGGCATGACCGCCAGGGCACCGAGTTCGTGGTGGCGGCCATCCCGTTGGGTGGCTACGTCAAGATGCTTGACGAGCGTGAGGGCGATGTTCCGCCTGAACTGCTCAATCAGTCCTTCAATCGCAAGTCGGTGCGTCAGCGCATTGCCATCGTCGCCGCCGGTCCCATCGCCAATTTCCTGCTGGCCATTTTGTTCTTCTGGATCATCGCCATGTTGGGCGTGCAGCAGGTGCGCCCGGTGATCGGCCAGGTCGAGCCGGGCAGCCTGGCTGAAAGTGCAGGGCTGCGGGCTGGGCAGGAAATTGTTTCGATCGATGGTGAGCTGACTTCGGGCTGGTCGGCGGTCAACCTGCAGCTGGTGCGTCGTCTGGGCGAGAGCGGCATCGTCGAGTTGCAGGTGCGTGACGACGGCGGCTCGCTGGTTTCCAGTCGCCAGCTGGTACTGCGCGACTGGTTACGTGGTGTCGACGAGCCGGATCCGCTGGCGTCGCTGGGCATTCGCCCCTGGCGTCCAGCTACCGATCCGGTGGTCAGCGAGCTGGATCCGGAAGGGCCGGCGCAGGCCGCTGGCGTACGCCTGGGTGATCGTCTGCTGGCGCTGGGTGAGCAGCGTGTGGATGACTGGCAGCAAGTGGTTGACTGGGTGCGCAAGCGTCCGGGCGAAGTCGTTTCTTTGCGCCTGACGCGCAACGGCGAACAGCTCGAGCTGCCGATCACGCTGGCCGCAAAAGGTGAGGGCGAGGCTCGCGCCGGTTACCTGGGGGTGGGTGTCAAAGGCGGGGAGTGGCCGGCCCGCATGCTCCACGAGGTCAGCTTCGGTCCGCTCGAGGGTGTTGCTGAAAGCCTCCGGCGTACCTGGGGCATGACCGTGCTAACCCTTGATTCGCTGAAGAAAATGCTGTTCGGCGAGCTCTCGGTAAAAAACTTGAGTGGGCCGATAACCATTGCTAAAGTGGCGGGCGCTTCGGCTCAGTCCGGCGTGGCGGATTTCCTCAATTTCCTCGCCTATCTGAGCATTAGCCTGGGGGTTCTCAATTTGCTGCCCATTCCCGTGCTGGATGGGGGGCATTTGCTGTTTTACCTGGTCGAGTGGGTGCGTGGTCGCCCATTGTCCGAGCGGGTGCAGGGTTGGGGCATTCAGATCGGTATCAGTCTGGTGCTGGGGGTTATGTTGCTGGCCCTGGTCAATGATTTGAGTCGTCTGTAACCGAATAGCTGAATTCCGAATCTGCCGCGTTTCGCGGCAGTTTCTTTATTATCAGTTGGAATAAGAAAGGACTTCATGAAACGTCTGCTGCTACCTGCGGTGCTCGCCGCGCTGATGATCGCCGAAGTTCACGCCGAGTCCTTCACCATCTCAGATATCCGCGTCAACGGCCTGCAGCGGGTTTCCGCCGGCAGCCTGTTTGGTGCCCTGCCGCTGAACGTCGGTGATCAGGTCGATGAGCGTCGCCTGGGCGAGGCCACCCGCTCGCTGTTCAAGACCGGCTTCTTCCAGGATATCCAGCTGGGTCGTGAAGGCGACGTGCTGGTGGTCAACGTGACCGAGCGCCCTTCGATCTCCACCATCGAGATCGAAGGCAACAAGGCGATCACCACCGAAGACCTGATGAAAGGTCTGCAGCAGTCCGGCCTGGCCGAAGGCGAGATCTTCCAGCGTGCTACCCTCGAAGGCGTGCGCAACGAGTTGCTGCGCCAGTATGTGGCCCAAGGCCGCTACTCCGCCGAAATCGAGGCCGAAGTGATTCCCCAGCCGCGCAATCGTGTGGCACTGAAGATCACCATCAACGAGGGCTCGGTCGCCGCCATCCAGCACATCAATGTGGTCGGCAACAGCGTCTTCCCGGATGAAGACCTGACCACCCTGTTTGAGCTGAAGACTACCAACTGGTTGTCCTTCTTCAAGAACGACGACAAGTACGCCCGCGAGAAACTGTCCGGTGACTTGGAGCGTTTGCGTTCCTATTACCTGGACCGCGGCTACATCAATATGGATATCTCCTCTACCCAGGTATCCATCACCCCGGACAAGAAGCACGTATACATCACCGTCAACGTCGAAGAAGGTGAGAAGTACAGCGTCAGCGAAGTGAAGCTCTCAGGTGACCTCAAGGTGCCGCAGGAAGAAGTCGAGAAGCTGCTGCTGGTCAAGGAAGGGCAGGTCTTCTCGCGCAAGGTGATGACCACCACCTCCGAGCTGATTACTCGCCGCCTGGGTAACGAGGGCTACACCTTCGCCAACGTCAACGGTGTGCCGCAGCCCAACGACGAAGACAAGACGGTCGCCATCACCTTCGTGGTCGATCCGGGCAAGCGTGCCTACGTCAATCGCATCAACTTCCGCGGCAACACCAAGACCGAAGACGAAGTGCTTCGTCGCGAGATGCGTCAGATGGAAGGCGGTTGGGCATCCACCTACCTGATCGACCAGTCCAAGGTGCGCCTGGAGCGCCTCGGCTACTTCAAGGAAGTCAACGTCGAGACTCCGCAGGTGCCGGGTACCGACGACCAAGTCGACGTCAACTACAGTGTCGAAGAGCAGCCGTCCGGCTCCATCACCGCCAGCGTCGGTTTCGCCCAGAACGCCGGTCTGATCCTGGGTGGCTCGATCAGCCAGAACAACTTCCTGGGTACCGGTAACAAGGTCAGCGTCGGTCTGACCCGCTCCGAATACCAGACCCGCTACAGCTTCGGCTTCGTCGACCCCTACTGGACCGTCGACGGCGTCAGCCTGGGTTACAACGCCTTCTACCGCACCACCGACTACGATGACCTCGACGTCGACGTATCGAGCTATGCGGTGGACAGCTACGGTGCCGGCATGAGCATCGGTTATCCGATCAGCGAAACCTCGCGCCTGACCTATGGCCTGACCATTCAGCAGGACAGCATCGATACCGGCGACTACACAGTCGACGAGATCATCGACTTCCTGGATCAGGAAGGCGACAGCTACCTTAACCTGAAGGCGTCCATCGGCTGGTCCGAGTCGACCCTGAACCGTGGCGTATTGGCCAACCGTGGTCATTCGCAGAGCCTGGTACTGGAAAGCACCGTGCCGGGCAGCGATCTCTCGTTCTTCAAGCTCGACTACCGCGGCCAGGTATTCACCCCGCTGAATGACAAGTACACCCTGCGCTTCCATACCGAGCTGGGCTTCGGTGATGCTTATGGCTCCACCTCCGAACTGCCGTTCTACGAGCACTACTTCGCCGGTGGCTTCAACTCGGTGCGTGGTTTCGAGGACAGCAGCCTGGGCCCGCGCAGCACCCCGAGTGTGGTGCGTAACTCCAAAGGTGAGATCGTCTACAACGTTCAGGACAAGTACGGCCGCTTCACCGATCCGGATCAGGATCCGCTGCCTTTCGGTGGCAACGTCCTGATCCAGGGTGGCGCGGAGCTGCTGTTCCCGCTGCCATTCGTCAAGGACCAGCGTTCCCTGCGGACCGTACTGTTCTGGGACGTGGGTAACGTGTACGACACCTCCTGCTCCTCTTCGTCGCCGAGCTGCAACAACATCGACTTCGGCGATCTGGCGAGCTCCGTGGGTGTCGGGGTGACCTGGGTCACCGCCATGGGTCCGCTGAGCTTCAGCCTGGCGGCTCCGATCAAGAAGCCGGAAGAAGCGGATACCCAGATATTCCAGTTCTCGCTGGGCCAAACTTTCTAATTTGCTAGACAACGTGTTTTGTTGCAGGAGTGCATCGTGCGTAAGTTGACTCAACTGGTTCTGGTCGCAGCAGCCATGATGGCGACCCCGGCCTTCGCCGAGATGAAAATCGCGGTGATGAATTATCAGATGGCCCTGCTCGAGTCCGACGCCGCCAAGAAGTACGCTGTGGATGCCGAGAAGAAGTTCGGTCCGCAGCTGAATAAGCTCAAGCAGCTGGAAGCCGACGCCAAGCGTATTCAGGATCGCCTGGTGAAGGATGCCGAGAAGATGCAGCAGGCTGAGCGCGAGCGTCTGGAGTTGGAGTTCAAGCAGAAGGCGCGCGACTTCCAGTTCCAGTCCAAGGAACTGAACGAGGCCAAAGCCATCTCTGACCGCGACATGCTCAAGCAACTCAAGCCGAAGCTGGACAAGGCCGTCGAGGAAGTGATCAAGCAGGGTAACTACGATCTGGTGCTTGAGCGTGGTGCTGTGGTCGACGTCAAACCGCAGTACGAGATCACCCGCCAGGTCATCGAGCGCATGAACTCGCAGCGCTGATCATGAGCGCACCGGTATTTACCCTCGGTCAGCTGGCCGAGCGCCTCGGCGCTACCCTGCGTGGTGCCGCGGACAAGCCGATCAGCGGTCTGGCAACCCTGCAGGATGCCGGCCCGGATCAGCTGAGCTTTCTGGCCAATGCGCAGTACCGCAAGTTTCTCGCCGAGACCCGCGCTGGAGTCGTGCTGCTGACCGCCGCCGATGCCGAAGGCTACCCGGGCGACGCGCTGCTGGTGGCCAACCCCTATCTGGCCTTTGCTGAACTCTCGCACCTGTTCGACCGCAAGCCGGTGGCGCCTGCCGGCGTGCACCCGACTGCACTGGTGGCGGCTGATGCGCAGGTCGATCCGAGCGCCAGCATCGGTGCCTACGTGGTGATCGAGAGCGGCGCGCGTATTGCCGCTGGCGTGAGCATTGGTGCGCATTGCGTCATCGGTGCACGCAGCGTAATTGGCGAGGGCGGCTGGCTGGCGCCGCGCGTGACCCTTTATCACGATGTGAAGATCGGCAAGCGCGTGGTCATCCAGTCCGGAGCCGTGCTTGGTGGCGAGGGTTTCGGCTTTGCCAACGACAAGGGCGTCTGGCAGAAGATCGCGCAGATCGGTGGCGTGGTGCTGGGTGACGACGTGGAAGTCGGCGCCAATACCACCATCGACCGTGGCGCTCTGGCCGATACCATCATCGGTAACGGCGTGAAGCTGGATAATCAGATCATGATCGCGCACAACGTGCAGATCGGTGATCACACCGCGATGGCCGGCTGCGCCGGGATTTCCGGCAGCACCAAGATCGGCAAGCACTGCATGATCGCCGGTGGTGTCGGCATGGTTGGCCACATCGAGGTGTGTGACAACGTGTTCGTCACCGGCATGACCATGGTCACCCGCTCGATCACCGAGCCGGGCGCCTATTCTTCCGGTACCGCCATGCAGACGGCGGCCGACTGGAAGAAGAGCGCGGCCCGTATCCGTCAACTGGACGACATGGCGAAGCGCCTGCGCGAGCTGGAAAAGCGCCTCGCCGCCGTGACCCCGGACGACCAGGCCTCATCTGATGCCTGATCGTGCCTGAGGCACGCCCCTACTTTAAGTAAAGGCTTTACGCACATGATGGACATCAACGAGATTCGCGAATACCTGCCGCACCGCTATCCCTTCCTGCTGGTGGATCGTGTTGCCGAGCTGGATATCGAAGGCAAGACCATTCGCGCCTACAAGAATGTCAGCATCAACGAGCCTTTCTTCAACGGTCACTTCCCCGAGCACCCGATCATGCCGGGCGTGCTGATCATCGAGGCAATGGCCCAGGCTGCCGGTATCCTCGGCTTCAAGATGCTCGACGTGAAACCGGCCGACGGAACCCTCTATTATTTCGTGGGCTCGGACAAGCTGCGTTTCCGTCAGCCCGTATTGCCGGGCGACCAACTGATACTCGAAGCCCGCTTCCTCAGCGTCAAGCGCAGCATCTGGAAGTTCGAGTGCCGTGCCAGCGTCGATGGCAAGGAAGTCTGCTCGGCCGAAATCATCTGTGCGGAACGCAAGCTATGAGTCTGATCGACCCTCGCGCCATCATCGATCCGTCGGCCAAGCTGGCCGCGGATGTCCAGGTCGGCCCCTGGTCGATCATTGGGCCCGATGTGGAAATCGGCGAGGGTACCGTGGTCGGTCCGCATGTCGTGCTCAAGGGGCCGACCGTGATCGGCAAGCACAACAAGATCTACCAGTTTTCCTCGGTGGGCGAGGATACCCCTGACCTCAAGTACAAGGGCGAGCCCACCCGTTTGGTGATCGGCGATCACAATGTGATTCGCGAAGGCGTGACCATCCACCGTGGCACCGTGCAGGATCGCAGCGAAACCACCATTGGCAGTCACAACCTGCTGATGGCCTATGTACATGTCGGCCACGACAGCGTGATCGGCAACCACTGCATCCTGGTCAACAACACCGCGCTGGCCGGCCATGTCTGGGTCGACGACTGGGCGATCCTCTCTGGCTTCACTCTGGTTCACCAGTTCTGCCGCATCGGCGCCCACAGCTTCTCCGGCATGGGCACGGCCATCGGCAAGGACGTACCGGCTTACGTCACCGTCTTCGGCAATCCTGCCGAGGCGCGCAGCATGAATTTCGAGGGCATGCGTCGTCGCGGCTTCAGTGCCGAGGCCATCGCCGCCCTACGCCGTGCCTACAAGGTGGTCTATCGTCAGGGCCTGACCGTCGAGCAGGCACTGGCCGAGCTGGCCGAGTCCGCTGCCCAGTTCCCGGAAGTCGCGGTGTTCCGCGATTCCGTTCAGGCTTCGACCCGCGGCATCACCCGCTGATATGAGTCGCCCTCTCCGCGTGGCGCTGGTGGCCGGCGAGGCCTCCGGCGATATCCTCGGTGCCGGCCTGATGCAGGCGCTCAAGCAGCAACACCCCAAGATCGAATTCATTGGTGTCGGCGGTCCGCGCATGGAGGCCGAGGGCCTGGTGTCCGCATTCCCCATGGAACGCCTGGCGGTGATGGGCCTGGTCGAGGTACTGGGGCGCCTGCGCGAGCTGCTGGCGCGGCGCAAACGTCTGATCCAGGAGCTGGTTGCTGCCCAGCCTGATGTGTTCATCGGTATCGATGCCCCGGATTTCAACCTGACCCTCGAACTCAAGCTGCGCCAGGCCGGCATCAAGACCGTGCACTACGTCAGCCCTTCGGTGTGGGCCTGGCGGCAGAAGCGCGTGCTGAAGATCCGCGACGCCTGCGACCTGATGCTGACGTTGTTCCCCTTCGAGGCGCGTTTCTACCTGGAGCATCAGGTGCCGGTGCGTTTTGTCGGTCATCCATTGGCCAATACCATACCGCTGCAGGCTGACCGCGTCGGCGCCCGCGAAGCGCTCGGCCTGGCGCTGGATGAGCCGGTAGTGGCACTGCTGCCGGGTAGTCGGGGGGGCGAAGTGGCGCGCCTCGGCGCGCTGTTCCTCGATGCCGCCGAGCGCCTGCGGGCGTTGCGCCCTGGTATCCGCTTCGTGCTGCCCTGTGCCAACGCCGAGCGCCGCGCGCAGCTGGAGGCCATGCTAGCCGGGCGCAACCTGCCGCTGCTGTTGCTCGATGGCCGCTCCCATGAAGCGCTGGCCGCCTGTGACGCAGTGCTGATCGCCTCCGGTACCGCCACCCTTGAAGCCCTGCTGCACAAGCGCCCGATGGTGGTGGCTTACAAGGTGGCGCCGCTGACCTATCGCATTCTCAAGCGTCTGGTGAAGAGCCCCTATGTTTCGCTGCCCAACCTGTTGGCCGAGCGTTTGCTGGTGCCCGAGCTGATTCAGGATGCCGCGACACCGGACGCCCTGGCCCAGGCGCTGGCGCCGCTGCTGGAGGATGGCGCGGTGCAGACCGAAGGTTTCGACGTTATCCACCGCGCGTTGCGCCAGGATGCCTCGCAGCAGGCCGCCGACGCCGTGCTCAAGCTGGTTGGGCAGGCCTGATGCAGCTGGGTCTGGATTTCACTCTGGTCGAGGAACTGGTCGCCGGCGTCGACGAGGTCGGTCGCGGCCCGCTCTGTGGTCCGGTGGTCACCGCCGCGGTGATTCTCGACCCCGCCCGTCCCATCGTCGGTCTCAACGATTCGAAGAAGCTGACGGAGGCGCGTCGCGAGAAGCTCTTCGACGAGATCCGCGAAAAGGCCCTGGCCTGGTGCATCGCCCGTGCCGAGGTCGAGGAGATCGACCAGCTCAATATTCTGCATGCCACCATGCTGGCCATGCAGCGCGCCGTCGAGGGCCTGAGCATCACGCCGAAACTGGCGCTGATCGACGGCAATCGCTGCCCGAAGCTGGCGGTACCCAGCGCCCCGGTGGTCGGCGGCGACGCCCAGGTGCCGGCCATCGCCGCCGCCTCGATCCTGGCCAAGGTCAGTCGTGATCGCGAGATGGCCGAGATGGAGAAGCTCTATCCGGGGTACGGCATCAGTGGGCACAAGGGCTACCCCACGCCGGTGCATCTGGAAGCGCTCAAGCGCCTGGGCGCCACGCCCATCCATCGGCGCTCGTTTGCGCCGGTACGCAATGTGCTCGAAGGGATCGAATAAGCACCGCACTGCTGGTTCGCAAGCTGTTGTTTAAGTCGAGGCCCGGTACAATCCGGGCCTTATCGTTTCTGTTTCACCAACGGGATTGCCATGACCGCCAGCTTCGTCCATTTGCGCCTGCACACCGAGTTCTCCCTGGTCGACGGGCTGGTGCGGGTCAAACCCCTGGTCAAGGCCGTGGCTGCTGCCGGTATGCCGGCCGTGGCGGTCACCGACATGAGCAACATGTGTTCGCTGGTGAAGTTCTACAAGACTGCCATGGGGGCCGGCATCAAGCCGATTTGTGGCGCCGACATCTGGCTGGCCAGCCCGGACGAGGACGGCCCGCTATCGCGCCTGACCCTGCTGGTGATGAACGCCAAGGGCTACCGCAACCTGACCGAGCTGATTTCGCGCGGCTGGGCCGAGGGCCAGGACAACGGCTTGGTGATCATCCAGCGCGAGTGGGTCAAGGAGTCCGCCGAGGGGTTGATCGCCCTGTCCGGCGCGCGCGAGGGCGAGGTCGGCATGGCCTTGCTGGCAGGCGAGGGCGCCCGCGCCGAGGCCTTCCTCAATGAGTGGCTGGCGGTATTCCCCGAGCGCTTCTATCTGGAAGTACAGCGCACCAACCGGGTCAATGACGAGGAGCACCTGCACGCGGCCGTCGAGCTGGCCGGGCGCACCGGCGTGCCGCTGGTGGCAACCAACGATGTGCGTTTCCTCAAGCGCGGCGACTTCGAGGCGCATGAGACCCGCGTGTGCATCGGCGAGGGCCGTACCCTCGACGACCCGCGGCGGCCGCGCAACTACTCCGAGGAGCAATACCTCAAGACCCCGGAAGAGATGGCTGAGCTGTTCTCCGACCTGCCCGAGGCGTTGGAGAACACGGTGGAGATCGCCAAGCGCTGCAACATCGAGGTACAGCTGGGCAAGTATTTCCTCCCCGACTTTCCCACGCCCAACGGCATGGGCATCGACGACTACCTGCGTTACGCCTCCTTCGAGGGCCTGGAGGAGCGCCTGAAGGTCCTGCTGCCCAAGGACACGCCGGACTACGAGGCGAAGAAGCAGGTCTATATCGACCGCCTCAACTTCGAGCTCGATATCATCATTCAGATGGGTTTCCCCGGTTACTTCCTCATCGTGATGGACTTCATCCAGTGGGCTAAGAGCAACGGCGTGCCGGTGGGGCCGGGCCGGGGTTCGGGTGCCGGCTCACTGGTGGCTTATGTGCTGAAGATCACCGACCTCGACCCGCTGGCCTATGACCTGCTGTTCGAGCGATTCCTCAACCCCGAACGTATTTCCATGCCCGACTTCGACGTCGACTTCTGCATGGACGGCCGCGACCGGGTGATCGACTACGTAGCCGACAAGTACGGACGCAACGCGGTGAGTCAGATCATCACTTTCGGCTCGATGGCGGCCAAGGCGGTGGTGCGCGACGTGGCGCGCGTGCAGGGCAAGTCCTACGGCCTGGCCGACCGCCTGTCGAAGATGATCCCCTTCGAAGTCGGCATGACCCTGGAGGCCGCCTACGAGCAGGAAGAAGTCCTGCGCGACTTCCTCAAGAGCGACGAGGAGGCCCAGGAGATCTGGGACATGGCGCTCAAGCTCGAAGGCATCGTCCGCGGCACCGGCAAGCACGCCGGTGGCGTGGTGATCGCGCCGACCAAACTGACCGACTTCGCGCCGACCTCCTGCGATGAAGAAGGTGGCGGCCTGGTGACCCAGTTCGACAAGGACGACGTCGAGCAGGCGGGGCTGGTGAAGTTCGACTTCCTCGGCCTGCGTACCCTGACCATCATCAAGTGGGCGATGGAGACCATCCATCGCATCCAGAAGCGCGATGGTGCTGCGGATGAAGAGCTGATCAACATCGACTTCATCCCGCTGGATGACAAGAAGACCTACGACATGCTGCAGAAGGCGGAGACCACCGCGGTCTTCCAGCTTGAATCGCGCGGCATGAAGGAGCTGATCAAGAAGCTCAAGCCGGACTGCCTGGAGGACATGATCGCCCTGGTGGCACTGTTCCGCCCCGGTCCGCTGCAGTCAGGCATGGTGGACGACTTCATCAACCGTAAGCACGGCCGCGAGCAGCTCTCCTACCCGCACCCGGACTACCAGTACGCGGGCCTGGAGCCCGTGCTCAAGCCCACCTACGGCATCATCCTGTACCAGGAACAGGTGATGCAGATCGCCCAGGTGATGGCCGGCTATACCCTCGGTGGCGCGGACATGCTGCGCCGCGCCATGGGCAAGAAGAAGCCCGAGGAGATGGCCAAGCAGCGCGGTGGCTTCATCGAGGGCTGCGCCAACAACGGCATCGATGCCGACCTGGCGGGCAACATCTTCGACCTGGTGGAAAAGTTCGCCGGTTATGGCTTCAACAAGTCGCACTCGGCCGCCTACGGCCTGGTTTCCTACCAGACTGCCTGGCTCAAGGCGCACTACCCGGCGCCGTTCATGGCCGCGGTGCTGTCGGCGGATATGCACAACACCGACAAGGTGGTGATCCTCATCGAGGAATGCCGCAACATGAAGCTGCGCATTGATGCGCCGGACGTGAACACCTCGGAGTTCAAGTTCACCGTCAACGACGACGGGCGCATCGTTTACGGCCTGGGTGCGGTCAAGGGTGTGGGTGAAGGGCCGGTGGAGGCCATCGTCGAGTGCCGCGCGGAGGGCGGGCCGTTCAAGGACCTGTTCGACTTCTGCAACCGTGTCGACCTCAAGCGCATCAACAAGCGCACCCTGGAGGCGCTGATCCGCTCCGGCGCGCTGGATCGCCTCGGTCCTTACTACCAGGACGAGCTCAAGGCCTACCAGGCCAGCGTCGACCTCAACCGCGCCGTGTTGCTGGCGGCCATGGAAGAAGCGGTGCAGGCCGCCGAGCAGACCGCGCGCAGCCATGACAGCGGTCACATGGACCTGTTCGGCGGGGTGTTCGCCGAGCCCGAGGCGGACGTCTACGCCAACCATCGCAAGGCGCGCGAGCTGTCGATCAAGGAACGCCTGAAAGGCGAGAAGGACACGCTCGGCCTGTACCTCACCGGCCACCCGATCGATGAGTACGAGGGCGAGGTTCGTCGTTTCGCCCGCCAGCGCATCGTCGAGCTGCGCGCCGCGCGCGATACCCAGACCATCGCCGGCCTGATCGTCGCCCTGCGCGTGATGAAGAATAAGAAGGGCGACAAGATGGGCTTCATCACCCTCGATGACCGTTCCGGACGGATCGAGGCGTCGCTGTTCGCTGATGCCTTCGCCAGCGCCCAGGCGCTGCTGCAGACCGACGCGCTGGTGGTGGTCGAGGGGGAAATCAGCAATGACGAGTTTTCCGGCGGCTTGCGCCTGCGCGCCAAGCGGGTGATGAGCCTGGAGGAGGCGCGTACCGGCCTGGCCGAGAGCCTGCGCATCCGCGCGCCGCGCGAAGCGCTGCAGGGCGATCGTCTGCGCTGGCTCGGCGAGCTGTTCGCCAAGCATCGCGGTGCCTGTCCGCTGACCCTGGACTACAGCGGCAGCGAAGCCAAGGCGGTGCTGCAGTTCGGCGAGCAGTGGCGCATTGACCCGGCGGACAACCTGATCCAGGCGCTGCGTGACCAGTTCGGCAAAGACAACGTCTTCCTCCAATACCGCTGAACGGCAGGCCACCGGCTTGCCGCGTCGGCCTCGACCAGGGGCGCGCTATCCCTTAAGGTAGGCGCCACATGGAACACCGCCCGGCCCCAGGGGCCGCCGATGCTAGACGGACGCCTATGAACCCGAACTTCCTCGACTTCGAACAGCCGATCGCCGACCTGCAAGCCAAGATCGAAGAGCTGCGCCTGGTGGGCAACGACAACGCGCTGAACATCAGCGACGAGATCTCCCGGCTGCAGGACAAGAGCAGCACGCTGACCGAGACCATCTTCGGCAACCTCAGCAGCTGGCAGATCTCCCAGCTGTCGCGGCACCCGCGCCGTCCCTACACCCTCGACTACATCGAGCACATCTTCACCGAATTCGACGAGCTGCATGGCGACCGCCACTTCTCCGACGATGCCGCCATCGTTGGCGGTACCGCGCGCCTGGATGGCCAGCCGGTGATGGTCATCGGCCACCAGAAGGGCCGCGAGGTGCGCGAGAAGGTGCGCCGCAACTTCGGCATGCCGCGTCCCGAGGGCTATCGCAAGGCCTGCCGCCTGATGGAGATGGCCGAGCGCTTCAAGCTGCCGATCCTCACCTTCATCGACACCCCGGGCGCCTACCCGGGCATCGATGCCGAGGAGCGCAACCAGAGCGAAGCCATCGCCTGGAACCTGCGCGTGATGGCACGCCTGAAGACGCCGATCATCGCCACCGTGATCGGTGAGGGCGGCTCCGGCGGTGCGCTGGCTATCGGCGTGTGCGACCAGCTGAACATGCTGCAGTACTCCACCTACTCGGTGATCTCGCCGGAAGGCTGTGCCTCGATCCTCTGGAAGACGGCCGAGAAGGCGCCGGATGCGGCCGAAGCCATGGGCATCACCGCCGAGCGCCTGAAGGGGTTGGGCATCGTCGATAAGGTGATCGCCGAGCCGCTGGGCGGCGCCCATCGCGATCCGGCTGCCGCCGCCGAATCAATCCGCCAGGAGCTGGTCGCTCAGCTGCAGAGCCTGCATAAGCTGGATGCTGCCAAGCTGCTGGAACGTCGCTACGAGCGCCTGATGAGCTACGGCGTCGCCTGACGTCTTGCTTGTCATCATCTGCAACGGGCCTTCGGGCCCGTTGTTGTTTAAGCTGGCGGCATGACTGCGCTCGAACTCTCCCTGCTCGAATTTCTCCGCCCCTGGCGCGCGGCGTCGGCCTGGCGCATCGCCTTGTCCGGCGGCCTGGATTCGACCGTGCTGCTGCACCTGCTGGCGTCCCTGCGCGAGCGCGAAGCCCTGCCGCCGCTGTCCGCCATTCATGTGCACCACGGCCTGCAGTCGGCGGCCGATGCCTGGCCCGAGCATTGCCAGGCGCTGTGCGACCGTCTCGGTGTTCCCCTGCATGTCGTACGGGTGCGTGTTGACGATGGCGCCAGCCTCGAGCGGGCGGCGCGCGAGGCGCGCTATGCCGCGTTTGCCGGGCAGCTGGGGGAGGGCGAACTGCTGTTGGTCGCTCAGCACCGCGACGACCAGGCCGAGACCCTGCTGCTGCGTCTGCTGCGTGGTGCCGGCGTGCGTGGCCTGGGCGGCATGCCGCCAAGCCGTCGCCTGGGGGCTGGCTGGCTGGCGCGGCCGCTGCTCAGGGTGTCTCGTGCGGAACTGGAGTGCTACGCCCGGCAGCAGGGGCTGAGTTGGGTCGAGGATCCCTCGAACGCCGATACCCGGCTGGCGCGCAACTTCCTGCGCCGTGAGGTGCTACCGGTCCTGGCGTGCCACTGGCCGCAGGCGACGGCGAACCTGGCGCGCAGCGCGGAGCACCTGCGCGAAGCCGAGCAGTTGCTGGGCGAGCTGGCCGAGCTGGACCTCCTGGCGGCGCGTGGCGAGGTGCCTTTTGCCTGGCTGGGATTGCCCTCGATGGCGCTGGCGCCGCTGTTGGCGCTGTCCGAGTCGCGCCAGCGCAATGCCTTGCGGCATTGGCTGGCGCCCCTGACGTTGCTGCCGGACACCGAGCATTGGGCTGGCTGGCAGGATTTGCGCGATGCCGGTATCGATGCCAGCCCGATATGGCGTCTGGCCGGAGGCGAGCTGAGGCGCGCCGACGAACGGTTATGGTGGTTATCCGGGCAATGGCTGCAGCCGCCATCGCTCCCTACGGCCTGGAGTGACTGCGCCCAGCCGCTGCAGTTGCCGAACAATGGTGTCGTTCAACTGCTCGGTGCGCCGCCCGCCGGGCCGCTGCACCTGCGTTATCGAGCGGGCGGCGAGATCATGGCGCTGCCGGGGCGCGGCCATCGAGATCTCAAGCGCCTGCTCAACGAGCGTGCGTTGCCGGCCTTCGTACGCGGGCGCCTGCCGCTGTTGTATCGCCACGACGAGCTGCTGGCGGTCGCCAACCTGCCTGGATTGGACGGTTCGCAGCATGGCGCCTGGCAATTGCACTGGCAGCCGCCGACCAGCGCACAAGGTTTGAGCTGATAGACCCTTTCCGGTAGACTACGCTCCCGTCTTGTTACTGCTTCTGTGGGCTCCCTCGGAACCCGCAGTGCTTTGCTTATTTCAGGTTGGCCAAGGCCAGCCTGCGCTCTTACCCCGGCGGCGCTGACCGCTTGAACGCAGACTTCTAGGATTTTTCATGACGCGCTACATCTTCGTCACGGGCGGTGTTGTTTCTTCATTGGGGAAAGGCATCGCCTCGGCTTCCTTGGCGGCCATCCTGGAGGCGCGTGGCCTGAAGGTCACCATGCTCAAGCTGGACCCCTACATCAACGTCGATCCGGGCACCATGAGCCCCTTCCAGCACGGTGAGGTGTTCGTCACCCACGACGGCGCCGAGACTGACCTCGACCTGGGTCACTACGAGCGGTTCATCCGCACCACCATGACCCAGGACAACAACTTCACCACCGGCCGTGTCTACGAGCACGTGCTGCGCAAGGAGCGCCGCGGTGACTACCTGGGCGCCACCATCCAGGTGATCCCGCACATCACCGACGAGATCAAGCGTCGCGTGATCAAGGGCGCCGGCGATGCCGACGTGGCCATGGTCGAGATCGGCGGCACCGTGGGCGACATCGAGTCCCAGCCGTTCCTCGAGGCGGCCCGCCAGCTGCGCGTGGAGCTGGGCGCCAAGCGCGCCATGTTCATGCACCTGACCCTGGTGCCGTACATCGCCACAGCCGGCGAGACCAAGACCAAGCCGACCCAGCACTCGGTCAAGGAGCTGCGCTCCATCGGTGTGCAGCCGGACGTGCTGATCTGCCGTTCCGACCATGAGATCGACCTGTCCTCGCGGCGCAAGATCGCCCTGTTCACCAACGTGGAAGAGCGCGCGGTGATCGGTCTGGAAGACGTCGATACCATCTACCGCATTCCCTCCGTGCTGCACGCCCAGGGCCTGGACGACATAGTCGTCGAGCGCTTCGGCCTGCAATGCAAGCCAGCCGATCTCTCCGAGTGGGATCGCGTGGTCGATGCCAAGCTGCACCCGGAGAAGGAAGTCACCATCGCCATGGTCGGCAAGTACATGGAGCTGCTGGACGCCTACAAGTCGCTGATCGAGGCCATGGGCCACGCTGGCATCCAGAACCGCACCAAGGTCAACCTGCGCTACATCGACTCCGAGGAGATCGAGAACGAAGGTACCGCCAAGCTCGAAGGCGTCGATGCCATTCTGGTCCCGGGCGGCTTCGGCCTGCGTGGCGTGGAAGGCAAGATCCGCACCGTGCAGTACGCCCGCGAGAACAAGATTCCCTACCTAGGCATCTGCTTAGGGATGCAGGTCGCAGTCATCGAGTACGCCCGCAACGTAGTGGGCTGGACCGATGCCAACTCCACCGAGTTCGACCAGAACAGCGCGCACCCGGTCGTTGGCCTGATCACCGAATGGCAAGATGCGGCGGGCAGCGTGGAAACCCGTACCGAAGCCTCCGACCTGGGCGGCACCATGCGTCTGGGCGCCCAGGACTGCCAGCTGATGGCCGGTTCCAGCGTGCGTGAGTGCTACGGCAAGGACGTGATCGTCGAGCGCCATCGCCATCGCTACGAAGTGAACAATAACCTGCTGCCGCAGCTGGAGGCCGCCGGTCTCAAGGTCAGCGGCCGCTCCGCCGACGGCGCGCTGGTCGAGGTGGTCGAGGCTCCGGATCATCCGTGGTTCGTGGCTTGCCAGTTCCACCCGGAATTCACCTCCACCCCGCGCGATGGCCACCCGCTGTTCAGTGGCTTCGTCAAGGCAGCCCTGAAACAGGCCGGCAAGGCATAAGAGTCAGTCCATGCCCTGCTACGCGTCGGCCCTGCTGCGTTGAAAACAGGCTCGGAATGCTCATTTACTCTCGGTAAACTGCGCTTCCTCACCTGTTTTCGCCTTGCATGGCTCTAGCTCGCGAGAGCATGAACAGACTCTAAGGAAAGGTATATGGCTCAGAAGATCATCAAGGTCGGCGGCATCGAGATCGCCAACGACAAGCCGTTCGTGCTGTTCGGTGGCATCAACGTGCTGGAATCGCGCGACCTGGCCATGCAGGCCTGCGAGGAGTACGTACGGGTCACCGAGAAGCTCGGCATTCCCTACGTATTCAAGGCCAGCTTCGATAAGGCCAACCGTTCCTCCGTCACCTCCTTCCGCGGCCCGGGCCTGGAAGAGGGCATGAAGATCTTCGAGGAAGTGAAGAGAACCTTCGGTGTGCCGGTAATCACCGATGTCCACGAACCCTACCAGGCCGCTCCGGTGGCCGAGGTGTGCGACATCATCCAGCTGCCGGCCTTCCTTTCGCGGCAGACCGACCTGGTGGTGGCCATGGCCAAGACCGGCGCGGTGATCAACATCAAGAAGGCCCAGTTCCTCGCTCCGCAGGAGATGAAGCACATCCTGCGCAAGTGCGAGGAGGCCGGCAACGACCAGCTGATCCTTTGCGAGCGTGGTTCCTCCTTCGGTTACAACAACCTGGTGGTGGATATGCTCGGCTTCGGCATCATGAAGTCCTTCGAGTATCCGGTGTTCTTCGACGTGACCCACGCCCTGCAGATGCCGGGTGGCCGCGCCGACTCCGCCGGTGGCCGCCGTGCCCAGGTCACCGACCTGGCCAAGGCCGGCATGAGCCAAGGCCTGGCTGGACTGTTCCTCGAGGCCCATCCGGACCCGGACAATGCCAAGTGCGACGGCCCCTGCGCCCTGCGCCTGGACAAACTGGAGCCGTTCCTCACCCAGCTCAAGCAGCTGGATGATCTGGTGAAGAGCTTCCCGCCGATCGAGACTGCCTGATCGGCCATTTCTCCGGTAAAGTGCGCGCCCGTTGGCCGTACCCTCACGTAAACTTTTGGAGTGCTACACGCGATGGCAAAAATCGTCGACATCAAGGGCCGCGAGGTTCTCGACTCCCGTGGTAACCCCACCGTAGAAGCCGATGTAATCCTCGAAGGCGGCATCATCGGCAGCGCCTGCGCGCCGTCCGGTGCTTCCACCGGTTCCCGCGAAGCGCTGGAACTGCGTGATGGCGACAAGAGCCGTTACCTGGGCAAGGGCGTACTGAAGGCTGTGGCCAACATCAACGGCCCGATCCGCGACCTGCTGCTGGGCAAGGACGCGACCGACCAGAAGGCTCTGGACCGCGCCATGATCGAGCTGGACGGTACCGAGAACAAGGCCAAGCTGGGCGCCAACGCCATCCTCGCCGTGTCCCTGGCCGCCGCCAAGGCCGCTGCCCAGGCCAAGGGCGTGCCGCTGTACGCGCACATTGCCGATCTGAACGGCACCCCGGGCGTCTACTCCATGCCGGTGCCGATGATGAACATCATCAACGGCGGCGAGCACGCCGATAACAACGTCGACATCCAGGAGTTCATGGTCCAGCCGGTCGGCGCCAAGAACTTCGCCGACGCCCTGCGCATGGGCGCCGAGATCTTCCATCACCTGAAAGCCGTGCTGAAGGCCCGTGGCCTGAACACCGCCGTGGGTGACGAGGGTGGCTTCGCGCCGAACCTGGCTTCCAACGAAGATGCCCTGGCCGCCATCGCCGAGGCCGTGGCCAACGCCGGCTACCAGCTGGGCACCGACATCACCCTGGCTCTGGACTGCGCTTCCTCCGAGTTCTTCAAGGACGGCCAGTACGACCTGGCTGGCGAAGGCAAGGTATTCAGCGCCGAAGGTTTCGCCGACTACCTGGCCGGCCTGACCCAGCGCTACCCGATCATTTCCATCGAAGACGGCATGGACGAGTCCGACTGGGCTGGCTGGAAAGTCCTGACCGACAAGATCGGCGAGAAGGTGCAGCTGGTTGGCGACGACCTGTTCGTAACCAATACCAAGATCCTCAAGCGCGGTATCGAAGAGAAGATCGGCAACTCGATCCTGATCAAGTTCAATCAGATCGGCTCGCTGACCGAGACCCTGGAAGCCATCCAGATGGCCAAGGCCGCCGGTTTCACCGCGGTGATTTCGCACCGCAGCGGTGAAACCGAGGACAGCACCATCGCCGACCTGGCCGTCGGCACCGCCGCAGGCCAGATCAAGACCGGCTCCCTGTGCCGTTCGGATCGCGTATCCAAGTACAACCAGCTGCTGCGTATCGAAGAGCAGCTCGGCGGCAAAGCGCCCTACAAGGGTCGTTCCGAGTTCCGCGGCTAAGCCGGGAATGGTAAAAGGGCAGCGCAAGCTGCCCTTTTTGTATGGATATTCGCGTCCCCATGTCTAACAAAGCGCCTTACTGGCTGTTCGTCGCGCTCGTGCTGGTCCTGGCCGGCCTGCAGTATCGGCTGTGGGTGGGTGAGGGCAGCCTGGCACAGGTAGCCGAGCTGCAGCGGCAGATTGCCGAACAGAAAGGCGAGAACGAACGCCTGCTGGAGCGCAACCGCATTCTTGAGGCCGAGGTGCTGGAGCTGAAGAAAGGCATGGAGACCGTGGAAGAGCGTGCCCGCCACGAGTTGGGCATGGTCAAAGAGGGCGAGACCCTCTACCAGCTCGCCGAATGACCGCGCACGAACTTCCCCCTTTCTGGGTGGTGATTCCCGCCGCCGGTATCGGCTCGCGCATGCGTGCCGACCGCCCCAAGCAGTACCTGCAGCTGGCCGGTCGGACCATCCTCGAACACACCCTCGACTGTTTCCTCGATCATCCGCGCCTCAAGGGTCTGGTGCTCAGTCTGGCGGCGGACGATCCCTACTGGCCTGCACTACCTTGCGCCAGTGATCCGCGCATCCAGCGCGTAGCGGGTGGTGCCGAGCGCGCCGATTCGGTACTGGCCGGGCTGCTGTGTCTTGTCGAACTGGGGGCGCAGGCAGGCGACTGGGTGCTGGTGCATGATGCCGCGCGACCCAACCTGGCACGCAGTGATCTGGACCGACTGCTCGCCGAGTTGGCCGATGATTCGGTTGGCGGTCTGCTGGCGGTGCCGGCGCGCGATACGCTCAAACGCATCGGCGCGGATGGCCGGGTAGCGGAGACGGTGGACCGAAGCCTGATCTGGCAGGCCTATACGCCGCAGATGTTCCGTTTCGCCGCGCTGCATCGAGCCCTCGCCGACGCGCTAGTGGCAGGGGTGGCGGTGACCGACGAGGCGTCGGCCCTGGAATGGGCCGGGCAGGCGCCGAAACTGGTGGAGGGCCGGGCGGACAACCTGAAGATCACCCGCCCGGAAGACCTCGAATGGTTGCGCCAGCGTTGGGCGCACAAACACTGAGGCAGCAAGCGGGGTAGTGCGCCCCGCCTGCGAACTACACCCTGAACTGATTGATCAACCGCCGCTGCTGCTCGGCCAGTTTCGTCAGCTCGGCGCTGGCGGCACTGGCCTCGTCCGCGCCACCGGCCACCTCTACTGCGACCTGGCCGATGTTGGTGACGTTGCGGTTGATGTCTTCCGCGACCGCGCTCTGTTCCTCTGCCGCGCTGGCAATCTGGGTGTTCATGTCATTGATCACGGACACCGCCTGAGTGATCTCCTCCAGTGCCGATGCGGCAATCTGCGCCTGCTGTACGCTGTCATCGGTGCGTGCCTGGCTCTGCTCCATCACGTTCACGACCTCGCGGGTGCCGTGCTGCAGCTGCTGGATCATCGCCTGGATTTCCTCGGTCGCCTGCTGGGTCTTCTGTGCCAGATT
Source organism: Aquipseudomonas alcaligenes (assembly GCA_900156135.1). Taxonomy (GTDB): domain Bacteria; phylum Pseudomonadota; class Gammaproteobacteria; order Pseudomonadales; family Pseudomonadaceae; genus Aquipseudomonas; species Aquipseudomonas alcaligenes_D. The sequence continues at coordinate 462,717 of FTMP01000002.1, read as the reverse complement.
GCGTACCTCGTCCGCCACCACTGCGAAGCCGCGGCCTTGCTCGCCAGCCCGTGCCGCCTCGATCGCGGCGTTGAGGGCCAGCAGGTTGGTCTGCTCGGCAATGCCACGGATTGCCACCAGGATGGCGTTGATGTTCTCGCTGTCCTTGGCCAGGGTTTGCACGACGCCCACGGCACGGCCTATCTCGCTGGCCAGTGCGGAAATGGCCTTGGCGGTACCTTCGACAATGCGCTTGCCGTCATTGGCGGAGCGGTCTGCATGGCTGGCAGCCTCGGCAGCCTGGGTGGCGTTGCGGGCCACATCCTGTGCAGTAGCGGTCATTTCGTGCACGGCAGTGGCAACCTGGTCGATTTCTGCCATCTGGCGCTGCACGCCCTGATTGGTCCGAATCGCAATGTCGGCGGTGTGTTCAGATGAGTCGCTGACTTTCTGCACCGAGCCGACCACGTCGCGGATCATGTTCTGCAGCTTGTTGAGGAAGGTGTTGAAGCCACTGGCGATCTGTCCCAGTTCGTCGGCACGATCCACTTGCAGGCGCACGGTCAGATCGCCATCGCCCTTGGCGATGTCATCAAGCATGACGGCCATCTCTTTCAGGGGGCGTGCGATACCGTAGCCGACAAACCAGATCACCAGCAGGCCAAGTGCCGCTACTAGCAGGCCGATCAGGGCCATGCTGAAGGTATCCTCGTTCGCCTGGGCTGCAAGGTCATCCTGTAGCTGATGCAGTTCTGCCAGCACCGCCTTGGTTGGCAGCTCGATGGCCAGGGCCCAGCGCGTTGAGGTTCCCGCGACCTGGAAGGGCAATAGCAACTGGTAGAGGTTCTGCCCCTCATCGCGCTTGAGAATCGGCTCGGTCCCACTGCTTTGCTTGAGGCGCTCCAGCAGTTCTGCATCGAGCACCTGGGTCGCGGGCTGGCCCACCAGCTTGGCATCCTCGGTAGCGGCGATCAGGGTGCCGTTGGAGGCAATCAGGGCCAGCTCGCCGGCTCCCTCGTAAAGGGTGGCATTGGCGGTATTGAGCAGGCCCTGGATGAAATCGAGCGCCAGATCGTTACCCGCGACTCCCTTGAACTGGCCGTCCACGATAATCGGCGCGTTGAACGAAGAGACCAGGACCTGCTTGCCGCCGAAGTCGTAGGAGGCCGGGTCAATCACGCAGGGCTGCTTGGTGGCTTTGGGGCATAGGTAGTATTCGCCCTCGCGCACCCCGGTGGGCAGGACCTTCTCGCTCTCCATCTGGGCAGCAGTGAGCGGGGCCACTTTCAATTGCCCTCCGTCGCGGTACCACCAGGGCATGAAGCGACCTGTGGTGTCGTAACCGTTGGCCTCCTGGCCAGCGTAGAGATCATCGTCCTGATCGAAGGCATTGGGTTCCCAGCCGATGTAGAGGTCGATCAGCTCGGGATTCTTGTCCAGATAGACGGAAACCAGATTCGACAGTTCGTCGCGACTGAGGCTGACCCTGGCTGCACCGTCTGCGCCAGGAGCCATCTGACTGTTCAGGGTGGCGAGCGATTTGGCGACGGTCATTGGCGTCTCGAACTGGCGTTGCAGTTTGCCGACCTGTGCTTCGGCCAGCGCGATCAGGCGCTGATCGATGACCTGTTCAAGCAGTGCCTGGGTGCGATCATGCACCAGATGTTGGGTGCGCGATCCCGCGAACAGCGCGTAGAGCACCAGTGCCACGACAACGGCCAGCACGCTGGCACCCGCCAGAACAACTACAGAAAACTGGATGGACTTGAAGCGCATAGGGACTCCACATCATCGGGTTGCACCGGTCCCTGGTTATCGGCTGCTTTACATCAAAGCATTAGCCCTCTCTGCAACTAGAAAAGATGGCCGATGGTCAGAGTGCAAGCCAGACGTTGTTCCTTCGGGTTCGGCGGCCTAGCATACGAGCCCTGTTTTACCGGAGATCCGACATGCACAACCTGTTTCGCCTGACGGCCTTGGCCGTCCTTCCCCTGCTGACGGCCTGCCAGGCCGTGAATACCACCAGCGGAGGCGCGGTGGGCGTGGAGCGCAAGCAGTACATGTTCAGCATGCTGTCGGCCCAGGAGGTCGACAGCATGTATGCCCAGGCCTACCAGCAGACACTGAGCGAGGCTGCCGGCAAGGGGGTTCTGGATAAGAGTAGCCGCAATGCCCAGCGGGTTCAGACCATTGCCCGCCGGCTGATTGCTCAGGCGCCGGTGTTTCGTGCCGACGCCGCGCAGTGGAACTGGCAGGTCAACCTGATTGACAGTGAGGAGCTGAACGCCAATTGCGGGCCGGGCGGCAAGATCATCGTCTATAGCGGCCTGATCGAGCGACTGCAGTTGACGGATGCGGAGCTGGCGGCGGTGATGGGCCACGAGATCGCCCACGCTCTGCGGGAGCACAGCCGCGAGGCCATGTCCAAGGCTTATGGCACGCAAATGGCCACCCAGGTGGGGGCGGCCCTGCTGGGGCTGGGCGACGCTGGCAAGCAGATGGCCGATACCGGCGTCGAATACCTGATGATGCTGCCCAACAGTCGTTCCAACGAGAACGAGGCGGACATTATCGGCCTGGAGCTCTCCGCGCGCGCCGGTTACGATCCGAACGCGGCGATCAGCCTGTGGCAGAAGATGAGCAAGGCGGGCGGTGGTGCGCCGCCGGAGTTCATGAGCACCCACCCCTCGTCGAGCAGTCGCATCGCTGCCCTGCAGGCGGCTATCCCCAAGGTGATGCCGCTCTACGAGCAGGCCAGGAAGTAAGGAACAACGGCGCCCGAGGGCGCCGTTGTCGCATCAGGGCAGGGCCTTCTCGGCGAAGGGGCGGGTTTCCAGGCCGAGCTGGGCGCGGAAGCTCTCCATGTCGAACATGGTGCAGATCTCGCGGATATCGCCGTTCGGCGCCAGGGTCCAGAAGGCCATGGCCGAGATGCTGAGGACCTTGTCGCTGGGCGGATAGCCCAGTGCCGGCTTCTCGATGGTGCCGATCAGGGTGCTCCAGGTCACCACCTTGTTGCCTTCGGCGATGCACTCTTCGACGACCACCTCCATGTCCGGCATGGCGCTGCGGATGTTCTGCACCATCTGGACGAACGCAGTGCTGCCCAGTGGATGCCCGACGAACGAGCTTTTGTAGAGAAAATCGGGGCTGTGCATTTGCTCGGCAAGCGCCAGGCGGCCGCGATTCCAGGTCAGGTCGATGTGCTGGCGCACGCGCTTCTTCATCTCATCCAGTGACATGTACAACTCCCTACAAGCGGGTACTGCGCAATCCGTTGCACAGATTACCAGCCTCGTAAGTCGTAACAGCCCCCTTCTGTGCGCCAGTTCTCGCTACGCTACGTCAGAGCGTTCCCGTCAACCCCAGTGCTTGACAGGCTGCGTACACCGCGAGGAGGGCGAAAGCCAGTGCTGCGAGGCGACGAATGAGCGTCAGCGGCAGACGATCGGCAGCGAAGTTGCCGGCCAGCACCACCGGCACGTTGGCGATCAGCATGCCCAGGGTGGTACCGATCACCACCATCAGGAAGTGCGGGTATTGGGCGGCCAGCATCACGGTGGCAATCTGCGTCTTGTCGCCCATCTCGGCGAGGAAGAAGGCGATCAGCGTGGTCAGGAACGGGCCGTACTTGTTGAGGGCGGAGGCTTCATCGTCGTCCAGCTTGTCCGGAATCAGCGTCCAGACGGCCACGGCGGCGAAGCAGGCGGCCAGCACCCAGCTCAGGGTGGTGGCGGAGAAGAAGCCGGCCACCCAGTTGCCGACGGCGCCGGCGGCGAAGTGATTGGCCAGGGTCGCGACCACTATGCCCCAGATGATCGGCCAGGGGCGGCGGAAGCGGGCGGCCAGCAGCAGGGCAAGCAGCTGCGTCTTGTCGCCGATTTCGGCGAGCGCGACGATTCCGGTGGGTACGAACAGGGATTCCAGCATCAGGCGTTCCTATAGGGGGCGGGTTTGACTGTTCTATGACACGTACTACCTCCCCGCCCCGGGCTGAGGTGTGCGTGTCATAGGTCTTGTCAAACCCAGGCCGCGAGGGCCTCGGGTCGCATGCGCCATGCTCTGCGGAGCAAGTGTGTTGACGCACGCCGGGTGAGCTGGCGCTCACGGGAGACTACTCCCCTAGGACGGCGCGCATTGTGCCCAAAGCGCGCCGGGGTGGCAACCTCAGTCGTCGCTACCGCGCACGTCCATGGCCTGGTAGGGCACCAGGCGGGCGCCTTTCTTCAGGCGGTAGCCGAACCAGATGACGAGGAACAGCGGCAGGCTGATGTAGGTGGCTGTGAGGCCAGCCCAGTCGATGCCGTTGCCGATGAAGGCTTGGTAGTTCTGCCCCAGGGTGATGACCAGGCACAGGCTGAAGGCGAACAGCGGGCCGAAGGGGAACAGCTTGGCGCGGTAGGGCAGGTCCGCCAGGCGGCCGCCCTGGGCTAGGTAGCCCTTGCGGAAGCGGTAGTGCGACACGGCGATGCCCAGCCAGGCGATAAAGCCGCACATCCCGGAGGTGTTCAGCAGCCAGGTGTACAGGGTGCTGTCACCGACGATGGAAGTGAAGAAGCACAGGGCGCCCACCAGGGTGGTGGCGTATAGCGCGTTGCGCGGCACGCCGCTGGCGGAGAGGCGGGCGAACAGGCGCGGCGCCTTGCCCTGCATGGCCAGGGTGTAAAGCATGCGGGTGGAGGCATACATGCCCGAGTTGCCGGCCGAGAGGATGGCGGTGAGGATTACCGCGTTCATCACGCTGGCCGCGGCGGCGAAGCCGGCGCGTTCGAACAGCAATGTAAAGGGCGACACGCTGATGTCGCTGGCATCGTTCTGCAGCAGGCTCGGCTCGTTGTAGGGGATCAGCATGCCGATCACGAAGATCGCCAGGATGTAGAACATCAGGATGCGCCAGAACACCTGGCGGATGGCGATGGGAATGTTGCGCTTCGGGTTTTCCGACTCGGCGGCGGCGATGCCGATCAGCTCGGTGCCCTGGAACGAGAAGCCGGCGATCATCGCCACCCCGACCATGGCCTGCAGGCCGCCGACGAAAGGCGCGTCGCCAGTGGTGAAGTTGCTGAAACCGGGCGACTCGATGCCGCCCATGATGCCGAAGATGGTGGCCAGGCCGATGCCGATGAAGACGATCACCGTCACCACCTTGATCAGCGCGAACCAGAACTCGCTCTCGCCGAAGCCCTTCACCGATACCACGTTGAGCAGGAACATCAGGCCGAGGAACAGCGCGCTCCAGTAGATGCCGGGCACCTCCGGCAGCCAGAAACTCATGATCAGCTGCGCTGCCACCAACTCGGCGGCGATGGTCACCGCCCAGTTGTACCAGTAGTTCCAGCCCAGGGCGAAACCGAAGCCATCGTCGACGAAGCGGCTGCCATAGGTGCTGAATGAGCCGGATACCGGCATATGCGCCGCCATCTCGCCGAGGCTGGTCATGAGGAAGTACACCATCACCCCGATCAGGGCATAGGCCAGCAGCGCACCGCCCGGGCCGGCGCTGGCCACGGTGGCGCCTGAGGCGACGAACAGGCCGGTGCCGATGGAGCCGCCGATGGCGATCATGTTCAGGTGGCGGGGTTTGAGCGCGCGCTGCAGATGTGGCTGCTGGGTACTGCTGTCGGTCACGAAAAATGGCTCCGGAGCGTCGACCCGCGGGCAGACGCTCAAGTGGGTGCGGATGAAAGGTTCAGCTGCGACGGGCGCTGTAGATGCGGAAGCCGTCGGCCTCGATCAGCGTCTTGCAGGGGCCCAGGTGCTGTTCGATCAGCGGTGGGTATTTGAGGAAGCTGTTGGCCACCAGGCGCAGCTCGCCGCCCTTGTCCAGGTGGCGGGCAGCCTGGCGCAGCAGGTGTTCGCTAGCCTGGTAGTCGGTGTGCACGCCGCTGTGGAACGGCGGGTTGCTGACGATGGCGGCGAGGCCTGTGGGCGCTGCGTCGATGCCGTCGCCGGCGATCACCTCGGCCTCCAGGCCATTGGCGGCCAGGGTCAGGCGGCTGCTCTCGACGGCGAAGGCATCGACGTCGAGCAGGGTCAGTTGGCTGTGCGGGTAGCGACGCTTGAGCGTGGCGCCGAGCACCCCGGCGCCGCAGCCGAAGTCGAGCAGATGGCCCTGCGGCAGACCGTCCAGCTGCTCCAGCAGCAGGGCGCTGCCGCGGTCCAGGCGACCATGGCTGAACACGCCGGGCAGGCTGATGACCGGCAATGGGCCGTCGGCCAGTGGCAGTTCGAAGCGTTGGGCCAGGCTGTGCAGGTCGGGTGCTGCGGGTGCTTGGTCCACCGTCACCTGCCACAGCTGGCAATGGCGGGCGCTGTCCAGTTTGCGCGGCTTGCCATACACGGCCAGCTGCTTGGCGGCGCGCTCGATGCCCGCGCGCTTCTCGCCGACCAGATACAACTCGCGGCCGGCCAGGCGCGCGGCCAGGGCCTGCAGCAGGTAATCGGTGAGTTCGCGCGACTTGGGCAGGAACAGCACGGCGCTGTCGAACACGGTTTCGGGCGCGCCGGTGCCGAACTGGCAGCGCCCGGCAAAGCGCGCCTGCAGCACATTCTGCTCGCCGGCATGCCAGCTCCAGCCGTGGGCGCGCTGCAACTGGCCGAGCAGGTCGTCGGCCGGCAGGCCGGCCAGCAGCAGCTCGCCCTGGAACAGCTCCGCCTGGCGCAGCAGCACCTCGCTTCGTGGGTCCATGGCCATCTCCCGGTAAAAAAGCCGCGTAGTTTACCCGTTGACCACGCGGATGGGGTCGCCGGCGAAGAAGGCGCGGGCATTCTCCGACAGCTGGCCGACGATGCGCTGGCGCGCCTCGCGGCTGCCCCAGGCGTTGTGCGGGGTGATGATCAGGCGCGGGATATCGTCCGCCAGCAGCGGGTTGCCATGGCGCGGCGGTTCCTCGCTGAGCACATCGAAGGCCGCGCCGCCCAGGTGGCCGGAGCGCAAGGCGTCGGCCAGAGCCTGTTCGTCGACCAGGCCGCCACGGGCGGTGTTGAGCAGCAGGGCGTGTGGCTTGAGCAACGCCAGTTCGGCGGCGCCGATCAGGTGGCGGGTCTGCTCGGTCAGCGGGCAGTGCAGGCTGAGGGCATCGACTTGCGGCAGCAGCGCCTCAAGCGGCAGACGGTCGTCGCGGGCGGGGCGGCCGGGCAGGGCGCCATACAGCACGCGCATCCCCAGGGCCTGGGCCAGGCGAGCGAAAGCACCGCCCAGCTCGCCGTGACCGAGGATGCCCAGGGTCTTGCCCTCCAGTTCGATGATCGGAAAGTCGAGCAGGCAGAACTGGCTGGTGCGTTGCCAGGCGCCGGTGCGAACCGCCGCCTGGTAGTCGGGCAGACGGGTGGCCAGGGCGAGCAGCAGCATCAGCGCATGCTGGGCCACCGATGCGGTGCCGTAGCCCTGGCAATTGGCGACCGTGATGCCACGCTTGCGGGCGGCGCTCAGGTCGATGTTGTTGGTGCCGGTGGCGGACACCAGGATCAGCTTCAGCTCGGGGCAGGCGGCCAGGGTGTCCGCGTCCAGGCGCACCTTGTTGCTGATTGCCACCTGGGCGCCCTGCAGGCGTTCGGCGACCTGCTCGCCGGCGCTGGTGTCATGCAGTATCAGTTCGCCGAACACCTGGCGCAGCGGCGCCAGATCGAGATCGCCGAGGTCGAGGGAGGCGTGGTCGAGAAAGACCGCGCGGGTGCTGTTGCTCATCAGCTGTACCTGTTGCGAATGGCGGGGGCTGGCGTAAGGTTGCCAGCCTGTTTGATCGATTCCCACCCCTAGGAGGCTTCATGTACTGGGCAGAGTTTCTTACCGTGGCGCTGATCCACCTGCTGGCCGTGGCCAGCCCGGGGCCGGATTTCGCCATCGTGGTGCGCGAGAGCGTGGCCCATGGTCGCCGCGCCGGTACCTGGACGGCGCTGGGCGTGGGCACCGGCATCTTCGTCCATGTGGCCTATTCGCTGCTCGGCATCGGCCTGATCGTGTCGCAGTCCATCGTGCTGTTCAACGCGCTGAAGTGGCTGGCGGCGGCCTACCTGTTCTACATCGGCATCAAGGCGCTGCGCGCCAAGCCGGCTGCGCCGGGCAGCCTGGAAGTGGTCGGCGATGGCGCCGAGCGTTCGCCGCGCGGAGCCTTCATGACCGGCTTCGTCACCAATGGCCTGAACCCCAAGGCCACGCTGTTCTTCCTTTCGTTGTTCACCGTGGTGATCAACCCGCATACGCCGCTGGCAGTGCAGGCCGGCTATGGCGTCTACCTGGCCTTTGCCACGGCGACCTGGTTCTGCCTGGTGGCGCTGTTGTTCAGCCAGCGCCGGGTGCGCGCCGGTTTTGCCCGCTTGGGGCACTGGTTCGATCGGCTGATGGGCGCCGTGCTGGTGGGGCTGGGCGTGAAGCTGGCCTTCACCGAATTGCGCTGAGCAGTCGCCCATAAAAAAGCCCCGCCTAGGCGGGGCTTTTTCGTTGCGCAGCGCTTACAGCAGCTCGATGGCCACGGCAGTCGCTTCGCCGCCGCCGATGCACAGCGAGGCTACACCGCGCTTGCCGCCCTTCTTCTGCAGGGCGTTGATCAGGGTGATGATCAGGCGTGAGCCGGTGGAACCCACCGGGTGGCCCTGGGCGCAGGCGCCGCCGTAAACGTTGACCTTGGCGTGGTCCAGGCCGTGTTCGCGCATGGCCAGCATGGTGACCATGGCGAAGGCTTCGTTGATCTCGTACAGGTCGACGTCGTCCTTGCTCCAGCCGGTCTTCTTGAACAGGTTGCTCATGGCGCCGATCGGCGCGATGGTGAACTCGCTCGGGTCCTGGCTCTGGGTGGCGTGGGCGACGATCTTCGCCAGTGGCTTGAGGCCACGCTTGGCGGCTTCTTCGGCGGTCATCAGGACCAGGGCGCTGGCGCCGTCGGAGATCGAGCTGGCGTTGGCGGCGGTGATGGTGCCGTCCTTCTTGAAGGCCGGTTTGAGGGTCGGGATCTTGTCCAGGTTGGCCGTCAGCGGTTGCTCGTCATCCTTTACCACCACTTCGCCCTTGCGGCTGGTGACGGTGACCGGGACGATCTCGCTGGCCAGCTCGCCGCTCTGGATGGCGGCCTGGGCGCGCTTCAGCGATTCGATGGCATACGCGTCCATTTCCTCGCGGGTGATGCCGTACTTGTCCGCGGTTTCCTGGGCGAAGGAGCCCATCAGGCGGCCGGTGCGGGCATCTTCCAGGCCGTCGAAGAACATGTGGTCCTTGATCTCGCCATGGCCCATGCGCAGGCCGGTGCGGGCCTTCTCGATGATATAGGGGGCGTTGGACATGCTTTCCATGCCGCCGGCCACCATGACGTCGTTGCTGCCGGCCTTGAGCGCGTCGAACGCCTGCATCACGGCCTTCATGCCGGAGCCGCACAGCTTGTTGATGGTGGTACAGCCGGTGGCGGCTGGCAGGCCGGCGCCCAGCGAGGCCTGGCGGGCCGGGCCCTGCTTGAGGCCGGCGGGGAGTACGCAGCCCATGATCACCTCCTGCACGTCGGCAGGCTGGATACCGGCACGGGCCACGGCCTCGCGGATGGCGAGGGCGCCCAGCTCCACGGCAGGCACGCTGGACAGGCTGCCCTGGAAACCACCCATGGGGGTGCGGGCGCCGCTGACGATGACGATATCGGACATCGGTATTACCTCTGAAGAGTGAAGCCGGAACGGCAGGAACGATTCGATTCTACTGCGTGACCGGTAATGGCCAAAGAGTCACGGGAAAAATCATCCTTTGGGTGGATTAAGTCGGGGCTAGAGCGGTTCTAGATTGGCGACCAAGAAAAACTCCAAAAACAGGTTACCGCCATGCTGCAGACCCGTGTCATTCCGCCGACCGCCAACGCCAACCAGGCACCGCTACTGATCAAGCGCCTGCTGCTCTCCGGCAGCCGCTATGAGAAGACCCGCGAGATCGTCTATCGCGACCAGATGCGTTACAGCTACGCCACGTTCAACGAGCGCGTCGCGCGCCTGGCCAACGTGCTTAGCGAGGCCGGGGTCAAGGCCGGCGATACCGTGGCGGTGATGGATTGGGACAGCCACCGTTATCTGGAGTGCATGTTCGCCATCCCGATGATCGGTGCGGTGCTGCACACCATCAACATCCGCCTGTCCGCCGACCAAATCCTCTACACCATGAACCATGCCGAGGACCGCTTCGTGCTGGTCAACAGCGAGTTCGTGCCGCTGTACAAGGCGGTCGAGGGCCAGCTGACCACGGTGGAGAAGACCATCCTGCTCACCGACGGTGCTGAGAAGACCGCCGACCTGCCCAATCTGGTCGGCGAGTACGAGAGCCTGCTGGCTGCGGCCAGTACCCGGTACGACTTCCAGGACTTCGACGAGAACTCGGTGGCCACTACCTTCTACACCACCGGTACCACCGGCAACCCCAAGGGCGTTTACTTCACCCATCGCCAGTTGGTGCTGCATACCCTGGCCGAGGCTGCCGTGCTCGGCAGCCTGGACAGCGTGCGCCTGCTCGGCACCGATGATGTCTACATGCCGATCACCCCGATGTTCCACGTGCATGCCTGGGGCATTCCCTACGTGGCCACCATGATGGGCATCAAGCAGGTTTACCCGGGGCGTTACGATCCTGAGCTGCTGGTGCAGCTGTGGCAGAAGGAGAAGGTCACCTTCTCCCACTGCGTGCCGACCATTCTGCAGATGGTGCTCAACGCCAAGGCCAGGGAGGGCCAGGACTTCGGTGGTTGGAAGATCATCATTGGCGGCAGCGCGCTGAATCGCGCCCTGTACGAGGCATCCAGGGCGCGTGGCATCCAGCTCACCGCAGCCTATGGTATGTCCGAGACCTGTCCGCTGATCTCATGCGCGCACATCAACGAGGAGTTTAAGGTCGGCAGCGAGGACGAGCGCGTCACCTACCGGATCAAGGCCGGCGTGCCTGTACCGCTGGTGGAGGCTGCGCTGATGGGACCAGACGGCCAATTGCTGCCAGTGGATGGCGAAACCCAGGGCGAGCTGGTGCTGCGTGCGCCCTGGCTAACCATGGGCTACTTCAACGAGCCGCAGAAAAGTGCCGAACTGTGGGAGCACGGCTGGCTGCACACTGGCGACGTCGCGACCCTGGACGACTTCGGTTTCATCGACATCCGCGACCGCATCAAGGATGTGATCAAGACCGGTGGTGAGTGGCTGTCGTCCCTGGAGCTGGAGGATCTGATCAGTCGCCATCCGGCTGTGCGAGAGGTGGCGGTGGTCGGTATTCCTGATCCGCAATGGGGTGAGCGTCCCTTCGCCCTGCTGGTGCTGCGTGAAGGGCAGGCACTGGACGCCAAGGGTCTGAAAGAACACCTCATTCCCTTCGTTGAGTTGGGCCACATCAACAAGTGGGCAATACCCAGTCAGATCGCGATTGTTACCGATATTCCCAAAACCAGTGTGGGTAAGCTCGACAAGAAACGTATTCGTCTTGATATCGCCCAGTGGCAAGCCGCGGGCAGTGCGTTCCTGTCTACGCTCTGAGCCCGGAAGACGGGGCATCGGAGCATTTCGCTGCCCCATCCGAGCAAACGCTTGGCTTGTTAATTGCTGTCGCGTGATGAATCTGGTTGGCTCGCTAGTGCGTGACCGACCGGTCTAGAGAGGCTGGGGGCTGGAAATCACACTTTAGGGGGATCAAGCCTAGGGGGGTGGTAGCTATAGTCCGCGGCATCCATAACAAAAACACATGGAGTAGCGTCGATGACAACCACTAAACCGTTCTGGCGTATGGCCAAGCTGCCCCTGGCAGTCAGCCTTGCCTCAACCCTCGCTGCCCCGGCTTTCGGCGTCAGTTTCAATATCGGTGAAATCGAGGGTCAGCTCGACTCCACCCTGTCCGTGGGTGCTAGCTGGTCGGTGCGCAGTGCCGATCGTGATCTGATCGGCGTCAACAACGGCGGTCAGGGCCTGTCCCAGACCACCGACGATGGCCGCCTGAATTTCAAGAAGGGCGAGACTTTCTCGAAAATCTTCAAGGGCATTCACGACCTTGAGCTGAAGTACGGTGACACTGGCGTGTTCGTCCGTGGCAAGTATTGGTACGACTTCGAGCTGAAGGACGAGAGCCGCCTGTTCAAGGATATTGACGACTCCAACCGTAAAGAAGGCGCCAAGGCCGCTGGCGCCGAGTTCCTCGACGCGTTCGTCTATCACAACTACAGCATCGCCGAGCAGCCGGGTTCCGTACGTCTTGGCAAGCAGGTGGTGAGCTGGGGTGAAAGTACCTTCATCCAGAATGGCATCAATGCCATCAACCCGGTTGACGTAGCCGCCTTCCGCCGCCCTGGCGCGGAAGTCAAGGAAGGTCTGATCCCGGTCAACATGTTCTACGTATCGCAGAGCCTGACCGACAACCTGTCGATGGAAGCTTTCTACCAGCTGGAGTGGGAACAGACCGTTGTTGATAACTGCGGTACTTTCTTCTCGCAGGTAGACGTAGCCGCTGATGGTTGTGATGACAATCTGCGTTTGCTGACTAACAACGAAGCTCTGGTTAACGGCGTACTGAATCCGATTCTTATTGGTCGTGGACTTGATCCGCTGGATGTCAATAGCGAAGGTAACTTGGTTGCCCGCGCTGATGATCGTGATGCCAGGGATAGCGGTCAATGGGGCGTCGCGTTCCGCTACTTCTATGAACCGCTGGATACCGAGTTCGGCGCCTATGCGATGAACTATCACAGCCGCGCTCCTATTCTTAGCGCCACCGCTCCAGGGCAGGAAGTGTATGACGTAGCTAATCGCATCCTGGGAGTTCGCCAAGGCTCAGCTTCTGCTCTTGCGATTGCCGGCAGTTCCAGCTACTTCATTGAGTATCCTGAGGATATTCGCCTCTACGGCCTGAGCTTCTCCACTACGTTGCCTACTGGCACGGCATGGAGTGGTGAGATCAGCTATCGTCCGAATGCCCCGGTAGCTCTGAATACGACCGATGTGCTCTATTCGGCCGTACGTCCGATGAGCAATCCTGGTGTGGAAAACCCCTATGCAGATGCCTCTGTGCTGAGCGCTGCTCCCGGTGCAACTCGCCATGGTTACAACCGTAAGGAAGTGACTCAGGTCCAGACCACTTTCACTCACTTCTTCGATCAGGTCATGGGGGCCAGTCGCCTCACTCTGGTTGGCGAGGCGGGTATGACTTTCGTTGGTGGCCTGGAGAGCAACAGCGAAGCTCGTTACGGTCGTGATCCGGTCTTTGGCCCTGGAGCGCTGCCCAATGGCACTTGTGAGCTACTTAACAATGCCACCGTTGCTGGTGCGGTAGATAATTCGGACTTTAGCAATGCCACCAAGAACTGTAACGACAAGGGTTACACCACCCACAGCTCCTGGGGCTACCGTGCCCGTGCCATTTGGGATTACCCGGATGTGTTCGCCGGTATCAACCTGCGTCCGAGCATCGCCTGGTCGCATGATGTTGATGGCTACTCGCCTGGTCCGGGTGCCAACTTCGAGGAAGGTCGTAAGGCTGTCAGTCTGGGTCTCGAGGCCGAGTACCAGAACACCTACACCGCTAACCTGTCCTACACCGACTTCTTCGGCGGTGATTACAACACCCAGATCGACCGCGATTTCGTAGCCTTCAGCGTCGGCGCCAGCTTCTAAGAGACCAGGATTCTTGAGGGAACACATGCAAATGAAAACAACAAAGTACATGCTGCAATCCGGCGTCCTGGCGCTGTCCCTGCTGGCCACCAGCGTCATGGCTGCCGTTTCCGCCGAAGAGGCTGCCAAGCTGGGCACCACCCTGACTCCGCTGGGCGCCGAGAAGGCCGGTAACGCCGACGGCTCCATCCCGGAGTGGACTGGTGGTCTGCCGAAGAATGCCGGTACTGCCGATGACCGTGGCTTCCTGTCCGACCCGTTCGCCAGTGAGCAACCGCTGTTCACTATCACCGCGCAGAACGTCGATCAGTACAAGGACAAGCTGACCCCCGGTCAGCAGGCCATGTTCAAGCGCTACCCGGATAGCTTCAAAATCCCGGTATACCCGACTCATCGCTCCGCTACCGCTCCGCAGGGCGTGCTGGATGATGTGAAAGCCAACGCCGTCAATACCAAGCTGGTCGAAGGCGGTAACGGTCTGGAGAACTTCAAGACCGCTTACCCCTTCCCGATCCCGCAAAATGGACTGGAAGCGATCTGGAACCAGATCACCCGCTATCGCGGCGGCAGCGTGCGTCGCCTGGTAACCCAGGCCACTCCGCAGGCCAATGGTTCCTACAGCCTGGTTTACTTCCAGGATGAGTTCACCTTCCCGACCAGCCTGACCGACTACGATCCGAGCAAGCCGAGCAACATCCTGTTCTACTTCAAGCAGCGCGTGACTGCTCCGGCACGTCTGGCCGGTAACGTTCTGCTGGTCCACGAGACCCTGAACCAGGTGAAGGAGCCACGTCTGGCCTGGCTGTACAACGCCGGTCAGCGCCGTGTGCGCCGTGCTCCGCAGGTGTCCTACGACGGCCCGGGTACCGCCGCCGACGGTCTGCGTACTTCCGACAACTTCGACATGTACAACGGTGCTCCTGACCGTTACGACTGGAAGCTGAACGGCAAGAAGGAGATCTACATTCCGTACAACTCCTACAAGCTGGACTCGCCGAAGCTGAAGTACGCCGACATCATCAAGGCTGGCCACCTGAATCCGGACCACACCCGCTACGAGCTGCATCGCGTGTGGCACGTAACCGGCACCCTGAAGGCTGGCGAGCGTCACATCTATGCCAAGCGTGATGTGTTCATCGATGAGGACACCTGGCAGGCTGCGGTGATCGACCACTACGACGGTCGTGGCGCTCTGTGGCGTGTGGCTGAGGCTCATGCCCAGTACTACTACGACAAGCAAGTGCCGTGGTACACCGTTGAGACGCTGCACGACATCATCTCCGGTCGCTATCTGGCCCTGGGTATGAAGAACGAGGAGAAGCAGTCCTACGACTTCAACTACAAGGCTGCGACCACCGATTACACCCCGGCAGCCCTGCGTCAGGCTGGCGTGCGTTAATCGTTGCGTGACCGAACAAGCCGGCCTAGTGCCGGCTTTTTCGTTTCTGGCGGACGGGGTGGACTTCAAATGCACGACGCGAGCGGATAGTCTGCGGACATTTCGCGCCTGGATGCCGATTCCGCCCGTGACCGACCTGTCTCGATCTTCCGCTCTTGCCAACTTTCCCGTCTCCGCCGGTGAGGGGCGTTTCTTCCGTCCTCCATTGCCTACCGGGCATGTGTTGCGGCCGCGTTTGTGCGAGCGTCTGGAAGAGGGCATGGACGGGCGCCTGCTGCTGGTTTGCGCACCGGCCGGTTTTGGCAAGAGTTCGTTGGCGGTGGAGTTCTGTGAGCGCCTGCCTACCCACTGGCAGAGCCTTTGGCTAAGCCTCAACCGGCGCGATGGTGATCCCGGGCGTTTCCTCGAACGCCTTCTGGAAGGACTGCGTCAGCATTTTCCACGAATAGGCGATGAGGCTCTGGGGCTGTTGAAGATGCGTCAGCGCCACCAGCCTTTCGCCTTCGAAGAATGGCTGGATGGGTTGCTCGACGAGTTGGGCGAACGCCTCGATCCTGCCAGTCCGCTGCTGCTGGTGCTGGACGATTACCACCTGGCTCAAGGTGCGGTACTGGATCGCTGCCTGCAATTCTTCCTCAATCACCTGCCGGCCGGCATGCTGGTGCTGGTGACCAGCCGCCAGCGCCCCGATTGGCATCTGGCCCGCTTGCGCCTGTCGCGGCAACTGCTGGAGCTGCAGGAACAGGATCTGCGCCTGACCCTCGACGAGACCCGTGAATTGCTTTCCGAGCAGGGGGCCGAGCTGCCTGGCGAGGCTTTGGACAACCTCGTGCAGCGCAGCGAGGGCTGGGCCGCTGGCTTGCGCCTGTGGCTGCTTACTGCCGCCGAGGGTGAACGTGGTCTGCACGGTGCTCAGGGCATGATCCGCGATTACCTGCTGGAGGAGGTGATTGAGCGCCAGCCGCCCGAGTTGCAGGCCTTTCTCTATGACATCGCCTGCCTCGATCGCTTCTGCGCCGAGTTGTGCGATGCGGTGCGCGACAGCCATGACAGTGCCGCTATGCTTCAGCACCTGCAGGCGCACCAGGTGTTTCTGGTGCCGCTTGACGAGCAGGGCCACTGGTTCCGCTACCACCACCTGTTCTCCGATCTGCTGCGCGCCAATCCGGCCAGCCAGCTGTCGCAGCCGCTGTCTCGTCTGCACCTGCGGGCCTGTCGCTGGTTCAGCAGTCAGGGACGCCTGGACGAGGCCGTCGAGCAGGCCTTGCGTGCAGGTCAGCCGGATGTGGCGGCCAGCCTGGTACAGAATTTCTCCGAGGAGCATTTGCTGGCCGAGCAGAACGTCGCCATGTTGCTGCGCTGGAAGATGGACCTGCCCGACAGCCTGCTGACCAGCACCCCACGGTTGATCCTGCTCTATAGCTGGGCGTTGGCCCTGGCTTGTCAGCTGGATGCAGCGGAAGACCTGGCAAACCACCTGCAGCGCTTCCTGCCCGCCCCCAGTGGTGCCGAGCAGCAATCGCTGCTGGCGCAGTGGCTGGCCATCAGTGGCGTGATTGCTCGCGGTCGCGGTGACAGCGATAACGCCGAGCTGTACTGCAGCCAGGCCCTGGCAGGTATGCCCAGCCAGCACTACGGCTCGCGCCTGCTGTGCCTGTCCACGCTGGCCAACCTGGCGGTGGTGCGGGGCGATCTGTGGCGCGCACGCGGCCTCAATCGCGAGGCTCTGGAGCTGGCACAGCGTCACGGCAATCCGCTGTTCGAGGCTTTCTGCCACTACGATCGTGGTCGTGTGCTGCTGGCCCGCGGCGAGATCCTCCGTGCGCTGGAGGAGGTACGAGCCGGTCTTGAGCGCCTGCGTGGCCTGCCGAGCCAGCGGGTGTATGCGGTGCGTGCGCGGCTGACCCTGTACGAGGGCTTCCTGCTCGCCCTACGACTGTGTCCGGAGCAGGCCCGTGAGCGCTTGCAGGCCGGCATCGCCGAGGCGCGCAGCTGCCGTGATATCAGCCTGCTGGTCGGCTACTGCATCCTTGCCAGTCAGGAGGGGCGACTGGGGCGGCTCAACGAGGCATTCGCCCTGCTGGCCGAGGCCGAGCGCCTGATGCATATCTGGGATGTGCCGCCGGTGTATTACCTGGCGATGATTACCGTGACCAAGTGCGAGTTGTGGCTCAGTCAGGGCCAGGTCGACTTGGCCAACGCCTGGTTGTTGCGCCTGGCCGAGACCTACGGCGGCGAGCCGGCTGCCGCCGCGCCTGAATTCCATCCGCAGTTGCCGCTGCACATCGAACTGCAGCGTGCGGCCCTGGAGCGTCGCACGGGCCAACTGGAGGCCGCCGAGCGGCGACTGCGGGCGCTGACCCAGCGCGCCCAGAGCCAGGGTGGGCAGCTGTTGGGAGTTTTTGCCCAGGTGCAGCTGAGCCTGCTGTTGTATGCCGGTGGTCGCGAGCGTGATGCTCAGCAACAGTTGCTGGCTGGTCTGGAGTTGGCTAACGGTGGGGCGCTACTGCCGTTCTACGAGCTGCTCGCCCATCAACCGGGTTGGCTGAGGGCGCAGCTGCAGACGGCACCGGCTTCCGCGCTGGGCGAAGCACTGCGTCGCTGCCTGCCGGACGAGGTGGCGATCGAGCCGGTGCCGGTCGGCGCCGCCGAAGCGCTCAGTACTCGCGAGCTGGCGGTGTTGCGGCTGATCGCCCTGGGTTGCTCCAATCAGGAGATCAGCGAGCGCCTGTTCATCTCTCTGCACACGGTCAAGACGCACGCCCGCCACATCAACAGCAAACTCGGTGTGGAGCGACGTACCCAGGCCGTGGCCCGGGCCAAGGGGCTGGGGCTGATCAGCTGACTTCCAGCGGGTCGAACTCGCGGCGCCGTTCCAGGATCATCTGCAGGTTGTCGTGCTGCCAGGGGTGGAAGTCGGCCCGGTAGAAGTCGAAATAGGCCCGCACCAGCGGCTTCAGGATGCCGCGACTGCCCCATAGCCAACCCAGACCGTCGCGCCAGATTCGCCAGCTCCACAGCAAACCGTCGCGGCGCAGCATGTGCACCAGCCCCTTGATCGTGTCCAGGGTGAAGAAGAACGTGCTCTGCAGCATGGCGCGGCGGCGCAGCCAGACCTTGCCGCAGACCTGCTGGTAGAGGTCGAAGGCCACCGCCTTGTGCTCACTTTCCTCCAGCGCATGCCAGCGCCACAGGCGCGCCATGGTCGGATCGGCGCCCTCCAGCCAGTTCGGGTTCTTCAGGATGGCGTCGGCCATGATCGCGGTCAGGTGCTCCACGGCTGTGGTTGCCGCCAGGTGCACCTTGGGCGGTAGATGCTTGCGCACGAAGGCCAGGCGCTTCTTCAGGCGCCGCTCCAGATAATCGAGATCGTAGCCGCTCTCGCGTAGGGCTTCGCTGTAGTGCTGGTGCTCACGACTGTGATGCGCCTCCTGGCCGATGAAGCCGCGAATCTGTGCTTGCTGCTGCGGGTCGGTCACCTGGTCGCGGTAGGCGCGCACCGAGTCGATGAAAAAACGCTCGCCGTCGGGAAACAGCAACGACATGGCATCGAAGAAGTGGCTCTTGAAGGCGTCGCCGCCGTGCCAATGGCGCAGCCAGGGCGAGGGCAGCGCGAATTCGGGCTGACGCGGCTTGATCAGCAGGTCGTGCGGGGTGGGGCAGTGCATGCGGCCTCCCATCTTGTTGTTATCAGTGCGAGGACTATGGGCTTGTGGGCTTTTCCCGGACAAGGTTATCTTCAGCCAAATTGCAGGTCATATCTGGCCAGTGGCTGGCGCGGTGCCTATGAGCAAACCTCTCACCCTGAGTTCCGAACTGGTCCCGGTTGCCTATGCCGAGGCGCTGTTGCAGCTGGCCGGCGAGTTCGATGTCGGCCGCGAGCAGCTGCTCGCCGCTGCCGGCTTGCGCCCGGAACAGCTGCATAGCCCCACCGGTCGGTTGTCTCTCACCGACTTCCACCTGCTCGCCAGCGCTGCCCTGCTGCGCTGCGATGAGCCGGCGCTGGGCCTGTTGCTCGGCCTGCGCCTCAATGCCTCGGCGCATGGCATTCTTGGCTACGCCCTGCTGTCCAGCGCCAACCTGGGCAAGGCGGTGCACTTTGCTCTGCGCTACTACCGGGTGTTGGGACTGACCTTCGACCTGGAGCTGGTGGATAACGCTGACTCGCTGGAACTGCGTGCCAGCGAATCGATTCCGCTGGGCATGCTCAGTCGTTTCGCCGCCGAGGGTCTGTTCGGCAGCCTGTATGCGATCGCCCAGTTCCTGCTCGGCGAGCTTCCACAGGGTGTAGAGATCGGCTTTGCTTATCCCGAACCCGCACATGCCAGGCGCTACCACGAGGCGTTCGGCGTGGCGGCGGTCTTCGACCAGCCATGGCACTGGTTCCGTCTGCCGCGCCACTATCTGGACCGGCCCATGGCCTTGGCCAATCCCGCCACCATGCAGATGTGCGAGCAGCAGTGCGAGGCCTTGCTGGCCAGCCTCGATGTGCAGGAGGGGCTGCTCAGTCGCCTGCGTCGATTGCTGCTGGCGCGCCCTGGCGAGTTCCCCAACCTGGACAGCGCCGCCAGCGCCCTGCACACCAGCGGCCGCAGCCTGCGCCGTCACCTGGCTGCTGCGGGCACCAGTTACCAGCAGGTGCTCGACGAGGTGCGCAAGCGCCTGGCCCTGCAGTACCTGGAGACGACCCACCTGCCGCTGTTCGAGATCGCCGTGCTACTGGGGTTCAGCGATCCATCCAACTTCCGCCGCGCCTTTCGCAAATGGACGGGGAGGGCGCCGACGGATTATCGTGCCCGCCTCGTGACGCCCGAGGAGAACGCTAGATGATCGACAGCCCGCAACCCAGCCTGATCCGCGAAACCTTCCCCGTCGGCCCCTTGCAGTGCAACTGCACGATCATCGGCGACCCTGTGACCAAGAAGGCCATCGTCGTCGATCCGGGGGGTAACCCCGAGCTGATCATGGCGCGCCTGGACAAGCATGGCCTCAAGGTGGTGAGCATCATCCACACGCACGCTCATCTGGATCACTTCCTGGCCTCTGGGCAGATGAAGGAGAAGACTGGCGCGACCCTGCACCTGCACAAGGACGACCAGTTCCTCTGGGATAACCTGGAGATGCAGTGCCGCATGTTCGGTGTGCCCTACACCCCGGTGCCGGCCCCGGACCAGTGGCTGGCCGACGACGAGGAACTGGCCTGCGGCTGCGGCGTCGCGTTGCATACGCCAGGGCATACCCCAGGCTCCACCAGTTTCTGGTTCGCCGAGGCCAAGCTGCTGATTGCTGGCGATACCCTGTTCCGCCGTGGTATCGGCCGTACCGACCTGTGGGGTGGCGACTATGCGACCATCGAGCGTTCGATCAGGCGCCTCTACACTCTGGATGAGGATGCCACTGTGGTGACTGGCCACGGACCGGATACCCGGCTGGGTGACGAGATGCGCGAGAACCCGTTCATCCGCGCCTGACCGGGAATTTTTCCTCGCGTCCCGGCTCTAACAGAGCGTCGGTCCGTGCGACCGGTAACCCCGTTTCAGGAGCAGCAGAACCATGTTGAATACTTCACGCCTGACCATCGCCGCCGTTCTGGTGGCACTGTTGTCGGGCTGTGCTTCGCAGAACCCCTACGACAACCAGAGCCAGCAGAGCTCCGGAGGCATGAGCAAGACCGCCAAGTACGGTGGCCTGGGAGCTCTTGCCGGTGCGGTGGCCGGGGCTGCGATCAATCACGACAACCGTGGCAAGGGCGCGTTGATCGGCGCCGCAGTCGCTGGCGCCGCCGGTGCAGGCTATGGCTATTACGTCGACAAGCAGGAAGAAGAGCTGCGTCGCAGCATGCAGGGCACCGGCGTGGAAGTGCAGCGCCAGGGCGATACCATTCAGCTCATCATGCCGGGCAACATTACCTTTGCCACCGACTCGGCGGACATCGCCAGCAGCTTCTATTCGCCGCTCAACAACCTGGCTACCTCGTTCCGCCAGTACAACCAGAACAGTATCGAGATCGTTGGGCACACCGACAGCACCGGCAACCACGCCTACAACATGGGCTTATCGCAGCGCCGTGCGCAGAGTGTCGCCAACTACCTGACGGCTCAGGGCGTTGATGCCTCGCGACTGAGTACCCGTGGTGCCGGCCCCGATCAGCCCGTTGCCAGCAATGCCACGGCAGAAGGACGTGCCCAGAACCGTCGGGTGGAAGTCACCTTGCGCCCTCTGCCTGGCGCGCAGTACTGATCCACAAGACCCCGTCAGGGGCCTTTTGTTTTCTTGCGCCAGGCGGGGGCGCCTGTCGTCGCAGCTTGTGAGAGAAAAACCTGACTACACTCTCAGCAGCCGCGCCGCATGGCGTACTGGCTGGCCGCCTCCGGTGAGCGAGGTGGTCTGCTGAAGGAACAGGAGGCCCCATGGACGATGCCGCTCCCGCCTTTTTCTCACGCAGGGTCAGGATGCCCCTGCTGGTTAGTCTGTTGCTGTTTGCCGTTCTGGGTTCACTGGTGTTGTGGCAATGGCAGATTCTGGAGCGCTCCAGTCGGGAGTCTCAGGAGCAGCGCTTCGCGCTGGCCGCAGACGGCGTCGAGTTCAGTATTCGTGAGCGCATGCGTGCCTACGAAATGGTCCTGCGGGGCATGGCGGGTCTGATGACCGGCAGTGACCGGGTCTCCGATCAGGAATGGCAGCGCGCAACCGACCAACTGCAGTTGCAGGAGCAATATCCGGGTATCCAGGCCATCGCCTGGGCGCCCTACCTGAAGGGTGGCAGTCTGCAGGCATTCGTCGACCAGGTACGCCGCGAGCGCAAGGACTATCAGGTCTATCCCGCGGGGGAGCGCGAGGACTACAGTGTTGTCGAGTTCATCTATCCGCTGGATTGGCGCAACCGGCGTGTGCTCGGCTTTGATATGTACAGCGAGCCGACACGTCGAGCCGCCATCGTTCAGGCTCGGGATTTGGGCGAGGCCGTACTGACCGGCCCGCTGCGGCTCAAGCAGGAGACGGAGCGGGACGCCCAGGCGGGCGTTTTGCTTTACCTCCCGGTGTATCGGCTCAGTGCGCCACTGAGCACGGTCGAGGAGCGCGGCCAGGCCCTGCTGGGCCTGGTTTGCGGCTCCTTCCGCATGGCGGACCTGATGCGCGGCATACTGGGCAGCAGTGCCGATTTGTTTGCGGTTGAGTTGATTGATGCGGCCGACGTGAAGACGCCCCTGCTGGCGCCGAGCGAGGCACGTCAGGCTCCGGCCAGTTTCCGCACGGTACGCAGCTTTCACTTCTACGGTCGTGAGTGGCGTCTGCATGTCAGCAGCACGGCGGTCTATGAGGCCGCCGTCGCAAACAGCGGATTACCGGTTGGTCTGGGCAGCAGCCTGCTCGCGGCGTTGCTGTTGTCCGTGCTGGCCGGTGGCTTCCTTTATTCGCGCGAGCGCACCCTGTTTCAAAGCGAGCAGCAGCGACTGCGCCTGCAGGAGAGTGAAGAGCGCTTCCGCCTGGTGGTGGAGGCATCGCCTAACGCCATCGTGCTGGTTGACCGAGAGGGCCGGGTGGCGATGGTCAATCGCCAGGTCGAGTTATTGTTCGGTCATGAGCGTGATGAGCTGCTGGGGTACTCGGTGGAACGCCTGTTACCGGACAATCTGCGGCAGGGCCACATCGCGATGCGGCAGGCGTTTCACCAGACGCCGGAACAGCGGCGCATGGGCGGTAATCGCGAGCTTTTTGGCCAGCACCGTGATGGTAGCCTGATTCCGCTAGAGATAAGTCTGGCCCCGATTCACACCGGCAGCGAGCTGCTGGTGCAGGCGGTGATCATCGACATCCGGGAGCGCAGGGCTGCTGAAGAGCGTTTCCGCCTGGTCGTCGAGGCGTCACCCAACGCCATTGTGCTGGTCGATGCTCATGGCCGGCTCAATATGATCAATCGCCAGGTGGAGCGGATATTCGGTTATTCGCGTGATGAGCTTCTGGGCAAGCCCGCTGACACCTTGCTGCCGGAGTCTGCCCGAGACTTTCAGGCGGCGTTACGCGAAAACCTGTCTGTTGAGCCGACGACCTCGGCAGGGGCGGGCAACCGCGAGATCTTCGGGCGGCACCGCGATGGCCATCCGATCCCGCTCGAGGTCAGTCTCTCGCCACTGCGCAACGGTTCAGCCCAGCTGGTGCAGGCGGTGATTATCGACATCAGTGAGCGCAAGGCCGCCGAGCAGCGTTTGCGCGAGCAGGCGGAACAGCTGGCGTTGGCCAATCGCTACAAATCCGAGTTTCTCGCCAACATGTCGCACGAGCTGCGCACTCCGCTCAACAGCATCCTCATCCTCAGCGAGCAGCTTCGCCATAACGTGGCGGGCAATCTGACCGAAAAGCAGGTCAAGCATGCCGACATTGTCTACAAGGCCGGCAACGACCTGCTGCAACTGATCAACGACGTGCTTGATCTGGCCAAGATCGAGGCCGGTCGGGTGCAACTCAAGCTGGAGCCGCTGAACATCCACGACCTGTTGGTGGAACTCGATTCCAGCCTGCGACCGATGGCGGAGATCAAGGGTTTGCGCCTGCTGACCCACCTGGAGCCAGGCGTGCCGAAGATGATTCACAGCGACCGTGGGCGCCTGCAGCAGATCCTGCGCAACCTGCTGTCCAACGCGCTGAAGTTTACCGAGCATGGCGAGGTGGGACTGTCCATCGGCCATTCGATGGTCGCGCTGGACGACCAGCGCGAGACGCTGGAATTCGTCGTCCGTGACAGCGGCATCGGTATCGACCCGGCGCAGCACGAACGCATCTTTCAGGCCTTCCAACAGATCGACGGCTCCACCAGCCGGCGCTTCGGCGGTACCGGGCTTGGGCTTGCCATCACTCGCCAGCTGGTCGAGGTGCTGGGCGGGCAGATCAGTCTGGAGAGTACTCCGGGGCAGGGCTCGCGGTTCATCGTGCGCCTCCCGGTATTGGCCTTGCAGACGGCCGGGCGGGAGGACGATGCGCCCGATGCCGCGCCGCTGCGCGTGGGCAGTGGCCCGGCCATGCTGATCGTCGAGGACGATCCCAACTTTGCCGCGGTGATCGCCGAGGAGGCCCAGGCCCATGGTTTCTCCAGCGTGCACTGTCGCACCGGCAAGCAGGCCATTGCCCTGCTGCAGAGTGAGCGTTTCGTTGGGGTGATCCTCGACATCCTCCTGCCGGACATCAGCGGCTGGCAGATCTATCGGCGCCTGCGTGGCCTGCTCCAGCATCGCGATGTGCCGGTGCATATCGTCTCTTGCGTGCCGCAGCCGCAGGACTGGCATAGCGAGGGCACCCGCTACCTGGTCAAGCCGATTGCTCGCGAGGACCTGGAGCAGGTGTTCCAGGACATCGTTCTGCCCAACGCCCCCACACGCAGTCTGCTGCTGGTCGAGGATGTCGAGGTGGAGCGCGAGCATTATCGTGAGTACCTGACCCAGATGGGCTTCCAGGTGGTGGCCGAGGGCAGTGCCGAGCAGGCTCGCCAGGCCTATTCCGGCAAGGCCTTCGACGCGCTGGTGATCGACCTCGACCTGCCGGATCAGGATGGCTTCGACCTGCTGGAAACCCTGCACCGGGAGCGTCCGCTGCAGGGCACCTTGGTCGTGATCAATACCGGGGTAGATGTCACTCGCCAGGACCTGCAGCGCCTGCGACGCTACTCGGCGGTCGTGGTCCGCAAGAGCGGTGATGACCTGGGGCCACTCAGTGACGCCTTGCAAGGCTTCCTCGCGATCCTTCAGGAGCCCCAGGCCGAGAGCCAGATGTTGGGAGGCAAACGGGTGCTGCTGGTGGATGACGATATCCGCAACATCTACGCCATGACGGCGTTGCTCGACGAACTGGGGCTGGTGGTGGTGGCCGCCAAGGACGGCGAGGAGGCGCTCCAGGTGTTCGACCGCGAACCTTTTGATCTGGTGCTGATGGACATGGCCATGCCCAACATGGATGGCTACACCGCTACCCGCATTCTCAAGAGCGAGCGCGCCTGCGCCATCCCGGTTATCGCCCTGACCGCCCACGCGATGAAGGGTGATCGGGAGAAGTGCATTACCGCAGGCTGTGACGATTACCTGGCCAAGCCGGTAGGGCGGCAGGAATTGTTGGAAATGCTGCATCGCTGGCTGGCCGTCGGGCAGGCGCCGCAGCACCCGCCACCGGGTTGAGAGGAGGCCGGCATGGCACAGATGCAACTGGAGGCCGCGACCGCGCAGCAGGTGCTGCTGGTGGTGGATGACCGCGAAGAGAACCTGGTGGCCATGGAGGCACTGCTCGGCGACGGGCAGTGGGACGTGCGCACCGTCAACTCGGGGGAGGCGGCCCTGCGCTGCCTGATGGAGGAGGAGGTCGGCCTGGTGCTGCTCGATGTGCAGATGCCGAAGATGGATGGCTTCGAAGTGGCCAGGCTGATGCGTGGCAGCCCGCACACGCGCCACACACCGATCATCTTCCTGTCCGCCATTGCCCACACCGAGGATTCGGTGCTGCAGGGCTATGCCATCGGCGCGGTGGACTTCATCCTCAAACCGTTCGACCCCAAGGTGCTCAGGCACAAGATCGGCGCCCTGCTGGAGCAGGAGCGTCATCGTCACGAACTGCTGCAACTGACCCAGCAACTGGACAGCGAGCGCGCCTTCAACGCCTCGGTGCTGGACAACGCCTCGGAAGGCATCCTGGTGATCGACAAGGAGGGCGTCATCCGCTTCGCCAACCCGGCCATTGCGCAGATGCTCCACGGCGAGGTGGCCGATCTGACCGGGAGTGCATTGCTGTCCTATCTCAAGGCGCCGCAGATGCCGACCGACTGGAAGGACAGCGAATTCTACCGGCACTGGCGCGCCGGCCAGACCTACCGGGCGCACGATGCGGTGCTGGCGACCCTGAGTGGCGACTACCTGCCGGTGGCGCTGTCCTGCTCACCGCTGCCGCAGCATCAGAACTCCATGGTGCTGATTGCGCTGGACATGTCGGTGGTGCGCAACCTGCACGCTCAGCTGGAGTCGCAGGCAATCACCGATGCCCTGACCGGCCTGTACAACCGGCGCGGCTTCCACCAGATTCTGGAATCCACGCTGTCGCGCATCGACCGTAGCGGCAAGCGCATGGCCGTGCTCTACCTCGATCTGGACGGCTTCAAGCGAGTCAACGACTCGCTCGGCCACGCTGCCGGTGACCAGGTCCTGCGCAAGGTCGCCGAGCAGTTGAAGACCTGCCTGCGCCCCTACGACTGCGTGGCGCGCATGGGCGGTGACGAGTTCACTGCCTTGCTCGATTCCCTCGATCATCCCGAGGATGCCGCGCGGGTGGCGGAGAAGCTGATCGAGCTGGTGTCGGTGCGGCACAAGGTGGATGGCGTCGAGTTCACCCTGGGCGCCAGCGTCGGCATCGCCTGCTATCCCGAATGCGGGCAGACGGTGGACGGCCTGCTGCGCTCGGCCGACATGGCCATGTACGAGGCCAAGCGTGCGGGGCGCCAGCAGTACCGCTTCTTCTCGCCGGAGATGAACGGGCGCGCGCGTTCGCGGCTGATGCTGGAGGAGAGCCTGCGCAATGCCATCGAGCAGGACGACTTCGTGCTGGTCTATCAGCCACAGATCGAGCTCGCCACGGGTCGCCTGCGTGGTTTCGAGGCGCTATTGCGCTGGGAGCATCGGGTGGCCGGCACCATCTCGCCGGGTGTGTTCATCCCGCTGCTGGAGGAGACCCGCCTGATCAACCGCCTGGGCGAATGGATATTCGACCAGGGTGTGCGCCAGTGTAAGACTTGGCGCGAGCGTTTCGGCGAACAGCTGCTGCTCAGCCTCAACGTCAGCCCGGTGCAGTTCGGCATGCCGCAGTTAGTCGACGATCTGCGCCGGGTGCTGGATTTGCACGGCCTGCAGGCCTCGCAGCTGGAGGTGGAGGTCACCGAGAGTGCGCTGATGCAGGATCTCGACACCACCCGCGAGCAACTGCGTCAGTTGCGCCAGCTGGGTGTGCGCATCGCCATCGACGACTTCGGTACTGGCTATTCGTCGCTGGCCTACCTGCGCCACTTCGAGCTGGATACCCTGAAGATCGACCGGCTGTTCATTGCCAACATGCTGGGCTCGCCGAAGGACGCGGCGATCGTCAGCACCATCATCGATCTCGGTCATCACCTGGGGTTGGAGGTGATCGCCGAAGGCGTGGAGACCCCCGAGCAGCGCGACTGGTTGATCGCTCATCACTGCACCACCATGCAGGGGTTCCTGGTGGCGCCGGGGTTGCCGGTGGCGCGTGCCAGCGCCTTCCCGACGCGCCTGGACTGGAGCAGCTGGCGGCCTGACGAGCCGCCGCACTCCAGCTGAGTTCAGTCGCGGCCGGGGAACTGCCGGTGCAGCTCGGCCAGCTGGGCATCCTTGGCCTGCCACAGCTGGTTGACCCACTGCTGGAACTGCAGGCGGTATTGCTCGTCCTGGTCGTAGTTGTGGCCGACGAACTCGGCAGGCACATCCAGCTTGGCGAAGCGCACCACCACCTCGCCGACGTTGCCGCACAGCAGGTCCCAGAAACCGGGATTGCCGCCCGGGTAGTGGATGGTGGCGTTGACGATGGCATCCAGCTGCTCACCCATCGCGTCCAGCACGAAGGCGATGCCGCCGGCCTTGGGCTTGAGCAGGTACTGGAACGGCGAGTTCTGCTGGGCATGCTTCTGCGGCGTGAGGCGGGTGCCTTCGAGGAAGTTGAAGACCGATACCGGGTTGCTCTTGTAGCGCTCGCAGGCCTTGCGCGTGGTGGCCAGGTCCTGGCCGCGTTTTTCCGGATGCTTGGCCAGGAACTCCTTGCTGTAGCGCTTCATGAACGGGAACTCGAGTGCCCACCAGCACAGCCCGATCACCGGCACCCAGATCAGCTCCTGCTTGAGGAAGAATTTCAGCAGCGGCATGCGTCGGTTGAGCAGGTATTGCAGCACCAGGATATCCACCCAGCTCTGGTGGTTGCTGGTGACCAGGTAGGAGTGGCGTGTATCCAGGCCCTGGATGCCCTCGACGTCCCAGTTGGTGTCGCGCACCAGGTTCATCCAGAATTTGTTCACGCCGATCCAGAACTCCGCGATGCCATGCATCACCGTGCGCAGCACGCGCTGTGCGGCGGGGAAGGGCAGCAACAGCTTGAGCAGGGCCACGGTGAACAGCGGCCAACAGCAGATCAGGGTGTTGAGGGCCAGCAGCAGGGCGCTGATGACTCCGCGCAGCGGGGCGGGCAGGAAATGCAGCATGGGCTCGGAAGGCTCCTGGTCAGGGGGCGTTCTGTGCGCCCCGTTCGGGTCGAGATACCTGCAGCACTCCCTGCGGCAAGTCGGTCCGGCGCCAAGGTTAACGCTTGTACACTGAACGGCAAGTGCTGTCTTTGACCAATTGGTCGATTTGCCGGGCCTGTGCATCTGCGGCGGCGGGTCCGATTCTAGCCCAAGCCTTGCCGCGCAGGCAGGCGTGGCCAGGACCGCCAGGCCGCACTGAAGCGCAGCCTGGCGTGCAGCCTGAGTCCGCTCAGACCTCCCTGGACGCCGCCTGGATCGCGGTGAGGGCGATGGTGAACACGATGTCGTCCACCAGCGCGCCGCGCGACAGGTCGTTCACCGGCTTGCGCAGGCCCTGCAGCATGGGGCCGACGCTGACGCAGTCGGCGCTGCGCTGCACGGCCTTGTAGGTGGTGTTGCCGGTGTTCAGGTCGGGGAACACGAACACCGTGGCGCGGCCGGCGACCTGGCTGTTCGGGGCTTTCTGCCGGCCGACGCTGGCGATGGCGGCGGCGTCGTACTGCAGCGGGCCGTCGATCAGCAGCTGCGGGTTCTGCTCGCGGGCCAGGCGGGTGGCCTCGCGCACCTTCTCCACCTCGGCGCCGCTGCCGGAGTCGCCGGTGGAGTAGCTGATCATCGCCACCCGCGCCGGCACGCCGAAGGCCTCGGCGGAGGCGGCGCTCTGCAGGGCGATCTCGGCCAGCTCGGCGGCATTCGGGTCGGGGTTTACCGCGCAGTCGCCGTAGACCAGTACCTGGTCCGGCAGGAGCATGAAGAACACCGAGGACACCAGGTTGTAGCCCGGCGCGGTCTTGATCAGCTGCAGGGCCGGGCGAATGGTGTTGGCGGTGGTGTGGATGGCGCCGGAGACCAGGCCGTCGACTTCATCCAGGGCCAGCATCATGGTGCCCAGCACCACGCTGTCCTCCAGCTGCGCCAGGGCCATCGGCGCATTGAGGCCCTTGCCCTTGCGCAGCTCGACCATCGGCTCGACATAGCGCTCGCGCACCTGCTCGGGGTCGAGGATCTCCAGGCCCGGTGGCAGCTCGATGCCCTGGGCCTTGGCCACGTTATGGACTTCTTCCGGCTTGGCCAGCAGTACGCAGCGGGCGATGCCGCGGGCCTGGCAGATGGCGGCGGCCTGCACGGTGCGCGGCTCGCTGCCCTCGGGCAGGACGATGCGCTTGTTTGCCGCCTGAGCGCGGCGCACCAACTGGTAACGGAAGGCCGGAGGCGACAGGCGCAGTTCGCGCGGGGTCCCGCAGCGCTGGGTCAGCCAGTCCAGATCGATATGTCCGGCGACGAACTCGGTGACCTTCTCCGCGCGCTCGCGGTCGTCCACTGGGATTTCCTTGTTCATGCGGTTGAGGTTGGTCGCCGTGTCGTAGGAGCCGGTGCTCACCGTCAGCACCGGCAGGCCGCCCTGCAGGGCTCCCTGGCACAGCTCGAGGATGCGTGGGTCTGGCGGGAAGTCGCTGCACAGCAGCAGACCGGCCAGCGGCACGCCGTTCATGGCCGCCAGGCTGGTGGCGAGGATGATGTCGTCACGGTCGCCGGGGGTGACCACCAGCACGCCGGGCTTGAGCAATTGCACGGTGTTGGGCACGGCGCGCGCGCACAGCACGATCTGCTGTACCCGGCGTTGTTCGTAGTCGCCGGCGTTGAGGATCTGCGCGCCGAGCAGCTCGGCCACGTCGCGGGTTCGCGGTGCGTTCAGTTCGTCCTGCCAGGGGATGCAGCCGAGCAGGCGGAAGTCCTCGCCGCGCAGCAGCGGCGAACGCTGGCCGATCTGCTCGGTGAACGCTTCGATACCCTGGGGATGGCGCACCTTGTTGAGGATCACGCCGAGCACCTTGGGGTCCTTGGGGCCGCCGAACAGCTGGGCCTGGATCTCGATGCGGTCGGACAGTTCAGTCAGGCTCTCCGGTTCTTCGCCCTCCGGCGCCGACACCAGAATGATCTCGGCATCCAGGCTTCTGGCCAGGTGCACGTTGACCCGCGCCGCATAGCTGGCGTGGCGGGTCGGCACCATGCCCTCGACGATCAGCACGTCCATGCCCTCGGCAGCCTGCTGATGCAGGCGCACGATTTCCTCCAGCAGCTCGTCCAGTTGGCCGTCGCCGAGCATGCGCTCGACCTGTGCCAGCGGTAGCGACTGCGGCGGCAGCAGGCCGTGGGTGCGCGCGACCAGCTCGCTGGAACGCTCGGGCCCGGCATCGCCAGCATGCGGCTGGGCGATCGGCTTGAAGAAGCCGACCTTCAGGCCGGCGCGCTGCAGGGCGCGGATCAGGCCGAGGCTGATGGACGTGAGGCCGACGCCGAAACCGGTGGGCGCGATGAAAAAGGTGTGCATGGGTATTCCTTGAGCGGTCAGGCGGTGAGCAGGGCCAGGGTGTCGAGGGCGATCTGCCGTTCCTCGTTGGTCGGCACCACCAGCACCCGCGGGTGGCCTTCGGCGCCGATGGCGCCGGCGATGCCACGGATGCAGCGGGCATTGGCCTGCGGATCGAGGGCCAGATTGAACAGTTTCAGGTGCTCCACCGTCTTGCTGCGGATCAACGGCGAGTTCTCGCCGATGCCGCCGGTGAAGATCAGGCCGTCCAGCTGCGGCAGGGCACAGCTCATGGCAGCCAGCGACTTGGCCAGGCGGTAGCAGAACACCTCGATGGCCAGGGTGGCGCCGGCGTGGCCCTGCTCGCGC
This sequence comes from Aquipseudomonas alcaligenes, assembly GCA_900156135.1. Lineage (GTDB taxonomy): Bacteria > Pseudomonadota > Gammaproteobacteria > Pseudomonadales > Pseudomonadaceae > Aquipseudomonas > Aquipseudomonas alcaligenes_D. Next base: position 431,775 of record FTMP01000002.1, on the reverse strand, counting down.
GCCTGCTCCAGGCTGCGCATGTCGTTGGACAGGCCGGACAGGCCGAGCAGGCCGCTCTCCTTGTTGAGCATGGCGTCGATCTGCTCCAGGCTCCAGCCCAGAGTGCGGGCCAGGTGGCCGTGCATGTTGGGGTCGACGTCGCCGCTGCGGGTGCCCATCACCAGGCCCTCCAGCGGGGTCAGGCCCATGCTGGTGTCGCGGCTCTGGCCATCGACGATGGCGCAGGTGGAGCAGCCGTTGCCCAGGTGGGCCGAGAGCCAGCTGCTGGCGGCGTAAGGCACCCCGGCCATCTCCGCAGCGCGCTGGCTGACGTAGCGGTGGCTGGTGCCATGGAAGCCGTAGCGGCGCACGCCGTGCTCGCGGTACAGCTGCTCCGGCACCGCGTAGCGATAGGCATGCTCGGGCAGGCTCTGGTGGAAGGCGGTGTCGAACACCGCGACCTGCGGCAGCTCGGGGAACAGCTTGAGTGCCGCCTCGATGCCCTGCAGGTTGGCCGGGTTGTGCAGCGGTGCCAGCGGCGAGGTGGCGCGGATCGCCAGCAGGCTGACGGTGTCGATGCGGCAGGCCGCGGTGAACTGCTCGCCGCCGTGCACCACGCGGTGGCCGATGCCGTGCAGCTGGCCGTCAGTGGCGTTCTGCACCAGCGGCAGCAGGTGCTGCAGGGCGGCGCGATGGTCGCCTCCCTGCAGCAGCAGGCTGTCCTTCTCGCCGTTGTGCTGCCAGTGCAGCACGGCTTCCGGGCTGGACAGGCGCTCGGCCAGGCCGCTGAGGATGAAGTCGGGTTGGTCTTCGCTCACCAGGGCGAACTTGATCGACGAGCTGCCACAGTTGATGACCAGGATGTTGCGTGACGGCATGACTACTCCTTATCCGCTTGCTCTGCCGGTTTGGCGCACCAGCCACAGGTGAACGGCTGGCCCAGATGATGCTGGCGCGCCTGCGGGTCCATGACCCAGGCGCGATTCTGCCATGGCGGTTGATGGCGCAGGTGCTGCGTATGGCCGCAGGACAGCTCGGCCACCCAGTGGCCGTCTTCGTCCTGGTGGAAGCCCAGCAGCCGCGTGCCCCGTCTGTCTGCCCCGCGGTCGCTTTCGGCCGTTTTGGCGGTTAGACTTGGCACCTTTCCATTCTCTTGCAAAAGGTTTCCCCTCCATGCAGATCGCCGCCAACAAGGCTGTGTCCATCGACTATACCCTGACCAACGATGCCGGTGAGGTGATCGACAGCTCCGCCGGCGGCGCACCGCTGGTGTACCTGCACGGTGCCGGCAACATCATCGTCGGCCTGGAAAAGGCTCTGGAAGGCAAGCAGGCCGGTGACGAGCTGAGCGTGGCCATCGAGCCGGGCGAAGCCTATGGCGAGTACAGCGCCGAGCTGGTTGCCACCCTCAACCGCAGCATGTTCGAAGGCGTTGACGAGCTGGAAGTGGGCATGCAGTTCCACGCCTCCGGTCCGGATGGCGGCATGCAGATCGTCACCATCCGCGACATCGAAGGCGATGACGTGATCGTTGACGGCAATCACCCGCTGGCCGGCCAGCGCCTGAACTTCCAGGTCAAGGTCGTCAACGTGCGTGACGCCCATGCCGAAGAGATCGCTCACGGTCACATCCATGGCGAAGGCGGTCACCATCACTGATCGCTGAACGGGGTGGCGATACGACTTGTGGTTGTTCCAAGCTCGCCATCCGCTGCTAAGCTGAGTGAACCGAAAAGGCGCCTGCGGGCGCCTTTTTTGTCCCTCGAGGAGTCTGCCATGAGTGCCTTTCACGATCTCAATCTGCGTGCGCTGGACGGGCATGACCTGCCGCTGGCGCCCTACAAGGGCCAGATAGTGCTGGTGGTCAACGTTGCCTCCAAATGCGGCCTGACCCCACAGTATGCGGGCCTGGAAAAGCTGCATCAGGCCTACCAGGAGCGCGGTTTCACCGTGCTCGGTCTGCCCTGCAACCAGTTCGCCGCCCAGGAGCCGGGCAGTGAGGACGAGATTCGCGAGTTCTGCAGTCTCAACTATGGCGTGACCTTTCCGCTGGGCAGCAAGCTCGAAGTCAACGGCCCCAATCGCCATCCCCTGTATCGCCTGCTGGCCGGTGAGGGCGCCGAGTTCCCTGGTGACATCACCTGGAACTTCGAGAAATTCCTGGTCGGCCGTGACGGCCGCGTGTTGGCGCGCTTCTCGCCACGCACTACCCCGGACGATCCGGCGTTGATCCAGGCGATCGACAAAGCCCTCGGCTGATTCAGCCATTTTTCGGCCGATTTCCCTGCGCAGTATTGCCCCCTCGGCGTCCCGATAGCCTAATCGGGACATCTGCCGAGGAGGCCCCCGATGACCAGCTTCTCCCCCGATGACCTCAGCCTTGGCGCTTCGCCGCAGGCGCTGCGCGCGCTGATCGAGAGCCGCCGCGCGGTGCGCCGTTTCCTCCCCGAGGCGGTGCCCGACGCGGTGATCCGCGACTGCCTGGAGCTGGCGGTATTGGCGCCCAATTCCTGCAACCTGCAGCCCTGGAGCTTCCAGGTGGTGCGCGACCCGGCGCTGCTGGCGCGGCTGCACCCGGTGTGCATGAGCCAGAATGCGGCGAAGGCGCCGCTGATCATCGCCGTGCTGGCGCGGCCGGATACCTGGAAGCAGGCCTGCGCCAACATGGTCGAGTATTGGCCGGAGCCCGAAGTGCCGGGGCGTATCCGCCACTTCTACGCCAAGACCGCACCCTTTCAGTACAACCAGGGGCCGCTGGGCCTCCTCGGCCTGTTCAAGCGCCAGCTGGTAAGGTTGGTGGCGCTGCGCAAGCCACTGATGCGCACGCCCAACAGCCATGCGGACATGCGCCTGTGGGCAGTGAAGTCCACGGCGCTGGCGGCGGAGAACCTGATGCTGGCCTTCCAGAGTCACGGTTACGCCACCTGCCCGATGGAGGGCTTCGACGAGGTGCGCCTGCGCAAGGTGCTGGATATTCCGCGTCAGGCCATTCCTATCATGCTGCTGGCGGTCGGCCGCCAGGGCGAGAAGGGCGTGTACAACCCGCGTCTGCGCTTTCCGCTGGAACAGCATGTCACCTGGCTGTAGCGGCGCCATTTCTGGGTCTTAATCACTCGGATCAATAGTGCTGGGCGGGGCGAGACGACCGGTCATATGCTCGTCGCCATGAACAGCAGCATCCGACTCGACAAGCGTGAACTGATCCTGGCCAAGGGCTCGCAGGTGATGACCCGGCGTGGCTACCACGGCACCGGGGTGATGGAGATCGTTCAGGCTGCCGGCATTCCCAAAGGCAGCTTCTATCACTACTTCGCCAGCAAGGAAGACTTCGCCCTGCAGGCCCTGGACTTCGTCTACCGGCCGCGCCTGATGCGCTATGCCGAGGCGCTGGGCAATGCGGCGCTGAGCCCGCGTGCACGCATCCTGGCTTACTACCGCGAGCTGCTGGCGCATTTCTCGCGCCAGGAGCTGCCCGAGTACCACTGCTTCATCGGCAGCCTGAGCTTCGAAATGAGCGATGTGCTGCCAGCCATCGGCGCCGAGGTCGAGCGCATCCAGCAGGCCTCGGTGGACATCCTGCGCGAGTGCCTGGAGCAGGCCCGCGCGGCCGGCGAGCTGGGCGCGGACGAGGACTGCGACAACCTGGCGATCTTCATCGCCAACGCCTGGCAGGGCGTGCTGGCCCGGCTCAAGGTCGGCCGAAGCCTGCAACCGCTGGAAGCCTTCATTCAGCGTCTGGAGCTGCTGCTGCAGCCCTGACGCATTTTTTTGCCCCTCGACGAGACGACCGGTCAGCTGGCCGGCCCAAGGAGAACTCATGACCGCACCTGTTCAAGCCCTGTTCGCGCCCTTCCGCCTGGGTAACCTGGAGCTGCCCACCCGCGTGGTGATGGCGCCGATGACCCGTTCCTTCTCGCCGGGCGGCGTGCCCAATGCCCAGGTGGTCGAGTACTACCGCCGCCGTGCCGCCGCCGGCGTCGGCCTGATCGTCACCGAGGGCACCACCGTTGGCCACAAGGCCTCCAACGGTTACCCGCACGTGCCGCGCTTCTACGGCGAGGACGCCCTGGCCGGCTGGAAGCAGGTGGTCGATGCCGTGCACGCCGAAGGCGGAAAGATCGTCCCGCAACTGTGGCATGTGGGTAACGTGCGCAAGCTGGGCACCGAGCCGGATGCCAGCGTGCCGGGTTACGGCCCGTCGGAGAAGGTCAAGGACGGCACCGTGGTTGTGCATGGCATGACCAAGGACGACATCCAGGAGGTGATCGCCGCCTTCGCCCAGGCCGCCCGCGACGCCAAGGCCATCGGCATGGACGGCGTGGAGATCCACGGCGCCCACGGCTACCTGATCGACCAGTTCTTCTGGGCAGGCAGCAACAAGCGTACCGACGAGTACGGCGGCGACCTGGCCGGCCGCTCGCGCTTCGCCATCGAGCTGGTCCAGGCCGTGCGCGCCGCCGTCGGCCCGGACTTCCCGATCATCTTCCGCTTCTCCCAGTGGAAGCAGCAGGACTACACCGCGCGCCTGGTGCAGACCGCCGAGGAACTGGGAGCCTTCCTCAAGCCGCTGTCCGATGCCGGCGTGGACATCTTCCACTGCTCGACCCGCCGCTTCTGGGAGCCGGAGTTCGAGGGCAGCGACCTCAACCTGGCCGGCTGGACCCGCCAGCTCACCGGCAAGCCGACCATCACCGTCGGCAGCGTCGGCCTGGACGGCGAGTTCCTGCAGTTCATGGTCAACACCGACAAGGTGGCCGAGCCGGCCAGCCTGGAGAACCTGCTGGAGCGCCTGAACAAGCAGGAGTTCGACCTGGTGGCCGTGGGCCGCGCCTTGCTGGTCGACCCGGACTGGGCGGTGAAGGTGCGCGATGGCCGCGAGGCCGACATCCTGCCGTTCAGCCGCGAGGCGCTCAAGCAGCTGGTCTGATCCGTTGCAGTACCCCAGGTGCGCCGCGTTGCGGGGCACCCCTTCCAGCCCCGGCACACCGGGGCTTTTTTATGCCTGCGCGTCACGTGCCGCGTGCAGCAGGCTTTCGAAGCGCTCGACGATGGCCGGCCAGCCCTGCTTTCCGGCGTGCTGGCGCGCATTCAGGCGCACCCGGCGCAGGCTCTCCGCGTCCTCCAGCAGCCAGCGGGCTCCGTCGATGAAGGCGGCCTCGTCGCCGGGGGTGGCCAGGGCGCCATTGTGCCCGTGGCGGATGTGCTGGGCGGCGGCGGCCTGATCGAAGGCGACTACCGCCAGGCCTGAGGCCAGGGCTTCAAGCACCACGTTGCCGAAGGTTTCGGAGAGGCTGGGGAAGAGGAACAGATCACCGCTGGCGTAGTGCGCAGCCAGTGCCTCGCCACGCTGCACGCCGCAGAACAGTGCATCGGGCAGCTCGGCCTGCAGCTGGGCGCGCAGCGGGCCGTCGCCGACCAGCACCAGGCGCAGACGCTGCTGTGGCAGGTTGTCCTGCAGTTCGCGAAAGGCGCGGGACAGCAGCTGCAGGTTCTTCTCCGCGGCCAGGCGGCCGACGTGCAACACGGCGATCTCGTTCTCGCCCAGGCCCCACTCGGCGCGCAGTGCGGCCGAGCGCCGGGCTGGATGGAACAGCTGGCCATCGACGCCGCGCGCCAGCAACTCCAGGCGCTCGAAGCCACGCCGTTGCAGCTCCAGGCGCTGGCTCGGGCTGGGCACCAGGGTCAGCCGCGAGCGGTTGTGGAACCAGCGCAGGTAGCCGGTGAGCAGGCGCGTGAAGAGGCCGAAGCCGTAGTGGTCGCTGTACTGCTGGAAATTGGTGTGAAAGCCGCTCACCACCGGGATGCCGAGGCGCCGCGCTGCGCGCAGGGCGGACAGGCCGAGCGGCCCTTCGGTGGCGATGTACAGCACGTCCGGCCGGTTGCGCTGCCAGCGCCGCAGCAGCTTGTGCAGCGACGAATGGCCCCATTGCAGGCCGGCGTAGCCCGGCAGCGGCCAGCCGCGGGTGAGCAGCAATTGCTCGTCGTTGGGCGCGGTGTCATCGGCCTGGCGTGGGCGCACCAGCTGCAGCCGGTGGCCACGCTCGCGCAGGCCCTGGCACAGGCGACCGAGGGTGTTGGCCACGCCGTTGACTTCCGGCGGGAAGGTTTCGCTGACTAGGGCGATGTGCAGGCTTGTGACATTCATGGCGCCAGTCTGGAGCGGCGCCATGAACAGGCCGTGACGGTGGGGTTACTGCGCGGTGACGTCGCGCTCGCGCACCCAGAACAGGGTGGCGCCGGCCACGGCGGCGGGCATCACCAGGATGTTGACGAAGGGGATCAGCAGCGACAGGTACACGGTGCCGCCGAAACCCAGGCTCTGCCAGCGCTTCTCGCGCAGCCAGGCGAGCATGTCATCCCAGCTGACCTTGTTGTTGTCGCAGGGGTAGTCGATGTACTGCACGGCCATCATCCAGATGCCGAAGAGAATCCACAGCGGCGCGGCAAGCAGGTTCAGTACCGGCACGAAGGTAAGGATCAGCAGCGGGATGGCGCGCGGCAGGAAGTAGGCCAGCTTGCGCAGCTCGCGCCCGACGGTGCGCGGCACCATGGCACTCAGCTCGGCCCAGCTGAAGGGCGGGAAGTCATCGCGACCGCGCAGCACCACTTCCACCTTCTCGGCGAGGAAGCCGTTGAATGGCGCGGCGATGATGTTGGCCAGCAGGGTGAAGCTGAAGAACATGATCACCAGCACCAGCACGACGAACAGCGGCCAGAGGACGTATTCGAGGAAGCTCAGCCAGCTCGGCAGGCCGGGCATGAAGGTATCGACCCAGCCACCGAACTGCTGCATGGCCAGTACGATCATGCCGATGAACAGCAGGGTGTTCACGGCCAGGGGCAGCAGCACGAACAGGCGCAGGCCCGGGCTGAGCACCAGTTTCAGGCCTTGGGCAAGGTATTGGGGACCGGTCAGGGTAGGGGCGAGCATGCTGATCTCCGCAGCGCTGAAAACGCGCCGACCTTAACCAGTTTGCGGTGAGGAGGAAAGCGGTTGCGGCTGGTACAGGCAGGCGCGGTTGCGCTCGCGCTTGGCCTCGTACATCGCGCTGTCGGCGGCCTTGAGCAGGTTTTCCGCATCCTGGGCGTGCTGTGGATAGAGTGCAATGCCGATACTCGGCGTAACAAAATCGATGCTCAGTGAGCCGATCCGGATCGGCTCATGCAGCGCCTGGCGCAGGCGCTCGGCGAGCTTCTGCGCCAATGCCTCGTCGCCCTCGATAAGGATCAGGGTGAACTCGTCGCCGCCCAGACGGTAGACCCGGTCGGGCTGGCGCAGGGCGCTGCGCAGGCGCTCGGCGATCTGGCGCAGGAGATCGTCGCCGACATCGTGGCCGAAGCGGTCGTTGACCTCCTTGAAACGGTCCAGGTCGAGGAACAGCAGAGCCAGCGGGGTCTGCTTGTCCATGGCCTGGCGCAACTGCTCGGCGAAGGCCTTGCGATTGCCCAGGCCGGTCAACGGGTCACGATAGGCCATGTCCAGCAGGCGGTTCTGGTAGGCCACCTGATCGCTGATGTCGCGCAGAATGCCGCGGTAACCGGTGAAGTTGCCCTGGCCGTCGCGGATCAGCGACAGGCGCGCCTCGTAGTAGCCCTGGCTGCCGTCGCGGCGCCGAAAGGGGGCGGCGAAGCTGACGTTCTCGCCGCTCTCCAGCGCGTGGCTGAAGAGAAGGCGCGCCCGCTCGATGTCCTCTTGCTCCAGCATGGTTTCATAGGACTGCTCCAGCAGGTCCTCGCTGGGATAGCCGAGCATTCTGCACAGGGCACGGTTGACCGCCTGCACGGTGCCGTCGGGCGTCAGCTCGAAATAGCCATCCTGGATGGCGTCGAGAATCTCGCGATCACGTGTTTCACTCTGCTCCAGGCGCTCGAACATGCGATTGATCTCCAGCGCCAGACGCCCCAGCTCGTCATTGCCGCGGTCGCCGATACGTTGCCGGACCGAGCCCGGGCCGATGGCGGCGATCTCCCCGTGCATGCGCGAGACCCGGCGCAGGATGCCGAACTCCAGCCCCAGGTAAATGAGCAACCAGGCGGCCAGACCGACGCCTCCGGCCTGGGCCAGGAAGATGGCGATGGCCTGCCGGCCCTCCAGGTAAAGACTGCGCTCGCGGGTCAGTTCGAGCATTACCTCCGGTTCGCCAAGACTGTTGCTGAACAACAGGGCGATCTGTTGGTAGCGGGAGTCGAGTACGCGCCGGGGGCTGATTTCGATCTCGTTGATGCTGCTCGGGTCTGCGCTGGGCAGGTCGCGCCAGCGGGCCCGCCTGTCGCTCGGCGGCAGTAGGCGCAGTGTGCCGTCGAGCTGGGTCTGCAGGTGCTCCGCGCGCTCGCCGTCGATGAAGTGCCCCGCCAGCAGGGTACCGGCGCTGGGCAGGCTGCTCTGGTTATTGCTGATCTCGCTCATCACCAGGATCAGGGGTACGCCCTGCACCTCGACCAGCTGGCCGCGTGGCCCTGCGCTGGTGGCGTGGCGCAAACGTTCGGCCAGCGCCAGGATGTTGCGGCGCAGCGAAGCGTGGCTACGCGGCCGGTCGCTGCCCAGTACCAGCAGATCCGGCAGGTCTGGCGGCAGCCACTGCTCGGCGCGCACTTTGCCGTCGAGGTCGAGAAACACCATGAAGTCGAAGTTCACCCTGCGCAGTGCTTCCGGGTCCATATTGCGGCGGGTGAAGTCCGGGTGGTTGCCACGCATGAACTCATAGCTGTCGTCCCATTGGGCGTAGCTCAGCAGCAGGTCGAGGTTACGTTTCAGGCTGCTGTCCAGCAGCGCACGCAGGCGTTCGGCCTCGGCCGTGAGCTGGATCGTGTCCTGGCGGTCGAAACGGCTGAGGATCAGGCTTTGCGACAGCAGGTAGGCGAAGCCCAGGGCGAACAGCAGCAGGGGGGCGAACAGCCAGAACAGTCGTTTGCGCAGGGTCATGCCATTGACACCCGGAGGCAGGGATTGAGCCGAGTATAGCCAAGGCCGGCGCTCCGCTCGGGCGTATAGGCCTGGGCTATCGGTCGCATTGAGAATGGACATTTTCACCGCGCCAGGCTGCTGGGTAGCCTTGCCGGCAATCACCCTTTGCGGGGTCTGCCGTACCTTCAAGCCTTCCCCAAGTGCTTTCGGCCGGCCCCTTTTTCTTCAGGAGCCGGTCATGTCCGCCAACCGCCACGCTCGCGTCATCATTCTGGGTTCCGGCCCGGCCGGCTACAGCGCCGCCGTGTATGCCGCACGTGCCAATCTCAAGCCGCTGCTGATAACCGGCATCCAGGCCGGCGGCCAGCTGACCACCACCACCGAAGTCGACAACTGGCCCGGCGATCCCCACGGCCTGACCGGTCCGGCGCTGATGCAGCGCATGCAGGAGCATGCCGAGCGCTTCGAAACCGAAATTGTCTATGACCACATCAATGCCGTGGATCTGGCCGGCAAGCCCTTCACCCTGGTCGGCGACAGTGGCACTTACACGGCCGACGCGCTGATCATCGCCACCGGTGCCAGCGCTCGTTATCTCGGCTTGCCGTCGGAAGAGGCGTTCATGGGCAAGGGGGTTTCCGCCTGCGCCACCTGCGATGGCTTCTTCTACCGCAACCGCGAGGTGGCGGTGGTCGGCGGCGGCAATACTGCGGTGGAGGAGGCACTGTACCTGGCCAACATCGCCAGCAAGGTGACCCTGGTGCACCGTCGTGAGACGTTCCGCGCCGAGAAGATCCTGCAGGACAAGCTGCAGGCGCGCATCGCCGAAGGCAAGATCGAGCTGCGCCTGAATGCCGAGGTGGACGAGGTCCTGGGCGACTCGGGTGGTGTGACTGGCGTACGCCTGCGGCACCGCGACGGCAACGCTAGCGAGCTGCAGGTCGATGGCCTGTTCGTCGCTATCGGCCACACGCCTAACACCTCGCTGTTCGAGGGCCAGCTGACGCTTCGGGATGGCTACCTGGTGGTCAACGGCGGCCGCGATGGCAATGTCACTGCCACCGGCATCCCCGGCGTATTCGCCGCCGGCGATGTGGCCGACTCGGTATACCGTCAGGCCATTACCTCGGCCGGTGCCGGCTGCATGGCGGCGCTGGATGTGGAGCGCTATCTGGATTCGCTGTAAGTCGCGCGCCTGAACGAACAAGCCCCGCTATGCGGGGCTTGTTCGTTTCAGATGCCGCCCAGCAGGTCGTAGGAGTCGAGCAGTCGGTAGGCGATCTCCGGCTGGCGCTCCAGACCGCGGCGAATGGCGGCGGGGATGGCCTGGCGGGTCTTGCGGCACAGGCCTGGGTGCTCGGCGATCTGGATGGCGATGCCGCGCATGCTGCGTACCTCGTTGAGACCCGGCGCCACTTCCACGCGAATGCCTAGCTGCTGGTGCATGCGCTGCTGCAGGTGGCGCAGGTCATCAAGGTCGCGCAGGTTCTCCAGGCGCTCCAGCAGGCGCTTCTCCTCGCTGCGGTTGAGCAGGAGGATGCGCAGGTCCGCGTCCTGGGTTTCCAGCAGCTGGTCGCGGCCGCAATCACAGGCGCCCGGAGGGCAGGGTTGGCGTAGCGGAGGCGGGTTGATCATGGGGTGTGATCATAGCCAGGTCGGGGTGCTGTCCGACAAGAGCCTGCTGACGAACCGGTGCCGCCTTGTCTACCAGGGCAGCGGCAGCTGCTGGTAGTCGAGGAAATGGCAGCCATCGGCGTCGAGATGCGCCTCGATGGTGGCGAGCAGGCCGGCGACGCTGGTTTCGATCTCCAGCGCCGCCTGGTCGCCGCCCATCTCGGTGCGCACCCAGCCGGGGTGCAGGGCCAGCAGGCAGGCCTGGGGGCGTTCGCTGGAGCGGTCCCAACTCTGCAGCAGGCTGTTCAGCGCGGCCTTGCTGGCGCCGTACAGCGGCATCTCGGCAGAGCGGGCCAGGGCTACGCTGCCCATCTGCGAGCTCATGCAGGCGATCACGCCGCCTACGCGCACCCGATGCGCCAGTTGCCGGGCCAGGCGGATCGGCGCGACAGCATTGGTGAGAAACAGCGTGGCGACCTCATCGGCGCTGATCTGCGCCACGTCCTGATGCTCTGGCCCCATGATGCCGGCGTTGAGCAGCAGGATATCCAGCGGCTGCTTCTGCAGCGTCGCCTCGATGTGTTGCGCGGCATTCGGGCGGGTGAGGTCGCTGGTGATCAGTACCAGGCGTTCGGGATGTTGCTGCTGCAGTTGGCCGAGGGCTTCGCTGCCCGGATGGCGAGCGACGGCGTAGACCCTGTCGCCGCGTGCCAGGCAGGCGCGGGTCAGGCCCAGGCCGATACCGCGCGAGGCGCCGGCTATCAGTACGTTGTGCATGCTGTTCTCCGTATGGGTCCGACCCAGGCCAGTGCGGCCGCCGGGGCAGGCCCGGAAGGAGTCGAGTGGACGGCTCGCCGCGGGCCGGCGCGTTACGCCGCCGATGGCGGGGGATACGCTTGGCGAAACCGATGGAAAGCCCCGATCGCGGGGCTTTCCATGGCAGCCGGCTTACAGGCGCGGGTAGTCGATGTAGCCGACCGGGCCCTGGGCGTAGAACAGCTCGGGGCGAGCCTCGTTCAGCGGCGCGTCCTGGGCCAGGCGCTCAACCAGGTCGGGGTTGGCGATATAGGGCACACCGAAGGCCACGGCGTCGGCCTTGCCTTCTGCCAGCCAGGCGTTGGCCTGCGCCTTGGTGAAGCGCTCGTTGGCGATCACCAGGCCGCCGAACTGCTCCTTGATGAACGGCGTCAGGCTGTCCTCGTCTTCACGCTCGCGGGTGCAGATGAAGGCCACGCCGCGCTTGCCCAGCTGGCGGGCGACATAACCGAAGGTTTCGCGCGGGTCGGCATCACCCATGTCGTGCAGGTCGCAGCGCGGCGACAGGTGCACGCCGACGCGGTCGGCGCCCCATACCGAGATGGCGGCATCAGTGACTTCCAGCAGCAGGCGCGCGCGGTTCTCCAGCGAGCCGCCGTACTGGTCGCTGCGCTGGTTGGTGCTGCTCTGCAGGAACTGGTCGAGCAGGTAGCCGTTGGCGGCATGGATCTCCACGCCGTCGAAGCCAGCGGCCTTGGCGTTCTCGGCGCCGTGGCGGTAGGCCTCGACGATCTCGGCGATTTCCTCGGTTTCCAGGGCGCGCGGGGTCTCGAAGCTCTTCATCGGGCGTACCAGGCTGACATGCCCGGCCGGCTGGATGGCGCTCGGTGCTACCGGCAGCTCGCCATCAAGGTACAGCGGGTCGGAGATGCGGCCGACGTGCCACAGCTGCAGGAAGATGCGCCCGCCGTTGGCGTGTACGGCACGGGTGATATTGAGCCAGCCGCGTACCTGGTCCTCGGACCAGATGCCGGGGGTGTCCGGGTAGCCGACGCCCATCGGCGTCACCGAGGTGGCCTCGCTGAGGATCAGGCCGGCCGAGGCGCGCTGTACGTAGTACTCGGCCATCAGCGCGTTGGGCACGCGGCCTGCGTCGGCGCGGCAGCGGGTCAGCGGGGCCATGATGATGCGGTTGGGCAGTTGCAGGCTGCCGAGCTTGAGCGGATCGAACAGGGTGGTCATGGTGCGGTCTCCAGTGAGTCAGTCGAGCAGAGGTTCGGCGGCAGAGTTGCTGCCGAGGGAAGTCGTGAGCAGGGCGGCGAGCAGCGCCAGGGTGGCCAGCGCGGCGGCGGCCAGGGGCACACTGGTGAGGCCCAGGCCCTGGCCGATCACCAGGCCGCCGACCCAGGCGCCGAGCGCATTGCCCAGGTTGAAGGCGCCGATATTGAGGGTGGCCACCAGGTTCGGCGCGGCCTGGCCGAAGTTCATTACGTTGACCTGCAGGGCCGGCACGGCGGCGAAGGCGGCCATGGCCCAGAGCAGCAGGTTGATCTCCAGCGGAACCAGCAGCGGGCTGCTCCAGCGCACCAGCGAGGAGAGCAGTGCCAGGGTCAGCAGGATGCCGGCCAGCGCGGTGGCCAGGTTCCAGTCGGCCAGGCGGCCACCGATCAGGTTGCCCAGGGTCAGGCCGACGCCGATCAGCAGCAGGGTCCAGGTGATGCCGCGCGGCGACACACCGGTGACCTCGCCGAGCAGCGGGGCGATGTAGGTGAACAGGGCAAACACAGCGGCGGAGAACAGCACGGTGGTGGTCAGCGCCAGCCACAGCCCGGCGCCGCGCATGGCGGCCAGTTCGCCGCGCAGATCGGCCGGCTCCTGCGGCTGATTGTTCGGCAGCACGCGCCACAGGCCGATGAAGGCGATCACACCAATCGCGGTCACCGCCCAGAAGGTCGCGCGCCAGCCGGCGTACTGGCCCAGTGCGGTGCCCAGCGGCACGCCGAGCACGTTGGCCAGGGTCAGGCCGGTGAACATCAGGGCCACCGCCGAGGCCTTGCGGTTCTCCGGCACCAGGCTGGCGGCGACCACCGAGCCGATGCCGAAGAAGGCGCCGTGGCAGAGTGCGGTGACCACCCGCGCGACCATCAGCAGCTCGTAGTCGGCGGCGGTGGCGCACAGCAGGTTGCCGATGACGAAGATGCCCATCAGGCCGAGCAGGGCCAGCTTGCGCGGCCAGTTGGCGGTGACCAGGGCCATGAACGGCGCGCCGAGCGCCACGCCCAGGGCATAGCCGGTGACCAGCCAGCCGGCGCCGGGGATGGACACGCCAAGATCTGCGGCCACCTCGGGCAGTAGGCCCATGATGACGAATTCCGTGGTGCCGATGGCAAACGCGGACAAAGCGAGGACGAGAAGCGGTAACGGCATGGGGCCGGCTCCTGAAACGAATCGGTGATGGAAGGGCCCGCCGTGCCGGGCCGGTCTCAGAGTTGTTGGTCGAGGCTTCTCAGGAAGGCCTGGATGACGGCCTCGTTACGCTTGAAGAAGCTCCACTGGCCGACCTTGCGGCTGTTGATCAGGCCGGCGCGCTGCAGCGTCGCCAGGTGCACCGAGACGCTCGACTGGGACAGGCCGCAGCGCTCGAATTTGCCAGCGCACACGCCCAGCTCCAGCGGGTGCTCCTGGTCGGCGAAGTGCTTTTCCGGCTCCTTCAGCCATTGCAGGATTTCGCGGCGCACCGGGTGGGCCAGGGCTTTGATGATTTCGTCGAGGTCGATGGAGTCGGACATGGCGGCGGACTGCGCGTATCGGATTGAGGCGAACTGTATATCGGGCTTTCCCGATACGCAGATCGTTTGTTCCGATAGCGACTATCGACGCGGCTGATGGGCAGGCCGCGAGCCCGCGCGTGGCTCGCGGCCGGGGAGGGTCATTCGGCCAGCGGCTCGAACTCGTCCTTCAGGCGGATCGCGCAGTCCGCGCAGGAAAAGTCGTCCGGGAGGGCGTCCCAGGGCGTGCCGGCCGGGTAGCCCTGGTGTGGCTCGCCCAGGGCCTCGTCGTAGCAGTAGCCGCACTCCGGGCAACGGTAGCGGCTCATGTGGCGCGCTCCTGTAGGCCGTAGTGGCGCATCAGGCGCTCGCGCTGGCCCGGCTGGAAGTTGATGCGCGCCGCATCGCCCTGTACCGCCGCGATCAGCCGCGGGTTCATCAGACGGAACCACAGCGGCGGCACGTAGGCCAGCAGGAACATACCGAAGTAGCCGCTGGGCAGGCGCGGCAGATCGGGGAAGTTGCGTAGTGACTGGTAGCGCCGGGTTGGGTGAGCATGATGGTCGGAATGCCGTTGCAGGTGGAATAGCGCCCAGTTGGAAAACAGGTGGTTGCTGTTCCACGAATGGTGCGGCTGGCACACCTCGTAGCGGCCATTTTCCAGCTTGCGCCGCAGCAGGCCGTAGTGCTCCAGGTAGTTCGCCGAGGTCAGCTGGAAGGCGCCCCAGAAGGCGCTGAGCAGCAGGAACGGCAGGATCTGCCAGCCCAGTGTCGCCACCAGTACGCCGTACAGCGCCAGGCTGATCAGCGCCGGCTGCAGCACCTCGTTGTCCAGGCTCCAGGGGCCCTTGCCGCAGCGCTCCAGGCGTTCCCGCTCCAGCTGCCAGGCGCGGCAGAAGCCGCCCGGTATCTCACGCAACACGAAACGGTAGATCGACTCGCCCATGCGCGAAGACGCGGGGTCGACCGGCGTTGCCACGTCGCGGTGATGGCCGCGGTTGTGCTCGATGTAGAAGTGCCCGTAGCAGGCCGGTGCCAGCGCCAGCTTGGCCAGCCAGCGCTCCAGGGTGCTCTTCTTGTGGCCCATTTCGTGGCCCAGGTTGATGGCGAAACCCAGGCCGCCGCCGGTGTTGATGATCATCGCCAGCAGGCCGGTTGCGCTCAGCGGCTGGCTGGCGACGAACACGCAGATGGCGATGAACGAGGCCCACAGCACCGGCACCAGCAGGTAGGTGATCCAGCGGTAGTAGGGATCGGCCTCCAGGGCCGGGACCTCGGACTCCGGCGGGTTGCTCGGGTCCTCGCCGATCAGCGCATCCAGCAGCGGGATGCCGAAATAGAAGAACAGTGGCGACAGCCACAGCCAGAGTTCGCTTGGCGACACCAGCAGGTACAGCGCCGGGCCGATCAGCCCGAGGGTGGGAACGAACAGCGACAGTAGCCACAGTGGGCGCTTGCGGTCACGGTAGGGCAGGGCGATTTCCATATTGTTCTCTCCGAGGTTCTACGACCTGTAGCCAGCATGGACCGCATTGGTCTGGCGCAGAACCGTTGAGATGGGCAGAAAATCGTCTTATGGTGACAGCTGAGCCCAGTGCCGGAAGCCGTCATGGAACCCAGCCTCGTCACGTTGCAACCCTGCCTGCACCCGATCTACGCCCGCCTGCTGTGCGCGGCGCTGCGCCAGCGTGGCTTCGCCGAGGCCGAGATAGTGGCGGGTACGGGCCTGGACTGGGATCACCTGCACAGCGACAACCGGCCACTGAGCTTCGCCCAGGCGCAGCGCCTGATTCGCCGCGCCATCGTCCTCAGTGGCTGCCCCTGGCTTGGCCTGGAGATGGGCTGCGGCATGCCGGTTTCGGTACACGGCCCGGTGGGCTACGCCGCCTCCCTGTGCGCCGATCTGCGCGGCGTGCTGCAGGTGCTGGAGCGTTTCAGCGTGCTGCGCCTGAGCAGCCTGCGTCTGTCCGGTCGCGAGGAGGGTGAGCGTTATCGGGTGACCGGCGAGGAACTGTTCGATCTGGGCGATGCCCGCGAGCACATCCTGGCCACCGCTGCGGGCGTCTGCCTGCGCCTGCTGGAGGCGGTGTGCGGGCCGCTGCCGGCGGGCCGCCTGCAGTTTGCCTTCCCTTTCCCCGAGCCGCCCTGGGCCGCACGCTACCTCGAGCTGCTCGGTCCCGGCGTGAGCTTTTCCGCCGAGTGCTATGCCGTCAGCGTGCCTCTGGAGTGGCTCGATCGCCCGAGCCTGAGCGCGGATGCCCAGGCCGCACGCATTGCCCTGCGCGACTGCGAGCATCAACTGCTCGGTACCCGCTACGGCGGTGACTGGACCAGCAAGGTGCAGCTGCGTCTGCTGGCCTGCAGCGGCAGCTACCCGACTCTGGAGCAGCTGGCCGACGAGTTCCACCTGTCCGAGCGCACCCTGATCCGCCGCCTGCGCGACGAGGGCGCGCACTACCAGCTGCTGCTCGACGAAGTGCGCCAGGAGCTGGCCTGCTGGCTGCTGCAGAATACCGAGCTGAGCGTTGAGGCGGTGGCCGAGCGTCTCGGCTACCGTGACACCAGCAACTTCAGCCGCACCTTCCGCCGCTGGCTGGGCATGACCCCCAATGCCTGGCGCAAGGCCGCGGCGTGAACTACCTGGCGCACCTGCATCTGGGCGGCGATGCGCCCGAGCAGCTGCTTGGCAGCCTGTACGGTGACTTCGTCAAGGGGCCGCTGGCGGGGCGCTTTCCGGCCGACCTCGAAGCGGCCATCCGCCTACACCGGCAGATCGACGCCTTCACCGACCGCCACCCGCTGGTCGAGCAGGCGCGGGCGCGCTTTCCCGCCGAGCGGCGGCGTACCTCGGGCATCCTGCTGGACCTGTTCTTCGACCATTGCCTTGCGCGCGACTGGACGGACTACCACGATGAACCGCTGCCGCAGTTCACCGGCCGCGTGTACGAAGTGCTGGCGGCCCAGCGCGAACTGCCCGAGCGCTTGGCCAGCATCGCCCCGCGCATGGCGGCGCAGGACTGGCTGGGCAGTTACAGGGATTTCGCCGTGCTGGAGCAGGTGATCGGCGGCATGAGTCGGCGTCTTTCGCGGCCGCAGATGCTGGCAGGTGCCATTACCGATTTGGAGCGCCTTTACACTCCGTTGTATGAGGACTTTCGTGGCTTCTACCCCGAGTTACAGTCATTCGCCAACGATTGCCGCTCGGTTGGCTGACCGTCTGTCATCTCTTTCTATCGGCAACAAGCCCGGACCTAGGCTGAATGAGGTAACAGTCTGAGCGGGAGATCGAATGATGGCTGGGTTACGTCGAGTTTTACTGTCGTTGTTGTTGCTCTGCTTGGCCGTCGGTAGCGGCATTGGCTCGGATAGCGGGCTGGCATACGCCGACAAGGGAAGTGGCGGCGGGCATGGTGGTGACGGCGGCGGACATGGTGGTGGCCACGGTGGCGGGCACGGTGGAGGACATGGCGGCGGTCATGGTGGTGATGGTGGTGGCCGCGGCGGGAGCAGCGGTCATGGCGGCCATTCGGATGGACGTGGTGGCAGCGATGATGGCGCCGGCCATGATGCCGGGGACGATCATGGTCGGAGCAATCATGATGGTCCCAATCACGATGTGGGGGATGACCATGGGCAGCACACGGGCGATCCCAACCACGACTGAGTCATTCAGGCGGCCAGCAGGCGCTCCTCCGCGCCTGCTGCCAGTGCGCGCATGATGGCGTGCTGGGCACTACGTGCCAGCGCGTTGCGCTCCTGGCCGTGGCTTGTGATCGGGGTAAGCAGCTGGATTTCGACCACTGCGCGCTCGGCGCGGAAAAGGCGTAGCAGGTGTGACAGCAGGTCGTCGTCGCCGATGAACGGGGCGATCGGATCGACCTCGCCGTTGCGCCGGTAGCGGATCGCCACCGGCTGCAGCGGCACGCCAGCCTCGATGGCGCCGGTCAGCAGGCGACCGTGGAAGGTGCGTACCTGCTGGCCATCGGTGGTGGTGCCCTCGGGGAAGATCAGCAACTGACGCCCGGCTTCCAGGTGACGGTGCAGCTGGCGCGCGAGCAGTGTGCTGTCACCCGAGCCTCTGCGGATAAACAGAGTGCCGGCCTTGTGCGCCAGCCAGCCGGCCAGCGGCCAGGTGCGCACTTCGGCCTTGGACAGGAAGGAGATCGGCAGCAGCTGGCCGAGCAGCGGGATGTCGGTCCATGACACATGGTTGCCGACCCACAGGTGCGGGCCCTGTGGCAGCTCGCCGCGTACTTCGACCTCGAACGGCAGGGCGCCGCTCAGGCGGGCGAGGAACCAGCGGGTCAGGCGCTGGCGCAGCACCATCAGGTCATGCCGATACAGACGCTCGGCGACAGCAACAACGCTGGCAAGGACCAGGCTCAGCAGCAATACCGCCGCCAGCCGGGCCAGGCGCAAGTAGAGACGAAGTCGGTTCATTATTGCTCTCGTGTGAGGGAACAAGAGCCGGAAACCTGTTTCGGGCTCTTGAGCTAGAGCCAGGCAAGGCGAAATGGGGCGAGGGCGCGGAGTTTACGAGCTGTAAATGAGCAGCCCGAGCACCATTTCAACGCAGCATGGCCGACGATCAAGAGATCCGAGACAGGTTTCACACGGCGGCCTTGAAGTGGCGGGCATAGCGCGGACACAGCTCGTCGCGCTTGAGCAGGATGAACACGTCGGCCACCTGGAAGTCGCGGTCCCAGCAGGGCTCGCCACAGACCTTGGCGCCCAGGCGCATGTAGGCCTTGAGCAGCGGCGGCATCTCGGCGATGACGTTGCCCGGCAGGTCCATGGCCGGCAGCGGGGTGCGCGGTTCGGCGCGCAGGTGTTCGGTGCACAGGTGGCGTTCGCGCAGGCGCTGCATGATCGCCTGGGCCTGGACGCCGCCGTCCTGCATGGGGATGCTGGCGCAGCCCATCAGGTAGCGGTAGCCGCCTTCGTTGAGCACTTCGGCCAGCTCGCTCCACAGCACCGCGATGGTGCCGCCGTTGCGGTAGGCTGGGTCGACGCAGGTGCGACCGATCTCCAGCACCGGCCCTTCGAGGTGGGCCAGGCCGTGCAGGCTGAACTCCTCCTCGCTGTAGAAACGGCCGAGGCTGGCGGCGGCCTGGTGGTCGAGCAGGCGGGTGGTGGCCACCAGCTTGCCGCTGTTTAGATCGCGCACGCCGATGTGGCGGCAGTGCGGGTCGTAGTCATCCATGTCCAGACCCAGCTCAGCGCCTTTCAGCTTGGCATCGAATTCGCTGCTGAACACGGCGTAGCGCAGGGTCTGGGCCTCGCGCAGCGCATCCGGGCCGATCAGGCGCTCGGCGTGCAGGCGGCGTTCGGCAGTTCGGGCGATCTGGGTCATCGATTAGCCTCCGTGAGCCAGCCTGCTATGGGTTGCGGCCGGTCGATGTTGTTGGGCAAGCTCAGGCTAGGAACACGTGGTGTCACCTCCATGAACAATTGGTGATGCTTGCGTGACAGACGACGAGGACTTTTGTGATGCCCTGGCAATCTCTGCTGGAAACCCGTGACCGCCTGCCGGCCGGGCCCCTGGATGACTGGTATGCCGCGCTGCTGGAACGGGCGGGCGATAGCAGCCCGTTCGCCCTGGCGGTGCTCGGCGGCTGCCTGGCGGCCACGCCGGGGCTGGCCTTTCTGGCCGGTTACCAGGGCGCCCTGCGTGCGTTATGGCCGGCGGCACCGCGCAGCCTTGGCGCGCTGTGCGTGACCGAGAACCGCAGCTCGCGTCCGGCCGATCTGCACACCCGCCTGGACGGGCTGCACCTGTCCGGCCGCAAGGACTTCGTCACCGCCGCCGAGGCCGCCGACTGGTTGCTGGTGGCGGCGCGCAACGAGGAGCAGGGCGCCCCGCGCTTGGCAGTGGGCGTGGTGCGCAGCGGTGCGCCGGGCGCGCGCATCGAGCCACTGCCGGCGCTGGGCTTGATGCCGGACATCGGCCATGCCCGCCTGCACCTGGACAATGTGCTGTGCGAATTGTTGCCGGGCGATGGCTGGGACAGCTACGTCAAACCCTTCCGCAGCATCGAGGATCTGCATGTGCTGGCCGCGATCACCGCCTGGCTATACGGCATCGGGCGCGATGGTGGCTGGCCGGCGGCGCTGCGCCTGCGCCTGCTGGCACTGATCGGTGGCTGCGCCGAAGTGGCGCGACACAGTGCCAGCGAGCCGGTCACCCACCTGCTGCTGGCCGGCTTGTTTGCCCAGTTCGAAGCGCTGCGGCCGGAAGTGGACGCCGCCATCGGCGCCGGACCGGAGTCTTGGTCAGCGCTGTGGACGCGCGATTGCAACCTGCTGGCGGTGGCACGGTCGGCTCGCGACAAGCGCCTGGAGAAGGCTGGCGCCGCATTGGGCTTCTAGCGCGCAGTGGCGGCGCAAGGCTGATGCCAGAGCCGTTGCGCAGTCGCCACTCACTCTCGTTTGATCCAGGTCAGTATGTTTGCCGTTGCCTGCGCCTAAGCTCGCCTCGCTCTGTTATCCCGAGGTTTCCATGCGCCGCGAGCCCATCGTGCTGTTCGACAACGGCACCCACCAATGCCTGATGTTCGATGACCTGGTCAGCGGCGAGGGTGTGCAGTCCAACCAGTTCCTGATCACCGACCACGAGCAGTACCTGCTGCTCGATCCGGGTGGCGACCTGACCTACACCCCGCTGTCGCTGGAGCTGTCCAAGCACATCCCGGTGCAGGCGCTGACCTACATCTTCGCCTCGCACCAGGACCCGGACATCATCGCTTCGCTGGACAAGTGGCTGCTGCACACCCGGGCGCGGGTGATCTGCTCCAAGTTGTGGGCGCGCTTCCTGCCGCACCTGACGGCCAACTACCTGGCCCTCAGCCACGGCATCTGCACCTACGACCGCATCATCGCGCTGCCCGATCGTGGCCAGTCGATCCCGCTCGGCAACTGCCAGCTGAAGGCCGTGCCGGCGCATTTCCTGCACTCGGTGGGCAACTTCCAGCTGTATGATCCGGTGAGCAAGATCCTCTTCTCCGGCGACATGGGCGCCTCGATGGTCGACGACGCCAGCCCGGTCCAGGACTTCGCCGCCCACGTCCCCAGCATGGCCGGTTTCCACCGGCGCTACATGGCCAGCAACAAGGCCTGCCGCTTCTGGGCGCAGATGGTGCGCGAGATGGACGTGGCGATGATCGTGCCGCAGCACGGCCGGCCCTTCGTCGGACCGACCATGATCAACGCCTTCCTCGACTGGATCGAGCGGCTGGAGTGTGGCCTGGACCTGATGACCCAGCAGGACTACCGCCTGCCGGATTGAGCGCAGCGCCCGCGACGCTGTTGTTCGTCACCCCCGCCGTGCTAGCGTCGGCTCCTCTCCGAAACGTGAGCGAGCCCGATGCCCCTTGCCCTGTTGCGTCGCACCCTGGTTGCCGGCTGCCTGCTGGCCGCCGGCCCCCTGGCTGCGCAGAGTTGGCCGATCCCCGAGTGGAACAGCCAGCCCAGCGCCGTCACCCCCGCCTTGCAGGCCCTCGAGGCCTATGCCTTTCCGGCGCGCGACGATGCCACCCGCGCCGGTGTGCGCAGCGATGCGCTGTTGGTCATCCAGGATGGTGTGATCGTCTACGAACGTTACGCCGCCCCGACGACCGCGCAGACGCCGCACCTGACCTGGTCGATCAGCAAGAGCCTGTTCGCCAGCGTGCTCGGCGTCGCCTATGGCGAAGGGCGCTTCAAGCTGGACGATGCCGTGGCCAAACACTATCCGCCGTTCGCCGCGCACCCCGACGTTAAGCTTGGCCACCTGCTCAACTGGGCATCGGGCCTGGACTGGCAGGAGGACTACGAGTATGCGCCGTTGAAGTCCTCGGTGGTGGCCATGCTCTACACCCGTGGCCGTGGCGATATGGCGGCCTTCACCGCCGAGCATGCGCTGGGCGCCATCCCCGGCACGCGCTTTCGCTATTCCAGCGGCGACAGCAACGTGCTCGGCGCCAGCCTGAAGTCGATGGTCGGCGAGCAGGCCTATGCGAACTATCCCTGGACTGCGTTGTTCGAGCCGCTGGGCATCGCTTCGGCGGTGTGGGAGCGCGATGCCAGCGGTACTTTCGTGGCCTCTTCCTATGCCTACCTGAGTGCCCGCGACCTGGGTCGTGTCGGCCTGCTGATGCAGCGTGACGGCCGCTGGGGCGAGCGCCAGCTGCTGCCGCCGAGCTGGGTGGCGTTCAACCGCACACCGTTTGCCAACTACCGGCCCGAGCCGCAGAAACCGGGGGAAGCCGTGCCCGGCGGCCAGTGGTGGCTCAACGCAATGCTGGAGGGCTCGGCCAAGCCCTGGCCGGACGTGCCGGACGATGCCTTTGCCGCGCTCGGCCACTGGGGGCAGGGGCTCTACGTGTTGCCGACGCAGAAACTGGTGGTGGTGCGCTATGCCGATGACCGCGACGGCAGCTACAGCCACAACGAACTGCTCAAGCGCGTGCTGAATGCCTTCGGAGAACAGCCATGATCCGGCGCCGTCCTTTCCTCTCGGTCTTTCTCCTGCTGCTGGTCGGCGTGGCCCTGCTGGCCTGGAGCAACCGCGTCCATCTGGCCTCATTCCCCGGCATCGTCGGTGCCTACTCGGCCAAGGAGTACTGCTCCTGCCGCTACGTCAGCGGCAACCCGGCCGAGTACTGTGCCGGCTACGTCCAGCTGTACCTGCCGCTCAGTGCCTTCCATGACGACGTCGAGCGCAAGCGGGTGACTGCCAGTGGCCTGGGCAGCAGCCAGACCGCCGCCTGGCTGGATGCGCGCCAGGGCTGTCAGCTGCAGAGCCAGGCCGATCCGCTCTGATCGGGCCTGCCACACGCTGCAACTGTCCGCTGTTTGGCAAGCCTGCCGTGGGCCGCTATCGTTCGCTCAAACCGCAATACAAGTGAGCCCATGGTCAAGTCTCTTTCCCTTTTCAGCGGCGCGCTGCTGGTCGCCTGCATGAGCCTGCCGGCGCAGGCAGACTGGTATCTGGACAACGAGTCCTCGCGGCTGTCCTTTATTTCCACCAAGGCCGGCAACCTTTCCGAGGTGCATCGCTTCCTCACCTTGCATGGCCGTATCGACGCCAAGGGCGCCGCGCGACTGCGCGTCGAAATGGAGTCGGTGAGCACCGGCATTCCGGTGCGCGACGAGCGCCTGCGCAGCCTGCTGTTCACCACGAAGGAATTTCCCGACGCACACATCATGGCCCAGCTCAACCTGGCGCCGATCACCGACCTGGCCCCCGGTGCCCAGCTGGAAATCAGCCTGCCGGTACAGGTGGAGATTCGCGGGCGCAAGCACGCCTACATGGCCGAACTGCTCGCCACCCGTCTGGATGACCGGCGCTTCCAGGTGGTAACCCTGGCACCGCTGGTGCTGCATGCCGAGCACTTTGGTCTGGAGGAGGGCGTCGAGGCGCTGCGCAAGGTCGCCAGGTTGTCCAACATCAGCCTGTCGGTCCCGGTCGGCGCGGTGATGATTTTCACCTCGCGATGACTGGCACCATCTTCCCCTGGAAGGCGGCCAACCGCTTCGAGCTGCTGGTGGATGGCCCGGCCTTCATGCCGGCCATGCTCGCCGACATCGACGCGGCCGAGCGTCTGGTGCTGCTCGAGCTGTATCTGGTGGAAGATGGGCTGTGCAGTGCGGCGCTGGTGGATGCGCTGTGCCGCGCCGCCAGACGTAGGGTCCAGGTCTGTTGCCTGTTCGATGGCTTTGGCAGCCTGGGTTTCACTCGCGCCTGGCGCGAGCAACTGGCAGTCGCTGGTGTGCAGCTGCGCCAGTACAACCCGCTGCGCTGGCGCCGGGGGCTACGCAATCTGTATCGCGATCATCGCAAGCTGCTGGTGGTCGACGAGCGCTGTGTCTATGTCGGTGGCACTGGCGCCACTGATCAGTTCTGGACGCCAGAGCCCGGGGACTACTGGCATGAGGTGATGGTGCGCATGGAAGGCGCGCTGGTGGCGCATTGGCGTGTGCTGTTCGAGCACCAGTGGCTGGCCTGTGAGGGCCGCAGCCCCTGGAAGCCCGGCCATGCCCAGGGGCTGGCGCATTTGCCGCCCTGTCCGCCGGCCGGCGTCGGCATGGGGCGGGTGGCGTACGCCGACTCCAGCCAGCATCTGGACATCGTCCAGTCGCTGCTGCGCAGCATCGGTCACGCCAAGCTGCGGGTATGGCTGGCCACGCCCTACTTCCTGCCCAGCCGCAAGGTGCGGCGTTTCCTGATGAGGGCCGCGGCGCGCGGGGTGGAGGTGCGCCTGCTGCTGACCGGGCGCAACACCGATCATCCTCCGGTGCGCTATGCCGGTCAGCGCTACTATCCGCGCCTGCTCAAGGCCGGGGTGCGCATCTTCGAATACCAGCCGCGCTTCCTGCATCTGAAAATGGTGCTGGTGGATGACTGGGTCAGCGTCGGCTCGTGCAATTTCGATCATTGGAACCTGCGCTTCAACCTGGAAGCCAACCTGGAAGCCCTCGACGCACAGCTGACCACTGCGGTGGCGGACAGCTTCATTGCCGACTTCCAGCAGAGCCGCGAGATCACCCTCGAAGACTGGCAGCGCCGACCGCTGCTCAAGCGCATCCAGCAGTACCTGTGGGGCTGGCTGGATCGCCTGGTGGTGAACCTGCTCGATCGCCGCCGCTGAGTGTTACCAGCCAGGCACGCCGCTCATGTCCGGCAGCTTGTGGGCAATACCCTTGTGGCAGTCGATGCAGGTGGCCCCGCCGCTGGCCAGGGCGGTGGAGTGCATCTCCCGCGCCCGCGGACTCTGCCGGGTGAAGTCCATGAAGTCGAAGCCGTGGCAGTTGCGGCATTCCAGCGAGTCGTTGGCCTTGAGCCGTGCCCACTCGTGCTCGGCCAGCTCGCGGCGCTTCTCAAGGAACTTGTCGCGGGTGTTGATGGTGCCGAAGATTTTGCCCCAGACCTCCTTGGATGCCTGCATCTTGCGCGCGATCTTGTCCGTCCACTGGTGCGGCACGTGGCAGTCCGGGCAGGTAGCGCGCACGCCCGAGCGGTTGCTGTAGTGGATGGTGTCCTGCAGCTCGACGTATACGTTGCTCTCCATCTCATGGCAGGAGATGCAGAACTGCTCGGTGTTAGTCGCCTCCAGGGCGGTGTTGAAGCCGCCCCAGAAGACGATGCCGGCGGTGAACCCGCCGAGGGTGAGAAACCCCAGGCTGTAGTGCACGCTGGGGCGGCGCAGGATGTGCCAGTAACCGCTGAGCCAGGCAAGCAGGACTTTCATGGACACCTCACTGGGGCTGGCCGGCGCGCTGCACTTCGTCCTGCAGCAGCTGGTCGATGGTGCGGAAGTCGTTGCCCACCAGCGGCGTCACCTCCTTCTGCGGCACATGGCACTGGGTGCAGAAGTAGCGCCGTGGCGAGACGGCGGCCAGGGGCTGGCCGTCGCGGTCCATGTAGTGGGTGATACTGATCATCGGTGCCTGGGTTCTGGCGCTGCCCGCGCGGCTGTGGCAGGTCAGGCACTTGTTGCCGTTCTTGTCCACCTGGTAACCACGGATCGCGTGGGGAATGGTCGGCGGTTGCTCGGGATAGCTGCGTTCGCGCTTGATGTCCTTGTTTTCGTCGTTGGCCAGCGGTGGCGCGGGCAGTTCCTGGCTGATCGTGCCGCCGGGGCGGCGGCTATCGGGGGCGGGGGCGTCCAGCGGGTAGTCGGCGGCCTGGGCGAGGCTCGCCAGGAACACCAGCAGCAGGGGCAGGCTTCTCATGATCGGGCTCCTCAGGCCAGGCTGACCAGTTCGATGCGCACCGCGCACTTCTTGTAGTCGGTCTGCTTGGAGATGGGGTCGGTGGCGTCCAGGGTGACCTTGTTGATCAGCTTGTTGGCATCGAAGAAGGGCACGAACACCAGCCCGCGCGGTGGCTTGTTGCGCCCGCGTGTCTCGATGCGCGCGCGCATTTCGCCGCGTCGGCTGATCACCTTCACCTCGCTGCCGCGCCGCGCCTTGAGTGCGCGGGCGTCGTCCGGGTGCATGTACACCAGGGCGTCGGGCACCGCGCGGTACAGCTCGTCGACGCGCTGGGTCATGCTGCCGGTGTGCCAGTGCTCCAGCACCCGGCCGGTGCTGAGCCAGAACGGGAAGTCCTTGTCCGGTGCCTCGGCCGGCGGCTCGTAGGGCAGGGCGAAGATGATCGCCTTCTTGTCCGGGTAGCCGTAGAACTGCACGCCGCTGCCTTTTTCTACGTAGGGGTCATGTCCTTCGCGGTAGCGCCAGCGGGTTTCCTGGCCGTCCACCACCGGCCAGCGCAGGCCGCGGGCCTCGTGGTAGGTGTCGAAGGGCGCCAGGTCGTGACCATGGCCACGGCCGAACGCGGCGTATTCCTCGAACAGGCCCTTCTGCAAGTAGAAGCCGAAGGCTGCGGCCTCGTCGTTGGCGTAGCCGGCGGCCAGATCACTGCTGGGGAACTGGTCGACCTGGCCGTTCCTGAACAGCACCTCGAACAGCGTCTTGCCCTTGAGCTGCGGCGCCTTGGCCAGCAGCTCGGCAGGCCATACCTCGTCGGTGGTGAAGTACTTGGAGAACTCCACCAGTTGCCACAAGTCGGACCGGGCCTCGCCGGGCGCCTTGACCAGCTGGTGCCAGAACTGGGTACGCCGCTCGGCGTTGCCGTAGGCGCCTTCCTTCTCCACCCACATGGCGCTGGGCAGGATCAGATCGGCGGCCTGGGCCGAGACGGTGGGGTAAACGTCGGAGACGATGACGAAGGCCTCCGGGTTGCGCCAGCCGGGCAGGATTTCCTGCATCACATTGGGGCCGGCCTGCATATTGTTGGTGACCTGGGTCCAGTACACCTTGAGGACGCCGTCCTTGAGCATGCGGCTCTGTTGCACGGCGTGGAAACCGGGCTTCTCCTGGATGGTCCCGGCGGGCACCTTCCAGATCTTTTCGGCCGTGGCGCGGTGCTTGGGGTTGGCCACCAGCATGTCCGCCGGTAGGCGGTGGGAGAAGGTGCCGACCTCGCGCGCGGTGCCGCAGGCCGAAGGCTGGCCGGTCAGCGAGAAGGGGCTGTTGCCCGGCTCGCTGATCTTCCCGGTGAGCAGGTGGATGTTGTAGATCAGGTTGTTGGCCCACACGCCCCGGGTGTGCTGGTTGAAGCCCATGGTCCAGAACGACACCACCTTGCGCTTGGGGTCGGCATACAGCTCGGCCAACGCTTTGAGGCGCTCGGCCGGCACTCCGGATTCTTCGGCGGCGCGTTCCAGGCTGTAGGGTTTGACGAAGGCGGCGAACTGCTCGAAGGAGATGTCGCTCCAGGTATTGGCATTGGCGGCGTTCTTTGCCTTCTGTTCCAGCGGGTCGGTGGGGCGCAGGCCGTAGCCGATGTCGTCGGCGCCCTTGGCAAAGCGGGTGTGGCGTTTGACGAAATCCTGGTTCACCGCGCCGGACTGGATGATGTGGTTGGCGATGTAGTTGAGGATGATCAAGTCGGTTTGCGGCTTGAACACCATGGGGATATCGGCCAGATCGAAGCTGCGGTGCTCGAAGGTCGATAGCACCGCCACCTTGACCTGCGGCTGGCTGAGACGGCGGTCGGTGACGCGGCTCCACAGGATCGGGTGCATCTCGGCCATGTTCGAGCCCCACAGCACGAAGCTGTCGGTGGCCTCGATGTCGTCGTAGCAGCCCATCGGTTCGTCCATGCCGAAGCTGCGCATGAAGCCCATCACCGCCGAGGCCATGCAGTGGCGGGCGTTGGGATCGATGTTGTTGCAGCGCAGGCCGGCTTTCATGAGCTTGTTGGCGGCGTAGCCTTCCCATACGGTCCACTGCCCGGAACCGAACATGCCGACCGCCTCGGGGCCGTGGGCCTTAAGCGCGGCCTTGGTCTTCTCGGCCATGATGGTGAAGGCCTGCTCCCAGCTCACCGGCTGGAACTCGCCCTGCTTGTCGTACTGGCCGTTCTTCATGCGCAGCAGCGGCTGGGTGAGGCGGTCGCTGCCGTACATGATTTTCGACAGGAAGTAGCCCTTGGCGCAGTTCAGGCCACGGTTGACCTCGGCCTTGATGTCGCCATGGGTCGCCACCACGCGTCCGTCGCGGGTCGCCACCATCACGCCGCAGCCGGTGCCGCAGAAGCGGCACGGCGCCTTGTTCCAGTCGAGGGAGGTGAGGTCGGCGTCGGTGAGCAGGTTGCTCGCCGCGCTGGTCAGCGGCATACCGGCTGCCAGGGCGGCGATGGCGGCCGCCTGGGCCTTGGCGAATTCGCGGCGGGTCAGCTTCATCGTGCTTCTCCTTCAGCGTCGAGGCGTTCGTGATAGATCAGCGCGGCGCCGAGCACGCCCGGCAGCTGCTGGATGGCATGCAGGCGCTCGAGCACGGTCGCCTCGTCGCGCGCCTCAAGTACCACCACCAGCTTGCCGGTGGGGCTGCTCTGGTGCAGTTCGAGGTCGGGCAGGCGCGCCAGGTTGGCACGCAGGGCGTCCAACTGGTCCGGATGGCAGTGCACCAGCAGGCTGGCGATGTGCAGGACGTCGTCCATGAGCGTGCCCCGGCTAACCGGGTGGCCCCGGCGGCCCGGCGAAGATCTGAATGATCCAGACCAGGAAACCGTAGCCGCCGACGATGGCGACGGAGAGGATGGGGAACAGGAAGATCACCAGGAACAGGAACAGCCTGGTTTCCTTGGCTTTGCTCGCGGTATCGGACATTCCGGCACTTCTCGGCGGGTGCGGATGCCCTGGAGACTAGACCCTACTGTTCATGAGGGCAAAAGCCCGACGCAGATCAGCGACAGAGGACGATCATGGTGCGGCTGGAGAAACCGGCCGGGTTCAGACCGAAGGCGAAGTCTGCTGGATCGTCTTCCTCGCTCTGGTCATCACCTGCCTTGGCGACCACCTTGTAGCCCTTGGAACCGCAGGCGCGCGCGGCCTTCTGTTCGCACTGTTCCCAGCTGGAGGTGAGTCCCGAGCAGTTGATGTTGAGGCCCTTGCGGCCCTTCTTTTCGTACGTCTTGGCAGTTGCGGAACAACCGGCGACCAGCGCCAGCGTGATCATCAGCAGTACAAGCCTTTTCATCTCTTTCCCCACGGGCTTGTCTGTTATCGGCGGCAATGCCGCCACCCCTTGCAATGGCTCCGGCGGTGGTGCAGCTCTTGGTGTCGAGTCGCTGCTTGCACCCTGTCTGGCAGTAGGGCCGGGCGGTCGAGAAATAGCACAAAGGGTGGGTCGTGCGCGAGACAAAAAAGTTGCATTTTGCTTGCAGTTTTCCGGTGCTCGTTCGTCTTGATAAACAGGTCTTGGTGACAAGGCGCGAATGAAGTGCACAGGGAGAGTGACATGGACGCAAACGAGCGCCGGCAATTGCGCGACCTGCTGCAGGGAGCCGGGCTGAAGGTGAGCCTGGTGCGGCTGAAGGTTCTCGACGTGCTGCAGCGCTGCGAGCGAGGGCTGCGCTCGCGTGACCTGCATGAGCACCTGCGGCTGGCCGATGAGCAGATCTCCGTGCTCAGCGTGCGCCAGGTGCTCAGCCGTTTGCTGGCCTGTGGGCTGGTGACGCGGGACGACGAGGGGCTGTATCGCCTGCACCGTTCGCCGCCAGTGGCGCTGGCCGGCTGAGCGGGCGCGCGCTTCAGTCGGACGCTGCGGCGCTGCTCTCGCGGGTTGCCAGCCAGCACAGCAGCGAGCCGCCGATCACCATCGCCACACCCTGCCAGAACGAGACGCCCAGCGGCGTTGCCAGCCAGAACATGGCGAATAGCGCCGAGAGCACCGGGGTGAAGTACGAGGCGCTGGCCATCAGTGTCAGGTTGCCGCGCAGGATGCCCAAGTTCCACAGCGCATAGCCGCCCGCCATGGCTGCCCCGGCCGCCAGCAGTTCGAGGCTGGCCGGCAGGCTGAAGACCAGCGGTGCCCGTTCGCCGGCCAGGTACTTGAGCCACAGCGAGGCCGCCACCAGGATGAAGAACAGCACCACGCCGTTACTGCCCTCGGCATAGCGCTTGGTCACGTTGCAGTACAGCCCCCAGAGCACCGCGCCGGAAAATGCCAGCGCGTAGGCGAGCGGATTGCTGGCGGCATTGGCCAGGGTCTGCCGCAGAGAAATCGACTGCTCGCCGCTGGCCACCCAGACGATGCCGAGCAGCGCCAGGGCAATGCCCGGTACTATCGGCCAGCGGGCCCGCTGGCCGTTGATGGCGATGGCCAGGAGGATGGTGAAGCATGGCCACAGGTAGTTGATCACGCTCAGCTCGATGGCCTGCGTGCGGTTGTCGGCAAAGCCCAGCGACAGCGCCAGGCACCACTCATAGGCGACGAACAGCAGGCTGCCGAGTAGCAGATAGGCGCGCGGAAAGCCGCGCAAGCGCGGGCGACCCAGCAGCAGCGCGAGCAGGATGGCGCCGACCGTGTAGATCAGCGCCGCGCCGCCGACGGCGCCGAAGTGTTCGCTGACGCCGCGGATCAGCCCGACGATGGTGCTCCACAGTACGATGGCCATCAGACCACACAGGGTTGCTGCATTGCGGCCGAGGGAGGTGGGCATGCTGGCTCCGGGACTGCTGGCGAGGGGCGGGCGCAGGATTTTAGAGGGCTGGGCCCACGCTGCAAAATGCGGCTGGCGACGTGCCTGTCGACCTGGAGACAATGCCGGCTGACCTTCACTGCGAGCCTGCCATGTCCTTCATGATCGCCGAAGCACTGCGCAACTGTCGTCACCTGTTGGTCTTCAGCGGTGCCGGCGTTTCCGCCGAGAGCGGTATTCCGACCTTTCGTGATGCCCTGACCGGCCTGTGGGCGCGTTTCGATCCGGCGCGGCTGGCCACGCCCGAGGCGTTCCTGGCCGACCCCGAACTGGTTTGGGGCTGGTATGAGTGGCGCCGCCAGCGGGTGCTGCGGGGCGAACCGAATGCGGCGCACCGGGCGATTGCCGAGCTGGCGAGCCGGGTGCCGCGGCTGACCCTGGTGACCCAGAATGTCGATGACCTGCACGAGCGTGCCGGCAGCCAGAACGTGATCCATCTGCACGGCAGCCTGCATGCACCGCGCTGCTTCGACTGTGGGGCGCCTTATGCGGGGCTGGATGCCGAGTTGAACGAGCCGGAGCAGGGCCGGCGCCTGCCACCTCCACCTTGCGTGGTTTGTGGTGGCCGGGTGCGTCCGGGTGTGGTGTGGTTTGGCGAGGCATTGCCGCAGCTGGCGTTACAGAAGGCCTTCGCGGCCGCGGCCGAGTGCGACCTGCTGTTGTCGATCGGCACCTCGGGGCTGGTCTACCCCGCCGCGCAGGTGCCACAGATCGCTTTGCGCAACGGCGCCCACGTGGTGCATATCAACCCGCAGGCAGTGATGAGCAGCAGCCCCCGAGAACATAGCGTTCTGGGGGCTGCCGGAGTGGTGCTGCCGCACCTGTTGCGTGCGGCGTTTGCTGTCTGATCAGGTCTCTACCGGGGACTGGCCAGGCTGTTCAGCGCCTTGTGCCGGTGCTTCCTGCTCGGACTTCGGCTGCGCCTGGTCCATAAACTGGCGAGTGCTCTCCTGGGCCTGGTCGACCTTCTCGTTGAGCTGGTCGACCTGCTGGTCGAACTCCTTGAGGGTCTCGCCCAGGCTCTCGCGAGCCGTTTCCACGGCGGCTTCCTCGACCTTCTTGGTGAAGCTCTCGGCGGCCTGTTCGGCGCTGTCACAGCCGGCCAGGGCGAACAGGCCCAGGCCGAGCAGCAGGGGTTTGACGATGCTCATAGTGTGGTCTCCTCTGCGATCAGGATTCGAGCTTGTGAGCGGGCTGGTTGCGCGTCTTCCACAGCGACAGCAGCACGCCACCGGCCAGCAGGCCCACGGTCACGCTCAGCGATATCTCGGCCGGAATCTTGCCGACGATGTCGTGCAGGAAGATCTTGCCGCCAATGAACACCAGCACCAGGGCTAGGGCGTACTTCAGGTAGGTGAAGCGATGGATCATGGCGGCCAGGGCGAAGTACAGGGCGCGCAGGCCGAGGATCGCGAAGATGTTCGAGGTGTAGACGATGAACGGGTCCTGGGTGATGGCGAAGATCGCCGGCACGCTGTCCACGGCGAACACCAGGTCGGCCAGCTCGATCAGGATCAGCGCCAAGAACAGCGGCGTAACCCACAGCTTGAGCTTGCCGCTCGCATCCGGCTGGCGCACGAAGAAGCGTTGCTCGTGCAGACGGTCGGTCACCGGCAGGTGGTTGCGCAACCAGTTGACGAAGCGGTTCTTCGACAGATCAGGCTCGTCGTCGACCTTGGAGAACAGCATCTTCACGCCGGTCAGCAGCAGGAAGGCGCCGAACACGTAGAGAATCCAGTCGAACTCGCTGATCAGAGCGGCGCCCAGGCCGATCATGATGGCGCGCAGGACGATCACGCCCAGAATGCCCCAGAACAGCACGCGGTGCTGATAGCGGCGGGGGATGGCCAGGAAGCTGAAGATCAGGGCAATCACGAAGACGTTGTCCATGGACAACGATTTCTCGATCAGGAAGCCGGTGAGGTAATCCATGCTGGCATCGCCGCCTTTCTGGAAGAACACCCAGACGGAGAACAGCAGACCCATGGAGATATAGCCGGCGGATAGCATCAAGCTTTCCTTGACGCCGATTTCGCGTTCATCGCGGTGCAGAACCCCCAGGTCGAAGGCCAGCAGGGCGATTACTACAGCGAGGAACGAGAGCCACAGCCAGGTGGCGGTGCCGAGGAAGTCGGCGAAGAGAAACGTTTCTAGGGCAGTCATGAGCCCCTCCTTTAAGTCGTAGTTGTACAAACCTATGACTCCGACATGGCGGCAGCTAACCGTCAGAGGGGCCCGGCGTCACGGTTGCGAAGGATAAGGAATCCCTGTGTTGTCTCAAGTTTCAGTTATTGCAAAGTATGTACTAAGCGTTCGACCTGCCACCAGCTTGGCAGCAGCTGGCGCACTTCGCTGCGGGTGAAACGGTCGTCCAGCAGGTAGACCACGCCCTGATCCGAAGGGGTGCGGATAACCCGGCCGGCGGCCTGCACCACCTTCTGCAGGCCGGGGTAGAGGTAGGCATAGTCGTAGCCGTAGCCGTTGCCGAACATCTGCTGCATGCGTGCCTTCACTTCCTCGTTGACCGGGTTGACCTGCGGCAGGCCGAGGGTGGCGATAAAGGCGCCGATCAGGCGCTTGCCGGGCAGGTCGATGCCCTCGCCGAAGGCACCGCCGAGCACGGCGAAGCCGACACCGTGGGAATGCTCGGTAAAGCGTTCGAGAAAGTCCTGGCGCTCGGCCTCGTTCATGCTGCGCGACTGCGCCCACACCGGGATATCCGGGTGCTCGGCGTGAAAGCGCGTCAGCGCCTGTTCCAGGTAGGCATAGCTGCTGAAGAACGCCAGGTAATTGCCCGGCTGCTGACGAAATTGTCGAGCCATCAGCGTGACAATGGACGGTAGGCTTGCCTCGCGATGCTGGTAGCGGGTCGACAGGTTGGCCAGTGCCTGCACCCTCAGCTGCTCGGCGCTGAACGGCGACTGCACTTCCAGCCACTGCCAGTCGCGTGGCAGGCCGAGCAGGTCGGCGTGGTAGTGGCCGGGGCTGAGCGTGGCGGAGAACAGCGTGACGCTGTGAGCGTTGGCGAAACGCTCGGCGAGGAAGCGTGCCGGCACGATATTGCGCAGGCACAGAGTCGACAGGCTGCGCGTGTCATGGCGGGTGATATCGAACAGCGAGTGCGGGCCGAAGGCCTCGGCTAGGCGGCAGAACAGCATGGCGTCGAGGTAGAAGCGCAGCAGCGCGGCCTGGTTGCCTTCGGGCTGGTCGGTGAGGTGGTCGGTGATCGCACTCACCGCCTTCTGCAGGGCGACGATGAACAGGTCGGCGATGGCCGGGTAGATCTGGTAGGGCACTTCCTGGTCGCGGTGCAGCTGGTTCCAGTGGCGGCCAACGCGCTCCAGCACGCCCTTGAGTCCGGCCGGGGCGACCTTGCGCAGGGCGTTGAACTCGGCTTGGTCCAGCTCGGCGCTGTACATGCCGCGGGCGCGGTCGATCAGGTTGTGCGCCTCGTCCACCAGCAGGGTGACTTTCCAGCCATTGACCACGGTCAGACCGTGCAAAAGGGCGGTCATGTCGAAGTAGTAGTTGTAGTCGCCGACCACCACGTCGCTCCAGCGACACAGCTCCTGGGACAGGTAGTAGGGGCAGACCTGGTGTGCCAGGGCAACCTCGCGCACGGCCTCCTGGGTCAGCCAGCGGTGTTCGAGGGCGGCGGCACGGGCGGCCGGCAGGCGGTCGTAGAATCCCTTGGCTAGCGGGCAGGACTCGCCATGGCAGGCCTTGTCCGGGTATTCGCAGGCCTTGTCGCGGGCCACGTGCTCCAGCACCCGCAGCGGCATGTTTTCCTCCTGCTCGCGCAGGCTGGCCAGGGCGTCCAGCGCCAGGCGCCGGCCGGGCGTCTTGGCGGTGAGGAAGAACAGGCGGTCCAGGTCCTGGCCGGGAAACGCCTTGAGCTGCGGGAACAGGGTGGCCAGGGTCTTGCCGATGCCGGTGGTGGCCTGGGCCAGCAGGAAGTCGCCATCGCGGGCGGCTCGGTACACGGACTCGGCGAGCTGGCGCTGACCACGGCGGAAGCTCGGGTAGGGGAAGCGCAGCGTTTCCAGGCTGGCATTGCGCGCCAGGCGGTGCGCCGTTTCCTGCTCGGCCCAGGCGACGAAGCGCACACACTGCAGTTCGAAGAAGGTCCGCAGCTCGGTGGCCGCGAAGCACTCGCGAAACACCGTTTCCTTCTGCGACAGGACGTTGAAGTACACCACTGCCAGGTCGATCTCCTCCAGGCCCAGGCTGTCGCACAGCAGCCAGCCATAGACCTTGACCTGGGCCCAGTGCAGCAGGCGGTGGTTGGCCGGGATGCGCGCCACGTCGCCGCGATGGGTCTTGATCTCCTCCAGCAGGTTCTGCGCCGGGTCGTAGCCGTCGGCGCGGCCGCTGACCAGCAGGCCCGGATAGGCCCCGGTCAGCGGCAGCTCGGCGACATAGCCGGCGCCACGCCGGCCGACCACCGTGCTGTGTCCGGCCATACCCTCGGCGGCGGTGGGCGCGGGGGTGAAGCGCAGGTCGAGGTCACCTTCCTTGGCGGTGAACTCGCACAGCGCGCGCACGGCCACGGCGTAGCTCACGCCTCGCTCCAGCGCACGTAGCAGACGTCCACCGGCATGCCGTGCTGGGCGCAGAACGCCAGCCAGCGTTTCTGGTTGTCCTGCAGGCGGTCGCCAGGGCCCTTCACCTCGATCATCCGGTAGCGTCGCTCGGCCGGCCAGAACTGGATCAGGTCCGGCATGCCGGCACGGTTGGCGCGGATATCGCCGAGCAGCCGCTCGAACCAGACGCGCAGGTGCGCCGGCGGCAGGCAGTGCAGGGCGGTTTCCAGCAGCTCGGGTGTCAGCACGGCCCAGTGCACGAAGGGCGAGACGATGCCGTGCTTGGCGGCGTAGGTGGCGCGAATCGCCTCGGCATGGCTGCCGTCATCCAGCATGCCCAGGCAGCGCTCGAACAGCGCGGCGCGGCGGCTGCGGAAGTCGCTGTCGTGCAGATCCACCGGGCCGCTGTGGAAGGGGTGGAAGAACGCCCCGGGCAGCGGGGCGAAGATCGCCTCCCAGCACAGCAGGCCGAACAGCCCGCAGACTAGTGTGTTCTCCACATAGAAGACTGGCGCCTGCTCGTCGTGTAGGTGCTGCTGCACCGCCCACTCTACGCTCGACGCCTCGGGCCTGGGCAGTTCCAGCTCGATCAATCCGGCCTCGGCCGCAGCGGAGCGCGGCTGCCTGGGCAGGCCTAGCTGGCGTTGCAGGCGTGGCAGGGCGCGCTCCAGTGCCTGGGCCTCGGCATCGTTGCACGGGGCGAGCAGGGCGGCAGTGGCGAGATCGTGGGCCTGCTGGAAGTCGCCGAGCTTTTCCAGTACCCGCACCTGCCGCTGGCGCGCTTCGGCGTGGCTGCTGGCGGCATAGAGCGCGGCCGCCTGCGCCAGCTCACCCGCGCGTTCCTCTGCTTGGCCGAGGTGGAACAGCAGCTTGGCATGGCGGCGGCTCAGGTGCGGGTTCGCACTGCTGAAATCGCCCAACTCGGTGAGCACCTCGGCGACCGCCTGGCCCGCCTCGAACTGCTCCCGGCAGCGGCGCAGGTGCAGGTAGTCGTCGACATCGCGGCGGCTGCGGAAGCCGCGTGACTCGCGGCTGATCGGGACCGCCTCGTAGCGGAAGATGCCCAGCTCGGCGAGTACGAACTCGGACCAGTCCTGTGCCAGGTTGCCGAAGAACAGCAGGCGCAGACGGTCGCACAGCGGGCCGATGGTCAGGCTGTAAAGACGGTCGAGTGGCGGGCACCAGTGGCGGAAGGTGCGCGCGTCCGGGTAAAGAGTCAGCAGGGCCTGCAGCTGCTCGTCCTTTTTCAGCCCGCGCAGGGTGGCGAGTTCCGTGAAGCAGGCGAGCAGTTCGTTCTTGCGCAGCAGGGCGAACAGCTCCGCCAGCGTCAGCTCGGCGTCCTCGATCAGCCAGCCCAGGCGCAGCAGCGGTTCGGCTGCGGCGGTGACGTCGCCAATCTCGTCGTAGCTCAGCTTACTCGCGCGAAAATGCGGCCCCTTGCGCATCACCAGGCGCACCAGCAGCGCCTGCGACGGTTGCGGCAATGCGCTGAAGTCTTGCAGGAAGGCCGCTTCCTCGGCGTCCAGCAGATCGCTGTAGCGCTCGCCGATCCAGGCCAGCGCGGTGCGGAAGTTGGCGAGGTAGTAGAGGCTGGGGTCGAGTGCGGCAGGCATGGTAGTTAACTGGTTTTATATACAGTTAATGGTGCGCGACCCGCGCTGACGAGGCAAGCCCGCTCCGACCGTTTGCACGCGTGCAAGGCAGAAAAACTAAAGCCCGGGCCATGACTGACCCGGGCTCTGCGAGGTTTTGGGCGGCTAGGCGGCGACGGAGTTGCCGATCAGCATGCCGTGCTGCACGCGGAACAGATGTCCGCTGATGCGTAGGGTGAAGGGCGTGCGGCTGACAATCTGGGCTCCGTCCTGGAGCAGGGTTTCGATATGTGCACGCAACGCGAGGTATTTCCGTTGTTCCTTCATCGGAAAGCTCCTGTATTGAGGTTGCCGAGAGCCTACCAAGCTTTGTGACGATGTCGACATTTCTGCGGGGTGTGAAGTGTGTTGCGCATCACATTTTGTGATGGCGATATGCCTGTGCGCCATGTCGGGGCCGAATGACGGATAATGCCGACCATTTCGCCTCGCACGCATTCTGGTAATCCCGCATGGAAATCAAGGTCAACTTTCTCGACAACCTCCGTCTCGAACCCAAGTTCGATGACTTCACGGTGATCGCCGACCAGCCCATCCGCTACAAGGGCGATGGCTCGGCGCCGGGGCCGTTCGACTACTTCCTGGCGTCCTCGGCGCTGTGCGCGGCCTACTTCGTCAAGCTGTACTGCCAGACGCGCAACATCCCCACCGACAACATTCGCCTGGCGCAGAACAACATCGTCGACCCGGAAGACCGCTACAAGCAGATCTTCAAGATCCAGGTCGAGCTGCCCGCGGATATCTCCGAGAAGGATCGTCTGGGCATCCTGCGCTCGATCGACCGCTGCACCGTGAAGAAGGTGGTGCAGACCGGTCCCGACTTCGTCATCGAGGAAGTGGCCAATCTGGACGCCGACGCCCAGGCCCTGCTGATCCCGGCGCTGAGCGAGGGCGAGGGCACGCGCATCCTCGGCAAGGACCTGCCGCTGGAAGAAACCATCGCCAACATGTCGGCCATCCTCGCCGGCCTGGGGATGAAGATCGAGATCGCTTCCTGGCGCAACATCGTGCCCAACGTCTGGTCGCTGCATGTGCGCGACGCGCAGTCGCCGCTGTGCTTCACCAACGGCAAGGGCGCGACCAAGGAGAGCGCGCTGGCCTCGGCGCTGGGCGAGTTCATCGAGCGGCTGAACTGCAACTTCTTCTACAACGACCAGTTCTGGGGCGAGGAGATCGCCAACGCCGATTTCGTGCATTACCCGAACGAGCAGTGGTTCAAGCCGGGGCCGAAGGACGCGCTGCCGGAAGAGATCCTCGACGAGTACTGCCTGGCCATCTACAACCCCGACGGCGAGCTGCGCGGCTCGCACCTGATTGATACCAACTCGGGCAACAAGGCGCGCGGCATCTGCTCGTTGCCCTTCGTGCGCCAGTCGGACGGCGAGGTGGTGTACTTCCCCTCCAACCTGATCGAGAACCTGTACCTCTCCAACGGCATGAGCGCCGGTAATACCCTGGCCGAGGCGCAGGTGCAGTGCCTGTCGGAAATCTTCGAGCGCGCGGTCAAACGCGAGATTCTGGAGAACGAACTGGCCCTGCCGGATGTGCCGCAGGAGGTACTGGCCAAGTACCCGGGCATTGTCGCCGGCATCAAAGGGCTGGAGGAGCAGGGCTTCCCGGTGCTGGTCAAGGATGCTTCGCTCGGCGGCGAATTCCCGGTGATGTGCGTGACTCTGATGAACCCGCGCACCGGCGGCGTGTTCGCCTCCTTCGGCGCGCACCCGAGCTTCGAGGTGGCGCTGGAGCGCAGCCTCACCGAACTACTGCAGGGCCGCAGTTTCGAGGGGCTGAATGACCTGCCGGCGCCGACCTTCGAAAGCCAGGCGCTGACCGAGCCGAACAACTTCGTCGAGCACTTCATCGACTCCAGCGGCGTGGTGTCCTGGCGCTTCTTCAGCGCCAAGGCCGACTACGAGTTCGTC
This sequence comes from Aquipseudomonas alcaligenes, assembly GCA_900156135.1. GTDB lineage: Bacteria > Pseudomonadota > Gammaproteobacteria > Pseudomonadales > Pseudomonadaceae > Aquipseudomonas > Aquipseudomonas alcaligenes_D. Next base: position 393,068 of record FTMP01000002.1, on the reverse strand, counting down.
GAGTGGGACTTCTCCGGCGAAGGGGCAGACTCCAACGCCCAGGAAGCTGCGACCCTGTTCGGCATCCTCGAGGACATGGGCAAGGAGGTGTACATGGCGGTGTACGACGACCTCGGCGCCAACGCCTGCCGCATCCTGGTGCCGGGTTACTCGGAAATCTACCCGGTCGAGGACCTGATCTGGGACAACACCAACAAGGCGCTGATTTTCCGTTCCGACATCCTCAACCTGCACAGCCTCAGCGACCTGCGCCTGAAGAGTCTGCTCAAGAGCCTGGAGCAGTGCGAGGTCGACGACTACACCGACATCACCACGCTGATTGGCATCGAGTTCGACGACAACACCGTGTGGGGTCAGCTGACCATCCTCGAACTGAAGCTGCTGATCTACCTCGCCCTGAAGAAGTACGACGAGGCCAAGGCGCTGACCGAGGCCTTCCTGCAGTACAACGACAACACCGTCGAGCGCGGCCTGTTCTACCAGGCGCTGAACGTGGTGCTGGAAGTGCAGCTGGACGACGACCTGGAACTGGCCGACTACGAGGCCAACTTCCGCCGCATGTTCGGTAATGAACGGATGGACGCGGCCATCGGCTCGGTCAACGGCAGCGTGCGCTTCTACGGGCTGACCCCGACCAGCCTACAGCTGGAGGGCCTGGACAAGCACCTGCGCCTGATCGACAGCTACAAGAAGCTGCATGCGGCGCGGGCGGCTGCTGCCGCGCGCTGAGGGCGGGGCAGCGGTCCTCCCTGGTCGGCTTTGTTTTCTGCAGAAACTACCTGGCTGCAGAATGGCGTTTGGTTTGTGTAAGTGACTTCGGAACCTAATGCCAAGGTCGTTGGCGGGAAGGTCTGGTTTGCTGTGATAATCGACAGGCGGCCGTGGAAGATGTGCTATAAGCGGTAGTCTATGTTGGCTGAAGTTCAATCCTGTAGGAGGTGATCGTGGAAACGACTAAAGATCAGCTGGCCCTCGGCGTGAGCGAGCAGTCTGCTCCGGCGCTCAAGCGGTGGGTCGCGCCAGTTGTCGAGGCACATGACGTTGAAGATCTGACTATGTCAGGGCCTACGAACACTGTTGACGGCGCCGGCTCGAGCTAAGGATTGTGTGCAGGTGATCAGGGGAGCCTAGTTAAGTTGTACGAGGCACCCCTCAACCTCACTTAGTTGAATTGCGCCGCGACAAAGCCATACTCGGTCATGATGAAATTTGGCTTGTTGACATGCGAATGAAATGACCGGCCGCAATAAGTCTCAAGAGCTTCAAATTGATTTGACTCTTATCGGTCGCGTCTGCTGAAGCAATTTCCGATAACTGTTTTTGGATGAGCGACAAGTCGAGCAGGCGATGCGCTAGCGGTTGTTTCTTTAATTGCTCGACTTCACGAATCAGTTCAGCCTGCTCTTTATTCATCTTGTACAGCCAGTCCGCTCCCTGCAGACCTTTTGCACGTGAATCGATTACCTCAGATGGCCAGTAGTGCTTAAGCGCACGCCGCAGCAGCCAGCGATTCACCCCATTTTTATTGAACTGCTCCACTGGAATTGCTTGGCAATAAGCAACCAGGCGTATATCTACTGTCGGGTCACGACTGTCAATGCCAGCCAGCGCCAGTCGCCCTTTATCGTACTCTGCGGCGTCTCGTCGGGTCAGGGCCTTTTTACGCCATTGCCTGCTTTCTTCCTGGCGTGTAGTCATGTTGGGGCGCCGTCCCAGTTGGTGGCAATACTCCAGAAATTCAGGGTCTGCAAAAAGATCAGGATTGATCCCTTGCCCCAGAGTAACATTCCCCTTGAGTTTTTGTACTGTCGACTCCAGGAGGCTCTGCAGCTTATCGGGCAGAGAGGGCAGGAGCATCTGATAGATGACATTCAATCGTGCGCGGTTGCTGATGCCACGCAGCTTATAGGTTAGCTGCTGCGACAAGTCCGATATTCTGCGCTCTCGCAGGAGCGAGTTGAGCACATGATTGCCATGGTGGCTGATGGTAAAGTTGCCCAGATCTCCAATTAACAGGGTGGTTGCGCCTTGCGCAGCTGCAAGTTTGGAAATCTGCATATCCCACAGTAAATTCACTACATTCTTGGCAGGTCGGTTATAGAGCCTGAACATCAGCTCCAGCATATCCATGATACTGGCGTTGTCGGTTCTGACTAGGTGATGATTAATATTGGGAAAAAGGGCGGCAACTTGTGCCGCCAGCGGCCCCTCATCCAGGACTCGGTAGGAGGAAACGGGCAGCTCCGTAGGGTTAGGCGCTGATGTAAAGGCATGCAGACCCTGCTCTGATTTTGCCAGTTGATAAGCGGCGATGCTGCTGATAGTGGCGCTATCGAAGCCTGCACTTAGCTGACTGGCGATCCCGCCTGTGGAGCGCAGACGGCAGCGCACTGCCTCTTCGAGCTATTCCAAGAAAGCATCGACATAGTCATCATCTGACTTGAAGTAAATACGCTCTTCTGTCGGCAGTTGCCAGTAACGCCTGGTGTGCAACGTGCCGTCAGCGCGAAGTAACGCGCAATGTCCGGGCAACAGGCGGTTGATGCCCGCAAAGCAGCACGCTCCGAGCTGTCCTGTAGTAGAAGCAGTAGGTCACGTACCCGCTCTTCATCGGGGGCCATGGGTACTTCGGGCAGGGCCAGCAATCCAGCGGGCATGGAGGCAAAGGCAAACCAGCCGTTACCCTGGTGATAGAAGAGAGGGCGCCTGCCCATGTGGTCACGAGCAAGAAAGAGGGTTTGCTACTCGTTATCCCATACGGCGAAGGCAAAATCTCCTAGCAAATGATCCAATAGTTGTTGTTGCCATTTTTCATAGGCGGCCAGTAGAACGTCGGCATCGGCCATGTTTTTAATTGGCCGGCAGGAATGTTCAGCTTGTGACCAAGTTCTGCCCGATTATCCAGGCGGACATCAGCCGCCAGCACAAATCTTCCATTACCGCCCTGTAGGGGTTGATGATCGTACTGGTCTTCCGGCAGGACTCTGGTAAGGCGGCTGCCCAAGGCCGCGTGCAGGCCATCCCACATCCCTTGTGCATGGTGGCCTTGAGGTTCCAGGGCTGCATTTACGATGTCGCAGCGCCTGGCTGCATTGGGCTTTTCGCTCATCGGTTGTCCTTGCAGATCTCAGAGATATCCCAGGCGTCGCATGACTTGACCATGCTCTTGCTCGATCTGGGCCGCCTGATCAGGCGTTAGCGTCTCTTTCCAGCCTCCTGCCTTGCCTGAGCGGAAGAAGCGCCTGCCTGGCGCCAGGATTTCCTGGAAGCCAAGCTGCACTTCCTGCTTGGTCAGTTCGCTGAAGCGAGTGTTTTGAGCAGCTTGTGCGTAGATGTCCATTGTTTTCTCAAGCCCTGCGTGACGGGCGATACGCGCACCCTGCTGAACAGGGTCTGCGATCATGTCTTCGTAGCGCACCAGGAGCGGACTGGGTACGGCTCTATCGAGCCAGCTTTCTACGTGCTGGCTCCAAGTGAGAAGGGGCTGGTATGTGTTGGGCGTACTCTTTGTCGCGCTGTCACTTAAAGCGAAGCTGGGGTTGCCCATTTGCTTGATGGCGTAGTTAACGGTCTTGCCCAGGTGATGAGCCAGGGAGATCGCCACATCACGCGGGTCGCGCACGATGTAGATGCTCGCCTGGGTCAATTCTGAGGGGAAAAGTGACTGGCCCGCTGCATTACACACCCAGGCATCGTGCACTTTATGGAGGGTGGCGCCTTTTGCTGTGCGGCTGTAGGCGGACATGACGGCAGGTCGCGCTAACAGTATCTCCTCCCGAGTGAGGTCGGCCGTGGCGATGCCGAGCAGGTCATCCAGAAAGTGACGAGTCGAGGGCTGCGTTACCTTATCCAGCTTGTTGATGTTGATAGGGCCGCCATCTCGTTTGACGCTGCTTAGGAACGCCCTGACCCAGGTGTTGCCGGATTTGGGATAGGATGCCAGCCAAATGAAGGTACTCATGGCGCAACGGCATGCTCGATAAGTTTGATAGCACGATCGAGTTGCGAGAGATTATCGGGCCGCTCCAGGACCATTACGGGAACTGTGCTGATCAACTGCCCCAGTTGCTTGAAATAGATTTGCTCCGCACCCAGCAATTTAGCCAAGCGGGGACGGTAGATATGCTGGCGAAGCTGAGCGAGTGCGCCGATTTTTCCCAGGGGTATCAACTCGGCAGATGCAATATGACTTCTGGGGGCCAGAATAATAATGGCCTGCAGTCGAGTGGGAAGGCTGCTAAAGCTAGAGCCTACCGGGTAGTGATACTTCTTTAGGCCAACTCTTACCGTCTGGAGATTGTCGGTCTGGATGGACAATGCACTGGCCGCATCCTGCCAGAGCTTTATGGTCGGAAAACTGGGTTGTACTTCTGTTTTGAGAGGGTCTACAACGGTAATGTCATCGCACAGTAGCTGATGGCCTCGGCTGATTAGCGCCGTACTGGTCGTTGATTTCCCGGCACCGGAATTTCCTACCAGGGTGACGGCCGCATGACCTATCCGGATGGACGCACCATGCAAGGGTAATGCTTGTCTTTGGTGGCAAATCATCCCCAGTGCAGGGCCAAGCAGGAAAGTCATGATTTCTCCCTGCGTGGTTTCACTTCCCGCTTCTATGATGATGTGCTGCCCTGCCGTTACCAGAAGCGAGACGGTGTGGCCGATGCGTATGAGGGCCTGGTCATTGGCATAGAGCGTTACAAATGGGCTGGAGAATAGGGTCGGTTGATCAATGCAGGGAATGCCTGCATGCGTGACATAGATGTCCGGCGTGGATTGAGAGACATCAGGGGCGGCAATCAGTGGCAGCGATCTATCTGAGCGTAGATGCCAGCCGCATAATGAATAATCAAACATGACGTGTCTTGCCGTCCGTAGGTGTGCTGGGTTTTTAATGCTCGACGCAGAGTTGGATTACTCGCTGATCTCTATCAGGTTGTTCGACGCCAACATGCTGATGAGTTTGTAGACATCCATTTGTATGGTTTTTAAATCGGCATCGTAGTCTTTGGCCAAGGCATTGCACAGGTCTGCCAGCAAGGGGGTGGTATCGAGCCGATTCCAGATGTCTGTACTGATGTCGTCGAAGGCAAAGTACTTGCCAGAATCAGCCTCCAGTAGAATGACCTTGCCATCTATTTCCGATGTGAGTTGGTCTTGTCGCTTGTTGATTCGGGCATTAGCTGAAAACATGCTCGTGTTCCATCTTCGTTAAAATTATCTAAGGATGGCCTGAAGTAGCGCTGTATTTCTGGCTAACTTCAGCCGTCGCCGATTTTGAAAGCGGGAGATCGATTGAAATCGATCAGATCCCACGGCACCACCTGATCCAGCTCGATCATGAACAGTTCCTTGCGGGTCTGCTTGCGCTTAACGGCGCACTCGGCGTCAGCGACAGTCATCTGCTTAATCGGAAAACTCGGGCAGCAGGATCGGCATATTTCATCCGATTCGGGGAGTCTTCTTCAGAGTCTCGCTGGAGTGTACAGATACAGCATTCACCTGACACCGGCCTGGGCCGGTGTTGTTTTATTCGGCCTCAGTGACGCCCCGACATTTCTTCGATGCCACTAAACCCCAGAAACGAAAAAGCCCTGTAGAAACAGGGCTTTAACGTATATGTGTTGGAGCGGGCGAAGGGAATCGAACCCTCGTCATGAGCTTGGGAAGCTCAGGTAATGCCATTATACGACGCCCGCTCGGGCGGCTGACTTTGTACCAGAATCGCCCGTGAAGGTGAAGCCGGGCACACGTCTTGCGCCCGTTTTATTGCGGGCGCTTCATAGCGCCACGGCCTGTTGCTCCCGTTCCACACTGCGTGCATGGCCTTGCGTGGGGGCCAGCAGGAAGGCCAGTAGGGCATCGCGGGTCTGCATCCAGGCGGCCTTGTGCTCCATGTCGAGGAAGTGCCCGGCCTGGGCGATGGTGCGGAACTCGCAGTGACGCACGTACTGGGTGAACAGACGCGCGTCAGCCGGCGTGGTGTACTCGTCCCACTCGCCGTTGACGAACAGCAGCGGTATCTCGATCTGCCCGGCGAAGCTGACGCAGGATCGTCCGCCGTTGTTCAACACGGTTTCCACGTGGTGGCTCATCTGCTCGTATTCGTAGCGCTCCAGGCCGGTGACGTGCCGATGGTTATAGCGCTTGAACAGCGAGGGCAGGTGCTTGCCGATGGTGCCGTTGAGCACCATGCCGATGCTCTCGCGGTCACACTCGCGCATCACCACCAGGCCGGCGCGCAGGTAGCCGAGCATGGCGCTGTTGACGATCGGCGAGAAGGAGTTGATCACCGCACGCTCGATCCGTGCCGGACGCCGGGCCAGCGCCTGGAGCGTGGCGATGCCGCCCCAGGAGAAGGACAGCACGCTGTCGCAGGCGAAATGTTCGACCAGCTCCAGGAGGATATCGGCCTCTTCCTCACGGCTGAGGAAGCGCTTATGCAGGTTGTGCGCGCGTGACTGGCCGGCATAGGGCAGGTCGAACAGCACCACGTTGAAGTGCGGGTGGAGGTAGCGAAGCGTCTGCGCGAAGGATGCGGTGGTCGACAGCGAGCCGTTGACCAGAATGATGGTCCGCTCGGCGCAGTCGGCGCGGTAGAACTCCGTGTAAACCCGGTATTGCCCCTGGATATCCAGCACAGCGGTTTCAGCTTTCATGGTCATGCCCCTGACATGCGGCGTTGCGGACGCACAGCGGCACATCGCGGCTGCGCGAGCTTCATGGCAGGTAGGCATGGGCCTGGGAAGCGGGGCCTGGTCGGCTCGAAAGGCTGGCCGGGATTTATTGTTGGCGGCGAGGGCTTTTTCCGTCCGGGATCGAGAACTCGATGGGCAGCCCGTAAGCGGCGGAAAAGGCGTTTAGATGTCTAGTGTGACTATTCGGTCACTAATGGACCGTTGAATGGATTCAAGCAGTCTCGTGTTACCGATGCAAGGCATGCCGATGAAATTGCCCCTGCCATTGGTCGGGCGAACTGTGTTCAGACGGCCTCTATCTCGGCACTTGTGAGCGGGCGGTAGTGGCCTGGCGCCAGGGTTGGATCGAGTTGCAGCGGGCCCATGCGTTCGCGGTGCAGGCCTACCACGCGGTTGCGGAAGTGGCCGAACATACGCTTGACCTGGTGGTAGCGCCCCTCGTGCAGGGTCAGCAGGGCGGTATGCGCATCGAGTATCTGCAGCTCGGCGGGCAGGGTGGTGAGGTTCTCGTAGGCGAAGTACAGGCCGCGGGCGAATACCTCGGCGTACTCCGCACTGATCGGCTGCTCGGTACTGACCCGGTAGAGCTTGCCCAGTCGGTTGCGTGGCTCGGTGAGGCGCCGCGACCAGAGGCCGTCGTTGGTGATCAGCAGCAGGCCGGTGGTGCTCAGATCGAGGCGTCCGCCGATGTGCAGTTCGTGCTTGTCCGGTTCGTCGAGCAGGTCGAGCACGGTGCGGTGCTCGGGATGTTCGGTAGCGCTGACCACGCCGGCCGGCTTGTTGAGCATGAAGTAGCGTGCCGGTTTGCCGGCCTGCAGCAGCTCGTCGTCCAGTTCGATACGGCTGAACTCGCGTATCTCGAAGCGGCCGTCGCGTACCGTCGCGCCGTCCACGCGCAGGCGCCCGGCAGCGAGCAGCAGGCGAGCATCGGCGCGGCTGAAGCGCGGCAGGTTGCTGAGGAAACGGTCGAGGCGCATCGCTAGTCGGGCTTGGCGTCTTCGCCCTGTGCGCTGGCGCAACGGGGGCACAGGCAGGCCTGGTCGCGTGCCTCGGCGGGCAAGGATTCCAGTACCTGCGGCGCGATCGGTACATGGAAGCACCAGCAGTCCTGCACCGGCACGTCCTGGTCCGCCTGGGCGCAGCGGTTGGCCTGGCCGCAACGCGGGCAGCGCGCGCTGTTCACTGCTGCAGCCCGCTGACGTCTTCGCACACGCGGTTGCGCCCGGACTGTTTGGCCCGGTACAGGGCGCGGTCGGCACGGCCGATCAGGCGATCCATGCTGTCGTCGCCCTGCAGCTCGGTGACGCCGATGCTGGTGGTGACGCGCAGGTTGACGCCATTGAAGGGGAACACGGCTTCCTCGGTCTGCTGGCGGATCTTCTCCGCCAGCTGGCGTGCGGTGCTGCTGCCGGTGTCCTTGAGCAGCAGGATGAATTCCTCGCCGCCCCAGCGACAGATGATGTCGGACTGCCGCAGATTGCCCTGCAGGGCATGGGCGAAGCCGCGCAGTACCTGGTCGCCGGCCAGGTGGCCGTGGGTATCGTTGAGCTGCTTGAAGTGGTCGAGGTCGATCAGCAGGGCGCTCAACGGGCTCTGCCCGCGTATGGCTTCCTGCAGGGCCTGGGCGGCCAGCAGGTCGAAGCCACGGCGGTTGGGCAGGCCGGTGAGCACGTCGGTGGTGGCCAGGGCGGCGATGCGCAGCTGGTAGCGGCGCGTGGCCAGGTAGACCAGGAACAGCACCAGCAGGCTGATCAGGGTGCAGATCAGCAGGTTGAGGTACAAGCTGTGGCGGATGCCGGCCAGAGCGCCTTCCTCATGCTTGTCGACGAACAGGAACCAGTCCAGTTCGGGGATGTAGCGCACGTTGAGGAAGTGGCCGCGTCCACCTTCCTGATAGTCGAAGCGGCCGCTCTTGGGCTGCGGCAGCACTGCCAGCAGCGGCTCCAGACCAGCTACCTCGCTGAGCTGCTGGCCGCGATGAGCGCCCATCGGCCCGCCGTCGGCGCTGGTCAGTACCAGGCGGCCGTTGCGGTCGGTGAAATAGATGGCGCGGTCGTAGCGGCGCTGGTAGTCATCGACCAGCTTGACCACCGCGTCCACCGTCAGGCCGACGCCGGCTACGCCGATGAAGTTGTGCTGGTAGTCGAACACCTTGAAGTTGATGAAGAAGGTCAGGCGGTCGGCGTTGGCCATGTCCGGATCGACGCTGATCTCGTAGGGCTCGGCCATGTTGCGCACGCGGAAGTACCAGGCATCGCGCGGCTCGTCTTCGCGGATCTGCTTGAGCACGCCTTTGGCCTGGTAGTAGGTGCGGCTCTTCTCGGAGATGAAGAAGCTGGTGAAGGTGCCGTAGTGGTCCTGGACTTCGCGCAGGTAGCGGGTCATGGGTTGGGCATCCTGCTCGCCGGCGATCACCCAGTCGCGCAGGAAGGTATCGCGCGACATCATCGAGGCGATCTGGGTCGGGCGGATCAGGTCCTTCTGGATCTCCGAGTAGATGTTGTCCGAGGTCAGCGGCAGCTCGGTGTTGACGATGTTGTGGCGGATGCTGTCGCGCGAGGCGAAGTAGCTGACCAGGCTGGTGGCGAGGAAACCGCCCAGCAGCAGGATGGACAGAAGCGACAGCAGGGTGATCTGGGCCTTGCGGGACGTGCTGAGCGGCATGGGGCGGGAGCCTTGGAGAAGTGGCGCAATGCTAGCGTGGTGTGGCGTTGCCGTCACCGCGGCTGCCGGGTTTTTCCAGCAGGCGCACGGCGCTGATCCAGGGCTCCAGGCGTTGCCCATAGCTGATCTCGATGTGCAGCGGCAGCTGTCCGTCCTCGTAGCGCCGAGGCATGCGCTCGGCCAGCTCCTGGCGCCAGGCGGCCGGCACATTGAGGTCGGTGACATGCAGCTGGTCGATCTGGCCGCGCAGCCGGTGGGGCTGTGTGCCGTCACAGTCGCACCAGGCTCGCACGGTGCCGCCGACGATTGCATAGCGGCTGCGGTCCGGGTAGCGCTGGCGCAGGGCCTGCAGATCCGTACCGACGGCGACCGCGAACAGGCGGCTGGCGCGCGTGCGCTGTTGCTCCAGCTCCTTGCTGGCGTCCACCACTTGCTCTTTCAGTTCAGTGTTGTCCGGTGTAAAGGCAAGCATCTTCTCGGCCTGCAGCAGTTCCTGTTCGACGGCACTGAGCTCGGCGCGGTAGGCCTGGCCGTCTAGCTCCAGCACGATCAGCGCCTGGCGCTGGCGTGGCTGGTGCCAGCGCCAGGCGCTGCCCTGGTGGCGGGTGAAGCCCAGCTCCAGCAGGGTCGCCTCGTCAAGCGATTGCCGGCTGTAGCGCTGCGGGTCCTCGGGATCGCGTGGCGTGCGCCAGTCCAGGTGCAGGCTGAGGCCGCTGTTTTCCCGGCGCGGGCCGTCGTGGCTGCGCCACAGCTCGCGCTCGGAGAGCTGCAGGCGGCTTTCTGGCTCGCCCTGGCGGTTGTACCAGGCGCCGCCGAGGGCCACGGCATTGCTCAGCAGGATCAGCGCCAGGCCGGCCAGCAGGCCGTGGCGGGGCTTGAGGGTGATCATGCGCTGGCACCTCCCTTGTGGCCACGCCGCAGCCTGCCGAGTACCAGCAGCGCGAGGATCGCCGCCAGGCCGAGGATCAGGAAGAACAGATACTTGGGCAGCAGCTCCCACCACCAGTCGACCATCTTGATGCCGAGGAACAGGATGAAGGCCAGTTGGCCGAACAGCGCCACCTCCGGCCAGTCGCGCCTGCTGCCGAGCCACACCAGTAGGGCCGAGGCGACGAAGCCGAGCAACTGGTAGGCGTTTTCGATCAGCTCGGCGTCCAGGCGCAGGTAGCTGCCCTCGGCCCAGTTGGCCAGCACCAGCATGGGGCCGAACAGGGCCAGCAGGCCGACTACCCGGTAAGCGCTGGCAAAACCGCTGTAGCGGGCCTGCGACAGCCATTGCGGCAGCAGGAACAGCAGCAGGCCGGGCAGCAGCAGGTTCTCCGGGCGCTCGCCGGCGTACAGCCAGTAGAAACCGATCAGGCTGCCGATGCGGCTGACGCAGAACGCCAGCAGGCAGACCAGGCCGATCACCAGCAGCAGGCGCGCGTTGCAGGCATAGGCCAGCAGCAGGGCGTAGGCGCCCCAGGGCAGCAGGGCCTTGTCCGAGGGCGTGATGTTGAAGATCTGCCCGAGCATATAGATGTTGAGCATGAAGCAGGCCAGCGCCAGTGTGGCGGCCAGCTTGGCGAAGTAGCCGGAAGGGTCGCGTCGGCGTAGGGCGAAGGTCAGCAGCAGGCTGCCGAGGGAGAAGCCGAGCAGGATGCCGACCTGGGTCGCTTCGCCGAACAGGCCCCAGAACTGGTAGAAGAAGAACAGCAGGCTGGCGGCCAGGGCCAGGGCGCCGAGCAGCGAGACGATGCGCATGCTCAGCGACAAGCGCTTGCTCTGCTGGTCGGGGTCGATATCGAAGCCGGCACGGTACTGCGCCAGCAACTGCTCGTGGTGGGCGGCGATTTGCGCCAGCGGCGCGTCGTCCTGCGGCCAGGCGTGCTCGGCTTGCAGGCGCTGCGCCTCGCGGCGGAACGCCTGGATATCGTCGGCCCGTTGCTGGGCCTGGTCGCGGGTTAGCGGCATGGTTCTTCCCTGTGAATGCGCTAGCCGTGACTCTATCCCTTATGCCTCCTCCAGCACCACCACCCGCTGCCCGGCGCGCACCGGGGAGCCCGGTTGCACACGCACCTCGCGCACCACGCCGTCGCGCGGGGCGGTGAGGGGGATTTCCATCTTCATCGACTCGAGGATCACCAGTACATCGCCGGCTTTCACCTTGCTGCCAGCCTCCACCTGCACCTGCCAGAGGTTGCCGGCGATATGGCTGTCGATGCCATGCTGGCCGGCGCCGAGCGGGGCGTCCTCGCCCACATCCGGGCCGACTTCCTCGACCTCGAAATGCGCCTGACCGGAGTCGATCCAGCGCTGCCGCTCAGCATCGAAGGCGGCGCGTTGCTGGGTGCGGAAGGCGTCGATGCCCGCAGCTTCCTGGGTCAGGAAGTCCTGATAGTCGGCCAGGGCCAGTTCGCTGTCCTCGATGCGCAGATCAAAGCGGCCGAGCGGGAAGTCGCGGCGGATCTGCAGCAGTTCCTCGGCCGAGACCGGGTAGAAGCGGATCTGGTCGAAGAAACGCAGAAGCCAGGGCTTGCCGTGGAAGGCGGTGACTTCGCGGTAGCGGTTCCACATCTGCAGGGTACGGCCGACGAACTGGTAGCCGCCGGGGCCTTCCATGCCGTACACGCACATGTAGGCGCCGCCGATGCCCACCGAGTTCTCGGCGGTCCAGGTGCGCGCCGGGTTGTACTTGGTGGTGACCAGGCGATGGCGCGGGTCCAGCGGGGTGGCTACCGGCGCGCCGAGGTAGACGTCGCCCAGGCCCATCACCAGGTAGCTGGCGTCGAACACCGTGCGGTACAGCTCGTCGAGGTTTTCCAGATCATTTATCCGGCGGATAAATTCCAGGTTGCTCGGGCACCAGGGCGCGTCCTTGCGCACCGTGGTCATGTATTTCTCGATGGCCAGCTGGCAGGCCGGATCGTCCCAGGACAGCGGCAGATGGACGATGCGCGACGGCACGCGCAGGTCGGTGGCGTTGCACACCGCATCCCACTCGCCAATCACCGCCGCCAGCAGGTTAGCCAAGGGCAGGGTCTCCGGCTGGTAGTGCACCTGCAGCGAGCGGATGCCCGGGGTCAGGTCGATCACGCCCTCCAACTGCTTGGCTTCCAGCGCCTGCATCAGCGCATGGCCGCGGAAGCGCAGTACCAGGTCCAGTTCTGGCTGGCCGATTTCCAGCAGCAGGTGGGTGTCGCCGGAGAGGCGGGCGACCAGGCGCTTGTCCTGGCTGCCGATGTCGAGAACGATGGGGGAGGTTAGATCGACCTCGGACAAGCGCCCTCTCCCCTTGGGAGAGGGCAGGGGTGAGGGAGCTTGTGCATATGTAGAGTCCCTCACCCCCGGCCCCTCTCCCGGCGGGAGAGGGGAGACAAGCGCGATTTCGGTCTTGCGTGCTTTCGCCAGTTCCCTGGCTGTAGCGATATCCACTGGGCTGAACCGAATCTTGTCGCCGGCCTTGAGCTGCCCCAGCTGCCACAGGTCGGCCTCGATGATGGTCACCGGGCAGACAAAGCCACCCAGGCTCGGGCCGTCCGGGCCGAGGATCACCGGCATATCGCCGGTGAAGTCCACCGCGCCGATGGCATAGGGATTGTCGTGAATGTTGGAGGGGTGCAGGCCGGCTTCGCCGCCGCTGTCGCGCACCCACTCCGGCTTCGGGCCGATCAGGCGCACGCCGGTGCGGCTGGAGTTGAAGTGCACTTCCCAGTCGGTGGCGAGGAAGGTGTCGATATAGGCCGGGGTGAAGTATTCCGGCGCGCCGTGCGGGCCGTAGATCACCCGCAGCTCGCGTACGGCGGGCAGAGCAGTACAGAGTGCGGCGGGCAACTGTGCGCCGCTGCTCGTATCGCCGAGAGGTGGAATGTGCAGCACATCGCCGGCACGCAGAGCACGACCGCCATGGCCGCCGAACTGGCCGAGAGTAAAGGTGCTTTTGCTGCCCAGGTACTCCGGCACCTGCAGGCCGCCGCGCAGGGTGAGATAGGCGCGCGCGCCTGAGCCGGCGATGGTGCCGAGGCTCAGGGTACTGCCGGCCCTGATCAGCAGGGCGGTGTTCATCGGCTGTGCAATACCATCAAGTGTGACGGGGATTTCCGCGCCGGTCACCGCCACCACCGCCTCGGTGTTGAAGCGCAGCAGCGGGCCGCTCATGGTGATTTCCAGGCCGGCGGCGCCTTCGTCATTGCCCAGCAGGCGGTTGCCCAGGCGTAGGGCGCGGTCGTCCATCGGCCCGGACGGTGGGACGCCGACGGCCCAGTAGCCGAGGCGGCCGGGGAAGTCCTGCACGGTGGTCTGGGTGCCAGCGGACAGCACTTCGAAGGTGCTGGCACGGTAGGTCAGGCCTTCCAGGCAGCGGGTCCAGGGATTGCCGCTGGCGAAGGGTGCATCACTGATGATCTGGCGCAGGTACTGGCGGTTGGTCTCCACGCCGTACAGCAGGGTATCGGCCAGGGCCTGGCTGAGGGCGGCGCTGGCCGCTTCACGGGTCGGCTGCCAGGTAATGAACTTGGCGATCATCGGGTCGAAGTAGGGTGGAATCTCGCAGCCGGCCTCGACCCAGGTGTCGATGCGCAGGGCCTTGCCATCGGCTTTGGGGAATTCCACTGCGGTGAGCAGGCCGGGGCAGGGCTGGAAGTCGCGGCCCGGGTCTTCGGCATACAGGCGCGCCTGGATGGCGTGGCCGCTGGGTTCAAGGCCTTTGCCCAGTTCGCTGAGCGGAGGCAGATCGCCGGCCGCCAGCTCGATCATCCAGCGCACCAGGTCGACGCCCCACACCTGTTCGGTGACGCCGTGCTCGACCTGCAGGCGGGTATTCACTTCGAGGAAGTAGAAGCGCTCGGCCTCGCTGTCGTAGACGAACTCCACGGTGCCGGCGCTGCGGTAATTCACGGCCTTGGCCAGCTTGATCGCCGCCGCGCACAGTTCCTCGGCCATGCCCGCCGGCAGGTTCGGTGCCGGGGTTTCTTCCAGCACCTTCTGGTTACGCCGCTGCACCGAGCAGTCGCGTACGCCGAGGGCGAGGACTTCACCCTGGCCGTCGCCAAATACCTGCACTTCCAGATGGCGGGCGCGCTGGATGTTCTTCTCGATGAACACGCCGCTGTCGCTGAAGTTGTTCTGCCCCAGGCGTTTGACCGCTTCGAAGGCGTCGCTGAGTTCCTCCGCGCTGCGGCAGACGCGCATACCGATGCCACCACCGCCAGCGGTGCTTTTCAGCATCACCGGGTAGCCGACGGTTTCACCGGCTTTGAGCGCGGCGTCGAGATTCTCCAGCAGCTCGGTGCCTTCCAGCATCGGCACGCCATGCTGTTTCGCCAGCGCCCTGGCGGTGTGCTTGAGGCCGAAGACGCGCAGCTGTTCGGGTGTCGGGCCGACGAAGGCGATACCGGCGGCCTCGCAGGCTTCGGCGAAGGCGGCGTTTTCGGAGAGGAAGCCGTAGCCGGGGTGGATGGCTCGGGCGCCGCTGCGCTTGGCGATCTCCAGAATCTTGTCGACCACCAGATAGGTAGTGGCCGCCGGGCCTTCGCCCAGGCTATGGGCCTCGTCGGCCTGCTGCAGATGCAGGCTGGCGACGTCGGCCTCGGAGTACACGGCCACGCCCTTGACGTCGAGCTGGCGCAGGGTGCGCAGGATGCGGCAGGCAATGGCGCCGCGGTTGGCGATCAGGAGTTTGTCGAACATTCGAGGAGCCCTCGAAGGGTGGCGGGCCGTCCCGCCGCTATTCGGTCTGCACCACGGTCGTCCGGGGTGATTTGCGGAGGTGAGGTCCGCGCTGCTCTTGGTTCCCTCTCCCCTTGGGAGAGGGTTAGGGTGAGGGTGCTGCGTGGTCTCCCGAGCTAAAGTCCCTCACCCCCGCCCTCTCCCGGAGGGAGAGGGGGTTGTCCGAGTGGACTGTTTGGTTTGCTCCAGGCACTGCCCCGAGCGGCTCTGGCACAGGCGGAACAGCCACAGGCGTAGCTTTGCGCTGATCAGTCCCATACCAGCACCTCGGCCGGGGTGGGGTTGTAGGCGTTGCAAGGGTTGTTCAGCTGCGGGCAGTTGGAGATCAGCACGATTACATCCATGTGCGCCTTGAGCTCCACGTACTTGCCCGGTGCCGAGAGGCCGTCCTCGAAGGTCAGGCCGCCTTCCGGCGTGACCGGCACGTTCATGAAGAAGTTGATGTTGGCGCCGAGGTCGCGCTTGCTCAGGCGGCCGTCGTGCAGCGCGCCGCGCAGGAAGTTGTCGCGGCAGCTGTGCATGTAGCGCTTTTCCAGGGCGTAGCGGACGGTGTTGCTCTCCTGGGCGCAGGCGCCGCCGAGGGTGTCGTGGCGGCCGCAGGTGTCGGCGGTGATGGTCAGCAGCGGGTTGCCGAGGTTGGACCAGAGCACGGTGCCGGTGGTCAGGTACACGCTGTTCTGCTTGCGCAGGGTGCGCTGCGGGTCGTAGCGCTCGCGCGGGTTGCGGGCCGAGAAGAACAGGGTATCGACGGCCTGGTTTCCTTCCAGGTCGAGCAGGCGCAGGGTCTGCCCGGCCCTGACCTCGAACAGGTAGGGCTCGCCGGCCGGGATCACATGGCGGAACACGGCGGCCTCGGGATGCAGGGTGCTTTCGATCAGGCTCATGGCGCCGCTCCTTACAGGTAAAGCCGTTCGGTATTGTGGAAGCCGCGGCCGTTTTCCGGACGCGAGGTGCGGCAGAGCACGCTGATGCCATCGCTCTGCACCTGCTGCCAGCTGAGCTGCACCGGCTTGGGTGCGTACTGCGGATTCGGGTCCATCGGGTGCTGCAGGGCGGTGAGCACCACCAGGGTGTCCATCGGCGCATACAGCTCGAGGTAGTCGCCGGCTTTGGAGTTGCCGGCTTCGAAGTGGAAGTAGCCGTCGTTATCGACCGTGACCTTGCTGAACAGGTTGAGGTTCATCAGCAGGTCCGCGAGGCCAAGGTCCCACTTGCCCAGCTCCACCAGCAGGTTGTCCATGCCGTTGCGGAAGAAGCCGTTGCGCAGCTCCTGATAGCGGCCCTGGCCGTACTTCTCGGCCACTTCTGCCGCGTTCAGCACGCCACCAACGCTGTCATGCCAGCCGCAGGTGTCGGCGGTGATGGCGGCGAGGATTCTGCCCATGTCCGAGTACAGGCAGTGGCCGGCGGTGAGCTTGGCGGTGTGCTGGCACTTGAGGGTGTCCGGCAGGTTCAGGCGCTCGCTTTTCTCGTGGGCATTGACCAGCAGCAGGCTGACGTTGGCGCCACCTTCGATATCGGTGAGGCGCAGCAACTGGCCGCGCTTGAGGACGAAGGAGGTGTGGCCGCCGCCGGGGACGGTTTCCTCATAGAGGGTCGGGCGCAGGGCGAGAGAGGCAGTCATGCTCAGGCTCCTTGAAGTTGCGATTGCAGACGCTCGGTCAGCTGCATGGGCAGCGCGGCGCGGCGTTCGCTGTTGAGCGGAATGTCGTAGGTGATGCGCGCGCCAAAGGCATTGGGCGCATGCGGGTCGACACGCACCTTGTCGAATACCAGCAGGCGGGTGCCTAGGCTGAAACCTTCTGAGAGGTCATGGGTGACCATGAACACGGTCAGCCCGGTCTCGCGCCACAGCTCCAGCAACAGGGCATGCATGTCCTTGCGGATGCCCGGGTCCAGCGCGCCGAAGGGTTCGTCGAGCAGCAGCACGCGCGGCTTGGTGATCAGCGCCTGGGCGATGGCCAGGCGCTGCTGCATGCCACCGGACAGCGCGCTGGGATACTTGTCCAGGGCGTGGCCGAGGCCGACCTTGCGCAGCAGCTCGGCGGCGCGCTCGCGCGCCTCGCGTTTGGCATTGCCGAACAGGCGGCCGAGCAGGGGCGAGCGCGGCAGCTCAAGGCCGATGGCGACGTTGTCCAGCACCGACAGGTGGGGGAACACCGAGTAGCGCTGGAACACTACGCCGCGGCTGGCATCCGGCTCAGCTACTAGGGGCTGGCCGGCCAGCAGGATCTCGCCCTTGCTCGGCCGCTCCTGGCCCAGCAGCAGGCGCAGGAAAGTCGACTTGCCGCAGCCGGAGGCGCCGACCAGCGTGCAGAACTCGCCTTCGCGCACGATCAGATTCAGTCGTTCCAAGACGACCTGATCGCCATATTCCTGCCAGACATTCTTGACCTGAATGAAGCTCATGCCTTGGCTCCTTCGTACCAGGGGAAGCACAGACGGGCGAGCTGGCGCAGGCCCAGGTCCATCAGCCAGGCGAGCAGGGTGATCCACACCACGTAGGGCAGGATCACGTCCATGGCCAGATAGCGGCGCACCAGGAAGATGCGGTAGCCGAGTCCGTCGGTGGAGGCGATGGCTTCGGCGGCGATGAGGAACAGCCAGGCCGAGCCCAGCACCAGACGCAGGGCGATCAGCAGACGCGGCAGCAGCTGCGGCAGGACCACGCGCAGGATCAGGGTCCAGGTGTTGGCGCCGAGGGTCTGTGCCTTGATCAGCAGCTCGGCCGGAATTTCCCGGGCGCGCTGCTCCATGTCGCGGGCCAGGATCGGGGTGATGCCGATGACGATCAGCATCACCTTGGACAGTTCACCCAGGCCGAAGACGATAAACAGAATCGGCAGGATCGCCAGCGGTGGGATCATCGACAGTACGGTGAGCAGAGGCGACAGCGGTGCGCGCAGCAGCGGCAGGGTGCCGGCAGCGATGCCCAGGCACAGACCGGCCAGTGCCGCGATACCGATGCCCATGCCCAGGCGCCCCAGGCTGGACGCGGTGTCCTGCCAGAACAGGTAGCCACCGCTGCGCTTGTCTTCGGTGAAGGCCAGGCGCTGCACCGCATCGACCATCTGCGCCGCGCCGGGCAGCAGCTTGTCGTTGGGGTTCTCCGCCAGGCGCGCTGCGGAGCCGGTGAAATAGGCGAACAGCAGCAGGGCGAAGGGCAGCAGGATCAGCAGCAGGCGGCCGCCGCGGTCCGGGTGTCGATTGATCAGGCGCATGGTGTTCCTCGGAAGTTCACATTCCCCTCTCCCTCTGGGAGAGGGGCCAGGGGTGAGGGGGCTTCGGCCAATGCGGGCTTTCCCTCACCCCAGCCCTCTCCCGGAGGGAGAGGGGGCCATGGCTTCAGAGCTTGCCTTGCGCGGCCATCTCCATATAGGTCGGGTCGAAGCGCAGCTTGACGTTACCCTTGTCACCGGTCACCAGGCCGTTGGCGAATGCCATGCCGACCGCCTCGGCACTCTGCGCGCCCTCGCCGAGCAGGCCGTGGCTGAAGGAGAACTCGGCGACCTTGGTCATGGTGGCCGGCAGTTTCGGGCTGTTGACGAAGGCCACGGCATCCTTGGCCGCGTAGAACATCTTGGTGGCGGCCAGCTGTGCCTCGTAGCCGGCCAGGTCGGTGCCGGAAGCCTTGGCCATGTGTTCGCGGGCCGCCTTGCCGGCATCCGAGTCTGCGCTCATGGTGGCCATGATTTCGTACCAGGCACCGGTCAGGGCCTTGCCCAGCTCCGGGTTGTCCTTGAGGGTGGCGCTGTTGACCACCATCAGGTCGATGATTTCACCGGGGATCTGGCTGGAGTCGAACACCTTGGTCACACCCGGGGTGGCTTCGATCTCGGCCAGCAGCGGGTTCCAGGTGGCCGCGGCCTTGACGTCGTCGGTGGCGAAGGCCGCTACCAGGTCGGCGTCCGAGGTGTTGACTACCTTCAGGTCCTTTTCGCTCAGGCCGGCGCGCTCCAGGCCGCGGGCCAGCAGGTAGTGGGAGACGGACAGCTCGACCAGGTTGACGTTCATGCCCTTGAGGTCGCCCAGGGTTTTCTTCTCACCCTTGAGCACGATGCCGTCATTGCCGTTGGAGAAGTCGCCGACAATCAGCGCGGTGCTGTCTACACCGCCGGCGGCCGGAATGGTCAGGGCGTCCATGTTGGTCATGGTGCAGCCATCGAACTGGCCGGCGGTGTACTGGTTGATCGACTCGACGTAGTCGTTGAGTTGGGTGACCTTGATCTCGATCCCGTACTTCTTCGCCCACTTGTCGACGATGCCTTGGGTGGCGCCATACTCCCAGGGCATCCAGCCGGCGTAGATGGTCCAGCAGACATCGAACTGTTCTTTCTTTTCGGCGTGGGCGGGGAAGGCGAGGGCGGCGGCGAGGCCGGCGGAAAGCAGGGCGAGCAGCGGGGACTTGCGCATGGGTAGACCTCCAGTTCCAGGGATACGGGCAGGAGCGGCGCGGCACTGGCCTGTGCGCGTTCTCCCGGGCTTTTGTCCCGCCGTGTAACCCCTGTCGAGGTCGCCCACTCTCGGACCAGTCGCTCGCCGGGCTTGGCGAGCCGGAACCCTAGTCGGCCATTGCAAGTTGTAGTGCCGCGCTCCCTTGCGGGGTGCTTCTGCATGGTTTGGGTAAAGCGAACATCGTGCCAGCTATGTGCGAGGCCCAGGCTGCGGGCCTCGCACTGCAGCGTGCGCATTGTGGTGGCATGGCGTTGCGCGATGCTGGTGCAGGGTGTTCGCTATTGGTGCTTACAGTTGGTTGTCGGCAGCCAGCTGCATATAGGCCGGGTTGAAGCGCAGCATGATCTGCGCGGGGTTGCCCAGCACGCGGTTGTCGCTGAAGGAAATGCCCAGGCGCTGCAGGCCCGGTCCTTCACCGAGCAGTTGCTGCGCATCGGCGAAGTTGGCGACGCGTTGCATCAGGTCCGGCATCTTCTCGCCACTGGCAAAGGCGGCCGCCGAGCGCGGCGCATAGAAAGAGCGGATGGTGCGCAGCTGTTCGTCGAAGTCTTCCGGGGTGGTGTCCGCTGCTCTGGCCATGCTGGCGCGGGCGGCCGCGCCAGCGGCGTTGGGCAGGCCCATCAGGCGCATGCCTTCGAACCAGGCTCCGGTGAGTGCGCGACCGAGCTCCGGGTGCTGGGTCAGGGTCTGGCTGTTGATCACCAGCAGGTCGAGGATTTCCCCAGGCACATGGTGCGAGCTGAACACCTGCACGCTATCGCCGTCCTGGCGCAGGTCGGACAGGATTGGGTTCCAGGTCACTGCCGCGTCGCCCTTGCCGCTGCGCCATACCTGGGCCAGGTCCTTGTCCGAGACGTTCTCGATGGTCACGTCGGAGGGCTGCAGGTGGGCCCATTCCAGGGCGCGGCTGAGCAGGTAGTGGGACACCGAGTTCTCCACCAGCAGGATGGTCTTGCCCTTGAGGTCCTTCAGGTCCTTGCTGCCGCCTCGCACCAGGATGCCGTCGGCGCCGGCGGAGAAATCACCGACGATCAGTGCGGTGGAGTCCACGCCGGCGGCGGCCGGAATGGTCAGGGCGTCCATGTTGGTCATGGCGCAGGCGTCGTACTGGCCGGCGGTGTACTGCTCGATCGAGGCCACGTAGTCCGGCACTTGCTGGACCTGAATCTCGATGCCGTACTTCTTTGCCCACTTGTCGATGATGCCTTCCTCGGCCATGTAGCCCCATAGCATCCAGCCGGCGTAGATCGACCAGCAGACCTTGAATGGGCGTGTTTCTTGCGGGGTGGCGTGAGCGGGCTGCAGGAGCAGCAGTGCGAGCAGTGAGCAGGACAGCAGGCGAGTCAGCATGACAACCTCGGAACAGTGGACGGGAGGCAGGATGGCGGTCGCCGTGCCGCGTGTTCTCCCGGGCTTTTGTCCCTCCGTGTGACCTCTGTCGAGGTTGCCCACTCTCGGACCAGTCACTCGCCCTGGTGGGCGAGCCGGAACCCTAGTCGGCCATTGCGATAAATCTATTGGCGACCGGTCCGTCGGGCCGGTCATCCTGCAGGAAGGTCGTTAGCGAATGGCGTGCCAGAGCGGTTGGCTAACGATTTCGCGGGGTGTGCACGCGAAGGCAGCAGGCCTTGTGAGTCAAATTGGGGCGGCACGCCATGATGTGGTGCGCTTTTCAGGGGGTGGGAGTTTTGGCGCAGATTAATCGACGAACAGTGCCTGACCGCCGGGCCCATACTGCAATATCATCTTGACATCAATTCTTTATTACGCTGTAGAATTGACGTAATTCAAAAAAATCATAAATCCAAGATATTTTTTTGACGCTGTTTTTTTGTCATGCCCGCTTGGGTTGCTGCTAAAACCGGAACTCTCAGTGTGAAGTTATGAGTACCTCGAGCGATATCTCCAGTCTGTTCAAGTTGTTTGGCGGTCGCGCAGACCAGTATCAGGAAATCTCCAAGGAGAGCAGTGATACTGCCTCCCAGCGTCGTTGGCCGGTGCTGGCTGGTGGTGAGCCTGCGGCGGCTGCGCCAGTGATGCCGCAAGTGCAGGCGCCCGTCGAGCCGGTTGCCGAGCCAGTCCAGGCCCCTGTCCAGGCCAGTGCGCCGGTCGAGGCGCCCGCCGAGCCAGAGGCTGTGTCTGCCTGGTCCGCAGCCGGGCTGCGCAGCCTGCTGGCCAAGCTGGGGCAGGAGGCTCGCGTACAGGTTGAGGCGCCGGTGGAGCCCGTCGTTGCAGCACCCAAGCTCGATCATATCCGCATTCTCGCCGTGGTCTCCGCCAAGGGCGGCGTCGGCAAGAGCACGCTGGCGGCCAACCTGGCGGCGGCGCTGCAACGAGCCGGTCGGCCAGTGCTGGCCCTCGATCTGGACCCGCAGAACGCCCTGCATCATCACTTCCTCTCGGCTGACGAGCAGCAGGCGCTCGGCCAGCGCGGCATTGCCCATTTTGACCACGACTGGCGGGAGCAGGGCATGTCCAGCGCCGAAGGCGTGTTCGTGCTGCCCCACGGCCTGGTCGAGGAAGCGCAGCGCCGCGACTTCGAGGCGCAACTGCACGACGATCCGCAGTGGCTGGCGCGCCGCCTCAGCGACCTGCAGCTGGCCGAGGGCGCGCTGGTGATCATCGATACGCCGCCCGGACCATCCATCTACCTGCAGCAGGCGCTGAGTGTGGCCAACCTGGCGCTGGTGGTGAGCCTGGCTGATGCAGCCTCCTACACCGCGCTGCCGATGATCGATGGCCTGATCAAGACCCACACGGCTGGGCGCAAGAGCTTCGTTGGCACGAGCTACCTGATCAATCAGGTGGACCACTCGCGCCAGCTGAGCCGCGATATCACCCAAATCATGCAGGGCCTGCTGGGCCAGCAGGTGGTCGGCACCGTGCACCGCGATCAGTCGATCACCGAGGCCCTGGCCTATAACCGTAACGTGCTGGACTACGACCCACAGGGACGTGGTTGCCACGACATCCTCAACTGTGCCCAGGCCTTGGTTGAGCGCCTGGGGAGTACTGCGCGGGTCGAGCAGTCGGCATGACCTGGCGCAGCGCGATGGCGGGTGCGCTGGCACCGGCCGGAGGCCTCACGCGGCTGCTGTCCAGACCTCTGGGGCAGAACCTGCTGACGCTGGTGGCCCTGGTAGTGATGATCATCGTCATCGCCGCGCCGCTCGACCTGGAACAGCAGATGCTGTTTACCGCCGCCTGTATGGCGGCGGCGTTGTTATTGCGCCGGCGTGCCAATCGCCTGGCGATCCTGGCGATGATCGTGATGTCGGTGATCGCCTCGCTGCGCTACATGTATTGGCGCGTGACTTCGTCCTTGGGCTTCGAGAACCTGCTCGACATGCTGTTCGGCTTCGGCCTGGTGCTGGCCGAGCTCTATGCCCTGCTGGTGCTGCTGCTGGGTTACCTGCAGACGGCCTGGCCGTTGCAGCGCAGACCCTACCCGCTGCCGCACGACACTGCACTTTGGCCCACGGTGGATGTGTATATCCCCACCTACAACGAGCCGCTGGAAATCATCAAGCTTACCGCCTTCGCCGCCCAGGCCATCGACTGGCCGAAGGACAAGCTCAATGTCTACGTGCTCGATGATGGCCGCCGCGAGGAGTTCCGCGCTTTCTGCGCCGAGGCCGGCATCGGCTACATCATTCGCCCGGACAATTTCCACGCCAAGGCTGGCAACCTCAACCACGCACTGAAGCTGACCCACGGCGACTACATCGCCATCTTCGATGCCGACCACGTGCCGACCCGCTCCTTCCTCCAGGTCGGCATGGGCTGGTTCCTGCGCGACCCCAAGCTGGCGATGCTGCAGACGCCGCACTTCTTCTTCTCGCCGGACCCCTTCGAGAAGAACCTCGACACCTTCCGTTCGGTGCCCAACGAGGGCGAGCTGTTCTACGGCCTGGTGCAGGACGGCAACGACCTGTGGAACGCCACCTTCTTCTGCGGCTCCTGCGCCATCATCAAGCGTGGCCCGCTGGAGGAAGTCGGCGGCATCGCCGTGGAGACCGTCACCGAGGACGCCCACACGGCCCTCAAGCTCAACCGCCTGGGCTACAACACCGCCTACCTGGCGCTGCCGCAGGCCGCCGGCCTGGCCACCGAGAGCCTGTCCGGGCACATCGGTCAGCGCATCCGCTGGGCGCGCGGCATGGCGCAGATCTTCCGCACCGACAACCCGTTGCTGGGCAAGGGGCTCAAGCTCGGCCAGCGGCTGTGCTACCTCAACGCCATGCTGCACTTCTTCTATGGCCTGCCGCGCCTGGTGTTCCTCACCGCGCCGCTGGCCTACCTGTTCTTCGGCGCACAGATCTTCCAGGCCGAGGCCTTGCTGATCCTGGCCTACGCGCTGCCGCACATCCTCATCGCCAGCGTCACCAACTCGACCATCCAGGGGCGTTTCCGCCATTCCTTCTGGAACGAGGTCTACGAGTCGGTGCTGGCCTGGTACATCATGCGTCCGGTGCTGCTGGCGATGGTCAACCCCAAGCTCGGCAAGTTCAACGTGACGGCCAAGGGCGGGGTGATCGACAAGAGCTACTTCGACTGGAAGATGGCGCGGCCCTATATCGTGGTGCTGGCGCTGAACGTGCTGGGCGTGCTGGCCGGCCTGTGGAAGCTGGGCTTCGATCCCGAGGTCAGCGTGGCCACCGTGCTGATCAACCTGACCTGGACCTTCTACAACATCGTCATCAGCGCCGCGTCGGTTGCGGTGGCCGCCGAAGCCCGGCAGATTCGTGCCGAGCCGCGGGTGTACGCCGAGCTGCCGGCCACCCTGAGCCTGGCCAACGGCAAGACCATCGTCTGCCGGACCAACGACTTCTCCCAGCGCGGCATCGGCATCGCCCTGCCGGAAGGGGCGCATGTCGAGCGTGGCGAGCAGCTGCTGGTGTCGCTGTTCCGCGACAACGAGGAATGCGTGTTCCCCGCCGTGGTGATGTTCTCCCGCGACGGCGTGCTGGGCCTGAACTTCCTCGAACTGAACCTCGAGCAGCAGCGCGAACTGACCCGCATGACCTTCTCGCGCGCCGACACCTGGGCCGCCACCTGGGGCCAGGGTGCTGTCGATACGCCGCTTGGCGCCCTGGCTGAAGTCTCCAGCATTGGCTGGCGCGGCATTCGTCTGCTGTCGCGCGCCACCTTCGGCGAATTGCGCGCGCGTCTGCGCATCCCGTCCTTCCACCTTCGCTCCACCCCGAGGAACCCATGAGCCAGAAACGCAATGGACTGTCGTCCCTGTGTCTCGCATTGACCCTGCCGCTGCTGGCGGCATCCACCTGGGCCGAGGAGCCGGTCGAGGAAGGCGCCGTCGCCGTCGAGGGCGCTGCCGTCGAAGGTGGTGAGATCCCGGCGGAGGCCGTGCCGGTCGAGTTCGTGCCGACCTACAGCGCCACGCTCAAGCAGCTGGGTGCCAACTACACCATGCACCTGCGCGGCATCGAGGGCAGTGACAGCGTCAGCTTTGACGTGCGTGCCGACCAGGTGGTGAGCAAGGCCCGGGTCAAGCTGGAGTACAGCTACTCGCCGGCGCTGCTGCCCGATCTGTCGCAGATCAACCTGATGGTCAACGACCAGGTGGCGGCCAGCCTGCCGGTGCCCAAGGAAACCGCCGGCACCCTGCAGCAGCAGGTACTGGATATCCCGCCGCACCTGATCACCGAGTTCAACCGCCTGACCCTGCAGCTGATCGGCCACTACACCATGATGTGCGAGGACCCACTGCATTCCAGCCTGTGGGCCAAGGTCAGCAACACCAGCGAACTGCAGCTGGAGACCACCCAGATCGCCCTGCCGGACGACCTGGCCAAGCTGCCGCTGCCGTTCTTCGACAGCCGTGATTCGCGTTTGCTGGAGCTGCCCTTCGTGTTTGCCGGTGCGCCGGACAACCGCAGCCTGGAGGCCGCCGGCATGGTGTCCTCGTGGTTCGGTGCGCTGGCCAGCTATCGCGGTGCGCGTTTCCCGGTGAGCCTCGGCCAGCTGCCGGAGAAGGGCAATGCCATCGTCCTGCTCAGCGGTACGGCCAGTGTCGACGGTATGCCCGAGGCAACCGACAAGGGCCCCAGTCTGACCCTGATGGCGCACCCCGCCGACCCCTTTGGCAAGCTGCTGATCCTGCGTGGAGACGACAGCGAGCAACTCAAGCAGGCCGCCCTGGCGCTGGTCACCGGCAGCCAGGTGCTGTCCGGCGCCCACGCCCGCATCGAGCGCATCGACAGCCTGGCGCCGCGCGAACCCTATGACGCGCCGAACTGGCTGCCCAGCGATCGCCCGGTGCGCCTCGGCGAGCTGGCCGATGCCAAGCGCCTGAGCGTTTCCGGCTATGACCCGGGCACCATCAATCTGCCCATGCGCCTGCCGCCGGACCTGTTCAACTGGCGCCAGCCGGGCGTACCGCTGCACCTCAAGTACCGCTACACGCCACAGCCGGTGTCGACCAACTCGTCGCTGCTGATCAGCGTCGGCGGCAAGTTCATCAAGTCGCTGCCGCTGCCGTCGCAGGAGAACCTCGACAAGTCGCTGCTGGCCAAGCTGCAGGATGACAGCCTGCTGCGCGAGGCCAAGCTGATGCTGCCGCTGGACAGCCTGCCGTTGCAGTCGGCCCTGCAGCTGCGCTTCATGTACGACTACATCAAGCAGGGCGATTGCCGCGACATCATCATCGACAGCATGCGCGGTACCATCGAGCCGGATTCGACCCTGGACCTGAGCGATTACGAGCATTTCATCGCCATGCCCAACCTGGGCGTGTTCCAGAGCAGCGGCTTCCCGTTCACCCGCATGGCCGACCTGGCCGAGACCGCCGTGGTGATCCCGGCCGGCGCCAGTGCCGAGGAAATCTCCCTGCTGCTCGACCTGCTCGGTCGCTTCGGTGAGTCCACCGGTCTGCCGGCCAGCGGCGTCAGCGTGACCCAGGGCGACAACGATGCCGAGCTGGAAGACAAGGATCTGCTGGTGCTGGCCACCGGCAGCAACCAGCCGCTGCTGGAGCGCTGGGCTGACTGGCTGCCGGCGCAGATCAACGGTCGCGCCCGCTTCGAGCTGTCCGACCTGGTCCACCGCGTGCGTCACTGGGTGGACAGCGACAGCCGCGCCAACCTGCGTCCGGCGCGCAGCAACCTGATCCTCGACGGCGGTGCGGCCGGCGCCTACGTGACCGGCTTCGAGTCGCCGCTGACCAGCGAGCGCAGCGTGGTGGTGATCGCCGCCAGCGCTGCAGAGCGTCTGGGCGAAGTCAGCGCGGCCCTGCGTGGCGGCGAGGACTACGAGCAGTCCCTGCAGGGCAGCCTGGCGGTGGTCAACGGTACGCGCATCAACTCGCTGGTGGCCGACGAGCAATACCATGTCGGCGAGCTGGGCTGGTTCCGCTACCTGCAGTGGCTGCTGGCACACAACCTGGGCTGGATGCTGCTGCTTACCGCGCTGGGCGTCGGCCTGATCAGTCTGCTGCTGTTCGTCAGCCTGCGCGCGCGGGCCCGTGCCCGTCTGAACGGCTGAGGTCGACCATGCGGCGTCTGTATCCGACTCTC
Source organism: Aquipseudomonas alcaligenes (assembly GCA_900156135.1). Taxonomy (GTDB): domain Bacteria; phylum Pseudomonadota; class Gammaproteobacteria; order Pseudomonadales; family Pseudomonadaceae; genus Aquipseudomonas; species Aquipseudomonas alcaligenes_D. Next base: position 366,010 of record FTMP01000002.1, on the reverse strand, counting down.
TGCGCCGGCCTGCTGAGCCTCGTGCTTGGCGGCGCCGCCCAGGCTGCCTGCCCGGTCGAGTGGCCGCACTGGCAGCGCTTCGCCGAACACTGGATCCAGCCGGACGGCCGCGTCCTGGAGTCCAGTCTGGAGAAGAACCACAGCACCTCGGAAGGGCAGTCCTACGCGCTTTTCTTCGCCCTGGTGGCCAACGACCAGGCGCGTTTCGAGCGCATCTGGCGCTGGAGTCGCGAGAACCTCGCCGGCAACGATCCGCAGAACATCCTGCCGGCGTGGCTGTGGGGGCAGGGCAAGGATGGCCAGTGGCAGGTGCAGGACCCCAATTCCGCCTCCGACGCCGACCTGTGGTTCGTCTACGCCCTGCTGGAAGCCGACCGCCTGTGGCGCAAGCCCGAATACCGCGCCGATGCGCTGGCCCTGCTGGCGCAGATAAAGGCCCGTGAAACCACCGAGCTGCCGGGCCTGGGCCCCGTTTTGCTGCCGGGTCCGATCGGCTTCTCGCATATCGGCTACCTGTGGCGCATCAACCCCAGCTACCAGCCGTTGCCGCTGCTGCGCCGCCTTGCCGCCGTCGACCCCAAGGGGCCGTGGAACGCCATCGCCCGGCACAGTGCGGTGTTGCAGGAACAGGCGGGGCCGCATGGTTTTGCCGCCGACTGGATCGGCTACCGCGCCGTGTCCGAACGCGCCGGGCTGTTCGCCAGTGACCCGATGAAGGGCGACAGCGGCAGCTACGACGCCATTCGCGTCTACCTCTGGGCCGGCATGACCGACCCTGCCGACCCGCTGGCCAAGCCACTGCTCGACAGCCTGTTCGGCATGGCGCGCGCCACGGCCTCCAGCGGATTGCCGCCGGAGAAGGTCGACGTGCGCACGGGCACCACCTCGGGGCAGAGCCCGAGCGGCTTCTCCGGCGCCCTGGTGCCGTACTTCCGCGCCAAGGGCCAGCCCTGGCTGGAAGAGCTGCAGGACCAGCGCGCGCGCGGCGCCATTGACCAGTGGATCGCCGGCACGGGTCCTGCGCCGTTCTATTACGACTACATGCTCAGCCTGTTCGGTCTCGGCTGGGCGGACAAGTACTACCGCTTCGCGGCCGATGGCCGTCTGCTACCGCTTTGGGAGTCTCCATGTTCCGCTACCGCCCGCTGACTCTGGCGCTGCTCGCCGCCCTGGCCCATGGCGGCGCCCAGGCCGAGGGCAACGATGCCCAGCGCCTGCTGATCGAGCAGGGACATTTCTGGCAGGCGCAGGACAAGCCCAAGCGCGCCGGTGAGGTCTGGCAGAAGCTGCTGCTGATCGATGCGTCGCAGCCGGATGCGCTCTATGGCCTGGGCTTCATCGCAGTCAAGGACGGTGACCTGGCCAGCGCTGGTGGCTACCTGCAGCGCCTGCAGGCCATCCAGCCGCTGCCGCGCCAGGCGCTGCTGCTGGAGCAGGACATCCGCCTGGCCGATCCGGCCAACCAGAAGCTGCTCGACGAGGCCCGCCTGCTGGTCGAGAGCGACCAGCGCGCGAAGGCGGCCGAAGTCTATCGCCGTGCGCTGGGCGGCAAGCCTGCGCAGGGACAGATCGGCCTGGAGTTCTACAACAACCTGGGCTACGTCGATGCGCACTGGGCCGAGGCCCGCAGCGGCATGGAGCGTATCCACCGCGAGTACCCGGACGATCCCTATGCCGCGCTGTTCCTGGCCAAGCACCTGGCGCGCAACCAGGGCGCACGCGAGGAGGGCATCCGCGCCCTGGCCAAGCTGGCCGAGCGCGAGGATATCGGGGGCGACGCCGACGAAAGCTGGCGCCTGGCGCTGACCTGGATCGGCCCGCCCAACAAGGCGCAGCAGCCGCTGTTCGAACAGTTCCTCAAGACCCATCCGGACGACGAGGAAATCCGCGCACTGCTGGTCAAGGGCCGCACTCAGCCCGCCAGCGGCGCGGCGGCCTGGCGCCGTGACCCGCAGCTCGACCGCGGCCTCAAGGCACTGGAGAAAGGCGAACTGCAGGTGGCCGAGCGCGAGCTGAGCGCCTACCTGGAGAAGCACCCCAAGGACCCCGATGCCCTCGGTGGGCTGGGCATCCTGCGCCAGCGCCAGGAGCGCTTCGAGGATGCCGAGCTGCTGCTCACCCGTGCCGTGAAGGGCGGTGGTGGCCGCGCCTGGCAGAGTGCGCTGGACGATGTGCGCTACTGGTCGCTGCTGCAGCGTGCGCGCGACAACATCGCCAACGCGCGCAATGCCGATGCCCGCCTGCAACTGGAGCAGGCGCGCCGGCTCAAGCCCAAGGATGCCGAGGCCGTACTGAGCCTGGCCGAGCTGCAGGCCCAGCAGGGCGAGCTCGCGGCCGCCGAAGCCGGCTATCGCCAGGCACTGCAGCTGGGCCAGCAGCAGGCGCGCGCCCTGCGCGGCCTGGTGCAGGTGCTGGGTGGCCAGGGCAAGGCCGACGAGGCCCTGCGCGAACTGGACAAGCTGCCCAAGGCCGAGCGCGAGAAGATCGGCAGCCTCAGCCAGCTGCGTGCCGAGCAGGCGCTGCAGCGCGCCCGCGCCGCCGAACAGCGGGGCGACAGCGCCGGCATGCGCCGCGAGCTGGAAAACGCCCTGCGCGACGATCCGAACAATGCCTGGGCACGCTTTGCCCTGGCCCGCCTGTACGTTGATCTGGGTGCCGTGGACGAGGCGCGCAGCCTGGTCGATGGCCTGTTGCAGACCCAGCCGAACGACCGCGACGCGCTCTACACCAGCGCGCTGCTGTCCATGCAGCTGGGCGACTGGCGCAAGGCCCAGGCGACCCTCGCGCGCATCCCGCGCGACGCGCGCAATTCGGACGTCAGCCGATTGGTGGCGGAAGTGGATTTCAACCTGCAGATGCAGGAAATCGAGCGCCTCAACCGCAGCGGTCGGCGCGCCGAGGCCCGTGCCTTCCTCGGCCGCATCGAGCCGCTGGCCCAGGGCAAGCCGGCGCGCCTGGCCAGCATGGCTTCGGCCTACGCCGATGCCGACGACCCGCAGCGTGCCATGGTCATCATGCGCGACCTGCTGGCACGCAGCCCGCGCAATGACCTGTCGCTGACCCTGAGCTATGCCGGCGTGCTGCTTCGCGCCGAGCAGGACACCGAGGTGGCCGCCATTCTGCGCGACCTGCAGGGCCGCAGCATGACGGTGGAGCAGCGCAAGCAGTACGACGATCTGCTGTTCCACTACCGCGTGCGGCAGGCCGAGCAGCTGCGCCTGCGCGGTGAGCTGGCCGCCGCCTACGACACCCTGGCGCCGGCACTGGCGCAGCGCCCGCAGGACCCGCTGGCGGTTTCGGCGCTGGCGCGCATGTACGGCGCCAACGGCAACACCGCCAAGGCCCTGGAGCTGTTCAAGCCGCTGGTGCAGCGTTTTCCGCAGGACGCCAACCTGCAGGTCGGTGCCGCCGATATGGCCGCCCAGCAGGCCGAGAACGGCTACGCCGAGGAGCGCCTGGAGCAGGCGCTGAAGCTGGCACCCAACGATGTCGACATCCTCAGCACCGCTGCCCGTGTGTACCGCTACCTCGGCCGTACCGGTACCGCGGCCGAGCTGCTGAGCAAGGTGGTGGCCCAGGAGAAGCGCGAACAGACCCCGAGCTACGCCGCCAGCACCCGTCCGGCCAGCGCGCCGGCCAACCCCTTCGCCGGTGTTGGCAGCCTGGCCGCAGCACCTGCCGCGATTCCCGACCCGGTATCGACCCTGCCGACGCCGGTCGAACGTCCGCGCCTGACGCTGGACGATATTCCGGCTCCGGCGAGCAGCCAGCCGCGTGCCCCGGCCCGTGCCGAGCTGCCGGTGGCCACCGCGCGTGACAGCCTGCTGGCCCTGGAGCCCGCGCCGGCACCGACGACCACCCTGGCCGCCGCCGAGCCTGCCCCGCGCAACCCCTTCCTGCCGGGTGCCGAGGAGGAGGTGGACCCGCGTGCTGGCATGAGCGAGGCGGCCCGCGCGCTGGACGATATCCTGCAGCAGCGCAGCCCTTACCTGGTGCAGGGCGTGACGGTGCGGACCAATGACAGCGAGTCCGGCCTGAGCAAGATCACCGATGTGCAGGCGCCGTTCGAGGCCAGCATGCCGCTCGGCGACAATCGCCTGGCCGTGCGCGTGACCCCCGTCTCGCTGAACGCCGGCAGTCTGGACGACAGTGCCCGTGATCGCTTCGGCGGTGGCCCGCAGGCGACCCTGGACAATCCGGGTATGTCGCCGGGTTCGCAGAAGGATTCCGGCGTCGGCCTGGCAGTGGCCTTCGAGAATCCCGGTGCTGGCCTCAAGGCTGACATCGGCACTACGCCGCAGGGTTTCCTCTACAGCACCGCCGTCGGTGGCGTCAGCGTCCAGCGTGCCGTGCCCGGCAACCCGGACCTGCACTGGAACGTTGGCGTATCGCGGCGCGCGGTCACCGACAGCCTGTTGTCGTTCGCCGGTGCCGAGGACAAGCGTACCGGGCAGAAGTGGGGTGGCGTGACCGCCAACGGTGGGCGTGCCCAGCTGGCCTTCGATGACCGCGAAATGGGCGCCTATGCCTATGCCGGCTGGCATCGCCTGCTTGGCAACAACGTCGAGGACAACGACCGGGTCGAGGCTGGCACCGGCGTCTACTGGTACCTGCAGAATGATGAGCAGAGCCAGGCCACCATCGGTCTCGACCTGCTCGGCATCGGTTATCGCGAGAACCTCGGCTACTTCACCTACGGCCACGGTGGCTACTTCAGCCCGCAGAGCTTCTTCGCCCTGGGCGTGCCGGTCAGCTGGGCGCAGCGTTATGACCGTCTGAGCTTCCAGCTGCGCGGCTCGGTCGGCGTGCAGGCGATCAATCAGGACGAGGCCGACTTCTTCCCCGGCGACCGCGCGAAACAGGCTGAGGCCAGTCGTGCGCTGGGCTACGAGGCGGTCTACGGCAGCGATAACAGCACCGGTATCGGCTACAACCTGGCCGGCGCCGCCGAATACAAGCTGGGCGACCACCTGTTCCTCGGTGGTCACGTCGGCGTCGACAACGCCCAGGACTACCGCCAGTGGAACGGTGGCCTGTACCTGCGCTACATGCTCGAACGCATGACCGGCCCGATGCCGTTGCCCGTTTCTCCCTATCAATCCCCCTACGCGAAATAAGGATTCCTGATGGCTTCCTCCCTGCTTGCCGGCCTGTCGATCCTGATCATTGGCGACAGCCATATGGCCACTCCCAACTACCTGATCGGCGGTCTGCACGACGACCTCATCCGCAAGGGCGCTAACGTCCACTCCATCGGTATCTGCGGGGCCAACGCCGGCGACTGGCTGAAGGTTTCTCCGGGCGGCAACTGCGGCGCGGCTGAGCGTCGTGGCAAGGAGCCGGCCCAGGTGCTGCGCGGCAAGGCCAGCACTACGCCGATCAAGGAGTTGATCGCCAAGGACAAGCCGGACCTGGTGCTGATCGTGATCGGCGACACCATGGCCGGCTACGACAAGCCGTCCTTCCCCAAGGCCTGGATCTGGCAGCAGACCACCAGCCTGACCAAGGCCATCGGCGCCACCGGCACCCAGTGCGCCTGGGTCGGGCCGAACTGGGGCACCGAGGGCGGCAAGTACGGCAAGACCTACGCCAAGGTGAAGCAGATGTCGGCCTTCCTCGCCGCCAACGTGGCGCCATGCAGCTACGTCGACTCGTTGAAATTCTCCAAGCCGGGCGAGTGGGCCACCACCGACGGTCAGCACCTCAACGTGCAGGGCTACCAGAAGTGGGGCGCGGCCATCAGCGCCGAGCTGGAGAAAGTGCGCAAGGGCGCCGCCCAGTAAGCCCGGTATTCCTCTTTACGCAGTGAACGATTCAAGGAGTTTCAGATGTCTTCTTCCGTACTGGCCGGCCTGACCCTTCTGGTGCTCGGCGAAAGCCACATGAGCCTGCAGAACCACCTGACCGAACCGCTCAATGCGGCGCTGGTGGCCAAGGGCGCCAACGTGCACTCCATCGGCGCCTGCGGTGCCAGCGCGGCCGACTGGCTGGTGACCAAGAAGGTCGACTGCGGTGCCGTGCAGGATAACAACGGCAAGCTCGTGCTCAAGGGCAGTGGCGCCACCACCACGCCGATCAAGGAGCTGATCGCGCAGCAGAAGCCTGACGTGGTGGTGCTGGTCATCGGCGACACCATGGCCTCCTACGACAAGCCGGCCTTTCCCAAGGCCTGGGCCTGGCAGAGCGTGACCAACCTGACCAAGGCCATCGCCGCCACCGGCACCAAGTGCGTGTGGGTCGGCCCGGCCTGGGGCAAGGTCGGCGGCAAGTACAAGAAGAACGACCCGCGCACCCAGTTCATGTCGCAGTTCCTCGCCGCCAACGTGGCGCCCTGCACTTATGTCGACTCGCTGAAGATGTCCAAGCCGGGGCAGTGGGTGACCACCGATGGCCAGCACTTCACCGTGGCCGGCTACAAGGCCTGGGGCAATGCCATCGCCGAGGCGATGAGCAAGCTGCCGGCCGCCAGCCTGAAAGGAGGCAAATGATGAAGCGCGCACTGCTCGGTCTGTTCGCTGCGCTGCCGCTGGGCCAGGCCCTGGCGGCGGAGATTCCGCTGTATCCCACCGGCCCCAGCGAAGATTCGGCCTTCCTGCGCTTCTTCAACGCCGGCGAGACGCCGCTGGAGCTGAACGCTGCCAACGGCGCCAGCCTGCGCCTGGAAGGCGAGCAGCGTGCCTCCGATTTCCTCACCGTGCCGGCCGGCAAGCCGATACAGGGCAGCCTGAAGCAGGGCGACGCGCAGCAGGCGCTGGATGTCAGCGTCGAGCCGGGCGAATTCGCCACCGTGGTCGGCCTCGGCAACGGCAAGGAACTGCGCCTGGTGACCCTGCGCGAGCAGCCGGATGACTTCAACGCCCTGAAAGCTTCGCTGGCCTTCTACAGCCTCGATGGCAGCTGTGCCAACGCCGGCCTGCAGGCTGCCGGGCGCAATGTCGACATTTTCAAGGATGTCGCCGAAGGCAGCCTGCAGCGGCGTTCGATCAACCCGCTGAAGCTGTCCGTGCAGCTGCGTTGCGGCGGTGCCGCCGTCGGCCAGCCGCTGGACCTCGGCCAACTGGCCGCCGGCCAGCGCTACACCCTGTTCCTGGTGCCCTCGGCCCAGGGTCCGCGCCTGTTCCAGGCCGTCGACAACCTGGCTAACTAAGATCCCGACATGGTTTTCGCCTCCCTCGAGTTTCTGCTGCTGTTCCTGCCCACCTTCATGTTGGTGTATGCCCTGGTCCGGCCGGGGGGGCGCAACCATGTGCTGCTGATTGGCAGCTGGATTTTCTATGGCTGGCTGAGCCCGGCCTTCCTCCTGCTGCACGTGGTGCTGACGGTGGTGGGTTGGGTCGGTGGCCTGCTGGTGGAGCTGACCGATCCACAGTCGCGCCGGCGCTACCGCCTGCTGACCCTCTTGATCGTGGGCAACGTGCTGGTGCTGTGCTGGTACAAGTACGCCAACATCCTCGCCGCGACCTTCAACGAGTTGCTCACCGCGCACGGCGCCATGCCGTTCGAGTGGCAGAAGGTGGCGCTGCCCGCCGGCCTGTCGTTCATCGTGCTGCAGGTGATTTCCTACCTGGTCGACGTCCACCGCAAGGTGGTGCCGGTGGAGCGCAGCTTTGCCAACTTCGCCACCTACCTGGCGATGTTCGGCCACTCCATCGCCGGCCCGATCATCCGTTATGACTGGGTGCGTCGCGAGCTGGTACAGCGCTACTTCAATCCACTGAACTTCGCCCTGGGCGCGCGCCGCTTCATGATCGGCATGAGCATGAAGGTGCTGGTGGCCGACAGCCTGTCGCCGCTGGTGGATGTGGCTTTCCACCAGACCAATCCGTCCTTCGTCGATGCCTGGATCGGCTGCCTGGCCTACTCGCTGCAGCTGTTCTTCGACTTCGCCGGCTACAGTGCCATGGCCATCGGTCTGGGCCTGATGCTCGGCTTCCACTTCCCGGAGAACTTCAACCGGCCCTACTGGGCGCGCAACATCCAGGACTTCTGGCGGCGTTGGCACATCTCGCTGTCCAGCTGGCTGCGCGACTATTTGTATATCGGCCTGGGCGGCAACCGCTTCGGTACCTGGAAGACCTACCGCAACCTGTTCCTGATCATGGCCATCGGCGGTCTGTGGCACGGCGGCGACAGCTGGAACTACGTGCTCTGGGGCGCCGCCCACGGTATTGCCCTGTGCATCGACCGCGCCTGGAGTCGCGCCGGCCTGCCGGACCTGCCGGCGCCGCTGGCGCACACGGTGACGCTGCTGTTCGTCTGCCTGGCCTGGACCCTGTTCCGCTCGCCGGACTTCGCCACGGCGCTGGGTATGTATGCCGGCCAGTTCGGCTTCAACGGCTTCGCTCTGGGCGATGCCCTGGCGGCGACCCTGCGTCCTGCCCACGGCATCGCCGCCGCCCTCGGCGTGGTGTGCCTGCTGTTGCCGCTGTTGCAGACCCGTGTCGAGGCGCGCTTCGGTCACAGCCTGACCTTCCGTGCGGTTGGCGCCCTGTGGCCGGTCGCCGGTTTCCTGCTGTCGTTCGCTCTGATCGCCAGCCGTGAAACCGTACCTTTCCTGTACTTCCAGTTCTAAGGGGACGTCCGTATGTCGAAAAAAGACGCTTCCCTCGCTCCGGTGCCGCCAAGTGCGATGACCATTCTGCTCAGCCCGGTGGCCGGGGTGGTGATGTTCGTGTTCCTGCTGGCCGGTCTGCTCAGCTGCCTGTGGGCCATGTTCGTCAGCGGCAAGGTGGACCTGCTGCCCAAGGAGCACGGTTGGGCAGCTATCAGCGAGGGCGAGATCACCCACCATATCGCCAAGGAGCTGTCCCATGTGGCGCTGGCCAGGAAGGCTGCCGACCTGGAGCGTGCCGCCAGCTGGCTGCTGATTGGCGACACCGGCGCGCGCGTGCGCCAGGGGTGTCCGGGCTGGCTGTTCCTGGCCGACGAGAACCGCATCCACCCGCGTGCCGAGGCCAATGCTCAGGCGCGTGCGCAAAAGGTGCTCGCCGTGCGCGACTGGCTGGCGGCGCGCAACATCCGCCTGCTGGTGGCCCTGGTGCCGGACAAGAGCCGGATTGCCGCCGACCAGCTGTGCGGTATCAGCCGTTCCGCCCAGCTGGCCGATCGCGCGCAGCGCTGGCAGGCGCAGCTGCAGCAGGCCGGCGTGGCGGTGCTGGACCTGGCACCGACCCTGCAGGCGCTGGGCAGTTCGGCCTACCTGCGCAGCGACACCCACTGGAGCGAAGCAGGGGCGCAGGCCGCCGCACTGGTTCTGGCGCCGCAGATCGGCGCGCTCGGCGTGACCCCGACACCGGCCCAGCAGCTCAAGCGCGAGCTGCAGGCGGAGGCGCCGCGCCCCGGCGATCTGGTGCGCCTGGCGGGCCTCGACTGGCTGCCGGAAGGCCTGCAGCCGGCCGGCGAGCGGGTGGCCGAGTCGCGTTTCAGCAAGGTCGAGCAGGACGAGGCGATGAGCGAGGATGACTTGTTCGGTGACAGTCAGCTGCCCAATGTCGCGCTGATCGGTACCTCGTTCTCGCGCAACTCCAACTTCGTGGCCTTCCTCGAGCAGGCACTGGGGGCCAGCCTGGGTAACTTCGCCAAGGACGGCGGCGAGTTCTCCGGCGCCGCCAAGGACTACTTTGCCAGCCCGGCTTTCCGCGAAACGCCACCGCAGCTGCTGATCTGGGAGATTCCCGAGCGCGACCTGCAGTCGCCCTACAAGGACGACATCGAGCTGCCTGCGCTGTAACAACTTGTAATGAAAGTTCGCCCGGGGCGTGGCATGTGCTTGCCCCGGTGACGCGGTCAGATGCAGTGGGAGCAGTCCCGGAGCCGGCACTCGCCGGCGCCTTCCCCGCGGTCGAAGGAGGCCGCCATGTCCCGTCTAGTCCTTGTCCTTGCAGTTCTGGCCCTGAGCCTCAGCGGTTGCGCCGTGTACGGCGGTGACTACGGTTATCCCGGCCCCAGCGTGCGCTATTACGAGAGTTATCCCTCCACCCGCATCTATTACTACGAAGACGATCGCAGCTATCACCGTTGGCACCGCGACCGTTATCAGGAGCGTCGCCACTCCTACTACGCGCCGGGCTATGACGGTCGTTACCAATGGCAGGATGGCAGGCGCCACGAGCGCTATCGCGAGCATGACCGTGGTTACCAGCCACCGCGCCATGGCTGGGACCAGCGCTATCGCAGCCATGACCGCCGCGACCGGTCTTACTGGCAGCAGCAACATGGCGGGCAGCGCTATGACGGCTACCCGCGGCGACACGACGGCAGTCGCGAGCATGATGGCAGGCGTCACTCGCAACAGCGTGAGGGTGTGGGCGGTACGCGCCGCGCCTACTGATGGGGGAACGGCGAAGGATGCAGGTCCTTCGCCGTTTTCCTGTTCAGCCGCTCATTCGACAAACAGTTTCTGCACCGCCGAGAAGTCCAGCTTGCCATTGCCCTGCTTGAGCAGCAGGCGATACAGCTGCAGCGCCAGCGCGCCCATCGGTGTGCTGCTGCCGGTGGCCTGCGCGGCTTCCTGGGCCAGACCGAGGTCCTTGGCCATCAGCTCGGCCATGAAGCCACCGCTGTAGCCTTTCGACGCCGGCACGTTGTCCATCACCCCTGGCCAGGGGTTGTACTTCTCCAGGCTCCAGTTGCCGCCCGAACTCTGGCGCATGATCTCGGCCAGCACGGCCGGGTCCAGGCCGCTGGCTACGCCCAGGGCCATGGCCTCGGCGGTGCCGATCATGTGCACGGCGAGCAGCTGGTTGTTGCATACCTTGGCCACCTGGCCGGCGCCATCGGGGCCGGCGTGGAAGATGTTCTTGCCCATGGCGGCGAGGACAGTGCGTGCGCACTCCAGGGCCTCGGCCTTGCCGCCGACCATGAAGGTCAGGGTGCCGGCGGCGGCGCCGGCGGTGCCGCCGGAGACAGGGGCATCGAGCAGGGCGATGCCACGTGCGGCGGCGGCCGCATGCACCTTGCGCGCGGAGTCCGGGGCGATGGTCGAGCATTCCAGCACCAGGCTGCCGGGGGTGATCTTCTGCAGCAGGCCGTCATCGCCCAGGTACAGACCCTCCACATGGCGGCTGGCGGGCAGCATGCTGACCACCACCTGGGCGTCGCGCACTGCCTCGGCGGCACTGGCGGCGCGCTTGCCGCCATCCTGGGCGAAGGCGTCCAGCGCCTCCTGCGCCAGGTCGAAGGCGGTGACGGCAAAGCCTGCCTTGAGCAGGTTGCGGGCCATCGGCAGGCCCATGTGGCCGAGGCCGATAAAGGCGATCTGGGTCATTTTTGTTCTCCTTGTACAGTCCCGGTGATGGTGTGGCCGTGCAGACCCTTGTTCTTCCCTCTCCCCTGTGGGAGAGGGTCAGGGAGAGGGGGAATCGCAGGCTGTCCTCCCTCTCCCTGCGCGGGCCGCGCCAACCCCTTTCCCATTAATAGGAGAGGGGAGTGTCAGTACGTAGCCCGGATGCAATCCGGGTCGTGGTTTCGCAGCCCTCCCGGATTTCATCCGGGCTACGGCTCGCTCCTACAAATCCGTCAGCGGATGCTCGCCGTCCCAGACTGGCGCGAAGTGCGCGGCGATCACCGCCGCCGGAATGGCGGCCGGGTCGGGCCAGTGCCACTTCGGCGCCTGGTCCTTGTCGATCAGGCGCGCCCTCACGCCCTCGGGGAATTCCGGGTGGCGGCAGCAGTTAAGGCTCATGGCGTACTCCATGCGGAACACCTCGGCCAGCGACAGGTGGCGGGCGCGGCGGATCTGCTGCCAGACCAGATGTGCGGTCAGCGGGCAGCCGGCGGCCAGGGTCTTGGCGGCGCGTGCCAGCAGCGGGTCGTCGTCGCCCTGCAGGGCGCTCAGCGCATGCCAGGCGGCGGGCAGCTCGGCCACGTCGAGCAGGGCGTCGATGCGTTCGCGGCGCGGCAGCCACTGGGCCTGCGGCAACTCGGCGCGGGCCTCGTGCTCCAGGGCGCGCAGCAGGCTGTTGAGCTGCTCCGGCGCCTGCTGTTGCCAGTTCATCTGCACCAGGCCGTCGAGCAGCGCGTCCTGCTGCTCGTCACGCAGAAAGCGGTCGGCGAGATTCAGGTCCAGGGCGTCGCGGGCATTGATGCTGGCGGCAGTGAGGCCGAGGAACAGGCCGAGCTTGCCCGGCAGGCGGGCGAGGAACCAGCTGCCGCCGACATCCGGAAACAGTCCGATATTGATCTCCGGCATGCCCAGCCGGCTGCTCGGGGTGACGATGCGGATCGCCGCGCCCTGCATCAGGCCCATGCCGCCGCCCAGCACATGGCCGTGGGCCCAGCAGATCAGCGGTTTCGGATAGGTGTGGATGCGGTGATCGAGGCGGTATTCGTCGGCGAAGAAGCGTCGCGCCAGCGGCGGCACTTCACCCGGATGCTCGCGGCACTGCTGCACCAGTTGCACCACGTCGCCACCGGCGCAGAAGGCCTTCGGCCCATTACCGCGCAGTAGTACGCAGGCGATACGCTCGTCTTCGGCCCACTGCTTCAGCTTGGCGTCCAGGGCCTCGATCATCGGCAGGGTCAGGGCGTTGAGGCTCTTCTCGGCGTCCAGGCTGGCGATGCCGATGCGGTAGCCATGCTGGGCGGCGCGTTCTTCGAAATGCATGTTCATGGTGGTCGTCACTTGTTACGCCACTGGGCGTTGCGTTTCTCGAGGAAGGCGTTGACGCCCTCGCGGGTATCGTCGGCGTCGAACAGGTCGACGAAGCGCTCGCGTTCCTCGGAGAGCCAGGTGTTCGGGCCGCGTTCGCGGGCGCCCTGGATCAGCGGCTTGATGGTGCGCACCGCCACTGGGCTCTGCCGCGCCACCTTGGCCGCCAGCAGCAGGGCGGTGCCGCGTGCTTCGCCGCTGTCCACCACCTGTTCGATCAGGCCGATGCGCAGGGCGGTTTCGGCGTCGATGCGTTCGCCACAGAGGATCATGCGCTTGGCCCAGCCTTCGCCGACCAGCCACGGCAGCGCCTGGGTGCCGCCGGCGCAGGGCAGCAGGCCGACCGTGGCTTCCGGCAGGGCCATCTGTGCCTGCCGTTCGGCTATGCGGATGTCGCAGGCCAGGGCGCATTCCAGGCCACCGCCCATGGCGTAGCCGTTGATCGCGGCGATGGACACGCCGCGGAAGTCGCGCAGGGTCTCGAAGGCCTCGCCGAAGCGCCGCGCCATCTCGCGGGCGCGGGCCTTGTCGCCGTCGGCGAACAGGTTGAGGTCGGCACCGGCGCTGAAGAACTTGCTGCCCTGGCCGGTCACCACCAGGGCATAGATGTCGTCGTCGCGGTTGAGGTGCTCGACCACCTGCTTGAGGCCGATCAGCGAGTCGCGATCCCAGGTATTGGCCGGCGGATGGTTGATGGTGATCAGCGCGGTATGGCCGTGCTTCTCCACGGTCAGCTTGTGGGTCAGGTCGAACATGCCGGGGTTGTAGGGTTCGATGGCGGTGGTCATAGCGGTCCTCGTCGGATTACTCCCCTCTCCCATTCATGGGAGAGGGGACTAAAAGCAAAAACTAAAGTAGGCGATCGAGCATCCCGCCCTGGTCCAGCAGGCGGCGGGCGATGATCACCCGCATGATCTCGTTGGTACCTTCCAATATCTGGTGTACGCGACTGTCGCGCACCCAGCGCTCCAGCGGATAGTCGTTCAGATAACCGTAGCCGCCGTGCAGTTGCAGCGCTTCGTTGCACAGGGCGAAGCAGTGGTCGGTGGCGAAGCGCTTGGCCATGGCGCAGTACAGGCTGGCCTCGGTGTGGCGGTTGTCCAGCTTGTGGGCGGCCAGGCGCACCAGCTGCCGGCTGGCGGTCAGGTCGGTGAGCATGTCGGCCAGCTTGAACTGCAGGGCCTGGAACTCGGCCAGTGGCTTGCCGAACTGCTTGCGTTCCTCGACATAGCGCAGGCTCTGCTCCAGCGCCGCCTGGGCCGCGCCGAGCGAGCAACTGGCGATGTTCAGGCGACCGCCGTCCAGGCCCTTCATGGCGTAGACGAAGCCCTGGCCCTCGGGGCCGATGCGGTTGCCGACGGGGATGCGCACGCCCTCGAAGGTGATGGTGCGGGTTGGCTGCGCCTTCCAGCCCATCTTGTCCTCGTTGCGCCCGTACTTCACGCCGGGGGCATTGGCTGGCACCAGGAAGCAGGAGATGCCCTTGGCGCCGTCCTCGCCGGTGCGGGTCATGACGATCAGTACATCCGTGCTGCCCGCGCCGGAGATAAAGCACTTGCTGCCATCCAGCACGTACTCGTCGCCCTCGCGGCGGGCGCGGGTGCGCAGGTGGGCTGCGTCGGAGCCGGCGTCGGGCTCGGTCAGGCAATAGGAGGCGAGCAGCTCGCCGCTGGTCAGCCCCGGCAGGTACTGCGCTTTCAGGGCTTCATCAGCGAAACTCGCCAGCATCCATGAGGCCATATTGTGGATGGTCAGGTAGGCGGTGGTGGCCACGCAGCCTGCGGCGAGCTGTTCGAAGATCAGCGAACTGGTCAGCCGCGACAGGCCAAGGCCGCCGTCGTCCTCGCCGATGTACAGGGCCAGATAGCCCTGTTCGGCGGCGCGGCGGATCACTTCCAGCGGGAAGTGCTGTTCGCGGTCCCAGTCGGCGGCGTGCGGCGCCAGCTCCCGCGTGGCGAAGGCGCGGGCGCTGTCGACCAGCAGGCGTTGTTCTTCGTTCAGCTCAAAGTCCATAGGCTCTCACTGCAATGTCGTGGGCTGGCCGGCGGTGCGCCGCTCGGCCTGCCATTCGGCCAGGCTGGGCGCGGCCTTGTCGCCGTCCAGGCGGTGGACGATCTCGAAGTAATCCTGGTGCCGTGGCGAGGCCATCACCTCGGCGCGGCTCTTGACCCGTACCGCATACACCGTCTGTACATTCTGGTGGTCGAAGGCGCGCCACTCCTGCGGGCCCTTGAGCAGGCTGTAGCGGTGGCCTTCCAGGGCCTTGATCAGTGCCTCGCTGTCCAGGCTCTTGGCGCGGCCGGCGGCCTCCGCCCACTGCTGGACGATGCTGTAGGCCGAGGCGGCGGCACTGGAGGGGTAGACCTCATAGCGCTCGGTGAAGTGGCTGACGAAAGCCTGGCCGGCCTGGCTGCCCTCCAGCTCTGGCACGCGCCAGGTCCAGGGCTCGGTGCCCACCACGCCTTCCATCAGGCCGGGGCCGGCCTGCTCGACGATGCCCTGGGTCAGGTTGGGCGCGACGATCTGCACCTTGCGGGTCAGGCCGAGTTTCTCGGCCACGCGCATGGCGCGTACCAGGTCCTCGCCGAACAGCACCAGTACCAGCACCTCGGCGTCGCTCTGCGCGGCTTGGGTCAGTGCGTTCTGGTAGTCGGCCATGCGCGCGCCGGGGAAGGGCAGCTTGAGGCCCGGGTTGCGCGCGCCATCCTGGGTGCCGGTGGTTTCGCGTAGCGAGCTCTCGGTGGTGTTGCCCCAGGTGTAGTCGGCGGTGACGTAGAAGTAGCGCTTGTCCGGCAGCTGCTTGGCCAGGTACTGGCCGAGCACGCGGGCGCTCATCCAGGCACTGTTGCACTCGCGGAACAGGTAACGATGGCCGTCCTTGCCGGTGGTGTCGTTGGAGTAGGTGAGGGTGCCGAAGTACAGCAGGCCGTGTTCCCTGGCGCGCTTGCCGGCGGCGATGGCGGCGGCGCTGGAGGCGCCACCGAAGAGCATGGCGGCGCCTTCGCCGGCCAGCTTGTCGACATTGCGTGCGGCCTTCTCGGGGCGTGAGGCGTCGTCCAGGCTGGACAGGCGCAGCGGGCGGCCGAGTACGCCGCCCTTGGCGTTCAGCTCATCGATGGCCAGCAGGGCTCCACGCATCTGTGCCAGTCCTTCTTCCTTGTAGCTGCCGGTGCGCGGGTAGCTGAGGCCGAGGGTGATCGGCTCGGCCGCCTGCGCGGCGGCGGTGAGTCCGGCCCAGAGGGCCAGACAGGCAGTCAGTCGTTTCATGCAATGCTCCCTGTTGTTGTTATGCCAGGGCCGACTGTGCAGCCCTGGCGAAGGCGGAGGCATTGTCTTTTCGTCGTAGTGGCACCGTGGTGCCGCGGATCAACCTTTACTTCAGTTGGATGGTCATGTTCGGGCCAGAGACCGGCGTGTCATCGAACCAGCGGCTGGTGACGGTCTTGGTCTCGGTGTAGAAGCGTACCGCCTGCTTGCCGTAGGCGTGCAGGTCACCATAGAAGGAGCCTTTCCAGCCGGTGAAGGAGAAGAACGGCAGCGGCACCGGGATCGGCACGTTGATGCCCACCTGGCCGACTTCCACCGCATGCTGGTAATGCCGCGCGGCGCCACCGGAGCGGGTGAAGATGCTGGTGCCGTTGCCGAACGGGCTGGCGTTGACCAGTTCGATGGCCTCCTCCAGGGTGTCGACCTCCATGCACACCAGCACCGGGCCGAAGATTTCCTCGCGGTAGATCGACATGTTCGGCTTGACGTTGCGGAACAGGGTCGGGCCCAGCCAGTTGCCGTCGGGGTAGCCCGGCACCTCGCAATGGCTGCCGTCGAGCAGGCACTCGGCGCCTGCCGCCTTGCCCTCGGCGATCAGCTTCTGCACGCGCTGCTTGGCCTGCTGGCTGATCAGCGGACCATAGGCGGCGCCGCTGTCCTTCCAGTAGCCGGGGCGCAGCTCGGCCATCTGCGCGGCCAGTTCGGCAATCCACTGTTTCGACTCGCCGACGAACACCGCCACGCTGATCGCCATGCAGCGCTGCCCGGCGGCGCCGCAGCTGGCGCCCACCAGATTGCTGAGCACCTGGTCCTTGGGCGCGTCGGGCATGATCACCATGTGGTTCTTGGCGCCGGCGAAGGCCTGCACGCGCTTCAGGTGTTGTGTACCCGTGCGGTAGATATGCTGGCCCACCGGCACCGAGCCGACGAAGGAGATGGCGCGGATGTCCTCGTGGGTGAGCAGGGCGTCCACCACCTCGCGGCCGCCGTGCAGCACCTGCAGTACACCGGCCGGCGCGCCGGCCTCGAGGAACAGCTCGGCCAGGCGGTTGGGGGTCAGCGGGTCCTGCTCGGAGGGCTTGAGGATGAAGGTGTTGCCGCAGGCGATGGCCAGCGGGAACATCCACAGCGGGATCATCGCCGGGAAGTTGAACGGGGTGATGCCGACGCACACGCCGAGCGGCTGGATATAGCTGGCGGTGTCGATTTCGCGGGCGACGTTCTCCACCGTCTCGCCCATCATCAGGCTGCAGATGTTGGCCGCATGCTCGGCCACCTCGATGCCGCGCCAGACGTCGCCCTTGGCATCAGCGAAGGTCTTGCCGGTCTCGCCGGCGAGGATCTCGGCCAGCTCGTCGTGGTGTTCCTTGAGCAGGTGCTGGTAGCGCAGCATCAGCCGCGCGCGCTCCGGCACCGGGACTTCGCGCCAGCTGAAGAAGGCCTGCTTGGCACCGGCGATGGCTGCCTCGATTTCCTCGTGGGTGGCCTTGGGCGCCAGGGCCAGGACTTCCTGGGTGGCCGGGTCGGTCACCTCGATCAGTTCGCGGGCGTTGCTGGCCTGCCATTGGCCGTTGATCAGCTGGGGGATCACCTGGGGCATCGAGGGCCTCCTGATTGTTCTTGTGTGCCCCTGTTATAGCCGCAGCCGAACCCCCTGTGGATTGACGATCTTGCTCGGGGGATGGACGATCTTGGCATTCGAACAACAATGAGGGCGCCATGAACGCCTCGGTGGAAACCTCCAACTGGCCACTGCCGGCCAACGGCCTGCGCTTTATCGTGCCGCCTCGGCTGAGGCGTGTATTGGCCCGTCACCCGCTCTCGGCAGGCTGCTATCCGCTGGCTCTGGGCTTCTACCCGGAGGCCGCCGGGCACCGTATGCAGCGTCCGTTACCGGATGACCACCTGCTCATCTACTGCCGCGCCGGGCGTGGCTGGCTGGACTGCGGGGATGGACGATTGGAGGTGGGTGGCGGTGATCTGCTGCTGTTGCCCAAGGGCCTGGCGCACACCTACGGCGCTGACCCGCAGCGACCCTGGACCATCCACTGGGTGCATTTCGACGGCGCCCTGTGTGACGACTTCCTGCGCCTGCTGGGCAAGCCCGGCGTGCGCCGTATCGGTGTGCAGCCACGCCTGCTGACCGACTTCGAGGCGTTGCTTGGCCTGTACCGCCGTGGCCTCAACCCGGCGCACTTCATCCACGCCGCCCATCAGCTGCAGGCGCTGCTCAGCTCGCTGGCGGTGCTGCCGGCGCGTACCACGCTGAAGTCCGGGCGGGTGCTGGATGTGGACGCGGTGCAGGCGGTGATGCGCAGCCACCTGCACGGCAGCCTCAACCTCGACGAGCTGGCCGCGCAGTTCAAGCTGTCGCGCTTCCACTTCGCCAAGACCTACCGCGCCCTGACCGGCCATGCGCCGATCCAGGATTTCATCCAGCTGAAGATGGCCCAGGCCTGCCGCCTGCTCGACCAGGGCAGCCTGGAAGTGCGGCAGATCGCCGAGCAACTGGGCTACGACGACCCCTACTACTTTTCGCGGCTGTTCAGGAAGGTGGTGGGCATGGCGCCCAGCCATTACCGGGCGCTGCATCGCGGCTGATCAGGCGAGCAGGCGCAGCCACAGCTGCAGCTCGGGGCGCAGCGCCTCGCGCAGTTCCCCCAGCGACTGTTGCAGGCCAAGACGCAGCTGCGCCGGCAAGGGTTCGATCAAGGTGGTGGTGTCGGCCTGCAGGGCGCTGGCGACCAGTACCAGGTCGGTCAGGTCCGCCGCGCCCTCGTGCTGGCGCTGCCACTGGCCGCGCTGGCGGGCGCATTCGATGACGGCCGTGGGCAGTTGCCAGCGGGTCAGCACCAGCGCGCCGATGTCGGCGGACAGCTGGTCGCACAATTCGTCCAGTGCCGCCATCTCGCGCGGGAAGTCCGGCCAGTGCTGTAGCTCGTCCAGCAGCGGCAGGCTGCCGATGTCCTGCAGCAGGCCGGCGAGCATGGCGTCATCGAGCGCCAGGCTGCAGCGCTGTGCCAGTGCCGCGCAGTAGGCGGCGCGCTCCCGCGCACGCCGCCAGCGCAGGGCAAAGGCCTGCTGCAGGATGGCTTCGCGGCTGGCGAACAGGTGGCGCACGGTGAAGCCCAGCACCAGGTCGTTGAGCTGGCGGGTGCCCAGTCGCGCCAGCAGGTCGCGCATGGACATACCCTGGCGGCCGCTGCGCAGCAGCGGGCTGTCGGCGAACTGCATCAGATAGGCCGCCAGTGGCGGATCGCTGTTGATCACCCGCGCCAACTGCTCCAGCGAGGTGCGCGGGTCCTCCAGCAGGCGGCGAATGCGCAGGGCAGCTTCCGGCATCTGTGGCACCTTGGCTTCGCCCTTGAGAAAGCGGGTGAGCAGGGCGAAACGCACGGCATTGGCGGACTGCGACATAGTGACGACGACAAGGGGAAAAGGGCTGGCGATGCTAGCAAATTGCAGGCGCCGACGCATGAAGGGCCGGGTGAACGGCCCGCGCGCGAAGTCAGATCGAGCAGACCCTGCCGGCCAGCTCCACCCGGCCGAAACTGGCGCCGGGGTCGAGCGGGGTGATGGCCAGCAGGCGATCCAGACGCACTTCCTGCCGGCCCTCGTCGGTTTGCAGCACGAGGAACTCCTCCTTGCTTGCCGCCGTGTGGGTATCCAGCGCCCTGGCTACGAAGCTAGGGCCGTCGACCAGCTCGACCTGCAGGCGATAGCCGTGCATGCAGGCGATCTCCAGGTAGTCGTACAGGTCGCAGTTCAGGGGGTGATAGTCGGCCATCTCGGTTTCTCCTGGTCTGCCAGTGTCGACGCCCAGAGCAAGTCTAGGTGCCAGGTGTGCTTCACACCCGGGCAATGGTCGCCAGTCCGGTGGCGACCAGCTTCTCCAGGCCATCCTTCAGCGCAAACACATCCGCCCGGCACACCGCCTGGCGCTGGCCGGCCTTGAGCACCTCGCTGCGGCACACCAGGCGCTCGCCGATGGCGGGGGCCAGCAGGTTGAGCTTGTACTCGCTGGTGACCACATCGCCGCACACCGAGGCCGCCGCCCAGGCGCAGCCGCTGTCGACCATGAAACCGACCACGGCCCCGTGCAGGTAGCCGTGGTGCTGGCACAGGTCCGGCCGGCTGCGCACCTGCAAGCTGACGCGGCCCGGTTCGAAGTCGAGCAGTTCGGCGCCCAGCAGCTGGGCGAAGGTGGAGTGTTGCAGCGCCTGCTCCAGGCGTTCGCGGCTGATGCCGGTTGCGGTGTCGGTAGTGTTCATGATCCATGCTCCTCGGCAGTGGGAGCTTGCAGTCTTGGTCGGCTTGCGCGGCGCCGCCACACGCATCCAGCGGCGTGATGGCGCGGCATCAGCCTTGACTTGCCCCGGTGCCTTGCCTAGCGTGCCGCTTTCGTTTTTACCGCAGGAAAGCCGCATGAGCGCCGACGACCGCATCAAACTCGAACCGGGCTGGAAAGAAGCCCTGCGCGAAGAGTTCGACAAGCCCTACATGAAGGCCCTGAGCGAGTTCCTGCGTACCGAGAAGGCGGCCGGCAAGGTGATCTACCCGCCGGGACCGCTGATCTTCAATGCGCTCAATTCCACGCCGCTGGACCAGGTCAAGGTGGTGATCATCGGCCAGGACCCCTACCACGGTCCGGGCCAGGCCCATGGCCTGTGCTTCTCGGTGCAGCCGGGCGTGCCGGCGCCGCCCTCGCTGGTGAACATCTTCAAGGAGCTCAAGCGCGACCTGAACATCGACATCCCCGCACACGGCTACCTGCAGAGCTGGGCGGAGCAGGGCGTGCTGCTGCTCAACACTTCGCTGACCGTGCAGCAGGCCAGCGCCGGTTCGCACGCCGACAAGGGCTGGCAGCCGTTCACCGACAAGGTGATTGAGGTGGTCAATGCGCGGCCCGGCAACCTGGTGTTCCTGCTCTGGGGCTCGCACGCGCAGAGCAAGCAGAAGCTGATCGACACCACCCGCCATCTGGTGCTGAAGTCGGCGCATCCCTCGCCGCTGTCGGCCTACCGGGGCTTCCTCGGCAACGGCCATTTCAGCCGCACCAACCAGTACCTCAAGCAGTGCGGCCTTACTCCGATCGACTGGCGACTGCCGCCGCTGCCTGCGTGACGCACTCCAGCCTGGCGATGTCCTCGCGTAGCACGCCGAGTCTGTCATACAGACGCTGGCGCTGGGCGTTGTCGGCGCTGGCAATCAGCTGGCCGAGCAACTCGGCCAGATCGTCTTCGCTCTGCTCGAACGACTGCCGGTAGGCATCACTCCAGTAGCTCTTCCGTTCGCGCAGCAGGTGCTCGATGCGCTGTGGGAAGTCGGTGCTGCGCCGTCCTTCCAGTTCCTGCAGCAGCGCCGCCTGCCAGCGCTCGCGGCTGTCCAGCCACAGGCGGTTCTGTTCGCCGCGCTGCTCGGCCCAGGCGCGCACCATGGCTTGTTGCGCTGCGTTGAGCTCGCCAAACCAGGGTTGCAGGCGCTTCTCGGTGTTCTCCACGCGCAGCGCGATCTGTCGCTCCAGCGGTGGTGCGACGAATTCGCGGCGCAGCTCGGCATTTTCCCTGGCCATCTGTTCGCGCAACTGCTGCACCTGCAGCGGGCTGAGCTGTTGCAGCAGGCCGGAAACGGTCGGGCTGACCTCGCTTGGAATCTGTTCGAGCGCGCTGCGTAGCTCGCCCAGGCGGGCGCGCAGCTGGGGCGCGTCCAGTTCGCCGGCGGCGAGGGTGGCGCGGTCCTGGTCCAGCCAGCGGGTCAGCAGCGGCAGCTGGGTGCTGCAGTGCCAGGTCAGGTGCTGGTCCAGGCGCGGTTCGAGCCAGGCCTTCTGCTCGGCATTGAGGTCGAGGTAACGGTCGATGCGCCAGGCCAGCAGCCAGTCGAGGTTGCGGTAGGCCAGGTCGAAACGGCTGCAGGCGCCGAGCAGTATCAGGCAGGTCAGCAGGGTGAGCAGACGCAGCGGTCGTCGCATGGCAGCCTCCGGGGGCGTTGCTGCGTCAGCCTAGTCCAGGCGCTTGTGGATGCGCATCATGGCCAGGCCCAGCAGCACGATGCAGAACACTCCTAGGATCAGGATCTCCCGCCACAGTTCCTCGACACCGGCGCCACGCAGCATGATGCCGCGCGACAGGCGCAGGTAGTGGGTCAGCGGCATGAACTCGGCGATCCACTGCGCGGCGTGGGCTTCCTGGATGGCGCTGAGTTCGATGCTGCGCTTTGCGAATCCGCGGATTGATGAAAAAGGCCGCTCATCGAGCGGCCTTGCTTATCGTGGTCGAAGGATCAGCTGACGCTAACCTTCGGCATCTCTGGCATAGTCAGGGTCTGCTCGGCGCGCGGCGCCAGCACTTCTGCCTCGCCATCGACCACCTGCTCCTGGTTCTGGTTGAACACGCGGGTGGCCAGGCGCACGCGGCCCTTGGGCAGCTTCTCCAGCACTTCCAGCTGCACGGTCAGGGTGTCGCCGAGCTTCACCGGGCGGGTGAACTTGAGCTGCTGGCCGAGGTAGATGGTGCCCGGGCCGGGCAGGCGGCAGGCGATGGCCGCGCTGATCAGCGCGCCGCTGAACATGCCGTGGGCGATGCGCTCCTTGAACATCGTCTCGGCGGCGAAGGCAGCGTCCAGGTGCACCGGGTTGTTGTCGCCGGAGACGGCGGCGAACAGCTGGATGTCGCGTTCCTCGACGGTCCTTTCCAGGCTGGCCTGCTGGCCGACTTCAAGGTTGTCGTAGGGGATGTTGGTGACCTGGGTCATACGGGTTCCTCGATGGGGTGGGTGCACGCGCGGCTGCGGGCCAGGGCCCGGTCCAGCCAGTCGCGCAGGTAGGTGGTGACCTCGTCGCGGTTGCTCTCGTTGAGCAGCTCGTGGCGGGCTTCGGGATAGATTTTCAGCTCCACGCTGTGCAGGCCGGCAGTGCGCAGGGCGCCGGCCAGATCGCCCAGGCGCTTGCCCTGGCTGACCGGGTCGTGGTCGCCGCCGATCACCAGCAGCGGCAGGTCGGCGTCGATCTGCGCCAGGTTCTCCACCGGGGTGATCTGTTGCAGGCCGCCCATCAGGTCGCACCACAGCTGGGTGGTGCAGACGAAGCCGCACAGCGGGTCGGTCACGTACTTGTCCACTTCCGCCGGGTCGCGGCTGAGCCAGTCGAAGCCGGTGCGGTTGGGCTTGAAGGCCTTGTTGAAGGAGCCGAAGGAAAGGAAGTCGATCAGCCGGCTGCGTCCGGTCGGGCCCAGGCGCCAGCGCTCGAAGCGGGTGATCAGGCTGGCTGCCTGGTAGACCGGCAGCGGCTGGTAGTTCGAGCCGGACAGGATGGCGCCCTGCAGGCTGCAGCTGTGCTGCATCAGGTAGGCCATGCCGATGTAGCTGCCCATGCTGTGGCCGAGCAGGAAGATCGGCGCCTGCGGGTGCTGTTTGCGGATGTGGTGATTGAGCGTGGCCAGGTCGCCGACCACCTTGTTCCAGCCGTCCGTGTCGGCGTAGTGGCCGAGCATGCCCTGGTCCGCCGTGCGGCCGTGACCGCGCAGATCCAGGGCGTACACACCGTAGCCCGCAGCGGTGAGCGTCTCGGCCAGGCGCGCATAGCGTTCGGCATGCTCGGCCATGCCGTGGGCGATCATCAGCAGCGCCTTGGGCGGTGCCTCGGTCGGCCAGTGGAGTACGCGCAGGGCGGTGCCGTCACTGGCGCCGATCCGGAAGTCTTGTGGGTGCATGGCGATCCTTGTGCCCGGTTATTGACGGCATTGTGCATGGCCGGGGCTACCGCGCAAAGGGCCGCTAGCGCCACTCATTGTGACGTTTGAGGATGCGCAGGTACTCGCCGCTGGCGTGCAGTTCGAGCAGACCGCGCTCGAAGATCGCGGCCCAGTCTGGTTGGCCGGGTCCGGGTGTGGTGAAACCGACCACGAGGGGAATGCTCTCCAGAGCCGGTTCCTGCCACACCAGGCGGTCGCGCAGGTTCGTATCGTTGGAAATCAGGTGCTCTCCAACCCGTCGTTCCAATAGCACCAGGTCGAATCGCCTGGCTGCCAGTTTGCGCAGGTTGCTGATGTCGTCGACCGCCTCTTCGAGGTGGATGCCCGAATTCATGATACGGGCCGGGTAGCCGTAGCCGCGGACAACGCCGACTCGAAGACCGCGCAGATCGTCCAGGCTACTGAATACAAACGGGGTGTTGCGTCTTACGAAGAGGCCGAGCTGGCTGTAGAACAGCGGGCGTGAGGCCCGCAGTTTTTCCTCCCTGACCTCTCGTGGCCAAAGGGGCAAGGCACCCTGGTAGCGACCGGAATGCAGCTTGGCACGTACACGTGCCCACGGCATGAAGTCGATGTCCGGGTTGTAGCCCTGCGTGGCGAAGGCGCTGCGGGTGAGTTCGACAAAGCTGCCGCCGGCCGGCAATGACGCTGAACTGTAGGGTGGATACTCCGGTGCTGCGAGGCGTGGCTCGGCCGCCAGTGGCAGGCAAAACAGCGCGATAGTGGCGAGCAATAGGGGGCGATGCATGGTCGATGCCGAGCAGGGAGGCACAACAAGCTATAGACCAGCGCACGGGGAATCGCTGAAAAGCATGGTAAAGATTCATACGGTCAATGAGCGTGATCAGGGGATATGCCGGCGCGGATGGAGCTGTTAAGTTCCCGATCAGCCCGGCCGCAACCCAGGTGGCTGGCCCGCATCTTCAGGTCTAGGGGAATAACAACAATGCAACCTGATTTCTGGGACGACAAACGCCCTGCCGGTGTCGCCAACCAGCTCGACTTCGCTTCCTATCGTTCGGTCGTCGAGGTTTTCGAACGATCCTGCAAGAAATTCGCCGATCGCCCGGCCTTCACCAACCTCGGCGTCACGCTGACCTACGCCGAACTGGAGCGCCATTCCGCAGCCTTCGCCGCCTGGCTGCAGAAGAACACCGACCTCAAGCCCGGCGACCGTATCGCCGTGCAGATGCCCAACGTGCTGCAGTATCCGATCGCCGTGTTCGGCGCCATGCGCGCCGGGCTGATCGTCGTTAATACCAACCCGTTGTACACCGTGCGCGAGATGCGTCACCAGTTCAACGATGCCGGCGTGCGCGCTCTGGTGTATCTCAACACCTTCGGCAAGTCGGTGCAGGAGGTGCTGCCCGATACCAAGGTCGAGTACCTGATCGAGGCGCGTCTGGGCGACATGCTGCCGCCGCTCAAGGGGCTGCTGATCAACGCTGCGGTCAAGCATCTGAAGAAGATGGTGCCGGATTACCAGCTGCCGCAGGCCATCTCCTTCAAGCAGGTGCTGCGCGAAGGCAAGGGCCACGCCTTCCAGCCGGCCAAACAGGAGCTCGACGATATCGCCGTACTGCAGTACACCGGCGGCACCACCGGTGTGGCCAAGGGGGCCATGCTCACCCATGGCAACCTGGTGGCCAACATGCTGCAGGTCTACAACTGCCTGCAGCAGCTCGGTGATGATGGTCTGCCGTTGATGAAGGAAGGCGGCGAGGTCATGATCGCGCCGCTGCCGCTCTACCATATCTATGCCTTCACCGCGAACTGCATGTGCATGATGGTCAGTGGCAACCACAACGTACTGATCACCAACCCGCGCGATATCCCGGGCTTCGTCAAGGAACTGGGCAAGTGGCAGTTCTCCGCGCTGCTGGGGCTGAATACCCTGTTCGTCGCGCTTATGGACCATCCGGACTTCAAGAATCTCGATTTCTCTCGCCTGAAAGTCACCAACTCGGGTGGCACGGCACTGGTCAAGGCCACCGCCGAGCGCTGGCAGCAAATGACCGGCTGCACCATCGTCGAGGGCTATGGCCTTACCGAGACTTCGCCGGTGGCCACCACCAACTCCTACGGCAAGCTGGCGCGCCTGGGCTCGGTGGGCATTCCGGTGGCCGGCACCACGCTCAAGGTGATCGACGACAACGGCGTCGAGCAGCCGCTGGGTGAGCGCGGCGAGCTGTGCATCAAGGGGCCGCAGGTGATGAAGGGCTACTGGCAGCGCCCAGAGGCGACTGCCGAGGTACTGGACGAGGAAGGCTGGTTCAAGACGGGCGATATCGCCGTGATTGATCCGGATGGCCACACGCGCATCGTCGACCGCAAGAAGGACATGATCATCGTCTCCGGCTTCAACGTGTATCCCAATGAGATCGAAGAAGTGGTCATGGCCCACCCGAAGGTGGCCAGCTGCGCGGCCATCGGCGTGCCGGACGAGAAGTCCGGCGAGGCGGTCAAGCTGTTCGTGGTCGCTCGCGAGGGTGGCGTCACCGTCGAGGAGATCAAGGCCTACTGCAAGGAGAACTTCACCGGCTACAAGGTGCCCAAGCACATCGTGCTGAAGGATGCCCTGCCCATGACGCCTGTCGGCAAGATCCTCCGTCGCGAGCTGCGCGACATCGCCTGAAGCCCCGTCCTCAAGCGGTTCCCATCTGCTTTATCAGGAAATGACCGGTCTGATGTGATCGGTCATTTTTCTGACCGCCGGGGCCATGTTTGGTGCTAGGCGCTCCCCGGCAAAGCTGCTACTCTCGGCACGCTTTGCGCCAGTCCCCACCTCGCGTCAAGGTCAATCATCACAACAAACAACCGCCATTGCGCGCGGTGTAGACAAGCTGTTGCTCAGGAGTAGGCTTCCATGACCGATAACTTCTGGAAGGACAAATACCCTGTCGGAATCGCTGCCGAGATCGATGCCGACCAGTACCCCAATATCCAGGCCGTACTGAAAGAGTCCTGCCAACGTTTTGCCGATAAGCCTGCTTTCAGCAACATGGGCAAGACCCTGACCTACGGCGAGCTGTACGAGCTCTCCGGCGTCTTCGCCGCCTACCTGCAGAACCACACCGACCTCAAGGCCGGCGACCGCATCGCCGTGCAGTTGCCCAACGTTCTGCAATACCCCGTCGTGGTATTTGGCGCCCTGCGCGCCGGCATGATCGTGGTCAACACCAACCCGCTGTATACCGCGCGGGAGATGGAACACCAGTTCAATGACTCCGGCGCCAAGGCGCTGGTGTGCCTGGCCAACATGGCCCACCTGGCCGAGGAAGTGCTGCCCAAGACCGGCATCAAGCACGTCATCGTCACCGAAGTAGGTGACCTGCTGCCGCCGCTCAAGCGCCTGCTGGTCAACACCGTGGTCAAGCACGTGAAGAAGATGGTCCCGGCATTCAACCTGCCGCAGGCCGTCAAGCTGACCAAGGCCTTGGCCCTGGGCCGTGGCAAGCCGGTCAGCGAGGCCAGCCCGGCCAATGGCGACATCGCCGTGCTGCAGTACACCGGCGGTACCACCGGCGTCGCCAAGGGCGCCATGCTGACCCACCGCAACCTGGTGGCCAACATGCTGCAGGCCAAGGCGCTGATGGGCTCCAACCTCGGCGAAGGCTGCGAGACCGTGATCTGCCCGCTGCCGCTATACCACATCTACGCCTTCACCTTCCATTGCATGGCGATGATGCTGACCGGTAGCCACAACATCCTCATCACCAACCCGCGTGACCTGCCGGGTACGGTGAAGGAGCTGGGCAAGTGGAAGTTCACCGCCTTCGTCGGTCTGAATACCCTGTTCGTTGCCCTGTGCAACAACGAGGACTTCCGTCGCCTGGATCTGTCCAGCCTGAAACTGACCCTGTCCGGTGGCATGGCCCTGCAACTGGCCACCGCCGAGCGCTGGAAGGAAGTCACCGGCTGCTCCATCTGTGAAGGTTACGGCATGACCGAAACCAGCCCGGTGGTGTCGGTCAACCCGTACCAGAACATCCAGATCGGCACCATTGGTATTCCGGTACCCTCGACCCTGTGCAAGGTTATCGACGACGAAGGCAACGACCTCCCCATGGGTGAGCGTGGTGAGCTGTGCGTCAAGGGCCCGCAGGTCATGAAGGGCTACTGGCAGCGCCAGGAGGCCACCGACGAGATGCTCTCGGCCGATGGCTGGCTGAAGACCGGCGACATCGCGGTAATCCAGGACGACGGCTACATGCGCATCGTCGACCGCAAGAAGGACATGATCCTGGTGTCCGGCTTCAACGTGTACCCCAACGAGCTGGAAGATGTGCTCGCCACTTTGCCGGGTGTGCTGCAGTGCGCGGCCATCGGCGTACCGGACGAGAAGTCGGGCGAGGCGATCAAGGTCTTCATCGTGGTGCGTCCGGGCGAGAGCCTGACCAAGGAGCAGGTGCTGGAGCACATGCGCTCCAACGTCACCGGCTACAAGGTGCCGCGTTTCGTCGAGTTCCGCGACAGCCTGCCGACCACCAACGTCGGCAAGATCCTGCGTCGCGAACTGCGTGACCAGGAGCTGAAGAAGCTGGCCGCCACGGTCTGATCTTCCGCCGTATGAAAAAGCCCCGCCTTGGCGGGGCTTTTTCGTTTCTGCGCGCTCTTCAGGTTTCCGTGAGCGCCTGGCGGCCCTCAATGGCGAAGCCGAGCGAAGTCCTGCCGGGTGCTTCGCTATGGATCACCTCGGGCTAGAGGAGCTCCACCGCCAGCGCTCGTGCAGGGGGAAGGATAACCATGGCGAATATCTTGCGCAGGCCGTCGCCACCGAGGCGGTGGGAGAGAAATCCGTGGATCGCCTCGATGACGAAGTAGGCGATGCGCGGCGTTTAGGCGATCCCGGCGGGGTAGCAATCGTGCGGGTGGTGATGAGGGGCATGATTGTTCCGTGTCAGGGGGATGCCGCGATGATAGCGGTCGACGAGTGCTTTATCTGGCGGTGCCGGGGTTCAGGCACTGCTCCAGCCAGGCGCAGAACTGGCGGGTGAGTGGATCGTTTTCGCTGTCGCGGTGCACCAGCCAGGCCCAGCGTGGGCCGCGCACCCGTTGCTCGCTGAGTGGCTGCAGCAGGCCCTGTTCCCGTGCCGGGCTGGCCAGCAGTTCGCTGACCAGGGCGATGCCCAGGCCGCCGCAGGCGGCGTCCAGTAGAAGGCCGGGGTCGGAGAAGTTCAGGCCCTGGCTGTGCTGGCCGATTTCGGCGCCACCCTGTACCTGCCAGTGGGCCCAGTCCATCTCGCGTTCGCCATGCAGGGTGGTGCGCTCGCCTGCAGGCAGCGCCAGCAGGCTAGGGTGACAAGCCGGATAGAGGCGGTCCTCCAGTAGCACACGGAAGCTGCATTCGGCCTGGGCGGTGAGGTCATCGCGCACGGCGATGTCGATGGTCTGGGTGGCCATGTCTGGCACCTCGTCGCTGGTGAACAGCCACAGGTCGACGTCCGGATGGCGGCGGTGGAAATCACCTAGTTGCGGCACCAGCCAGTGGCGGGCGAAGGCCGGCGTGGTGTTGACCACCAGCTGGTTGGGCTTGCGGTACTGCTCCAGGCGGCGGATGCCCACGGCCAGTTGCTGCAGCAGGGCCTGGGTGGTGCTGAGCAGGTCGAAGCCGGCGTCGGTCAGTGCCACGCTGCGCCCGTTGCGGAAGAACAGCGGCTGTTCGAGGAAGCTTTCCAGGCTGCGGATCTGCTGGCTGATCGCCGACTGGGTCAGGTGCAGCTCTTCGGCGGCCTTGTGGAAGCTGCCCAGTCGGGCGGCGGCTTCGAAGCCGCGCAGAGCGTTCAGGGGAGGCCAGTGCTTGAGCATGATTGATAAGTCCTGCTAATCGTTTTTGCGCAAAATCTATCGTTTGTTGCAGCGTTTTTACAGGCCTAGCATGCAAGTCATCGCCGCACTTGCGGTTTTCAGTGATAACAAAGTCTTAACTGAAGGCACTTGTATGCAACAGAACGCAGTCGCTTCGAACGCTTGGTTCATGCCCGCCGAATGGGCGCCACATGCGGCCACCTGGATGGCCTTCCCGCACAATCGCGCGCTGTGGGAGTCCACCTGGGGCGTCACCCTGGAGGCCGTGCAGGAGGACTTTGTTCGTGTGGCTTCCGCCATCGCCCGTTTCGAGCCGGTTAAGATGGTGGTCGATCCTTCCGCTCTGGGACGTGCTCGCGAGCTGTGTGGGGCGAACATCGAGCTCATCCCGCTGGTCATCGATGACAGCTGGTGCCGCGATTCCGGCCCGAGTTTCGTCTGCCACCCACAGCTGGGGCTGGCCGGTGTCAGCTGGCGCTTCAACGCCTGGGGCGGCAAGTCCGCCCACGGCTTCGATGAGGGCCTGGCGCGACGCATCCTCAACGGTCTGGGCCTGGAGTGCTTCGGCACGCCGCTGTCCAACGAAGGCGGCGCCATCCATGTGGACGGCGAGGGCACGTTGATCACCACCGAGTCGGTGCTGCTCAATCCCAACCGCAACCCTGGCATGAGCAAGGCTGAGATGGAGGAGATCTTCGCCCGCCTGCTGGGGGTGAAGAAGACCATCTGGCTGCCGGGCGATCCGCAGTACGTCACCGGCGACATGACCGACGGCCATGTCGATGGCGTATGCGC
Source organism: Aquipseudomonas alcaligenes (assembly GCA_900156135.1). Classification (GTDB taxonomy): domain Bacteria; phylum Pseudomonadota; class Gammaproteobacteria; order Pseudomonadales; family Pseudomonadaceae; genus Aquipseudomonas; species Aquipseudomonas alcaligenes_D. The sequence goes on along the minus strand of FTMP01000002.1, from coordinate 335,743 downwards.
TTTCGCCAAGCCCGGCGCGCTGCTGGTGGATGCCACCCACGACCACGGCTCGGTGTACGCCGAGGTGGTGCGCGAGAACCGCCGCGCCCTGGAACTGGCCACCGATGCCAAGGGTCGCCGGTTCGAGCTGCTCGAACTGTACGAAGCCAGCGATGCGGTGGATCTTGATGCCGAGGTGTTCTGCGCCTCCTACACCAACTTCTACATCTGCAACGGCGCCATCATCATGCCGGCCTACGGCATCGCCGCCGACCAGGTGGCGGCGGATACCCTGCGCATGGCTTTCCCGGGGCGCGAGGTGGTGCCGGTGCAGATCAACCAGCTGGCCCACGGTGGCGGCGGGGTGCACTGCATCACCCAACAACAGCCGCTGTGGCCGCTGAAGGGGTGATGCCATGAGCAGACTGATTGTCGCCACCACCCAGTTCGCCTGCAGCTGGGACCTCAAGCAGAACCTCGACCGCGCCGAGCAACTGGTACGCGAGGCCGCGGCGCGCGGTGCGCGGCTGATCCTGCTGCAGGAGCTGTTCGCCACGCCATACTTCTGCATCGAGCAGCACCACAAGCACCTGGCGCTGGCCGAAGAGTACGCGCATAGCCCGCTGCTCAAGCGCTTCGCCGCGCTGGCCGGCGAGCTGGGCGTGGTGCTGCCGCTGTCCTGGTTCGAGAAGGCCGGCAACGCCTACTTCAACTCCCTGACCGTTGCCGATGCCGATGGCCGCCTGCTCGGCGTTTACCGCAAGACTCACATCCCCAACGCCATCGGCTACCAGGAGAAGGAGTACTTCAGCCCCGGCGATACCGGCTTCCGCGTCTGGGACACCGCCGTCGGGCGCATCGGCGTCGGCATCTGCTGGGACCAGTGGTTCCCGGAAACCGCGCGTTGCCTGGCGCTGCAGGGCGCCGAGGTGCTGCTCTATCCCACCGCCATCGGCTCAGAGCCGGGCGTCGCCGCGGCATTCGACTCGCGTGACCACTGGCAGCTGACCCAGCGCGGCCACGCTGCCGCCAACATCATGCCGGTGATCGCCGCCAACCGCGTCGGCCGTGAGGTGGCGACCACCGATCCGGCGCTGCAGATGAGTTTCTATGGCTCCTCTTTCATCACCGATCACAAGGGCAAGCTGCTCGCCGAGGCTGACCGCGACAACAGTGGTGTGCTGGTTCACGAACTGGATCTGGAACTGATGCGCGAGGAACGCCTGACCTGGGGCATCTATCGCGATCGTCGTCCGGAGATGTACGGAGCGCTGCTGGGCCTGGATGGCCGTCACCTGCACAGTCACTGGAATCGGGGAGTCTGACCATGAGTACCAAGAACCCGCTGCTGATTGCCGTCCTGGCGTTGTGCTGCACCCAGGCCGTCGCTGCCGAAGACAAGACCCTGCGCCTGTACAACTGGGCCGATTACTTTGCCGAAGATACCCTCACCCAATTCACCCAGGAGACCGGTATCCGGGTGATCTATGACGTGATGGACAGCAGCGAGACGCTGGAGGCCAAGATGATGGCAGGTGGCAGCGGCTACGACCTGATCTTCCCCGGCGACACCGTGGCCGAGCGCCTGATGCGCGCTGGCGCGCTGCAGAAGCTCGACCCCGAGAAACTGCAGCACCTGGCCGACATCGAGCCGGGCCTGCGTACCCTGCAGACCAAGTACCCCTACTCACGTCACGCCACCGTGCCCTACACCTGGGGCAGCATCGGCATCACCTATAACGCCGAGATGGTTGGCAAGCGCATGGGCGATGCACCGGTGAACAGCCTGGATCTGTTGTTCAAGCCGGAGAACGCGGCCAAGTTCGCCGACTGTGGTATCTCCATGATCGACTCGCCCGACGAGGTGCTCGCCGTGGTGCTCAACTACCTCGGTCGCTCGCCGCGCAGTGCCGAGCCGGAAGACCTGAGGGCTGCCACCGAGCTGCTGGTGTCGATCAAGCCCTATATCCGCAAGTTCCAGTCGCAGCCGGTCACCGACCTGGTTAACGGCAATCTTTGCCTGTCGCTCGGCTACAGCGGCGACTTCACCCAGGCCCAGCGCGCTGCCAGCGGTGCCGGCAAGGCGACGGATTTCCGCTTCCACATCCCACGTGAGGGCACCACGGTGTGGATGGACACCATGGCTATCCCGGTGGACGCCAAACACCCGGAGTATGCCTACGCCTTCATTAACTTCGTCATGCGTCCGCAGAACATGGCGGCGATCAGCAACTTCACCGGTTACCCGACCTCCAGCGCCAAGGCCCGACCGATGGTCGACGCCGATATGCGCAACAACCCGGACATCTACGTCGACGAAGCCACCTACGCGCGGCTGATTCCCGGCAAGGACATCCCGCAGCGCTCGATGCGTGCGCGCATGCGTGCTTGGACCACCTTCAAGACCACCGCCCACTAAGCCCCTGCACCAATCGCCGCCGCGTCACTGGCGCGGCACGGCGAAGCCATGCCCACAGAACAACAAGAAAGGAGCCGCACCATGCAGTACCCGTCCAAGGCCGCACTGGCCATCGCCCTGTTCGCCCCCTGGGGCCTGAGCCAGGCCATCGAACTGAACGACGACCTCGCCCTGTACCTGGATGCTGGTGTCTACAGCGACTACCGCACCCGCGGCATCTCGCAGACGCAGAACGACCCGGCGCTGCAGGGCTCGGCCACCTTGAGCCACAGCAGCGGCCTGTATGCCGGGGTGTGGAGCTCCAACGTCGACTTCGGCCTGGGCAGCAAGACCCGTCAGGAGATCGACTACTACGCCGGCTACAACTGGCAGATCAGCGACGACGTCAGTCTCGACACTGCCTACTTCCAGTACGAATACCCACGCCAGAGCGCGCTCAACTACGGCGAGTACTTCAGCCAGCTGACCGCCTACGGCGCCAAGCTCGGTGCCTACTACTCCGACAACCTCGGCGGCGACCAGAGCTACCTCTACAGCTACGTCGGCTACGAGACCCTGCTACCGGCCGAGGTGGCCCTGGACCTGCGCTACGGCAACGTCGACCTCAAGGACCCGTTGCTGCTCGATGGCAGCGGCGACACCCGCGACAGCTACCGCGAATGGCAGCTCAAGCTGAGCAAGGAGCTGTTCGGCCTCAACTGGTCGGCCAGCTACGTCGACACCGATCTCTCGGATAACGAATGCGCCAACTACATAGGCTTCGATGACGTCTGCTCGGCGACCCTGGTGCTGGGTGCCAACAAGAGTTTTTGAGCCGGCCATGGGCCGCCGGCTCAGCCGTCTCGCCAGGGAGCAGCAAGCCATTGATGGCGCAGCACAACCCCCAACGAGAAGAGGGACACACCATGTCTACGCGTCGCGACTTCATGAAGCATCTAACGATGGCTGCCGGTATCGGCGCCGTCGCCACCTTGGGCCTGGGCATCAGTGCGCCACGCGCGCGCGCCGCCCTGGCCGGCAGCTGGTACATGCCCGACGAGCACGTCCCGCAGGAGCGGGTGATTCTCGCCTTCGCTGCTTCCACGGCGGTTTGGGAGGACTGGGCCACGCCAGTCAACAATTGCATCGCCCTGTTGGCCAAGACCATTGCCAAGTACCAGCCGGTGACCGTGCTGTGCCGTGCCAACCAGCTGACCCAGGCCAGGCAGAAGTGCGGCACCAGCAACATAAAGTTCCTCACCATGCCGCTGGACGATGTTTGGGTGCGTGACTACGGTGGCTGCTTCGTGATCGACGGCCAGGGCGGTCGCGGCCTGGTCGATTTCAACTTCAACGGCTGGGGTGGCAAGCAGCGCTCGAGCAACGACACCCAGGTGGCCGACACCCTGAGCTACGAGCTGGACGCCAGCTATATCGCCAGCCAGCTGGTGGGCGAGGGTGGCGGCATCGAGGTCGACGGCCACGGCACGGCGATCATCACCGAGAGTTGCTGGGTCAACAGCAACCGCAATCCGGGCATGAGCCGCGGGCAGATCGAGGCCGAGCTGAAGGCCAACCTCGGCTTGCGCAAGATCATCTGGCTACCTGGCATCAAGGGCAAGGACATCACCGACGCCCACGTCGACTTTTACGCGCGTTTCGTCAAGCCGGGTGTGGTCATCGCCAACCTGGACAACGACCCCAAGTCCTACGACTACGCGGTGACCCGTACCCACCTGGACATCCTCAAGGCCGCCACCGACGCCGATGGCCGCAAGCTGGTGGTGCACACCCTGCCGCCCCCCCTGAAGAAGCGCAGCAACGTCTACACCCAGAACAATCCGGACTTCGCCCCCGGCTACATCAACTACCTGCCGATCAACGGCGCAGTGATCGCCCCGCAGTTCGGCGATGCGGCGGCGGACAAGTACTGCAAGGACCTGCTCACCCAGCTCTATCCGGGCCGCGCCATCGTCCAGGTCAACATCGACCCGATCGCTGCCGGTGGCGGTGGCATTCACTGCGTAACCAAGAACATGCCGCGTCTGTGATCTAGCCTTTTCAGACCTGCTCCCATCGAGGGGAACGACCAACCCCCTCTCTTGTGCCATGCCCGAGCGGGCATGGCTTTTTTACTTGAGGATGACTCCATGTTCCGTTGTCTGCCGCTCTGCGTGGCACTGCTGGCGCCGTTGGCCCAGGCCGAGGAGGCCGCCAGCCTGCTGCTGCACAACGCCCGCATCTACACCGTGGATGCCGATCAGCCCTGGGCCGAGGCTCTGGCTGTGAGTGAGGAGGGCGAGATACTCGCTGTCGGCAGCCAGACCGAGGTCGAGGAATTCGCCGACGACGACACCGAGTTCGTAGACCTCGGCGGGCGCCTGGTACTGCCCGGTTTCCAGGACAGCCACGCGCATGTGCTGGACGCCTCGTCCGAGGCCCAGGGCGATTGCCCACTAGAGGCTGCCGGCACGCTGCAGCAGTGGCTGGATGAGATCGGCGAGTGCGCCGAGCAGGCCGAAGGAGACTGGCTGCTGGGCAGCGGCTTCAGCCTGCACACCCTGCTCGACAGCGGCGAGAGCCCGCGCGCGTTGCTCGATGAGATCGCCCCCGACCTGCCTATCGCCATCATGGAAGAAACCTCGCACTCCTACTGGCTCAACAGCAAGGCCCTGCAACTGGCTGGCTTCGACGGCGAGCGCATCGACCCCGAGGGTGGCGTGATCCTGCGCGACCCGCAGGGCATGGCCACCGGCGTGGTGCTCGATAACGCCGGCGACCTGGTGATGGACAAGGCCCTGCCGCCCTCCAAAGCGCTACAGCCGCTGTATTACCAGGCGGTGCTGGATGGCCAGGACGAGCTGGCGCGCAACGGCATCACTTCGGTGGCCGATGCGCGAGTGTTCTGGCGTCGTGGCCATCTGGAGGCTTGGCAGAAGGCGGCGCGCGAGGACCGCCTCAAGGCGCGCACCAGCCTCGGCCTGTGGGCCTACCCGCAGCTGGACGATGGCGAGCAGCTGGCCCAGCTCAAGGCGCTGTACCAGCCGGGCGGTGAGGACGATCTGCTGCACATCACCCAGATCAAGCTGTATGTCGACGGCATCGTGCACAACACCACCGCGCGCTTGCGCCAGCCCTACCAGCACAGCCTGGCGGGCGTCGATCCGCGTGGCCTGTACTACTTCGGCCCCGAGCGTCTGGCGCGTTATGCCCGTGAGCTGGCGGCGACCGGCTTCGACCTGCATATCCACACCATCGGCGACCAGGCGGTGCGCGATGCGCTGGACGCCATCGAACAGGCCGGGCGCGGCCGCCACCGCCTGACCCACGTCGAGCTGGTCGATCAGGCGGACATCCCGCGCTTCCGCCAACTGGGAGTGATCGCCGACTTCCAGCCCAGCCCGTATTTCACTCCGTCCTTCCTCAAGGACAATCAGCCGTTGATCGGCCAGCGCGCCTACCAGATGCTGCCGATGCGCGCGCTGTACGACAGCGGTGTGCGGGTCACCCTGAGCTCCGACTGGGACGTGAATCCGTTGTCGCCGCTGGGCATCATGCAGAACGCCCTGGGCCTCGGTTCACGCGGCCTGCCCAATCTGGAAGCGGCGATCCGCGCCTACACCCTGGACGCGGCCTATACCCTGCGCCAGGAGGAGAGCACTGGCTCGCTGGAAGTGGGCAAGCAGGCCGATCTGCTGGTGCTGGATCGCGACATCTTCAAGTTGCCGCCAGCGCAGATCGGCCAGGCCAGGGTGCTCTGGACCCTGCTCGGTGGCGAAGAGGTGTATCGCGCGGCGGGCTTCTAGAGCTTCAGTTTGCGGATCGCCTTGCCCAGGTCTTCGGCCAGCCCCACCAGTTCATGGCTGGTGCTGGCGGAGGCCAGGGTCTGCTGCACGGTCTGCTCGGTGACGTCGCGGATGCCCACCACCGAGCGGGTCATCTCCTCGGCGACCTGGCTCTGCTGCTCGGCGGCCACGGCGATCTGCGTGTTGCTTTCGCGCATCAGCGCCACGGCGCGGGCGATATCGCCCAGGGCCTCGCCGGCGGCATTGGCTTCCTGCACGCAGTGGTCGGCCTTGATCGAGCTTTCCTGCATGAACTCCACGGCATCACGGCTGGCTGCCTGCAGGTTGCCGATCATGCGGGTGATCTCGTCGGTGGAGTCCTGCACGCGCCTGGCCAGGTTGCGGACCTCATCGGCCACCACGGCGAAGCCGCGGCCCATCTCGCCAGCACGCGCTGCTTCGATGGCGGCGTTGAGCGCCAGCAGGTTGGTCTGTTCGGCAATGCCGTGAATGGTCTCGACCATGCCGCCGATGGTGCGGCTGTCGTCGGCCAGTTTCTGGATCATCTCGGCGGTCTGCTGCACGCCTTGCGACAGGTTGGCGATGGCCGAACCGGCACGCGCCACCACCTGCTGGCCGACACCGCTAAGGCGATCAGCCTCGGTGGACTGGTCGCGGGTGTCGGCGGCGTGCTGGGCGATGTGGTGCACGGTGGTGGACATCTCGTTGATCGCGGTGGCGGCCTGGTCGGTCTCGCTCTGCTGGCCGAGCATGCCGCTGCGCACCTGCTCCATGCTCACGGCCAGGCGCCGTGCACCTTCGTCGAGGCTGGCGGCGGCCTGGGCCACGGTGCCGACCACGCGCTGGTAGCCGGCCTGCATGGCGTTGAAGGCATTGGCCATCTGGCCCACCTCATCGCCGCTGTTCAGTTCGGCGCGCGCGGACAGGTCGCCGCTGCGCTCCACGTGCAGCATCACGTCCTTCAACTGGTTCAGGTGGCTGAGGATGAAGTGGATCAGCAGTTGCGAAGCTGCCAGCAGGAGCAGCATCAGCACGAAGACGCAAACCGCGTAGGCACCGGCCCGGTCCTCGAACACCTGCCACAGGCTCGGCGCCTGCGCGCTCACTGCCACGCGCTGGCCGGCGACCTCCTGGACCCAGGCGCCGATCACCGGCGAGTCGCCCCACAGCGCGTCGTGTTCCAGCTCCGTCCAGCCACGCGCGGAAGAGGATAGGCCCAGCGGCGGCTGGCCGCTGGCGGGGAAGGGCAGCAATTGGGCATCACGCGGCAGCGGCGTGCCCGCCGGCCAGGTGGCCAGCAATTGTGCGCGTGCCTGCGCTGCCTCGCGTGCGGCATCGGCGCGACCGGCCTGTTCCTGCTGCATGGCGAACAACACCAGCAACAGCGTGGTGAAGAAGGCCACCAGGTTGACGGCCCAGAACTTGTACTTCAGGGAGAGATCGCGAATCCACGCATCCATGGCGAACTTCTTCATCGACTGATGGGATGGCACAAGGCCGCTATCATGCATGCGGCTTTTTGTCCCCGCTTGATCCGGGTCAAGAGAGCCGCCGCTGCTCTTTATAGCGGTTGAGATTAGGCGATCTTTAACGCGCCGCGCGCAATGCCACCAGTGCTACGCCCAGCGTGGTGCACAGGGCCGCCAGTAACATGGACGCCGAACCCTGTTCGCCGAGCAGGAAGATCGCCACCGCCGCGCCGGTGATGGCCGTGACCGAGCCGATCTGGCTCAGGTACACCGCGCCGGCCACCTTCTGCAGCACGAAATAGAGCGCATACATGCCGGCGAACAGCGCCACCTCGGCGGCCAGCCACCAGGCCCCGGCGGCCTGCTCCCAGGCCGGGCGCAGCTCCACGCCGAACAGCCCCAGTGGCAGCAGCAACAGTGCACCGGCCAGCAGCATGCCGGGTGCCAGTTGCAGCGGGCGCGCGCCTTCCGGCCAGTGGCGCGAGCGGTAGACGTTGCCGATGGCCAGGAACATCGGCATCACCAGTGTCGCCAGTACCCAGAGCAGCGGGCTGTCGCCGCTGCCGAGCTTGCCGAGGGCGAGGATCAGGCTGCCCGCCAGGCCGATCAGGATGCCGAGCAGGCGCAGGCGCTGCAGACCCTCCATGCGCAGCGCCAGGGCTAGCACGTAGGTCAGCAGCGGCGGGAAGGCCAGGCACAGCGAGGCGAAGCCGGCGCCGACGTGGGGGATGGCGCTGAACAGCAGGGCATTGGGCAGGCTGATGCTGACCAGTCCGGAGATCAGGTAGTAGCGCAGGTAAGGGCGACGCAAGCTGGGCGCCTCGCCGCGGGCCAGCGCCAGCAGGCAGAGCAGGCCACCGGCGCCGAGCAGGCTCCACAGCAGCAGGGCCACCGGCGGCCAACCGCTGGCGGCGGCGAGTTTGGCGACATTGCCGATCAGGCCGAGCAGGCTGCCCACGGCCAGCAGCAGGAACAGGGAAAGCCAGGGACGCGACATGACGCTCACCTCGGGTTAGGATGGCTGAATTCTTGATGATAAGTATCTTGATGGCAAGATAATTGGAGCCGCCCATGCATGACCGTGCGCAAACCGCCGCCGACCAGTGGCGCCAGCAGCGTCCCGACCTCGATCCCGCGCCCATGGCCCTGCTGGGGCGCCTGAGCGAGCTGAGCCAGCTGATCAGCCGCGATCACCTGCTGCCGTTCTTCACCGCCCACGGCCTGCAACCGGGCGAGTTCGACCTGCTGGCCACCCTGCGCCGTGCCGGCGAGCCCTACGCGCTGATGCCCACTGCGCTGTACGAGGCGGCGATGATTTCCTCTGGCGGCATGACCAGTCGCATCGACCGCCTGGAGCGGGCTGGGCTGATTGAGCGCCGCAAGCACCCGAGCGACCGGCGCGGCGTGCTGGTGGCGCTGACCGACGCCGGATTCGCCTTGATCGACGGGATTCTGGTCGAACATGTGGCCAACATGTGCCGCCTGCTGGCAGGGCTGGATGAGGCCGAGCAAACCCAGCTGTTCGACCTGCTCGGCAAGCTGCTCGCCGGCCTGCCGCCAGCCGGGCGCTGAGCCGCGCGGTTTCACGCCGGGCCGCGCAATCTGCGACAATCGCGGCCCGCCCTCGCCAGACCGCCGCGTTGCAATGACCGACTTCCACACCTTGCAGAAGAACCTCGACCAGGCCATGCAGGCCGACCGCCACCGCCTGCGCCGCCAGCTGCACGAGCTGCAGAAGAGTCCCAATGAGGCCAAGCTGGCGCAGTGGCTGGAGCGTTTCCAGGCCTCGGTGGCCAAGGTCGAGGCGCGCCGGCAGAGCATCCCGGCGATCCGTTACGACGACGCCCTGCCGATTGCGGCCAAGCGCGACGAAATCAAGAAGGCGCTGCAGGAGCACCAGGTGCTGGTGATCGCCGGCGAGACCGGCTCGGGCAAGACCACCCAGCTGCCGAAGATCTGCCTGGAGCTGGGCCGTGGCGTGCACGGCCTGATCGGCCACACCCAGCCGCGCCGCCTGGCCGCGCGCAGCGTGGCGACCCGGGTGGCCGAGGAGATCGGCACGCCACTGGGCGAACTGGTCGGCTACCAGGTGCGCTTCGAGGACCATTCCGGCGACGCCAGCCTGATCAAGCTGATGACCGACGGCATCCTGCTGGCCGAAACCCAGCACGACCGCTTCCTGGAAAAGTACGACACCATCATCGTCGACGAAGCCCACGAGCGCTCGCTGAACATCGATTTCCTGCTCGGCTACCTGAAGACCCTGCTGCCGCGCCGCCCCGACCTCAAGCTGATCATCACCTCGGCGACCATCGACCTGGAGCGCTTTAGCAAGCACTTCGGCGGGGCCGGCCTTCCGGATGCGCCGATCATCGAGGTCTCCGGCCGCACCTACCCGGTGGACACCTGGTACCGCCCGCTGGCCGCCGAGGTGGATGAGGAGGGCGAGAGCCTGCTCGACGACCTGACCGTCGACCAGGGCATCCTCGCCGCGCTGGACGAGATCGCCGCCCATGAGCGCGCCGAGGGCAAACGCCCCGGCGACGTGCTGGTGTTCCTCCCCGGCGAGCGCGAGATTCGCGAGGCCGCCGAGGTGCTGCGCAAGGCCAACCTGCGCCTGACCGAGGTGCTGCCGCTGTACGCGCGGCTGACCCCGGCCGAGCAGCAGAAGATCTTCGCACCGATGGGCGCACGCAAGATCGTGCTGGCCACCAACGTCGCGGAAACCTCGCTGACCGTGCCGGGCATCCGCTACGTGATCGACTCGGGTACGGCCAGGATCAGCCGCTACAGCTACCGCGCCAAGGTGCAGCGTCTGCCCATCGAGGCCATTTCCCAGGCCAGTGCCAACCAGCGCAAGGGCCGCTGCGGCCGGGTCGAGCCGGGCATCTGCATCCGCCTGTACAGCGAGGAGGACTTCCTCGCCCGCCCCGAATTCACCGATCCGGAAATCCTGCGTACCAACCTGGCGGCGGTGATCCTGCAGATGCTGCACCTGCGCCTGGGCAGCATCGAAGACTTCCCCTTTATCGAGCCGCCAGATGGCAAGGCCATCAGCGACGGCTTCAACCTGCTGCAGGAACTCTCGGCGGTGAATCGCGAGGGCCAGCTCACTCCGTTGGGGCGCCAACTAGCGCGCCTGCCCATCGACCCGCGCCTGGGCCGCATGGTGCTGGAGGCAGCCAAGCTCGGCAGCCTCGACGAGATCCTCATTGTCGCTTCGGCGCTGTCGGTGCAGGACCCGCGCGAGCGGCCGATGGACCGCCAGCAGGTCGCCGACCAGGCGCATGCGCAGTGGAAGGACGTGGATTCCGACTTCGCCGCGCTGATCAACCTGTGGCGCGGCTTCGAGGAGAAGCGCCAGGAGCTGGGCAGCAACCCGCTGCGCAACTGGTGCAAGAAGAACTTCCTGAATTACCTGCGCCTGCGCGAGTGGCGCGACGCGCATCGCCAGCTGGTGCTGATCGCCCGCGAGCTGCAGCTGTCGGCGAGCCAATCGGAGAGCAAGCGTGGGAGCGGCCTTGGCCGCGATGCCGGCCCTCAGGCAGCTGATCGCGGCCAAGGCCGCTCCCACAAGAGCGCGCCGCAGCCCACCACCGACACCAAGGTCAATGTCATCGTCCGCGAGCAGGCCGAGGCCAGCGAGGCGGCGCAGCGCGCCAAGAGCTACGCCGCCGTGCACAAGGCGATCCTGTCCGGCCTGCTCAGCCAGATCGGCCAGAAGAGCGAGGATGGCGACTACCTCGGCGCGCGCCAGCGGCGCTTCTGGATTCATCCCTCGTCGGTGATCGGGCGCAAGAAGCCGGCCTGGGTGATGACTGCCGAGCTGGTGGAAACCACCAAGCTGTTCGCCCGCATGGTGGCCAAGATCGAGCCGGACTGGATCGAGCCGCTGGCCGGCCACCTGATCAAGAAGAACCACTTCGAGCCGCACTGGGAGAAGCGCCGGGGCCAGGTAGTGGCCTACGAGCAGGTCACCCTGTACGGGCTGATCGTGGTCGGCCGCCGTCCGGTGCATTTCGGCCCGGTCGATCCGGTCGCCTCGCGTGAGCTGTTCATCCGCGAGGGCCTGGTGCGCGGCGAGATCAACAGCCGCGCCAGGTGCCTGGCGGCCAATCGCGAGCTGCTGGAGCGCCTCGACGAGCTGGAAGCCAAGGCTCGCCGCCGCGACATCCTGGCCGACGAGGAAACCCTCTACGGCTACTACGAGGCGCGCATCCCGGCGGAGATCCACCAGGCCGCCACCTTCGAGCACTGGTACAAGAGCGAGGGGGCGAAGAACCCGCAGCTGCTGATCATGCGCGAGGAAGACGTGCTGGCGCGCGATGCCAAGGAAGTCACCGCCGCGCAGTACCCGGACATTCTCCAGCTCGGTGAGCTGCAACTGCCGCTGACTTACCACTTCGAGCCGAATCATCCGCGCGATGGCGTGACCCTGCGCGTGCCGGCGCCGCTGCTGCCGCAACTGCCGGCCGAGCGCCTGGAGTGGCTGGTGCCGGGCCTGATCGAAGCCAAGGCCATCGCCCTGGTGCGCGGCTTGCCCAAGGCGATGCGCAAGAACTTCGTGCCGGTGCCGGACTTCGTCGGCGCAGCCTTGTCGAAGATCGCCTTCGGCCAGGGCTCGCTGCCCGAGTCGCTCGGTCGCGAGCTGACCCGCATGACCGGTGCCCGCGTGCCCGAAGAGGCCTGGGGTGAGTCGGCGCAGCAGCTGGAAAACCACCTGAAGATGAACATCGAAGTGGTCGATGCGCGCGGCAAGTTCCTTGGCGAAGGCCGCGACCTGGCCGAGCTGTGCGCGCGCTTTGCCGAAGCCAGCCAGGCCGCCCTGGCCATCCCGCAGCAGAAGCAGGAACAGAAGCCGGTCGAGGCCAAGGCTTTCGCCCAGGTCGCCGAGAAGACCCAGCAGAAGATCGCCGGCCTCTCCATGACCGTGTTCCCGGCGCTGGTAGAAGAGGGTGGGGTGGTCAAGGAAGGCCGTTTCCCGACCCAGGCCGAGGCCGACTTCCAGCACCGTCGTGCGCTGCAGAAGCTGCTGCTGCAACAACTGGCCGAACCCGCCAAGTACCTGCGCGGCAAGCTGCCGGGCCTCACCGAACTGGGCCTGCTGTACCGCGAAATGGGCCGGCCCGAGGCGCTGGTCGAGGACATCCTGCTGGCCAGCCTCGACGCCTGCATCCTCGATGGCGAAACGACGCTGCCGCGCGATGGCGCCGCCCTGGCGCAGCTGGCCGAGCGCAAGCGTGGCGACTGGACCGGTCATACCGAACGCATCGCCAAACTCACCCTGGATATCCTCAAGCTGACCCACGGCCTGCAGAAGCGCTTCAAGGGCAAGATCGACCTGGCCCAGGCCATGGCGCTCAACGACATCAAGCAGCAGCTGGCCAACCTGGTCTACCCCGGCTTCGTGCGCGAGACGCCTGGCGAGTGGCTGAAGGAGATCCCGCGCTACCTCAAGGCCATCGAACAGCGTCTGGACAAGGTCGCCGGCCAAGTGCAGCGTGACCGCGTGTGGACTGGCGAGCTGAGCGCCGCCTGGGAGCAGTACCAGGCGCGCGCCGCCAAGCATGCCCAGGAAGGCAAGCGCGATCCCGAGCTGGTGCTGTATCGCTGGATGCTGGAGGAGTACCGGGTATCGCTGTTCGCTCAGCAACTGGGCACGAAAATGGCAGTATCCGACAAGCGCCTGGCCAAGCAGTGGAGCCAGGTGGAGGCTTGATGGCATTCTGAGCTCATGTCGGCGGCGCCATTGCCGACATAAGTGAGCCGCTGCAGTGCGGCATGCACTGGACAGGAGCGCCCAGGTGACCTTGATCCACAGGCTGACACGGACGCTGGACCCGTTGCACGGCTTGCCGCAGGCGACGCGCCAGGAATTTGCCTGCTGGTATCGTCAGGCCAAGCTGCCGCAGGTCCGCCACCTCGCCTTCCTGACCATGGCGCTGTACCTGATCTACGCGCTGATCGAGCAGAACGTGGCACAGGATCAGCACGGCCTGCGCCTGCTCGCGCATGGCCTGCTGGTGCCGCTGGCGCTGCTCGCCGTGGGCGTGCTGAGCTACTTCGAGGCCTGGCACCGCTGGATGCTGGCCATCCTCTGCGTGGCGCCGGTGGGCTCGGTGGCCGCCAACCTGGCGTTCAACTACGGCAAGCCGGATTTCGCCTACTTCGTACCCGAGATCTACCTCAACCTGATGTGGACCTTCACCATGTCCGGCCTGACCCTGCGCCAGGCCACGCTGACGGCGTCGGTCTCGACCCTGGTGCTGCTCCTGGTCACCCTGCCGGATGCGCTGCAGCCGGGTGTGCAGCGCCTGCACTGCATCTGGGTGCTGGCCTCGCTGTCGTTCGGCGCTCTGTGCGCGTTCATGCTCGAGAAAGCGTACAAGACCATGTTCCTGCACCAGAGCCGGCTGGCCCTGAGCGCCAGCCTCGACGGGCTCACCGGGCTGTGGAACCGCGCGCGCATCGACCAGCTGTTCGCCGAAGAGTTCGCCCGTGCGCGCCGTTACGGCACGCCGTTCTCGGTGATCCTGCTGGATATCGACCACTTCAAGCACGTCAACGATGACCACGGCCACACGGTGGGCGACAGCGTGCTGCGCCAGTTCGCCGTGCTGCTGCGCGACAATGTACGTAGCGTGGACAAGGTCGGCCGCCTGGGCGGCGAGGAGTTCCTCATCATCCTGCCGGAGATCGACGCGCTGCAGGCCCAGGCCGCCGCGCGCACCCTGCAGGAACGCATCCGCCAGTTCGACTTCGACACCGTGGTGCGCAAGACCGCCAGCTTCGGCGTTACCCACTACCACGGCGACGAGAACCCGCAGAGCATGCTCGACCGTGCCGACCGAGCGTTGTACCGGGCCAAGGCCAACGGCCGCGATCGCATCGAAGTGCTCTGAAGCGCTTTGTCACCCACTGGGGCTCGACCCTCGCCGGGCGTTCAGGCAAGGTGGCGCTCCCCCGCTATTCACCCAGGTAGACCATGTTCGAAATCCAGCCCATGAGCCCCGAGCTCTACCGCCAGCAGACCCGCCGCAGCACCTTCGTGGTCATCGCCATCTTCCTGGTGCTGGCCATGCTCTGCGCCACCGCCAGCACCCAGCTGTTCGGCGGGCCGCCCGGTGACAACTTCAAGTGGAACCTGCTCGGCGTGCTCAGCGGCCTGGCCCTGACTGTGGCCGTGGTGCGCCAGCAGCTCTGGAACCGCCCGTTCATGGCCGCCGCTGCCTACGGCTGGGCGCTCAAGCGCAGCCTGATGCGCGTCACCAATGTCATGCACCACGTCAGGGCCGGTGTGGCCGCCGGTGACGAGACTGCCATGAAGCTGCTGCGCTTCTACCACCTGGGGGTGGCCCAGATGCACCAGCTCGATGGCAACAGCAGCGAGCTGAGTCAGATGACCCGCGAAATCGACACGCACCGCGAGGCCATGGAGCAGCACGGGCTGGACACCGAGCAGAAACACCTCGACCTGGCCTGGCTGGAAGCGGTGAAGCGCCACAAAGCCTGAGCCGAGCGCGCTTTACCGGCGCAGGGGCTTTCTCTTAGAGTCGGCTGCAGTCACTTCGCGAGCACTCCGATGCCCTTCATGCGTTTGCTCCTGCGCCTCCTGCTGGGCGCATCGCTGCTCGCTCCCGGCCTGGCCGGCGCTACCTGCGTGGTATCGCTGCGCTGGGACAACGACCCGCCCTACAGCATGCAGCTGGCCGATGGTTCCATCGGCGGCATTTCCGTCGACAGCGCCCGTCGTGTGCTGCATGAGCTGGGTTGCGAGGTCCGCCTGGTACGCCTGCCCTGGGCCAGGGCGCTGCGCGAGCTGGAGCAGGGGCGCCTGGATGTACTCACCGGCGCCTTCCGCAAGCCCGAGCGCGAGGTCTACGCGCACTTCTCCGGCGTCGTCGAGGAGCCCTCGCGCAACATCCTGTTCATGAGCCACCAGGCGGCCGCGCGCTGGCCGGTCACCGAACTGCAGCAGTTGCGCGACACGCCATTCCGCCTGGGCGCGCAGATCGATGTGTCCTACGGCCCCGGCTACCAGGCACTGCTCCAGGAGCCTGCCTTCCATGAGCGCATGGAGTTCAGCGCGAACCGCGCCAGCCTGTGGCGCATGCTGGGCAAGGGCCGCCTCGATGGTGTGATCGCCGACGAGCACACCGGCCAGCAGGAGCTGGCGGCGCTGGGCCTGAGCGAGTTAATCCGGGCGACGCCGGTGGTGGTGTCCAGCGAGGGGGCGGAGGTCGCTTTCAGCAAGAAGAGCGTGTCTGCCGAGTTCGTCCAGCGCTATGCCGAGGTCCTGCGCCGGCAGATTGCCGAGGGCCACTATGCGCGCATCCAGGCGCGCTACCTGCAGCGCTGAGCGCGTCCTTAGCGGGCGATGTCCTTGATATAGAGCGCTTCCACCTTTTCGCGCGCCCAGGGCGTCTTGCGCAGGAACTTGAGGCTGGATTCGATGCTGGGGTCGTGGGTGAAGCAGCGGATGGCGATGAGCTGGCCGAGGCGCTCCCAGCCGTGTTTGTCGACCAGGGCCTGGAGGATGGCTTTCAGGGTCAGGCCATGGAGAGGGTCGTTGCTCATCGTTTTTTGCTCAGGGCTGGCTGGGAGTTGGAGCGGGGCACTGTAACGCCCCTCTCCCGTTTACGGGAGAGGGGAGGGCGGCCCGCGTAGGGGAGAGGGGCTTTGGTTTTGTGCCGTTGCTGATTCTCGCGTTGCTTGACGCTTCAGTTCCGCCCTGCTGGGCGGGTCACTTTTGTCAGTCGCGACAAAAGTAACCAAAAGCGCTTGCCCCGCCATCCGGCCCTACGCTTCGCTCCGGGTTCGTTCACTCCATCGTCACTCCGAGGGTCGGCTTACAAGGGCCGTCCCTGGCCCTTTAAGCCTTTCGCCGCATCCATGCGGCTCACCCCTCTACGCAACGATTCCGCTCACCCTCCTGAAGGGGCGTTTAGAGCTGCCTGACAGTCATGTGTCTTCTCCAGCTCCCACGCTCCGCATGGGAACTAATCCCGTGACGCTCCGCGTCACAGCCCTGCCGGCCCGCACCAACCAACGAATGGACGCAGGAGCATTAACGGCTGCGTTCCCACGCGGAGCATGGGAACGATCAATGCGCGCAGCGCCAGTAAAAGCCATCAGGCAACTCGGAGCCCGAACCCCGTCAGAAGGCCGAGTGGAGGTGTTGCGCAGGGGGAGGAGCCGCATGGATGCGGCGAGAGGACTAGGCGTCCCCGCTTAAAGGGCCAAGGATGGCCCTTTTAAGCCGGCCCCCGGAGCAGCACCGGAGCGAGGGAAGTCTGGCCGCAGGCCAGACCTGGATGCCGGGCGCGCTTTCTCTTTGGTTACTTTCTCTTTGCGCGCGCAAAGAGAAAGTAACTCGCCGTGCAGGGCGAAATCTGTAGCTTTAGCCGAGGAAAGTGTAGCGATCTAAAGTCGAGCCTCCGGAAAAACGTGCGCTGTACCCGATTACTTTCATGAGTAGGAGATTCGTGCACTTATAACTTTTCCTCGCCTGTTTCAAGTCTTGCTCGCCAAAATTCATCCGCCTCTTCGCACACCTCAAAAAGGTTGAGGACCGTTCGCTCCCACCAGCGAGAAGCAAGGAAGACAGACCCCATGTCTTATTCTGACAGATCGAGACACGCTGCTGACTTTGGATGAGTGACTCTGTTCCTTATGCGGACAGCTCTATGCATTGCCTCCCATCCAGCTTCATCGGTATTCGGTTCGAACTCCGCTCCATGGTTCTTGGCATACATGCGTAGCGTGAAGAGCATGTTGGACAGAAAATTCTCGAACTGCTCCTTCTCGATGATTTGGCCCTTTTTGTCGAGCGAGTAGCGAACTTCGCTTAGAAGAGTGACCTCCGCTGGACTAAGCAGATCTGTTTCCGCGAGTGACGCGAATGTCACCTGGCGCATCTGGTACAGCAGTCCTTCCAGAAGAGCGAACTCGGCGCGAATGAACATTCTGTGTGCGTACGGCGTAGGGTTGGCCTTTCCGTACTCTACAATTTTTGCGACGTCGTCCTGAAGTAAAGCAACGACGGCCTTTAGCTCGCTTACCGCTTCTGCTCGGTTCATATGCGTGAGTGCCTAACGTTTGGTTAGGGGCGGCCGCTTGCGGCCGTCCAGAGTGAGCGAAGCGAACGGCTTGAACCACTAGTTAGGCTGCATTTTCGACATAGGCGGTAAGCCCTGCTATCAGGCATTCAAGCTCATTGGGGAAGTACTGTACAACAGCTTCATGATCGGGTGCACCAAGAGCGACCCACAGCTCACCAAGTTCGGTCTGTTCTTTTAGCGTGTAGTTCTCGTATAACTCATAGTGGTATCTGGCGCGCTCGAAGACGAACCGCCACCACTCCAGCTTCTCTTCGAGCTTCGTCAAATCAGCATGCCCAGGCATCCTTTCAGATGCTACTTCCAATACCTTCTTCTGCACGTATCCTGGCAGACCAAGCCATAGATTCTTGTAATTATGCGAATTCTTCGGTTCCTGACCTGAGAGTAGAAGTGCGCATTTCAAAAGAATCTCAAATCCTAGAATACGAATGATTACCTGAGAGTCGGAGCGCTTATCAAGCGAGCGCGCAAGAATGTCTGCATCATGTAATCGATCCTGCGCATCACGAAACATACGAGCAACTCGATCGTTCATATATGGCCTAGCTATAAGTGGGCGATGCGAATGGCTTAATTTATTTCGCCACTTTTTCCGCATAACATCCCTTGTCCCTATTTACCCCATTGATCCCATCGAGCTCAGTGCTTGAACCACTGAAGGTGGGCAATGGAGCAGAAGCGACAAGATCTGTCCCGAGGCTACGTAATCGCCGGGTAGTGTGTCTATGGCCGGGCACTCCCATCTATAAGTGTCGTTTGCTGGGAGTGAGGTACTCCTGGCCGGTTCCCGCATACGACGACTGCCGGTATCGACGCTAGCAAGGCGTTCCTGAGTAGTCATTCCGACCTTAACGAGAGTCCTATCGACCGCGCTTGATTGCGGTCATATCGACTTCGTGTGCTCATAAATATATGAAATTAAAGAGAAAAATACCTGGCACGAAAGCTGAGTAACTCCAGGCGCAATGCCCAAAACAGGAGTACTCAGATGAAACACCTTGCCTTGCTTGCTTTCACAACCGGCCTGTTGGCCATGCAATCCCTCCAGGCCGCCGAGGTGGTGGCGGAGCGGGAAGAAAACGCGGTCGGCACCGGTTTCGGTGGGCTGACCGGGCTGATGGTTGGCGCCGCGGCCGGCGGGCCGGTCGGCGCTGTGGTGGGTGTAGCGGTGGGTGGCTGGTCCGGGGCGCAGGTGCAGCGCGCCAGCGGGCAGAGTGGCACCGCCTACCGGGTGCGTGACGAGGCGGGTGAGGAGCGCTGGGTGCGCTCGCCGCAGCGGCGCTTCGAACGTGGCCAGCAGGTCGACCTGCGCCAGGGCCGGCTCTATCCCCATTGATCCTGACGCCGCTCCGGGCCAGGCCCGGAGCGGCCCCTTCTTCCCGGTTTTCGAGGTAAGTGATGAACAACGAATTCGAACAACGCCTGGCGGTAGTGACGGGCGCCAGTTCCGGTATCGGTCTGGCCGTGTGTGAGCAGTTGCTTGAGCGTGGCGCGCGGGTGCGCAGCCTGGCGCTGGAGCATGCAAGGGAAGGCGTGCGCCTGAACCTGGTGGCGCCGGCGCCGATGGCGGTGAGCAGCAGGATGTCGTGCATGGGAACCTCGCAGGAGTCGTTCAGGGGGGGGAAACGACTCTACGAGTTCAAGTCGACTGGAGGTCAACAGGCTTTTGGGCGGGGTGCCGACCGACGGTTCAGCGCTGCCTTTGCCAGAGGCGGAAGGCCGGTTCGGCGAGGAACAGCACGCACATCAGGCGCAGCACCTGTAGCCCGGTGATCAGCGGCACCGACAGCGCCAGGGCCTCGGCGGTCAGGCTCAGCTCGGCGATGCCGCCGGGCATCATGCCCAGCATCAGCGAGCGCTGATCCAGCGCGCCCAGCCAGCCGAGGGCCTCGGCGGCCAGGGCGGCGGCGCACATGGCCAGCAGCGTGGCGCCCAGTACCAGGGCGAGGAAGCGCGGTGCGCGGAGGAAGAACTCGCGGCTGAAGTGGCAGCCCAGGGCGCTGCCGATCAGCCATTGGCCCAGCTCGCTGGTACCGGGTGGCAGGCTCAGCGGCTGGTCCAGCCAGACCGCGCCGGCGGCGGCGACCAGGATCGGCCCGAGCAGCCAGGGGTTGGGCTGGCGCAGGCGCTGGCCGAGCAGGGCCAGCAGTGCACCACCGGCCAGCAGCGCGGCCAGCGCCAAGGGCTGACTGTGGCTTTGTGCGTGCGCCAGGGTCGGCGCGGCGCCCAGCCACCACTGGAACAGCGCCGGTACCAGCAGCACGACCAGGAGCAGGCGCAGGCTCTGCCCGGCCGCCACCTCGCCGGCCTGGGCACCGTTGCGCTGGCCGAGGTTGACCATCTCGCTGGCGCCGCCGGGCATGCTGGCGAAGAAGGCGGTGGCGCGGTCGTGGCCGGCGGCGCGCAGCAGGGCAATGCCGATCAGGCTGGTGAGGCTGGTGAGCAGGGCGCCGGCCAGCAGCAGACCGCCGTGGGCCAGCACCTGCTCCAGCACTGCCGGGCTGAAGTGCAGGCCGATGCCGGTGCCGACCAGCCACTGCCCGCCCTTGCGTGCGCCGGGCACTTCGCGCAGGTCCAGGCCACCCAGGCAGCGCAGCAGGATCACCGCCAGCAACGAGCCGACCATCCACGGCAAAGGCCAGCCGATCAGGCTGGCCAGGGCGCCGCCGGCCGCACCGGCCAGCGGCGTGAGCCACCCCTTAGGCATGCGCGGCACGCAGCGAGCGGCGCTTACGCAGCCAGCGCAGGCCGGGCAGGGCCAGCATCAGCAGGGCCAGGCCCCACAGCGCCACGGTGATCGGGCTGGACCAGAGGATCGCCAGGTCGCCGTTGCTGATCGACAGGGCGCGACGCAGGTTGGACTCCATCAGCTCGCCGAGGACGAAACCGAGGATCAGCGCCGACAGCGGGAAGTCCATCTTGCGCAGCAGGTAGCCAAACAGGCCGAGGGCGGCCATCAGCACCAGGTCGAAGGTGGTGCTGTGCACGGCGTACACGCCGACCACCGAGATGATGGTAATGGCCGGTACCAGGACCCAGGTCGGCACGCTGAGCATGCGGGCGAACAGGCCGACCAGGGGGATGTTCATCACCAGCAGGATGACGTTGCCAATGAACAGCGAGGCGATCAGGCCCCAGACTACGTCCGGCTGCTGCTCGAACAGCAGCGGGCCGGGGGTGATGTTGTACAGGGTCAGTGCGCCGATCATCACCGCCGTAGTGCCCGAGCCCGGCACGCCGAGGGTCAGCATGGGGATCAGCGAGCCGCAGGCCGAGGCATTGTTGGCCGCCTCCGGCGCCGCCACGCCGCGCAAGTCGCCGTCGCCGAAGCGGCCGCTGGTACCGGCCATGCGCTTCTCGCTCATGTAGGTGATGGCGCTGGCGATGGTCGCTCCGGCGCCCGGCAGCACGCCGATGACGAAACCGGCCAGCGAGCTGCGCACGCTGCTCCACCAGGTGAAGGCGAATTCCTTGGCGTTGAACAGCATGCGCCCGCTGGCCTTGACTGCCTTTTGCCCGTTAGTGGTGTGTTCGAGCATCAGCAGCACCTCGCTGACGCTGAACAGGCCGATCACCACGATGACGAACTGGATGCCGTCGGACAGGCCGACGCTGTCGAAGGTGAAGCGGTATACCCCGGTGGTGGCGTCTACTCCGACCGTGGCCAGGCCCAGGCCGATCAGCGCAGCGAGCAGGGTCTTGACCGGCTTGTCGCCGACCATGCCGCCCAGGCATGCGATGGCGAACACCATCAGCATGAAGTACTCGGCCGGGCCGAAGGCCACCGCCCAGTTGGCCAGGACTGGCGCGAACAGCACCACGCCGATGGTGGCGATGGTGCTGCCGATGAACGAGCTCATGGCCGACAGCGACAGGGCGATGCCACCCTTGCCCTGGCGCGCCAGCGGGTAGCCGTCGAGGGTGGTCATGATCGCCGCTGCATCACCCGGCACATTGAGCAGGATGGCCGAGATGCGCCCGCCGTACTCGCAGCCCAGGTACACGGCGGCCAACAGGATCAGCGCGGTTTCCGGCGGCAGGCCGAGGGCGAAGGCCAGCGGCAGCAGGATCGCCACGCCGTTGATCGGGCCCAGGCCCGGCAGCAGGCCGACCACGGTGCCGACGAAGGCGCCGAACAGCGCCACCAGCAGGTTGACCGGCCGGGTGGCCACGTCGAAGCCCTGCATCAAGAAATTCAGCGTTTCCATTTCAGCTCTCCACGAAGGCGGCGAACAGGCCGAGCGGCAGCGGCACGTCCAGCAGGTAGTCGAACAGGCCATACAGCAGCGTGCCCATCAGCAGGCCGCTGAGGGCGCTGGGCAGCAGGCGGCCGCCGAACAGCAGGCCGAGGCCGAAGCCGGCCAGGGCGGTGCTGAGCACGAAGCCCAGCGGCTCGAACAACAGGGCGTAGGCCAGCAGGGCGCCGATGCACAGGGCGACCTTGCGCGCCAGCGCCCAGGAGATCGGCAGGGTCGGCTCGCCACTCGGCTTGCACAGCAGCCACAGGGCGGCGGCGGCCATCAGTGTCAGCAACAGCAGGGGGTAGGCACGCGGGCCGACCGGGTCATAGGAAAAGGGCGCCTGGAAGCCCCAGGCGACCACGGCGAGAAAGGCGCAGACGAGCAGCCACACCGCGGCGAACAGGCGGACGTACATGGTGGTATTCCTGAGCAAGGATGGTTGTTCCCCTCTCCCGCCGGGAGAGGGGCTAGGGGTGAGGGGCATGCGCTTCCCTCACCCGGCCCTGCGGGCCACCCTCTCCCGGGAGGGGGAGAGGGGGATGCCTTACTGGACCAGGCCGAACTCGCCGGCCAGGGCCTTGTAGTCCTGCACCTGCTTGAACACGTAGGCCTTCAGCTCGTCGCCGGTCATGCTCAGGGGGAACAGGTCGCGCTGTTCGCGCAGCTTGGCGAACTCGGGGCTGGCCAGCAGGGTGTCGAACTGGCCCTTCCACCAAGCGTAGTCCGCATCGCTGACTTCCGGCCCCATGTAGAAGCCGCGGATCACCGGCCAGGTGATGTCGTAGCCCTGCTCCTTGGCGGTCGGCAGGTTGGCCAGCTTGCCCGGCAGGCGCTGCTCGGAGAGCACGGCGATGACGCGGATCTTGTTCGCCGCCAGTTGCGGGGTGACTTCGCCGAGGCCGCTGGAGGTGACCTGCACGTGGCCACCGAGCATGGCGGTGAGGGTTTCGCCGCCGCCTTCGAAGGCCACGTAGCGCAGCTTCTGCGGGTCGATGCCGGCGGCGCGGGCGATCAGCGCGGTCTGCATCCAGTCCTGGCCGCCGATGGTGGCGCCGGCGCCGAAGACGATGCTGCCCGGGTCCTTCTTCAGCGCCTGCACCAGGTCGTCGAGGGTCTGGTAGGGCGAGTCGGCGCGCACGCTGATGGCGCCGTAGTCGGTGCCGATGCCGGCCAGCCAGCGCACGGCGTTCTCGTCGTAGCGGCCGAACTTGCCCTGGGCCAGGTTGAGCAGGGAGCCGGAGGAGAACGCGGTAATGGTCCCGGCGTCCTTCGGCCGCTGGGCGACCACGGCGTTGTAGGCCACCGCACCGACGCCGCCGGGCATGTACGTGACGCGCATCGGCGCCTGGAGCAGGCCGTTGTCCTTGAGGCCGCTCTGGGCCAGCTTGCAGGTCAGGTCGAAACCGCCGCCGGGCTTGGCCGGGGCGATGCACTCGGGGCGCTTGGGCTCGGCCAGCAGCTGGCTGCTGAGGGCGAGGGCACCCAGGGCCAGGGCGATATGCGACAAGGCAGTCTTCATGATCTTTCTCCTGTGGAGTTTTATTGTGGCTTACCAGATCGGCAGGCTGTAGCCGACGATCAGACGGTTTTCGTCCGCGTCGCGGGCGAAGCTGGAACGGAAGCTGGCGTTGCGCAGGCGCACGTAGAGGTCCTTGAGCGGACCGCTCTGCACCACGTACTTGAACTCGATGTTGCGTTCCCACTCGCGGCCTTCTTCATCACTGCCGCTGACCTGGGCGTTGTCGCCCTTGATGTAGCGGGTCATGAAGCTCAGGCCGGGCACGCCGAGGCCGGCGAAGTCGAAGTCGTAGCGGGCCTGCCAGGAACGCTCGTCGGCGTTGGCGAAGTCGTTGATCTGCACGAAGTTGACCAGGAAGGGGTCGCTGCCATCGAGGTAGGCGAAGCCGGTGTCGCCGGAGAGGTGCTGGTAGCCGAGGCCGACCTTGTGGCCGCTGTGGGCGTAGGAGACCAGGCCGTTCCAGGCGTTGTTGTCGACCTTGCCGGCCTTGGCCGAGCCGCTGTCGTCGCTGATCGACAGGCGCAGGTCGGCGCTCAGGGTACCGCCGCCCAGAGGCTGGCTGGCGAGCAGGCCGAGGAAGTGCTGGCGGTAGATGTCCTCGACGTCGGCGTAGTAGTAGCGTCCGGTCAGGCCCTTGGCGAAGCTGTAATCGAAGCCGGCCAGGTCCATGTGCTCGGCCGTCACGCCGCCGGCAAAGCGGCTGTTCTTGCTGTTGAGGATGAGGTCCTCGGAGTTGGTCGAGGCGCGGTCGATCACCTTGTCCAGGCGCCCACCGGTGAAGCTCAGGTTGTCGATGTCGCTGGAGGTCAGCAGGCCACCCTCGAACACCTGCGGCAGCAGGCGGCTGTCGCTGGCCTTGACCACCGGCAGCTCGGGGATATGCGAGCCGTAGCGGAACTCGCTTTCGGCGAGCTTGACCTTGGCGGTCAGGCCGAGGCGGCCGAACTGGTCCGGGGTGCCGCCGTCGTCCTGCACCGGCAGCAGGTCTGTGCCGGTGCGGCCCTTGCCGGAGTCGAGCTTGAGGCCGAGCATGCCGAGCGCGTCGAGGCCGAAGCCGACGGTGCCTTCGGTGTAGCCGGAGCGGACGTCGAGCAGGAAGCCCTGGCCCCATTCCTCGCGCTTGTTCTGGCCATCGCCTTCACGGAAGTCGCGGTTGAGGTAGATGTTGGTGGTGGTCAGGGTGGCGCTGCTGTCTTCGATGAAGGCGGCATGCGCGGCGGGCGTCAGGGCGCAGGCGAGCAGGGTGAGGCTGAAGCGACGAACAGGCGCCGAGGCCTGCCGATGGGCAGATCGCATCATGTGGTCTCCGATTGTTGTTCTTGTCACACCGGGGCAACCACGCAACCGGCGTTTTACGGGTGGATCGAGCCACCCTGGTCGCGATCCTAGGGGGCGAAACTTTCGCCAGGCTTTCAGGGTGAAAGAAACCGGCGGCGCCCTTCACAGGCCGTCCGCGCTGGTTAAACTCGGCGCATAACGACAAGGTCTGTGGAGTGTGCTGCCGTGCGAATCCTGCTGGTCGAGGACCATCTGCCCCTGGCCGAGAGCGTGGCCCAGGCCCTGCGTGGCGCAGGGCTGACCGTCGATGTGCTGCACGACGGGGTGGCTGCCGAACATGCTCTGGCCAGTGAGGACTACGCCCTGGCCGTGCTCGACGTGGGCCTGCCAAGGCTCGACGGTTTTGAGGTGCTGGCGCGCGTGCGCGGGCGCGGCAAGACCCTGCCGGTGCTGATGCTGACCGCGCGCGGCGAGGTCAAGGACCGTGTGCATGGCCTCAACCTGGGCGCCGACGACTACCTGGCCAAGCCCTTCGAACTCACCGAGCTGGAGGCGCGGGTCAAGGCCCTGCTGCGCCGTAGTGTGCTCGGCGGCGAGCAGCAGCAGCGCTGTGGCGCGCTGGTCTACGACCTGGGCACCCGGCGTTTCACCCTGGGCACGCAGTTGCTCAACCTCACCTCGCGTGAGCAGGCGGTGCTGGAGGCGCTGATCGCCCGCCCCGGACGGGTGATGAGCAAGGAGCAGCTGGCCGACCAGGTGTTCGGCCTGGACGAGGACGCCAGTGCGGATGCCATCGAGATCTACGTGCACCGCCTGCGCAAGAAGCTGGAAGGCGATGCGGTGCGTATCGTCACCTTCCGCGGGCTGGGCTACCTGCTGGAAGCTGCCGGTGACTGAGCTGGCGGCGGGCAGCCTGCGTGGCCGGCTGTTGCGCCGGCTGGCCATCCTGCTGGCCATTCCGCTGCTGATCGGCAGCCTCAGCGCCTACTGGAATGGTCGCCATGCCGCCGACGCAGCCTACGACCGCACGCTGCTGGCCTCGGCGCGGGCCATCGCCGATGGGCTCTACACCGAGGATGGCAAGCTGCGCGCCGACGTGCCCTACGTGGCGCTGGACCCTTTCGCCTATGACCTGGAGGGGCGCATCTTCTACCAGGTCAGCGACCTCGAGGGGCGTGTGGTGTCCGGCTATGAGGGGCTGCCGGCGCCATCGCAGGGCACGCCGCGCACCGATGACTACCCGGCTCTGGCGCGCTTCTATGACGGTGAATTCGATGGCGTCGGCGTGCGTCTGGTCAGCCTGCTGCAGCCGGTTTCCGAGCCGGGGATGAACGGCATGGCGGAGATTCGCGTGGCCGAGACCGACGTGGCGCGGGTGCGCATGGCCCGTGGCCTGCTGCTCGATACCCTGTGGCGCATGGGCCTGCTGGCACTGATCACCCTGGCCCTGGTGGGGCTGGCGGTGAGTGCCGCGCTGCGCCCGCTGGAGCGCCTGCGTACGGCGGTGGAAGAGCGCCAGCCGGACGACTTGGAGCCGCTGCCGATGGTTCAGGTGCAGGACGAGCTGCGCCCGCTGGTGGCCTCGCTCAACCACTTCACCGAGCGCCTGCGCCAGCAGTTCGAGCGCCAGGCGCAGTTCATCACCGACGCTTCCCACGAGCTGCGCACGCCGCTGGCGGCGCTCAAGGCGCGTATCGAACTGGGCCTGCGCGAGCGCGAGCCGGCGCTGTGGCGCAGCACCCTGGAAAAGGCAGCGCAGAGCACCGATCGCCTCACCCACCTGGCCAACCAGCTGCTGTCGCTGGCACGTATCGAGCGTGCCGCCCGCGCCGTGGCCGAGGGCGGCGCCGAGCGGGTCGAGCTGGCCCAGCTGGCCCGCGAGCTGGGCATGGCCCTGGCGCCCCTGGCGCACCAGCGTGGCATCGCCCTGGCGCTGGAAGCGGGCACCGAGGTGTGGCTGCGCGGCGAGCCGATGCTGCTGCACGAGCTGATCTACAACCTGGTGGACAACGCGCTGGCTCATACACCGGGTGGCAACGTGGTGGTGCGGGTGCTGGCGCCGGCGCTGCTGGAGGTGGAGGACGATGGCCCCGGCATTCCGCCGGAGGAGCGCGCGCGGGTGTTCGAGCGCTTCTATCGGCGCAATCCGCATGCCGGCGGGGCCGGGCTGGGGCTGGCGATTGTCGGCGAGATCTGCCGCGCTCATCGCGCCGAGATCGAGCTGGGGCAGGGCGCGCTGGGCGGCCTGCGGGTGCGGGTGAGCTTTCCGCCGGCCTGCTAGTAGGTCAGGCTCAGTGGCTGCTGGATTTCCAGCAGGTACTGGCTGACCTTGCCGCTGTCCTGCAGGGCCTTGAGGCCGCGGTTGAAGCGTGCCATGCGTTCGGCGTTGCCGGGCACCTGCTTCGACAGCAGCAGGTGCAGGCTGTCGCTGCGCAGCGCGAGCGGGTGATAGGACAGGCGCATGCGCTCCTCACGGCTGAACTGGCTGTGCAGCATGGCGAAGGCCACTACCTTGTCCATTGGGAAGGCATCCAGGCGGCCGGCCAGGAGCATGCGCAGGCCCTGTTCCTCGCTACTCAGGCGCTTGACCTTGAGCAGACCGTCGCGCTCGGCCTGCTGGAAGGCCTGGCCGTAGTCGTAGTCGATGGCGCCGCCGAGCCGCAGCGGCGCGAGATCGCTGATCTGCTGCCAGTCGAGTGGATAGTCCTTGCGGTGGAACAGGTAAAAGCCGCTCTCCACCACAGGGTCGCTGATGAAGAAGGTCTGCTCGCGTTCGGGGCTGCGCAACCACACGGCGCTGCCATCGCTCTTGCCGCGCTCGGCGCTGCGCAGGGCGCGAGCCCAGGGGTAAAACTCCCACTTTACCCGGATGCCCTCCAGGGCGAAGGCTTCCTTGACGATACGCGAGGCAACGCCGTAGTGGGGCAGGTTCTGGCCGAGGTAGGGGCTCCACTCGCCGTTG
Organism: Aquipseudomonas alcaligenes; assembly: GCA_900156135.1. Lineage (GTDB taxonomy): Bacteria > Pseudomonadota > Gammaproteobacteria > Pseudomonadales > Pseudomonadaceae > Aquipseudomonas > Aquipseudomonas alcaligenes_D. Next base: position 307,970 of record FTMP01000002.1, on the reverse strand, counting down.
GTCAGGCGGACTTCATCGGCCGTGGCGGCTAGCGGCAGGAGCAGGGCGAACAGCAGTGGCAGCAGGCGCATGAAATGTTTCCTTACCCAGAACCCAGCATTGCGACTCCGATTCCTTCGGTGCCGTGGCGTACTTCCGTTGACGCCGCCCGGCGTGCGCCGGGCTTGCTTGCAGTCTAGTCAGAATCAGCCTTGCCGGAGTGGGGGCGACGGAGGGGCGCCGGCGTCTCACTGCAGCATGCGGGTGGCCGCTTCCATCGCAGCGGAGAGGTCTTCGTCGGCCTGCATGTCGACATTCGGGTCGAGGCCGAGCTTGGCGAAGGCCGGGATCTGGCTCCAGTCCAGCTGGGTGTAGGGGTGCTCGCTGCCGAGGTAGCTCTGCAGGGTGGCGACCTGGACGATATCCACGTAGTCCACTTTGGCGGAGTTGCGGCTGAAGTTCAGGTGCTGGCTGGGCACGATGGCGATGGGCTCGGGGAACTCCCAGGCACGCAGGATTCGGTCGCCGATGATCGGATGGATCTTCTCGATCACGTGGTTGAGGCTGATCGAGTCGGCCAGCAGCGCGTTGTTCTCTTCGGCGTAGGTGAGGATCGGCAGCACGCCGATCTGGTGCACCAGGCCGGCCAGGGTGGCCTGGTCGGGCATCAGCTTGGTGTAGTGGCGGCACAGAACGTGGCAGATGCCGGCGATCTCGGTGCTCTTGTTCCACACTTCGCGCATCTTGCGGTCAACCACGTCGCTGGTGGCCTGGAACATCTGCTCCATGGCCAGGCCGGTGGCCAGGTTGCAGGTGTAGTTGATGCCCAGACGGCTGACGGCCATCTGGATGTCGGTGATTTCCTTGCTGGTGCGCAGCAGCGGGCTGTTCACCACCTTGATGATGCGCGCGGTGAGGGCCGCGTCGTTACCGATCACCTTGCTCAGTACAGGAATGCTGACATTCGGATCTTCCGCCGCTTCGCGTACCTTGAGTGCCACCTCGGGCAGGGTCGGCAGCACCAGCTCGTCGTTCTCGATGGCGTGGATCAGTTCTTCCTGGACTTTCTCGGCAAGCTTGCTCATTTCGCTTCTCGGCTGTCACGACCGCTTCAGTCTAGGCGCTGAGGCGGACTTTGTTCGGGTCTGCCCGGGTTGTACCGCGTTTGCCCAGGATCATGCATCAGCTTTTTTACCTAGCGCTGGATTTCGCGATCTGCGTCCAGTTGGTAGGGCATTTCCAGCAGTTCGAGGGCCGGCCCCTCGGGGCTGCCCAGGTGGATACGGCCATCGGCGACGGCATCTTCCTGCAGCACCGCCAGCAGCTCGGCGCCGCCGCCGTTAGCGGCCGCCAGCACCACTTCGCCGACGCTGGAGCCGTGCACCGGCGAGAACAGCTCGCTGCCCACGGCCGGCAGTTCGCCCTGGGGCAGGCTCAGCCGTTGCAGACGGCGCTTGAGCTTGCCGAGGTACTGCATGCGCGCGACGATTTCCTGGCCGGTGTAGCAGCCCTTCTTGAAGCTGACGCCGCCGACGGCCTGCAGGTTGATCATCTGCGGGATGAACAGCTCGCGGGTGGCACCGAACACCTGGCCGATGCCGGCGCGCACCTGGCCGAGTAGCCAGTCGTTGAGCGGGGCTTCCGGCAGCTGGGCGGCCAGGCGAGCCTGCAGGCTTTCGGCCTGTGCGGCCGGGGCCCACAGTTCGGCCCGGCCGCCGGGCAGGCGCAGGGCGATCAGGCCATTGGCGCGGACCACGGCATCGGCCTGTTGTGGCAGATCAAGGCCGAGACTCACCAGCGCACCATCACCGCCGCTGAGGCCGAAGCGGGCCCAGGTGGCGGATTCGTCGGCAAGGCTGGACTTGGAGAACACCGCGTATTTCTTCAAATCCGTCAGTTGTGCTTCGAGCAGTTCGCTGGCCAGGGCCAGCAGGTAGCCGTCGCTTTCCTGGACAATGCGGAAGCTGGAGGTCATACGGCCCTTGGGCGTGCAGCGGGCGCCCAGGCTGGAGGTCCGTTCGTCGAGATAGTTGAGGTTGCAGGTGAGCTGGCCCTGGAGGAACTTGGCAGCGTCCGGGCCGCGTACGGCGAGCAGGGCTTCGTGATTGAGCGGGGTGAAGAAGGCAGAGTCGGCCATGGGCGATCGCTGGGCAATAAGTCAGGCCGTCATCATAGAGGCCGTCCAGCGCCTTGTCAGCGGGTGCCGAGTGCGCTGCGCGCCGTTATACTGCGCCCCTTTGCACAGGAGCCTGGCGCATGGCCGACGCGACCGAACTGAACCGACTCTTCTGGCATAGCCGCCGCGGCATGCTGGAGCTGGATGTGCTGCTGGTACCCTTCGTCAAGGAGGTATACCCCAGCCTGGACGCCGAGGATCAGGCGCGCTACCGCAAGCTGCTGGAGTGTGAGGACCAGGACATGTTCGGCTGGTTCATGCAGCGCGGCGAGCCCGAGGATGCCGATCTGCGTCGCATGGTTCGCATGATCCTGGACCGTGTCCAGCCCAAGTAAGCACTTCGAATGTCACTGGCAGGCCTCGCGCCTGCTGCTGACGCTCTACCTGGCGGCGCTGGGCCTGGCGCTGTTGACCCTGCTGGTCATCGATCTGCCCGTCTGGGCCGCTGCGCTCGGCGTGCTGGCCTGCCTGGTGCATGCCGCCTGGACGCTGCCGCGGCAGATCCTGCTGCGCCACCCGTCGGCCTTCACCGGTCTGCGCCGGGACGAGGAGGGCTGGCAGCTGTTCAGCGCACGCAATGGCTGGCAGCCGGTGCAGTTGCAGCCGGACAGCCTCGCGCTGCCGCTTGCGGTGGTACTGCGCTTTCGCCTGGTCGGTGAGCGGCGCGTGCGTGGCTTGTGCATCCCGCGTGATGCGCTGACACGCGAGGCGCACCGGCGCCTGCGCGTGCGGCTGAAGTTCAGCCGGCGTAGGTGGGCGGCGCCAGGATAGTGTCGCGGGCCTCGGGCAGCAGGCCCGGGTAGTCAAGGGTGTAATGCAGGCCGCGGCTCTCGCGGCGCAGCATGGCCGACTCGATCATCAGTTCGGCGACCTGGGCCAGGTTGCGCAGCTCGATCAGGTCGCGGCTGACCTTGTAGTTGGAATAGAACTCGTCGATCTCATCGAGCAGCAGACGCACCCGGTGCTGGGCGCGTTGCAGGCGCTTGTTGGTGCGCACGATGCCGACGTAGTCCCACATGAAACGCCGCAGCTCGTCCCAGTTGTGCGCGATGATCACGTCTTCGTCCGAGTCGGTCACCTGGCTGGCGTCCCAGGCTGGTAGCCCCCGTGGCATTGGTACCCGATCCAGCTGCGCGACGATGTCCTGAGCCGCCGAGCGGGCATAGACGAAACACTCGAGCAGCGAGTTGCTGGCCATGCGGTTGGCGCCGTGCAGGCCGGTGAAGCTGGTTTCGCCGATGGCGTACAGGCCCGGTACGTCGGTGTGGCCGTGCTGGTCGACGACCACGCCGCCGCAGGTGTAGTGCGCCGCCGGCACCACCGGAATGGGCTGGCGGGTGATGTCGATGCCGAAGGTCAGGCAGCGCTCATAGACGGTGGGGAAGTGCGACTTCACGAACTCGGCCGGCTTGTGGCTGATGTCGAGGTATACGCAGTCGATACCCAGGCGCTTCATCTCGTGGTCGATGGCGCGGGCGACGATGTCGCGCGGGGCCAGCTCGGCGCGCGGGTCGAAGCGCTCCATGAAGCGTTCGCCGTTGGGCAGCTTGAGGTGCGCGCCTTCGCCGCGCAGGGCCTCGGTGACCAGGAAGCTCTTGGCCTGCGGGTGGTACAGGCAGGTCGGGTGGAACTGGTTGAACTCCAGGTTGCCGACCCGGCAGCCGGCGCGCCAGGCCATGGCGATGCCGTCGCCGCTGGCGCCGTCCGGGTTGCTGGTATAGAGGTAGACCTTGGCCGCGCCGCCGGTGGCGAGGATGACAAAGCGTGCATGGTAGGTGTCGACTTCGCCGCTGGTGCGGTTGAGCACGTAGGCGCCGACGCAGCGCTGGCCGGGCAGGCCGAGCTTGCGCTCGGTGATCAGATCGACCGCCACCCGCTGTTCCTGCAGTTCGATATTGGTGCGCTGGCGGGTCTGCTGCAGCAGGGTGTTGAAGATCGCAGCGCCGGTGGCATCGGCGGCGTGGATGATGCGCCGATGGCTATGGCCGCCTTCGCGGGTGAGATGGAACTCGAAGCCACCGTCTTCACGCTCCTGCTCGTCGTCACGGGTGAAGGGCACGCCCTGTCCGATCAGCCACTGGATGGCCTCGCGGCTGTGCTCCACGGTGAAGCGTACAGCGTCCTCGTGGCATAGACCGCCCCCGGCGTTGAGGGTGTCGGCGACATGGGATTCCACGGTGTCGGCGTCATCCAGCACGGCCGCCACGCCGCCCTGCGCCCAGTAGGTGGAGCCATTGGCCAGGTCGCCCTTGCTCAGCACGGCGATGCGCAGGTGCCCAGGCAAGGTCAGGGCCAGGGTCAGGCCGGCGGCGCCGCTGCCAATGACTAGGACGTCATGCTGATAGTGTTGGCTCATCTACTGCTGGTTCCGCGGGGGAGTCGAAATGGCGGCGCCTAGTATATAGAGGGGGGCAGACGCACAATAGCCGGGCTTATGACGCAATAATGCGAATCGGAACTTTCTTAGTCACTCAGGTTCCAAAGGAAGTTGTCGACATCATGGCTACCCTCCATGGGTGGTCAGTGGGTCGGCTGCAAGGATCATTCAGGCAGTGGTTGGAACCAGCCACTGCTCCGTTTTGCGCAGGCCTCGCAGGCCTCGCGAAGCTTGTTCGGAGGGGAGAACTTTTGCACAGCGCCCGAGTCTATCTTGGCAGACCGACAGACTGGACGATGCTGACTCCCTCCGAGGCGAACGAGGAGTATTCATGCTAGCCCAGGAAGACGATCAACAGCTGGTCGAGCGTGTACAGCGGGGCGACAAGCGAGCCTTCGATCTGCTGGTGCTCAAGTACCAGCACAAGATTCTCGGTCTGGTGGTGCGTTTCGTACATGACAGTCATGAGGCGCAGGATGTCGCCCAGGAAGCGTTCATCAAGGCCTATCGGGCGTTGGGCAACTTCCGCGGTGACAGTGCGTTCTATACCTGGCTGTACCGCATTGCCATCAACACGGCGAAGAACTACTTGGTCTCGCGTGGTCGTCGGCCGCCGGACAGTGATGTCAGCGCCGAGGATGCCGAGTTTTACGAGGGCGATCATGCCCTGAAGGACATCGAGTCGCCGGAGCGCGCCATGTTGCGGGATGAGATCGAGGCCACCGTGCATCGAACCATCCAGCAGTTGCCGGAAGACCTGCGTACGGCGCTGACCCTGCGCGAGTTCGACGGTCTGAGTTACGAGGACATTGCCAATGTGATGCAGTGTCCGGTCGGTACTGTGAGGTCGCGGATATTCCGTGCTCGCGAGGCCATCGATAAAGCCCTGCAGCCCTTGCTGCAGGAAGCTTGAGACAGCGGCGACAGCCAAGAGAGGAAACGCCATGAGTCGTGAAACCCTGCAGGAATCGCTGTCCGCGGTGATGGATAACGAAGCGGACGAACTGGAGCTGCGTCGAGTGCTGGCCGCCGCCGGCGACGATGCCGAGTTGCGAGGCACCTGGTCGCGCTACCAGATTGCCCGCGCTGTGATGCACAAGGAGCTGCTGGAGCCGCGCCTGGATATCGCTGCGGCGGTTTCCGCTGCGCTGGCCGAAGAGGCGTTGCCTGCGCCGGCTGCAAAGCGCTCCTGGCGTACCCTCGGACGCGTGGCGGTAGCCGCTTCCGTGACCTTGGCGGTGCTGGCCGGTGTGCGTTTCTACAACCAGGACGAGCTGTCTGGTGCCCAGTTGGCCCAGCAGGCCGGTCAGCCGAGTCTGACACTACCGCAGGTGCAGGGGCCGGCGGTGCTGGCAGGTTATACCGAGTCCGCCGCGCCGTTGCGGCAGAACGTGCAGCAGCCGGCTTCCGGCTGGTATGAGCAGCGTCTGCCGAACTACCTGCGTCAGCATGCGCAACAGGCGGCTGCCAGCGGTAATGATTCGGTCCTGCCCTATGCCCGTGCCGCCAGCCTGGAAAACCGCTGAGAGCCTCTATGCGCGTCGTCCTTCTCGCATTGCTCGGCAGCTGTCTGGCCCAGCCCGTCCAGGCTGCCGAGAACTGGCTGCAGCGCCTGACCCAGGCCGAACATCAGAGTTTTCAGGGCACCTTCATCTACGAGCGCAACGGCAGTTTCTCCACCCATGCCGTCTGGCATAAGGGGGGCGAGAACGCGATTAGCGAGCGCTTGCTGCAGCTCGATGGTCCGGCCCAGGAAGTTCTGCGGGTCGACGGACGACCGCAGTGCATGACCGATGCCCTGGCCGGGCACGCTGTCGAGGCGCAGTGGCCGGCTCGTGAGCTGAATGCGGCGCAGCTGCAGCAGCATTACGACCTGCGCGTGCTGGGCAGTTCGCGGGTTGCCGGTCGCACTGCCACTGTGCTGGCGCTGATTCCCCGCGACCGCCATCGCTACGCCTTCGAATTGCATCTTGATGACGAGACGGCGCTGCCGCTGAAGTCGTTGCTGATCAACGAGAAGGGGCAGTTGCTGGAGCGCTTCCAGTTCATCAGCTTGGCGCCTTTCGAGAGCGAGGGCGCGTTGCAGCCGAGCGCTGCCTGCAAGCCGGTCAGCTTCGACAAGTCGCCCGGCCTTTCGCAATCCTGGCAGGCCGGCTGGGTGCCGCCTGGTTTCGAGTTGAGCCAGGCGCTGGAGAGAACCAGCCCGCTGTCTCCCGAGCCGGTGGCCTACTTGCTCTACGGTGACGGTCTGGCGCGCTTCAGTATTTTTCTCGAGCCGCTGCGGGGTGCTGCCGCTGAAGACGCACGCAGCCAGTTTGGGCCGACGGCCGTGGTGTCCCGGCGCATGAGCACCGCCGCAGGTGACGTGATGGTTACTGTGGTGGGGGAGATTCCCCTGGGCACCGCAGAGCGTGTGGCCCTGTCGATGCAGGGCGGTGACGCCAAGAGCGCACAGTGAGTTTCGATGGTCGTACCGCCGGGTGCATCATGCGCTCCGTGCGGCTGCGAATTTGTCCTGTCTTCCGAGTGGATGGAGCTGATGTCCATGAGTAGCCTGAAATCCTCGTTCACTGGCCTGTGCGCCCTGTTGCTGTTGGGGCAGGTGTCCCTGGCGCAGGCCGAACTCCCCGAATTCACTGAATTGGTACAGGAAGCCTCGCCTGCGGTGGTGAACATCAGTACCCGGCAGAAGCTGCCGCAGCGCGAGGTGGCGATCCAGGGTCAGATTCCGGATCTCGAAGGGCTGCCGCCGATGTTTCGCGAGTTCTTCGAGCGCAATGTGCCGCAGATGCCGCGTGGCCCAGGCGGCCGGCAGCGCGAGGCGCAGTCGCTCGGCTCGGGTTTCATCATCTCCGATGATGGCTATGTACTGACCAACAATCACGTGGTGGCCGATGCCGACGAGATCATCGTGCGCTTGTCCGACCGCAGTGAGCTCGAAGCCAAGCTGATCGGCGCAGATCCACGATCCGACGTGGCATTGTTGAAGGTGGAGGGCAAGGATTTGCCCACGGTCAAGCTGGGTAAGTCGGATGCGCTCAAGGTGGGCGAGTGGGTACTGGCCATCGGCTCGCCGTTCGGCTTCGATCACTCGGTGACCGCTGGCATCGTTTCCGCGAAGGGACGCAGCCTGCCCAACGAGAACTACGTGCCCTTCATCCAGACAGACGTGGCGATCAATCCGGGTAACTCCGGCGGCCCGCTGTTCAATCTGGATGGCGAGGTGGTCGGCATCAACTCGCAGATATTCACCCGCTCCGGCGGCTTCATGGGGCTGTCTTTCGCCATTCCTATCGATGTGGCTATGGATGTTGCCAATCAGCTGAAGAGTGCTGGCAAGGTCAGTCGTGGCTGGCTGGGTGTGGTGATCCAGGAGGTCAACAAGGATCTGGCCGAGTCCTTCGGGTTGGACAAGCCGGCCGGTGCCCTGGTGGCTCAGGTCCTAGAGGAAGGTCCGGCGGCCAAGGGTGGTCTGCAGGTGGGCGATGTGATCCTCAGCCTCAACGGCCAGCCGATCGTCATGTCGGCCGATCTGCCGCACCTGGTCGGTGCGCTCAAGCCTGGCGAGCAGGCCGCCCTGGAAGTGGTGCGCGAGGGTGAGCGTAAGACCATCAAGCTGGCCATTGGCGCTCTCCCTGAAGAGGGTGAGGAAGTCGCGCTGGGCGCTGCCGAGGGTGTCGAGCGCAGCAGCAATCGGCTGGGTGTCTCGGTGGTGGAGCTCAGTGGCGAGCAGAAGAAAGCGCTCGACCTGCGCGGTGGCGTGGTCATCAAGGATGTGCAGAACGGCCCGGCAGCCCTGATCGGCCTGCGCCCCGGGGATATCATCACGCACCTGAACAATCAGGCCATCACTTCTGCCAAGCAGTTCGCCGAAGTGGCCAAGGCGTTGCCGGTCAATCGCTCGGTGTCCATGCGCGTGCTGCGTCAGGGGCGCGCCAGCTTCATTACCTTCAAGCTGGCCGAGTAACCCGGCTGGTGAGTGAAAAGGGCGGCTTCGGCCGCCCTTTTCATGCCTGCCCGTGACGGCTTGGTCGCCGATCGGGTAGAATCCCCGGCTATTTTTCGGCGGGCAGCCTGCCTGCGGCTTTTTCGAGTGTTGATCCGTGAGTGACCTGAGTCATATCCGCAATTTTTCCATCATCGCCCACATCGATCATGGCAAGTCGACCCTGGCCGACCGCTTCATCCAGATCTGTGGCGGCCTGTCCGACCGCGAGATGGAAGCCCAGGTTCTGGACTCCATGGACCTGGAGCGTGAGCGCGGCATCACCATCAAGGCGCACAGCGTGACCCTGCACTACCCGGCGCAGGACGGTAAAACCTACCAGCTGAACTTCATCGATACTCCCGGTCACGTCGACTTCACCTACGAAGTCAGCCGCTCCCTGGCGGCCTGTGAGGGTGCGATCCTGGTAGTAGACGCCGGGCAGGGTGTCGAGGCGCAGTCGGTTGCCAACTGCTACACCGCCATCGAGCAGGGCCTTGAGGTCATGCCGGTGCTGAACAAAATGGACTTGCCCCAGGCCGAGCCGGAGCGGGTCAAGGACGAGATCGAACACATCATCGGCATCGATGCCACCGATGCCGTGCCCTGTAGCGCCAAGAGCGGCATGGGCGTGATCGATGTGCTGGAGCACCTGGTCAAGGTGATTCCGCCGCCAGAGGGCGAACTCGACGCGCCGTTGCAGGCGCTGATCATCGATTCCTGGTTCGACAACTACCTGGGCGTGGTCTCGCTGGTGCGGGTCAAGCACGGTCGGGTAAAGAAGGGCGACAAGATCCTGGTCAAGTCGACCGGCAAGATGCACCAGGTCGACAGCGTCGGCGTGTTCACCCCGAAGCACACCGAGACCCCCGACCTCAAGGCTGGCGAGGTGGGCTTCATCATCGCCGGCATCAAGGACATTCACGGCGCGCCGGTGGGCGATACCCTGACCCTGTCCACTACGCCGGATGTCGACGTGCTGCCGGGCTTCAAGCGGGTCAAGCCGCAGGTCTATGCCGGCCTGTTCCCGGTCAGCTCCGATGATTTCGAGGACTTCCGCGAGGCCCTGCAGAAGCTGACCCTGAACGATGCCGCCCTGCAGTACGAGCCGGAAAGCTCCGATGCCCTGGGCTTCGGCTTCCGCATCGGCTTCCTCGGCATGTTGCACATGGAGATCATCCAGGAGCGCCTGGAGCGCGAATACGACCTGGACCTGATCACCACCGCGCCGACCGTGATTTTCGAAGTGGAGATGAAGAACGGCGAGACGATCTACGTCGACAACCCGTCCAAGCTCCCCGATCCGGCCGGCATTCTCGATATGCGCGAGCCGATCGTGCGCGCCAATATCCTGGTGCCGCAGGAGCATCTGGGCAACGTCATCACCCTGTGCATCGAGAAACGCGGCGTGCAGCGCGACCTGCAGTTCCTCAGCAGCCAGGTGCAGGTCTCCTACGACCTGCCGATGAACGAGGTAGTACTGGACTTCTTCGACCGCCTCAAGTCGGTGAGCCGCGGTTACGCCTCGCTGGACTACAGCTTCGATCGCTTCCAGTCGGCCAACCTGGTGCGTCTGGATGTGATGATCAACGGTGAGAAGGTCGACGCCCTGGCGTTGATCGTGCACCGTGATCGTGCTCACCAGAAAGGCCGGGTGTTGACCGAGAAGATGAAAGAACTGATCCCTCGGCAGATGTTCGATGTGGCGATCCAGGCGGCCATTGGCGGCCAGATCATCGCCCGGACCACGGTCAAGGCGCTGCGCAAGAACGTATTGGCCAAGTGCTACGGCGGTGACGTCAGCCGTAAGAAGAAGCTGCTGGAGAAGCAGAAGGCCGGTAAGAAAAGGATGAAGCAGGTCGGCAGCGTGGAAATCCCGCAGGAAGCCTTCCTCGCCGTACTCAAGGTGGATAGTTAACTCCCATGTCGTTCAACTTCCCGCTGATTCTGGTCATCGCCGTCGCCGTGTGCGGCGCTCTCGCTCTGCTGGATCTGCTGTTGCTGGCGCCGCGGCGCAGGGCGGCCATCGCGACCTATGAAGGCCAGGTCAGCGAGCCGGACGAGCAGGTTCTGCAGCGCCTGAACAAGGAGCCGCTGCTGGTCGAGTACGGCAAGTCGTTTTTTCCGGTACTGGCCATTGTCCTGGTGCTGCGCTCCTTCCTGCTGGAGCCTTTCCAGATTCCCTCCGGCTCGATGAAGCCGACTCTGGAAGTGGGCGACTTCATTCTGGTCAACAAGTTTGCCTATGGCATCCGCCTGCCGGTGATCGATACCAAGATCATCGAAGTCGGTGATCCGCAGCGTGGCGATGTCATGGTCTTCCGCTATCCGAGCAACCCGAGCATCAACTACATCAAGCGTGTGGTCGGCCTGCCGGGGGATCGCATCGCTTACACGGTAGACAAGCATCTGCTGGTGAACGGCCAGCTGGTGGCCGAGACGCTGCTGGGCGAGGAGCCCGGCTCTCTGGGGCGTACCCTGCTGTACAAGGAGAAGCTGGGTGAGGCGGAGCATATGATCCGCAAGCAGCTGCATCGCAATGTCCGGCCGGGCGACGAGTGGGTGGTGCCGCAAGGGCATTACTTCATGATGGGTGACAACCGCGACGACTCCAACGACAGCCGCTACTGGCAGGACGCTCATATTGCCAAGGAAGACTGGGGCATGGTTCCCGACCGCAATATCGTGGGCAAGGCGTTCGCCGTGTGGATGACCTGGTCCGGGCCCAAGCTGCGCAGCCTGCCGAACTTTTCCCGGGTCGGTCTGATTCGCTGATTGCCCGGTTTGCGAGGCGCTGTTCAACGTCACGGCGCCTGCTTAGATATAGTCATCACCATCACAACAACATTGGAATTGGGGTCGACCATGAAACTTGCGCGTTCGCAGAAAGGCATGTCCATGCTGGGCTGGATGGTGGTGTTAGCGCTGGTGGCTTTTTTTGCCAGCACCGCCTTCAAGATGTTTCCGCATTACATGGATTACATGGCGCTGGAAAGTATGATCACTAAAGTCGAGACTGAGCCTAGTCTTGATATCAGCACAGTTCGCGATTTTTATGAGCACGTCGAGAAGGGGATGACCGTAAACGGTATTCGTGATCTCAAGCTTGAGGATGCTATCGAGATCAAGCTGGAGAATAACGAGTTTCTTGTTCATCTCAAGTATGAGAGGCGCGAGCATCTGATCGAGAATCTCGATCTGGTTGCCAACTTCGACAAAGAATTCCGAATCCGAGCCCAGTGAGCCAATCTCTTTCCCGTCTCGAGCGTCGGCTCGGCCATACCTTCCAGAATCAGGAGCTGATGCTCCTGGCGCTGACGCACCGCAGTTTTGCCGGGCGCAACAATGAGCGCCTGGAATTCCTCGGTGATGCCATCCTTAACTTCGTTGCCGGTGAGGCGCTGTTCGAGCGCTTCCCGCAGGCCCGCGAAGGGCAGCTTTCGCGACTGCGCGCGCGCCTGGTCAAGGGCGAGACCCTGGCTGTGCTGGCCCGTGGCTTTGAGCTGGGCGAGTACCTGCGTCTGGGCTCGGGTGAGTTGAAGAGCGGTGGTTTTCGCCGCGAGTCGATTCTGGCCGATGCACTGGAAGCGTTGATTGGCGCCATCTACCTGGATGCCGGCATGGATGTGGCGCGTGCCCGCGTCCTGGACTGGTTGACCAACGAGCTAGACGGCCTGACCCTGGTGGATACCAACAAGGATCCCAAGACCCGCCTGCAGGAGTTCCTGCAGTCACGTGCCGCCGAGCTACCGCGCTACGAGGTGGTGGATATCCAAGGCGAGCCGCATTGCCGGACCTTCTTCGTGCAGTGCGAAATCGCTCTGCTGACCGACAAGACCCAGGGGCAGGGCGCCAGCCGGCGCATCGCCGAGCAGGTGGCCGCTGCTGCCGCGCTGGTTGCCCTGGGCGTGGAGAATAGCCATGACTGATGTACCTGTGACCCGTTGTGGCTATGTCGCCATCGTTGGCCGCCCCAATGTGGGTAAGTCGACACTGCTCAACCATATCCTCGGGCAGAAGCTGGCGATCACCTCGCGCAAGCCGCAGACCACCCGTCACAACATGCTCGGTATCAAGACCGAGGGTGAGGTGCAGGCCGTCTATGTCGATACGCCCGGCCTGCACAAGCACAACGACAAGGCACTCAATCGCTACATGAACCGCAGTGCATCGACCGCGCTCAAGGACGTCGATGTAGTGGTGTTCGTGGTCGATCGCACCCGCTGGACCGACGAGGACCAGATGGTGCTGGAGAAGGTCCAGCATGTGCAGTGCCCGATCTTGCTGGCGGTGAACAAGGCAGACCGCCTGGAAGACAAGAGCGAACTGTTGCCGCACTTGGAGTGGCTGGCCGGCCAGCTGCCGCAGGCCGAAGTGGTGCCGATCTCCGCACTGCACGGGCAAAACCTCGATACCCTGGAGCGCCTGGTCGCCGAGCATCTGCCGGAGTCCGAGCACTTCTACCCGGAAGACCAGATCACTGATCGCTCCAGCCGTTTCCTGGCCGCCGAGCTGATCCGCGAGAAGATCATGCGCCAGCTCGGTGCCGAGCTGCCTTACCAGATCACCGTGGAGATCGAGGAGTTCAAGCAGGAGGGGCGCGTACTGCATATCCACGGCCTGATCCTGGTGGAGCGCGACGGGCAGAAGAAAATCATCATTGGTGACAAGGGTGAGCGCATCAAGCGCATCGGCCAGGATGCGCGCAAGGACATGGAAACCATGTTCGACTCCAAGGTGATGCTCAACCTCTGGGTCAAGGTGAAGGGCGGCTGGTCCGATGACGAGCGGGCGCTGCGGTCGCTGGGCTACACCGACTTCTGATCCCCATGCTCTCCGGCGCGCTTCCGGCCTTCGTCCTGCATAGCCGGCCCTACAAGGAAACCAGCGCGCTGGTCGATTTCCTTACTCCGCAAGGGCGTCTGCGTGCAGTGCTGCGTGGCGCGCGCGGCAAGGCTGGTAGCCTGGCGCGGCCTTTTGCGCCTCTGGAGCTGGAGTTGCGTGGGCGCGGCGAACTGAAGAACGTGGCGCGCCTGGAGGCCTCCGGGCTGGCGGTGTGGCTGCAGGGACAAACCCTCTACAGCGGGCTCTACCTCAATGAGCTATTGCTGCGTCTGCTGCCCGCCGAGGACGCTCATCCTGGCCTGTTCGAACACTACGCCCTGACCCTGCAGGCGCTGGCCGCCAATCCTCCGCTGGAGCCGCTGTTGCGCTCCTTCGAATGGCGGCTGCTGGACGAGCTGGGCTATGGTTTCGCCCTGGATATCGATATTGCCGGTCGCCCCATTGCCGCAGAGGGACTGTACCGCCTGCAGCCGGACGCCGGTTTGGAGCCCGTAGGACAATTACAGCCCGGTCTGTTCAAGGGCGCCGATTTGCTGGCGATGGCCGAGGCCGACTGGTCATCTCCCGGGGCCCTGGCTGCCGCCAAGCGCCTGATGCGCCAGGCCCTGGCTCCTCACCTGGGCGGCCGACCGCTGGTCAGCCGCGAACTTTTCATGACTCTCAAGGAACCTGCTCGTGACTGAAGCCAACCGCATTCTCCTCGGCGTCAACATCGACCACGTCGCCACCCTGCGCCAGGCTCGCGGCACCCGTTACCCGGACCCGGTCAAGGCTGCGCTGGATGCCGAAGAGGCGGGCGCCGACGGAATCACTGTGCACCTGCGCGAGGATCGCCGGCATATCCAGGAGCGTGACGTGCGCATACTCAAGGAAGTGCTGCAGACGCGAATGAACTTCGAGATGGGGGTTACCGACTTCATGCTCGACTTCGCCGAGCAGATTCGGCCCGAGCACATCTGTCTGGTGCCGGAGACGCGCCAGGAGCTGACAACCGAGGGTGGTCTCGACGTGGCCGGCCAGGAAGAGCGGATCAGGGCCGCGGTACAGCGCCTGAGCAAGCTGGGTTGCGAAGTATCGTTGTTCATCGACGCCGAGGAGCGGCAGATCGAAGCGTCTCGGCGCATCGGTGCGCCGGCCATCGAGCTGCACACCGGCCGTTACGCCGATGCCCACTCCCCGGAAGAGGCGGCTCGCGAGCTCGCGCGTATCCGTGATGGCGTGGCCTGCGGACTGGCTCATGGCCTGATCGTCAACGCCGGCCACGGCCTGCACTACCACAACGTCGAGCCGGTGGCGGCAATCGCCGGGGTGCACGAGCTGAACATCGGCCACGCCATCGTCGCCCATGCGTTGTTCGTCGGTTTCAAGGGCGCCGTGGCGGAGATGAAGCAGCTGATCGTCGCCGCCGCCAACCGCGGCTGAGGTCTATTCAGCGCGCAGCGCATGCTCGCGATGGGTGTCGAGGGTGCGCTGGTACTCGCCGCTGTCCCGAAGTCGTCGCGGGCCGCCGTCGAACTCGTCGAGCTGTTGCTGGGCGCCGGCCCTGTCGCGTGGTACCAGGAAATGCAGGGTGTGACTGCCGGCTACCTGTTGGGAGGCATGGAAGCGCTGGTGGCTGACTCCCGAGAGGTGCATGGCGGGTTCGCCCAGCAGGCTGTCGGCGATGAAGAACTCATCGCGGCCCATGTCGATCAGGCGAGCACGGGGCGTGAGGTCCAGCGGTTGATGGATCTGCAGCTTTTCCGCCGCCAGTATTTTGCTCGCGCGTGGTGCCGGCTGCCAGCCAACCGGCAGTTCCCGGCTAGTGGCTGGGTGCCAGATCGCCGACGATTGGTCTGTCGATGATGATGCAATTGCGTCCGCTGCTTTTGGCCTGGTAGAGGCACTGGTCGGCACGCTGCAACCACTGTCCCCAGGGTTCGTCTGTGCGCAGCATGGCGCCGCCGATCGAAACGGTAACTGCGCCGCCAGGGCCGCTCAGCTGCTCGCGCACCGAGACCAGCAGGTGCTGTGCGGCGGCTTCCAGGCCCTGCAGGTCGACATCCGGCAGGAGCAGGAGAAACTCCTCTCCGCCGAAGCGGAACAGTCGGTCTTCCTGGCGTGAGCAGGCCTTGATCAGCCTCACGTAGTCGATCAGTACCTGATCCCCGGCCTGGTGTCCGTGTCGGTCATTGATCTGCTTGAAATGGTCCAGGTCCATGGCCAGTACACCGTAGCTGCGGCCGTGCCGGCGTTTGCTGGACACTGCGATCTTCAGTTCTTCGTTCATGGCCCGGCGGTTGCGCGCGCCGGTCAGCGGGTCCTGAATGGCCAGGGCCTGCAGCTGCTCGCGCTGGGTGCGGGTGCGGTAGGCGAAGATGAAGGTCAGGATGCCGGCCATGGCGTTGGTCACCAGGAAGGACACCATCTGGTACTGGCTTTCGAATACGCTGCCGGGTACCCACAGCGCATGCGCGACCAGGCCGAGTAGCACCAGCAGTGTGGCGGCGATGGCCTTGCCGGGCGAGACCATGAAGAAGTTGAAGAGGATCAGCGGGTAGATCCAGAACAGACCGTTGACGCCCAGGTTGATGGCGATCAGCGTCGCACCCACGGAGAACACGGCGGCCAGGTAGATGCCCGGTTTTTCCGTATCGCCGGTACGCCAGGCGTAGGCCACGGCGGATAGTGTCGACAGCACTATCACGCTGTCGGCGATGCCCACCAGCAGGTTGCCGTTTAGCAGGCGGTAAAAGGCGTAGGGGCTGATGCCGAGCACGCCAATGACACCCATGAGGGTGATGATGGACAGCTGGAAATCGTTGCGCAATCGCTTGAACATCAGCGAGATCTCTGGCCAGTGGCGCGTTTTTCGTTGTTATGAGATCAAGGATGCAGGGCTTTGTGCGTGTCGGCAAGGAACTGTTAGGCAAAGTGCCAGTAGTGCTGGGGCTGCTTATTTCTTGCCGATCACGATATGTCGGCTCGGCGCGCTCCAGGACTGGCCGCTGACGCCCTTGGCGATCTGCTGGATTTCGCCGCCGGAGTTGAGGAAGGCTGCCACCTGGGCTTCAAGGGATTCACTGGTTGCCACGGCCGCTTGCGGCTTGGGCTGCTGGGTGGACTTCTTGGCGCTCATGGTATTCCTCTATCTTGCAGGGATAAAAAAACCGGCCCTGAGGCCGGTTCCTTGCGGCGCAGTGCAGGTCTTAGATGACCTGGACTTCGTCGGCTTGCATGCCTTTCTGGCCTTGTACAGCGATGAAGGAGACCTGCTGGCCTTCCTTCAGGCTTTTGAAGCCGGCGCTCTGGATGGAGCGGTAGTGCACGAACAGGTCGGCGCCGCTTTCCGGAGTGATGAAGCCGAAGCCTTTCTCATCGTTGAACCACTTGACGGTGCCAGTTTGACGTACGGACATGGGATTTCTCCTTGAACAAAGTGAACACAGCGCTGGAACAGCCCAGGCCATGACTGAGTGCAAAGAGTAAAGAAACCGAGGGAGGTTGGACCGAAATCTAAACCGGTCGATTTGCGGTGACACATGCAGCACAGTACTCGCTACCCTACAGGCAAAGTGCCAAAACGCCTAATCATTTTTGCCTTTTCCGGTAAATGACCCGGCGCAGCTGCGCAGATCGACAGGGCCGACGAAAGGGTTGCCCCAGCCCATGACGCAGGCGATGCGCTGGTTGCGCTGGCGCTCCCAGGATTCCACCGGGTAGTGCTTGCTCCAGGCTTCGAACAGACGGCGCTCCTGCTTGGACAGGCGCAGTCCGTAACGCTTGCTCATGTAGAAGTAGGTGCGGGCGATCATCCCGCGTACCTTGGGCCTTGGCATCGCCTTGCCTGCCTTGAAGTCGATCACCATCGGGCAGGTGCCGTACTGGGTGGGCGGCTGGGGCAGCCAGGCGAAGGGCAGGTTGCTGCGATCGCCGTTGATCTCGCCGATGCTGGGTACCAGATTGAACAGGTCCGCCTCGGCGCGGCGGAACGTCTCGTCGCTGCGCGCACAGTGCTTGCGTCCGCCCTGTTGCCAGCAGTGGCGCTGATGGCCGATGACCCACGCCGGTACCAGATGCTCCCACTCGATACGCGCCGCGCGTTGTGGGTTCTTGCGTGGCTGGTAGCCGCAGCTCTTCAGGTCGACGCGATTGCCGCTGTAGCGGCAGCCGCAGTAGAACTCCACCGACTGCTGGGCATAGAGCGACCAGGCGATCTTCTTGGCTTCGGCGAAGGTGCGTGGTGGTTCCGCGAGGGTGGGTAGGGCGACGCAGCAGAGCAACAGTAGGGCAAGGCGCTTGGGCATGGATACGGCATCCCAAAAAGGGCCGCATCATACCGGCTCGGCGCCTTGTGCCAAGCATGGCCAGGCGCCAGCGCCTGGCGTAGCATCGATTGCCTGAATGTTCGGAGAGACAGCCGTTATGCGCCATCCGCTGTTGTTACTGGCCGCTCTGTACGGTAGCCAGGTCCTGGCGAACGAGCCGCCGCGCTCGCAGCCCGTGCCCATCGAGTATGTCAGCCCGGGCGCTTCCGGCAGTGTCAGCAGCTCCAGCTACAGTCAGCGCTATGACCTCTATGGCGGTCACGCCGTCCCCATTCAGGGATATGGCGGCCGCGAGGTGCAGATTCACGGTGGCTCCAGTGTGCGCCAGAGCGGCGGCATCCGTCAGAGCACCGAGTATCCGGGCGGCATCGAGGTACAGCGTTATCCGGGGCAGAGTGGTCATGAGGCGCAGCGCCGCCGCTGACGACTGTTTAACAGTTCGCGCGCTTCAGGCTGACAGCCAGGGCCGGGCGCAGCATCATGCACGGCAGTGCAGATTCATAAGGTAAGCAGCAGCCATGTCGATGCAGTCCCTGGGGTTTGCGGCGCAGAGCGTCGCGGGCCGGGTTCGTGGGCATAACGAAGACGCCGTGCTCTGCCTCCCCGAGCTTGGCCTGTGGGCGGTGGCCGATGGCATGGGCGGGCATGAGTGTGGTGAAGTCGCCAGCGCCCTGGCCCTGGACACGTTGCGCCAGTCCGTTGTCGCCGGTAGCGGTCTCGAATCCTCCATCCACGCGGCGCACCAGGCGATCCTCGCGGCGGTGCAGGAGGAGGGTGGCCGGCGCATGGGTAGTACCGTGGTGGCCGTGCGTTTTGTCGACGCCGACTACGAGGTTGCCTGGATCGGCGACAGTCGTGCCTACCGCATCAGCCTGGACGGCATCGTGCGCCTGACCCGCGACCACAGCTGGGTGCAGGCGATGATTGATGCGGGCGAGCTGAGCTTCGACGACGCGCGCCAGCATCCCCGGCGCAACATCGTGACCCAGTGCCTTGGGCAGGGCGAGCAGGAGCTCGAGGTCGGGCGTGTGCAGGGCAGTCTGGCGCCCGGCGAACTGCTGCTGCTGTGCAGCGACGGCCTGACCGGCGAGTTGACCGACGAGCAGATCCAGGAGGTCTGTGCCGGTGCGGCCACGCTCGATGAGCTGGTCGAGGAGCTGATAGGGCTGGCCAATCGGCTGGGCGGCAAGGACAATATCTCCTGCATCGTGCTGGGTCGTAGCATGGCGGAATCGACGGAGATCGACGCCAGGCCGCGCAACTTTCTCAGCCGTTGGCTCCATTCCCGCAAGCACTGAATGATCGACGCACATCCATGAGCACCACTCTGCTTGAAATCCCCGGCTACCGGGTCCACGGCCAGCTGGGCAAGGGCGGCATGGCCGAGGTATTCCTGGCCACCCAGGAGTCATTGAGCCGCAAGGTGGCGATCAAGGTGCTGCGCAGCGCCGAAGACGAGACCTTCAGCCAGCGCTTCATCAAGGAAGCGCACATCGTCGCCTCGCTCAACCACCCGTCGATCATCACCATCTATGACATCGACCGCCTGGCTGACGGCCGCTACTACCTGGCCATGGAGTTCCTCCCCGGCGGCGACCTGGCCCGGCACAAGGGCGAGCTGTTCGCTCCCGAGCGCGCCCTGCAGATCGTTCGTCAGGTCGCCAGCGGCCTGGCCGTGGTGCATGACAAGGGCCTGGTACACCGCGACGTGAAGCCGGCCAATGTGCTGTTCCGTGGCGATGGCACTGCCGTGCTCACCGACTTCGGCGTGGCCAAGGACCTGGACATCGACAGCGAACTGACCCAGTTCGGCGTGGCCGTCGGCAGCCCGGCTTACAGCAGCCCCGAGCAGGCCCAGTGCCAGCCGCTGGATGCGCGCAGCGACATCTACAGTTTGGGCGTGATCCTGCTGGAGATGCTCACCGGCAGCAATCCGTTCCGCGGCGGCAACTACACCCAGACCGTGGTCAACCACGTGCAGATGGAACCGCCGCTGCCGGACAGCCTCGGCGCCTTCCGCGGCGTGCTGGCGCGCATGCTGGCGAAGAAGCCGGACGAGCGTTTTGCCGACTGCCGTGCGCTGCTCGCCGCGCTGGACGAGGTGGAGCTGAGCGATCTGGAGGAAACCCAGATCCGTCCGGCGCTGGCGCTGCCTGAACCTGCCGTGCCGGTTGCAGCGCCCGTGCCGCGCCCGCGCCGCTCGGCCATGCCGCTGCTGGTGGTGCTCAGCGTATTGGTGCTGATCGGCACCCTGACGTCCGCCGGGCTGTACATCCAGCAGCAGCGGCAGATCGAAGCGCTGCTGGTCCAGGCCGAGCAGCGCTTTGCCGCCGGCCAGCTGATCGAGCCGGCGCAGGACAGCGCCGAGCACTACTTCAACCAGATCCTTGCCATCGATGACGACAGCAGCGAGGCACTGGCCGGCCTGCAGCGCATTCGCGAGGCGCGCATCAAGGTATTCACCGACCTGGCCGAGCAGCGCCTGGCCGACGGTCTGCTCACCGAGCCGAGCGAAGACAGCGCCGACTTCTACTACCGCCAGGCCCTGGCCATCGACCCGCAGCACGCCGGCGCGCTCGAAGGGTTGAATCGTGTACTGCAGGCGCGCATCGCTCGTTACATGGAACTGGCCGAGCAGAGCATTGCCGACAAGCGCCTGCTGCTGCCCGAGGAGGACAGCGCGGTGTACTACTACCGGCAGATCCTCGACTGGGCGCCGGACAACGCCGAGGCCCTGGCCGGCCTCAATCGCGTGGCCCTGCTGTACCGTGATCTGGCCAATGCTGCCTATCGGCGCAGCGACTTCCCGGCTGCCCTGGCCATGATCGAGCGCGGCCTGCAGGCCGAGCCGCAGAATCCGGAGCTGCTGCAGATGCAGGGCGAACACCAGCAGCTGCTGGCCGACGCCCGTGCCGCCAATGCCCGCGCCGCCGCCGATCGCGCGGCGCGCGAGGAGCGTGAAAGTAACAGCAACCCGATCAAACGTGCCTGGAACAACATCTTCGGTCAGTAGGACCCGTACCCATGCTCAAGCTGCATTTCAAGGACAGTCGCCAGGCCCCCATCTGGCTGGTCGAGGAACGTTTCACCCTGGGCCAGGACAAGCGCAACAATCTGGTCCTGGCCGATGCGGGGATCAGTGCCTTTCACGCCGAGATACGTCAGGACAACGGCCTCTACTACCTCAGTGACTGCGAAAGCGAGCTGGGTACCTTCGTCAACGACGAGCGCATCGCCAGCCGTTACCAACTGCGTTCGGGCGACTGTCTGCGCTTGGGCGAGGTGGAGTTGCAGCTGACCGACCCGAACAAGGCAGCACCGCGCGCGGAGGCTGGCCAGCGCTGGTTCCTTCAGGTGATCCAGGGTGAGCACGAGGGTAAGAAGTTCCATGTCAGTGGCTCGATGACCTTCGGCCGTTCGGTCAAGTGCGAGCTGTGCTTCAGCGATGCCCAGTTGTCGCGTCGTCACTGCGAGTTCTTCCTGCGCGAGGAGGTGCTGGAGGTCAAGGACCTGGCGTCGGCCAATGGCGTACAGGTCAACGGCGAGAAAACCGCCGCCGCCGTGCTCAAGCCCGGTGATCAGGTGCGCATGGGTTCGGTGGTGCTGCTGGTGATCGGGCCCAAGGTCGAGGCCCAGGAGGAGGCGGCGGACGAGAACGAGGACGCCACCGTGTTCGTGCGTGCCGTCGACCTGCCCAAGCCGCAGGCCAAACCCAGGCCGGCCAACGGCGCAGCGCCGACGGTCAACCCGTTGCGCGCGGCGGCTCAGGCCCAGGCTGCTCCGACACCCGTGGCCGAATCCGCTGGCTCTGCCCTGGGCATCGGCCTGGCGCTCGTGGTGCTATTGGTGATTGCCGGAGCGGCGGCCGCTTTCCTGCTCTGATGCCTGATCGGTGAGTGCCAGTGGCGCCGCCCGACAGTGCCTCGGGCCGCTGCCGAGGTTAGCCTTGCCCGTCTAGCCTCACGCATCGGAGTAGCCGTGAAGTCACTCGTTCTGCTGTCGTGCGCCGGCCTGCTGGCCGGCCTGTCCTCTCACGCACTGGCCTGGTCCAACCATTCGCTGGGCAGCCTGCTGGCTCTGCGCGAGGAATCCGCGCTGCGCCAGGAGGTGCAGGTGGAGCCGCTGGAGGCCTTCCTCGCCGACCAGGCGCCGGCCATCGAGCGACTGCTGGACGAGCAGGAGCGTTACGCCCGCGAGCACTTCTCCTATTACCCGGCGCGCCCCGATGAGCTGCGCTGGCGTGCCGATGCCGGCGGCGACCGCCGCGCCACGTTTCTCCAGGCGCTGCGCATCAACCCGGACATCAAGCTCGCCAGCTTCATCCAGCAACTCCCGGGACAGGATGCCGGCGGCAGGCCGCTGCTCAAGGGCGAGGACGTGCTGGTGTTCCACAAGGTCGGTCCCTGGACGCATTGGCGCTACCTGGCGCTGCGCGACGGCGAGCGGGTAGAGGCGCTGCAGGTGCTGGCCAGCGCGGCGGACGAGCCGGACTACGGCCATGACATCAACCTGTTCAGCGACAATCCGGGGGCTACCGGGCAGCGCTACAACTTCGGCCCGCAGCCGTTCGGCGATGCGCGTTTCGAATATTCCTCGCAGGCGCCGTTCCACATCGGCTACTACCACGAGTCGGCGCTGATCTTCGCCGCCGCGCCCTACCTGGGGCAGACGCTGCCGCACTGGCGGGTCTACCAGTACAGTGGCCTGGCGCGCCTGGCCTTTGCCAGCGGCCATCCCTACTGGGGTTATCGTTTCCTCGGCTGGGCCATGCACTACCTGCAGGACCTCACTCAGCCTTATCACGCCAGCGTGCTGCCGGGCGTGGGTACCAGCGGCATGGTGTTGATCGCGGCCAAGGCCGAGGCGGGTTATCCGGAAGATCGCGAAGCTGCCATCCAGCGCGTGGCTGACCGTCACACCGCCATCGAGCAGTATCAGTTCGACCGCATGCAGGCGCTGATCCTCGCCGACGAGCTACACCATCCGCTGTTGGCAGCCTATGGCGAACGGCAGCAGGACGCTGACTATCCGCCCTTCGACGTGGATTACGCGGCCCAGGTGGTGGCGGCCGAGTCGCATGCCCGCGCCGATCCGTTCGATGCACTGATCGGCGAGTGGATGGCACGGGTCGCGACGCACAAGGCGGCGGCGGGCAAGGGCTTCAGCGAGAGCAACCAGCTACAGCCGGTCATGCCCGACCCGGCGCTGGAGCAGCTGCTGGTCGAGCTGTTCCGCCACTTCGGCGCGCACAGTCGCAACGCCCTGAAAGGCACCTTGCCGGCCAACTAGGGGTGATACCACAGTTCGAGTCGTTGCAACGGCGTGTGCGGTGGCAGCAGCGGGTTGTCGAGTTCGATGATGCGCCGCTGGTCCAGCCTGGCGCGCCGGAGGTCGTCGGCGTGGTGTTGCTGGAACAGGCGGTCGAAGGAGCCGTCGGCCAGCGCCAGTTCCAGCCCTTGGCGCACCGTGTCCGCCAGTTGCGGCGTCTGTGGCGAGAAGAAGAAATACAGCGCGGTGGGGTAGTGCAGGACCAGGTGGCGGTCCAGTGTCAGGTCGTCGATGTGCATGTGCTGCAGCTCGGCGCTGGCTTCCAGTACGGCTCTCGGAAAGTAGTCGAAGCGCTCGGCGCGCAGCATCAGGAACAGGCTGTCGTAGCTGGAGCTGGTTTCCACCGGCAGGCCCTGGTGCCGCAGGATGGTGGTGTCCGGCCAGTCGTGGCCCTGGCCAGCGCGCAGACGGCGCAGGTCTTCGAGTGTGCGTACATCGCGCAGCAGCTGCGCCCGGTCGGCGCGCAGCAGGGCGATGCGCCAGCCATACAGGCCCTTGTCCAGGGGGATGCGGACCGGCAGCAGGCGCTGCTCGCGCTCGATGCTGGTCATGGTCCATACCACGTCCACTGCTTCGCCACGCTCCAGGTTGAGCAGGGCGCGCTGCTGCTCCATGTGGTGTTCCGATGGCTCCAGGCGCAGGTCACTGCCGGCTTTGTCCAGCGCCAGCTGCAGCAGGGCCAGTGGGTAAAGTGGGCGGAATTCGTCGCCGGCCGGCGCGCGGGGGTAACGCATGACATCGTTCGCGGCCAGGGCTGGCGGGACGATCAGTAGCAGGGCCAGCAGCAGGCGCCGCGGGAACATCGATGGCAATCCTTTCCATTCGCAGGGGATGCGCGCAGACGCATCAGGGTGGTGCGCGCATTATGCCAGTCGGGTCGTCCTCAGGTCTTGCGCCGTTCGGCAATGATCTCCGGCAGGTCGTGGCGCTTCAGATACAGGCGCAGGGGCTCGGTGATGTTCAGGCGTTCGTCGATGCGCTGCTCCAGGAGCAGGCCCAGACGCTCGCGGCTGAGGGTCATCAGCGCGCCTTTGAGGGGCTGCCAGACGAATTCGGCGCAGGGCTGGATGCTGTCTTCGGTGACGTCCAGGCCGAAGGAGTCCTCACTGAAACGGACGATATGGTGGCCGCTCTTGGCGTTGTAGCCGACCAGGCCCTGCAGGGCGTCGGCGGCGGCGCAGATGGTGGATGAAGTGGTGCTCATGCAAACCTCTGTTGATGACTGGGTCTGCACGCAGGGCGTTGTCGTTATGTTTTGCCGGCGATCCTAGAGCATGGCGGCGGAGCCGTATTGCTCTGGATCAAAGTGGCAGGTGGGCACCCGGCGGTGCCGGGTGCGAGTGGGTCAGGCATTCGGGGCATGGCTGCCCAGCAGGGTATTACCGGACTTCTTGTTGCGCTTGGCCATGCGTTTTTCTTCGGCAGTTTTCAGAGGCTTCTTCTTCGCCTCCTTGTGCCGGTCCAGACCTTTGCTCATGGTGCATTCCTCCGGAAATGGCGAGTCGTTAGCAACGGCAGTTCTCGTCGGTCATCACCACCTCCCAGGCTGCGCCAGCCTGCGCTGTACATTAATTGCAGCATAGCCCCGTTCGACGGCGCAGGCGCGGCAAAACATGCAGGCGCAGCAGCGGGGCCAGATCGGCGGTATCGGGTTGCTCGAGGGCATGCCAGCAGCAGGCGGCCGGCGTCATCGAGCAGGCAGGCGGCCGCGATGATCGGTCACTTCACGGGGTGTTAAGGCGCTGCAGCTCGCGGCGCACCATGGCCGCGTACTCGGGCGGCGATAGGCGGTACAGCTCGGCGGCCACCCAGTCCAACCAGAGCGCGCCGAGACTGGCGCGCTCATCCAGCAGGCGCCTGGCTTCGGCCTCGGCGCGTGCGGCGTGCTGCTGGTGGAACTGGCTGCGGCTCACGCGCGGCGTCAGCCGCTCAGGCCGACGTAGACGTTCTGTACGTCGTCGTGGTTGTCGAGCGCTTCGAGGAAGGCTTCGACCTCTTCCATCTGCTCAGGCGTCAGGTTGCTGACCGGGTTCTTCGGCATGTAGCCGATCTTCGCCGAGTTGACGGTGAAACCCTGCTCCGGCAGGGCCTTGCACACGGCGTCCAGATCGGTCAGGTCGGTGACGAACAGGGTGTTGCCTTCATCGGACGGCTCGAAGTCCTGGGCGCCGGCTTCGATGGCGGCCAACTCCGGGTCGGCGCCGGTGTCGGACGAGGCTTCGATCATGCCGACATGGTTGAAGTCCCAGCTCACCGAGCCGGCGGCGCCCATCTGGCCCTTGCGGAACAGCACGCGGATCTCGGCCACGGTGCGGTTCACGTTGTCGGTCAGGCATTCGACGATGACCGGAACCTGGTGCGGGGCGAAGCCCTCGTACTGGGTGCGTTCGTAGTTGACTACCTCGCCGGACAGGCCGGCGCCTTTCTTGATCGCCCGCTCCAGGGTGTCCTTGGGCATCGAAGCCTTCTTGGCCGCATGCACGGCCACACGCAGTTTGGCGTTGGTGTCCGGGTCAGCACCGTTGCGCGCGGCGACCATGATTTCCTTGACCAGACGGCCGAAGATCTTGCCTCTGGCGTTGGCTGCTGCTTCTTTGGGTTTGGCTTTCCACTGGGCGCCCATGGGCTGTTCTCGCAGGCTGAGGGGGACGGCGCCCCGCAGGGCGGGGCGAATTCAGGAGGCAGATTCTAACGGGTTGCTTCGGCCTCGGCATCCCGCCGATGGCCCGCCGTGGCAATGCGCCTCAGCTGACCACGACGCTCATCTTGAAGATCGGCAGATAGGCGGCACCGACCAGCATTGCCAGCGCCAGCCATACCAGCAGCGTGGCCAGGCTCAGCAGCAGGCCGACCCAGCGCTGGTGCACGCAGAGCCAGGCGATCAGCCAGACCAGATTGTGGATCAGCAGGCTGCGCAGGATCAGCAGCACGCCGTCGGGATTCTCCATCACCCAGCGGGTGGGCCCCGGCAGATCGGCACCGAAGGCGGCGAACACATCGTTGAACGCCGGCAATGCCGTCCAGAACCCCAGGCCGATGACACAGGCGGCGGGAAACGCCAGCAGAGCGAGGATGGTCTTGATAAGCGAGCGGGGTTGGCGATCCATGCGAAGTACTCATGGCAGCAGGGTGCGCAGTGTCTGCGCAAGCCGAGCAGTCTGGCTAGCGCATACTGGTGGTAATGCCTGATACCGCGTAGCAGGTCACGGTTGACGCTATTGAATGCACGGTAACAGGGCGCCAGAATGCGCGCTTTTTTCAGGGAGGAGCAGCATGCGCAATCTAGTAAACCTGTCGGGCGTTTGCCTGGCCTTGATCGGTGGTGTGGCGCAGGCCGAAGCGGTGCGGACGCAGGAAGCCAGCTGGCAGTGGGACAAGGCGCAGGTGAGCCTGGGTGTCGGCTACCTGACCGGGCGCTCTCAGGAGAAGGTCTATGACCCGCAGAGCGGGGCGAAGATCAGCCAGCTGTTCTGGGAGATCGAGCAGGCGCCTACGCTGCATGCGGGCTTCAGTCTCGATCCGAATCCGTGGCTGACCCTCTCGCTGCAAGGCTGGAGCAAGCTCGATTCGGGCGACAGCACGATGACCGACTACGACTGGCTGAGCCAGCAGGAAAGCGCCTGGAGCGATCGCTCCTATCACCCGGACACCCGTCTGATCCGCGCATACCAGGCCGAGTTTGCGGCCAGTGTGTGGGTGCTGCGTGAGGCCGACTGGCAGCTTGGTCTGCTCGCGGGGTATCAGCGCACCCACTACAAGTGGGAGGCCAAGGGTGGTAGCTACACCTACTCCTCTGACTGGGGCTTCCGCGATATGACGGGCACCTTCCCGGATGGCGAAGTCGGCATCACCTACCAGCAGACCTACAAGGCTCCCTATCTGGGACTGACCGGGCGCTATCAGTGGCAGGACTGGCAGCTCGACGCCACGCTCAAGGGCAGTGACTGGGTCGATGCCGAGGACTACGACATCCATCACCTGCGCTCCACCACCTTCGCCGGTACCGGTGAAGGCTCACGCCTGCGCGCTGCCAGCCTGGGCCTGGCCTATCGCTTCAGCGAGCAGCTCAGCCTGCGTGGCCAGGTGGAGTATCAGGAGTTCACCGAGGGCAAGGGCAAGGTGAAGATTGACGACAGCGTTACCCGCGAGGTGATCGAGGGCGATGCGGGAGGCATGTCCAACCGCACCGTGCAGGCCAGCCTGGGCATGCACTACCGCTTCTGATTCAGGCCGGTACGCCGAGGATCAGCAGGGTGGCGATGCTGCCCAGATAGAGACACCAGAACAGCACGCCAGCGACGATGAAGCCGATGTTGGCTCCCGACATCTGCGCGTTGCCGCTGCCTTGCGGGTCCTGGCTGGCCAGGTTGGCCTGGCGCTGGATGCTGATCATCGGCAGCAGGATGCACAGTTGCAGCAGCATCAGGAACACGTCGAGCAGTACCGGCAGGTCCTCGATGCGTGAACTCACCTGGCCGAGCACCGCGCTGCCGATGGCCACCACCACGTAGAGCGTGGCCGGGCCGGAGCCCAGCAGAGGCTTGCCTTGCTGGCGCAGCTGCTCGTCGATCAGGCCGGACAGGCTGTGCATGTAGAAGATCGAAAAGATCGAGCGCCACACCGGCATGATCTTCTTCGGCAGCATGCGGCTGCGCTGGCTATCCCACTGCTTGTAGCCCCAGTACAGGATGTATAGGCCCATGGTGGCGATGAACAGGATGCTCATCTTGCGGATGGAGGTGGTGAAGAAGTGACCCTCGGCGCCGGCCAGCGGGGCGTCGACGAGTTGTGCTTGTGGCGTGCGGTAGAGGTTTTCCATGGCCTTCCCTGGTGTCGAACGAGCCCTTGCGGGCATCCATCCGGCCCATGCTAGGTGCCGGCTGGCGAGAAAGTCCAGAGCTGGCGCGAGGCGGTCGTTACGCGCGTGACCCAGGTCAGCAAAGAGTGTTTCCTGGTGCAACAGAGTGCCCCATGGGCCGCCGAATGGCGTAGGCTGAAGTCGTCGCTCAGTGCGACGCATGGTTGAAGTTGAATAAGGAAGGCTTTATGCAAATCCAGGTTCACAGTGATAACCATATCGACGGCAGCGCCCGTCTCGCCAGCTGGGTCAGCGCTACCCTCGGCAGCCAACTGGAGCGCTATGACGAGGAACTGACTCGCGTAGTCGTGCATTTCAACGACGAGAACGGCAGCAAGGCCGGTGCCCAGGACAAGCGCTGCCAGATCGAGGTCCGGCCCAAGGGGTTGCAGCCTCTGTCCGTGACCCACAAGGCCGAGTCCTTGGAGTTCGCCCTCGATGGCGCCATCGAGAAGCTCGGGCATGCACTCGATCACCAGCTCGGCAAGCTGCGCAACAAGCGTGGACCGAGCCACCGCGATGGCGTCGAGGCAGGTGATGCCGCCGCCCAGGACCAACTGCTGGAAGAGGATTTCCTGGCCGAGCAGCAACTGCGCAACGCCTGATTCCCGCACCATGAAAAACGCCGGCACTCGCCGGCGTTTTTATTTGTCCGCAGGATCAGTCCTGGCGGCTGGTGACTTCCACCAGGTGGTAGCCGAACTGGGTCTTCACCGGACCCTGGACTACGCCGACCGGGGCGCTGAATACCACCTGATCGAATTCGCGAACCATCTGGCCGGGGCCGAAGGAGCCGAGGTTGCCGCCGTCGCGGCTGGACGGGCAGCTGGAGTTGTCCTTGGCCACCTGGGCGAAGTCGGCGCCGGCTTCGATGGCGGCTTTCAGTTCGTTGCACTTGGCTTCGCTGGAAACCAGGATGTGGCGGGCGCTGGCGCGGGGCATGGGAGGTCCTCCTGTTGAATAGGCGGCAGAGCCTAACGCAAAGCGCGGCGCTATGGCAGGGCATCCGTCGTGTACCGCAGCTCACCGGGGATTGCTCGGGCCTGTCTGGCCAGTCTGTCCCTCATGATGATCCATGCAGTTGATTTGCGTTGTTCTAATGACATCTGGTTGTCAATATGACATCTATTGGTGCGGTGTCTTTTTGACTTATATTAAGTTAAGTAATTGATTTTTAATGATTAAATTTATGGCATGGGTTCTGTAAGGGTCAGGTCACAGAGGGGTTTCACCCTCCAACTCCAGGGAGATTCCGCCATGATCGAGTACCTGAGCTGCCCGAAGAACCTTCTGCGGGTATCCACCCAATTGCTGCTGGCTGGGCTGGCCCTGCTGCTGATCGGCGTCGGGGTCGCTTATGGCCTGGACAGCCGGCTGAGCATCGCTACCCAGGTGGCGGCGCATTCGGCGGTGATTCTCGGCCCCAGCCTGCTGAAGATCGGTTATGTGATGCGGTTGCTGGCCCAGCACCTGCAACGCAAGGTTGGCTGGGAGCATTGCTGTGCAAGTGCTTGAGCGCAGCCAGGCCCTGGCCATCGCGCCGCTCTGGCGTCTGGGCTTTCGTCCGTTCTTTCTCGGTGGGGCGCTATTCGCTCTGCTGGCCATGGCCGCCTGGGTGGCGGCGCTGAATGGCTGGCTGGTCTCGCAGCCGCTTGGCGGCTGGCTGGCCTGGCACCGTCATGAGATGCCGTTCGGCTTCGGCCTGGCGATCATCGCCGGCTTCCTGCTCACCGCCGTGCAGACCTGGACCGGCCTGCCCAGCCTGTCCGGTCTGCCGCTGATGCTGTTGTTCGGCCTGTGGCTGGCAGGCCGCCTGGCCTGGTTCCTGCCCGTGCCGCCGGCGCTGCTGGTGGCGCTCGAACTGGCCTTCGCCCTGGCTCTGCTGCTGGTCTTCGGCAGGCTGATCCTGCGGGCTCGGCAGTGGCAGAACGCCCCGGTCGTGCTGGTGCTGGCGCTGCTCGGTGCCTGCCAGGCGCTGAACCTGTATGGCCTGCAGCTGGCCGACGATAGCCTGCAGCGGCGTGGCGTGCTGGCCGCGCTATGGCTGGTGGCGGCGCTGATGGCGATCATCGGCGGGCGGGTGATTCCCTTCTTCACCGCACGCGGGCTGGGGCTGGCCAGCCAGGCGCCGGCGCGACCCTGGCTGATGTGGAGCCTGCTGGGCGGATCGCTGGGCATCGCCGTGACCATCGCCGCCGGTCTCGGCCAGGTGCCCAGCCCCTGGCTGGCGCCGCTGTTCCTCGCCGTGGCCGTGCTGCACGGCTTGCGCCTGTGGCATTGGCGGGCACGCGGCATCTGGCGCGTGCCGCTGCTGTGGTCGCTGCACCTGGCCTATGCCTGGCTGGCCATCGCTGGATTGCTGATGGCCGCCTGGCACCTGGGCTGGCTGGCGCAGCCGAGCCTGGCCAGCCATGCGCTGGCAGTCGGTGCGATGGGCGGGTTGATCCTGGCCATGCTGGCGCGGGTCAGCCTCGGCCACACCGGGCGTCCACTGCAGCCGCCGCCAGCCATGGCCTGGGCCTTCGCCCTGCTGCAGGTAGCGGCACTCAGCCGCGTGCTGCTGGCGGCCTTTGCGGTCAGTGGCCTGTGGCTGGCGGCGCTGTGCTGGTGCCTGGCCTTCGGCCTGTTCCTGCGCCATTACGCGGCGATGTTCTGGACGGCGCGGGTCGACGGGCATCCGGGCTGATGGGTGGCAAGGCCTTGCCCCAGGCGGCAAGGCCGTTCCGCTATCTGAGGTTGCCGGTAGGGCGCCAGCCCAGCAGATATGGGGCTTGCGGCAAGGTGGCGCGCATTCTGCTTAGGACCTTGAAACGGACTTTCGCAGGACACCTCCATGACGACCATCAACACCAGCTCGCCGCTGGCCAGCTACCTCGCCAGCGCCGGCAAGGCCACCACTGCAACCACTACCAGCAGCCAGGAGAAACCGGCCGAGAGCAGCAAGGACCCGATTGCCGAGTTGCGCAGCCTGGCCCGGCAGATGGTGGCGCGCAGCGAAGGCGGGCTGCTGCGTGCACTGAATGGCGGCGGCAGCCTGCAGCCGAGTGCCAGCCAGATTCTATCCGGCAACAAGGCCAGCGAGTCGGGGGCGAAGATCGAGCTGCCCGATGTGTCCACCATGGACCGCGACGACGCGGCCAAGCTGCTGGTGCAGGTCGACAAGCTGATTGATGCGGGCCTGGGCGACAGCAGCAGCTTTGTCGGCTTCAACGCCGGCCAGCAGACCGACTCGCTGGCCACCTACCGCGACTGGCTGCAGGCCAAAGGCGGCGTCAGCATCTACGTTTGATCGCCTGCAGCGTGTAGCTCAGCGGCACGCGCTCGCGTCCGCTGCACAGCCGCCACTCGCCGTCCGCGCCAAGCTCCATCTGCCCGGGCAGGGCCTCCCAGGGGATGCTGTCGTGCTCCTCCAGCGCGCTGAGCTGCATGCCGTGGCGCAGCAGGGCGGTGATGATTTCGCCCAGCCCGTGGTTCCACTCATGGGTGATGCTGGCGCTCAGTAGTTGGTCCGTCTCCACGTAGGTGTGTTCGTCCTGCCATACCGTGGGCTCGGCGTGCTCGAAGTAGGGGAAGCCGATCACCAGCTGGTCCTTGCAGTCCTCGTCCAGGGCGAACAGCAGCGGATGCCCCTCGCGCAGGAACAGGCGTCCGCCGGGCTTGAGCAGAGCTGCCACGTTGCGCGCCCAGCCGTCGATGCGCGGCAGCCAGTTGAGTGCGCCGATGCCGGTGTAGACCAGATCGAAGCTCTCCGGCGGCAGCACGCTGGCGGCGTCATACACCGAGGCTTCGACGTAGTCGATGGCCGCGTCGCAGCGCTCGGCCAGTTGTCGTGCCTGGGCCAGCGAGGCGGGCGAGAAGTCCAGGCCACTGACCTGCGCGCCCAGACGCGCCAGTGACAGGGTGTCGGTGCCGATATGGCATTGCAGGTGCACGGCGCGCAGCCCGGCGATATCGCCCAGGCGCGGCAGATCGAAGCGCACCACCTCGGAGAGATGCTCCGGCTGGCTGACGAATTGCTCGACCTGATAGTCCGGCGAGGCGGCATGCAGGTCGGCGCGCTCGTTCCAGTTGGCGCGGTTCACGTCGAACGATTCGTTCATGGCGGCACTCCTTTGCTCGGCTGGCCGACGGTAGAGCCAAGGGCGTGGCAAGGCAAGGGTGGAATCGCGCATCATGGCGGCCATCGGTTTCAGGGAGGTCCCCATGCGCGCCATTTCATCCGTTCTGCTCATCCTGTCGCTGGGTTTCGGCGGCAGTGCCTTGGCTGCCGACGAGGCGCAACTGGTCGAGGCGATCAACGCCTACCGCGGCCAGGTACAGCGCTGCGGCGAGCTGGCGTCGCCGGAACTGCCGCCGCTGGCCAGCGATCCGCGCCTGGTACTGCCGGTAGTGGGCGGCGACTTGCAGGACAGCCTGGCGCGCAATGGCTACCCGATGGTCAACGTGCAGGCGATCACCCTGTCCGGCCCGCGCGATGCGCAGAGCGCCATGCAGGCGCTGCGCGAGAGTTTCTGCCGCGTGGTGCTCGATCCGCAGTTCGTCGATGTCGGCGTCAGCCGCGTGGACCGCGACTGGCGCATCGTGCTGGCGCGGCCGCTGCTCGGCGGGCGCCTGGGTGACTGGCAGGCGGAAGGGCAGAAGCTGCTGGAGCGGATCAACGCCGCCCGCGCGCAGGCCCGCCAGTGCGGCGGCCAGCCCTTCGCCGCCAGCGCGCCGCTGGCCTGGAATGCCACCCTGGCCGGAACCGCCGAGAGCCACAGCCGCGCGATGGCCAACGGCAACTTCTTCGACCATCGTGACCGCGACGGCCGCACCCCTGGCGACCGCGCCGAACTAGCTGGCTACAGCGGCATGCAGATCGGCGAGAACATCGCCGCCGGCCTGGATGCGGCCGACAAGGTGGTGGCCGGCTGGCTGGCCAGCCCCGGCCACTGCGCCAACCTGATGAACCCGGCATTCAGCGAGCTGGGCGCCGGCTATGCGGTGGACCCGAAGAGCGACGCCGGCATCTACTGGACGGCGCTGTTCGGCGCGCCCTGATCAAGCGAGGTTGAACACCTCGGCCAGGTGCTGCTGGTAGCGCGCCACGTCGCGCTCGATGTCCGGCCGCTTCATCACGTCGGTGCAGAGGAAGGTCGGCAGGGCGCGCATGCCGAGGAACTGGTTGGCCTTGTGGAAGGGGAAATACACCGCGTCCACGCCCTTGGCCTCGAAGAAATCGGTGGGGTCGTCGAAGGCCTGCTGCGGGGCGTTCCAGGTCAGCGACAGCAGGTACTGCTTGCCCTGGATCAGGCCGCCGCTGCCGTACTTCTGCGAGGCGTCCGCTCGGGTGCGGCCGTCGTTGGCGTAGAGGCTGCCGTGGCCGGCGGTGAACACCTCGTCCAGGTACTTCTTCACCGTCCAGGGCGCGCCCATCCACCAGCCGGGCATCTGATAGATCACCACGTCGGCCCAGAGGAACTTCTGCACTTCTTCCTCGATGTCGTAGCCGCCGTCGATAAAGGTGGTCTTGATGTCGAAACCGGCGCGATCGAGGAAGGCGACGGCGGCGTCGTGCAGGGTGGCGTTGTAGCGACCGTCGGAATGGGCGAACTGCTTGCCGCCGTTGAGGAGCAGGATCTTTTTCATGGGAGCCTCCGGGCATCTCGAATGGCCGGCAGGTTACGCAGGCGGGCGCCCCTGAAACAGCCGTCCGTGGGTAAATGATTATTGCCGATATGTCATGAATACTGGTGTGGCTGTTGCGCTAGGGTGTGTCCATCACTCATCCACGGAGCGCGCCATGTACGGCTTTATCCTTCACGCCCACACCAGGCCCGAACGGGCCGAAGCCTTCGAGCAACTGTTTCGCGCCTATGTCGAACCCAGTCGTGCCGAGCCCGGCTGCGTGCAGTACCACATGCTGCGCGATGCGGCCGATCCGAGCCTGTTCATCTTCTTCGAGGTGTGGGCGTCGCGCGAGGCCTTCGCCGAGCACACGGCCTTGCCGCATATGCGCGCGTTCAGCGAACGGCGCATGGACTACCTGCAACGCGACTTCGAGATCCGCGAGATCGAAATGCTCAGCGCCTAGCGCTGCTCCGGCGAAGCGTGCCGGCCCTTGGCCGCCTGCTTCGCGGCGATGTCCATCAGGCGCTGGAACTTGGGGCAGGCCAGGTGGTTGTCGGCGGGGCAGACCGCGGCATGGCGCAGGCCGTCGCGGATGGCTGTCAGGCGTCGGATGGTCTGGTCCAGCTCGTCGGCCTTGCTTTCCAGCTGCTGGCGGTCGATCTCCGGGCCGGCCAGCATCGCGGCGATGTCATCCAGCGAGAAACCGGCCGTGCGCCCCAGGGCAATCAGCGCCAGGCGCTGCAGCACCGACTCGCCGAATACCCGCTTCAGGCCGTTGCGGCCGATGGAGCGGATCAGCCCCCGTTCCTCGTAATAGCGCAGGGTCGAGGCTGGCAGGCCGGACCAGCGCGCGACCTTGCCGATATCCATCTCTTTCATGCGGCAACCTCAAGTGAACTTCAGGTTTGATGCCGACAAGGTAGAGGGTCGGGAGCTGGGCCGTCGATAGCCGTCAGTGGCTGTAGCCGGTCGGCTTGTTGCGGATGGTCTTGAGCAGGTCTTCCGGACTGATGCTGGCGACCATCTTGCTGTGGGCCGCGCTGCCCGGTTGCGGCTGGTTGAGGATATGGCCCTTCATCTTGCCGATGATGTGCATCTCGCACGGCTTGCAGTCGAACTTCAGGGTCAGCACCTCGTCGCCCTGGATCAGCTGCATCGGCGCGACCTTGGTGCGCACGCCAGTAACGCCCTTGGCCTGCTTGGGGCAGAGGTTGAAGGAGAAGCGCAGGCAGTGCTTGGTGATCATCACCGGCACTTCGCCTTCTTCCTCATGGGCCTCGTAGGCCGCGTCGATCAGCTGCACGCCGTGGCGGTGGTAGAAGTCGCGGGCCTTCTGGTTGTAGACGTTGGCCAGGAATGACAGATGCGATTCCGGGTACACCGGCGGCGGGCTGGTCTCGGCTTTGCGGCTGCCGCGCGGGTGGGCAGCGATGCGCGCTTCGGTCAGCTTCTCGATGGCTTCGCGGCGCAGCGCCTTGAGCTGCGAGTTGGGCACGAAGAACGCCTGCGGGGCGTCCAGCGCCACGTCGAGGGCGTGGTAGTCGGTGGTGCCGAGCTGGGTCAGCAGGTCGCGCAGGCCGTCCAGCGCCTGCTCCGGCTTGTTGGCCACGCCGAACGGGCCAGGCAGCTCCACCAGGGCGCTGATGCCTTCCTCGCTGGTGGCGGTCAACTTGAGCTGCTCCTCGCGCAGTTCGACCTTCCAGCTCACGCCGATGCGGCGCTCGGCCGAGGTCTTCTGCAGCGCCTGCTGCCAGTTGTGGTCGAGGTTGCGCGACAGCGGGTGGTTGGGGCGCAGGCGGAACAGGCCCTCGGGCATCTCGTTGGGTTCGACGCGGTAGCGGTAGCGCGGCTCGCCGTCTTCCTCGAATTCGTTCTTCAGCTCGGCGATGTTGGCGCGGAAGCCGACCACCTCGCGCTTGACCAGCACGTTGAGGCCGTCGCCGTTGGACAGCGGGGTGTCGGTGACGGCGATCAGGTCGCGCTTGTTGACCTTCTCGACATGGCCGACCGGCAGGCCGGTGAAGGTTGGCGAGTCGAAGGCGCCGATGTCCACCTTGCGCTCGGTGACGAAGTAGTCGGTGCTACCGCGGTGGAAGGTCTTGTCCGGGTCGGGCTGGAAGAAGTGCGCGGTGCGGCCGCTGGAGGCGCGGGCGAGGTCCGGGCGGTCTTCGAGAATGGCGTCCAGTTCCTTGCGGTAGTGGGCGGTGATGTTCTTCACGTAGCCCATGTCCTTGTAGCGCCCCTCGATCTTGAACGAGCGCACGCCGGCTTCGACCAGGGCGCGCAGGTTGGCGCTCTGGTTGTTGTCCTTCATCGACAGCAGGTGTTTCTCGAAAGCCACCACGCGGCCCTGGTCGTCCTTCAGGGTGTAGGGCAGGCGGCAGGCCTGCGAGCAATCGCCACGGTTGGCGCTGCGCCCGGTCTGCGCGTGGGAGATGTTGCACTGGCCGGAGAAGGCCACGCACAGCGCGCCGTGGATGAAGAACTCGATGGAGGCTTCGGTGGCGTCGGCGATGGCACGGATTTCCTGCAGGTTCAGCTCGCGCGCCAGCACCAGCTGGGAGAAGCCGGCCTGGTCGAGGAACTTGGCCCGGTCCAGGGTGCGGATGTCGGTCTGGGTGCTGGCGTGCAGCTCGATCGGCGGAATATCCAGCTCCATCACGCCCATGTCCTGCACGATCAGCGCATCGACGCCGGCGTCGTACAGCTGGTGGATCAGCGTGCGCACCTGCTCCAGCTCGTCGTCGTGGAAGATGGTGTTGAGGGTGGTGAACACCCGCGCGTGGTAGCGGCGGGCGAACTTCACCAGCTCGGCGATATCGCTCACCTCGTTGCAGGCGTTGTGCCGCGCGCCGAAGCTCGGCCCGCCGATATACACGGCATCGGCCCCATGCAGGATGGCCTCCCGCGCGATGGCCACATCGCGGGCAGGGCTGAGCAGTTCCAGATGGTTCTTCGGCAAGGACATGGTGTTTCTTCTTTATCGGCGTGGCACGGCAAGGCGCGCATTGTAGCGGGAGGCGGGGAGGGTGGCACCCCGAGGTGCCTAGTGGTCGCGCGGTAAACGGAGGGTGCCTATGCAGAGCGGCGCTGCAGCAGTCCCTGCAGCCAGTTCAGCCAGGGTGCGTAGCCATGCTTGCCGAGCCAATAGATAAGGGCAGTAGGAGCAACGCCCAGAAGCATTTCAACGCTTCTCAGTGTGGTCCAGACATCCTTCATCCCTAGCGGGTAACCCGCAGAGAAAGAGGCCCAAAGCAGGAGCACGGCGGGATACAGGATGTCCGTGAAGGCGAAGGCCAAAACGATCAGGGCCGAAAAGATCAGCATCGGCTCCGTGATCCGATTGCGATAAAGAAAGTTGATTGCAGCAGGCATCGACAGGGCGGTGAGAACCCACTCTGCGCCTCTTCCCGGCATGGCGGGCGAGTGGAGGTACATCACACCTGCAGTCGCTATTGTGGCGAAGCCCATGGCGAGTGGCCCCCAGTCGCGCCTGCGCCAGGTAAGGAGGGCGCAGCAGCCAATCAGTGCTGCGCAGGCATGGAGAAACGGTGGCCAGTAGAACCCCAGGCGGATGAATGGGGACATGGCCAGGATGTTCGAGATCACCAGGACAGGAGCGATGAGCGCCAAAATGGCGAGCTTGAGCAGCAGGATCAGCGCGATCTTCGCAAGCGGGTGGCGCGGGGGCATCGGGCGTCCTTGTCGATGGTGCAGGCCTGGAGTGTCGGTGAAATCCGCAGTTCCAGGCAACCGCAGGACGCCCTCGCTAGCCGCTTAGCGCTTCGTAGCAGTACTGCTTTTTTCTGCGGCAGACCAGATGCGGTAGCGCACCTCCACATCGGCCGGGGTGTAGACCACCAGCGGCAGCGTGCTGTTGTAGCGCACCAGCAGCGGCTCGCCGCCCACGCTGACGAAGGCCTTGCGGCGGCTGTCATCCGGGCAGGCCATCAGAGTGCTCATGGCAGGGCCGACCTGCTTCAGCTCGTAATAGTCGTAGCCCCAGCCCTGCACGCTCTTACGTTGCCACTGGCCAGCCAGATGCTGCTGGTTGCAGTCCACGTCCAGGGTCTTGCCGGCAATCAGCTCCACCCGGTAGTCGGCCTCGTTGGCCTGGGGCGGTACCTCGATCACATGGCGCTGCTGACCCTCGCCGGCCTGCGGGTAGGGCTTGATGATTTCCGGCGTGGCGGCGCAGGCAGCCAGTGGAAGTGCGCAGACGAGGGCGAAGAGCGGGAGTGGGCGATGGGTCATGGGGTGTCCTTGCTGTGTGGGCCTGGAGGGCCGTCCGGTGATCACTAGGCCGGTTGAGACTGCCGGAAATTGCGCCAGGTTCCCTAGGGAATCTCGCCGCAGAAGATGTCCTGACTACCATCCGCCGGCGCGGTGCGCAGTACCAGCACGTGCGGCGCGGCACGCAGCTCGGTCAGTGGTGCCCGGGCGATGCGTGACAGCCTCCAGCCATCGGCCGAGCCGCGGTGTTCGGTCAGCACCGTGTTGTTCAACGCGTAGCTCGGTTGCGCGCCCCGTGCCGCGCAGCTGCCGGGGTAGACATAGGCAAACAGGCGCACCGGCAACGTCACGCCGAAGGGTACGCCGCTGACGAAGATCGACACGTCGGTCAGCTCGCCGCGCGGCGACAGCGTGGCCTGGCCGATGCGGCCGGCATTCTTCGCCGTGCCGGTCAGGCGCATCTGCACATGCTCGCTGCCGCCGTGGCTGGTGCAGCCACTCAGGGCGAAGGTGAGCAGCGTTGCCGAGACCGCGATCATGCGTATGGTGCGCTCCTGTGATGGTGTATCGGGGCTCAGTTTAGGTGGTGTGCGGCCCACCATGTAGGCTCGATACCGCTGGTACTTTCGCTGTCTGCGGAGCCGATTAATGTTGCTAACCTCGCTGCAGCACCTGGTGCTGTGCACAGACACCAGGCTGCCGACTTACACGGCATCGCCCTCATGCAGGACGGCATTCGCAGCTAAGAACATGAACCGGTGGTTGCATAGTGACTCTCTGCAGCCAGGCCGAACAGCTGGGCCTGGCTGGCACTTTTCTAACAAGTTACACCTATGTTGCACAGGTGCTTGGGAATCAAGTTCTGGATTTGCTCTTGATTAATTGATAGATCTCAGGGTTTTCAAGTTGCTCTGCGTACCCCAGCGCGGAGATGCCGCGGTATTTCATGGCGGACAAATTGACTCCGTTTTCCAAAAGCAGTTGCACACCTTCCGTGTGCTGATGGAATACGGGAATTAGGGCGACTGGGTACTCCTCCTCGCTGACTGGTTCAGTGGGTTGCGCGCCAAGCTTGATTAGGCGTCGGGCTGATGGAATATTGTTTTCCATCAGTGCATAAGCGAGAGCGTTATAGTTATTGTTGTCTTTGGTGTCGATGCTAATGAACTGCTTTTTCAGTTCGCTGAGTACTTTGCTGGTGCTGGCATTTCTGGATAATAGATATATTAGTTGAGGGGATTCTGGGAAGAAAATCTGTGCTTGTGATAGGTAGGCATCACGTTGCTGTCCTTCAGTGCTTGCCCAGGCCAAGTAGTTTGCTATTCCCATGATCTGGCGGGATTCGGTAGAGTCGCAACCTGCCTCAATGGCCTTGCGGCCAGCATTTAGAGCGCCTTGGAAGTCTTCAAAGCTCGAAATTCTAAAGGCAGCATACTCAGTGAGAAAACAGGGGGAATTGGGGTATTCTTCTGCGCGCCTTTTATATAGCTCATCAGCTTTGCTAAGCTCTTCCTGAGTGTTCAGCAAGGCGAATAGCTTGCGATAGGCGTCCAGGCGCGCTCGATCGTAAGTGTTGTAGGTGCGTGGTGAGGCGATGGCTTTCAGATAGGTGCTGATCGCTTCTTCATGCTTACCCCGCAGAGCATTTAACTCCCCCCAGTTGGCCCATAGCCAAAGGTTATTGGTGCCCAGCTTTTCCGCGGTTATGAACTCCTGCTCAGCCTCGTCAAAGCGGTTTTGGTGGGTGTATACATAGCCAAGTAGCACATGGGAGTTGGCATGGTCTTTTTGTAGTGCCAGGCCACTGAGGAGATAGGTTTCAGCTTGCTTTAGTCCTTCAGGGCCCCAGTTGCTTTTCATCGAAAATCGCGCAAGTTCAGGGTATGCATCAATATATGCAGGATCTTTTAGCAGAATTCTCTCAAGGTTTTTCTTGGCTTGATTAAAGGTTCTTGAGTCTGCCTGATCAATGAATTCGACTGCTTCTTTGTAAAGTTCGGCGGTGGTCTTTTTGGTGAACTCTCGGTTGCGAATGTAGGAGAAAAAGTCAGGCCACTCGATGCTGTGTTCTATTTCTTTTTTTACTTTGGTAGGGCCAAACTTGCTTCCAAGAGATACTATGACTTTGTGGCTTGTAAATTCTTTTTCGGGTACTGGTTGGCGTTTTATTTCTATTGTGGCGCTATGCTCGCCTTTTTTTATCGGTGCGTTCTGTTCTTCGTCAACGTAAAAGTTAGCGTTTGGGTCCGGGCTGTCAGTAATGACGCGCAGGACCGGGTTGGACTCGCCACCTCTATAAAAATACCTGACATGTGCCTCAAGGGCGCCATTTTCCCCTTTGCGAATTTCAATGCTCTTTATTTCATTTTTGCCGGCTAGCAGTTCTTCTTTGACGGGCTGCTGTACGATGGATTCGTGGTCTTTTGGGAAATTTACTATTAGAAAAATACCAATTAATGCTAGAAGTATGCCCATTAACCAAATGGTTCTTTTGTCCTTCACTTTTCGCTCCTTTACTTCTAGCAGGCCGACTCTGGCAGCCTGAATCGCTGTATTTGCTTTGTTGATTTATTGATTTTCCAAATGCGGACTCATCTGTCCACTGGGCCCTTGGAAAATACCCCCGATCTTAACGATCATCCCGCCGGTGTTGCTCGCGTCAGCCGACTTGACTGCTTCATTTCGCATTGTTCCAGAAGCCGGCACCGGGGTGCCATACCTTCCCGGTGCAACTAATGCGTTAGGCCTCCAGAACGATGTGATTGTGTGGCTTGAAAGTCTTTATGCGGTCGTTACCTCAAAGAGTATTTCGACCTAATGCCATGCAAGGCGACTCTCCGTCAGCACTTTGGCCTGGCGGGTCAGTTGGTCGAGCAGGCGGTCGCGTTGCTTCTCCGCGTCGCGCATGGCCCGCTCGCCATGTTGTTTGACCAGGTAACTGTGGATCTGCCGCACTTCCTTGGACTGGAAGATCGGCGCCAGGTCCTGCACCGCCACCCAGCCATCCGATGCCTTACGCCGGGTATTCATCAATACCTGTGGCCCGCGCGCGCCAAGCACGTTGAAGCCCATCGCCTCGAAGGTCGGTACCCGGTCTGCCACGCAGGCCAGCGCCGCATGCGGATGCAGCAGCTGCATCTGCTGCAGCATGGCGCGGGCGATGCCCTGGCGGCGGTGGCTGGCCTGTACGGCGCTGTAGACGAGGGTGCAGGCCTCGGGATCATCCGGGCTGGGCAGGTAGAGGGCGAAGCCCAGCACACGCGACGGGTCTTCATCGTCGAGGGCGAGGACCAGCCTGGCGCTGCTGGCCGGCTCGCTGCCCATGGCCTGCAGGTACAGGTGCACCTCGTAGCCGATGACGTACTGGTACAGCTGGTACAGCGGGTTACTCGGCGTCAGCGGGGCCGGGCTGAGGTCGCTGAAGTAATCGACCACCATCTGCAGCACCTGGCTTTTCAGCGATTCGGGCGGCGGGGTGGTGAGGTGGGTGAGGGTGAACATCGAGGGTCTGCTTCCGGGCATCGGCGTGGCGCCATTGTAACGCCCGTCTGCTGCGACTGCGCCTCGGCTCATGCCGTCGTCCGGCTGGGCTATCATGCGCGCCCTCATTCATGCCGGTTAGCACCTTCAGGTCACCATGTCCGTCAACGCCCTCTATACCGACCTGTCCGGTTACTACGACCTGATGTGTGCCGACATCGATTACCAGGCGCAGAGCCACTGCATTCACCGGCTACAGCAGCTGTTCGGCAATGGCGGCGTTCGTCATCTGGACATGGCCTGTGGCACCGGCCCGCATATCCGTCATTTCATCGATGCCGGTTACGCCAGCAGTGGCCTCGACATCCACCAGCCGATGCTCGACCTGGCGGCGATTCGCTGCCCGGAGGCGCAGTTCTCCCAGCAGGATATGTGCGCGTTCAGCGTGGCCGAGCGCCTGGACCTGATTACCTGCTTTTTGTATTCGGTTCACTACAGCGCCGGCATCGAACGGCTGCAAGCCTGTGTGGCCAGCGTGCACGCGGCGCTGAATAGCCAGGGTGTTTTCTGCTTCAACGCGGTGGACCGGGAGCGGATTGATAACGCGCTGTCGGTGACGCACAGCGTGCAGCACGAGGGCAGCCAGTTCACCTTCAGCTCCGGCTGGCATTACCCGGGCGCGGGTGAGCGGCAGTCATTGCGCCTGCGCATCGAGAAGGCGAAGGGCGATGAAACGCAGGTCTGGCGCGACGAGCATCCGATGGTGGCGGTGAGCTTCGCCGAGTTGCAGGAGGTGTTGCGGCCTTACTTCGAGGTGCATGTGTTTGAGCATGACTACGAGAAGATCATTCCCTGGGATCAGGTTTCGGGGAATGCGATTTTTGTTTGCGTGAAGGTGTAGCCACTGCCTATCAGGCTTACCGCGCAAGGAAGGCATGCTTTCTCACGGCGCACGGCCAGAGGCTTTACTCGGTACAAGGCGTATTCTGTCCCGGCGGATGGCTGAGTCAGTTTGCTCCGTGACTCAGCCAGGAGTGGATCGCTAGGTGTGGGAGTCCGTCGGCTCGCCAGGTCGGACCGCCTGGCTGAACTGATAGCGGTTTTTACCGCTCTGCTTGGCCTGATACATCGCGTGATCGGCGCGTCGTATCAGTTGGTCTGCGTCAATGCCGTCATGGGGATAACAGGCCACGCCGATGCTGGCAGAAACCTGATGGGGCTGGTTATCGATTATCACGGACGCCGCCGCCGCGCTGAGCAGACGCTTCAAAACAACCTCGCAAGCCTCTACCGATTCCAGATCCACCAGAACGGCGACAAACTCGTCACCGCCGATGCGCGCCAGGGTGTCCTCATCGCGCAGCGCGCACTTCATGCGGGTTGCCAGCGTGCTCAGCAGCTGGTCCCCGGCAGCATGGCCGCAGGTGTCATTGACCTGCTTGAAGCCGTCCAGATCCAGATACACAACCGCCACGATGGTGTTATTGCGTGATGCCCGGACAATTTCGTGCTGTAGCCGGTCGGCAAAGAGCAGACGATTAGGTAACTGCGTCAGCGGATCGTAATGGGCGATCTGCTCCAACTGTTCCTGATAACGTTTGGAGGGCGTGATGTCACTAAAGATACCGACCAGATTGCTGATACGCCCCGACTGATCCGTTACCCGGCTGATGGTCAGGTTGGTGGCATACACCTCGCCATTCTTGCGGACATTCCAGGTTTCACCGCTCCAGTAACCCGAGTTATCCAGCGCGTTACGGATATGCAGGCAAATCTGCGCGTCGTTTTGCTCGGCATTTATCAGTGGCGGACACTGGCCTACGGCCTCCTCGCGGGTGTAGCCGGTGATACGGGTAAAGGCATTGTTCACATCGGCAATAATGCCTTTGTTATTGATGATCATCAGGCTTTCCTGGGAATAGTGGAAAACATTCGCGGCTTGCCTAAGTTGATGTTCAATGGCCTTTCTTTCTGTAATGTCCCGGGCGGAGCAGAACAGCAGGGGCGTGTTGTTGATATCAACGCCGACGGTGTTGATCTCTACATCCAGAATAGTTCCGTCCTTTCGTCGGTGGCGCGTTTCAAAGGTGCTGACTTGCCCGCGCAGTTTTACGATGTTGGGGATAAGCTCGTCCTTGTCCAGATAGGCGTCCCACTGGGTGACATTCAGCTGCATGACTTCGTCCATGTCGTAGCCCAACAGCCGGCAGAATGCGTCGTTGGCCATGATAAGGTCACCTTGCAGGTTGATGACATGAATACCGTCCACGGCTGTGCGCAGCAGAGCGCTGTTATTGTCGAGTTGGGCTTTCAGTTCGTTGATGGCGAGGTCGGCCTTGACTGTGGATCTGGCCAGTTTGCGTTTGATATGGATGCTGTAAGCGATGCTTGCGCAGAGCAGGAGGAGTAATACGAATACGGTTTGCGTACTGCTGGCGTATATGCTGTTCATCA
The DNA here is from genome assembly GCA_900156135.1 of Aquipseudomonas alcaligenes. Lineage (GTDB taxonomy): Bacteria > Pseudomonadota > Gammaproteobacteria > Pseudomonadales > Pseudomonadaceae > Aquipseudomonas > Aquipseudomonas alcaligenes_D. The sequence continues at coordinate 264,338 of FTMP01000002.1, read as the reverse complement.
TATCTGTAGGACTTTTACTGTGAAAATTTAATTAGGGTTAACAGTCGCTGTCCGGTATTGCTGTGCGGTAGTCAGTCTGTCGTTTAATTAAATTTCAATTCCCCATGTGATATTTGATGCGTCTACAAATCCTGCTTTGGGTGTCGGCTGGTGCTTTGTAATGCGCCGTTGATTTTTTGGCGCGCCATTTTTTTGTCTTTGATACTTTTGGTGTCAAAAAACAATTCATTGCATATCATGCGGCTGGCTTTGGTGGCTAGCGTTTAGTGAGTTAAGTCTCGTTTTTTATGGGGGAATGTGCTGTTGCTCGTTTCCTCATTGGGTGATGCAGTGGTTCCGCCCTGCTGGGCGGGTTCCTTTTGGCTGTCGCCCGGATGGTCGGCCCCCAAAAAGGAACCAAAAGGGCTTGCCCCGCCATCCGGCCCTGCGCTTCGCTCCGGGTTCGTTCGCTCCATCGCTGCTCCGAGGGTCGGCGTACAAGGGGCGTCCATGCCCCTTTACGCCTTTCGCCGCATCCATGCGGCTCACCCCTCTACGCAACGATTCCGCTCACCCTCCTGAAGGGGCGTTTGGTGTTGCCTGAAGGTTCGTTGTCTGAATTCCTCTCCCGCTGGCGGGAGAGGGGCAGGCGCCAAACCGTTTGTGTAGCCCGGATGTAATCCGGGGTTTGGGTGTTGGGCCTTTCCCGGATTGCATCCGGGCTACGCGCTGCTTTTCGTGTTGGCTTCGGCAGTGGTTCCGCCCTGCTGGGCGGGTTCCTTTTGGCATTGCCCCAAAAGGAACCAAAAGGTCTAGCCCCGCCATCCGGCCCTGCGCTTCGCTCCGGGTTCGTTCGCTCCATCGCTGCTCCGAGGGTCGGCTTACAAGGGCCATCCATGGCCCTTTAAGCCTTTCGCCGCATCCATGCGGCTCACCCCTCTACGCAACGATTCCGCTCACCCTCCTGAAGGGGCGTTTGGTGTTGCCTGAAGGCTCGTTGTCTGAATCCCTCTCCCGCTGGCGGGAGAGGGGCAGGCGCCAAATGGTTTGTGTAGCCCGGATGTAATCCGGGGTTTAGGTGTTGGGCCTTTCCCGGATTGCATCCGGGCTATGCGCTGGTTTGCTTATTTGCCGCTGCTCGTTTTCGTGTTGGCTGGGGCAGTGGTTCCGCCCTGCTGGGCGGGTTCCTTTTGGCAGTCGCCCCAAAAGGAACCAAAAGGGCTTGCCCCCGACATCCGGCCCCGCCTGCGGCGGGGTTCCCTCACTCCATCGTTGCTCCAGGGGCCGGCTTACAAGGGCCGTCCCTGGCCCTTTAAGCCTCTCGCCGCATCCATGCGGCTCGCTCCCTTCCGCAACGATTCCGTTCGGCCTCCTGAAGGGGGCGTTTGGTGTTGCCTGAAGGTTCGTTGTCTGAATCCCTCTCCCGCTGGCGGGAGAGAGGCAGGCGCCAAATGGTTTGGGTAGCCCGGATGTAATCCGGGAGTTGGGTGTTGGGCCTTTCCCGGATTGCATCCGGGCTACGCGCCACGCTCTCTTGCTCTCCCAATGCCTCGCGCAGCGTGGAAACGACCCATGCGCGCAGCGCAAAGAAAAACCACCCGGCAACTCGGAGCCCGAGTCCCCGTCAGGAGGCCGAGTGGAGGTGTTGCGCAGGGGGACGAGCCGCATGGATGCGGCGAGAGGCGTAAAGGGCCAGGACGGCCCTTGTACGCCGGCCCCCGGAGCGGCACCGGAGGGAGGGAAGTCTGGCCGCAGGCCAGACCCGGATGTCGGGGTGCCCTTCTCTTTGGTTACTTTCTCTTGGGCACGCAAGAGAAAGTGACTCGCCGTAAGGGCGAAATGGGTTGCTGGCTACGAAAGAAAAGCTCCCATCCTTGCTAATCAAGTAACTTGCTAATTCGCAGAAAAATTTCTTCGAATAACTGAGGGTTTGACTTGGAAACAATTTTGCAGATCGTGTGGATGGCAATTTCTTCGCTCAGTCCTATGGACTTGCTTAAATGGTAAAATTCTTTGTGCTTGCCGGATTGAATTGAGGAGTCAATTAGTTGAAGTGTTTCCTGTTCGGTTATACCAAATTCATTAGATATAGCTTCGATTTCTTTTTTTGATTCGGAGAGTAGCCATTTTTCGGGCCACGTCGATCCAGGTAAGTATCCAATTTTATCGTCGAACCAATTATCAAAATCTTGATCTTGAGTTTCGGAAATTTTCTTGGTGTGTGCTCGATGGTCTTTTTCTTTCTTTCGTTGGTCACCATCGAATATTACTAGAGTGCTAGGGGGATTGCTTCTGCGGCTCAATGCTGCCAGTTGTACGCATAGGGCGGTTGCAGATCCAACGATTTCAATGCGTAGTCGTGATCTTGCTGAGATTGGTAAAATCGCATTTATGATGGATTTTGCAATTTTGTCTTCTACAAGAATTTCTGCTTCGGGGATGTTTTCAGCGCTTAGTTTCGAGAAAGCATACTCAGAAGATATTCCTTTTGTGATGATGCATCTATTTCCGATTTTTTCTATATAGATGCGCGCTTCTTCGGGGAGGCAGTCAAATATTTCTTTTGAGTGGGTTGTAAATATTATCTGGGCTTTTTTGTCTAGACATACTTCTTTTAGCTTGGTTATGAATCGTTTTTGCGCCTCGGCGTGAAGGCCGAGTTCAATTTCATCAATTACAAAAAGAGTGCCTTCTGGGCAGGAGTTGATGGTGGAGAATATTTCAAATAAGGCATTTTCCCCGGCTCCCATGTTGAAGCCTGAATATAGGATGCCGTTGGATTGGGCAATTGGTAGTTTGTACTTTGAGTGGTATGTCATCTCAAAGTTTTCATACTCTTTTCCGAGTATGTAGCCTACGGAGTCTTTAGTTTTTGCTTCCCAACCTTTTGGTGGAAGGCTTTTGAATTGTCTTTTGTAGCTCTTTGACTGGCTTTTCTCGCTGTGAGGGACTATTCGCTCAATTCCTATAAATACTACGTTGCGCTCCACTCGCAAGGAATAGTCGTTCCACTTGCCGCCTTTGCTTTTTGTTCGCGCCTGATATCCAACTTTTACTTTGTCAGGATTTCTCTCTGACACGCGCCAGTTGTTATGGGCGATTGCGTATAGGATTTTGATTCCTGTTGGTGGTATTTCATCTTTGTGCTGAATGAAGAAGTCAGCAAAAGTGTAATAATTCTGCTTCCTGTTCGGAAGGGAGAAATGCTGGTCGGAATTGTGGAAGGCACAGCATGCAAGGGCCAGCAGTGTAGATTTACCAGCCCCGTTCTTTCCGGAAATTGCGGTGATTGGATAATCAAAGCTTATTGAAAGATTTGATAGGCCGCGTATCGAGCCAGTAGGTATTTCAATGCCTCGTAGGTTTGCACAGTCGAATTCTTTGATAAACCATTTTCGTAAAGAGCGATCAATGTTGCTTTCACGATATTTCACAATAGCTCCTCAAAGAAAAGCCCCGCACTAGGCGGGGCTTTTAGTTTCTCTCTCTACCCCGAACATCCGTACTCAGGTAAAGCGTTTGTAATGCGTCCTAACGGTCTAGACCCAGGAATCAATCCCAGCTCAACGCACCACCGGTCTGATACTCGATCACACGCGTCTCGAAGAAGTTCTTCTCCTTCTTCAGGTCCATGATCTCGCTCATCCACGGGAACGGGTTGGTCGCACCCGGATACTCTTCCTTCAGGCCGATCTGGGTCAGACGACGGTTGGCGATGAACTTCAGGTAGTCCTCCATCATCGCCGCGTTCATGCCCAGCACGCCGCGCGGCATGGTGTCACGCGCGTATTCGATCTCCAGCTGGGTGCCCTGCAGGATCATCTGGGTTGCTTCGTCCTTCATCGCGGCATCCCACAGGTGCGGGTTCTCGATCTTGATCTGGTTGATCACGTCGATGCCGAAGTTCAGGTGCATGGACTCGTCGCGCAGGATGTACTGGAACTGCTCGGCAGTGCCGGTCATCTTGTTGCGGCGGCCCATGGAGAGGATCTGGGTGAAGCCGCAGTAGAAGAAGATGCCTTCCAGTACGCAGTAGTAGGCGATCAGGTTGCGCAGGAACTGGCGGTCGGTCTCCGGGGTGCCGGTCTTGAATTCCGGGTCGGAGATCGAGCGGGTGTACTTCAGGCCCCAGGAGGCTTTCTTCGCGACCGAAGGAATCTCGTGGTACATGTTGAAGATCTCGCCTTCATCCATGCCCAGCGACTCAATGCAGTACTGGTAGGCGTGGGTGTGGATCGCTTCCTCGAAGGCCTGGCGCAGGATGTACTGGCGGCACTCGGGGTTGGTGATCAGGCGGTACACGGCCAGCACCAGGTTGTTGGCAACCAGGCTGTCGGCGGTGGAGAAGAAGCCCAGCGAACGCTTGACGATGCGGCGCTCGTCTTCGGAGAGGCCGTCCTTGCTCTTCCACAGAGCGATGTCGGCGTTCATGTTCACTTCCTGCGGCATCCAGTGGTTGGCGCAACCATCCAGATACTTCTGCCAGGCCCAGTCGTACTTGAAGGGTACGAGCTGGTTGAGGTCGGCGCGGGCGTTGATCATCTGCTTGTCGCCGACGTGCACGCGGGCGCTGGCGCCTTCCAGGTCGTCCAGGCCTTCCTGGATGTCCAGGTCGTTCAGGGCCTTTTTGGCGCGGGCGATGGCGTCGGAGTCGTCGGCCGAAACGGCGCGGGCTTCCTCGACGGAGCCGGCGGCGTCGCTGTCCAGTTGATCGAGCGCGGCGCCAACGACGGCAGCGGCAGGCTTGGCGGCCGCTTCGGTGGCATCTTCCTTATCGAATTCGTCCCAGCTGAGCATGGTGGTCTCCTGCTTGGTGCTGACGGCCGTAGTTTGGCGGCCTGTATGTATGTCCAGTAATTCTGATTATGTTCCGTTGCGTACAGCGCGCAAGGGTCAAACAGTGCCACCCGACTGGTGGCGCCCAGGCCCGTGTTGGCGGGCGAGGGGAGGGTTCGTTGAGGGATTCGGCGCTGGGCCTGGGTCCCTCACCCTAGCCCTCTCCCGGAGGGAGAGGGGACTAGAAGCCGTCCGAGTGGCTTTTCAGCTTTTACTCGGCCACTCGGTGCGAGCGCGAAGCTGAGCGAGTGAGCGCTAGGCGCCTGGCAGGTTCGAGCCCCTGAGCGTGCTAGTGCACGTGATGGGGGCGGAGCTGCCGGGCAACAACGCGGGCGCCGCTCAGATTTGCGCGCCTCCCATTATTGGCAGGCTTCGCAGTCGGGGTTGTCGATGGAGCATGCCTTCGGCACTGGAGCCGGACCGGCCGGCGCGGCGAAGTTGCCCTCGTCGATCGCACCACTGGACACGGCGTTGAGCTTGCCGGTGTTGATGGTGGACTTCTCGGTGCTGGTAGCGGCCAGGGCACGGAGGTAGTAGGTGGTTTTCAGACCACGGTACCAGGCCATGCGGTAGGTCACGTCCAGCTTCTTGCCCGAAGCGCCGGCGATGTACAGGTTCAGCGACTGGGCCTGGTCGATCCACTTCTGGCGGCGGCTGGCGGCGTCGACGATCCACTTGGTTTCCACTTCGAACGCGGTGGCGTACAGGTCCTTGAGGTCCTGCGGGATGCGCTCGATCTGCTGTACGGAGCCGTCGTAGTACTTCAGGTCGTTGACCATGACGCTGTCCCACAGGCCGCGGTTCTTCAGGTCGCGTACCAGGTAGGGGTTGATCACGGTGAATTCGCCGGAGAGGTTCGATTTCACGTACAGGTTCTGGTAGGTCGGTTCGATCGACTGCGACACGCCAATGATGTTGGAGATGGTCGCGGTCGGTGCGATGGCCATGATGTTGGAGTTGCGGATGCCTTTCTTCACGCGCTCGCGGATCGGGGCCCAGTCCAGCGACTCGGACAGGTCGACGTCGATGTACTTCTGGCCACGGGCCTCGATCAGGATCTGCTGGGAGTCCAGCGGCAGGATGCCCTTGGACCACAGCGAGCCTTCGAAGGTGCTGTAGCTGCCGCGCTCGTCGGCCAGGTCACAGGAAGCCTGGATGGCGTAGTAGCTGATCGCTTCCATCGACTTGTCGGCGAACTCGATGGCCGCGTCGGAGCCGTAGGCGATGTGCTGCAGGTACAGGGCGTCCTGGAAGCCCATCAGGCCGAGGCCGACCGGACGGTGCTTGAGGTTGGAGTTCTTCGCCTGCGGCACGCTGTAGTAGTTGATGTCGATAACGTTATCGAGCATGCGCACGGCGGTCTTCACGGTGCGGCCGAGTTTCTCGGTGTCCAGCTTGCCGTCGACGATGTGGTTGACCAGGTTGATCGAGCCCAGGTTGCAGACGGCGATCTCGTCCTTGTTGGTGTTCAGGGTGATCTCGGTGCACAGGTTGGAGCTGTGCACCACGCCCACGTGCTGCTGCGGGCTGCGCAGGTTGCACGGGTCCTTGAAGGTCAGCCACGGGTGGCCGGTTTCGAACAGCATGGACAGCATCTTGCGCCACAGGTCCTTGGCGGCGATGGTCTTGAACACCTTGATCTTGCCGTAGCCAGCCAGGGCTTCGTAGTACTCGTAGCGCTCTTCGAAGGCCTTGCCGGTCAGGTCGTGCAGGTCCGGTACTTCGGACGGGCTGAACAGGGTCCACTGGCCATCGTCGAACACGCGCTTCATGAACAGGTCCGGAATCCAGTTCGCGGTGTTCATGTCGTGGGTACGGCGGCGGTCGTCACCGGTGTTCTTGCGCAGCTCGAGGAATTCCTCGATGTCCAGGTGCCAGGTTTCCAGGTAGGCGCAGACGGCGCCCTTGCGCTTGCCGCCCTGGTTCACGGCCACGGCGGTGTCGTTGACCACTTTGAGGAAGGGCACGACGCCCTGGGATTTGCCGTTGGTGCCCTTGATGTAGGAGCCCAGCGCGCGCACCGGTGTCCAGTCGTTGCCCAGGCCGCCGGCGAATTTCGACAGCATGGCGTTGTCGTGGATGGCGCCGTAGATGCCCGACAGGTCGTCCGGCACGGTGGTCAGGTAGCAGGAGGACAGCTGCGGACGCAGGGTGCCGGCGTTGAACAGGGTCGGGGTCGACGCCATGTAGTCGAACGAGGACAGCAGGTTGTAGAACTCGATGGCACGCTCTTCACGGTTCTTCGGCTCTTCGATGGCCAGGCCCATGGCCACGCGCATGAAGAACACCTGCGGCAGCTCGAAGCGGGTGCCGTCCTTGTGGATGAAGTAGCGGTCGTACAGGGTCTGCAGGCCCAGGTAGGTGAACTGCTGGTCGCGCTCATGGTTCAGCGCGGCGCCCAGCTTGGCCAGGTCGTAGTCCTTCAGCTTGGGATCGAGCAGCTCGAACTCCACGCCTTTTTCCACGTAGGCCGGCAGGGCCTTGGCGTAGAGGTCGACCATCTCGTGGTGAGTGGCGCTGCTGGCGATGCCGAGGAAGCCCAGGGCTTCGGCGCGGATGTTGTCCATCAGCAGGCGGGCGGTGACGTAGGAGTAGTTCGGCTCACGCTCGACCAGGGTACGGGCGGTCATCACCAGGGCGGTGTTGACGTCCTTCTCGGCCACGCCGTCGTACAGGTTCTTCAGGGTCTCGGACTCGATCAGCGCGCCGTCGACTTCGGCCAGGCCTTCGCAGGCTTCGCGGATGATGGTCTGCAGGCGGCCCATGTCCAGCGGCTGCACACTGCCGTCGGCGCGGGTGACGCGGATGCTCGGGTGCGGCTGGGCTACGTCGGCGGCACCGCTCTTGCGCGCCTGGGCGCGGGATTCGCGGTAGATCACGTAGTCGCGGGCGACCTTCTGCTCGCCAGCGCGCATCAGGGCCAGTTCGACCTGGTCCTGGATTTCTTCGATGTGGATGGTGCCGCCGGACGGCATGCGGCGCTTGAAGGTGGCGGTGACCTGCTCGGTCAGGCGCGCGACGGTCTCATGGATGCGCGACGAGGCAGCGGCGGTGCCGCCTTCAACTGCGAGGAACGCCTTGGTGATGGCCACGGTGATCTTGTCGTCGGTGTAGGGGACGACGGTGCCGTTGCGCTTGATCACGCGCAGCTGGCCCGGGGCGGTGGCGGCCAGATCCTGACTGGATTCGGCGGCCTGCGGCGCCACGGCCTGCGGGTTCTCGCGAGTTGTGTCGGTGTGCATGAGGTTCTCCACTTCTAATTGGTTTGGACACGCCAGGTGTCTTGTGTTCATTCCCTTGATAAAACATCGCGATATCCGGCGTCCGGCCAGGCATCGAGAAACTGCGGCAGTACAGGGTGACGCGGGGCCGTCCTGGCTGCAGACCACGGGTGAAGGCGTTTGGCGTGACCACAACCTGTAGTGATCGACGCGGCGCGACTTCGCGGTCGTTTGGTGAATGCGGGGGAGTGTTCTACGCGGTCCGTGCTATGCCTGCCGCACGGTTGGCGGCTGGGCGTAAATGCTAACGGTAGCGCGTGGATCGGGCCCCTCTGCATTCTTTATTCTTAGTGTCCCTAGCCTCGTTCGACCCACTAGATGTTGGGGTGAGGCGCGATGGGGATACAAGATAATGCGCTATTGGGGGCTTTGCAAGGGAGCCGAGAAGGCGCCTGCTGTGGATAACTTGTGGGTGAATTGTGGGTCGTTTCGGTGGTTTGTGCGGCAAGCCCCGTTAACCCTGGCTTCTACCGTTCGTCGTCACTGCGTCATGCTTTTCTCAGGTTGCGACACGCTCTGAAACCTTATTGACCCTAACACAACATGTAGTGTTTCTGGCATGCGCTGTGCTAACCGGTGGCGGTTGTTACAATGCCGCCACTAATGGTGTTGGCGCTGGAGAAGAAGTCGTGGAGCAAGAGGCCTGGCGGATCCTGATCGTCGAGGACGACCAGCGGTTGGCGGAGCTGACCCAGGAGTACCTGCAGAGCAACGGCCTGCAGGTGGAAATCGAGTCCGATGGTGGCCGTGCCGCGGCGCGTATCCTCAAGGAGCAGCCGGACCTGGTGGTGCTCGACCTGATGCTGCCGGGCGAGGATGGCCTGTCCATCTGCCGCAAGGTACGCGGCCAGTTCGCCGGACCGATCCTGATGCTCACGGCGCGCACCGACGACATGGACGAGGTGCTCGGCCTGGAAATGGGCGCCGACGATTATGTGTGCAAGCCGGTGCGCCCGCGTGTGCTGCTGGCGCGCATCCGTGCCCTGTTGCGGCGCAGCGAGGGCGGCGAAGCGCCGGTGGAGAACCCGCGGCGCCTGGAGTTCGGCCAGCTGGTGATCGACAGCGCGATGCGCGAGGCCTGGCTGCGCGGTGCCAGTGTCGAGCTGACCAGCGCCGAGTTCGATCTGCTCTGGCTGCTGGCGGCCAACGCCGGGCGCATCCTTTCCCGCGAGGAGATCTTCACCGCTCTGCGCGGCATCGAGTATGACGGCCAGGACCGCTCCATCGACGTGCGCATCTCGCGCATCCGGCCGAAGATCGGTGACGACCCGATGCACCCGCGTCTGATCAAGACGGTGCGCAGCAAGGGCTATCTGTTCGTCGCCGAGGCGGCTGCCGAGCTGCAATGAACACCATCTTCCTGCGCATCTATGGTGGCATCATCGCCGCGCTGGTGCTGGTGGCGCTGCTTGGCGTCAGCGCCCTGCAGCTGACCAACGAGGTGCGCAGCGACCAGTACCGCGAGCAGCTGGCACGCGGCACCTTCCGCCTGATGGCGGACAGCCTGCAGCCGATGGACGATGTCGACCGGCGCCGCGCTCTGGTGACCTGGAGCCGTCTGCTCGGCGTACCCCTGGAGTTGCGCACGCTGGGCTCCGACCCGCTGGATGGGCGTGCGCGTGCGCGCCTGCTCAATGGGCAGGTGCTGGTGGAGCAGAGTGCTCCGCACGAGGCGCGGGTATACGCGCTGGTCAGTGCCGACGAGCAGTTGGTGCTCACCACCGAGATCGAGCAGATCAGCGAGCAGTTGGCGCGTGCCACCGTCTACCTGCTGATGGACGAGCTGGTGCGCCAGCCTATCGCCGAGCAACCCAGGCGTCTGGCGGCGTTGAAGGAAGAGAAGGAGTTCGGCTTCGACCTGCGCCTGGTCACGCTGGAGAAGGTTGATCTGGATGAGGATCAGCAGCGCCGGGTGGACGAGGGCGACACGGTGATGGCGCTGGGCAAGGACGGCAACTCGATCCGGGTGATCGCCGGCATGGTCAATACGCCCTGGGTGCTGGAAGTCGGCCCGATCTACCAGATGAATCCCTATCCCACCGAGTTGCTGGTGCTGATCGGCGCGCTGGGGCTGACGCTCACGGGGATGATCCTCTATCTGCTGGTGCGGCGCCTGGAGCGCCGCCTGCAGGGCCTGGAAAACGCCGCCACGCAGCTGGCCAGCGGGCGCTTCGAGGCGCGCGCGCCGACCCAGGGTGCCGACTCGGTGGGGCGCCTGGCCAGCACCTTCAACGCCATGGCCGAGCAGTTGCAGCGCCTGGTCGGCGTGCAGCGCGAGATGGTGCGGGCGGTGTCCCACGAGTTGCGCACCCCGGTGGCGCGCCTGCGCTTCGGCCTGGAGATGATCGCCGACGCCGAGACCGACCAGGCCCGGCGCAAATACCTGGAGGGTATGGATGGCGATATCCAGGACCTCGACAAGCTGGTCGACGAGATGCTGGTCTACGCCCGGCTGGAGCAGGGCTCGCCCGAGCTGAACTTCCAGCGGGTGGACCTGAGTGCGCTGATCGAACAGGTGATCGGCGAGCTGGCGCCGCTGCGCGCGGCCGTGCGCGTCGAGCGTGGCCCCTGCCAGGATGGGCCGGACGACACGGCGCAGGTGGATGCCGAGCCGCGCTACCTGCACCGCGCCCTGCAGAACCTGGTGAGCAACGCCATGCGCCACGCCGAGTCACGTGTGCGGGTGACCTACCGGATCGATCCCGAGCGCTGCTGGATCGACATCGAGGACGATGGCCCGGGCGTGCCGGAAGAGGCCTGGGAGCGGGTGTTCACACCGTTCCTGCGCCTGGACGACAGCCGCACGCGGGCCTCCGGCGGTCACGGCCTGGGGCTGTCCATCGTGCGGCGGATCATCTACTGGCACGGCGGGCGTGCCTATGTCGGGCGTGGCACCTACCTGGGGGGCGCGCGTTTCAGCCTGATGTGGCCGCGGCGCCAGGGCGCATAATTTTTTTCGTGCCGGCTGTAATGCGCACGAAACTGCTCCGTCTAGTGTGGCGAAGGTGGCCGATCGGCCCCTCGCACCCTTACCCCTGACGGAGAAATTCCATGAAACAGCGCAATACCATCGCCATCACCCTGGGCGCGGCCCTGCTCGGCTCCACCTTCGTCGCCCAGGCCGGCGGCAATCCTTTCGCCAGCCAGGAACTCTCCAGCGGCTACAGCCTGGCGGCCCACGAGAAGGGCCATGAAGGCGCCTGCGGCGAGGGCAAGTGTGGCGGCGACATGAAGGCCGAGGAAGGTAAGTGCGGCGGCGACAAGGCAAGCAAGGAAGGCAAATGCGGCGAGGGCAAGTGCGGCGGCGACAAGGCGGCTAAAGAAGGCAGCTGCGGCGAGGAAGCCAAGGCCGGCCATGAAGGCAAGTGTGGCGGCGACAAGGCTGAGTAAGGGCGTCGGGACATGGCCAACGGCAACTTCGTCAGCGGCGCGGGCCTGGGCCTGCGTCGCGGCCTGCTCGGGGCGCTGCAGGACAGCGCCCCGGGTGCGGTCGACTTTCTCGAAATCGCCCCGGAGAACTGGATCGGCGTTGGCGGTCGTTTCGGTCGCCAGCTGCGTGCGCTGACCGAGCGCGTGCCGTTCCTCTGCCATGGCCTGTCCCTCAACCTGGGCGGCTACGCGCCGCTGGACCTTGAGTTGCTGCGCGCGATCAAGGTGTTTCTCGACGAGCACGGCATCCGTGGCTACAGCGAGCATCTGTCGGCCTGTGCCGACGACGGCCAGTTGTACGATCTGATGCCGCTGCCCTTCAGCTTCGAGGCGGTGCGCCGGGTGGCCGCGCGCATCCGCCAGGTCGAAGACGTGCTGGAGCGGCCGCTGATCATCGAGAACGTCTCGGCCTATGCGCGCCTGCCCGGCGAGCTGGACGAGGTGGATTTCGTCCGCGCCGTGCTGGCAGAGGCCGACTGCCAGCTGCTGCTGGACGTCAACAATGTGCAGGTCAATGCCCACAACTTCGGCTTCGACCCGTACGCCTATATCGCGGCGATGCCCAGCGCGCGCATCGCCTATCTGCATGTGGCCGGGCACCTGGACCAGGCGGCCGACCTGAAGATCGACACCCACGGCGCGCCGGTGGACGATCCGGTCTGGGCGCTGCTGGGGCACGCCTACCGGGTCCATGGCGTGCGTCCGACCCTGCTGGAGCGTGACTTCAACTTTCCGCCGCTGGCCGAGCTGTACGCCGAGGTGGCGCACATCCGCGCGCTGCAGCAGGGGGCGCCGCGATGAGCGAACGTGATCAGGCGCTCTTTGCCGCGCGCATCCGCGATCCGCAGGCCGCGCCGCTGTTGCCGGGCATCCCCGCGGCGCGCATGGCGGTGTACGAGGAGCTGTTCTTCAACAACCTCGACGGTTTCATCACCAGCGGCTTTCCAGTGCTTTGCCGGATTCTCGGCGAGCCGCGACGGCGCCGGCTGGTGCGGGCCTTTCTCTGCGAGCAACGCAGCGCCACGCCCTACTTTCTGCAGATAGGCGAGGCGTTCGTCGACTGGCTGCAGCAGGGCGGTGGCGTGGAGTCGGGCGATCCGCCTTTTGTCGCCGAGCTGGCGCATTACGAGCGGGTCGAGCTGGCGCTGGACATCGCCACCGACGCGCTGCCGCAGCAGGGCTGGTCGCCTTTGGCCTGGCCGCTGGCCTATGCCTGGCCGGTACAACGACTGAGCGCCGACTACCAGCCTACTGAGCCGCCGACCGCCCCCACCTGTCTGCTGGCCTGGCGTGACCGCGAGGAGCGCGTGCGCTTCCAGCAGCTGTCGCCCTTCGCCTATCACCTGGCTCTGCGCCTGCAGGACGGGCAGCCCCACCTGGAGGCCCAGCTGGATCTGGCCGAGATCAGCGGGTTGGCGGCCGACAAGCACTACTTTGCCCATGCCCGTGCGCTGCTGGACGACTGGCAGCGCCAGGACATCTGGTTTCCACCTGTTACCTGAAGGGGCAGGGCACGTCGCCCAGCTCCGGGAGAACATCATGCTGAACCTGCTCAACCGCTTTCAGGACGGCCTGGACGTCACCCGGCGCCTGGACTTTCTCGCGCCGCTGCTGCTGCGCCTGTACCTGGTGCCGATCTTCTGGATGGCTGGCACGCACAAGCTGGCGGACATGGAGTCGACCATCGCCTGGTTCGGCAACCCTGACTGGGGCCTTGGCCTGCCGTTCCCGGCGCTGCTGGCCTGGCTGGCGGCGCTCACCGAAGCGGGTGGGGCGGTGCTGCTGCTCCTGGGGCTGGCGGTGCGCTGGATCAGCATCCCGCTGATGGTGACCATGCTGGTGGCCATCTTCGCCGTGCACTGGGAGTTCGGCTGGCAGGCCATCGCCGATCCCTCCGCGCCCTTCGCCAACGAGCGCGTACTGGCGGCGGCAGAAAAACTGGAGCGTGCCCGCGCCATCCTGCAGGAGCATGGCAACTACGCCTGGCTCACGGCCAGCGGGCGTTTCGTCGTGCTGAACAACGGCATCGAGTTCGCCGTCACCTACCTGCTGATGCTGCTGGCGTTGTTCTTCAGTGGTGCGGGACGCTGGTTGAGTCTGGATCACTGGCTGGCAAGGGTATTGCGCCGCCGCTGAATGAGGCCCCGGCCCAGGCGGGCCGGGGGATTCGCTGTTATTTCAAAAGGAATTAAAAAGTTCCTCTGTAATTTAACTTTCATATAACTACAACCGAGCTGAAATAACCCCCCGCCAAGATTCCCCCCCAACACGCAGGGCCAATGCCCAGTGTTTTTCTAAAGACCAATAGGGGAATCCTTCGATGAAGCACTTTGCCGGTTTTGCTGCCAGCGCCCTGGCTCTGGCCATTTCCGCCCAGGCTTTCGCCGGTACCGTCACCACTGACGGCGCCGACATCATGATCAAGACCAAAGGTGGCCTGGAAGTCGGCACCACCGACAAGGCATTCAGCTTCAAGCTGGGCGGCCGCATCCAGGCTGACTACAGCCGCTTCGATGGCTTCTACACCAAGAATGGCAACACCGCCGACGCCGGCTACTTCCGCCGCGCCTTCCTCGAGCTGGGCGGTGTGATGTACAGCGACTGGGCCTACCAGGTTAACTACGACTTCTCGCACAACGCCGGTGGCGACAGCCGCAAGGATGACGGCTACTTCGACGAAGCCTCCCTGGCCTACAACGGCTTCGCGCCGGTTTCGATCAAGGCCGGCCGCTTCGACCCGGAATTCGGTCTGGAGAAGGCCACCAGCTCCAAGTGGGTGACTGCCCAGGAGCGTACCGCTGCCTATGACCTGGTCGACTGGGCCAACGCCCACAACGGCGGCATGGGCATCCAGGCTTCCGGCACCGTCGGCAACTCGCTGTACGGTTCCGCCGGCCTGTTCTCCAAGGACGCGACCAACTCCACCGAAGATGGCGACAGCACGCCCCAGTTCAACCTGCGCGGCGTATTCGCGCCGATGGCCGAGGCCGGCAAGGTCCTGCACTTCGGCCTCAACTATGCCCAGCGCGACCTCTCCGACACCAAGTTCGACGGTCGTATCCGCAGCCGTCTGGGCATGCGCGGCGTGAGCACCGATGGTGGCCAGGATGCTGGCGACAACGGCAACCGCCTGACCCTGGGCGGCGCCGAAGTCACTCCGGCCGGCGCCTATGGCGACGATGCCGCCTGGGGCCTGGAAGCGGCCTGGGCCATGGGCGCGTTCTCCCTGCAGGGTGAGTACGTGTCGCGCAGCATGGAAGCCGACGATGACGGTTACGAGGACATCGATGCCGATGGCTACTACGTACAGGCGGCTTACACCCTGACCGGTGAGCCGCGCGGCTACAAGCTCGGCAAGTTCGATGCGATCAAGCCGGCGAACAAGCAGATCGGTGCCTGGGAAGTGTTCTACCGCTACGACCACCTGAGCGCTGAAGACGACAACGGCAAGTTCGCCAAGATCGATGATATCGAAGGCAAGGTGCACAACGTCGGCCTGAACTGGTACGCCAACGAGTCGGTCAAGATCAGCGGTGTTTACGTCAAGTCCTCGGTCGACAACGCCAAGAATGCCAACAATGACGACAGTGGCGACGGCTTCGTGATGCGCGCCCAGTACGTCTTCTAAGTACAAGCAGTTCATCCGCTCCTCTTCCTGGCCCCGCTTCTGCGGGGCTTTTTTATTGGTGCGGGGAGCGGCAGGCTTTTATTTGCCTCGGGCAGCCGCCAGACTGGTGGCATGTCGCTTCATACCCTGCATCGTCTCGCCGATATCGCGCCCGCCGCCTGGGACGCCCTGCTGCCGGAGGCACAACCCTTCCTGCGCCATGCCTTTCTTTCGGCGCTGGAGGACAGCGGCAGCGTCGGCGTTCACACCGGCTGGCAGCCTGCGCATCGCCTGTTGTGCGATACGGCAGGCGAAGTGCTTGCTGCACTGCCGGCCTATATAAAAGAGCACTCCTTCGGCGAATACGTGTTCGACATGGGCTGGGCCGAGGCCTGCCAGCGTGCCGGTATCGCCTACTACCCCAAGCTGCTCGGCGCCGTGCCCTTCAGCCCGGTCAGCGGCCCGCGCCTGCTGGGCGATCCGCAGCAGGCCGGCGCGTTGCTCGACGAGCTGACGGCGAGCCTGGCCGGCGAGGGGCTTTCCGGTCTGCATGTCAATTTCCTGCGTGCCGAGGACGACGCGCTGTTCGAGACGCGTGAGGGCTGGCTGCAGCGCCTGGACTGCCAGTATCACTGGCGCAACCGCGGTTACCGCGACTTCCAGGACTTCCTTGATGCGCTCAATTCGCGCAAGCGCAAGCAGCTGCGCAAGGAACGCGAGCAGGTGGCGGGGCAGGGCATCGACTTCCGCTGGCAGCTGGGCGGCGAGTTGTGCGAGGCGGACTGGGACTTCGTCTATGCCTGCTACGCCAGCACCTACCATGTGCGCCGTCGCGCGCCCTACCTGACCCGCGCCTTCTTCAGCCTGCTGGCCGAACGCATGCCCGATGCTATCCGCGTGGTCAGCGCTCTGCAGCAAGGTCGCCCGGTGGCCATGGCCTTCAGCCTGGTGGCCGGTGAGCGTTTCTATGGTCGCTACTGGGGCTGCCTGGGCGACTTCGACCGCCTGCATTTCGAGACCTGCTTCTATCAGGGTATCGAACGCGCCATCGCCGAGGGCCTGCAGTGCTTCGACGCCGGCGCCCAGGGCGAGCACAAGCTGATCCGCGGCTTCGAGCCGGTCATCACTCGTTCCTGGCACTACCTGCTGCACCCGGGGCTGCGTGCCGCGGTGGCGAACTTCCTGGCTGAGGAGCGGCCGGCACTGCGGGCCTATGCCGAGCAGGCGCGGCAGCTGCTGCCCTATCGCCAGGCAGGAGTCTGAAATGAAGAAGCCATGGCTGAGCCTGGGCGTGCTGGTACTGAGCCTGCCGCTCGGCGTGTTGCTGACCTTGCTGTTGTGGCCGCTCTGGCGCTGGCTGGAGGACACCGTGGGTGTCGAGGCCATCGGCCACTCGGGGCCGGTGCCCTGGTGCTATGGCGCAACCATCGCCGTATTCGCCGTGCTCGGGCTGGCCCTGGTGTGGCGACCGCAATGACCCGCGCGCTGTTCATCTGCAGTCGCAACCGCTTGCGCAGCCCGACGGCTGAGCAGGTATTCGCCGGCTGGCCCGGCGTGCAGAGCGACTCGGCCGGTCTGGCGGCGGACGCCGAGGTGCCGTTGTCCGCCGAACAGTTGCACTGGGCCGAACTGATCTTCGTCATGGAGCGCGTCCACCAGCGCCGCCTGCAACAGCGCTTCGGCGCGCTGCTCAAGGGTAAACGGGTGGTCTGCCTGGGCATCCCCGACGACTACCAGTACATGCAGCCCGAGCTGGTCGAGCTGCTGCTGCGCAAGGTGGGAGGCTATCTGCGATGAGCCTCATCCTGCGCCCCAGGCCCTGGAAATGGCTGGGCATGCTGCTCGGTTGCCTGGTGTTCTGTGGGGTGGCGGTGCTGATGCTGCGCGATGGGCGGCTGGCCGGCTGGTTCTGCCTGGCGCTGTTCGGCCTGGGCAGCCTGATTGCCGTGCTGGCTCTGTTGCCGGGGGCCAACTACCTGCGCCTGGACGAGGAGGGTTTCACCTTCAGCTCGCTGTTTCGCGCCCACCCTGTGCGTTGGGCAGAGGTGGCGGGATTCGTTCCGGTGCAGGTGGCGTCGAATCGTATGGTTGGCTGGTGCTACCGCGAGGGGCGGGAGCCCCAGGGGCGCGGCGTGCGCCTGTCGCTGGCCATCGCCGGTTGCCATGCGGCGCTGCCGGAGAACTACGGACTGGGCGCCGAGGAACTGGCGCGGCGCCTGGAGCTGCTGCGCCTGGCGCACGCCAGTGGCGATATCGCCTGTGCCCTGGAGCTGCTGGCGCAGCCCGGGGCTTAACGGGCTTAGAGCTTCTTCGCGCTGAGGATCAGCACAGGCTCGACCGGCACGTTCTGGTGCATGCCGCGGTTGCCGGTGCGCACCTTGGCGATGCGGTCGACCACGTCCATGCCGCGCACCACCTTGCCGAACACCGCGTAGCCGAAGTCGCGGCCGCCGTGGTTGAGGAAGTCGTTGTCCTTGTGGTTGATGAAGAACTGGCTGGTGGCCGAGTCCACCGCCTGGGTGCGGGCCATGGCGATAGTGCCGCGGTCGTTGCGCAGGCCGTTGTCGGCCTCGTTCTTGATCGGCTTGAAGGTGTCCTTCTGGCCCATGTCGGCATCGAAGCCGCCGCCCTGGACCATGAAGCCCGGGATCACCCGGTGGAACTGGGTGCCGTTGTAGAAGCCGGATTCGACATAGCCGAGGAAGTTCTGCGTGCTGATCGGCGCCTTCTCGGCGTTCAGCTCGATCTCGATGTCGCCGTAGCTGGTGGTCAGCACCACGTGCGGGTTCTCGGCGGCGAACAGGCTGGTGCTCAGCAGCAGGCCGGCGGAGAGGAGGAGTTGCTTCAGCATGGTTGCGGGTCCTTGTTGTCGTGTTGCGGTTGAGGCTGCTCGACCTGGGCGAGGAAGTCGTCCAGAACAGCGTTGAAACGATCCGGCTGGTCCATCGGTGTGGCGTGGCGCGAACGCTCGATCACCACCAGGCGGGCGTTCGGCAGTTCGGCCACGTAGGCCTGCTTGGCTGCCACCGGGGTGTAGTCGCGGTCGCCGCTGATCACCAGGGTAGGACAGGTGATAGCGGCCAGGCGTTCGCGCACGCCCCAGCCGATGATGGCGTCGAGGCTGGCGAGGTAGGCGCGCTTGTCGTTCTGTGGCCAGCGTTGTTCGACCTTGGCGCGCAGCTCGGCCTGCTCCGGGTGAGGGAAGAGCAGGCGGCCCAGGCCCTTGCCGATGGTCTGCAGGCTCAGCAGGCGTGACAGGCTCCAGCGCTTGGCCAGCATCCACCAGTCGGCCGCGCTTTTGGCCTTCACTTCGGGGGCACTGTTGACGATGCACAGGCTGCGCAGCAGCTCGGGGCGGTCGACCCCCAGCTGGAAGCCGACCATGCCGCCCATGGAGATGCCCACGAGATGCACCGGTGGCAGGTCCAGGTGCTCGATCAGCGCCGCCACGTCGGCGGCGAAGGCGGCCATGCTGTAGCGCTCGCGCGGCTTGCCGGAGCGGCCGTGGCCGCGCAGGTCGATGGCCAGCACGCGGCGCTGCTGGTGCAGGTGGGGAAGCTGGTATTCCCAGTCCTGAATGCTCGACCCCAGGCCGTGCACCAGCAGCAGGGGTTCGCCCTGGCCATGGTCCTCGTAATACAGCTGGCAGCCGGCGTGTTCGAAGTAGGGCATGACGCGGCCTCAGGCGTTGGGTAGCGGGGCGGCGAAGGGCGCCTCCAGCGGCGCGCCGTCGAAGTTCTTGATCAGCTCGATGAGGATCTGGGTGGCCGGGCCGAGCACCTTGTCCTTGTTGCTGTACAGGCAGAAGCGCGGCTTGCGTGTGCCGCCCTGTTCCATCGGCAGCGGTTTGAGCAGGCCCTCGGCCAGTTCGCGGGCGATCAGGTGGCGTGGCAGCCAGGCGAAACCCAGGCCGCTGGAGACGAAGGTGCGCGCGGTGGGCAGGCTGCCGACCGTCCAGCGTTGCTCGGCGCCGAGCCAGCCCGAGTCGCGGGGCTGGATGCGCCCGCTGTCGCGGGTTACCACCTGCATCTGGCCTTCCAGGTCCTGGAAGGTCACCTCGCGTTGCAGGCGGTGCAGTGGGTGTTCTGGATGGGCCACGGCGATGAATTCCACCTCGCCCAGCTCGATGGGCAGGTAGCCGGTAATGTTGAGGGCGCTGATGGCCAGGTCGGCGGAGCCTTCCTTGAGCACTTCCTCGACCCCGGACAGCACTTCCTCGCGCAGGCGCACGCGGCAGCCGCGACTCTGCGGCATGAAGGCGGAGAGGGTGCGCACGATGTTGGCGGTGGGGTAGGCGGCGTCCACCACCAGGCGCACCTCTGCCTCCCAGCCCTGTTCCATGTGGTGGGCCAGCTCTTCCAGCTGGCTGGCCTGCTTGACCAGCTGCCGAGAGCGGCGCAGCAACACTTCGCCGGCTTCGGTGAGCACTGCCTTGCGCCCGTCGATGCGCAGCAGCGGGGCGCCCAGTTGTTCCTGCATGCGCGCCACCGTGTAGCTCACCGATGATTGCGAGCGGTGCAGCGCCTCGGCCGCCTGGGCGAAGCCGCCGTGGTCCACCACCGCCTGCAGGGTACGCCATTGATCCAGGGTGACACGGGGCGCTTTCATCGCCGCTTCCTCATTGAACAGTTAATTTCGAGACAGCACACTAGGCACCCCCAAAAGGAGAGTGCCGATGAAAAACTGCTGCCTGGTCCTGCTTGCCCTGCTGCCGCTGACCGCTGCTGCCTACCCCACCGAGTTGGAGAAGCAGATGAATGGCGCCGAGGTCTCCGCCACCGTCCAGCAGATCGACAGCAACATCGGCGGTCTCACCCTGTACAACTACGGCCTCACCGACGCCAAGTGCAACGCCCAGTTCCGCAATGGCCCCGAGGCGCCGCGAACCCGCGCTGCCGAGCTCAAGGCCGGGGAGAGCGTGACCCAGACGGTGAAGTTCGCCCGCAACATCATCCGGCTGCGGGTGAATGTGACCTGCCAGCCCAAGTGAGCCTAGGGCGCGTCGCCAAATAAATCAACTTTGTTGATCATTTGCAGCGGATATTTGCGCTTTTTTATCTTATTGGCTGACCATAATCTGCACTCCATCGAAGCCCAACAACCCCGATGGAGTTAGCCCAATGTCCCGCATCCTCGTTATCGAAAGCAGTGCCCGTCAGGAAGGTTCCGTTTCCCGCCAGCTGACCGCCGACTTCATCGCCCAGTGGCAGGCCGCCCATCCGCAGGATGAGGTCAAGGTCCGCGACCTGGCCAAGCAGCCGGTGCCGCACCTGGACGAAACCCTGCTGGCCGGCTGGATGAAGCCCGCCGAGCAGCAGAACGATGCCGAGAAGGCCGCCGCCGCGCGCTCCAACGTGTTGACCGACGAGGTGCTGGCTGCCGACGTGCTGGTGCTGGCCGCGCCGATGTACAACTTCGCCATCCCCAGCACCCTCAAGGCCTGGCTGGACCATGTGCTGCGTGCCGGCGTCACCTTTAAGTACACCGAAACCGGCCCGCAGGGGCTGCTCACCGGCAAGCGTGCCTACGTGCTGACCGCTCGCGGCGGCATCTACGCCGGCAGCGGCATGGACCACCAGGAGCCCTACCTGCGCCAGGCGCTGGCCTTCATCGGCATCCACGACGTGCAGTTCATCCATGCCGAGGGCCTGAACATGGGCGCCGAGTTCTCCGAGAAAGGCCTGGCCAAGGCGCGTGAGCAACTGGCGCAGGTCGCCTGATCAGCTGACTATCCCCTGGGGCCGATTTTCTCGGCCCGTCCACCGGCTCGCGCGGGCGCTCCTCCCGGCGGGCCGGTTTTTTATTGCCTGCGGAGAGTGCTCGTGACCCCGCTCAACGCAGCCAGAGCAGGCTCAGCATGCCCAGCGCGAGCAGGATCAGGGCGATGCCCGAGAGGCGCTCCAGCCACGGCAGGGCGCGGGTGAAGCGGGCCAGCACGGCCTGGTTGCCGATCAGCAGCGCCACCAGCATGTCCCACAGCAGCACCACGGCGAACATCCAGACGCCATACAGGGTCTTCCAGAGCGCGCTGGTGTGCGGCGGTGTCAGCATCGCCGCCAGGCTGGCGTAGAACAGTGCGTTCTTCGGATTGAGGATGCCGGACAGAAAACCCATGCCCACGGCGCGCCACCAGGCGTCGATACCAGATGCTGTACGTGTGCCGCAGAGCGCCAGTGGCGTGCTGCCGGCATGGCGCAGGAACAGCACGCCGAGGTATAGCAGGTAGGCGCAGCCGGCCAGTTGCAGGGCCATGAACAGCGCGCTGCCGGGCCGTAGTGCCGCCGTGCCGACGAAGGCTGCCACGATGAACAGCGCGTTGGCCAGGGCGACGCCCAGGCAGGTGCCGCTGGCTATCCGCCAGCCGGCAGCCAGTGAGGTACGGGCGATGAGGAAGAAGTCGGGGCCGGGGGACAGCAGCGCCAGGAAGTGCGCGGCGGCGATGAAGAGAAAGGATTGCATGGCGACTCGCTCGATTTTTCCGCAGCGTGTCAGCCGTGACCCTGACCAGTATTGAAGAAAATTGCAGACCTAGGCGCGAAAGCGTCCGGGGGTAATGCCGGTGTAGGCCTTGAATACCCGCTGAAAGTGCGCCTGGTCGGCAAAACCCAGTCCGTAGGCCACGTCCGCCAGGCTCGTGCCGTTCAGCAGTTGCTCCTTGGCGAGGTTGATGCACAGGTTGAGCTGCCAGGCATGCGGCGTCATGCCTGTGATGGCGCGGAAAGTGCGGATCAACTGGTAGCGGCTCATCTCGCTCAATTGCGCCAGTTCGTGCAGCGACACATCGGCCGCCGGCGAGCGCTGTAAGCGGTCGAACACCGCCCGCAGTCGGCCGGCCTGCGCGGTGTCGGGACCGGGCACCTCGATGCCGTGCGCTTGTGTGGCGTCGAAGTCGCCGATGAATTCGATCACCGCAGCCTCCTTGTCCGCTGCGGCGGCGTCAGAGAAGAGCAGGGTATTGAGCTGGCAGAAGCGGGCATAGAGCGCGGGTTCAGCGATGATCCGCACCGGCTCGTCGATAGCCACCGGGTTCAGCGCCGACTCCTGGCGCAGCGCCTGCATCCACGCGGTATCCAGATACAGCATCTGGTAGCTCCAGGCCGCTCCGCTCGCCGGATTGCAGGCGTGCACGCGCGCCGCCGGCACCCATACCAGCGTGCCGGGGTGCAGGACGACAGGCTGGTCGCCGGCGCCGCTGAACAGGCTGCGGCCCTCGTCTACCGCTCCGATGGAGAACGTCGGGTGGCTGTGCGGTTTGTAGCAGGCTCGGCTGTGGCAGGCGCGGCGGCTCTCCATGTGTGGCAGGGCCGGGTCACGCCAGAACTCCTCTATCGTTGCGGAGGCTGGCACGGGCGATGGCTCGTAGGGATAAGGCACGCTGGACTCGGCGGGATGGGCTGGCACGGAGCTGCGAGTCTAAGGTTTTTTCGGCAGTGTGCAGAAGCGAGGCGCAGGTCGGCGTGAAGTGTATGGCCAGTATTTCCATCTTCTGTGTTTGAAATATTGAACGCTCTGTGTTGCCATAGCGCACCTTGAGTCGGGTGGTCGGAGGCGCTGGTGCAATTGTCGGGTCGTGGTGTGGCGTTGTCGGTGGCAGCGTCGGTGTTGTTCGTCCTGATTCCCGGCTACGTGCGCGAGCTGGCGCCGCTGGACGGCCTGCAGGTGTTCGCCCAGCGCATCCTCTGGTCGATTCCGGCGGTCCTGTTGCTGGTGGCCATGGCCCGCCAGTGGGATGTGCTCGGCGCCGCTTTCGTGCGCCTGCGCCGCGAGCCGCTTTTGCTGCTCGCCTTGCCGCTGGCGGCGGCGCTGATGGGCGTGCAGTGGCTGCTGTTCGTCTGGGCGCCGCTGGCCGGCAGGATGCTCGATGTGTCGCTCGGCTACTTCCTGCTGCCGCTGGCCATGGTGCTTGTCGGCCGGCTGTTCTATGGCGAGCGCCTGCGCCCACTGCAGCGCCTTGCCGTGGGCTGTGCGTTGCTCGGTGTGGCGCATGAGCTGTGGCTGACCCAGGCCTTCTCCTGGGTGACCCTGGTGGCGGCGCTTGGCTATCCGCCGTACTTCATGCTGCGCCGCTGGATGCGGCTGGACGCGCTGTCCGGCTTCGTCCTGGAGATGCTGGTGCTGGCGCCGCTGGGCATCTGGCTGATTCATGCCTATGGGCCACCAGCGGTATTCGAGCAGGCTCCGCAGTTGTGGTGGCTGTTGCCCGGCCTGGGACTGCTCAGCGCCCTGGCTTTCGGCGCCATGATGGCGGCCAGCCGCCTGTTGCCGCTGGGGCTGTTCGGCATTCTCAGTTATGTGGAACCGGTGCTGCTGTTCGGCGTCGCCGTGCTGTTCCTCGGCGAGGCCTTCGCGCCGCAGCAGCTGTGGACCTACCTGCCGATCTGGCTGGCGGTGCTGCTGATCGGCTGGGACAGCGCGCGCCTGCTGCGCAAGCAGGCGCGGCAGCTGGGCTAGTCGGCGCTTGTGTGCAACACCCGGTAGTTCAGCTGGGCGACGCCGCTGGGAAAGAGCCGGTGCGCCTGCAGACTTAAGCGCTGTTCCAGGCCGCCGGCGAACAGCTGGACGCCGGCGCCGAGCAGGTGCGGGATGACGCTGACCACCAGTTCATCGAGCAGCCCGGCGGCCAGGCAATTGCCCGCGAGGCTGCCGCCCCCGACCAGCCAGACCCGTTGGCAGCCGCGTTCGGCCAGTTCTTCCAGGGCGTCACTGGGCGTGCAGTGGCGGCCGTGCACATCCGCCGGTGGCTGTTGCAGCGGGTTGCGCGCCAGCACCAGGCAGGGCTTGCCGGGGTAGGGCCAGTCGTTGCCGAGGCCGCGCACCATGTCGTAGGTGGCGCGGCCCATCAGCAGCCCGTCGATGCCCTGGTAGAACTGCCCGTAGCCATGATCGTCGCCTGTGGCCTCGATGGCTTCCAGCCAGTCCACGGTGCCGTTGGGGCGGGCGATATAGCCGTCCAGGCTGGCGGCGACGTAGTAGACCAGTTGCGGCTTCATGTGAGCGCCTCGGTGCGACCGCCGATCAGTCCAGCACGTTCTCGATGATCTCGTAGATCAGCCCGGTGGCCAGGGTCACCAGGACCACGTCGGTGCCGACCTGGCGCCACTCGTAGCCGTCGTAGTGCGGCAGCTGGCCGAGCAGGCGGTTGTCGAAGCGCTTGGCGATGCCCGGCGGCAGCGGCTTGCCACGCGCCAGGTTCTTGCGGATGCCGGGCGGCAGCGATTGCGCTGGCCCGATCAGTTCGCGGTTGTCACCGAGGACGATGCGCACCCGGCCGATGTCGATGCTCGGGCCGCGCAGGTCGACGGTGACATCGTCACCGCCGTGCTTGTCGTGCTTGGGCGCGGCGCCAGCGCTGTTGAGCCCGAGGGCGAGGGTGGCGGCGATCAGGGCGAGGGGCAGGGTACGGGGCATGGGGCCTTCTCCGGTACGGGGTACAGGTATCGAGTGCGGCCGTGCCTGATCGTTCCCTCAGGCTGGCGCGCGGCTGCGGTGGTCCAGCACGCGCAGTATGGCGCGCAACAGCATGCCGTATAGCGGCACGAACAGCATCAGGCTGACGGCCAGCTTGACCCCGTAGTCCACCGTGGCGATCTCCACCCAGTGCTCGGCCATGAAGGGGTTGTCGCTGCGCCAGAAGGCCACGGAGAAGAAGGCGAAGGTGTCCAGCAGGTTGCCGAGGATGGTCGAGGCGGTCGGCGCGATCCACCACTGCGGTAGCTGACGCAGGCGGTCGAACACCTGGATATCGAGCAGCTGGCCGAGTACGTAGGCGAGGAAGCTGGCCACCGAGATACGCAGGACGAACTCGTTGTACTCGCCCAGCGCCGCCAGGCCGCGGAAGGCACCTTCCTGGAACAGCACCGAGACCACGTAGGAGGCGATCAGGGCGGGGATCATCACCCGCGCGATCACCTGGCGCGCGGGGCCCTTGCCGAGCAGGCGCACGGTCAGGTCGCTGGCCAGGAAGATGAACGGGAAGCTGAATGCGCCCCAGGTGGTGTGCCAGCCGAATAGGGTGATCGGCAGCTGCACCAGGTAGTTGCTGGCGATGATGATGAGGATGTGGAAGGCGATCAGCACGGCCAGGGCCGAACGCTGGTGCGCGGTCTGCGAAACGAGCATGGAGGCTACCTTTTTAAGGATGGGGTTAGGGAACCCATGCCGGCCGGGATGGCAGGCGGCGCGCATTCTATCCGTTTGCAAGGATTTGTACAAAATTCGATCAAATACGCTCTTTTGCCCCGACAACCGGTAACCTATGCGGCTGTTTCCGATTTTCCGTGCCGAGGTAAGCCCCAGTGTTCTCCCAATTCGCCCTGCATGAACGCCTGCTCAAGGCCGTCGCCGAGCTGAACTTCACCGAGCCGACGCCGGTGCAGCAGGCGGCCATTCCGCCGGCGCTGGAGGGGCGCGACCTGCGGGTGACGGCGCAGACCGGCAGCGGCAAGACCGCGGCCTTCCTGTTGCCGCTGCTCAACCGTCTGCTCGGCGATGCCAGCTCGAAGCAGCGTACCGACGTGCGTTCGCTGATCCTGCTGCCGACCCGCGAACTGGCCCAGCAGATACTCAAGGAGGTGGAACGCTTCTCCCAGTACACCTTCATCAAGGCCGGCCTGGTCACCGGTGGCGAGGACTTCAAGGAGCAGGCCGCGTTGCTGCGCAAACAGCCCGACCTGCTGATCGCCACCCCCGGCCGGCTGATGGAGCACCTCAACGCCGGCAGCCTCAAGCTCAATGGTGTCGAGGTGCTGGTGCTGGACGAGGCCGACCGCATGCTCGACCTGGGCTTCGCCGAGGACATCGAGCGCATCACCCATGAGTGCGCCAACCGCCAGCAGACCCTGCTGTTCTCCGCTACCGGCGGCGGCAAGGTGCTGCGCGAGATGATCGCCAAGGTGCTGCGCGAGCCGCTGCATCTGAAGCTCAACAGCGTCGACCAGCTCAGTGCGACCACCGTCCAGCAGATCATCACGGCCGACGATGCCATGCACAAGGAGCGCCTGGTGCAGTGGCTGCTGTCCAACGAGCCGCACCGCAAGGCGATGATCTTCTGCAACACCCGCGCCCAGGTCGACCGTCTCTACGGCCATCTGGTCGCGCTGGACTACAAGGCCTTCGTGCTGCATGGCGAGAAGGACCAGAAGGACCGCAAGCTGGCCATCGACCGCTTCCGCCAGGGCGGCAGCAAGGTCCTGGTGGCCACCGATGTGGCCGCCCGTGGCCTGGATATCGACGACCTCGATCTGGTGATCAACTTCGACATGCCGCGCTCTGGTGACGAGTACGTGCACCGTATCGGCCGTACCGGCCGCGCCGGCGCCAGCGGCCTGGCGATCTCGCTGATCTGCCACAACGACTGGAACCTGATGTCGAGCATCGAGCGCTACCTCAAGCAGCGCTTCGAGCGCCGCGTGATCAAGGAGCTCAAGGGCAGCTACCAGGGGCCGAAGAACGTCAAGGCGTCCGGCAAGGCGGTCGGCGTGAAGAAGAAAAAGACCGACAAGAAGGACGGCGCCAAGAAATCGGCCAGCAAGACTGCACCCAAGCGCCGCGCCAACGCACCCAAGGCGGCGCCCCTGGTCAGCCAGGACGGCATGGCCCCGCTCAAGCGCAAGAAGCCGGCGGCGGAGTGAGGATGTTGCCCCCTCTCCCGTTTACGGGAGAGGGTTGGGGAGAGGGGGCGTGGCTGGTTTGCCCTCTCCCCCAGCCCCTCTCCCACGGGTGGGAGAGGGGAGCATATAGGTCAGCGGTGAAACGAGAAGGGGGGGCCAGCAGGCCCCCTTTTTCTTTTGGCGCTAACCGCTCAGGGCACGATCAGGATCTTGCCGTCACGCTCGCCGCTGGCGGCCGCGGCTACCGCTTCCTTGATCTGCGCCACGCTGTAGGTGGCGGCGATGCGTGCCTTGAGCTTGCCGCTGGCGATCAGCTGGGTCAGCTCGCCGAACACCTTCATCTGCTCGGCCGGGGTGGCCTTCTGGAACCACTTGGCCAGCCAGAAGCCACGCAGGGTCACGTCACGGAACACGAAGGAGGCGGCCGACACCTGGCACGGCTGGCCACTCATCAGACCGTAGTTGACCAGGGTGCCGCCCTCGCTGAGGCAGGCCGCGATGTGGTCGGTGGCCGGGCCGCCGATGGCGTCGATGCCGAGCATCAGCTTGGCGCCGCCGGTGGCCTCGCGCACGCGCTTGTGCAGGTCGGGACCGTCTACCAGTACCACGTCGCCGCCTTCGGCCTTGACCCCGGCTACCGCCGACTCGCGGCGTACCACGTTGATGGTCTTGAAGCCGCGCAGTTTGGCCAGCTGGATCAGGTAGCCACCGACACCGGAGTTGGCGGCGTTCTGGATCACCCAGTCACCGGGTTGCAGGTCGACGAACTGGCTGAGCAGCAAGGAGGCGGTCGGCGGGTTGATGGTCATCATCGCCAGCTGTTGCGGATCGGCATCCGGTAGCGGGATCAGCTTTTCGGCCGGGGCGTTGAGGTGGGTCACCCAGGTACCGCAGCCGACCGGCAGCAGCACGGTCTGGCCGACCTTGAGGTGCTTGACGCCTTCACCCAGCTGCTCGACGCGGCCGACACCCTCGTTGCCGCCGATGGCCGGCAGCGGCGGCAGCATGCCGTATTCGCCGGTCAGGGTGAGCACGTCGGACGGGTTGATCGGCGCGGCCAGCACCTTGACCAGAGCCTGGCCGGCGGCCAGTGGCGGCAGCTCCAGCTTGACCGCTTCGATCACGTCCTGCGGAACTTTTCCGCGGTGTTGGTATTCGGCTTTAAGCATGGCAGTTCTCCATCGGCTGAGAGCGCTGAGTCTAGCCGCAAGAGGCTGCCACCGGATGAATCGGCCGGCATATCCGCGAGTGATAGCGCCGCGTATGGCGTAGCACCTATGCTTGGCACACTGACAGGGGGAACTGCATGTTTCGACGCGTCTGGCCGTGGCTGCTGGTGACACTGGCGCCCGTCTTACAGGCCGAGTCTTTGCGCGTGGGCTTTGGTACGCACAAGCCGCCTTATGTGTTCGAGGGCGAGCACCGTGGCCTGGAGTACGACATCGTGGCGGCGGCGGTGCGTGCTGCCGGGGACGAGCCGCAGGTGTACTACGCGCCGATGGAGCGCCTGCACCTGGCCCTCAGTCGTGGTGATCTGGATGGCATTGCCACCACCAATCCCTACAGCGGCATCGAGGCGTTCTACTCCGAACCCTATATTCGTTGTCAGAACGTGGTCATGGCGTTGTCGTCGCGTGGCTATCGCATTACCCGCATCGCGGATCTGCACGGTCATTCGATCAGCAGCTTCCAGCGCGCCCGTTTTCTCCTGGGGCCGGCATTTCAGGCCATGGCCGAGGCCAATCCGCTTTACCGCGAGGAGGCGCAGCAGATCAACCGCAATCGCCTTCTGTACAGCGGGCGCATTGATCTGGTGGTTGGCGACCCGCGCATCCTGAGGTACTTCAACCACGAGGTCGCCGATCAGGTCGATATCCGTCAGCCGGTGACCCAGTACATGCTGTTCCCGCCGACGGCCTACAGTGTCGGCTTCCGCCTGGCCGAGCAACGTAATCGCTTCGATCGCGGCCTGGCGGCGATCCGGGCCAGCGGCGAATACGCGCGCATCGAGCAGCGCTACGCGGATTATTGAGCGGGTTCAGAACTTCTCGCTGAGTCCCAGGTAGCGCCACTGGCGCACCGGCAGCTTGGCCAGGCCGGTGCGGCCGAAGCGCAGGCGACGGATGCCCAGCACCTGCAGGCCGACGTGCTCGCACATGTAGCGCAGCTGCCCCGGTTGTACCGCCTTGATGGCGAAGCGCAGCCGCGTTTCGCTCTGCCAGCTGACCTTGCACGGCGGCAGGGTCGTGCCCTTGTAGCTGAAGCCGAAGCTCAGGCGCTTGATCCCTTTCTCGTCCAGGCTGCCGGCCACATCCACCAGGTATTCCTGTTCCAGCTCCGCACCTTTTTCCTTGAACAGGCGCTGCACCGCATGGCTCTGGCTGAACACCAGCAGGCCGCTGGCGTCGGTTTCCAGCGGGGTGAGCAGCTCCAGGCGACGCAGGTGGCGCTGCAGCGGCCGGATGCCGCTGGGGTCTTCGCTCCAGTGGTGCGCATGGCTGAGCAGCTGCTGGGTGGAGTTGGCGCCCAGGCCGCAACCGAGGCCGACCGGCTTGTGCAGCAGCAGGGTGACCGGTAGCTGGGTTTCGGCCCTGGCGCCGGGCAGCAGCACCACCTGTTCGTGGGTCACCGGGTGCTGGGGTTCTTCCACCACCTGGCCGTCCACCGTGACCCAGCCTCCTTCGATGTACAGCTCGGCTTCGCGCCGCGAACAGGAGGTGAGCTGGATCAGGCGTTTGGACAGGCGTTCGGCTTCGGTCATGGTGGTGGGTGTCACATCGGGAAATGAACGGCATTGTACCCGGCCTGGGGCCTTTGCCGGGATTGCGCTACAAGGTTAGCGACAGATCGGGAGAACGACGATGAAGCGAGCACTGCTGGTGCTGGCCGCGACGAGCCTGCTGGCGCTGACCCCACCGGCCATGGCCGAGCGTAGCGAGCTGGGCGAACTGCAGCTGACCGAGGTGATCGGTAGTCTCGAGCACCCCTGGGCCCTGGCCTTCCTGCCGGAGGGGCAGGGCTACCTGATTACCGAGCGCCCCGGGCGCCTGCGTCTGCTGGATGCGCAGGGGCGCCTGCATCCGCCGCTGGGCGGCGTGCCGGCGGTATTTGCCCGTGGTCAGGGTGGGTTGCTGGATATCGCGCTGTCGCCGGGCTTCGCCACCGATCGCCTGGTCTACCTGAGCTATGCCGAGGCGGACGACGAGGGGGAGCGGGCCGGCACGGCGGTCGGCCATGGTCGGCTGAAGGAGGACCTGAGCGCGCTGGAGGGGTTCCGGGTGATCTTCCGCCAGCTGCCCAAGCTCTCCGAAGGTATCCACTTCGGCTCGCGCATGGCCTTCGGGGGCGATGGCCAGCTGTACGTGAGCCTGGGCGAGAACAACCAACGGGCAACCGCCCAGCAGCTGGACAAGCTGCAAGGCAAGCTGGTGCGCCTGCAGCCGGGCGGCGGCGTGCCGGCGGACAATCCGTTCCTCGGGCGCGAGGGCGTGCGCCCGGAGATCTGGTCCTATGGTCACCGCAACCCGCAGGGGCTGGCACTCAATCCCTGGAGTGGCCAGCTCTGGCTGCATGAACATGGTCCTCGCGGCGGCGACGAGATCAATATCCCCAGGGCGGGGCGCAACTACGGCTGGCCGAAGGCGACCCATGGCATCAACTACAGCTTCCTGCCGATTCCCGAGGCCGAGGGTGCGGCAGTGGCCGGCACCGAGCCGCCGCATCATGTGTGGGAGAAGTCCCCGGCGGTTTCCGGCATGGCCTTCTACAGCGCCGAGCGTTTTCTGGCCTGGCAGCACAGTCTGTTCATCGGGGCGCTGGCGGGGCAGGCGCTGATTCGCCTGCAGCTGCAGGGCGACCAGGTGGTGCATGAGGAGCGTCTGCTGCAGGACCGGGGCTGGCGCATCCGCGATGTGCGCCAGGGGCCGGACGGCTTTCTCTACCTGCTGACCGATGCACCGGACGGCAAGCTGATCCGGCTTGGTTTGGGGGCGAGACAGTAGCGTTCGGGCCCCCCCCTCCCATTTATGGGAGAGTGTCGTCGTGTAGACCGGATGCAATCCGGGAAGCGGGCACGCATCCGGGCTGCCGGCGAGCGTCAGTGCGCCGCCGCCTCCATGGCCGACTCCGGCTCCTGGGCCGCCACCAGCTCGGGGGGCAGCGGCTCGGTGACCACGCTGAAGTCGCTGATGCGGATGGCGCCGTGGCCTTCGCCCAGCAGGTGGAAGGAGAAGGCCTTGCGCGTTTCCGGGTTGTCGAAGTCGAAGCTCAGCTGGATGCTTTCACCGCGCTTGAGCTGCGGCAGCGGCGGTATCGCCAGGCTGTTGTCGCGGTCGAATTCCTTGGTCAGCAGGCGCAGTGCCGCGCCGTTGCGATCCAGGCGTACGGCCTCGATCTTCAGGGTCACGCGGGTGCGGGTGCCCTTGGGCATCTCCAGGTATTGGGCGCCGATCAGGTTGTCCGCCCACTCGTCACGCGACTCGGGCTTGAGGTCGATGCGCTCGCGGTTGGCGAACTGGTAGCGCTGGCCGATCTGACCGCCGGTGATGGACTGGTCGAGCAGGTCCGCACGCTGGCTGACCAGGCGCGCCTGGCGGCCGGTGACCCGCCCCAGGTACTGGGATTCGGCGGCGATGAAGCGGTTGCTCTCGTAGCGTCGGCACACCTGCTGGAAGGTGCACTCGGTGAACACCTTGCCATCGTGCTGGCGCAGCAGGCCGTTGGTGTAGGACATGATCTCGCGTGGCGTCGCGTAGTCGCGGAACAGCGAGCGCCCGGCAATGTTGTCCGGCACCGGCAGGTCGAAGTAGTCGAGCACCGAGGCGGTCAGGTCGACATGGCCGTACACCCCGGGTTTCACCGCCGGCAGCTTGTCGCCCTCCGGAGCGAACACCAGGTTGAAGCCCCAGGCCGAAGCCAGGCGCACGTTCTCCAGGCCGTGGGATTCGTCGGAGGTGACGATCACCAGGGTGTCCTTGAGTACGCCCTGCTTTTCCAGCCCGGCGAGGAAGTCGGCCACCGCGTCGTCCAGGTAGCGGATGGCGGCCTGCTTGGCGGTGGGATAGCGCTCCAAGTACGCCTTGGGGGCAGAGTAGGGCTGGTGGGTACCGACGGTGAGCAGGGTGAGCATCCACGGCTGCTGGTTCTGCCGCAGCTGCTTGACGTACTTCAGCGCGCCTTCGAAGTAGGCCTTGTCGTCCATGCCCCAGGGGAATTCCAGGTAGGGCTTGTTCTTGAACCAGTCGCGGCCATGAGTCTGCTGGAAGCCCATGTGCGGCATGATCTGGTCCTTGGCCATGAAGCGCAGGCCGGCACCCTGCAGGAAGTGGGTGCGGAAACCCATCATGCCCAGCTGGTGCGGCAGGCACTGCTGGTTGCGGGTCTCGCTGGCGAGCAGCTCGACGCCCTTTGGCGTGCCCGAGTTCAGTTTCTCGTAGTCGCCGCAGAGCATGGTGTACAGGCCGCGAATGGTCTGGTGGTTGTGCAGCACATAGTCAGGCGTGGTCATGCTGCGCTCGGCCCACTGGCTCAGGCGCGGCATCAGGTCTTCTGCGTAGGGGCTGCCGATCAGCTGGCGATTCTTGGCGATGTAGGCACCGGGGATGCCTTCGAGGGTGACGATCAGCACGTTGCGTGCCTTGCCGCCACCCGGCAGCAGCGGGGTGCCGGAGAGGTCGAGTTTGGTCAGGCCGTCGATGTCCGGCGGCAGGCCGGATTCCTCACCGGCATACCAGTCTTCGATGGCCACGCGGGCGCGGCTGGTGCCTTCGGCCAGGACCTTGTGCGGCAGGTTGAACAGTTGCCACTGGTCTTTTTCGCTGGGGGCCAGGTACTGGTTGGCGGCATGCCCCAGCAGCAGGATGGCGGGTAGCGCGTAGGCATAGCGGGGCAGCTTCGGCCCCTGGCGGCGGCCGAGCAGTAGGCAGGCCAGTACCGTGACGGTCAGCGCACCTGCCAGCAGCGGATAGCGGATGCCGCCCCCCTGGGTGGACTGGCTGACGAACTGTGGATCACTCAGGTACTTGAGGTCGCTGGGCTCGGGCATGCGCCCCACCGCATTGACCAGCTCGGCATTGCCCAGCAGCATCAGCGCCCAGGCCGCGGCCAGCGGTGCTGCCAGCAGGGGGCGGCGATAGCTCAGCAGCAGGAGCAGGCTGCCGATGCCGAGGTCCGAGACATAGCCAGGCCAGCTCGACCAGCCCAACCAGTAACGGCAGGTCAGGGGCAGGAGCAGGTACAGCGAGCCGAGCGCGGCGAGCGATGCGGCAGGATAAGGCAGCCAATGGCTGGAAGGGCGCACAGGAGCTCCTGAGATAAGGCAGCGAGAGTCCGTGTCATTCAGACAGGTGGAGCCGGCCGAAGTTGCGGCGTGCCATGATTCTGAAACATGCATGTGCTAGATGCCAGTGGCGCATGTAACCGGCTGTCTCGCGGGGTGTAGAATGCTCGCCTCTTCGAATTGGGTGACGAACATGGCTCTGATCGGGCGCTACAACTCTCTGCAGGTGGCCAAACTGGCCGACTTCGGCCTCTACCTCGACGGCGGTGCCGATGGCGAGATCCTTCTGCCCAAGCGCTACATCCCCAAGAGCGAGCCTTGCGAGGTGGGCGACTGGCTCAACGTGTTCGTCTACCTGGACAGCGAAGATCGCCTGATCGCCACCACCGAGAAGCCCAAGGTGCAGGTCGGCGGCTTCGCCAGCCTCAAGGTGGTCGACATCAATCGTATCGGCCTGTTCTTCGATTGGGGCCTGTCCAAGGACCTGCTGATGCCGCACTCCGAGGAAAAGCGCCCGCTGCAGGTCGGCGATTACTGCGTGGTGCACGTCTACCTCGACCGCAGCCGACGCATCACCGCTACCGCGCGTCTTGACCGCTACCTGGACAAGGTTCCAGCCAACTACCAGGTCGGCCAGGAAGTCGATCTGCTGGTGGTGGAGCAGACCGATCTGGGCTTCAAGGCCATCATCAATGGTCAACACTGGGGCCTGATCCACAAGAACGAGGTGTTCAAGTTCCTTCGCGGCGGCTCCCAGGAGAAGGGCTTCATCAAGGAGCTGCGTGCCGATGGCAAGATCAGCCTGAGCCTGCAGCCGGTCGGTCAGCAGGCGCGCGACGAGCTGTCCGAGCAGATTCTCACCGCCCTGCGCGACGCCGGCGGCAGCCTGGCGCTGTCTGACAAGAGCCCGCCGGAGGTGATCAGCAAGGCCTTCGGCGTGAGCAAGGGCAACTTCAAGAAGGCCATCGGCGGGCTGTTCAAGCAGGGCCTGATCCGCATCCTCGAAGACCGTATCGAACTGGTCTGACTAGCGCGGTTCCTGGGCACCGGGCAGCCAGCGTTGGTAAATGCGGCTGAAGCTGCCGTCGGCTTTCATCGCATCCAGGGCCGCCTGCCAGCGCTGGATCACCGCGTCGTCGGTGCCCGGCCAGAAGGTGATGTAGCCCTCCGAGCTGCGGTAGGGGTAGACCACCTCGACATCCTCCGGGCCCAGGCCATCGACCTGCTGCGCCGCCTCGCCGCGGGCGTAGAAGCTCATGTTGTCGGCAACGATCAGCTTCACCCGGCCATGGCGCAGCATGCGGAACATCTGCTCGGGCTCGTTCACGCCGAGCAGGTTGGGCATGCCGGCGGCGCTCAGCTCCTGATAGGTGAACCAGTTGCGCGGCACGGCGATGGGGCCGACGCCATGCAGTTGGCTGGGGTGGTCGATCTTCAGTCCGGAGCCTTTCAGGCCGTAGTAGGCATCCTGCGCCAGCATGATCGGACCTACCCATTTGAAGTGAGACTCTCGCTCGGCCGTACGGATGGTGACGAACAATGCGGTGCCGGGAGTACGTTGCACGATGTGGTAACCCCTCGACCAGGGCACCACCTGGATGCTTGCCGTCTCGCCCAGGCGCTGCAGCAGGGCACGCACCAGCTCGCTGGCCATGCCGTCGGCGAT
The DNA here is from genome assembly GCA_900156135.1 of Aquipseudomonas alcaligenes. GTDB lineage: Bacteria > Pseudomonadota > Gammaproteobacteria > Pseudomonadales > Pseudomonadaceae > Aquipseudomonas > Aquipseudomonas alcaligenes_D. Next base: position 229,654 of record FTMP01000002.1, on the reverse strand, counting down.
GCCGTTGTGCAGGAAGCTGATGGGAGCATATTCCTCGGTGAAAAACCGCAGCTGCGCCTGTTCCGCGCGGCCAGGTACGGCCAGTAAAAGGCAGGCCAGAAGCGGCAGGTATCGGAACATGCAGGCAGTCCACTGGGGTCTGTTATCCAGTGTGGGCGATTCAGCCGGCAGTGCAATGCGACTTTCTGTCCATCAGGGCTTGCGCGCCAGCAGCACCGCCCGCGTCGGCGCCGGCAAACCCTCGACGGTGCGGCTGTGGTCGGCCGTATCAAGGAAGTCCGGCAGGGACTGGAAGCGCATCCAGTCGGTGGCGCGCTGTTCCTCCACGCTGGTGGTGGAGACGTCTACGCAACGCACGTCGACGAAGCCGGCCCGGCGCAGCCACAGCTCCAGCGCCGGTACCGAGGGCAGGAACCAGACGTTGCGCATCATCGCGTAGCGGTCCTCGGGGACCAGCACCTGCTGGGCGTCGCCCTCGACCACCAGGGTCTCCAGCACCAGCTCGCCGCCGCGCAGCAGCGTGTCCTTGAGGTCGAGCAGGTGGTCGATGGGGGAGCGGCGGTGGTACAGCACGCCCATGGAGAACACTGTATCGAAACCTTCCAGCTTGGCCGGCAGCTCCTCCAGTGCCAGCGGCAGGTGCCAGGCGGCGGCATCCGGCAGGTAGTTTTTGACCGCGAGGAACTGGTTGAGGAACAGCCAGTTGGGGTCGACGCCGACCACGGCTTCGGCACCCGCGCCGAGCATGCGCCACATGTAGTAACCGTTGCCGCAACCGACATCGAGGATGCGCTTGCCGGTCAGGTCCAGGTGCGGCACGACCCGCGACCACTTCCAGTCCGAACGCCATTCGGTATCGATATGCACGCCGAACAGCTCGAAGGGCCCCTTGCGCCAGGGAATCAGGCCCTGCAGGGCACTGTTCAGCGTGGCTCGGGTCGCGTCGTCGCAGGCACCGTCCAGGCGCAGTGCCTCGCGCAGTTCCGCATGTTCGACGGGCAGCGCCGGCAGGGCCGCGACGGCGGCGTACCAGCGCTCCAGGTCGCCATGGCCGACGGCCAGCTTGGCATCGAGCTGGCCGGGCAGGCCGGCGGCCCAGTCCTGCAGCGGCGTACCGGCCAGGTGCTGTTGCAGGGCGTCGAGGTCGAGGCGGGAGAGCATCATGGCAGCGCGATCAGCGAGGCGAAGTTGAGACACTGGAACCAGGGCACGACCCTGGAGAAACCGGCGGCGAGCAGGCGCTCGCGGTGCTGCTCCAGGCTGTCGGGCTTCATCACGTTCTCGATGGCGCTGCGCTTCTGCGCGATTTCCAGCTCGCTGTAGCCGTTGGCGCGCTTGAAGGCCAGGTGCAGTTCGCCGAGCAGCGCCTGCTCGGCCTCGTCGGCAAAGCGCAGCTTCTCCGAGAGGATCAGCGCACCGCCCGGCAGCAGCGCCTGGCGGATGCGGGTCAGCAGCTCCAGGCGTTGCTCCGGGGCGATGAACTGCAGGGTGAAGTTGAGCGCCACCAGCGAGGCCGGTTGGAACTCCAGGGCGAGGATGTCGGCCTCGATCACTTCGACCGGCAACAGCTCCTGGAACATGGCGTCCTGGGCATGCAGGTACTCGGCGCAGCGCTCGACCATGGCATGCGAGTTGTCCACCGCGATCACCCGGCAGTCGTCGGTGCGCACATGGCGACGCAGGGCCTGGGTCACGGCGCCGAGCGAGCAGCCGAGGTCGTACAGGGCGCTGTGCGGCTGGGCGAACTGGGCGGCGAGCACGCCGAGGTTCTCGACGATGGTCGGGTAGCCCGGCACCGAGCGCTTGATCATGTCCGGAAAGACCTTGGCCACGTCTTCGTTGAAGACGAAGTCCGGCACCTGGTCCAGGGGCTGGGCGAAGAGTCGGTCGGGCTGCTGTTTCACGGCGGTCGGTTCACGGCGGAAAAGGCGGGCATTCTAGCCAAGAGCGGGCGCCAACCCAACCGCGATGGGCGCCCCGGTTACTCAGACCAGTCTAGGCCGCTGGTTGGCGCGCGGTGTGAGCGTACCGAGCGGCCATTGCCACCGCCGAGGCGGCGATGCCGAACTGGCCCAGCCAGTAGCTGAGGATGATGGCATGGCGCGCGCCCTCGAACGGCGCGACGAAACGGTTGATGCCGATCAGGCTGTCCGACAGCACGAACAGCGCCGCGCCGCCGGCCGCCAGCCAGGCCGAGCGTGGCGGCACCACGCCGACGCGCGCCAGGGCCCGCCAGAGCATGGCGCCGATGGCCAGGCTGTACAGCGCCACCGGCAGCAATAGTGGGCCCAGACCGGCGCGGGCCAGGATGAAAAACATGCCGCCGGCCGCCAGGGCGGCGATCAGCAGGTCGAGTGGTGCCAGGCGGTGGGTATCACCCAGATAGGCCAGCAGGTAGGCCAGGTGGGCGAGCAGGAAGGCGCCCAGGCCGAACACGAACAGGTCCGCCGGCCACTGCAGCAGCATGTCGCCGAGCAGCGACAGCCACAGGCCGATGGTGATCCAGAGCCGATAGGCTCCGGCTGGCGCCTCGCGCAGCCAGACGAGCAGGGCGAGCATCGGCAGCGGCTTGCTGAGCAGGCATAGCCACGGCAGGTTCAGCTGCAGGCCAACGAGGAACAGGACGGCGCCGAGCAGGGCGACGGTCAGGAGCAATGGACGCATGGCGCAACACTCTTGTTGTTTGCGCCCAGTATGGCCGCCGAGAGACCCGGCGGCAGTGCGCGGCATGCCAGCCGGGGTGGCTGATTACGTCAGTGGCTACAGCCAGATGTCTTCCTGTCCGTCATTGGCTCTGATTTTCTGCAACACCTTCTCGGCTTCTTCGATATTGCGGCAGGCCAGTAGAAATCGATTTTTGCCGGACTTGCGATTCCAGACCGCAGGGCTGCCTGCTTTGGTGTTGATGATTTCGCAGTCGCCCAGGTTTCTGGGGAGGCGTACCCGCGCTACTGCATCCGCCTCAACGCACGCTGATCTGACAGTCGATGGTCTTGGCCGGTGCCACTTCCGCTTCCCAGGGGCGGCGGTAGTGCATCAGCAGTCGGCCTTCGCCCGCCTGGTAGACCTGGTAGCGCCAGCTGGACTGTCCGGCGGCGCCGACCACACCGGCATCCTCCGGGGTGGTGTAGACCTCCTGGCCCAGGCTGCGCAGTACGCCGGAGGCGGCGTCCTCCACCACCCAGCGAAAACCGGTGGTAGGGTTGCTCGGCAGGGTCACGGTCAGCGTTTGCCCTCTGTGCAGCTGCATCGGGCAACGGCCCAGCTGTTTTTCCTCCACGCTGACGCTGGGCTTGGGCTGCGTGGTGCAGGCGGCCAGCAGGGCAAGGCTGCAGGGCAGCAGCAGGCGATAGGCACGGTTCATGGCGGACTCCTGTCGATCGAAAACCCGCACAGCATAGCCGCTGGCTCTTGGTGGCGGCGAGGGTGGCTGGTGCGGTGAGCCGCCCTATGGCTAGCCGAACAGCACCTTGGCCACGTCGGCGTAGCGTTTGGCGAAGTGCACGGTGATGCCCTCCTTGAGGTAGTCCGGCAGTTCGGCGAAATCGCCGCGATTGGCCTCCGGCAGGATCAGCTCGAAGATTTTCTGCCGGCGCGCCGCGATCACCTTCTCGCGCACGCCCCCGATAGCCAGTACCTGGCCGGTGAGGGTCAGCTCGCCGGTCATGGCCACGCCCTTCTTCGGGGCCTGCTGGCGCGCCAGGGAGAGCAGGGCGCTGGCCATGCTGATGCCGGCGCTGGGGCCGTCCTTGGGTGTGGCGCCTTCCGGCACGTGCAGGTGGACGAAGGCCTGGTCGAAGAACGTCGGGTCGCCGCCATAGAGCTTCAGATTGGCGGTGATGTAGCTGTAGGCGATCTCCGCCGACTCCTTCATCACCTCGCCGAGCTGGCCGGTGAGCTTGAAGCCGCGGTTGAGCGTGTGGATGCGCGTGGCCTCGATCGGCAGGGTGGCGCCGCCCATGCTGGTCCAGGCCAGGCCGGTGATGATGCCGGTGCCGGACAGCACCTGCTCGCCGCGGAACAGCGGCATGCCGAGGTAGCTTTCAAGATCCCTGGGGCCGATCTTCACCGGCTTGCCGGGCTCGTCGAGCAGCCTGACCACCGCCTTGCGCACCAGCTTGCCCAGCTGCTTTTCCAGCTGGCGCACGCCGGCCTCGCGGGCATAGCCCTCGATCACCGCTTTGAGTGCGGCGTCGCTGATGCTCAGCTGGGATTTCTTCACCCCGGCCTTGTCCAGCTGGCGCGGCCACAGGTGGCGCTTGGCGATGGCCAGCTTTTCCTCGGTGATGTAGCCGGACAGGCGGATCACCTCCATGCGGTCGAGCAGCGGACCGGGAATGGAGTCCAGGGTGTTGGCGGTGCAGACGAACAGCACCTTGGACAGGTCCAGGCGCAGGTCCAGGTAGTGGTCGAGGAATTCGACGTTCTGCTCGGGATCAAGGGTCTCCAGCAACGCCGAGGCCGGGTCGCCCTGGTAGCTGGCGCCCATCTTGTCGATCTCGTCGAGCATGATCACCGGGTTCATCACCTCGGCTTCCTTGAGCGCCTGCACCAGCTTGCCGGGCATGGCGCCAATGTAGGTGCGGCGGTGGCCCTTGATTTCCGCCTCGTCGCGCATGCCGCCGACGCTGAAGCGATAGAACGGTCGGTCGAGGGATTCGGCGATGGACTTGCCGATACTGGTCTTGCCCACGCCGGGCGGTCCGACCAGCAGCACGATGCTGCCGGCGATCTCGCCCTTGAAGGCGCCGACGGCGAGGAACTCGGTGATGCGCGCCTTGATGTCGTCCATGCCGGCATGGTGCTTGTCCAGCACGCGGCGGGCATGGCCGAGGTCGAGCTTGTCTGCGCCGAGCACGCCCCAGGGCAGGCTGGTGGCCCAGTCCAGATAATTGCGGGTCACCGCGTATTCCGGCGAGCCGGTCTCGAGGATGGTCAGCTTGCCCAGCTCCTCGTCGATGCGCTTTTGTGCCTGGGCTGGCAGGGTCTTGCCGACCAGGCGCATGCGGAATTCGTCGGCGTCGGCGCTGCGGTCGTCCTTGGTGATGCCCAGTTCCTGCTGGATTACCTTGAGTTGTTCCTTGAGGAAGAACTGGCGCTGGTGCTCGCCGATCTTGCGATCGACCTCGGCAGACAGCTCCTTCTGCAGGCGCGCGACTTCCACTTCCTTGCGCAGCAGCGGCAGCACCTTCTCCATGCGCCGCAGGATCGGCACGCAGTCCAGTACTTCCTGCAGCTCGGCGGGGCTGGCGGTGGTCAGCGCGGCGGCGAAGTCGGTCAGCGGCGACGGATCGTTCGGGCTGAAACGATTGAGGTAGTTCTTCAGCTCCTCGCTGTACAGCGGGTTGAGCGGCAGCAGTTCCTTGATCGCGTTGATCAATGCCATGCCGTAGGCCTTGACCTCGTCGCGCGGGTCGGCAGGGCTTTGCGGATAGTCCACCTCGGCCAGGTAGGGTGGGCGGTGGCGCTTGAGCCAGCCGCGTACGCGCACCCGACTCAGGCCCTGGGCGACGAACTGCAGCTTGCCATCGCCGCGGCTGGCATGGTGCACGCGCACCAGGGTGCCGTGCTCGGGCAGGCTGGCGGTGTCGAAGTGACGCGGGTCGGTCACCGGCTGGTCGACGTAGAACAGCGCCAGGCACTTGTGCTCGGTGTTGGCCACCAGTTCCAGGGTCTCGGCCCAGTGTTCGTCATTGACGATGACCGGCAGCACCTGCGCCGGGAAGAACGGGCGGTTGTGGATGGGGATGACGTACAGCTTGTCCGGCAGGTTCTGGCCGGGCAGGGCGAGAGGGGTGGCTGGCTGTTCGGCCTCGAGGTATTCGGAACTGTCGCTCATGGCGGCCCTTGTCTGCTTGACCGGTGGTGCTGATGTAGATGGGGCGGGGCGCCCGGCATTTCAATCCTGGCGGTGGGTTGTGCGTTTTTTGTTATAGGTGCAACCTTTGCCGCCTATCGGTTGCACTCCATCTTTCGCGTTTGACTGGTTAAAGTGCAACCCTGTCTCGAACGGTGCTCCTGCCATGCTCAACGCCCGCCTCGCCTGCCTGGACAACCAGGCGCACGAACATGCCCACGACTATCACCAGCTGGTGTTGTCGCTGTCGGGGCGCGCGGAATTCGAGGTCGATGGCTGTGGTGGCGAGGTCTGCCGCATGCGTGCCTGCCTGGTGCCGGGCGACGCCGAGCACCAGTTCGCCGGCATGGGCGACAACCGCATGCTGATCCTCGATCTGGACGAGCGCGACACCTCGCCGGAAGACCTCAGCCTGCTCGCCGAGCTGTTCGAGAGCCCGCGCTACCCGACCCTGGACGCCGATTTTCAGAACCTGCTGAGCTACGCCGGCGCCGAGCTGGCGCGCTACGGCAGCGATCCGCACCTGGCCCGCGCCCTCGGTGGTGTGCTGCTGCGTGCACTGCACCTGCGCCTGTTCGGCGAGCGCGGCCGCAGCGCTGTGGCCGGTCTGGATATCGGCCGCCTGGACGCCTATATCGTCGAGCACCTGGCGCGGCGCATCACGGTGATCGAGCTGGCCCAGGTGGCCTGCCTCAGCCCCAGCCACTTCCATGCCCTGTTCAAGGACAGCGTGGGCCTGACCCCGCACCAGTACCTGCTCAAGACCCGCCTCGACCATGCCGCGCGCCTGCTGCGCGAGAGCCCGCTGCCCCTGGTGCGGATCGCCGAGGAGTGTGGCTTCTCCAGCCAAAGCGCGCTGACCACGGCGATGCGCCGCTACCTGGGCCTGACCCCCAAACGCCTGCGCGGCCTGCAGTAGAGGTCATTTCCCCTCTCCCTTTAGGAGAGGGGCCAGGGGTGAGGGTGTTCAGGCCACTCGCTGCCTCCCTCGCCCAGGCGCTGCTCAATCGCCAGTCGCCACTGGGCGCGCCGAGTCGGTGATCCACTCGCTCCAGGAGCCCGCGTACAGCGGCGCCAGCGGGTAGCCGGCGAGGCTCATGGCGAACAGGTTGTGGCAGGCGGTGACGCCCGAGCCGCAGTAGGCCACCAGCGACTCTGTCGGCCGCGTACCGCGCAGGGCATCGAAGCGCGCGCGCAGCCGCTCGGCGGGGAGGAAGCGCCCGTCGGCGCCCAGGTTGTCAGTGAACACCGCGCACTGCGCGCCGGGGATATGCCCGGCCACCGGGTCCAGCGGCTCCACTTCGCCGCGAAAGCGCGGCAGGGCGCGGGCGTCCAGCAGGGTCATATCGCTGGCCCCCAGGCGCTGCTGCAGCTGCGCGGCGCTCAGCAGCAACGAGTCGTCCGGCTGGCCATCGAAGCTACCTGCCCGTTGCGCGGGGGCTGCGCTGGTGAGCGCCAGGCCGGTCTCCTTCCAGGCCTTGAGGCCGCCGTCGAGCAGCCATACGCCGTCGCGTTTGCCCAGCCAGGCCAGCAGCCACCAGGCGCGGGCGGCGAAGGCGCCGGGGCCGTCGTCGTACAGCACGACGGTCGAGTCGTTGTCGATGCCCCAGCTGCGCAGCCTGTCCACGAGCATCTGCGGATCGGGCAGCGGGTGGCGGCCGGTCACGCCCTTGACCACGGGTGCCGACAGGTCGCGCTCCAGGTCGACGAAGTGCGCGCCGGGCAGGTGCCCTTCGGCATGGCTGCGGGCGCCGTAGCCCGGGTCTTCGAGGGCGAAACGGCAATCGAGAAGCACCAGGTTCGGCTCCTGCAGGCGAGCGTGCAGGGCGGTGGCGCTGATCAGCTGGGCGAGCGGCATGGGAACTCCTGTGTCGAAATCGTGACTATGGGCATCATAAAGACAGCTCTCCATAACCAGAAGCGAACCCCAGGCGGTTCGCCGTGTGAGGTAGTCACCATGCTCAGCCTGCAACCTGCCATCGAAAGCGCCAACCTGGCCCGCCGTGTCGGCGTGGTCCTGGGGTCGCTGCTGGTTACCTTCTACTACTGCAGCAAGGTGCTGCTGCGTGCCCTGGTAGGGCGCTTGCGGCGTGCCGATGTTGATCGCTACACCCGCCGCTGGTCGGGTCTGCTGCTGCGTCTGGTGCGCATGGACCTGAGCGTGCACGGGCAGATGCCGGACTTCAATGATGGGCGGCGCTACATCCTGCTCAGCAGCCACGCCAGCCATTACGACATTCCGGCCAGCTTCGTCGCTCTGCCGGGTTCGATCCGCATGCTGGCGAAAAAAGAGCTGTTCGGCATCCCGATCTTCGGCGCGGCGATCCGCGCCGCCGAGTTCCCTTCGGTGGACCGGCATAACCGCCAGCAGGCGGTGAAGGATCTGGAACAGGCGCGGCGCATGATGGAGAGCGGCATTGTCCTGTGGGCGGCGCCCGAAGGCACGCGCTCGAAGGATGGCCAACTGCTGCCGTTCAAGAAGGGCTGCTTCCATCTGGCCCTGGATACCAACGCGATCATCGTGCCCATGGTCTTTCGCGGCATCCACGAGGTGTTGCCGGCGCGCACCTGGCGCTTCAACCTGGGCCTGCCGGTGCAGCTGCACATCGGCGCGCCAATCGATGCCAGCCGTTTCAGCCCCGAGCAGTTGCCTGAGCTGATGGCGCAGACTCGCCAGAGCATGCAGGCGCTGCTCGGCGAGCCGCAGTCCAGCACACCGCGGGAGCGGTTGACCGGTCAGCCGGCATGAAAAAGCCCGCCGAATGGCGGGCTTTTTTGTCCATCTCCCGGAGGGAGAGGGGGAGGGTCAGCGAATCTTCAGCTTGCCGATCCGATCGTTGTCTAGGCTACCCAGGTACAGGTAGTCGCCCACCGGCTTCACCGAAGTCACCATGCGCAGGTGGGTGCCGCTGGTGTCGTGCAGGCTCTGCACGATCTCGCCCTGCTCGTTGAGGGCGATGGCCAGGCCATAGGCGGCCGGTTTCGGCCACAGCGCGCGTGGCAGCTTGGCCAGCTGGGCCTTGATCCACGGCTGGTTCTGCAGGAAGTCGGCATCTGCCTTGCGTGGGGTCGGCAGGGCCACCCAGAAGGTGCCGGCGCGGTCGCCCTGCAGGTTGTCCGGCATGCCCGGCAGGCTGTCGGCGAACAGGTCGTGGGTGCCGGCCTTGTCGCCCTTCAGCCAGTAGCGCTGGATGCGGTAGCGGTAGGTCTCGTTGACCAGCACGAAGTCCTCGTTCTGCGACAGCGCCACGCCGTTGGCGAAGTACAGGTCCTTGAGCAGCACTTCAGTCTTGCCGCTGGCCGGGTCGAACACCATCAGGCGGCCATAGGGACGACCTTCGAGCAGGTCGAGCAGGTAGTCGGGCTGCTGGAACTTGCTGGAGGCGTCGGTGAAATAGATGCGTCCATCGCGGGCGATGTCGAGGTCGTCGGTGAAGGCGAAGGGCACGCCGTCGGCCTCGGTGGCCAGCACCTCGATCTTGCCGGCCGGGTCGATGCGCAACAGACCCTTGTAGGCGTCGGCCAGGACCAGGTTGCCCTGCGCATCGAAATCCATGCCCAGCGGGCGGCCACCGGTGTTGGCGAAGGTCTCGACCTTGCCGTCGGCAATGCGCACCACACGGCCGTCATGCAGGCCGCTATAAACCCGGCCCTGGGCGTCCACGGCTGTGTCTTCCGGGCCGTGGATCTGCCCCTGGGCCAGCAGCTCGGCCTTCATCAGGGTGTCGTTGGGCTCCAGCACGCCGGTCATCAGCGGTGCCGGCTGCGGTTGCCAGGCCAGCGGCTGGATGGGGCTGGGGGTAATGGCGAGGTAGCCGGCGGCACCGGCGATGGCCAGGGCCAGCAGGCCAAGGAGCTTCTTCATTGTTGTTCGTCCCTGTGGTGAGGTGGCGGCAGTGTACACGCCGTCGCCATGCCGGGCATGAATGCCCCGCATCAGCGCCGCCCATATATACTGCGCGGCATTGATCAAGGAGTGCCGCGTGGCCATCGATATTCAGTGGATTCTCGACGACGCCAGCCTGGCGCGTCACTGCGCCGAGTGGCGCAAGCTGCCATACGTCGCCCTCGACACCGAGTTCATGCGGGTCGACACCTTTTACCCCATCGCCGGTTTGCTGCAGGTCGGCGACGGCCAGCGGGCCTACCTGGTTGACCCGCTCGAGGTGAAGGACTGGGCGCCGTTCGCCGAGCTGCTGGAAGACCCGGCGGTGACCAAGGTGCTGCACTCCTGCAGCGAGGACCTGGAAGTCTTCCTGCGCCTGACCGGTGCGTTGCCGGCGCCGCTGTTCGACACCCAGCTGGCGGCCGGTTACCTCAACATCGGCTTCTCCATGGGCTATTCGCGCCTGGTGCAGACCGTGCTCGGCATCGAGCTACCCAAGGGCGAAACCCGCTCCGACTGGCTGCAGCGCCCGCTGTCGGAGACTCAAGTGAGCTACGCCGCCGAGGATGCCCAGCACCTGGCCGAGCTGTACCAGGTGCTGCTGCCGAAGCTGTCGGCGGACAAGCTGGCCTGGATCCTCGAGGACGGCGCCGAACTGGTCGCCAACCTGCGCCGCGAGATCGACCCGGAGGAGGCCTACCTGGAGGCCAAGCTGGCGTGGAAACTGTCGCCCCAGCAACTGGCCGTGCTGCGCGTCCTGTGCGCCTGGCGCGAGCGTCAGGCGCGGGCACGCAACCAGCCGCGCAATCGCATCCTGCGCGAGCATTCGCTGTGGCCGCTGGCGCGTTTCCAGCCGGACAACACGGTGGCCCTGGCACGCATCGAGGACATGCACCCGCGTACTGTGCGCCAGGACGGCGAGACTATCCTCAAGCTGATCCGCGAGGCCGCCGCGCTACCGCCCGAACAGTGGCCCGAGGCATTGCCCATGCCGCTGCCGCTCGAAGCCGGCGCCCTGCTGAAGAAGCTGCGCGCGGTGGGCCAGCGCGAGGCCGAGCGCCTGCAGATCGCCCCCGAGCTGATGCTGCGCAAGAAATCCCTCGAAGCCCTGCTCAAGAGCGGCTTCCCCGACGGCCCCTGGGCGCTGCCGGACAACCTGCGCGGCTGGCGCCGCGAACTGATGGGCCAAGCCCTGCTGGACGTACTGCAATGAAGAAGATCTGCTCCATCTACAAAAGCCCGCGCAAGAACGAGATGTACCTCTACGTGCACAAGTCCGAAGCGCTCAAGCGAGTCCCGGAGGGCCTGCTGGCCGCCTTCGGCTCCCCGCAGCTGTGCTTCGAGATGATCCTCACCCCCGAGAAGAAGCTGGCCCGCGAGGACATCCACCAGGTGCTGGATAACCTCGACAAGCAGGGTTACCACCTGCAGATGCCGCCGCCGGAAGAGGAATACATCCAGCACCTGCCGGAAGAGCTGCTGCGCCGCAACGACCCGGTGTGACGCCGGTGCGCATCCTCCTGCTGGAGCACGATCACGCCACCTACGCCGAGCTGCTGCGCGCTGCCGCGCCCGAGTTGCAGCTGGTGCACGGTGCACAGGCCAGTAGCGAACAGGCCAGCGCCTGCCCGCTCTGGCTTGGCCAGCCGGATCTGTTGCTGCCGCTGCTGCGTCAGGGCCTGCGTCCGGCCTGGCTGCAATCCACCTGGGCTGGTATCACCCCGCTGCTGGGCAGCGACCTGCCGCGTGACTACCGCCTGAGCCGGGCGGTCGGCATCTTCGGCCAGCCGATGGCCGAGTATGTGCTGACCTACCTGCTGGCCCACCGGCGCCGCCTGCTGGCGCGCCTGGTCAGCCAGGTCGAACAGCGCTGGGATAACCAGGCGCCGCCCAGCCTGCGCGGCTGTAGGGTGCTGATCGTCGGTGCCGGTGATATCGGCAGCGAGGTGGCGCGCCTGCTTGCGCCCTTTGGCGTGGAGCTGCGTGGCATCGCCCGCCAGCCGCGGCTGATCGCGCCCTTCGCCGAGGTGCATGGCATCGATGCGCTGGCCACACAGGCGGCCTGGGCCGATTGCCTGGTCAACCTGTTGCCGGACACGCCAGCCACCCGTGACCTCTACGATGCGCCACTGTTTGCGCGTATGCGTGGCGAGGCACTGTTCATCAATTGCGGGCGCGGCGTGGCGGTGGTTGAGGCCGACCTGGTGGCGGCCCTGCGCAGCGGCCTGTTGGCCGGCGCGGTGATCGATGTGTGCCGCGAGGAGCCGCTGCCGCCCGGCCATCCCTTCTGGGACGCGCCGCGCCTGCTGCTCACCGGACACAGCTCGGCGCCGACCGAACCGGCGGCGCTGGTCGCGCTGTTCCTCGACAACCTGCAACGCTATCGCGACGACCAGCCGCTGCGCGGCGAGGTGGATTTCGTCCGCGGCTACTAGCCGCCCTCAGTAGCTGAAGCGCCGCAGCATGCCCTGCAGGCGCCCGGACATGCCCTGCAGCGCCTGGATGGCCTGGACGATGCCGCCCTGGGCGGCGGAGTTCTCTTCGACGATCTGCGCCACCCGCTCGACGTTTGCCGCCACCTGCTCGCTGGCGGCTCGCTGTTCCTGCAGAGAGGTGGAGATCAGGTTGACCGCGTCGAGCGATTCGCTCAGAGCCTCGCGAATGTCCTGCATCGCCGTGCCAGCCTGCTCCACCAGCCGTGTGCCACTGCCCAGGCGTTCGCGGCCCAGGCCCATGCTCGTACGAGCCTGCTCCACACCGCCCTGGATGGAGTCGACCAGGGCGATGATCTCGGTGGTGGACTGCGCGGTACGGCTGGCCAGGCTGCGCACCTCGTCGGCGACCACGGCAAAGCCGCGGCCCTGTTCGCCAGCGCGGGCGGCCTCGATGGCGGCATTCAGGGCCAGCAGGTTGGTCTGTTCGGCGATGCCCTTGATCACGTCGACGATGGCGCTGATGTTGGCCGACTGGTCGGCCAGTTGTTCCAGGTCGGCCGAGCTGCGCCTTACCAGTTCGGCGATGCTGTGCATCTCCTCGATGGCGGCGGCAGTCACTTGCAGGCCCTGATCGCTCAGATCGCCGGCCTTTTCCGCCCTGTCGCGGGTTTGCTGGGCGTTTTCGGCTATCTGGCTGATGCTCACTGCCATCTGTTCCATGGTGGCGGCGATGGCCGAGGCCGTGTCGCTCTGTACGTTGGCGCTGTTGAGAACCTGCTCGGAGGACGCGGCCAACTGCAGGGAAGCGGTTTCGATCTGCTCGGAGGCCTCGCCGATATTGCCGATCATGTCGCGCAGGCCATTGTGCATGCTCTGTACCGACTTCATCACGCCAGTGCTCGCCCGCTCCAGGCTGGCCTGGCTGTCCAGTTGGCCGGCGGCGATGCGTGCGCTGATGGCTTCCAGTTCGCCCGGCTCGGCGCCCAGCTGCAGGCGCAGCAGGCGAGCGAAATAGAGCGCCTGGGCGGCGCCGATCAGCAGGGCCAGCAACAAGACACCCAGGCTCACCCTGAGATTGCTGGCGTAAGCCGCCTGGCCCAGGTCGTACTGACGTCGTGCTTCGCCGAGCTGAACCTCGATCAGTTCGGCAAACTTGTTCGACAGCGGGTCGATCAGCGGATAGAGACGCTGGTCAGCGAATTGCCTCAGCTCTTCACGCTGTCCCTGGAGAAGCAGGGCTTGCAGGTGATCCAGCGGTGTCTCGGTGGCGGCCATCAAGGGGGTTATCTCGGCAATCAGCTGCTGCTCCTCGGCGATCAATTGCGTGGCCAGGTAGGCCTGCCAGGTCCGCTCGATATCGTCGCGGGCCTTGGCGATTAGTTGCTGCGCGGAGTGGGGGGCGAGGCTGCCGCTATTGGCCTTGTGCGTGGCATCGACGATGTTCACCGCGTAGAGGTCAGCAATCAGCTTGAGGTCGCGTAGCGGCACCACACGGTCCAGGTAGACGGTTTCCAGCCCCTGCACCGTGGATCTGAGGCCACTCAGGCCGAGTAGACCGACCAGCAGCAGGCTCGAGAGCAGCGTGCCGATCAGCAGGAACAGATGGGTTCTGATCTTCCAGCTTTTCATGAGGCTCGTCCTTGATTAGGCAGAAACTGGCCAGGGGCCATGACAGGAGAAAGCCTAGATCAGTTCGGTGAATATCTGGTTTATTGGTCAGTAAAATTCTCGACTGGTCCGACCGGCAGTCGCGCCTGCTTGGCCGCGCTGGCGGCAGGGGCTAGACTGCCGCGCCTTTAGTCGCTGTACTGATTGCCATGGCCGCCATCGTTCAACCCTTCTGGAAACGCAAGACCCTCGCCCAGCTCGATCAGGACGAGTGGGAGTCCCTTTGTGACGGCTGTGGCCTGTGCTGCCTGCAGAAGCTGGAAGACGAGGACGACGGCAGCGTCTATTACACGCGCATCGCCTGTAAGCTGCTGGACCTGAAAACCTGCCGCTGCACCGACTACGCCAATCGCCGCCAGCACGTGCCGGATTGCGTCCAGCTCACCCCGGCCCAGGCCGATGCGTTCAAGTGGCTGCCGCCGACCTGCGCCTATCGCCTGGTCAGCGAGGGCAAGGACCTGCCGCTCTGGCACCACCTGGTCTGCGGCGATCCCGATGCCGTGCACCATGAACGCATTTCCCAGTCCGGGCGCATGCTCGCCGAAGGCAGCGTGGCCGAGGATGACTGGGAGGACCACCTGATCTTCCGCGCCGGCTGATTTTTCTCCGTCGACGCGTGTCCAAGGCTGTTCAATCTCACTGCATGGAGCTTCTCGATGTCCTCCCGCCGTTCGCTGCTGACCGCTACCCTACTGCTTGGCATGAGCTCACCGCTGTGGGCGGCCAAGCGGGTCGACCTGGACTACCAGGTGAAGTTTCTGCCGGAAAGTGACCAGGCCGAAGTCAGCCTGACCCTGGAGAAGGGCGAGGCCGTGCAGAGACTGGCCTTCAACCTGGGCAGCAAGGGCTACTACAGCGACTTCAGCGCCGATGGTACCTGGACCCAGGACGGCCCCGAGAGCGGCACCTGGCTGCCGGGCAAGGGCAAGAGCCGTCTGACCTACAAGGTGCGCATCAGCCACCCGCGGGCCAATGACACCTTCGACGCGCGCATGACTCCGGATTGGGCCCTGCTGCGGGGCGACGACCTGGTGCCCAGCGCGCGCCTGAGCAAGGATGACAAGGTCGAGCTGGTCGCACGCCTGCAGTTCGAGCTGCCCAAGGGCTGGAACGGCATCGAGACCGGCTGGCCGAAGATCGGCGAGAACAAGTTCCGCATCGACAATCCGTCGCGCCAGTTCGACCGCCCCACGGGCTGGATCCTGGCCGGTAAGATCGGCAGCCGGCGCGCCCAGCTCGGCGACACCGATGTGACCGTGGCCGCGCCGGTGGGCGAGGGCATGCGCCGCATGGACATCCTGACCCTGCTGACCTTCGTCTGGCCCGAGGCCCAGGCCGTTTTCCCGCGCGACCCGGCCAAGCTGCTGATCGTCGGCGCCAATGATCCGATGTGGCGCGGCGGCCTGTCGGCGCCCAACTCGATCTTCTTCCACGCCGACCGACCGCTGGTCAGCGAGAATGGCACCAGTTCGCTGGTTCACGAACTGGTGCATGTGTTCAGCCGTATCCGTGACACCGACAAGAGCGACTGGATCAGCGAGGGTCTGGCCGAGTACTACGCCATCGAGCTGGTGCGTCGCGCCGGTGGCATGAGCGAGGATCGCTACCAGTCCATCCGCAAGAAACTGGTGGGCTGGAGCAAGAAGGTCGACAGCCTGCGCACCGACGACTCCACCGGGCCTGTCACCGCGCGCGCCGTGCTGCTGCTGCAGGAGCTGGACCGCGAGATTCGCAAGAACACCGACAACCAGCGTTCGCTGGATGATGTCACCCGCGGCCTGATGCGTCTGGACAAGGCCAGCACCAAGGATTTCATCGAGATCAGCGAGAACGTCATGGGGCGTGGCTCCGAGGTGCTCGATAGCAAGCTCCTGCGTTGATCGGTGTAGTCACGTAACTGAAACGGCGCGTTCATCGCGCCGTCACGGGACTGCGGCAACGTGCTCGGCCATTACAACAGCCATCAGGAGTTGCCATGTCCATCCTCAAACCCTTGTCCGCCGCCATGCTGGCCGCAACCCTCGCGGCCTGTGCTGCGCCCATGTCGGTGTCCAAGCCGGAGCCGCTGAACAACGAGGACTGGTACCAGGTCCGCAGCGAGACCCAGGTCATCCTGTTCGACGACCTGCAGGTATTCAAGGATTACCTGGCCAGCGGCCAGGCACCGTCCATGCGCACCCTCGAAGAAAAAGATGCCAATGGTCTCGAGGTGGTGCTGGCTCTGCGCGCCGAAGACCAGGGCAAACCGCTGGACAAGATCGCTGCCTACCGCTTCTTCAAGGTGGCTCAGGTGCCGGCTCATCCCTTCTACGGCGAAGTGCGCCAGGATGGCTCGATCTTCGTGTTCAAGCGTTACGGCGACATGCAGGACATGATCAAGCTGGGTGAGCCGATCTTCCGCTACACCGACATCGGCAGCGGCCCGAACGGCCAGACCGTGACCTACGGCCTGCAGAAGGAAGAGGGCCGTCCCGAGGCGACCATCGCCGAGTTCAAGAAGAACCATATGCTCTGATCGTTCGGCAGGCAGAAAGGCGCCCGCTCAGCTGAGCGGGCGTTTGCGTTTCAGGCGTCCGGTTTGCTCTTGAGCAGTGCTTCAAGGCCGGCCAGGGCCTTGTGCGTGACCTTGCTGGCCGAGCCGGCGGTGGCCGCTTCCTCTTTCTGGTAGTGCAGGTCGACCTGGCGCTGGTGCTCGTTATCGTGGCAGTAAAGGCACAGAAGCTCCCAGTTGGAGCCATCTTCCGGGTTGTTGTCGTGGTTGTGGTCGCGATGGTGCACGGTCAGCTCACTCAGGCGCTTGCCGCTGAACTCGCGGCCGCAGCGCCCGCAGATGTGCGGGTACATCTTCAGCGCCTTCTCGCGGTAACTGGTCTCGCGCCGGCGCTGGGCCTCGGCGAGGATCTGGTCGAGCTTGTTCATGCGGGCACCTGTGGTCGGTTGGCCGATTGTTGTCAGGGAAGGCTGCCAGAATAGAGCGAAAGCCCGAAAGGGTGGAGGCCCGTCATGCGCTCGTTCCGTTTTCTCGCCTGTCTGTTGCTGCTGCCGGCTGCGCAGGCCCTGGCCCAGCCGCCGGGCCTGCCCGGCACCGCTACGCCCCAGCCCTATGCCCAGCCGCAGATCCGCACCCTGCCGGCTACTCCACGCAGCAGTCCGCCGCTGCAGGTCAGGCCCGGCCAGCCTGCGCCGCACTCGCCACTGCTCGCGCCGCAGCCGCTCCCCCGGGATCAGCCGCTGCCGCAGCTGGATACCCGGCGCAATCCGCAGCCAGCCAAGCCGGCGGACGCTAGCTGCAAGCCCTGAGCGGCCGCAATGCCCAGAGTGGCAGCGCGATGGCGAGGGCGGCAGCGCTGTTGAGGTAGGCATTCAGCCACAGGTCGAAATAGGCGGAAATACTGCTGTCCAGCACACACCAGAGCAGCAGTGCGACGAAGATCACTGGCTTTATCTGCCAATGACCATGTTGGCGATAGAGCACCACCAGCAGGCTGAACAGCACGCCCCAGCTCGCCACGGTAGGGCCGAACAGGCCGACCATGGTGCGCAGCAGCGCCTGGTACTCCGCCGACGGTGGCGCTGCGGACACGCTGGCGTGCAGGTAGTCGAAATAGGCCTGGGTGACCGGCAGGTGGACGGCGAAGGGCAGCACCACACCCAGCACCACGTGACCCAGGCCGACCAGTAGCAGCCAGCGGAAGAGCAGGGTCTGCATCAGCTGACTCCCAGCACCTTGAACAGGAAGGCGTACTCCAGCGCCACATCCTTCAGCGCCTGGTAGCGCCCGCTCATGCCGCCGTGGCCGGCGCCGAGGTCGGTCTTGAGCAACAGCAGGTTGTTGTCGGTCTTCAGTTCGCGCAGGCGGGCCACCCACTTGGCGGCTTCCCAGTACTGCACGCGGCTGTCGTTGTAGCCGGCCACGGCGAGGATCGCCGGGTACGCCTGCGCGCGCACGTTCTCGTAGGGCGCGTAGCTCTGGATGCGCGCGAACACCTCCGGCTGGCTGGGGTCACCCCATTCGTCGTACTCGGTCACCGTCAGCGGCAGGTCGGGATTCTGCATGGTGTTGAGCACGTCGACGAAGGGCACCTCGGCGATGGCCGCGGCGAACAGCTCGGGACGCTGGTTGAGCACCGCACCGATCAGCAGGCCGCCGGCGCTGCCGCCGCTGATGGCGAGCTGCGCCGGTGTGGTCAGGCCCTCGGCGATCAGCTGCTCGGCGCAGGCGATGAAGTCGCCGAAGGTATTGGTTTTATGTTCCAGCTTGCCTGCGCGGTACCAGGCTTCACCCAGTTCGCCGCCACCGCGTACGTGGGCGATGGCGAAGACGAAGCCGCGCTCCAGCAGGCTCAGGCGCGCATGGCTGAACCAGGGGTCGAGGCTCTCACCATAGGCGCCATAGCCATACAGGTAGAGCGGTGCGGGAGCGCCTGCGGCGAGCACTTCCCGGCGTGCCACCAGGCTGATCGGCACTTGCGTGCCGTCGGCCGCCTTGGCCCAGAGGCGGCGGCTCTCGTAGGCATCGGCATCGAACGGGCCTTCCACCGGAGTCTGCTTGAGCACCTGCTGCGCGCCGCTGGCCAGCTCTAGCTGGCGCACCTGTGCCGGGCGGTTGAGCGCCTCGTAGCGCAGACGGATCACCGGGCTGTGGAACTCCAGGCTGTCCTGCACATAGAGGCTGTAGGCGGCATCAGGCAGTTGCACCGGGTAGGGCGCGCCGCCCTGCGGATGTACCTCGATGATCGGCAGGCCACCTTCGCGCAGGCTGAGGACGAAGGCGTCCTGGTTGAGGCTGACGCCTTCCAGCATGCGTGCGTTGTCGTGCCCGATCAGCTCGCGCCAGTGCTCGCGGCTCGGCTGTGCCTCGCTCGCGACATACAGGGCGAAGTTGATGCCGGCCTGGTTGCTGCGCACGAACCAGGTCCACTGGCCGTCCAGCAGGCCGTGGTCGACGTCGTACTCGTGGTCCTCCTGGCGTGGCGCCAGGCAGCGGAATTCACCAGCGGGCGTGTCGGCATCCAGCACCCAGGCCTCGCCGGTGGTCTTGCTACCCAGGCTGAGCACCAGTTGGCGCTCGGAGCTGGTGCGATGACAGCTGAGGAAGAAGCGTCCGTCGGCTTCCTCGAACACCCGATCGGCGCCTTCGCTGCCGAGCGCATGGCGATACAGGCGATGAGGGCGGTGGGTGTCGTCCAGGGTGACGAAGAACAGGGTCCGGCTGTCGTTGGCCCAGGTCATCTGGCCGTCGCAGTCGTCGAACGGCAGCTCGTCGATGTGGCCGTCGCCGAGATCCTTGACGAACAGGCGGTAGATCTCGTCGCCGCTGGTGTCCAGGCTGTAGCCGAGCAGGCGGTGGTCCGGACTGATGGTGAAGGCGCCGAGGGCTAGGTAGCCGTCACCGGCCAGGGCGTTGGGGTCGAGCAGCAGCTGCTCGGCGCCTTCATCCACGCTCAGCGTGCCGTCGGCCGGACGCGGGCAGCGGTAGTGACGCGGGTATTCGTCGCCGGCGGTGGTGCGCTGGTAGTACAGCCAGGGCCCCCAGGGCACCGGCAGGGACAGGTCGGTTTCGCGGATACGGCCCTTGATCTCCTGGAACAGCGTCTCGCGCAGCTCGGCCTGTTCGGCCAGTTGTGCCTCAAGGTAGGCGTTCTCGGCCCTGAGGTGCTCGAGCACCTCGGCGCTGTCGCGCTGCTCCAGCCAGCGGTAGGGGTCGGCGCCGGCTTCACGGCGGGTAATCGGGGCGTCGGTCATCGCGCTTCTCGGCTTTCGGTTGCGGCTGGGGCGACCACGGGGAGGCGCAGGTCGCGCAAAAGCCGTTATCATAAGCCCCCCTTAGCCGGCCAAGCCACGACACACCATGACCGAACAAGACTATCTGCTCGCCTGGGGCCTCTACGCGATCGCCGCGCTGGGCTGCCTGCTGGTGTGGTTCCGCATGACCGGCTGGATGTGGCGCTGGCTGCGCGAGCCGCTGCGGGTGGTGGTTGCGGTGCTGCTGTTGACCCCGACCATCGTCGATCCGGCCAAGGAGCTGTTCGCTCCGGCTATCGCCATCACTGCGCTGGACCTGCTGTTCAAGGTGGGCAACAACGCCTGGCGGGCGGTGGCCGACCTGTCCATCTACGGCCTGATCGCGCTGGCGGTATGGCTGGCCTTCGCCGGTCTGCGCTGGCCGATCGAGCGCTGGTGGCAGGCACGTCGTGGTCAAGCGAACCAGTCCGCCGCCGCGGCGGGCGAACCGACCCTGCGCCAGTTGATGGACCGCGACGAGCGTTTCGACGCCGATACCCGCCTGGATGCCCAGGGCGAGCGGCGCTTGCGCATCGAGCCACGCCTGTGAGGTCCGGCGCATGACCTGCGTGTTCTGCGCCATCGTCGACGGCCAGCTGCCGGCCCATGTGATCCATGAGGATGAGCATTTCGTCGTGCTGCTGGATATCTTCCCGCTGCGCCCCAGCCATGTGCTGATCGTCGCCCGCGGCCACGCGCCTTTTCTCGCCGACCTGCCGGCTGCGCCGCGTGAGGCACTGCTGGCCCTGGCCGACCGGGTAGGCCGCGCGCTGTACCGCAGCGATCCTTCCGTGCTTGGCATCAACCTGCTGATCAACGACGGTCCGGTTGCCAACCAGCATGTGCCGCACCTGCATCTGCACCTGATTCCCCGGCGTGTCGGCGACCTGCCGGCGCTGTGCTGGCGCACCCTCACGCGCTTTCTGCCGTTCGGCCGCAAGCGTATTGAGGCACGCCTGGCGCGCGAGGCTGAGCGCTTGCGCGTGGCGCTGGCGGAGGGCTGAGCCATGTGCGAACTGCTCGGCATGAGCGCCAACGTGCCCACCGACATCGTGTTCAGCTTCACCGGGCTGATGCAGCGCGGCGGCGGCACCGGCCCGCACCGTGACGGCTGGGGCATCGCCTTCTACGAGGGGCGCGGCCTGCGCCTGTTCCAGGACCCAGCGGCCAGCGTCGATTCCGAGGTGGCGCGCCTGGTGCAGCGCTATCCGATCAAGAGCGAGACGGTGATCGGCCACATTCGCCAGGCCAACGTCGGCCGCGTATGCCTGGCCAACACCCATCCCTTCGTGCGCGAGCTGTGGGGGCGCAACTGGTGCTTCGCCCACAATGGCCAGCTGGCCGGCTTCGCGCCGCTTTTCGATTTCTACCGTCCGGTCGGTGACACCGACAGCGAGGCGGCCTTCTGCGACCTGCTCAACCGGGTGCGCGGCGCCTTCCCTGAGCCGGTGCCGGTCGAGGTGTTGTTGCCGGTGCTGGTACAGGCTGCGCAGGAATACCGGGGCAAGGGCGTGTTCAACTGTCTGCTCAGCGACGGCGACTGGCTGTTCTGCTTCTGCTCGACCAAGCTGGCGCAGATCACCCGCCGCGCGCCTTTCGGCCCGGCGCGCCTGAAGGATGTGGACGTGACGGTGGACTTCCAGGCGGAGACCACGCCCAATGATGTGGTGACCGTGATCGCCACCGAGCCCTTGACCGATAACGAGCGCTGGAACCTGCTGCGTCCGGGCGAGTGGAGCCTGTGGCGGCGCGGCGAGCGCATTGCCCAGGGACAGATGGGGGAGTGAGGATGTTCAGAAGCTACCTGCGACTGCTGGTATTCGCCTTCGGCCTGCTGGTCGGTGTGCAGGTGCCGGGTCTGGTCGACGACTACGGCAAACGCGTGGCCGCCCAGCGTGCCGAGTCCGAGGAAAGCCTGCTGGGCTTTCGCGAGACCGCCGCGCGCTTTTTCAATGCCGATCTCAATGCCCTGGTCGCCCACTACCGCGCCAGCACCGACGCAGTCATGCGCAGCGACGCCGACAGCATCGCCCATCTGGTGAGCCGCTCCGAGCTGCTGGAAGCCGAGTGGCTGGCCATGCAGGGCCCCTGGTACGCCCAGGCCTGGCACCTGGCCACGGCGGCCGATCGCGAGATCCTGCAACAGACCCTGGATGCTTACAGCTACCAGGTACTGCTGGCGCCCCAGGCCATCGCCTGGGCGCTCGGCGTCGGGCTGCTGCTGGCCTGGCTGGTCGAACTGCTGGCGCTGGGCATTGGCTGGACCCTCGGCATCGGCCGTAAGCACAAGACCATCGCCTACGAGAAGCGCCACTGGCGCTGACATGAAAAAGGCCCCGCGAAGGGCCTTTGCTTTTTTCGTGGTGCCGTCAGCTGTCGCGACCGTGGGCTGCGGCAGCCAGTTGCCCGGTATCCACCCGCACGAAGACCGAATCGCCGATGGCGGTGAGCACATCGCCGGCGTAGATCTCGCAGATCACCTGGGTCTTGCGCCCCACCTCGCCCTCGACCCGTGCGCGCAGTTGCAGGGGCACGCCCATGGGCGTCGGCTTGATGTACTTGATGCCGAGGAACCCGGTGACGCAGTCGATGCGCGGCAGGCTGCCCGGCTCGCGGCCTTCGGCGCGGTAGTGGTAGGCCATGGCCGTCCAGTTCGAATGGCAGTCCACCAGCATGGCGATCAGCCCGCCGTAGACCAGGTCCGGCCAGCCGCAGTGCATGGGGTCGGGCAGGTGTTCGGCGACGACGTGGATGCCGTCCCCGTGCCAGCGGCTCTTGACGTGCAGGCCGTGCGGGTTGCGGCTGCCGCAGCCGTAGCAGACGCCTTCGGCTGCGGCGGCGTCCTGCAGGGAAATATCGTGCATGTTTGGCTCGATGCGAAGGGATGACGCGGCAAGCCTAACGGCTTTCGCCACAAAGCAGAACGGGCCCCGCGGGGCCCGTTCACCGGTCACTTGGAGAGGAAGCGCATCCCTTCCTCCAGCCCTCGCAGCGTCAGCGGGTGCATCTGATCGTTGATCAGCTCGCGGACGATATTGGTGGAGGCCGTGTAGCTCCAGGCGTCCTTGGGGTAGGGGTTGATCCAGATGAGCTTCTTGTACTTGTCCATGAAGCGTTTCATCCAGACGTAGCCGGCTTCCTCGTTCCAGTGCTCGACGCTGCCACCGGGCTGGGTGATCTCGTAGGGCGCCATGGCCGCGTCGCCGACGAACACCACTTTCCAGTCCGGGCCGTACTTGTGCAGCAGGTCGTTGGTGGAGTAGCGCTCGCTGGTGCGGCGCAGGTTGTTCTTCCACACGCTCTCGTAGATGAAGTTGTGGAAGTAGAAGTACTCCAGGTGCTTGAACTCGGTCTTGCAGGCCGAGAACAGCTCCTCGCACACCTTCACGTGCGCATCCATCGAGCCGCCGATGTCGAACAGGATTAGCAGCTTGACCGTGTTGCGTCGCTCCGGGCGCATCTGAATGTTCAGCAGGCCGGCATCCTTCGCCGTGTGGTCGATGGTGCCACCGAGGTCGAACTCCTCCGCAGCGCCTTCGCGGGCGAACTTGCGCAGGCGGCGCAGGGCCACCTTGATATTGCGCGTGCCCAGCTCGACCTGGTCGTCGAGGTTCTTGTACTCGCGCTGGTCCCACACCTTGGCGGCCTTGCCCTGGCGCTTGCCGGCATCGCCGACGCGGATGCCTTCCGGGTTGTAGCCGCCGGAGCCGAACGGGCTGGTGCCGCCGGTGCCGATCCACTTGTTGCCGCCGGCGTGGCGTTCCTTCTGCTCTTCGAGGCGCTTCTTGAACTCCTCGATTAGCTTGTCCAGGCCGCCCAGGCTCTGGATCTGGGCCTTCTCTTCCTCGGTCAGGTGGCGCTCGAATTCCTTGCGCAGCCACTCCTCGGGGATCAGCGCCTCGATGTGTTCGTTGAGGTTTTCCAGGCCTTTGAAGTAGGCGCCGAAGGCGCGGTCGAACTTGTCGAAGTGGCGCTCGTCCTTCACCAGGATCGCCCGGGCGAGGTAATAGAACTCGTCCATGTCGGCGAACACGACGTTGTGCTTGAGCGCGTTGATCAGGTCGAGCAGCTCGCGCACCGAGACCGGTACCTTGGCCGCGCGCATTTCATTGAACAGGTTGAGCAGCATGGCTGCGGACCTCTAGGCATGTACGGACAGTTCCCTCTCCCATTCATGGGAGAGGGTTAGGGAGAGGGTTCGGCAGGCAACGCCGAGTCGCCGGCTTTCCCTCTCCCCCGGCCCCTCTCCCGCAAGCGGGAGAGGGGAGACAAGCAATCAGCGCCCGGCGCGGCGCGCCATGAAGGCCAGACGCTCGAGCAGCTGCACGTCCTGCTCGTTCTTCACCAGGGCACCGGCCAGCGGCGGGATGGCCTTGGTCGGATCGCGCTCGCGCAGCACGGCCTCGCCGATGTTGTCGGCCATCAGCAGCTTCAGCCAGTCGACCAGCTCGCTGGTGGAGGGCTTCTTCTTCAGACCCGGCACCTTGCGCACGTCGAAGAACACGTCCAGCGCCTCGGCCACCAGCTCGCCGCTGATGCCCGGGTAATGCACGTCGACGATCTTCTTCAGGGTGTCGCGGTCCGGGAAGGCGATGTAGTGGAAGAAGCAGCGGCGCAGGAAGGCGTCCGGCAGTTCCTTCTCGTTGTTCGAGGTGATGATGATGATCGGGCGCTGCTTGGCCTTGATCGTCTCGTCGGTCTCGTAAACGTAGAACTCCATCTTGTCGAGTTCCTGCAACAGGTCGTTGGGGAACTCGATGTCGGCCTTGTCGATCTCGTCGATCAGCAGGATCACCCGCTCCTCGGACTCGAAGGCCTCCCACAGCTTGCCTTTCTTGATGTAGTTGCGAACGTCGTGGACCTTCTCCGAGTTCAGCTGCGAATCACGCAGGCGGCTGACCGCGTCGTACTCGTACAGGCCCTGGTGCGCCTTGGTGGTGGACTTGATGTGCCAGGTGATCAGCTTGGCGCCGAAGGCCGCGGACAGCTGCTCGGCCAGCATGGTCTTGCCGGTGCCCGGCTCGCCCTTGACCAGCAGCGGGCGCTGCAGGGTGATGGCGGCGTTGACCGCGAGCTTCAGGTCGTCGGTAGCGACGTAGGACTGAGTGCCTTCGAACTTCATCGTGTCATCCTCGAACGGTAACGCGCGGGCGGCGCCCAGCACGGCGAACAGCTGAAAAGTCCAATATACCCCGCGTGCCGGCGCACTGTGAACGCAGACGCGCCATTCAGTCACTGAATGGCGGGTCACCCGCTCAAGGTCAGCGGCTAGACGCCCGCGCGGCCTGGGCATAGGCTTGGCGGTCTCGTTCCTGCCTGCACAAGGACTTCTGCCATGAGCCGCATCTATTCCGACAACGCCCAATCCATCGGCAACACGCCGCTGGTGCAGATCAACCGCCTGGGGCCCAAGGGCGTGACCATTCTGGCGAAAATCGAAGGGCGCAACCCGGGCTATTCGGTCAAATGCCGGATCGGCGCCAACATGATCTGGGACGCCGAGTCGCGCGGCGTGCTCAAGCCGGGCATGACTCTGGTCGAGCCGACCTCGGGCAACACCGGTATCGGTCTGGCCTTCGTCGCCGCCGCCCGTGGCTACAAGCTGGTCCTGACCATGCCGGCGTCTATGAGCCTGGAGCGGCGCAAGGTGCTCAAAGCCCTGGGTGCCGAGCTGGTGCTGACCGAGCCGGCCAAGGGCATGAAGGGCGCCATCGCCCAGGCCGAGGAAATCTTCGCCTCCGACCCGGCCAAGTACTTCATGCCGGCGCAGTTCGACAACCCGGCCAACCCGGCCATCCACGAGAAGACCACCGGCCCGGAAATCTGGAACGACACCGACGGTGCGGTGGACGTGCTGGTGGCGGGCGTCGGTACCGGTGGCACCATCACCGGGGTGTCGCGCTACATCAAACAGCAGCGCCACAAACCGATTCTCTCGGTGGCGGTGGAGCCGATCGCCTCGCCGGTGATCAGTCAGACCATTGCCGGCGAGGAGGTCAAGCCCAGCCCGCACAAGATCCAGGGTATCGGCGCCGGCTTCGTGCCGAAGAACCTCGACCTGTCCATCGTCGACCGCGTCGAGCAGGTCGGCGACGACGAGGCCAAGGCCATGGCCCTGCGCCTGATGCAGGAAGAGGGCATTCTTTGCGGTATCTCCTGCGGCGCCGCCATGGCCGCCGCCGTGCGCCTGGCCGAGAAGCCGGAGATGCAGGGCAAGACCATCGTGGTGATCCTGCCGGACTCGGGCGAACGCTATCTGTCGAGCATGCTGTTCAGCGATATGTTTACCGAGCAAGAACTGCAGCAGTAATCAGCTGCCGTGCATGAAAAAGCCGCCCATGAGGCGGCTTTTTTGTATCCCCTCTCCCCATGGGAGAGGGGCGGGGGTGAGGGTGCGACAGGCGACACGGAGTTGCCCGTCAGCACCTCAGCCTAGCCCTGGCTAAGCGCCCTACACCGTGGCTAGCGTCCCGCTCGGTGCGCAGGGCTGCACTAACGGCCGTAGCCCGGATGTAATCCGGGAAACAGGCCACTCCGCGCCCGGATTGCATCCGGGCTACGTTCTGGCCGGCGCCGCACTCGGTGCACTTGGTCTTACCACCAGCCACAGCGCCACACCGATCAGCAGGCAGCCGGGCAGGTAGTCCCAGCTCAGCGGTTCGCCCAGTAGCAGGGCGCCCCACAGCACGCCGAAGGGCGGAATCAGGAAGGTAGTGGTACTGGCCTTGATCGGCCCGATATCGGCCAGTAGGCGGAAGTACAGGACATAGGCGAAGGCGGTGCAGACCAGCCCCAAGCCGGCCAGCGACAGCCATACGGTGGGCCCGCCCCAGCTGGTGGGCGGTTGCCAGGCCAGGCTACCGGCGAACAGCGGCAACTGGAACAGGCTGGCACCGACCAGGCTGGCGAAGGCCACCAGGCGATTGTCCAGGCCCAGTGGGCCGATCCAGCGGCGGGTGAGAAAGCCGGCGAAGCCGTAGCAGGTGGTGGCCACCAGGCACGCGGCGGCGCCCAGCAACAGCGGCAGGTCGAAGTCCACCGGGCCGGTGCGGGTCAGCACGGCCACGCCGAGCAGGCCGAGCGCCACCCCGGCAGCCTTGCTGGTGGTCAGCCCCTCGCTGAAGAACAGCGCGCCGATCAGTACGCCCATAAGCGGCGTGGTGGCGTTGAAAATCGACGAGTAGCCGGCCGGTAGCACCAACGCCGCCAGGCAATACATCACCGAGGGCAGCCCGGCATTGATCACACCGAGGATCAGGCAGGCGCGAAACTTGCCCTGATAGTTCCACAGTGGCCGCATCAGCAGGAGGAAGGCCAGCAGACCGAGGGCGCCGAGGCTGGCGCGGAAGAAGGCGGTCGGCAGGCTGCCCAGCACCGGCACGGCGATGCGCATGAACAGGAAGCTGGCGCCCCAGATGGCAGCGAGCAGCAGCAGGCGGAACAGGTCGGCGGGTTTCATCAACGGCTCCAGGCAGGAACCGCCAGATTACGCTGCCCGGCAGGCGGCGCAATCCGCAGCTGGCTTTCAAATCGGCCGTACAGATGTCTCTGTACGGCCATGGCCAAGGCTCAGAAGGTCTTGCTGGCGCTGACCACCAGGTCGGCGCCGCACAGGTCCTCGTAGCCGGTGAAGCTCAGGCACTCGGCGTCGGACAGGTCGGTATCGACATAGCTGAGGCCCCAGGTGATGCCGACCAGCTCGCGGTTGAGCGAGACCTGCCAGTTGTCGTAGTCCTCGCGCGAGTCGCTGTAGTCGGCGTTGAACAATACCCCGTCCTTGTAGTCGACGTTCTCCCAGCGCAGCTCCAGGCCGATCTCCAGCGGCAGCTGGGTACGGTAGCCGGCGTACTGGGTGAAGGCGGTGTCGTCGGTGTCGTGGGAGTGCTTGCCGCCGACGAAGAAGCCGTAGGCCTCCAGGGTCAGGTAGATATCGCTGCCGTTGAACTGGCCTTCGCCGGGGAAGGTGTAATGGTTGTAGTAGCCATCCAGGCTGATGGCGTCGGTGATCTGCCAGTAGTAGCCGAGGTAGTAGTCGATTTCCTGGCGGGTGCCGAAGCGGTCGTCGTTTGCCCAGTCGTAGCCGAAGTCGACGTTGCTGGTCCACACCCCGGCGTAGAGGCCGCTGGCGTGGCTGAGCATCAGGTCGAGCTGGGCAGCGGGGTCGCCGAGGGTCTGCGAGATGCCGCTGTTGCGGTAGTCGCTGTAGAGGCCCGGGGTGATGGTCAGGGCGAACTGCTCGTTGAGTTCGATGGCCTGGGCCTGCAGGGTACAGCCGGCCGTGATGGCCAGGGCGAGAAGGTGCTGGATGCGCATGGAAGAGCCTTGTGTTGTGGTTGTTAGGTCGGCAGTTCGAAGGCGAGCCGCTCCGCCGCGCGCCGTAGGGCACACGGTGAAGGCGGCGGATGGGTCTTATTGGGCGTGTGCGGTGGTGGCGCCGGCCTGGTGCACCGGCTTGCCGGCGAACCAGGTCTGCAGCACCCGTGTGTCGAACAGCTCGGCGTCGCTGACCGTGAAGATGTCGCGGTCGAGCAGGATCAGGTCGGCCTGCTTGCCGGGCGCCAGCGAGCCGATGCGGTCCTCCAGGCGCAGGGTCTTGGCGGCATTGATGGTGTAGGCGCGCAGCATGGTCTCGCGGTCGATGCTCTCGGCGGCGTTGAGCACCCCGAGCGGGCCTGTGCGGGTACTGGCCTGGGCGATGGCGTTCCACGGGTTGGGGCTGGACACCGGCCAGTCGCTGGCCCCGGCGATGGTGGCGCCGGCCTTGTGCAGCGAGCGCGCCGGGTACTGATAGCGGTAGGCGAAGGCGCTGACGTAGGGCTTGACCAGCTCCTCGGTGTAGCTCTCGGCGGTGGCCCACAGCAGCTGCATGGAGGCGATCACACCGAGCTCCCTGAAGCGCGCGAACTCCTTGGGGTTGACCAGCTGCAGGTGGGTGATGCTGTGTGGCACTGGCTGGGCATTGTGCTGGCGGGCGTACTGCACGGCATTCAGCGATTCGCGCACGGCGCGGTCGCCGACCGCATGCATGTGCACGATCCAGCCGCGCTGCTCGGCAGCGGCCAGCAGCTGGCCGAAGCCCTGCGGGTCGATCAGCAGCTGGCCCTGCTTGTGGCTGTTGGTGTACGGATCGATCACAGCGGCGGTCTGCCCTGGGTATTCGAGGATGCCGTCGACGAACACCTTGAGGCCGGGGAAGGTCAGGTTGGGCACGCCTTTGAACTGGCGCATCACCTCGGCCTGCACGGCGAGGTCCTCGGGCTTGCTCTGCGGGTGGGCCAGCAGCAGGGCGGCCACGTGCACGTTCAGCTCGCCCTTTTCGGCCAGCTCGCGGTACAGCGGCAGCACGCCGAGATCCTGGGTGGTGGGGCGCATCTCGAACAGCGACTGCTCGCCGCCACCGTTGGCCGCTGCATCCATCCAGGCGGTGACGCCCACTTCCAGGTTCAGGCGTACCGCCTCGCGGGCGGCCTTCAGCATCAGTTCATGGGAGGGCTTGGGCAGCTTGCTGCGCACCCGGTCCCAGCCGGTTTCGCTGAGGTAGCCGGTGGGTGTCAGGTCCGCCTCGTGCTCGATGTAGCTGGCTTCCTTGGCGTCCAGGGTCTTGATCAGTGCGGCATCGATGCCGACGCGCCGCAGCATGGCCTGGTTGGCCCAGCCGGTGTGGCCGTCGATGCCGTCGAGCACCAGCGGCTGCTCGGCCCAGCGGCCCTGGTTGAAGCGCTTGGCCAGTTCGCGGCTGTTCTTCCAGTAGGCCGAGCTGACGCCGCTGATGGCGATGATGTCCTCCAGGCGCGCGGTGCCGGCCGCGTCTTGCGCGAGTATCCACTGTTCCAGTTCGGCCAGCGGCTTGACCTCGTCGTAGAGGTTGGCGCGCAGACTGGCCAGGGCGCCCATCACCGGGTGGCTGTGGGTGTCGATCATGCCCGGCATCAGCACCTTGCCGGCCAGGTCGATGCGCTGGGTGGTGGCGTCGGCCAGGGCGAGGATAGCCGCGTCGCTGCCGACCTGGAGAATCCTGCCGTCTTCCACGGCGATAGCCTGGGCCCTGGGCTGGCTGGCCTCGGCGGTAAACACCTGGCCGTTATAAAACACCATATCGGCGGCGGCCATGGCTTCCAGTGAGGAAAAAGCTAGTGCACTTGCCAGTAACGCTCTTTTCACAGCAGACCCCTTGTTTTTATTGAGCTGCCGGCGAGACTAGCGAGCATGGGGAGCGGGCAGAACGGCCTGTTCGTGCAAAATCCTTTTGCCTGGTAGGAAACGACCATGGACAAGTTCAGTGCCCTCGGCATGTTCGTCGCCACGGCGGAGCAGGGCAGTTTCAGCCGCGCCGCCGAGCTGCTGGGCAAGACGCCCTCGGCTCTGACCAAGGCCGTTGGCCACCTGGAGCGCGAGCTGGGCGCGCAGCTGTTCGAGCGCAGCACCCGGCGCATCGTGCTGACCGAGGCCGGGCGTCTGTATCTGGACACCGCGCGCCAGGTGCTGCAGCGCCTGCACGAGGCGGGGGAGGAGATCGGCCAGCTGCAGTACGGCCTGCACGGCAGCCTGCGGCTGACCGCGCCGCTGGCGTTCGGCCAGGCCTTTCTCGATCAGGTGTGTGCCGGCTTTCTGACTGAGTACCCGCAGATTCGCCTGCGCGTCGACCTGTGCGACGACTTCGTCGACCTGGTCGAGGCTGGTTACGACCTGGCCCTGCGCGAGGGGCCGAGCGACCTGCCGGGGTTGATCGCGCGGGTGGTCGGTAAGAACCGCATCTGCCTCTCCGCCAGCCCCGCTTACCTGGCCCGCAACCCGCTGCCACTGACGCCGCAGACCCTGGAGCAGCACGACTGGCTGATGTACGCCCACCCCGCGCTCGGGCGCGACGGCTGGTGGGTGGTGCGCGACGGCGTGCGCATCCGCCTGCCGCATCCGCAGCGGGTGCGCCTGGAAAGCGACAACTACGACCTGCTGCTGGCCAATGCCGTGGCCGGCAACGGCGTGCTGCACACGCCGCTGTGGAGTGTCGCGCCTCACCTGGCCGACGGCCGCCTGGTACGGCTGATGGCGGATTACCAGATCGAGCCGGACGCCTTCGGCGAAGACATTCTCGCCGTCTACCCCAGCCATCGCCGCGCCACTGGTAAGGTGCAGGCTTTCATCGATTACCTGCAACGCTTCCTGGCCTTCACCCTGGAGGCTGACCGCTAGGGTCAATCGCGCCGAGCGCTTGGGTCATTGAGGGGCGGTGAGGGCGGGTCTACCTTGAACCAGCCCGGCGGGGCAGACAACAACAAGAAGGGACGCCCGCATGACCGAACAACTGCCACTAGAACGTTTCCAGCACTGGTGCGAGCGCACGCCCGAGCGGGTCTGGCTGCGCCAGCCGGTGGCCGGCCACTGGCATGACTTCACCTGGCGCCAGGTCGATGAACAGGCGCGTCGCCTGGCCACCGGCCTACAGGCGCTGGGCTGCGCGCCTGGCGATCGGGTGGCGATCCTGGCGAAGAACTGCGCCGAGTGGTTCATCAGCGACCTGGCCATCATGATGGCCGGGCTGATCAGCGTGCCGCTCTATCCGCTGCAGACCGCCGAGAGCATCGCCTACGTGCTGGAGCATGCCGAGTGCCGGGCGATCATCCTTGGCAAGCTGGACGAACCGGACAAGCTGGAGGGAGCCATCGGCGCGCAGGTGGCGCGCATCGCCATGCCCTATCCGACTCTGCGCGCCGACTACCAGTGGCACGAGCTGCAGGCCCATGCGCCCTTGCAGCAGATGCACCGGCAGCAGGGCGACGAGTTGCTCAGCATCCTCTATACCTCCGGCACCACCGGCCAGCCCAAGGGCGTCATGCTGTCGGCGCGGGCCATGGCCTTCTCCGCCGCCAACGCCTGCGCCGAGTTGGAGATGGACGAGCGCGACCAGTTCTTCTCCTACCTGCCGCTGTCGCACGCCGCTGAGCGCTTCCTGGTGCAGATGAACAGCCTCTACGCCGGCGCAGCCGTGGCCTTCGTCGAATCGCTGGAGACCTTCGCCACCGATCTGCAGCATGTGCGCCCGACCGTGTTCTTCTCGGTGCCGCGGTTGTGGACGCGCTTCCAGCAGGGCGTTCTGGAGCGCCTGCCGCAACGCAGGCTGGACCTGCTGCTGCGCCTGCCGCTGCTCGGCAGCCTGGTGGCGCGCCGGATTCGCCGTGGCCTGGGCCTGGACCGGGCACGTGTTCTGGTGTCCGGTGCCGCCGCAATTTCCCCGGGGCTGCTGGAGTGGTACCGGCGCATCGGCCTGACCCTCTGCGAGGGCTACGGCATGACTGAGAACTTCGCCTACGGCTGTTTCAACCGGCCTGGACAGGTGCGTTTCGGCACGGTCGGGCGGCCCATGCCCTTCCTCGAAATGCGCCTGGCCGACAGCGGCGAGGTGCTGTTCCGCAGCCCGACCCTGATGCAGGGCTACTACCGCGAACCGCAACTGAGTGCCCAGGCCCTGGAGGGTGGCTGGTTGCACTCCGGCGACAAGGGCGAGGTGGATGCCGACGGCTATCTGCGCATCACCGGGCGGGTCAAGGACATCTTCAAGACCAGCAAGGGCAAGTACGTGGCGCCGGCGCCCATCGAGGGCGAGATCGCCAAGAACACCTGGGTCGAGCAGGTCTGTCTGATGGGCAGCAACCGCGACCAGCCACTGGCGCTGATCGACCTGTCGCCGGCGGCCCGGGCCCAGGCCCGCGAGCAGATTGCCGCCGACCTGCTGGCAACCCTGGAGCGCCTCAATGCTGCGCTGCCGGCACATGAGCGTCTGAGCCATCTGTTGCTGGTGAGCGAGAGCTGGACCGTGGATAACGGCAGCCTGACGCCGACCCTGAAAATCCGCCGCAACGTGCTGGAGGCCCGCTACGCCGAATGGGTTGCCCGCCTGCCGCATCAACCTGCTGTTCACTGGGAAGATTGAATATGAAAGGCCCGCTGTCCTCGCTGAAAGTCCTCGACTTCTCCACCCTGCTGCCGGGGCCTTTCGCCTCGCTGCTGCTGGCCGATCTGGGCGCCAAGGTGCTGCGCATCGAATCGCCGACGCGCATGGACCTGGTGCGCGTGCTGCCGCCGCATGTCGACGGTGTGTCTGCCAGCCATGCCTACCTCAACCGCAACAAGCGCTCGCTGGCGCTGGATCTGAAGAAGCCCGAAGCGCTGGAGGTGGTGCGCCGCCTGGTGGCCGAGTACGACATCGTGCTGGAGCAGTTCCGCCCCGGGGTAATGGACAAACTCGGCCTCGGCTACGAGGCACTGAAGGCAATCAACCCGCGGCTGATCTATGTCTCCATCACCGGCTACGGCCAGACCGGGCCGTACAGGGACCGCGCCGGCCACGACCTCAACTACCTGGCGCTGAGCGGCCTCTCCAGCTACACCGGGCGCCGCGACAGCGGCCCGCTGCCGCTCGGCATGCAGGTGGCGGATATCGCCGGCGGCTCCCTGCACGGGGTGATCGGCCTGCTCGCCGCGGTGATCGCCCGGCACAGCACGGGGCAGGGCCAGCACGTCGACATCAGCATGACCGACTGCGCCTTCAGCCTTCACGCCATGGCCGGCGCTGGCTACCTCGCCGCCGGCCAGGAGCCGGACATGGAGAACCAGGCGCTCAACGGCGGCAGCTTCTACGACTACTACCGCACCCGCGACGGCCGCTGGCTGTCGGTGGGCAGCCTGGAGCCGCAATTCATGCAGCAGTTCTGTGCCGCCATCGGCCGCCCGGAGCTGGCCGCCCTGGGCCTGTCGCCCAAGGACCAGAAGGCGCTCAAGCGCGAGATCGAGATCGAGATCGAGAAACACGACCTGGCCGACTGGCAGCAGCGCTTCGCCACCCTGGATGCCTGCGTCGAACCGGTACTCAAGCTGTCCGAGGCGGTCGAGCACCCGCAGCTCAAGGCCCGTGGTGTGGTCACCGAAGTACCGCGCGAGGGCAGGGCGGCGCAGCGCCAGCTGGCCTGCCCGATCCGTTTCTCCGCAGGGCTGGAGCCGCCACGGCATATCGGCGTGGCCGTCGGTGCACACAGCGACGAGGTGCTGCGCGAGCTGGGCTATGACGCCGAGCAGATTGCCGCGCTTAGGGCGAGCAAGGCGCTGGGGTAGCCCGGATGAAATCCGGGAGCGGCGCTGCGGGTTTTCCGGATTGCATCCGGGCTACGGCCTGAGGTGGAGGGGCTATAAGCCGGGTACCTATTCCACCCGCTGCTCGCCGCTAAACACCAGCGTCGCGCGGCAGCGCCTGCAGAAGTAGCGGCGGCCCTGGCGCACCAGGCCATGGCGCTGGGCGGAGAAGGGGAACTCGCCGTCCGGGCACTGGCACAGGTAGAGGTAGCGGGTGACCTTGCGCCGGCCCACGTCATAGTTATGGCAGCGGTCCGGTGGCAGTTCGTAGACGCCGCGCATGATCAGCTGCCACTCCTCGCCATGCGGCTGGATGCGCGGGCCGAACAGCTGGTGCGCCACTAGGTGGGCGACTTCGTGGGCCACCGTCTGCTTGAGGAAGTGCTCGCGGTTTTCCGCGTAGAGCTTGGGGTTGAAGCGCAGCAGGTTTTCCTGCAGGTGCGCAACGCCGGCCTTCTGCCCGCGTAGCTTGAAGCTGACGACCGGGCGAGGAAATGAGCGTTTGAAGAAGTCTTCGGCCAGCAGATAGCAGGCTTCGACGCGGGCATGGAGCAATTCGGGCATGCGGTGATTATGCCGTGTCCAAGAGCACCATAAAACACGAAGCCGCCCGAAGGCGGCTCCTTATGGCGGCAGGCCGGGTTTCCAATCAATCAGCTGGTGTAGACAGGCCCAACACCGAAGCCCCAGAGAATCACCGAGCAGGCGATCATCGCCACCAGCACCACCAGCCCTACGGCCAGTACCGAGCTGGAGAACATGAAGCCCTCGTCCTGGGGAATGCCCATGAAGGTGGGGATGCCGGCATACAGCAGGTAGACCGTGTAGCAGATGGCCGCCGTGCCGATGAACATGCCCAGCCATAGGCTCGGGTAGAGCGCGGCGACACCACCGATGAACAGCGGGGTGGCACAGTAGGCGGCAAAGACCACGCATTGGGTCATGGTCGGGTTGGAGTCATAGGTACGTGCCATCCAGTGGATGAAGGCGCCCATCACGGCTACGCCGGCCAGCATCGCCAGGTAGGACATGATGGTCATCTGCAACGCGCTTTCGGCGGTGAGTTTGACCGGGTCGCCATTGCCGATGGTCCAGCCCACTTCGGTGGTGCCGAAATAGGCGCAGAGCGCGGGAATGGCCGCGAGAATCAGGACGTGGGTCAGGTACATGTGGCTGATGCTTTCTTCCTCGCCACGGATTTCCTGCCACTCTTGGTCGGGATGGGTGAAGAGCCCCCAAACATGGTGGATCATGCAGACATCTCCTCTTTTTATTGTCGATCGCCCCGAGCGTAGCGCCCGGTGTGCGTGCTCAGCAGCGCCGGGTGCAGGCCGAATTAAGTGCGACCGTGTGTCGCAGTATAGGAGAAGGCTGGAGTCCGCGTGAGCCGTGGCTTTAGAGCGAATTGCTCTCTATATGTCAGCCGTAATAGCGCTCAAGTATTTCCATCGCCAGGTTGATCGACTGCAGACGCTCCGTGCTGCCGCCGCGATCCGGATGGTGCTGGCTCACCAGCTGGCGGTAGCGAAGCTTGATAGCGGCGAGATTGAGCGGCTGGTCGCCATTGAGCTCGAACAGCTCCAGGGCCGCGCGCTTCTCGTCGCCGCCCTGCATGCGCGTCCAGAAGCTGGCCAGCAGCTTTTCCACGTCGCGTTCGGTGGTGTCGCGCAGATTATTCAGATTGAGATAGTAGTCACGCAGCGGATCGTGCTCGGCCAGGCCTTCGCCCCCGCTGTGCCAGGGCTGCAGTTGCACGCACAGCGGGCTGATCTGCAGGTGCGCTTCCTCGCGCCCCCAAAGGCGTTCGCGCAACAGGTACAGGGCGTTGAACAGCAGAAAATGGGTGCGGAACAGCACCAGCTTGTCGGCCAGCCCGAGGTTGGGGATATGCGTGGAGTGGCGCGCCTTGAGCTGTTGGATCAGCTGGAATTCGCTGATGCCGGCGGGCGCGGCGCGCAGCAGTTCGTGCAGTTGTTCGGGCAGGTCGAGGGCGGGATCGAGGTCGTTGTTCATCGGCTGAGCCTAACACGGGCTGCCGCGCGCCGGCTTTGTGCGTAAAATAGCCAGCTTTTCGCCTTCACCCCCGGATTTCCCAGCACCATGCCCAGCACCCTCTCGGTCAACCAGAACAAACTGCAGAAGCGCCTGCGTCGCCAGGTCGGCGAGGCCATTGCCGACTTCAACATGATCGAGGACGGCGACAAGGTGATGGTCTGCCTGTCCGGCGGCAAGGACAGCTATACGATGCTCGACGTGCTGCTGTACCTGCAGAAGGTGGCGCCGATCCAGTTCGAGATCGTTGCGGTGAACATGGATCAGAAGCAGCCCGGCTTCCCCGAGCATGTGCTGCCGGCCTATCTGGAGTCCATCGGTGTGCAGTACCACATCATCGAGAAGGACACCTACTC
Source organism: Aquipseudomonas alcaligenes (assembly GCA_900156135.1). Classification (GTDB taxonomy): domain Bacteria; phylum Pseudomonadota; class Gammaproteobacteria; order Pseudomonadales; family Pseudomonadaceae; genus Aquipseudomonas; species Aquipseudomonas alcaligenes_D. The sequence continues at coordinate 193,492 of FTMP01000002.1, read as the reverse complement.
GGTGGTAAAGGAGAAGATCCCGGAGGGCAAGACCACCTGCTCGCTGTGCTCGCGCCTGCGTCGCGGCACGCTGTACACCTACGCCGACGAGATCGGTGCAACCAAGATGGCCCTCGGTCACCACCGCGACGACATCCTCGAGACCTTCTTCCTCAACATGTTCTACGGCGGCACGCTCAAGGCCATGCCGCCCAAGCTGCTGTCCGACGACGGCCGCAACGTGGTGATCCGCCCGCTGGCCTACTGCAGCGAGAAGGACATCGAGGCCTACTCGGTGCTGAAGGAATTTCCGATCATCCCGTGCAACCTGTGCGGCTCGCAGGAGAACCTGCAGCGCCAGGTGGTCAAGGAAATGCTCACCGAGTGGGAGCGCAAGAGTCCGGGGCGTACCGAGATCATGTTCCGCGCCCTGCAGAACGTGGTGCCGTCACAACTGGCCGACCGCAACCTGTTCGACTTCCAGAGCCTGAAGATCGACGAGGGCGCCACGCCGCGCTTCCTCGATGTGATGAACCTGTGATCCCCGACCGGCCGCCCAGAGCGGCCGGTTTCGTTTCCGCTCGACCTTATCGGTAGGGCGGGTGCAACCCGCGTAATCACGCCGCGCGGGTCTCACCCGTTGCAGAATCATGCGCGCATGATCAGTTCGGGCACCGCGCGTTCCTCGACGAAGCGCTCCTGCACCAGGCGCCTCACCTCAGCCGCATCGCGGATGCGGTACCACTCGCCGCTCGGGTAGACGCTCAGGGTCGGCCCCTGGTCGCAGGGGTACTGGCACTGGGTGCGAGTGATGTGCACGCCGTCTGCGGTTTCCAGTTTTCCGGCCGCTTTCAGCTCCTCGCGTAGCAGCTTCCACAACGGCAGGGCGCCGCGCCGGGTGCAGCGCGGGCCGTTGCACAGCAGCACGCGATGGCGGTGCGGTGGAATGCATGACCAGGAATGAGACTCCGGCAGCTGCGGCACCTCCACGCAGCCGAGGTGTTTTCCCGGTCGCAGGATCAGCTCCGCCAGCGCCACCACGTCCTCGGCATTGCCGGCGCAGACGAACAGTCGTTCGGCGTGCTCGCCCCCCAGGGCGTGTAGCTCGCCGCGTAGCCAGTCCAGCTGCTGGCTGCTGCCGAGCGGGTCGAGGTCTACGACCAGTAGCGGCAGTTCTTCGCTGCTCAGGCACTCGCGCACTTGCGTCCAGAGTCCGTCATAACCGGCGCTGGTGTCGAATAGATTGGCTAGCACGGTGACATCGAACTCTTCGCTGAACTGGCGACGGGTCAGCTCGGCGAAGCTGCCGTGGTTGAGATCAGGCCCGGCGAACAGTACGCGGGCGTAGGTTTCAGTCTTCATGGTGTGTCTCGGAGTAGTGGCTGCAGCGCCTGCCATAGGTCATCGGGGTTGGTGAAGCTGCGCTCTACCTCAGGCAGTTGCGGGCGTTGCAGGATCAATACCGGCAGGCCGAGTTCGCGGGCCACCTGCAGCTTGGCTTCGGTGGCATTGCCGCCGCTGTTTTTGCTCACCAATACATCGAAGCCCTCGGCGGCGAACAGCGAGCGCTCGTCTTCGACAGTGAAGGGGCCGCGTGCGGCGATGCAGCGGGCGCGCGGGTGCTCCGGTTGGGCGTCGAGCAGGCGCAGGGTCCAGTGCTGGTGTGCGGGGATTTCATCGAGGTGCGCCAGTGGTTCGCGACCGAGGGTGAAGAAGGGCTGGCGGAAGGGCGCCAGCGCCCGGATCAGCGCGGCCCAGTCGGCTACCTCGCGCCAGTCATCGCCAGGCTGCGGCTGCCAGCCGGGCCGGCGCAGCGCCCAGCAGGGCACGCTGGCGAGATGCGCGGCCGCAGCGGCATTGGCGCTGATTTGCGCGGCATAGGGATGGGTGACGTCCAGCAGCAGGTCGAAACCTTCGCTGCGAATGAACTGCGCCAGACCTTCGGCCCCGCCAAAACCGCCCACACGAATCTTGCAGCTCAAATCCTCCGGCACCTTGCCCAGCCCGGCCAGGCTGTACAGGTGCTCGGGGCCCAGGCGTCGCGCCAGGCGCAGCGCATCGCCGACGCCGCCGAGCAGCAACACGCGGGTCATGGCTTGTGCACCTGCAGCAGGGTGATCGGCAGGGCGCTGCGCCAGGTGTCGAAGCCCCCCAGCGGCTGCGCCTGGGCCACGGCGATGCGGGTCAGCTCGCCGCCGTGCTGTGCGCGGAAGGCCACCAGCATGGCCTCGCTCTGCAGGGTCACGGCGTTGGCGATCAGCCTGCCGCCTGGCTTGAGCGCCTGCCAGCACTGCTCCAGCACGCTGGGCACGGTGACGCCGCCACCGATGAAGATGGCATCAGGCGCTTCCAGCCCGCTCAGGGCTCGTGGCGCCTCGCCGGCGACCAGTTGCAGGTGCGGTACGCCGAGAGCGTCGCGGTTATGGGCGATCAGCTGCTGGCGACCGGCATCAGCCTCGATGGCGATGGCGCGGCAGTGTGGGTGGCTGCGCAGCCACTCGATGCCGATCGAGCCGCAACCGGCGCCGACATCCCACAGCAGCTCACCGGGGCGCGGTGCCAGGCGGGCCAGGGTGATGGCGCGGACGTCGCGCTTGGTCAGCTGGCCGTCGTGGCGATAGGCATCGTCGGGCAGGCCGACCGTCAGTGGCAGCGGCTGTACGCCGGTATCGGCCCGGCACTCGACGGCCAGCAGATTGAGCGCGGCCACTTCCTCCAGGTTCCAGCTATCTGCCAGGCCATCGATTCGCCGCTCCAGCGGGCCGCCCAGGTGCTCCAGTACGCTCAGGCGGCTGGCGCCGAAGCCGCGTTCGCGCAGCAGGGCGGCGATGGCACCCGGGCTGCTGCCGTCGTTGCACAGGATCAGCAGACGCTGGCCGTCGTGCAGATGGCGGGCGACGGCGGGTAGCGGGCGCGCCACCACCGACAGCAGGGTCACGTCCTGCAGCGGCCAGCCCAGGCGGGCAGCGGCCAGGGAATAGGAGGAGGGCGCCGGCAGCACCCGCATCTCGCCTTCATCAAGCTGGCGCGCCAGGCTGGCGCCGACGCCGTAGAGCATGGGGTCGCCGCTGGCCAGTACGCAGGTCGGTGTGCCGCGTTGCTGCAGCACGGGTTCGAGGCTGAAGGGGCTTGGCCAGGTTTCGCGCGGGGCGCGGATGCAGGGTGGCAGCAGGTCGAGCTGGCGCGGCGCACCGACAATGCACTCGGCCTCCAGCAACGCGCGCCGCGCCGCCTTGCCCAGACCGGCGTAGCCGTCTTCGCCAATGCCCACCACTGTCAGCCAGGCCGTCATGCAGCTCTCCTTGCGGTGACGCGCGGGCTTGGCCCAGCGCCGGAAAAAGCGGGCATAATAGCGCCTTCGTCGGTGCCCATGAGACGGTTCACGATCTGGTCAGCTAGAGAAAAACCAGGCGAAAGTGGCTGAGAAAGCAGCGTTTACGAAAGGTAAATGAGCATTCCGAAGCCGCTTTCAACGCAGTTTTTCCGACGCGCAGCAGATCGTGGCTCCTTACGGGCCTAAGAGGGAACATGGGTGAGCATCTGCTCCAACCATGGCTGCCCCCGCAACTGTAAGCAGCGAGTCGCTCCGCACACACGCCACTGAGCAATCGGGAAGGCCGCGCAGCGATGATGACCTGCCAGCCAGGAGACCTGCCGACGACGCAGTCGCGAGTGCCAACATCGGGCGGGGTGTACCGATGCCAAGGAATCGCCCTGCCCGGGTGATACCTCCGGTTCGGTCGCCGCGTCGTTTGTTGTCGGTGACCGCATGCAGCCAGTTGCTCCTGCCGCGTCTTTGTTGCGCCCCTCGGCCTGCCCGGGGTTGTGGCGTGTCGTGCCCGCGCGTGATGGTGGCATCTGCCGCGTCAAACTGCCCGGCGGCCTTATGACCAGTGCCCAGGCCCGCGACGTGGTCGAGGCCGCGCGGCTCTACGGCAGTGGTGTGCTGGAACTGACCAACCGCAGCAACCTGCAGCTGCGCGGTGTGCGCGAGGAGTGCCAGGAGCCGCTGGTACAGCACCTGTTGGCCGCCGGCCTCGGCCCGCGCAACCCGGCTGCGGATGATGTGCGCAACCTGCTACTCAGCCCGGCTGCCGGGCGCGACCGCAGTGCGCACTTGGATACCCGCCCGCTGGCCGGGCGTCTGCTGGCGCTGCTGGAAAATACGCCCGAGTTCCACAGCCTGTCTGCCAAGTTCGCCATCCAGCTGGACGGCGGCGAAGCCCTCGCCATGCTCGACCATCCTCACGACCTGTGGCTCAGCGCGTTGCCTGGCGGCACGCACCTGGCTTTCGGCCTGGCGGGCTGCCCGCGCGATCCGGCGCTGGGCGCGATTCCCCTGGCACAGGCGGAGCTACTGGTGGAGGCCGTACTGCGGCTGTTCCTACAGGTGGCCGGCGCACACACCCGGATGCGCCAGCTGCTAGCTGAACTGCCGGTCGAGCAGTTCCTGGCGCGCCTGCCATTGCCTGTTCAGCAGCCATGGGCCACTCCGGTGCGTCCGCGCTACGACAGCCCGCCGCTGGGCGCACACGTGCAGGCGCAGTCAGGTTGGGTGATGCTGCTGGCCGGCGCGCCGCTCGGGCGCCTGCAGGCCGACCAGTTGCATGCCCTGGCTGACCTGGCCGACACCGAGGGCAGTGGCGAGCTGCGTCTGACGCCCTGGCAGGGGCTGCTGCTGCCGGACATACCTGGGAGCCGTCGGGCCGTCGTTGCCCAGGCTCTGCATGACCTCGGCATGTTGCTGGAGGCCCGCGCGCCGCTGGCCCGCCTGCTCGCCTGCAGCGGCTTGCCCGGCTGCGCCAGGGCCCAGGCGGATACCAAGACCGATGCTCGGCAGCTGGCTGAACGCCTGCCGGGGCAGATCGCCCAGGTGCATCTGAGCGGCTGCCCGCGCAGCTGCGCCGCCGCTCATATCGCGCCCTACACGCTGTTGGCCCAGCCGGGCGGCCGCTACGACCTCTATCGCCGCGAGCAGGGCCAGGCCGGGTTCGGTCGCCTGCTGGCGCAATCCCTCGATATCGACCAAGCCGGCGAGCGCCTCGCCGCAGGAAGCCCCGAATGATCGATTACATCCGCGATGGTCAGGAGATCTATCGCCAGTCCTTCGCCACCATCCGCGCCGAGGCTGATCTCTCGGCCATCCCCGCTGACCTGGAAAAGCTCGCCGTGCGGCTGATCCACGCCTGCGGCATGGTCGATGTGGTGCAGGACCTGCGCTTCTCGCCCGGTGCCGGCGCCGCCGGCCGCGCCGCCCTGGCCAAGGGCGCGCCGATCCTCTGCGATGCGCGCATGGTGGCCGAAGGCATTACCCGCGCGCGCTTGCCGGCGAACAACCCGGTGATCTGCACGCTGCACGATACGGACGTGCCGCAGCTGGCCCGCGAGCTTGGCAACACCCGCTCTGCCGTGGCGCTGGAGCACTGGCGCGAGCACCTGGAAGGTAGCGTGGTGGTGATCGGCAACGCACCGACCGCGTTGTTCTACCTGCTGGAGATGCTCGACGCCGGCGCGCCCAGGCCGGCGCTGATTCTGGGCATGCCGGTGGGCTTTATCGGCGCGGCCGAATCCAAGGACATGCTGGCTGCCGACAGCCGCGGCGTGCCCTACGTCATCGTGCGCGGCCGTCGTGGTGGCAGCGCCATGGCCGCTGCCGCGGTGAACGCTCTGGCCACGGAGGTGGAGTGATGAAGGGACGTCTGCTCGGCCTCGGCGTCGGCCCCGGTGATCCGGAACTGATTACCCTTAAGGCTCTGCGCCTGCTGCAGTCTGCGCCGGTGGTGGGCTACTTCGTGGCCAAGGCCAAGGCGAATAAAGGCCAGGGCGGCAACGCTTTCGGCATCATCGAACAGCACCTCGCCGAGGCTCAACGTCGCCTGCCGCTGGTCTACCCGGTGACCACCGAGAAACTGGAGCCGCCGCTGACCTACGAGGATGTGATCGCCGACTTCTACGACACCTGCGCCGTGCAGATAGCCGCCGAGCTGGATGCCGGCCGCGATGTGGCGGTGATCTGCGAGGGCGACCCGTTCTTCTACGGCTCCTACATGTACCTGCACGACCGCCTAGCCGAGCGCTATGAGGCCGAGGTGGTGCCCGGCGTGTGCTCGATGCTCGGCTGCGCCTCGGTACTGGGCACGCCATTGGTGTACCGCAACCAGTCCCTGAGCGTGCTCTCTGGCGTGCTGCCGGAGGAAGAGCTGGAGCAGCGCCTGCGTAGCGCCGAAGCCGCCGTGGTGATGAAGCTCGGTCGCAACTTCGACAAGGTGCGCCGCGTTCTGCAACGCCTCGGCCTGGCCGAGCGTGCCCACTATGTGGAGCGCGCCACCATGCACAACCAGCAGATAGTGCCGCTGGATCAGGTGGACCCGTTGGCCTCGCCGTACTTCTCCATGATCCTGGTCCCAGGGGAGAAATGGCGTGGCTGAAGACACTCGCGATTCGCGTAGTCCGGATGCCATCCGGGAAACCGCTCCGCCTTCGATGGCATCCGGGCTACAGGCTCCCGCCATCGTTATCCTCGGGGTCTCGGCGCTGGCCACCGCGCGCCGCGTGCAGCAGCGCTATCCGGCGGCGCGCATCCATGGCCTGGTCGGACGGATCGATGAGGTTGACCAGCCCTACCGGGAGTTCGGTGAGCATCTGCGCGGCCTGTACCGCTCCGGTATCCCCATCATCGCCCTGTGCGCCGCCGGCATCGTCATTCGCAGCCTGGCTTCGGCATTGGTGGAGAAAGGCATGGAGCCGCCGGTACTGGCCCTGGCCGAAGATGGCAGCGCCGTGGTGCCGTTGCTTGGCGGCCTGGCCGGGGTCAACCGCCTGGCCCGCGAGCTGGGCGAGTGGCTGGCGGTGGCGCCGGCCATCACCACCAGCGGCGAGCTGCGCTTCGGCACTTGCCTGCTCGACCCGCCGGCGGGCTATGTCCTGGCCGATATTGAGCAGGGCAAACGGCTGGTCAGCGACCTGCTCGGCGGCGCCCGTCTGCGCGTCGAGGGCGAGGCTCCCTGGCTGGCGCAGGCCGACCTGCCGCTGCATGCCGAGGGCGAGCGCTGCCTGCGCATTGATGTGGCCGCTGCCAACAGCGACGACGATGCGTTGCTGATCCATCCGCGACGGGTGCTGGCACGATGCACGGAGCCCAGCGCCGAGGATGTTCGTGCCGCATTGGCAGAGGCCGGGCTGGCCGAGGCGGCCCTGGCCGCGCTACTTGTCGAGGGGGCGGGGCGCGCCTTGCCCAGCGCCGAGCAGGCTGCTGCCGAGCTGAAAGTACCGCTGCGCTTTAGCGACTCGACGGCCGCACTGCCGTCGGCCTGCTACGAGACGCCGGGGCTAAGCCTGCATCTGGCTGAGAGCCCCGAGTCCGCGAGCGCCTTGGGCCGCCCGCGTGGCCGCCTCAGCGTGGTCGGCATCGGCCCCGGCTGCGCCGAACTGCTGGCCCCGGGCGTGCGCCGCGCGCTGGACCAGGCCGAGGATGTGCTCGGCTACGAGACCTACGTGACCATGGCCGGCCCGTACCGCGAAGGCCAGTGCCTGCACGCCAGCGATAACCGCGAGGAGCTGCAGCGCGCCGCCCATGCCTTCGAACTGGCCGCGCAGGGCCGGCGTGTGGTGATGGTGTCGTCCGGTGACCCTGGCGTATTCGCCATGGCCGCCGCAGTGATGGAGGCACTGGAAGCCTCGTCCGATCCGCGCTGGCAGGGCGTCGAACTGGAGGTGTTACCCGGCATCTCCGCCGCCCTGGCCACCGCCGCCCGCGCCGGCGCGCCGCTGGGGCACGACTTCTGCCTGATCTCGCTGTCCGACAACCTCAAACCCTGGGCGGTGATCGAGAAACGCCTGCAGCACGCCGCCGCCGCCGACCTGGCCATGGCCTTCTACAACCCCATTTCCAAGGCGCGTCCCTGGCAGCTCGGCCGCGCTCTCGACCTGTTGCGCCAGCACCGCGAACCTCAGACCCTGGTGGTGCTCGGTCGCGACATCGGCCGCCCGGCCGAGGCCTTGCGCGTGCTGACCCTCGGCGAGCTGACCCCGGAGCTGGTGGACATGCGCACCCTGGTGATCATCGGCTCCAGCCAGACCCGCCGTTTCCCGCGCCAAGGTGGCGGTGAGTGGGTGTACACGCCGAGGTGGTATCCGTTTGAGTCATAGGGAGCTGCATAGAGCATGATCCCGTCCGGCCAGAAATCTTGATCATCGAATAAGGTTTCGGCAGCACATGGCTTGAGACTCATGACCTCTGGCACACACAATGGGCTTTGGGCTAGCAGTGCGGTGCAGATCTCGGTCGTGATGCTGTCTAGTAGGATAGAGAAAGGACGGACAGAACGAGGCTCGTGCCGTAAACTAGCCAGAATTTTGCCCCTCTACCGCTTTGCGGTGGCCATGGATGACATGGAGTCGTATCTGGTCATGTTGTTTGAGTCTCGATACCAGCCTACCTTCGCCGAGCGATATCCGATTCCACTATTGGCGGCGGTACTCGATTTTCTGTTGGTCGTTGCTGCTGTCTATCTTGCTTACTGGTTGCGGTTTGATACGGCAGATTTGAATGCGCACTACACAACGGCCGCGTTCACCATTTCCTCCGTTGTCATGCTCAGTCTCTGGGGGAGTGGTGTCTACGGTTCTTGGCGCGGTATTTCTTTGGCCAGACAGATTGGTAATGTTTTATTCGGATGGGTTGTCGCTGTTGGCATATTGCTCGCAATAATATTTTTTCTAAAGGTTTCCGATAGTTATTCCCGTCGCTGGTTTGTGTATGTGCTTTTCTTGGGTGGTGGCCTGAGTGTATTGCTTCGTTTGATGGTTTATTGGGTGTTGCGCTTGCTGCGCTCAGGTGGACGAAATCTGAAGCATGTGCTTGTCGTAGATGCAGGCGGTGTATCCCTTAATCGCTTGAACAGTGGTCGACCACTTAGGGAATTTGGTTTTCGCATTGCAGAGACGCTTGATTTTTCTCGTGATGGTGAGTGGCTTAAAGCATTGGAGTTACGAGTTGCTACCTTGGGCGTGCATGAGGTCTGGTTGTGTTTGCCTCTAAGTGAGGGTGCTGCGATTAGGGAGGTTATGTATGTGCTGCGCCACCAGACAGTGGCAATACGCTTCATTCCAGAGTGGGGTGATCTGCCTCTACTTAATCACAAGGTAACCAATATCGCTGGGCTTTATGCTTTAGATCTGAGTTGCAGTCCTATGGATGGCCCTGCTCGGGTGCTCAAGCGAATGGAGGACATCATTCTGGGGGGGCTGATCTCTATTTTGATATTGCCGATCTGCCTTTTGATTATGATGGCGATTGCCCTCACCTCCAAGGGGCCGGTTCTGTTCAAGCAATACCGTACTGGTATCAATGGCAAGCGCTTCAAGGTCTATAAATTTCGCTCGATGGTGGTGCATCAGGAGTTGAACGGACAGGTCACTCAGGCCAGCAAGAATGATGAGCGAGTCACTAAGGTTGGTGCGTTTTTGAGACGCACCAGCTTGGATGAGTTGCCGCAGTTCTTCAACGTATTACAGGGGCGGATGTCGATTGTCGGACCGCGCCCGCATGCGCTCATGCATAACGAATACTATAAGGATCTGGTCGAATCTTACATGCAGCGCCACAAGGTTAAGCCAGGTATAACTGGGTGGGCTCAGGTGAATGGCTATCGCGGGCAGACTGATACGTTGGAGAAGATGCAGAAGCGTGTGGAATTTGACCTCTGGTATATTGAAAATTGGTCGCTGGGGTTGGATTTGAAGATTATTCTATGGACAATCTTCAAAGGATTTATCAATAGAAATGCCTATTGAGTTGCATTTTTCAATTTTGGTTGTCAGAGAGTCTTGATGTTGAGGCGGTTAATTGAGCGGGAGGTGACGGGGCTTCGTAAGGGGCTCATTCTTCTTCTGGCGCTTGGTGTTTTCATCCAGCTAAGTGGCCTTTTGCTGAATAATGATGGTAGTCGTTACGCTACGCAGCTTTATCTGGCGCTGTTCTTGCCTGCGCTCTTGCTGCTCCTGCGCGAGCGCCTGATGCCCGGTCTCTGGGGGCAGGCGCCTGCTGTCCTTCTTCTTTTGTTGCTGGGCTGGGTGCTGTTGTATGCTGCTGTACATCCGGGGGCAGATAGAGAACTATGGCGTTGGTTGAAATTGGTGCTGCTGCTGATTTTTTATATTGCGGCGGTCGCCAGTCTGGCTCGTCATGAAAGACTACTAAGAGTTGTCTTGGTCATCTCACTTGCTGTGGCTGCTTTATTCGCTTGGCTGACTCTCTATTATCAGTTCGTGGTTATTGATCGCCCATTAAGTTACGAAGCGTTCCGCTGGGTGCGCCTGTGGGAGTTGGGGTGGCGAGGCTTTGGGGATTTGAAACACCCGATCATAGCGGGTCTTTACTATTCAATATTTACAATTGTTGCTACCTGGCTGCTGTTGCGGTCCGATATGGGGCTTTGGCGCTCGCTGTTTTTGATGGTGGCCATAGCGGGGCTCGCCTTTTATGTATTGCTGACGTTTTCTCGGGGTTCTTGGTTTTCTTTGGGAGCTGGCGGGCTGGCTCTTCTACTGGTTACGAACAGTCGTAAGTCTTACGGACTGCTTGGCGCTGGGGCTGTGCTGCTCTGTTTGGTAGCCTACTGGTTCTGGCCTGAGTTGCAGAACGAGCAAAAAGTTGGGGTCAACGGCCGTGAGCTGATCTGGGGCAGCTGGCTGGCTCGTTTTCCGGAGTTCTGGCTCATGGGGCGTGGCGCAGGGGCCGACTTTGAGTTCACCTTCCCTACCGGGCAGTCGTTTGTCCACGCACACAGTCTGTATCTACAGCTTTGGTACGAATATGGCGTTGTCGGGATTGGCCTATTTGTAGCTTTCCTGTTCAGCTTGTTGTTCAAGGCCTGGCAGTGCCGAGCACTACCATTGGCGCAATTAGCCATGGGGCTGCTGGTGTTGGCTACGGTGGCGATGATTTCCGATGTCTATGCGATTTTCCATCGGCCTAGTCCATACTGGGCCTTATTCTGGTTTCCAGTAGGCATTCTGTTGGGTTTGAGAAAGCCAGTAACCTAAAGCTTGAATGTAGAAAGGCCTGCAACTGCAGGCCTTTTTCTTTTTGCCGTAACTCAGGCCTTGTGACCGTCGTAGTCGTTGAGCGAGATGACGCGGGTCTTGCCGACGCGGTGGCGATAGATCTCGCGCAGGTACTTGATGGCTTTCTTCACGCTGTCGCGCGACAGGCGGATGTCATTGATCGAGACGAACTTGTCGTGGTCGTGGATCAGCTCACGGTACTTCTTCTCGTACATCGGCTTGATCGCGTACCAGTTGGTGTCGAGGATCTTCGCGGGGTTCTCGTATTCGTTGAGCATGGCCTCGATGCGCGCCTCGTCGAAGTCCTCGGAGACGATGAAGTCGAGCATGGCGTTGTCCAGGCTCTCGTCGTAACGGTACTGGTCGCGGGCGAAGCAGCGCTTGATGAAGGCAACGATCAGGGTCAGGAAGTCGTCCGAGAGGCAGGGGCTCTTGACGATCAGGGTGGTCAGCGACAGGTTGGCCGAGGCGCCGATCACCAGGGCGTAGCGCTTCAGGGTGGTGTTGGGGAACAGGCTGTTGAGGTGGGTCTTGAGCCGGTTCAGGTCCATGTAGGACAGCTTGTAGTCCTTCGGCAGCGAGACGATGGACACTACCGAGGAGCAGTTCTTGAAGAAGTGCAGGTCGCTCAGTGCGCTGGCGTCGTAGTTGGACTTCTTGTACTGCTCCAGCGCTGCGCGGTAGCGCTTGGCTTCGATTGGCAGCAGGCTGATGCCCTCGATGGCCTGGGTCGCCTTGTTGAAGTGCGGCAGGTCGATGGAGCGGAAGAACAGGTCGTCGATATTGAGCTTGGGCTGCTCCTTCTCGAACACCTTGAACTTGTCGGTGGGCGCAGGCGCGGCCTGCTCGGCCACCACGGATTCCGCGTAAGCCACGGCGACCGGACCGGCCAGGCTCATGAACAGGTCGTTGGCGTCGAGGCGGATGGTCTCGCCGATGTCGATGCCGGCGCGGCGGAAGTAGTTCTGGTCGTAGTCGGTGGTCACTGCCTGGGCGGTGAGGATGTTGAAGATCTGCTGCGAGATGTACTGGTTGGCGTGGCGCTCCATGGCGTTCACGTCGATGTTCTGCACGTTGCCGCCGTCGCTTTCCTCGGCATAACGCATGATGTCGTTGGAGATCAGCATCATCGCGTTCCACGGGCGGATACGGCGCATCACGCTCTCTTCGCCGGTTTCCTCGCTGTCGAAGTTGTAGGAGAAGTCCCACTCCTCGGCGAGGTACTTGCACAGCAGGCGGCCGGCGTTGATATGCAGGGCTTCCGACATCTCGATACGCTGGTCGGAGATGTTCGGGAGGATGCAGATACCGCTGGTGAAGATCGGCTCGAAGACGAAGGAGTGGCCGCGGTTGTCCTCGCTGCTGCTTTCCTGCTTGGTCTCGAAGGTCTTGCTCATGTAGGCGAACTGCTGGGCCAGGCCGAATTCCGAGGCCATGCCCGAGCCAGTGCCGCCGCCAGCGCTGAAGATGTAGAAGTACAGGCGCGACTGGTTGGCTTTGATGCCGCAGGAGTCGATCAGGTAGCTGTGGATGAACTTCCAGTCGGCGTTGGAGAAGCGCTGGGTATCCTTGTTGAGGATGATCTTGGCCAGGTACTGGCCGAGAATCGGCGCGTTACCGGCGCCGCCGGCATGGACCTCGGACAGGTCCATGATCTTCATCTTGCTGTAGTCGTCTAGGAAGCCGCTGGTCTCGGCCTTGCGCGAGAAGCGGATGCGCCCCTCAATGTCCTTGTCCAGGTCGCCGAGCATCACCAGTGGCTCGATCAGGAAGACCGGCTTTGTGGCGCGGCTGCCGGCCAGGCGCAGGTTGCTGCGCAGCCAGCCGGCCGGACGCTGTTCGGAGCCGCTCTTTTCCTGGTTGCTGAATTCGTTGAGGTAGAAGCGCCGCGCGTTGTACACCAGCGAGGCGACATCCAGGGCGATGTTCGAGCCACAACGCCCGAGGCCGATCAGGCACACCGAGGGGAAATGCTGGGCATGCAGGGCATCCAGTGCGTCTTCGCCATGCAGTTTGGGGAACACCCGCTCGCGCAGACCGTCGAGATTTTCCAGGATACGGTCGATGTCGCGCTCGGTGAAGTACATGTACTGCTCGCTACTGAGCGGCAGGGTCGAGGCGGAGATGGTCGGTACCGGAGGAGTATCGATCACGGTCGATGCGACGGTACGGGGCTCGGAAACGGTGGAATCTACGTCTTTAGTTGTTTTCATCGTCGACATTCCGTGACTGTTGGCAGCAGCTTTTCTTATTGATGGGTTATTCCGTAAAACCCAGGCTTTCTTGAATAAGCACTATATACAGCGTCAGGGCATTGTTCGAGGCGGGCACCACTCTTTTTATCTGGCGCGTGCCGCGCAGGCCGTGGTCTGGCGACGGTTCAATGGCGAAGTGCCATTTAGGTTCTTCGGCCGTTTGTTTGTGGTCGGTTTTCTGTCGCTTTGGCAGACATATGAAAGCAGTCTGCGGGTAGCAGGAATGTCATTTACGGGAGGCTCATGCGGGTTATTAACTTGGCTGACTGGTCAGATTCGTGTTGCGGTACCGACAAGCTGCGGGGTAGGGTAGCCGCCCCGGCCTATGCGGCTGCCACGCTGTTGGAAGTACCGTGAAACCCGTATCCAGGGCCCTGCTGATGGTGGCGCTGGTGCTGGCGGCGATCAATCTGCGCCCCGGCATCACCTCCTTCGCCCCGCTGATCGAACGCATCGCCGAGGAGCTCGCGCTGAGCCGTGGTCTGATCAGTCTGACCACCGCCTTGCCGGTTCTCTGCATGGGCCTGCTGGCGCCTCTGGCACCGCGTCTTGCCGTGCGTTTTGGCCTGGAGCGCACCATCGCCTGTTGCCTCGTGCTGATCATGCTGGCGCTGCTGCTGCGTGTCGGCGGGCACCTCAGTCCGCTGCTGATCGGCAGTGCCGTGCTGCTCGGTACTGGCATCGCCGTGGCCGGACCGTTGCTGTCGGGTTTCATCAAGCGGCATTTCCGCGATCAGGTCGGCCAGGTGGTGGGCTGGTATTCCTTCAGCATGGCCATTGGTGGCGCCGGTGGCGCCGTGCTCTCTGTGCCGCTGACCTTGAGCCTGGGTGATGACTGGAGTCTGGGCCTGGCGGCCTGGTTCCTCCCGGCCCTGCTTGCCGGGTTGCTCTGGCTGCGCTTGCCGAGCCGTGCCGAGGCGGCCGTGGTCGGCGATGGCCAGGGTCTGCCCTGGCGCGAACCCCGCGCCTGGCTGGTGACCGGTTTCTTCGCGATCCAGGCCGGCTTCTTCTACACCATGGCGACCTGGCTGGTGGCGCGCTATCACGAGGCTGGCTTGAGCCTGCTGCACAGCAACGCGCTGTTCAGCCTGTTCATGCTGGTCGGCCTGCCCAGCGCCTGGTTGCTGCCTTGGCTGGCCCAGCGCTTCGACATCCGCCAGCCGCTGCTGGTGGCCTGTGGCCTGATGTTGACGCTATGCCTGAGCATGATCACCTTCCAGCCGACCCTGCTGCCGGAGCTCTGGGCCGTGCTGATGGGTTTCGCCCTCAGTGGCTCTTTCGCCCTGTCGCTGGTGCTGCCGTTGTATGAGGTCCACACGCCGCTGGCGGTCAGCCGCTGGACCGCGATGATGCTTTGTGCCGGCTACTGCATGGCTTGCCTGGCGCCGGTTCTGGTCGGCTTGGGGCGTGATCTGGCGGGCAGCTACCAGGCACCGTTCACGGTGCTGATTGGCCTCGGCGCGCTGATGAGCCTGATTGCCTGGGCCCTGCGGGCACCGAAACGGTCGACATAGGCACTGGTTCCTTTGCAGGGAGGACTCCCTGTGTTAGAAGGCTGCCTGCACTTTCTGGAGTACCTGCGTGGAGTCCGAATCCATCGTCTATGGCTGCATCCGCGACTGGCCGTCCGGTGATCGCGAGCAGCGTCTGCTGCGTCGTGGCACCAATCGCCGGGTGCTGGAGCAACTGCCCCTGGGCGACGCCTGGCCGTTTCTCGGTCGCGAAATGTTCTCCTTCTGCGGCAACGAGGGCGAGGGTCTATACCAGACCCAGGTCATCCACTTCGGCGCCAGCTATCAGGCCATCGAGTATGAGTGGGCGCTGTGGGTCAAGGAGTTCGAGGCGTTGCTGCAGCGCCTGTACTGGGCCAGCGCCGTGGTGCATCTGGAAACCGAGCTGAACGGCCTGCACACCTTCCGCTGGGAGTCCGAGAGCGGCTTTCACAGCCCGCAGGAAGCCGATCTGCGGGTGCGTTGCGTGTGGGAACGCGAGGGCAGCCTGCGCGGCTGATCCCTGGCCCGTCACACGGCGCGCTGCGGTGCGCTGAGAACAAACAGGTTTATCGAGGCGGACGATGCTCAACTACTTCTGGTTCTTCCTCGCCGCGCTGTTCGAGATCGCGGGCTGCTATGCCTTCTGGATGTGGCTGCGGTTGGGCAAGAGCGCCTGGTGGATCGCGCCGGGCCTGCTCAGCCTGACTCTGTTCGCCCTGCTGTTGACTCGTATTGAGGCGGGATATGCCGGGCGCGCCTATGCCGCCTACGGTGGGGTTTATGTGGTGGCTTCGCTGTTCTGGCTGGGGCTGATCGAGCGCACCCGGCCGCTGCTGTCGGATTGGCTGGGCGCGGCATTATGCCTGGTCGGCGCCGGCATCATTCTGCTCGCGCCGCGCTTCGCCAGTCACTAGGCCTGCTCACGCAAAGCTAATCCTGCAGCCACTCCTTCGGTACTTCCTCGCGCAGCGCCAGCTGGCATTGCTGGCTGTCCGGATCGAAGACGATGACGGCCTGGCCCTTTTCCAACGCCTGGCGCGCCCGCTCCACACGGGTTGCCAGTGGTGTGTCGTCGCCATTGTCGGTGCCGTCGCGGCTGACGAAGTCCTCCAGCAGGCGGGTCAGGGTTTCGGCTTCCAGCAGATGGTGGGGAATCAGCATGAGGTCTCCTCGGCGGGATGGCCATGCTAGTCGCTTGCGCGGGCGTGGGCGAGCAGGTGGTGGTCAAGCACATCGTAAAGTTGCTGGCGATCCAGCGGTTTGCCGAGGAAATCATCCATGCCGACAGCCTGCCCGGCTGCACGGTGCTCCTCCAGTATGTGGGCGGTCAACGCGACAATGGGCACGGGGCTCAACTGGCGCTCGGCCTCCAGGGCGCGGATCTGCCGCGTGGCTTCGAAGCCGTCCATTTCCGGCATTTCGCAGTCCATCAGGATCAGCTGGATGGCGTCGGGATCGCGGCGATACTCCGCGACTGCGCTGCAGCCGTCCGCTACCAGGCGCATGGCGTAGCCACGCTTCTTGAGAAAGCCCTCCACCACCATCTGGTTCACCCGGTTGTCCTCGGCCACCAGGATGCAGGGGGTACGGCCATTGCGGCGCTCAAGCGTCTGAGGCGTCGCTGCCTGGCTCAGGCGGCGCTCGCTGTAGAGATCATGCAGCGCGGCACGCAATGCCGTTGCCGAGAGAGGGAGAGGCAGGCCGAGCAGGCGCAGGCCCAGGCCCTCAGGCAGCAGTTGGTGCTGTCCAGGAGGGCTCAGCAGCAGAATACGCTGACCCTGCTCCAGGTTCGGGCGCAGACTCTCCAGCCATTGGCTGCTGCTGCCCGGCCAGGGTGCCATCAGCACCAGCAGGGGGGGGCTGGCGAAGTCTTCGAGGAAGTCCTGCAGACGCTCCGGATCCTGACAGCGCTGGGTGCGCATGCCCCAGCGGCCGAGCAGATGGCTCAGGCAATCGAGCCCCTGACTGTCCAGCGAGCAGAGTAGGGCGGTGCGATTGTCCAGCAGTCGGGGCAGGTCGTCGCTACTTTCGGCGGGTGTCCGCAGCGGGATGTCGAAGGCGAAGCGCGAACCCTGGCCAGGCGTGCTCTGCACCTCGATGCGTCCCCCCATCATCTCCACCAGCTCCTTGCTGATGGCCAGGCCCAGGCCACTGCCGCCATAGCGGCGAGTGGTGCTGGAGTCGCCCTGGGAGAAGGACTTGAAGAGCTGGCCGAGGGTATCGCCACTGATGCCGATGCCGCTGTCGCTGACGGCAAACACCAGGTGGGCTTGCCCCTGGCTGTCACTGCGTCGGCAGATGCTCAGGGTCACATGGCCCTGCTGGGTGAACTTCAGGGCGTTACCCAGCAGGTTCATCAGGACCTGCTTCAGGCGTGTTGGATCGCCCAGCGCGCGCCGGGGGACACCGCCTTCGAGGCTGACATACAGGCGCAGGCGTTTCTCCATGGCCTGGGCGGTGAACAGCATCAGGGTGTCCGAGGCCAGTTCTTCGAGATCGAACTCGATCTCCTCGAGACTGAGCTTGCCGGACTCGATGCGCGCATAGTCGAGAATGTCGTTGATTACCGACATCAGGGTGCTGCCGGAGCTGGCGATAGTGTCTACATAGAAGCGCTGAGTGCGGTCGAGAGTCGTCTCGCGCAGCATCTGCAGCATGCCCAGCACGCCATTGAGCGGCGTGCGTATCTCGTGGCTCATCTTGGCCAGAAAACGGCTTTTGGCCTGGTTTTCCAGCTCCGCCCGTTCAGCCGCCTGATGGGAGCGAAAACCCTCTTCCTTGAGCAGGTTGATGCGATCAGCGAGGCCGAGAGACAGGGTCAGCAACTCGAAGGTCGAGCCCAGCTTCACGGCGTTGGCGCCATAGATGCCGAACAGTTCGACCCCCAGCGAGCCGCTGGTGGCGAGGATGAAGCAGATCAGCAGGGCGCCCCAGGCCAGCACGTAGTAGGAGCCGTAGCGCAGGCCGCGCCGCCAGACATAGATGCCGATTACCAGCAGGATGCTGGAGAACACCAGTACGGTCAGGCTGGCCAGAATGTTCCAGGCCTGCAGGCCGATCAGCGGCCCCGAGAGCATGCAGGCAAAGATGACCAGCATCAGCAGGCGCATGCCTCTGTCCAGCCTGGGGAAGCTCTGCGGAATACTGAGGAAGTGGCGGCTGAACTGCACTGCGACCAGGCAGAGCAGGAACATCAGGATATAGATGCTGACCGATTGCAGGGCCACGTTCTCTGGCAGCAACTTGAACAGCATGCCATCGAAGGCACTGGCGAACAGGGCGGACATCAAGATGTAGGCCAGGTACCAGAAGTAGGCCCGCTCGCGCAGTGAGACGAAGAGGAACAGGTTGTAAACGAACATGGCGAACAGCACGCCGTAAAACGCGCCGTTCAGCCCCATCAGGTTCTCCTGAGTCGCCGCGCTGGCAGCGTAGGTGCTGAAGTACAGCGGTACAAAGAGGGTGCTGCTGCTCTGTATCCGCACCAGCAACGTGTTGCTGCCCGGTTGTAGTTCGACCGGGAACCAGAAGTTGCGCACCTGCACGGGGCGCTGGGCAAAGGCGAAACTGTCACCGCTCTGCTGGCTGTGCAGGCGTCCGTCCTCGTCCTGCAGGTAGAGGTCGATGCGATCAAGCAGGGCGTAATTGATTTCCAGGTAACCGGAGAGAGCCTGCGGTCGACTATTGACCAGGCGTACCTTGAACCACCACACCGAGTTGTTCTTGCCCAGATTGGCGTGGTTCCCGCTGACCTGGGTGAAGGCGCTGTCGGGCAGGCGCTGCGCTTCATCGACGCTCAGGCGGCCGTCCTTGTCTTCGTGGTAGCCCATGTAAGGGCCCAGTGACAGGCGCAGATCATCCCGGTCAAGCGGTGCCGGGGCTAGTGCCCATAACGGCCCGCAGAGGCACAGCAGCAGCATTGCCAGGAGCAAACGAGGCATCCGCCAACCTCTGAGTTGTTTTACTTGTTTGCGTCACTTTGCCTAGTTGCTGCTCCGGCGGCAAGAGCGCTGGCCAGGGCCTGGTGGCCTACTCAGGTTTGGCCGCAGGCACGGTTGGCTGGCACGGCGATGTCCATCAGCCTTGGATTGGGCAGGCTGAGACTGGCCATCAGCTGCGCGTAGGCTTCGCCATCGGCCACCTGCAGGCGTGGGTTGTGCGCGGCTTCCTCGGCGATGCTGGAGCGGGTCCAGCCGCGGTAGTCGTGGCCGGGCCAGACCTCGGTGTCACCGGGCAGGGCCAGCAGGCGCTGCAGGCTGGCCCACTGGGCGCGCGCGTCGCCGTTCTGGAAGTCGGTACGGCCGCTGCCGCGGATCAGCAGGGTATCGCCAGTGAAGACCTTGCCCGGCTCGGCGGCGCTGGCCGGTAGCAGGAAGCAGTAGGAGTCGTCGGTATGCCCCGGGGTGTGCCAGGCGACCAGCTCGTGCTTGCCAAAGGCCAGGCGCTGGCCGTCGGCGAAGGTGAAGCTGGCGCAGGCACTGCCGCTCTGCTGGCCGAAGCCGCTGCGGCAGCTGGTGGCCGTGCGCAGCTCACCGAGGGCGGTGATGTGGTCGGCATGGGTGTGGGTGTCGAGCGCCAGTACCAGCTGCAGGTCCAGCTCGCGCAGCAGGCGCAGGTAATCGTCCAGCTTGTTCTTCACCGGGTCGATCAGCACCGCCTGGCCGGCATCGGCCAGCAGGTAGGTGTAGGTCGAGCTTTCGCTGTCGAAGAGTTGGCGAAACAGCATGATCAGTGTCCTCCGAGGAGTTTCTGCGCGGCCAGCGACAGGCTGACCGCCACCAGCATCAGGGCGAACAGGCGCTGCAGCGTGCGTCCGCCCAGGCGCTGGGCCAGGGCGTTACCGCCGAGCACGCCGGCCGCGCCGCCCAGAGCCAGGCCGGCCAGCAGCGGCAGCGAGGGCTGTGCGCCGCTGAGGTAGAACAGGAAGCCACCGCCGGAAACCAGGGCGATCACCGCCATCGAAGTGGCGGTGGCGGCCAGCATGCTCAGCGGGGTGAAGGCCAGCAGCGCCGGCACCACCAGGAAGCCGCCGCCGACGCCCATCAGCCCGGAGAACAGGCCGACACCCAGGCCGATGGCGATCAGCGGAGCGCTGCGCAGCGGGCCGCCGCTTTCACGTGGCAGGTTCGAACTGCGCCACATGCGCCAGGCCGTCCACAGCACCAGGGCGCAGAAGCCGAGGATCAGCACGGCCTCGGGAATCTGCCGGCCCAGCCACTGGCCGGCGACGTTGCCGGGCAGGCCGGCGATGGTCAGCAGCAGCACTGGGCGCCAGACCACCAGGCCCTGGCGGGCACGCGGCACGGCGCCGATCAGGGCGGTGATGGCCACGGCACCCAGGCTGACACCGATCGCATCGCGCAGCGGCAGGTGCAGGCTGAGCAGCAGGGGCAGGGCCACCAGCGAACCACCTGCGCCGGTGAGGCCGAGCAGCAGGCCGAGCACGGCACCGACGCCCAGGGCCTCCAGCAGCAATATCTCCATCAGCGGTTCCAGGGCATGCGGGCGAGCAGCAGGGCCATGGCGCAGGTGTTGCTGAGGCCGGCGAAGGTCAGGCCGGCGCCGACGAAGGCGGCCAGGCCATACCAGCCTGGATGCACCCAGGTGCCGAGTACGACACCCAGCAGCACCAGACTGCCGGCGCTGATTTGCACCTGGCGCTGGATGCTGATCACGCCGCTGGGGGCCTCTTCGGTGGGCAGGCCGCAGGCCACGCAGGCCTGGGTGCCGCCGTCGATCACCTGCACGCCGGGCAGCAGTTGCTGCAATTGGTCGGCGGCGCGGCGCGCGCGCTGGCCGCTGTGGCACAGCAGGTACAGCTCGTCGCCGCGCTGCAGGCCCTCCTGGCGCAGCTGTTGTACCAGGGGGGCCGGCTCAAGCTGGTCGAGCGGCACGTTACGTGCGCCAGCCACGTGCTGGGCGCGGAATTCCGCCGGGCTGCGCACGTCGATGAGGAAGCGCACATGCCCCTGCTGGCGAGCGCTGGCGAAGCGCGGGGCGTCGATCAGGCAGATGGTGTCGGTCATTGCAGGGTACTCCCTGGGGGTATGTGGTTCAGGTGTATTTGGTGAAGATGGCGCGCACGCGGGCCAGGGTCTCGGCGTCGTCGCGCGAGGGGTCGAGCACGGTTTCCTCGAGCAGGCACGCGAGCATCTCCTGGTAGGCCTTGTCCAGCGCCTTGCGCGCAGCGGCGAACTGCTGGGCGATGGCCTCGCATTCCTCGCCGCGGCGGATCATCGCCTGGATGCCGCGGATCTGGCCCTCGACGCGAGCCAGGCGCTTGAGCATGGCGTCCTGTTGCTGGGTGTTGGGGGTAGTCATCTCAGAGCTCCAGAGGGCGGCGCAGGGTAAAGGCACCGCGCAGTTCGCCGGCGGCGAAGCCGCGGGCCTGATCCTGCGGGTAGTGGCGGTCGAGTAGCTGTACCAGCTCGGGTTTGATCGCACTGCCATGACAGGCCAGGCAGGGCTCGCCGGTGGCGATGGCGCGCATGTAGCGGAATTCGCCATCCACCACCTCGGCCCGGTTCAAACTGGCGACGGCTTCGCCGGCCTGGCTACGACGCTGAAAGTCCTCCAGCACGGCCTGCTCCCAGGCATCCGGGCGGTTGTCCGGGTTGCGCAGGCGCAGCGCGGTCCGCCCCACTTTCCAAGGCGCGACGCTGTGCTGCTGGGCGATGCCGGGCGCCAGCTGGCGGCAGGCTTCGACGGCCTGTGCCGGGCCGCCTGCGGCGACCGCGGTCTGCACACTGGCCAGCAGCTGTTGCTGGAACGGCGGGATCATGGCTTCTGCCTCGCTGCGCAGCGGTGCCATGTCGGCGGCCTGGGCGAGCAGTGGGACGCAGCAGAGCAGGGTGGTGAACAGGCGCATCGGCATACTCCCTATCAATATACGGGGGGGAGTATATGTTCGCTGGCAGAAAAGGCAACCGTCGCTCGTCGCGTCAGCCTGCAGTCATTGGCCGCGGATCAGCTTGCGCAGCAGGAAACGGTTGGGATGGCAGGCCTCGGCTACGGCACGCGGCAGTGGCAGCGGTTCGTCGTTTAGCCAGGCGGCCAGCAGCTCGCCGCACAGCGGCGCAGTGATCAGCCCGCGCGAGCCGTGGCCGCTATTGACGTACAGGCCGTCGCGCCAGGGGCAGGGGCTGTCCGGCACCTGGCGAGCATCCTTGCCGAGCACCGCGTAGGTCTCGGCGAAGGCCGCCGGGTCGGCCAGCGGGCCGACGATCGGCAGGTAGTCGGGGCTGGTGCAGCGGAAGGCGGCGCGGCCCTCGAGCTGCGCCGGATCGAGCCGGTCGGCGGCCAGGCGCTCGGCCAGGTCCGCAGAGATTTCCCGCAGCAGTTCGAGGTTACCGGCGTGTTCGGCAGCGGTCGGTGCGCAGTCCTGGCTGTGGAAGTCGAAGCTGGCGCCCAGGGTGTGCTCGCCACCGCGCGGCGGCGCCACATAGCCTTCGGCGCAGACCACACAGGCCAGCTCGGCGCTGCGGGCGGTCTGCGGCAGGCGGCTGATCTGCCCGCGGATGCGCTTGAGCGGCAGCTCGGTGGCGAAGCGGCGCACTTCGGCAGCGCCGGCCAGGATTGCCACGGGTGCCTCGGCCAGCAGACGCTCGCCGTCCAGGGCCTGCCAGTGGCCATCGACCCGCCGCAGCTCCAGCGCCTCGCTGTGCGTCAGCAGGCGAATGCGCGGGTGGCTGGCGAGCTGGCGACACAGCGCCGGTGGATGCACCCAGCCGGCGTCGGGGTAAAACAGGCCGCCGGCCGGCAGCGCGACGCCTGCGCGGACCTCGGCCTGTTCGCGCGTCAGGCTGTGCAGCAGATCCGCTGGGAAGGCTTCGGCCAGCTTGGCCTGGCGCCCGGCTTCCTGCGCATCGAACGCCAACTGCAAGACGCCGCAGGCATCCCAGTCGTGGCCCTGCTGCAGGTGCTGGAGCAGACGGCGGGTGTGGCCGAAGCCGGCCAGCACCAGTTGCGACAGCGCAGTGCCATGGGCGGACAGCTTGAGGTAAAGCACGCCCTGGGGGTTGCCCGAAGCCTCCTGCGCCACTTCATCGTGGCGCTCCAGCAGGGTCACCTTCCAGCCACGCGCAGCCAGGCTGGCTGCCGTGGCACAACCGGCCAGGCCGGCGCCGATGATCAATGCTTCGCGTGCTTCCGGCCTGGGCGGACGGGCATGCCAGGGCTTTTCCGCCGCTGGCGCATGGCCCTCGAAACGCCCGCAGAGGATTTCCCACTTCTTGCCGTGGCCGGGCGCGCGGCGCATGGCGAAGCCGGCCTCGATCAGGTCGCGGCGTACCGTGCCCTTGCTGGTGAAGGTGGCCAGGCTGGCACCCGGGGCGGACAGCCGCGCCAGCTCCTGGAACAGCGCTGGGGTCCACATCTCCGGGTTCTTGTCCGGGGCGAAGCCGTCGAGGAACCAGACGTCGATGCGCGCATCCAGCTGCGGCAGCATCTGCAGCGCATCGCCGATCAGCAGGGTGAGGATGACCCGACCGCCATCCAGTACCAGGCGCTGGAAGCCGGGATGGATGGCCCGGTACTGCTCCAGCAACTGCCCGGACCAGGGCGCCAGCTCCGGCCATAGGGCCAGGGCACGGTGCAGGTCGGCCGCGGTGAGCGGGTACTTCTCCACGCTGACGAAATGCAGGCAGGCATCCGCAGGGGCCAGCTGATCGAACAGTTGCCAGGCGCAGAGGAAGTTCAGTCCGGTGCCGAAGCCGGTTTCGCCGATCACCAGACGGGCGCCTGCTGGCAGGGCGGCGAAGCGTGCCGTCAGGTCGTTGCCGGCGAGGAAAACATGGCGCGTTTCCCCCAGACCGTCGTCGCGGGAGAAATACACGTCATCGAACTGGCGCGAAAGCGGCTGGCCTTGGTCATTCCAGTCGAGCTTGGCGTGGGGGAGGTCGGACATCGATGTACCTGGGAAACGAGGTGCGGCATTGTAGCCACTTGCGCCAAGGCACGGCGAATCCGCTAGGCTGAGCGAATCGAGACAGGGAGACCTCTATGTTTGAGTCCGCCGAGCTGGGCCGCAAGATCGATCAGGCCGAATACGAAAAGGAGCTGCCCGCCCTGCGCGAGGCCCTTCTGGAAGCGCAGTTCGAGCTGCAGCAACAGGGTCGCTTTCCGGTGATCATCCTGATCAACGGCGTGGAAGGCGCCGGCAAGGGCGAGACGGTCAAGCTGCTCAACGAGTGGATGGACCCGCGCCTGATCCAGGTCAGCACCTTCGACGTGCAGACCGACGAAGAGCTGGCGCGGCCGCCGGCTTGGCGCTTCTGGCGGCAGCTGCCGCCTAAGGGGCGTATCGGCATCTTCTTCGGCAACTGGTACAGCCAGATGATTCAGGGCCGCATCCATGGCCATTTCAAGGATGCCGTGCTGGACCAGGCCATCGATGGTGCCCTGGCGCTGGAGCAGATGCTGTGCGACGAGGGGGCGCTGATCTTCAAGTTCTGGTTCCACCTGTCCAAGAAGCAGATGAAAATGCGCCTGAAGGAGTTGCAGGACGATCCGCAGCGTGCCTGGCGCCTTAGTCCGCTGGACTGGCAGCAGTCAAAGACCTACGACAAGTTCGTACGCAACGGTGAACGCGTGCTGCGTCGCAGCAGCCGCGACTTCGCCCCCTGGTACGTGGTCGAGGGCAGCGACGAGTGCTATCGCAGCCTGACGGTGGGACGCATTCTCCTCGACGGCCTGCAGGCGGCGCTCAAAGCCAAGACGCGTCCGACCGCGCAGCCGCATGTGGCGCCGATAGTGGCCAGTCTGGACAACCGCATCCTGCTGGACAGCCTGGATCTGACCCAGAGCCTGGACAAGGACGCCTACAAGGACATGCTGGCGGTCGAGCAGGCGCGCCTGGCCATGCTGATGCGCGACAAGCGCATGCGCCGGCACGCGCTGGTGGCGGTGTTCGAAGGCAACGATGCGGCCGGCAAGGGCGGCGCCATCCGCCGTGTGGCGGCGGCGCTGGACCCGCGTCAGTACCGTATCGTGCCGATCGCCGCGCCGACCGAGGAGGAGCGCGCACAACCCTATCTGTGGCGCTTCTGGCGGCATATTCCGGCTCGCGGCAAGTTCACCGTGTTTGACCGTTCCTGGTACGGCCGGGTGCTGGTGGAGCGGGTCGAGGGATTCTGTCAGCCTAGCGACTGGTTACGTGCCTATGGCGAGATCAACGACTTCGAAGAGCAACTGAGTCGCGCCGGTGTGGTGTTGGTGAAGTTCTGGCTGGCCATCGACCAGGACGAACAGTTCAAGCGC
The DNA here is from genome assembly GCA_900156135.1 of Aquipseudomonas alcaligenes. Taxonomy (GTDB): domain Bacteria; phylum Pseudomonadota; class Gammaproteobacteria; order Pseudomonadales; family Pseudomonadaceae; genus Aquipseudomonas; species Aquipseudomonas alcaligenes_D. The sequence goes on along the minus strand of FTMP01000002.1, from coordinate 168,441 downwards.
TTCAAGGAGCGCGAGCAGATCGCTTTCAAGCGCTTCAAGATCACCGAAGAGGACTGGCGCAATCGCGACAAGTGGGACGCCTATTGTGATGCCGTAGGCGACATGGTCGACCGCACCAGTACCTCGATCGCGCCCTGGACCCTAGTGGAGGCCAATGACAAGCGCTTTGCTCGGGTCAAGGTGCTGCGCACCATCAACGAAGCACTGGAAAAGGCCTTTGCCAACGACTGACTAGAAGGCGCGACTTTCGATGATGTCGCTGGCCTGCTGCATGCGGCGGATGTAGAAGGCGATCTCTCGCTCCGCATCGACGCGTGTAAAGAATGGGCCTTCCAGGGTGCCTTCGCGCGTGGCGAAAAAATACTGACCGTTGACCGCACTGACTCGCTCGCTGCGGTAGTGGGTGCCGGGGGCGGGGTCGATATTGCGTTGACCGAACATGGCTAAGCCTCCTGCAACAGGGTGCACTGTTTTCAGTTTAGTGCCCGGCTTCCGTTGAGTGAGCTGGCGCGACAAGTGGTCATTTTTTAGTCACCTCGAGCGGGCGGCACAGTTTGTTCCTGTCTGCGTGGTCAGCTGTGGCTGTCGGGGCGATCGGGCGCGGCCTACAATCACCGGCCGTTTCGCTGTTTCGCCGTCGAGGCTGTCATGCACGTTTCCTCCGGCCGCTGGCTTTTCGGCCTGCTGCTAGCCCTCACCACTGCGGTGCTTTGGGGCATCCTGCCGATCAAGCTCAAGGAAGTGCTGCAGGTGATGGACCCGGTCACCGTCACCTGGTACCGCCTGCTGGTGTCCGGTGTGTTGCTGTTCATCTGGTTGTCGACCCAGCGTCGCCTGCCGCGTTTCGCCCCGCTCGGGCGCCGTGGCCAGGGCCTGCTGGTGCTGGCCATTCTCGGCCTGACCGCCAACTACGTGCTCTACCTGATCGGCCTCAACATGCTCAGCCCCGGCACCACCCAGCTGGTGATCCAGATGGCGCCGATCCTGTTTCTGGTGGCCAGCCTATTCGTGTTCCGCGAGTCTTTCAGCCTTGGCCAGGGTGTCGGCATGGCGATCCTGTTGCTCGGTTTCGGCCTGTTCTTTAACCAGCGCCTGGCAGAACTACTGACCTCGCTGACGACCTACACCACAGGGGTTCTGGTGATACTGCTGGCGGCTTTCGTCTGGGTGTTCTACGGCCTGGCGCAGAAGCAGCTGCTGACCCAGTGGAGCTCGCCGCAGATCATGATGGTGATCTACCTGGCCTGCGCCTTGCTGCTCACACCCTGGGCTCACCCGCTAGAGGTGCTGCAGCTCAGCACGCTGCAGTGCTGGCTGCTGCTGGCCTGCTGCCTGAATACCCTGGTGGCCTACGGCGCTTTCGCCGAGGCTCTGGCGCACTGGGAGGCTTCGCGCGTCAGCGCGACCCTGTCGATCACTCCGCTGGTGACTTTTGTCGCCGTGGCCCTGGCTGCCGTCTGGTGGCCCGACCATGTGCAGCCGGAGCAGATCAACCTGCTCGGTTACGGTGGCGCACTGCTGGTGGTGCTGGGCTCGGCGCTCACGGCGCTTGGCCCTTCGTTGCTGGCCGGTTGGCGCGCGCGTCGTGCCCGCCTGGTGATGCTTAGGCCCTGACGCCCAGCCCCTCGGCCTTGCGTAGCCAGCCCTGGCGCTGTTCCTCGGAGGAGGGGCGCACCGGAGCGAACTCGGTGAGGCGGCGAGTCTTGATGCCGCAGAAGCCGAGGATGGTGCGCACCATCTGCCGGTGCGCCGGAGCGCCGTAGATCCAGCGGAAGTACCAGGGCGGGGTGTCCAGGGTGACCAGCAGATCGGCGGTGCGCCCGCTCAGCAGCTTGTCCCACAGCTGCGAGCGGTTGCGGTACTTGAAGGCGAAGCCGGGCAGGAAAGTGCGGTCGAAGAAACCCTTGAGCAGCGCCGGCACGCCGCCCCACCAGACCGGGTAGACGAACACCAGGTGCTCGGCCCAGTGGATCTGCCGCTGCGCTTCCAGCAGGTCCGGCTCCAGCGTCTGTTGCTGGCCGAAGCCCTCGCGCAGGATCGGGTCGAACTGCAGCTCGCCCAGGCGCAGCTGGCGGACCACGTGGCCCTGGCCACGGGCGCCGCTGCTGTAAGCCTCAGCGAGGGCGTGGCAGAGGCTGTCACGCTTGGGCGTGCCGAGAATCAGCAGGATGCGCTTGCCGTCGCCTTCCAGCGGGGTGGCGCCGCTTTTCGTTTCTTCAGCCATGTTGTCCCGACTCCAGCATGTTTTGCGGACGCACCCAGGCGTCGAACTCCTCGTTGCTCAGATGCCCCAGCTGCAGGGCCGCCTCGCGCAGGGTGAGGCCATCGGCGTAGGCCTTCTTGGCGATCTCCGCGGCCTTGTCGTAGCCGATATGCGGATTCAGCGCCGTCACCAGCATCAGGCCGCGCTCCAGGTGTGCGGCCATCTGCCGGGTGTCCGGCTCCAGCCCCACCACGCAGTGCTCGGCAAAGTTGCGGCAGCCATCGGCCAGCAGGCGGATCGACTGCAGTAGGTTGTGGATGATCACCGGCTTGAACACGTTGAGCTGCAGCTGCCCCTGGCTGGCGGCGAAGGCGATGGTGGCATCGTTGCCCAGCACCTGGCAGGCGAGCATGGATAGCGCCTCGCACTGGGTCGGGTTGACCTTGCCGGGCATGATCGAGCTGCCCGGTTCGTTGGCCGGCAGGCGCACCTCGGCGAGGCCGGCGCGTGGGCCGGAGCCGAGCAGGCGCAGGTCGTTGGCGATTTTCATCAGCGCCACGGCCAGGGTCTTCAGCGCGCCGGACAGTGCGGTGAGCGGTTCGTGACCGGCCAGCGCAGCGAATTTGTTCGGTGCCGAGACGAAGGGCAGGCCGGCCAGCGCGGCCAGCTCGGCCGCCATGGCCTCGGCGAAGCCCCTGGGCGCGTTCAGCCCGGTGCCGACCGCGGTGCCGCCCTGGGCCAGTTCGCAGACCGCCGGCAGGCTGGCGCGGATGGCCTTGTCGGCATAATCGAGTTGCGCAACGAAGGCCGACAGTTCCTGGCCGAAGGTCACCGGGGTGGCGTCCATCAGGTGCGTGCGCCCGGTCTTGACCAGGTCCATGTGCCGCGCCGCCTGTTCGGCCAGGGCCCCGGACAGCTCGGCGATGGCTGGCAGCAACTGGTGTTGCACGGCCTGCACGGTGGCGATGTGCATGGCGGTGGGGAAGCTGTCGTTGGAGCTCTGTGCGCGGTTGACGTGATCGTTGGGGTGCACCGGGTGCTTGCCGCCACGGCCCTGGCCGGCCAGTTCGTTGGCGCGCCCGGCGATGACCTCATTAACGTTCATGTTGCTCTGCGTGCCGCTGCCGGTCTGCCACACCACCAAGGGAAACTGTTGGTCATGCTGACCGGCCAACACTTCGTCGGCCGCCTGTTCGATCAGCCGGGCGACGTCCGGCGGCAGCTCACCGATGCGGCTGTTGACCCGTGCCGCAGCTTTCTTGATCAGCGCCAGGGCATGCACCACCGCCAGTGGCATACGCTGCTCGCCGATGGCGAAGTTGATCAGTGAGCGCTGGGTCTGGGCGCCCCAGTAGGCGTCGTCGGGCACCTCGATGGCGCCAATGCTGTCGGTTTCGATGCGGCTCATGGGCGGCTCTCCTGTTCATGGGTCGGCAGTTTAGGCTGCCGTGCGCCGCCACGGTTCCACAGTATTTCTATGGCTGTGATTACCAGCGCGCGTGGGTCGCGCCCATCCAGCCGTAGGCGCTGTTGACCGGCACCTTCTCGCCCTGCGGGCCGCGCAGCACGCCGTCGAAGCAGCCGAACCACTGGCGGGTGTCGGCATATAGCGGCCCCAGGCGCGGGCAGGCCTGGTGCTGCTGGCGCGGCGTGAAGCGCAGTTCGACCTGGCCGCTGGCGCTATGCAGCTTCCAGGGTTCCAGCGGGCCGCTGGGCGGTCGGTCGATCTCGACTCGCTCCTCCAGGTGCAGCAGTTCGCCACCGAACCACAGGGCGTTTTCCGACAGCCCGCTGTAGTCGCACCAGCCGGTGCCGAAGTTGCCGGCGATACCGCCGGGTGCGGCGAAGGCGGCGCGGGTCCAGTGGCTTTTCAGTGGCCAGACGCCGCGCGCGAAGTCCAGCGAGGCGAAGCTTTGCCCCGGTGTGCACAGGTACTGTCGACCACCCAGTTGCAGGTTGCCGGTCACCGGCAGGCCGAGTTGGCGGCTGGTGGCGTGGAAGGTGCGGCGGCCCATGGGGCAGATCAGGTTGACCGACTCCAGGTGCGGCGGGCGCTGGATGTCCAGTGCCGCCTGCAGCGGCTGGCCGCCGATGTCCGGTGCCATGGCGGTGAGGCGGATCATGCTGCCACGGTCATCGGCACGCAGCTGCAGGCGGCTGTGGCGGAAGGCATGGCTTTCCAGCGGCGTGTCCGGCAGGTCGCAGCCCTGGCCGAAGGGACTCAGCTGGGTGCGCGCGGCTGCCTTGCCGCTGTGCAGGTCGAGGAAATAGGCGGCGCCGTAGCCCAGGTAGTCGAGGTCGGCGAAGGTCAGAGCCAGCATCCAGTCCGGCGTGGTGATGCACCAGTGGTTCCAGCGCTTGCGTCGGCCCAGGTTGCGCGGCAGCGCGCAGTTCACCAGCGGTCGAGTGGACCAGCCGACGGCATTCGCTTGCAGGCGGCCTTGGGCATCGCACAGGGGCTGTGAGTGCGGCGTGAGCGGGTTGGTGAAGCTGTTCATCAGACACATCCATGTGTGGGGCTGGGGGATAGCCGGCCCCGAGAGATGCGTGATCATGCCTATTACCGGGGTTGCGGGGCAAGTGATGGCCATTTGCGCCGCCCTCGGCGCTTGAGCCCAGCAGACGCTGCGCGCAGAATGGCGCCCCGCGTTTTACCCGAGGATGTACCCCATGAGCCGCTTGCGCGCCGTTTGTTCTCTCCTGCTGCTGTTCGCCAGCGGGCCGCTGCTGGCCGCCTCCGCCAGCCACGTTGCCGAGGCCAAGCGCTTCGTCGAGCTGACTCGCGTCGACAAGCTGGCGGTGCCGGCCTACATGCAGGTGCGCCAGATGTTCGCCCAGCGCTTCGCTCAGGCCGGCGGCGGCGAGGCGCAGAAGGCCGTGCTGGAGCGCTACCAGGCCCAGGCCGATACCGCGCTGGACAAGGTAGTGGGCGAGGGCAAGCTGGACGAGGCGCTGGTGGCGCTGTACACCGATGCCTTCAGCGAAGCCGAACTCAAGGAACTGCTGGCCTTCTACCAGACCCCGGTCGGGCGCAAGGTGCTGGAGCAGATGCCGCAGCTGATGGCGCATTCCGCCCAGCTGACCCAGGCCCGCCTGCAGCAGGCGGTGCCGGAAGTCGACCGCCTGCTGGGGGCGATGACCAGCGAACTCAAACCCGCCAAGCCGTAACGAGGAACCGGACATGAGCATGCGCGACCAGATCATCGCCGCCCTGCAGCCGCTGCACAGCGAGCACCTCGATGTGCAGGACGAGAGCCACATGCACAGCCGTGGCCAGGAAACCCACTATAAGGCGGTGATCGTCAGCCCGGCCTTTGCCGGCCTGAATGCGGTCAAGCGCCACCAGAAGGTCTACGCCACCCTGGGCGAGCTGATGCAGCAATTCCACGCCCTGGCGCTGCACACCTACACCCCCGAGGAGTGGGCCACGCAGGGCGCCGCACCAGATTCGCCAACCTGTCGCGGTGGCAGCAAGCACGACCACTAATCCCGCAGTGCGTGCCCCAGGCCACGCCGCTGCGTTAGAATCGCGCCCCGCGCCGGCTCAAGCCGGCGCTTTCATTTGGAACCCCGGTCCGCCCTTTGCGAGGGTGACCACTGGAGAACACTGCATGACTGCGAAGATTGTTGTCGCGGCGCTGTACAAGTTCGTGTCCCTACCGGATTACGAAGCGCTGCGCGAGCCCCTGCTCAATACCATGCTCGAATGGGGCGTGAAGGGCACCCTGCTGCTCGCCGAGGAAGGTATCAACGGCACCGTTTCCGCCACGCGCGAGGGTATCGACGGCCTGCTGGCCTGGCTCAAGCGTGACGCGCGCCTGGCCGATGTCGACCACAAGGAATCCTACTGCGACGAGCAGCCGTTCTACCGCACCAAGGTCAAGCTGAAGAAGGAAATCGTCACCCTCGGCGTGCCGGGCGTGGACCCCAATCAGCGCGTCGGCACCTACGTCGAGCCCAAGGACTGGAACGCCCTGATCGCAGACCCCGAGGTGCTGTTGATCGACACCCGCAACGACTACGAGGTAGCCATCGGCACCTTCGAGGGCGCCGTTGATCCCAAGACCAAGTCGTTCCGCGAGTTCCCCGATTACATCAAGGCCCACTACGACCCGAGCAAGCACAAGAAGGTCGCCATGTTCTGCACCGGCGGCATCCGTTGTGAGAAGGCCTCCAGCTACATGCTCGGCGAGGGTTTCGAGGAGGTCTTCCACCTCAAGGGGGGCATCCTCAAGTACCTGGAAGAGGTGCCGCAGGATGAGAGCAAGTGGCAGGGCGACTGCTTCGTCTTCGACAACCGCGTGACCGTGCGCCACGATCTCAGTGAGGGCGACTACGACCAGTGCCACGCCTGCCGCAACCCGATCTCCGTCGAGGATCGCCAGAGCGCACACTACTCGCCAGGCATCAGTTGCCCGCATTGCTGGGACTCGCTGCCGGAGAAGACCCGCCAGGCCGCCCGCGAGCGCCAGAAGCAGATCGAGATCGCCCAGCAGCGCAACCTGCCGCACCCCATCGGCTTCAATTACAAGGCGCTGCAGGAGCAATGAGGAGTGGGGTGGAAAACGACCGCAGGTCTTTTCCACCTGCCGTCACCCTGGTGGATAAGGCTGCGCCGTTATCCACCCCGCAGGGTGGGTTTGCGCCTCGCGGCGTAACCCACCTATATGAGGTTTCGCGTGGCCCTGATGGTGGGTCACGGTCTGCGACTTAACCCACCCTATGGAATTTCGAGGAGCCCAGCTTGCGCCCAGCCCGCCTGCTCTACGTGATGGACCCCATGTGTTCCTGGTGCTGGGGCTTTGCCCCGGTAGTGCAGGCCCTGGCCGAGCAGGCTGCTGCCGCCGGCGTGCCGCTGCAGCTGGTGGTCGGTGGCCTGCGCCGCGAGCGCGCGGCCATGGACCCTTCGGCGCGGGTGCGCATCCTCTCGTACTGGCAGGCGGTCAACGCCAGCACTGGCCAGCTGTTCAACTTCCAGGATGCCCTGCCGGAAGGCTTCGTCTATGACACCGAGCCGGCCTGTCGGGCGCTGGTCACCGCGCGCCAGTTGGACGAGCAGAGCGTCTGGCCCTTGCTGCAGCTGATCCAGGAGGCCTTCTATGCCGAGGGTCGCGACGTGACGCGTGCCCAGGTGCTGGTGGAGCTGGCCGAACGTGCCGGTATCCCGCGTATCGAGTTCGCTGCGGCCTTCGACAGTCAGGCCATGCAGGCCGCTACCGAGACCGATTTCAACTGGGTGCAGGACCTCGGCATCGCCGGCTTCCCCACCCTGTTGGCCGAGCGTAATGGCCAGTTGGCCCTGCTGACCAACGGCTACCAGCCGCTGCAGGCGCTGGCACCGCTGCTCGGCCGCTGGCTGGAGCAGGCCGCGCATGCCTGATCGTTTGACTTGGGCGGAAATCCGCCGCCTGGCGCTGCGCCATCGCAAGGGCCTGATTCTGGCCAACCTGATCGCCGTGCTTGCCACCCTGTGCAGCGTGCCGATTCCGCTGCTGTTGCCGCTGCTGGTGGACGAGGTGTTGCTCAAGCAGGGCGATGCGGCGCTGCGAGTGATGGACCGTTTCCTGCCCGCCGACTGGCAGAGCGCGGCCGGCTACATCGGTCTGATGCTGGTGCTGACCCTGGTGCTGCGCCTCGGTGCACTGGTCAGCAACGTGCTGCAGGCGCGCCTGTTCGCCCGCCTGTCCAAGGACGTGATCTATCGTCTGCGCGTGCGCCTGATCGAGCGGCTCAAGCGCATCGCCCTGAGCGAGTACGAGAACCTCGGTGGCGGCACCGTCAGCGCCCACCTGGTCACCGATCTGGATACCCTCGACAAGTTCATCGGCGAGACCCTGAGCAAGGTGCTGGTGGCCCTGCTGGCGCTGACCGGCACCGCCGCCGTGCTGATCTGGATGCATTGGCAGCTGGCGTTGCTGATCCTGCTGTTCAACCCGCTGGTGATCTTTGCCACGGTGCAGCTGGGCAAGCAGGTCAAGCACCTGAAGAAGCTGGAGAACGACAGCACCTCGCGCTTCACTCAGGCGTTGACCGAGACCCTGGAGGCCATCCAGGAAGTGCGCGCCGGCAACCGTCAGGGCTACTTCCTCGGTCGCCTCGGCCTGCGCGCCCGCGAGGTGCGCGACTACGCGGTGGCCTCGCAGTGGAAGAGCGACGCGGCGGGGCGCACCAGCGGCCTGCTGTTCCAGTTCGGCATCGACATCTTCCGCGCCGCGGCCATGCTCACCGTGCTGTTCTCCGACCTGTCGATCGGCCAGATGCTCGCCGTGTTCAGCTACCTCTGGTACATGATCGGCCCGGTCGAGCAGCTGCTCAGTGTGCAGTACGCCTACTACGCCGCCGGTGGCGCGCTGGCGCGGATCAACGAGCTGCTGGCGCGTGCCGACGAGCCGCAGCACGAAGGCCGCAGTGACCCGTTCAAGGGCCGCGATACCGTCGGTATCGAGGTGCGCGGGTTGCGCTTCGCCTACCGTGACGAGCCGGTGCTGCATGATCTCGATCTGTCCATCGCGCCCGGCGAGAAGGTCGCCCTGGTCGGCGCCAGCGGCGGCGGCAAGAGCACCCTGGTGCAGCTGTTACTGGGTCTTTACACGGCCCAGGCCGGAACCATCCGTTTCGGTGGGGCGAGCCTGGAGGAGATCGGTCTGGAGCGGGTGCGCGAGCATGTGGCGGTGGTGCTGCAGCACCCGGCGCTGTTCAACGACACGGTGCGCGCCAACCTGTGCATGGGCCGTGAGCGCAGCGACGAGGCCTGCTGGCAGGCGCTGGAGATCGCCCAGTTGTCCGCCACCATCCGCGCCTTGCCGGATGGACTGGACAGCGTGGTCGGGCGTTCCGGCGTGCGTCTGTCCGGTGGCCAGCGCCAGCGCCTGGCCATCGCCCGCATGGTGCTGGCCGAGCCCAAGGTGGTGATACTGGATGAGGCGACCTCGGCCCTCGACGCCGCCACCGAGTATGCCCTGCACGAGGCGCTTGGGCGTTTCCTCAGTGGCCGTACCACGCTGATCGTGGCCCATCGCCTGTCGGCGGTGAAGCAGGCCGACCGCGTGCTGGTATTCGACGGCGGCAGCATCGCCGAGGATGGTGATCACCAGCAGCTGATTGCCGAGGGCGGCCTGTACGCCAAGCTCTACGGGCATCTGCAGCACTAGCTGGGTGCGCTGACAGGCCGCTTCGTGGCGGCCCGCGTCACTTGTTCTGCTGTGCCGACCACTTCTCCAGCGCCTTGACCCGCGCCTGGCTGTCGGACATCGGCTTATCCAGGGCTTCCTCGTAGAACTCCAGCCAGCTGCGCGAGCCTGCCGTCATGCCGGCCAGCTCGCGCATGCCCTCCTTGAGCGCCGCCAGACTCTGCTGGTAGTTGCGTTCCTGGCCGATCAGCGTGCGGGCCAGCATGCGCACGTTTTCCTTGCTGCGCTCCTGCAGTTCGGCCATCGCCTTACTGTCGCCACCGCCCTCGGCGGCGGGCTGCTGGGCTGGCTTCTGGCTCTGCTGCGAGAGCAGACCGATGAGCCGCTGCTGGTCCTTGATCTGCTGCTGCAGCGGCGCGATCTGCAGCTGCAGGGCGGCAACCTCTTTCTGCAGTGCTTCGACGCTGGCCTTGCTGGCCAGGGCGGCGAGGGTTTCCTCGTCCGGTTCCGAGGAGCCTCCCAGCACGAAGACCAGTATCCAGGCGATCAGGTTGAGCACCAGGGTGCCTGCCAGCCCATAGAGCAGCAAGCGATTGACCTTGGCGGCCTTGCCCAGCTCCGGTCCTTGCGGGTCGCCTTCATCCCTGGGTGCGCTGCTGCCTTCTGCGGGTGCGTTGTCGTCACTCATGCTGCCTGTCCTTGTTTTATGGGGCGCGGCACTGCTATGTGCAGCATAGCGTCTAGAACGAAGCGAGGATGCGTCCCAGCACCTCCATCGCCCGCTCGCTCTGGGCATCCCAGGGGTGACCATGGTTCAGTCGTGCGCAATGGCGGAAGCTGCGGGTGGCGGAGAAGATCGGCCCCGGCGCCAGGCTGATGCCCTGCGCCAGGGCGAGCTGGAACAGCTGCAGCGAGTCGACCCGCTCGGGGAACTCGAACCACAGGAAGTAGCCGCCGCTGGGGCGCGTGACCCGGGTCTCGGCCGGGAAATGCCGCGCGGCGGAGGCGAGCATCGCCGCCTGCTGGGTCTCCAGGGCGATGCGCAGCTTGCGCAGGTGGCGGTCATAACCGCCGTGCTGCAGGTAGTCGGCGATGGCCGCCTGGGCCGGCACTGAGGGCGAGAGGGTGGTCATCAGCTTGAGCCGGGCGATCTGCTCGGCATAGCGCCCGCCGGCTACCCAGCCGACCCGGTAGCCCGGCGCCAGGCTCTTGGAGAAGGAGCCGCAATGCATCACCAGGCCGGCGTCGTCGAAGCTCTTCAGCGGCCGTGGCGGCTGGGCACCGTAATGCAGCTCGGCGTACACGTCGTCCTCGATCAGCGGCACCTGGTGGCGCTTGAGGAGGGCGTACAGCTCGGCCTTCTGCGCCTCGCCGAGCGTGGCGCCCATGGGGTTCTGCAGGCTGCTCATGAACCAGCAGGCCTTGATCGGTAGCTTCTCCAGACGCTCGGCCAGCACGCCGAGGTTGATGCCTTCGCGCGGGTGAACGGGAATTTCCACGGCTTTGAGCTTGAGCCGTTCCAGCACCTGTAGGGTGGCGTAGAACGCCGGCGACTCGATGGCCACCAGGTCGCCCGGCTGGGTCACTGTCTGCAGACAGAGGTTGAGCGCCTCCATGGCGCCGTTGGTGATCACCAGCTCTTCCAGCGCCAGGCTTACGCCGGCAACCCGGTAGCGCAGGCCGATCTGCCGGCGCAGGTCGGGATTGCCGGCGGTCATGTCGGCGATCACCGCATGGCCGGGCATGTCGCGCAAGGCGTGGGCCATGGAGCGCGCCAGGCGCGGCAGGGGGAACAGCTCGGGGCTGGGGAAGGCCGAGCCGAAAGGCACGGTGGCCGGGTCCTTGAGCGAGCCGAGCACGGAGAACACCAGCTCGCTGACGTCCACCTCGGTGCTGGTGGCGGTTGGTGCGCTGCTGCCGGGCTCGGCCAGCGGCTGGCGCGCCAGTTCGCGAACGAAGTAGCCGGAGCGCGCACGCGCCTGGATCAGGCCGCGATCTTCCAGCAGGTAGTAGGCCTGGAAGATGGTCGAGGGGCTGACGCCGTAGCTGCGCCGCGCCTGGCGCACCGAGGGCACGCGCTCGCCGGGGGCGAGCACACCGCTGCGGATCAGCTCGGCGATCTGTTCGGCCAACTGTTCGTAGCGTTTCATCTCACCCCTGACTGCGCTCCATATGGGCGCACAGTCTAAGGGCTGCTGGTGCTGGCCGGCCATCAGCGCCCGCTCGGGGCGATAAAGGTGCTGCCGGCCTCCACACGCTCGCTGCCGTCGCGCAGGTTGACCACCTCGAAGGACACCGGCGCGGGGCTGCGGCCCAGCGGCTCGCGCTCCAGCACCACGCTGACCGGCACCTCGAGGATCTCGCCGGCGGCCAGGCTGAGGTCGCTCGGCCCGTTCAGGCGGAACGGCTGGCCGGGCACCAGGCCCAGGTGGTAACGCTGCTGCTGCTGGGTCTTGTTGATCAGCTTGAGGCGGTAGACATTCTCGATCTGTCCGGCGGCGTTCTCGCGGAACATGCCGCGGTCCTTGGCCACGTCCAGCGACACCAGCGAGCGCGCCTGCAGGGCCCAGGCGAAGGCGCCAATCATCAGCAGCAGGGCCGCCGCGTAACCCAGCAGGCGCGGCCGCAGCAGGTGGCGGCGGCCGCCCTGCATCTCATGCTCGGAGCCGTAGCGGATCAGGCCGCGGGCATAGCCCAGCTTGTCCATGATGCTGTCGCAGGCGTCGATGCAGGCGGCGCAGCCGATACATTCCACCTGCAGGCCGTCGCGGATGTCGATGCCGGTGGGGCAGACCTGCACGCACATCGTGCAGTCGATGCAGTCACCGAGGCCCTCGGCCTTGTGGTCGGCGTCCTTCCTGCGCGGGCCGCGTTTCTCGCCACGGGCGGCGTCATAGGCGACCAGCAGGGTGTCCTTGTCGAACATCACCCCCTGGAAGCGCGCGTAGGGGCACATGTACACGCAGACCTTCTCGCGCAGCCAGCCGGCGTTGAGGTAGGTGGCGCTGGTGAAGAACAGCACCCAAAACAATGTGGCACCGTCGATCTGCCAGGTGAACAGCTCCAGCGCCAGTTGGCGGATCGGTGTGAAGTAGCCGACGAAGGTCAGCGCCGTGAGCAGGCTCAGCGCCAGCCACAGGCCATGCTTGGCACTGCGGCGCAGCAGCTTGGCCGGGCCCCAGGGCGCGGCGTCGAGCTTGATGCGCTGGTGGCGCTCGCCTTCGGTGAGCTTTTCCACCCACATGAACACCCAGGTCCACACGCTCTGTGGGCAGCTGTAGCCGCACCAGACGCGGCCGGCGAACACGGTGATGGTGAACAGGCCGAAGGCGCAGATGATCAGCAGCGCCGAGAGCAGGATGAAGTCCTGCGGCCAGAAGGTGGCGCCAAAGATGTAGTAGCGGTGTTCGGCCAGGTTCCACAGCACCGCCTGGCGGCCGTCCCAGTCCAGCCAGGCGGTGCCGAAGAAGATCAGCATCAGCAGCCCCGCGCCATACAGGCGCAGGTTGCGGTACAGGCCGCTGAAGCTGCGGGGGTGGATCGGGCCGCCGGCCTGCGCCGGGGTCAGGCGGACCGGCTGGCGCGGGTCGATGGTGTCAATGATCTGCGCCGGTATGCGCTCGCTCATGGTGGGCCTCTCGGGCTGCTAATCAGGCTGCGCGCACTCTGCCGGTCGGGCCGCGTGCGTAACAGACTCAGCTTGCCCGTGAAAAGCCGTATCAGATGGCGCGCAGGTGCACTGCGGCGCCGGGTCGCAGCCCACTGGCAGCTGCCTGAACCACGTTGGCAAGAAATCGTTACGCGAATGCCGGGGTTGGGGGAGGGTGCCTGGGGCTGTAAGGAAAACTTGCCGTAAGGCCGGGGACGCGCGGCGGCGGCGGCCTCCGCCTCGGCTTGTCCGCGTGCCGGCCAGGGGTTGTGATGACAACAGTCCAAACGCGCCGCCAGCAGGCGGACGACTGCCCCACAACAACAATTCAGGGAGGCCGGATGAACGCCGTGGCCAAGATCGATCAGCACAACCCCATCGGAACCGACGGTTTCGAGTTCGTCGAATTCACCGCGCCGACGCCGGAAGGCATCGAGCAGCTGCGCCAGCTGTTCACCGCCATGGGCTTCACCGAAACGGCCAAGCATCGCTCCAAGCAGGTCTGGCTGTTCCAGCAGAACGACATCAATTTCGTCCTCAACGGCAGCCCCACCGGCCACGTTCGCGCTTTCGGCGAGAAGCACGGGCCGAGCGCCTGCGCCATGGCCTTCCGGGTGAAGAACGCGGCCCAGGCCGCCGCCTACGTCGAACAGCAGGGCGCCACCCTGGTCGGCAGCCACGCCAACTTCGGCGAGCTGAACATCCCCTGCGTCGAGGGTATCGGCGGCTCGCTGCTGTATCTCGTCGACCGCTACGGCGACAAGACCATCTACGACGTCGACTTCGAATATATCGAGGGCCGCAAGCCGGGCGACAACGCCGTCGGCCTGCAGCAGATCGACCACCTGACCCACAACGTCAAACGCGGGCAGATGGACGTCTGGTCCGGCTTCTACGAGCGCATCGCCAACTTCCGCGAGATCCGCTACTTCGACATCGAGGGCAAGCTCACCGGCCTGTTCTCCCGCGCCATGACCGCGCCCTGCGGCAAGATCCGCATCCCGATCAACGAGTCGGCCGATGACAAGTCGCAGATCGAGGAATTCATCCGCGAGTACCACGGCGAGGGCATCCAGCACATCGCCATGAGCACCGACGACATCTACGCCACCGTGCGCCAGCTGCGTGCCAATGGCGTGGACTTCATGACCACCCCGGACACCTATTATGCAAAGGTCGACAGCCGCGTGGCCGGCCACGGCGAGCCGCTGGAGCAGCTGCGCGAGCTGAATATCCTGATCGATGGCGCGCCGGGGGATGACGGCATCCTGTTGCAGATCTTCACCAACACGGTGATCGGCCCGATCTTCTTCGAGATCATCCAGCGCAAGGGCAACCAGGGCTTCGGCGAGGGCAACTTCAAGGCGCTGTTCGAATCCATCGAGGAAGATCAGCTGCGCCGTGGTGTGATCACTCAGGAGTGATGCGATGAGCCGCCAATGGATCAGCTTCCCCCTGCGCGAGGGCGAGCACTCGCGCCAGGCCCACTGTGATTTTCCCGAGGGCACCTACGAGCGGGAGATGGGCCGCGAAGGCTTCTTCGGCCCGGTGACCCAGCTGCACCACAAGCACCCGCCCACCGGCTGGGTCGACTGGGAAGGTCCGCTGCGCCCGCATGCCTTCAACTTCAACCGGATCGCCAGCGAGCGCGACTGCCCGCTGCAGGCGCCGCTGACCCTGCACAACGCCGATGTGAAGCTGCGCGTGTGGAAGACCGTTGGCGCCATGCAGCATCTGGTGCGCAACGCCGATGGCGACGAGCTGCTGTTCGTGCATGACGGCGCCGGCCACTTCTACTGCGATTTCGGCCACCTGGAGTACCGCGACGGCGACTACCTGGTGATCCCGCGTGGCACCGCCTGGCGCATCGAGCCCAGCACGCCCAGCCACTTCCTGCTGATCGAAAATACCGACGGCGCCTACCAGCTGCCGGACAAAGGCCTGCTCGGCCCGCAGGCGATCTTCGACCCGGCGGTGCTCGACCACCCGCGCATCGACGCCGCCTTCAAGGCCCAGCAGGACGAGCGCACCTGGCAGATCAGGATCAAGCGGCGCAACCAGATCAGCATCGTCACCTATCCGTTCAACCCGCTGGATGCAGTGGGCTGGCACGGCGACAACACGGTGGTGCGCCTGAACTGGCGCGACATCCGCCCGCTGATGAGCCACCGCTACCACCTGCCGCCGTCGGCCCACACCACCTTCGTCGCCAACGGCTTCGTGGTCTGCACCTTTACCCCGCGCCCGGTCGAGAGTGATCCCGGCGCGCTCAAGGTGCCGTTCTTCCACAACAACGACGACTACGACGAGGTGCTGTTCTACCACCGGGGCAACTTCTTCAGCCGCGACAACATTGAGGCTGGGATGGTGACGCTGCACCCCTGCGGCTTCCCCCACGGCCCCCACCCCAAGGCGCTGAAGAAGGCCCAGGAAGACCCGGCCACCTTCGCCGAGGAAGTGGCGGTGATGATCGACACCCGCCGCGCGCTGGAGGTGGCCGAGGCCGCCGCCGCGGTGGACGTGCCCGAATACGTGAACTCCTGGCGTGCGCCGGGGAAACCAGGCTGACGCAGAACAACTCCCTCTCCCTCCGGGAGAGGGCTGGGGTGAGGGTGCTATTGGCAGCTCCGAGCAGCCTGGTAATCCCTCAGCCTACGCGGCCCGCCCCGGCCCCTCTCCCAGAGGGAGAGGGGAGACCAACCCAATTCGAGGTATCCGATGAAACTCGCATCACTCAACCAAGGCCGTGACGGCGTGCTGATCGTCGTCTCCCGCGACCTTTCTCGCGCCGTGCAAGTGCCGCAGATCGCCGCCACCCTGCAGGCCGCGCTGGACGACTGGGCCAGCAAGCGCCCGCAGCTGGAAGCGGTGTACCAACGCCTCAACGACGGCCTGGAGCAGGGCGCCTTCATCTTCGACCAATCTGCCTGCCACAGCCCGCTGCCGCGCGCCTACCACTGGGCCGACGGCAGCGCTTACGTCAACCACGTCGCGCTGGTGCGCAAGGCCCGTGGCGCGGAGATGCCCGAATCCTTCTGGCATGACCCGCTGATGTACCAGGGCGGGGCGGACAGCTTTATCCCGCCGCACAGCCCCATCCGCTTGGCCGACGAGGCCTGGGGTATCGACCTGGAGGCCGAGCTGGCGGTGATCACCGACGACGTGCCGATGGGCGCCACGGCCGCCGAGGCCGGCGAACATATCCGCCTGCTGCTGCTGGTCAACGACGTGTCGCTGCGCAACCTGATTCCCGGCGAGCTGGCCAAGGGTTTCGGCTTCTACCAGAGCAAGCCCTCATCCAGCTTCTCGCCGGTGGCGGTGACCCCGGATGAGCTGGGCGAGGCCTGGAAGGACGGCAAGGTGCACCGCCCGCTGGTGTCGCATATCAACGGCGCGCTGTTCGGCCAGCCCGATGCCGGTGTGGACATGACCTTCAACTTCCCGACCCTGGTGGCCCACGCCGCCAAGACCCGCCCGCTGGGCGCCGGCACCATCATCGGCTCCGGCACCGTGTCGAACTATGACCGCAGCGCGGGTTCGAGCTGCCTGGCCGAGAAACGCATGCTGGAAATCGTCGAGCAGGGCGAGGCCAAGACGCCGTTCCTCAAGTTTGGCGACCGGGTGCGCATCGAGATGTTCGACGCTGCCGGCCAGAGCATCTTCGGCGCCATTGACCAGGCGGTGGAGCGTTATGAGCACTGATCTGACGCTCTACGGCTACTGGCGTTCCAGCGCCGCCTACCGGGTGCGCATCGCCCTCAATCTCAAGGGCCAGGCCTATCGCCAGGTGCCGGTGCACCTGGTCAGGGACGGCGGCCAGCAGCACGCGGCCGAGTACCAGGCGCTGAATCCGCAGGGCCTGGTGCCGCTGCTGGTGGACGAGGGCAACGGCGGGGGGCGTATCGCCCAGTCGCTGGCCATCCTCGAATACCTCGACGAAGTCTTCCCGGTGCCGGCGCTGCTGCCGGCCGACCCGGCCCAGCGCGCCCAGGTGCGCGCCCTGGCCCTGCATATCGCCTGCGATATCCACCCGCTGAACAACCTGCGCGTGCTGCAGTACCTCAGCACCGAACTGGGCGCCTCGGATGAGGCGAAGAACGCCTGGTATCGGCACTGGGTGGAGAAGGGGCTGGCGGCGGTGGAGCAGGGGCTTTCGGTGTTCGGCGGCGACCTGTCACTGGGCAACCGACCGGGCTATCTGGAAGCCTGCGTGATCCCGCAGCTGTACAACGCGCGGCGCTTTGCCTGCGCGCTGGAGGCGTTCCCGCGCCTGCTGGCGATGGAAGACCGCTGCCTGGCCCTCGATGCCTTCAAGGCCGCAGCCCCCGAGGCCCAGCCCGACGCGGTGCTCTAGTCCCCTCTCCCGTGTACGGGAGAGGGCTAGGGAGAGGGCGCTTCAGCTTCAGCCCTGCGCCTGCATCAACACGACATAGCCCAGCACCAGCAGCGGCCAGGCGCAGGCCGGGCCGAACAGCAGGCGCCACAGGCGGTTGATCGGGTCGAAGCCGACGCCGTGGACGAAGCCGCCGCTGATGCCGAGCATCACCAGCATCAGCAGGCTGTGGCTGTAGCGGCCCTGGTCGTCCAGGTAGGCCGCGGGGTGGATCAGCAGCAGCAAGGCCAGCGGGCTGGCCAGCAGCAGCGACAGCGCCCGGCTCCACGGGCGCTGCAGCAGGGGGCGGGCCTCAGTCGTCACCGACCGGTTCCTCGTCTAGGTTCTGCGTGGTCTCCAGCCACAGGGCATTGATGATGCCGAAGCTGCAGGCCAGCAGCACACCGAGAATCCAGGTGAAATACCACATGATGCGTTCTCCTCAGTACAGGCCGTGGCGGTTGCTGTCGATCTGCGCGGTGGTCACCGTGCCCCACATCTTCGCGTAACCCCACAGGGTGTAGGCGAGGATGATCGGCACGAAGATGCAGGCCACCACGAACATGATGCCCAGGGTCATGCGGCTGGACACGGCGTCCCACACGGTGAGGCTGGAGGTCGGGTCGAGCGAGGACGGCATGATGAAGGGGAACAGGGCGAAGCCGGCGGTGCACAGCGTGCCGACGATGGCCAGGCTGGAGCCGAGGAAGGCGAAGCCGCCCTTGCGCCCGCTGGCCGCGGCCAGTGCCAGTACCGCGCCGAGGATGCCCAGCAGTGGGGCCAGCTTGGTCAGCGGATACTGCGCGTAGTTGGCCATCCAGCCGGCGTTGCCGGCGGCCACCTGCTTGCCCAGTGGGTTGAGCGCGGCGCCGGTATCCAGCGCGCCCTGCAGCACCTGGCCCTGGATATTGCCCAGCCACAGCCAGGCGCCGGCGCCGATGAAGGCGACCAGGTACACCAGCGCGGTCACTTGCGCGGCACGCCGGCTACGGCGGGCGACATCGGCCTCGGTGCGCATCATCAGCCAGGTGGCGCCGTGCAGCAGCAGCATCGACAGGCTGACTACCCCGGCCAGCAGGCCGAAGGGGTTGAGCAGCTGCCAGAAGCTGCCGTAGTAGGTCACGCGCAGGTCGGCATCGAACTGGAAGGGCACGCCCAGCAGCAGGTTGCCGAAGGCCACGCCGAACACCAGCGAGGGCACCAGGCCGCCGACGAACAGGCCCCAGTCCCAGGTCTGGCGCCAGCGGGTGTTTTCCAGCTTGCTGCGGTAGTCGAAGCCCACCGGGCGCACGAACAGGGCGAACAGCACCAGCAGCATGGCCCAGTAGAAACCGGAGAAGGACGCGGCGTAGACCAGCGGCCAGGCAGCGAACAGCGCGCCACCGGCGGTGATCAGCCACACCTGGTTGCCGTCCCAGTGCGGGGCGATGGTGTTGATCACCACACGCCGTTCGTTGTCGGTACGGCCGACGAAGGGCATCAGCGCGGCGGCGCCGAGGTCGAAGCCGTCGGTCAGGGCGAAGCCGATCAGCAGCACGCCGACCAGCACCCACCAGATCAGCTTGAGGCTTTCATAGTCGAACATGGTGGTCTCCTCAGGCGGCAGCCGGCTGCAGTTGTTCGAAGTGGTAACGCCCGGTGTGCAGGCTGGACGGGCCGAGGCGGGCGAACTTGATCATCAGGTACATCTCCACCACCAGCAGCAGGCTGTAGAAGGCGATCAGCGCGGTCAGCGAACCCCACACGTCACCGGCCGACAGGCTGGAAGCGGACAGGTGGGTGGGCAGCACTTCACCGATGGACCAGGGCTGGCGGCCATGCTCGGCCACGTACCAGCCGGTCTGCGCGGCGATCCACGGCAGCGGCAGGCTGAGCAGCGCCCACTTCAGCAGCCAGGGCTTGCGTTCCTCGTTCTTGCGCGCCGAGGCCCAGAAGGCGCAGGCGAACAGCGCCAGCATGAGGAAGCCGCAGGCGACCATGATGCGGAAGGTCCAGAACAGGCTGAACACGTTGGGGATGGTGTCCAGCGCGGCCTGCTTGATCTGCGCCTCGCTGGCGTCCACCACCTTGGCGGTGTACTTCTTCAGCAGCAGGCCGTAGCCCAGGTCCTGCTTGACCGCCTCGAACGCGGCGATGGTCGCGGCGCTCTTGTCGCCGCCACGCAGCTGCTCCAGCAGCGCGTAGGCTTGCATGCCGTTGCGGATGCGCAGTTCATGCTCGGCCACCAGTTGCTTGATGCCCTTGACCTCGGTGTCCAGCGAACGGGTGGCGATCAGACCCAGCGCGTAGGGAATCTTCACCGCGTAGTCGGTGCGCATTTCCTCCTGGTTGGGCAGGCCGAACAGGGTGAAACCGGCCGGCGCGGGGTGGGTTTCCCACTCGGCCTCGATGGCCGCCAGCTTGGTCTTCTGCACGTCGCCGATCTCGTAGCCGGACTCGTCGCCCAGCACGATGACCGAGAGGATCGAGGCCAGGCCGAAGGCCGAGGCGATGGCGAAAGAACGGCGGGCGAAGCCCAGGTCGCGTTTCTTCAGCAGGTAGTAGCTGGAAATCGCCAGGACGAAGATCGCCCCGGTCACGTAACCGGCCGCCACGGTGTGGACGAACTTGACCTGCGCCACCGGGTTGAACAGCAGGGCGCCGAAGTCGGTCAGCTCCATGCGCATGGTTTCGTAGTTGAACTCCGCGCCGACCGGGTTCTGCATCCAGCCGTTGGCGATCAGGATCCACAGTGCCGAGAGGTTCGAGCCGATGGCCACCAGCCAGGTCACCACCAGGTGCTGGACCTTGGACAGGCGCTCCCAGCCGAAAAAGAACAGGCCGATGAAGGTCGATTCGAGGAAGAACGCCATCAGCCCCTCGATGGCCAGCGGCGCGCCGAAGATGTCGCCGACGTAGTGGCTGTAGTAGGCCCAGTTGGTGCCGAACTGGAACTCCATGGTCAGCCCGGTGGTGACGCCGAGGGCGAAGTTGATGCCGAACAGCTTGCCCCAGAACTTGACCATGTCCTTGTAGACCTGCTTGCCGGTCATGACGTAGACCGACTCCATGATGGCAAGCAGGAAGGCCAGGCCCAGCGTGAGGGGCACGAACAGGAAGTGGTACATCGCGGTCATGGCGAATTGCAGACGCGACAGGTCGACGACGGTTTCCGAGATCATCTCGGGGTCTCCTCGGCAAGGGGGGAAGACGGTGTGGCAGGACGGGTGAACAGGTGGCTGTCCAGGCGTTCGGTGCCGTTTTCAGGCAGGGTCGGTTGGTCGAACCAGATGGCCTTGATGCCCATCAGGAGCACGAGCTTGACCAGCAGAATGACGCCGATCTCGCGGACCAGCGGGATTCGCCAGGGGGAGGGGGATTGGCGGTTTTTCATCGTGCAGCGCCTGGTGAGTCGGGGTGGCCTTGCTGCCTGGGAGGTGGGCAGTGACGCCGGGTTCTTTGCTGATGGGGGGTGAAGATACCCATGGGGGTATGTGGGAGTATTGACTGATGTCAACGTGATGGCGGTTAGTTGGGCGGGGTGGTGTGGTGGGGTGTCGCAGCTGCTCTGGTTTCTGGTGGCGTGCTTGGTGTTGCTGACTTGTCTTGGTGCTCTGGCTCGTTGGTGTGTTGGCTGAGGCAGTGGTTCCGCCCTGCTGGGCGGGTTCCTTTTGGCAGTCGCCCCAAAAGGAACCAAAAGGGCTTGCCCCGCCATCCGGCCCTGCGCTTCGCTCCGGGTTCGTTCGCTCCATCGCCGCTCCGAGGGTCGGCTTACAAGGGCCGTCCCTGGCCCTTTAAGCCTTTCGCCGCATCCATGCGGCTCACCCCTCTACGCAACGATTCCGCTCACCCTCCTGAAGGGGCGTTTGGCGCTGCCTGAAAGTTCCCGATGGTTCCCACGCTCCGAGTGGGAACCCATCTCGTGACGCTCCGCGTCACAGAGGCGCCAGCAGCACAAAACATGCATTGGGCGCAGAGCGCCAAAGGCCGCATTCCCACGCAGAGCGTGGGAACGATCAATGCGCGCAGCGCAAAGAAAAGCCACCAGGCAACGCGGAGCCCAAGTCCCCGTCAGGAGGCCGAGTGGAGGTGTTGCGCAGGGGGACGAGCCGCATGGATGCGGCGAGAGGCGTAAAGGGGCATGGGCGCCCCTTGTACGCCGGCCCCCGGAGCGGCACCGGAGGGAGGGAAGTCTGGCCGTAGGCCGGACCCGGATGTCGGGGTGGCCTTCTCTTTGGTTACTTTCTCTTGGTCGGGGCGGCCATCCGCAGACAAGAGAAAGTGACTCGCCGTAAGGGCGAAAGGGGAGGAGTCATTCAGCGCATTGCACTGGAAAATAAATCGGTCCTCTTCTTCTGTCCTTTTTCTTGCGCCTGGGTGTTCGTTAGGTGAAAGGCAGGGAGCGGCCATGAGCAGTCATTCGGGTGTATAGAAAATTAGGGGCGATTCAACTTAACACTGAAGCGTTGAGAAAAAATATCGCACCTCTGCATACGCGGCTTCGCGTGCATTCTTCGTCGCTTCAAGGGAGTCCACACCGCTTTTTACACTAAAGTATCTAATCTGATTAAACCCAATATTGATCAGTGCGGAGTTAAGAGCCTCCTGAAGAAAGCGCCCCTGTCTAGGGCAGCCACCTTGGGAGTGGTTGTCCTCTGATACAGCGACATAAACCCAGCGATCTTTAATCGTGGCCTGTCTATTTTTGAGCGTAGCCTTCATAGTGTAGCTTTGGCACAAGATATGGTTAATCCATTTATTAACTACGGAAGGTTCACCATCGCCAACCACAGGCGTAGCGATCAACAGTGCATCACACTCTCCTAGCTGACGACTCCACTCTTCTGCGCGATCACTGGAGTTTGGCCGGATCGAATAATCTGAATCCGGTAGGAGTTGTGTGAAACTCCTATCAACGTGAAAGGTTTCATTGATATCCAAATCCGTAAAATCGACACCTGCTCGGCCAGCATGCGCCGCCAATGCAAAGAAGATCTGCATAGAGAGCCATAGACTTTCCGGCCCAGCGCCTGGGCTATTAACAACTAAACGACGTACCCGAAGCGGTACGGATGGCTGAACAGATCGCGCCATGGCGTGGCTCTCCAAGCTTGAGGGTGCGTTGCTACCGCCGGGCGGCCTAGCGTGAGTCACGCGTCGTTCGAGAAAATCTGAACCATTTGAGCTACGGATCGGCCCCCAGAGAAACCAACCGAGCCAACTGGGATGTTTCCTCCTGTAGCTTCAATGATTTTTCCAGTCCATAAAGGCTCAAAGCCGCCACACAACTCAATGAATTGCACACCTTCCTTGACAAGATCAACCGCAACTTGGACGGAATCTGCTTGTGTAGGCACCGCTATTATGGTGTTGCGCATACCGCCTCTATCAATAACAAACCGATCTTTTTTCGGGTCTGTTTCTGGTGCTTCAAAAATAAACGCCCAACTTACCATCGCTTAGTCCTCGCAATACATGATTGGTTATACCCGTAGAGCATTTGCTTGTATTTAGACTGATTTACAGATTGCACATTTTATGCGCGTAAAGCTCATGAAAGTGTCCTGCTGGAAACCGATATCTATATATAAGATTGTGCCTTACTCATCAGGTTGCTAGACTGTAAAACCTCAACCATGCTTTAGGTCAATAGCTGTGGAAGGAAAAATTTATGACGCCCAAAGCCTCACCATTGGAGAGGTAGCCAAGCGAAGCGGCTTGCCAGTTTCGACCCTTCACTTCTACGAGTCGAAGGGGCTGCTCAGGCCTCAGCGCACGGCCGGGAACCAGCGTATTTTTAGCCGTGGCACCCTACGTCGCATCGCGATCATTCGAATAGCCCAGGCCAGCGGTATTTCTCTTTCCGATATCAAAACCGCCCTCGAGCCAATCCCTCACGAGCGCAAAGCATCCGCCAAAGAATGGGAGGCGGTGTCAACAGCCTGGGCGGAATCCCTAAGGCAGCGTATTGAGCGACTCAAGAAACTGTCGACGAGTTTAGAAGGGTGCATTGGTTGTGGCTGTCTAACGATGGGTGAGTGTCCATTACTTAATCCAGAGGACTCATTAGGCAAGGCTCAGTCCGGTCCAGTCCTTTTTGATCGGGCACTGCATGCCAATCAAGAGCATCTCGAATAGCCCCGTCTTTCCTAGAGTGAAGTGGTCAACCCAACGCGGACTGAATCGCGCCGGCTTTTCTGGGCACTTTCGAGCGGCTGCTTCTGGCCGATAGTAGACCCCCAGAGAGCTGCAAGCTCTCAGCTCAGTCGGGCGATCTCAATCCAACGGCAACTCCGTAGTCCTCTTCACCTCACTCATCGCAATATGCGAGTGCGCCTCGTGCACATGCGGCCGCTGCAACAGATGGTCGCGCAGGAATCGCTCGTAGTCGGCGATGTCCTTGGCCACCACTTTGAGCAGGTAATCCGAGCCGCCGGCCATGGTGTGGCACTCCAGCACCTGCGGGTAGCCGACCACCGCCTGCTCGAACTCCTCCAGATTGCTGCGCCCGTGGGCCGACAGCTTGATATCGACGAACACCGTGATGCCCAGGCCGAGCTTTTTTGGGTTGAGCAGGGCGACCTTGCGCTCGATCAGCCCTTCCTCCTGCATGCGGTGGATGCGGCGCCAGCAGGGTGATTGCGACAACTCCACCTTCTCGGCGATCTCGGCGGCGGAGAGGTCGGCGTTGTGCTGCAGCAGGCGGAGGATGCGGCGGTCGATGGGGCTTAATGATTCCTGCATGAATTGTTCTCTTTATTGGTCATGAAGGGATAAGTCATGCGCAGTATCTCGCTGCAGGCCCGAAAAAAGAAAGAAAAATCCAGAACTGCTCGGTCATAGTTTTGATCATGCGACTCGGCGCGGCGATCCCGCGCCTGGGTCAAACGGCGGCCTCCAAGAAGGGCCGCGTCGCTCACACAAGAATAAAAGGAGCGCACCATGTCTCTGGCCGAAATCCGCCTGGACGACAAGTACCGTGTAGCCACGGGCCAGCTGTACCTCACCGGTACCCAGGCCCTGACCCGCCTGCCCATGCTGCAGAAGCAGCGTGATGCCGCCTTCGGCCTGAATACCGCCTGCTTTATCTCCGGCTACCGGGGCTCGCCCTTGGGCAACCTGGACAAGAGCCTGTGGGACGCCAAGCAGTTCCTCCAGGAAAACCACATCCACTTCCAGCCCGGCGTCAACGAGGAGCTGGGCGCCACCGCCGTGTGGGGCAGCCAGCAGGCCAACCTGTTCCCCGGCGCGCGCTACGACGGCGTGTTCGCCATGTGGTACGGCAAGGGCCCGGGTGTGGACCGCTGTGGCGATGTGTTCAAGCACGGCAACTCGGCCGGCGTGTCCCCGCATGGCGGTGTGCTGCTGCTGGCCGGCGATGACCACGGCTGCAAGTCCTCGACCATCGCCCACCAGAGCGAGCACGCCTTTATCGCCGCGTCGATTCCGGTGCTCAATCCGGCCAACGTCCAGGAAATGCTCGACTACGGCATCATCGGCTGGGAGCTGTCGCGCTACAGCGGCTGCTGGGTGGCGCTGAAGACCATTGCCGAGAACGTCGATTCCTCGGCCGTGGTGGACGTCGACCCGCTGCGCGTGAAGATCAATTTGCCGACCGACTTCCAGCTGCCGGAAGACGGCGTGCATATCCGCTGGCCGGACCCGCCCCTGGCGCAGGAAAAGCGCCTGAACATGTACAAGATCTACGCCGCGCGGGCTTTCGCCCTGGCCAACAACCTGGACCAGATCAAGCTCGACTCGCCCAACCCGCGCCTCGGCATCATCACCACCGGCAAGTCCTACCTGGACGTGCGCCAGGCCCTCGATGACCTGGGCCTGGACGAGGCACTGTGCGCCAGGGTCGGCCTGCGCGTGCTGAAGATCGGCATGAGCTGGCCGCTGGAGCCGGTCTCCGTGCACAACTTCGCCGAAGGCCTGGACGAAATCCTGGTGGTGGAGGAGAAGCGCAGCATCATCGAGGACCAGCTCACCGGCCAGCTGTACAACTGGCCGGTCGGCAAGCGTCCGCGCGTAGTCGGCGAGTTCGACGAGCAGGGCAACTCGCTGCTGCCCAACCTGGCCGAGCTGACCCCGGCGATGATCGCCCGGGTGATCGCCAAGCGCCTGGCGCCGATCTACACCAGCCCGCAGATCGAGGAGCGCCTGGCCTTCCTCGCCGCCAAGGAAGCCGCGCTGGCCGCGCCCAAGCACGACACCAAGCGCACCCCGCACTTCTGCTCCGGTTGCCCGCACAACAGCTCCACCCAGTTGCCGGAAGGCAGCCGCGCCCTCGGTGGCATCGGCTGCCACTACATGACCCAGTGGATGGATCGGCGCACCGACACCTTCACCCAGATGGGCGGCGAGGGCGCCACCTGGATCGGCCAGGCGCCGTTTACTGACACTAAACATGTGTTCCAGAACCTCGGCGACGGCACCTACTTCCACTCCGGCCACCTGGCCCTGCGCGCGGCCGTGGCCTCGGGCGTCAACATCACCTACAAGATCCTCTACAACGATGCGGTGGCCATGACCGGCGGCCAGCCGATCGACGGCGAGCTGCGCATCGACCAGCTCAGCCAGCAGGTCTACGCCGAGGGCGTGAAGCGCATCGCCCTGGTCAGCGACGAGCCGGACAAGTACCCGACCCGAGCCACCTTCGCGCCCATCGTCACCTTCCACCATCGCCGTGAGCTGGACGCCGTGCAGCGCGAGCTGCGCGAGATCAAGGGCACCACGGTCATCCTGTATGACCAGACCTGCGCCACCGAGAAGCGCCGCCGCCGCAAGCGCGGCAAGCTGGCCGATCCGCAGAAACGCGCCTTCATCAACTCGGCCGTGTGCGAGGGCTGCGGCGACTGCAGCGTGAAGTCCAACTGCCTCTCCGTGCTGCCATTGGAGACCGAGCTGGGGCGCAAGCGCGAGATCGACCAGAACGCCTGCAACAAGGACTTCTCCTGCGTCGAGGGCTTCTGCCCGAGCTTCGTCACCGTGCACGGTGGCGGCCTGCGCAAGCCCGAGGCGCTGGGCGCCAAGGCGCTGTTCGTGGCCCTGCCGGAGCCGCGTCAGCCGCAGCTCGACCGGCCCTGGAACATCCTCCTGCCGGGTGTCGGCGGCAGTGGCGTGACCACCGTCGGCGCCCTGCTGGGCATGGCCGCGCACCTGGAAGGCAAGGGCTGCACCGTGCTCGACCAGGCGGGCCTGGCGCAGAAGTTCGGTCCGGTGATCAGCCATATCCGCATCGCTGCCAAGCAGGACGACATCTATGCCGTGCGCATCGCCGCCGGCGAGACCGACCTGCTGCTGGCCTGCGACCTGGTGGTGGCGGCCGGCGAGGAGTCGCTGGCCAAGCTGAACGACAAGATCGCTCACGCCGTGGTCAACAGCCACGAGGCGGCCACCGCCGAATTCACCCGCAACCCGGACGCCCAGGTGCCCGGCGCAGCCATGCGCGAGGCGCTGGTGGAGGCGGTGGGTGAGGGCAAGACCCATTTCGTCGATGCCACCCGCCTGGCTACCGCGCTGCTCGGCGACACCATCGCCAGCAACCTGTTCATGCTGGGTTTCGCGTACCAAAAGGGTTTGGTGCCGGTCTCGGCCGAGGCCATCAACAAGGCCATCGAGCTCAACGGCGTGTCCATCCCGCTCAACCAGCAGGCCTTCCTCTGGGGCCGCCGTGCGGCCCATGACCTGGCCGCCGTGGAGCAGCTGGCCAAGCCGAAAACGCCTGACGCGCCGCGTTGCCAGACCTTCGACGAGATCGTCGCCGACCGCATGGCGCGCCTGACCGCCTACCAGGATGCCGCCTATGCGCAGCGCTACCTGGAGCTGGTGACCCGCGTGCGCCAGGCCGACAGCGGCGCCGACCAGGCGCTGAGCCGTGCCGTGGCGCGCTACTACTTCAAGCTGCTGGCCTACAAGGACGAGTACGAAGTGGCGCGGCTGTACAGCGAGCCGGCCTTCCGCCAGGCGCTGGAGGCGCAGTTCGAGGGCGACTACCGCCTGCACTTCCACCTGGCGCCGAGCTGGCTGGCCAAGCCCGACCCGCGCACCGGCGCGCCGATCAAGCGCGAGTTCGGCCCGTGGATGCTCAAGGTGTTCGGCGTGCTGGCGCGCTTCAAGTTCCTGCGTGGCAGTGTGTTCGATCCGTTCGGCCACAGCGCCGAGCGCAAGGTCGAGCGCGAGCTGATCGAAGAGTACGAGCGGTGGATCGAGCTGCTGCTCAAGGAGCAGCGCCCGGACAACTACCGCACCGCCGTGGCCCTGGCCGAACTGCCGGAGCAGATCCGCGGCTACGGCCACGTCAAGGAACACGCCCTGGCCAAGGCCCGCGAGCAGGCCGAGCAGCTCAAGGCGCGCTTGCTGGTCAGCGAGATTGCCGCGGTGCAGCTGTTCGAGCCGGCTGCCTAGAAAAGCCCCCTCTCCCCTAGCCCCTCTCCCATGAATGGGAGAGGGGAATCGGTACTCCCTCTCCCGCTTGCGGGAGAGGGCTGGGGAGAGGGGGCTGCCTCTCATACGGCCACCTTCTCCCAGGGGGAGAAGGGATTACTCCGAATCCAACAAGAACATCAAGGAATCCCCATGCCCGTCTTCACCCATATCGACTTCGACCACCACGAACAGGTGGTCTTCGGCCACGACCCGGCCAGCGGCCTCAAGGCCATCATTGCCGTGCACGACACCACCCTCGGCCCGGCGCTCGGTGGCTGCCGCATGTGGAACTACGCCAGCGACGAGGAAGCCCTGCGCGACGTGCTGCGCCTGTCGCGCGGCATGACCTACAAGTCCGCGCTGGCGCGCCTGCCGCTGGGCGGCGGCAAGGCGGTGATCATCGGCGATCCGCGCAGCGGCAAGAGCGAGGCGCTGTTCCAGGCCATGGGCGACTTCGTCGACAAGCTCGGCGGGCGCTACATCACCGCGGCCGACTCCGGCACCGGCGTGGCCGAGATGCAGATCATGGCCCAGCGCACCCGCCACGTGGCCGGTGCCGGTCAGCGCGAGGCCTTCGATGGCGGCAGTCGCGACGGCAATCCCTCGCCATCCACCGCCTACGGGGTGTTCGTCGGCATCCGCGCGGCGGTGCGTCACCGTCTCGGTCGCGACGACCTCAAGGGCCTGCGCGTGGCCATCCAAGGCGTCGGCGAGGTCGGCTTCAGCCTGGCTCGGCACCTCAAGGAAGCCGGCGCCGAGCTGTGGGTGACCGACATCTTCGAGGCCAACCAGCGCCGCGCCGTGGAGCAGCTGGGCGCCCGCGCGGTGGGCCAGCACGAGATCTTCGGCCTCGACGTGGACGTGTTCGCCCCCTGCGCCCTGGGCGCCATCGTTAACCCGCAGACCCTGGAAGCGCTGCGCGCGCCGATCATCGCCGGCGCCGCCAACAACCAGCTGGCCAGCCCGGAGCTGGCCGAACAGCTGCGCCGACGCAACTGCCTGTACGCGCCGGATTACGCGATCAACGCCGGCGGCATCATCGACGTGTGCTACGAGCGCACCGGCGGCAGTACCGCCGCGCTGAAGGCGCATATCGAGGGCATCGAGACGACCCTGGCGGAGATCTTCCAGCGCGCCGCGGCCGAGGGCGCCACCACCACCGCCATCGCCGACCGCATGGCGCGCGAGCGCCTCGGCCGTTAAGCGTCTGGCAGAGCGATAAAGCCGCTCCGGCTTGCTGCTGCCCCCTTTCCCGTTCGCGAGAGAGGGGCGTTGTCGTTCCGGCTGCCGGCCTCAAACCCTGCGGGTGTATACTCGCCGCGCCCGAGGCCACGGCCGGCGGGCCCCGACTGGCGGATCACGAGTCCGCTGGCACATTTCCCAGACAGGTGAACCCATGCCTCGCACTTGCCTTTCCCGTCGTCCGACCCGGAGCGCCCGCTGATGTCCGAACATCTGCACACCGGCCCGCTCAAGCGCGGTCTGAAAAATCGCCATATCCAGCTGATCGCCCTCGGTGGCGCCATCGGTACCGGCCTGTTCCTCGGCTCCGCCGGGGTGATGCAGAGCGCCGGGCCGTCGATGATCCTGGGTTATGCGATCGGCGGCTTCATTGCCTTCCTGATCATGCGCCAGCTCGGCGAGATGATCGTCGAGGAGCCGGTGGCCGGTTCCTTCAGCCACTTCGCCCATAGCTACTGGGGCCCGTTCGCCGGCTTCCTGTCCGGCTGGAACTACTGGGTGCTCTATGTGCTGGTGGGCATGGCCGAGCTCACGGCGGTGGGCAAGTACGTGCAGTACTGGTGGCCGGAGATCCCCACCTGGGTGACCGCGCTGGTCTTCTTCGTGCTGATCAACCTGATCAACCTGGTCAACGTGAAGGCTTTCGGCGAGACCGAGTTCTGGTTCGCCATCATCAAGGTAGTGGCCATCGTCGGCATGATCCTGCTCGGCGGCTACCTGCTGTTCAGCGGCGCCGGTGGTGAGCAGGCCAGCATCAGCAACCTGTGGAGCCATGGCGGCTTCTTCCCCAACGGGGTGTCCGGCCTGGTGATGATGATGGCCATCATCATGTTCAGCTTCGGCGGCCTGGAGCTGGTGGGCATCACCGCCGCCGAGGCCGACCAGCCGAAGACGGTAATCCCCAAGGCGATCAACCAGGTGGTCTGGCGCATCCTGATCTTCTACATCGGCGCGCTGACCATCCTGCTCTCGCTGCACCCCTGGGACGACCTGGTGAAGACCCTGACCTCGGGCGGCGACGCCTATGCCAGCAGCCCCTTCGTGCAGATCTTCTCGCTGATCGGCGAGGACACCGCTGCCCACGTGCTCAACTTCGTGGTGCTCACTGCCGCGCTGTCGGTCTACAACAGCGGCGTGTACTGCAACAGCCGCATGCTCTACGGCCTGGCCGAGCAGGGTGATGCGCCCAAGGCGCTGATGAAGGTCAACCGCCGTGGCGTGCCGGTGCTGGCCATTGCCCTGTCGGCGGCGGTGACCCTGCTCTGCGTGGTGGTCAACTACCTGGCGCCGAAGAGCGCGCTGGAGCTGCTGATGTCGCTGGTGGTGGCCTCTCTGGTGATCAACTGGGCGATGATCAGCCTGGCGCATCTGAAGTTCCGCAAGGCCATGGTCGCCAAGGGCGTGGAGCCCAGCTTCAAGGCCTTCTGGTTCCCGCTGAGCAACTACATCTGCCTGGCCTTCGTGCTGTTCATCCTCGGCGTGATGCTGTTCATTCCGGGCATCCAGGTGTCGGTGTACGCGATTCCGTTCTGGCTGCTGTTCCTCTGGGTCTGCTACCGCTTCAAGCTGGCGGCCGGCACGCGCCTGGCCGGCAGTCAGGGTTGATCGCGGCCGCGTAAAAAAGCCCGGCTCAGGCCGGGCTTTTTTGTGGGTGGTGGTCGCTCAGGCTGCTCAGGTCTGGAATTGCAGCACTTGCGCCTGCATGCTGCGGACCACACTTTCCAGGCGCTGGGCGGCGGCGGCCAGTTCGTTGACCGTCTGGCTGTTCTGTTGCGACATGCGGGCGATCTGCTCGACTCGCTCGGCCACCTCGCTGGAGGCCTTACTCTGTTCGCTGATGGTGTGGGAAATCTCTTCCACCACCTCGGCGGCACGCTGGGCGCCGCCACGAATCTCGCCAATCGACTCGCCAGCCTGGCGGGCCAGGTTGACCCCGTCGCTCACCCGGGTCACGCCGGCCTGCATGCTGCTGACTGCCTGGGCAGTGCTGTTGCGGATGCGCTCGATCATGGCGCTGATTTCCTGGGTCGACTGCGCCGTGCGCGAGGCCAGGTTGCGCACCTCGTCGGCCACCACGGCGAAGCCGCGTCCGGCCTCCCCCGCGCGAGCCGCCTCGATGGCCGCATTGAGCGCGAGCAGATTGGTTTGCTCGGCGATGCCGTTGATCACCTGAATGATCGAATGGATCTCCTCGGACGACTGGCCCAGCGCGGTGATGGTCTCTGACGACTCGTTGACCGCCTCGGCAATGCGGCTCATGCCGTCGACCACTCCGAGTATCACCTGGCCGCCGTCGCTGGCCAGTTGCTCGGAGTGGGATGAGATGGTCTGTGCACTGCGGGCGTGGTTGGCGATCTGCGAGATGTTGTGAATCATCTGCTCCATGGCCGCCGCCATGCTGCCCGCATTCTCCGACTCTTCGCGCGAGCTGTGCACGATGCTCTGTGAGGCGTCTTTGAGGTGCTGGGCGGTGTTCTGCAGTTGCTCGCTTTCACGGCGGATGATTTCGATCATCTGCTTGAGGTAGGTCTGCATGTCGGCCAGGGCTTTCTGCAACTGTCCGGCTTCGTCGTCACTTTCCACATTGATGGCGCTGCGCAGGTTGCCCTGGGCGATGGCGCGGGCCACGGCAATGGTCTTGCCCAGCGGCCGCAGCACTGTTTTCAGCAGGTGGGTGGTCAGCAGGCACAGCAGCAGGCAGACCAGTAGCATGCCTCCTATCAGCAGCCAGGCCGCCTGTTTGACGGCCGTCTCGCCGTGGCTGCGGGCCATGGCCGAATGCTGCTCGATCAGGCTGCTGAGTGCCTCGTTCTTTTCCTCCAGCTCCGAAAAGGCACGATCAAAGGCGGGCATCTCGGCGCGAGCGGCCTGTGGGTCGACCAGGGCCAGGTCGACGATGCGCTTGGCCTCGGCGATGTACTCCGCCAGCGCCGGTTGCGACTGGGCGATGGCCTGCTTGATGTCGGCCGTCAGCGGCAGGGCGGCGTTGTCCTGCAGCGTGCGCTGGAACCACTGGCTGTGCTCGACAAGATCGGCACGTACCTGGTCGGCCGCAGCGCTGTCGCCGGTCGGCACGTAGAAGGCCGCCAGCACGTCTGCCCGCAGGGCATCGTGCATCATGTCGCCTTCCAGATGGTTGCGCAGCGCGCTGATGCTCAGCTCGTTTTCGACAAGGGCCTGGCTCAGGCGCATCTGGCCCCAGAAGCCGATACCGCCGAGCAGGGCCGCAGCGAGGACGCTGATGGCGCCGCAGGCGATCATTTTCTGGCGGATGTTCATTGGAGGCCCTCCTGTAGCCGGCTTTCCGTCAAGCCTAGCTCAGGGTGGCGAGTCGTAAACTCAGGGCCTTCTTTCCAGCCCTTCGGCCCAGCTCAACAGTTCAATGGGTTCGCCTTCATCCCAGATACGCTGCCAGAGTGCCTGCAGATGCTGGGGTTCACCGCGGCTAAAGGGCAGGCGGTCGACCTGCGGCAGAGGATGCCAGCGGCCGTCGAGGTGTTCGGCAAAGACGAAGCGGAAGGGATGGAAACCGGTCATGCCCAGGCGCAGGTCGGTGA
Source organism: Aquipseudomonas alcaligenes (assembly GCA_900156135.1). Taxonomy (GTDB): domain Bacteria; phylum Pseudomonadota; class Gammaproteobacteria; order Pseudomonadales; family Pseudomonadaceae; genus Aquipseudomonas; species Aquipseudomonas alcaligenes_D. The sequence goes on along the minus strand of FTMP01000002.1, from coordinate 135,878 downwards.
CGATCAGCTCGTTGCCGATGCGGTCGTAGCGCAACACGCCCTGGGTGAACCAGTCCAGCCGCTGATGCTGCGGCGAGTGGCGCAGGACCCTGGCCAGCTCGCTACCGCGGGGAATGCGCTCCAGGCGTGGTGGCACGTCGTCCAGCCAGCCGACCAGTGCCTCGTGGTAGTCGTCGCCCTCGATCACGATGACCCGCCAGAGCAGGCTGTTGAACGGCGTTGGCGTGCTGAACACTGTGTCGGCCTGGATGCCGCGTTCCGCCAGCACGGTTTGTACCCGCTGTTCGGCCATCCACTTGCCGCCCAGCGTGCTGGTCAGATAGACGGTGGACAGGCATAGCGCGGAAATGGCCAGCCATTGCGGGCGGTCGCGCAGGCCCCGGACCAGGCCAACGATCACTGCCACCAGCAGCGGCAGGGTGTACAGCGGGTCGATGATGAAGATCGACGACCAGGCCACCGGCGGCGTCTGCAGCGGCCACAGCAGCTGGGTGCCGTAGCTGGTGAAGGCGTCCAGCAGGGGGTGGGTGATCAACACCAGCCAGATGGCGAAGAACAGTCGTCGCGTCGAGTAGCCGGGATTGGGGCGCAGATGGCGTACCAGCAGGGTGATCACCAGCGCCAGGGCGCTGAGCACGAACAGCGAGTGGCTGAAGCCGCGGTGGTAGGTCATGTCAGCCACGGCATCGCCGTAGTCGATGATCACGTCGAGGTCGGGCAGGGTGCCGAGCATGGCGCCGTAGAGCAGGGCGCGGCGGCCCTGCCAGCGGCCGAGCAGGGCGCCCTGGATACTGGCGCCAAGGACCGCCTGGGTAATCGAATCCATGTGTCTTCTCGTGAGAAAAAACCAGGCGGCTAACTTAGCGCCGAGCGTGATGCTCGGCAGCCGCTAATTTCCGACCAAAGATTTCAGGCGCCTGCGGGGGTAAAGTGTGCGTATGAACAGAGGAGCCTTGCGATGCATCCCCGTGTACTGGAAGTCACCGAGCGCCTGATCGAGCGCAGTCGCGCCACCCGCCAGCACTACCTGGCGCTGATCGGCGCGGCCGCTGCCCAGGGGCCGCAGCGCGGCAAGCTGCAGTGCGCCAACTTCGCCCACGGCGTGGCCGGTTGCAGCAGCCATGACAAGCAGACCCTGCGCCTGCCCGATGCGGCCAACGTGGCCATTGTCAGCGCCTACAACGACATGCTGTCGGCGCACCAGCCTTACGAGCGCTTTCCCGCGCTGATCAAGCAGGCGCTGCACGAGGTTGGCTCGGTCGGCCAGGTGGCCGGCGGGGTCCCGGCCATGTGCGATGGCGTGACCCAGGGCGAGGCGGGCATGGAACTGAGCCTCGCCAGCCGCGAGGTGATCGCCATGAGCACCGCCGTGGCGTTGTCGCACAACATGTTCGATGCCGCGCTGTGCCTGGGCGTATGCGACAAGATCGTCCCCGGCCTGCTGATCGGCGCGCTGCGCTTCGGTCACCTGCCGACCCTGTTCGTGCCGGCCGGGCCGATGACCAGCGGCCTGTCCAACAAGGACAAGGCCGCCGTGCGCGAGCGCTTCGCCGAGGGCAAGGCCAGCCGTGACGAGTTGCTCGAGTCCGAGATGAAGGCCTACCACGGCCCCGGTACCTGCACTTTCTACGGCACCGCCAATACCAACCAGATGCTGATGGAGGTGATGGGCCTGCACCTGCCGGGCGCCTCCTTCGTCAACCCCGGCACGCCGCTGCGCGATGCCCTGACCCGCGCGGCGGCGCAGCAGGCGGCGCGTTTGACGCGCCAGGGCGGGCAGTACCTGCCGCTCGGCCAGATCGTCGACGAACGTTGCCTGGTCAACGCGGTGGTGGCGCTGCATGCCACCGGTGGCTCGACCAACCATAGCCTGCACCTGCCGGCCATCGCCCAGGCCGCCGGCATCCAGCTGACCTGGCAGGACATAGCCGAGCTGTCCGAGGTGGTGCCGACCCTGGCCCACGTCTATCCCAACGGCAAGGCCGACATCAATCACTTCCATGCCGCCGGCGGCACCGCGCTGCTGATCCGCGAGCTGCTCGACGCCGGCCTGCTGCACGAGGATGTGGCCACCGTGGCCGGACCCGGTCTGCGCCGTTATACCGAGGAGCCTTTCCTCGACGGTGAACGCCTGGTCTGGCGCGCGGGTGCCGTGGCCAGCCTGGACGAGAGCATCCTGCGCCCGGCGGCGCGGCCGTTCTCGCCCGAGGGCGGCTTGCGCCTGCTCCAGGGCAACCTGGGCCGCGGGGTGATGAAGCTCTCCGCCGTGGCGCCCGAGCACCATGTGGTACAGGCTCCTGCGCGGGTATTCCATGACCAGGCCGAGCTGGCCGCCGCCTTCCAGGCCGGCGAGCTGGATCGCGACGTCGTCGCCGTGGTGCGGTTCCAGGGCCCGCGCTGCAACGGCATGCCCGAGCTGCACAAGCTCACGCCGTTCCTCGGGGTGCTGCAGGACCGTGGCTACAAGGTTGCCTTGGTCACCGATGGGCGCATGTCCGGCGCCTCGGGCAAGGTCCCTGCGGCCATCCACGTCTGCCCCGAGGCTTGTGATGGCAGCCCGTTGGCGCGTGTGCGCGACGGTGACCTGATCCGCGTCGACGGGCGCACGGGCGAGCTGCGGGTGCTGGTAGAAGACGCCGAGTTCGCCGCCCGCGAGCCGGTAGTGCCGCCGCCGCCGGCCATCGGTAGCGGTCGCGAGCTGTTCGCCTTCATGCGCGCCGGTTTCAGCAGCGCGGAGCAGGGCGCCAGCGTGTTCTCCGCCAGCCTGGCGGCGCTGCAATGAGCCTGGCATCGCTGCAGATGCCACTCGGCGTGCCGGGCTACCAGTACGAGACCGCCGCGCAGATGGCCGAGGCCCTGGCGCAGCGCGTCGCCGAGGCCCTGCGCCAGGCGCTGGGCGAGCGGGGGCGGGCGTTGTTGCTGGTCTCGGGTGGGCGCAGCCCCGTCGCCCTGTTCGAACGCCTGGCACGCGAGCCGCTGTCCTGGAAGCAGGTGCTGGTGAGCCTGGTCGATGAACGCTGGGTGGCTCCGTCACATCCCGACAGCAACGAGGCCCTGGTACGCCATCACCTGCTGCAGGGGGCGGCGGCCGAGGCCTGTTTCGTCAGTCTGTACCAGTCTGCGGCCAGCCATGCGCAGGCGGCCGAACGGGCCGATGCTCGTCTGGCCGGGCTGCCGCCGGCCGACGTGCTGCTGCTGGGCATGGGCGATGACGGCCATACCGCCTCGCTGTTTCCCGGCAGCCCCAACCTTGCCGAAGCCCTGCGCGAGGACTGCCCGCAGCGGCTGCTGCCGATGCGCGCGCCGAGCGCGCCGGTCGAGCGCCTGAGCCTGACCTTGCCCTCCCTGCGCGCTGCGCGCCAGGCACTGCTGGCCATTCAGGGCCAGCCCAAGCTGGCGACTCTGGCCCGCGCCCTGCAGCCGGGGCCGGCCGAGGAGCTGCCGATTCGCGCCTTGCTGCGTTCGCCGCTGCAGATCCATTGGTGCCCTTAGTGGCTGCCTGGCCTGGTTCGAGGCACCGGGCGTCGCCCGAGGGTATGGCTGTTCCCGGCAGCTGCAGGGGGGCGTCCCTGCGCGCGTGGCGAGCGGGCGCGCTGCGCGATTGCGGTATGCTGCGCATCCCCTTGCCATGGGCCTGCGCGCCATGCTGGTGATCTCCAACAGTGTCCATCTGCCCGACGATGAGGTCGAGCTGACCGCCATCCGCGCCCAGGGCGCTGGCGGGCAGAACGTCAACAAGGTCTCCAGTGCCGTGCACCTGCGCTTCGACAGCCAGGCCTCGTCGTTGCCACCGTTCTACAAGGAGCGTCTGCTGCAGCTGCGCGACAGCCGCATCACCGAGGGTGGCGTGATCATCATCAAGGCCCAGCAGTACCGCACCCAGGAGCAGAACCGCGCCGATGCGCTGGAGCGCCTGGCCGAACTGATCCGCAGCGCCGGCAAGACCGAGAAGGCGCGGCGCCCGACCAAGCCGACCCTGGGCTCGAAGAAGCGCCGTCTGGACGGCAAAAGCCGACGGGCGACCGTAAAGGCCGGGCGTGGAAAGGTGGACTACTGAGGCGAACCGGCATAGTTTCTGCGTATATCGTCGCGGATTCACCAGCATGCTCGACCCCAAAGTGCCCGATACGGCCGACAGCGCCGTGTACAAGACCCTGCTCGAATCGACCAAGGCTATTCCCTGGAAGATCGATTGGAAGACCATGACCTTCGCCTATATCGGTCCGCAGATCGAGCCATTGCTGGGCTGGACGCAGCAGAGCTGGATTAGCGCCAACGACTGGGCCGAGCGCATCCATGAGGAGGACCGCGAGCGCGTGGTGAACTTCTGCATCGCCCAGTCGCAGCATGGCATCGACCACGAGGCCGACTACCGGGCGCTGACCGCCGATGGCCGCTATGTGTGGATTCGCGACGTGGTGCATGTACAACGCAACGCCGCCGGCGAGACCGAGGCGCTGATCGGCTTCATGTTCGACATCAGCGAACGCAAGAAGACCGAGGAGCAGCTGCTGGCCCTGCAGAAGCAGTTGGAGGAGTACTCCTACAAGGATGGCCTGACCGGTATCAGCAACCGGCGCATGTTCGACTCGATCCTCGAGATCGAATGGGGCAATGCCCAGCGCACTCGCCGCCCGCTGTCGCTGATCCTGCTGGATATCGACTTCTTCAAGCAGTTCAACGACCACTACGGGCATATCCGCGGCGACGACTGCCTCAGGCGTATCGGCCAGGCTCTGCAGGGCGCGGCGGCGCGGCCGCGTGATTGCGTGGCGCGCTTCGGCGGCGAGGAGTTCGTGCTGGTGCTGCCGGAAACCGATGCCGAGTCGGCGAAGAAGATCGCCGAGCGTTGCCGCAAGCTGGTGCGCAAGGAGCAGATCGCCCACGAGCAGTCCAATGTGGCCCAGTTGGTGACGGTCAGCCTGGGCGTCGGCACTATCATTCCCGAGGCCGGCGACACGCCGCTGGCCTTCATCGAGGCAGTCGACCGCCTGCTCTACCAGGCCAAGCAGCAGGGCCGCGACCGCCTGCTGCACGGACACTGCGGGGGCGGCGAAGCGGACGCCTGCCAGGCGTAGGACGAGTTAGCCACGGGGCTCTGCGCGAGAGAGGGGCGTTTGGTCGTAGCCCGGATGCAATCCGGGTGTGGAGCCGAGTGAGCCACGTGGCTTCTGTCCCCTCTCCCGTTTACGGGAGAGGGCTAGGGAGAGGGGAGTTTAGGCGCGTACCCAGCCGTAGCCCGGATGCAATCCGGGAAGCAGGCAGCTCCGCCCCCGGATTGCATCCGGGCTACGGTAAATCGGCGGGAAACACTTCGCGAGTTTTCAGCCCGGTACGGACCTTATGTAGGGTGGACAACGCGAAGCTTGTCCACCGCGCCCGTTTAGGCTCTGACCCAGCGCTGCCGCGTCCAGCCACTCAGCGCATCCACCGCGAACACCAGCACCAGCATGGCGAGGATCACCGTGCTGGCCTGCGCTTCCTGGAACAGGCTGAGGCTGACGTAGAGCATCTGCCCCAGGCCGCCGGCACCGACGAAGCCGAGCACGCTGGCCATACGAATGTTGTTCTCCCAGCGGTACAGCGAGTAGGCCAGCAGTTGCGGCCACAGGTTGGGCAGGGTGCCGTAGCAGAAGGCACTGATCTGGCTGCCGCCCTGCAGGCGAATCGCCTCGGCCGGCGCCGTGGGCGTGTTCTCCAGCGCCTCGGCGAACAGCCGGCCGAGTACCCCAGTCGTGTGCAGGGCCAGGGCCAGGGTGCCGGCATTCGGGCCGAGTCCTGCAGCCAGCACCATCAGCGCCGCCCATACCAGCTCCGGAATCGCCCGCAGGCCGTTGAGCAGCAGGCGCGTGACGCTTTGTGCCAGCACGCCGAAGCGACCGGCCGCCGGCAGCGCCAGGAGCAGGCCGAGCAGGGCGGCGAGCAGGGTGCCGAGGGCCGACATGGCCAGGGTTTCCAGCGCGCCGCGACCGATGGCCAGCAGGTGACCGCTGCTCAGGTCCGGTTGCAGGAAGCGCGCAGCGTAATCGGCCATGTGCCCCAGGTTATCCGCCTGCCCCAGTGCGGCCAGGTCCAGGCCCAGGTAGCTGAAGGATGCGACGACGGCGGCGACAATCGCCAGCAGCAGGGCGAGGTTGATCAGCCGGTTCATGCCAGCCTCCCACGCAGCACGCGGCTCAGCGCGTCGGCCAGCAGCACCAGGAGGAGGAAGGTCAGCAGCATGCTGGCCACCTCGCCGCCGGCGAACATGCGCAGCGACAGGTCGATCTGCTGGCCCAGGCCGCCAGCGCCGACGAAGCCCATCACCACCGAGGCACGGATCGCGCATTCCCAGCGGTAAACGGTGTAGGAGGTCAGCTCGGCGGCAGCATTCGGCAGCAGGCCGTAGACGAAGGCGCTGAGCCGGCCGCTGCCGCCCTGCAGCAGGGCGTGCATGGGACGCTGGTCGACCGATTCGAGGATTTCCGCATAGACCTTGCCGAGCATGCCGGCGTAGGTGATGGCGATGGCCAGCACCCCGGCGGTCGGGCCAAGGCCGACGGCGCGCACGAACAGCAGGGCCCAGACGATCTCCGGCACGCTGCGCAGGAAGATCAGCAGGCCGCGCACCGGCCAGCGCAGGGCCTGGCCCAGGGCACTGGGACGGCCGCCGCGCGAGGCCGCCGACAGCGACAGCGCGCGGCTGGCGGCCAGGCCGGCGGGAATCGCCACCAGCAGTGCCAGGGCCATGCCAGCGGTGGCGATGGCCAGGGTCTGCAGGGTGGCGTCGAGCAGTAGCTGGAGGAAGTCGGGCGTATGTACCGGCGGCCAGAACGCGGCGACGAAGCGGCCCATCTCGCTCTGGCTGTCGGCGGCCAGCAGCACGCCCGGGTTCAACTCGGCGAGCTGGATGCCCGGCCACAGCACCACCACGGCCAGCAACGTCAGCAGCAGGCGGGGCAGGGCGGCGGGGTCGCGGCTGTCGCTTCTCAGCATCGCGGGATCTGCAGGGTCAGGGTCACCGCCGGTGCCTGCGGCGACACCAGCTGCTCGTTGGCGTAGAGGGCGTCGAGCAGATCCTGGCTGACTTCGCCGGCCGGACGATCGAAGACGATCTGTCCCTCGCGCACCCCGACGATGCGCGGAAAGTGCGCCAGTGCCAGGTCGACGGCGTGCAGGCTGGCGACCAGGGTCACGCCGCGCGCCTCTGCATGCCGGCACAGCACGGAGAGGGTGTGGTCGGCCAGCACCGGGTCCATGGCCGACACCGGCTCGTCGGCCAGCAGCAGCTCGGGGTCCTGGTACAGCGCGCGAGCGATGCCGACGCGCTGCAGCTGGCCACCGGAGAGCTGCTGGCACTGGGCGAACAGTTTGTCGGCCAGGTCCAGGCGGGCGAGCACCTCCCGGGCGCCGGGAATATCGACGGGGTGTAGCAGGTTCAGCAGGCTTTTACCCAACCCCCACTGACCGAGCTTGCCGGCCAGCACCGCGGTCACCACCCGCTGCCGGGGCGGCAGCGGTGGCGCCTGGTGGATCAGGCCGATGCGCGTGCGCAGACGCTGGCGGGCGCTGGCCGGCAGGCGCCAGGGATCGGCGCCCAGCAGCTCGACGCTGCCGCTGCTCGGCGCCAGGGCACTGGCCAGCAGGCCCAGCAGGCTGGACTTGCCGGCGCCGGAAGGGCCGATGATGGCCACTCGCTCACCGCTGGCAATACTCACGTCCACGCCGCGCAGGGCGTGGACCCCGTTGCCGTGCTGCAGGTGCGCGCCGGTCAGGCGCAGGCTCATTTCAGCAGGTCGGCGGCGCGGGCGGCGTCTTCGATGCCCTTGTAGTTCTCGGGCTTGGTTTCGATGAAGCGCGAGGCAGCCTGCAGGTCGAGGATCGCCTTGTGCTCCGGGTTGGCCGGGTCGAGGGCGAGGAAGGCCTGCTTGATTTTCGTGGCCAGGGCCGGGTCGAGGGTGCCGCGCACGGTCCAGTTGTAGTCGTAGTAGGCCGGGGTGGTGGCGAACACCTTGACCTTGCTGGTGTCGACCTTGCCGGCGGCGACCAGCTTGTCCCATACGCTGGCGTTGAGTACGCCGCCATCGACCTTGCCGGCCTGGACCCAGGCGGCGGTAGCGTCATGCGCACCGGAGTAGCCGACGCGGCTGAAGAAGGTTTCCGGCTTGATCCCGTCCTGCAGCATGAAGTAGCGGGGCATCAGGCTGCCGGAGGTGGAGGACACCGAGCCGAAGGCGAAGCTCTTGCCCTTGAGGTCGGCCAGCGACTTCACGTCCGGGTTGGCGCTGATGAACTTGCTGGTGAACTGGGCGTCCTGCTCGCGCTGCACCAGCGGGATGGCATTGCCGGTCTTCAGGCGTACCTGGACGAAGGTGAAGCCGCCCAGCCAGGCCAGGTCCAGGCGGTCGGTGGCTAGGGCCTCGACCACGGCCGGGTAGTCGGCGACCGGGACGAACTCGACCTTCATGCCCAGCTCTTTTTCCAGGTAGGCGCCCAGCGGCTTGAACTTGCGCAGCAGTTCGGTGGGGGCCTCGTCGGGGATGGCGCTGACTTTGAGGACGTCGGCGGCCTGGGCAGCCAGGGCGGTAAAGGACAGGGCCAGGCCAGCAGCCAGGGCCAGAACGGGCTTGAGCATGAAGATTCTCCGGTTCAATAGCGGAAAAGGTTCGAAGGGGCCGGCCACTCGGGCGGGCTCCGTCAGGTTAGTAGAACGGCGGCGATTATATGAGTGGCCGGGATAAAGAACAGCTTTGCTAGAATCCGCCGCCTGTTATCCGATATGCCGAGAGCGTTGCGATGAGCGAGCCGATCCGCCTGACCCAGTACAGCCACGGTGCCGGTTGTGGCTGCAAGATTTCCCCCAAGGTGCTGGAAGTGATCCTCGCCGGCAGCGGCGCGCAGAACCTCGACCCGAAGCTGTGGGTCGGCAACGCCTCGCGCGACGACGCGGCGGTCTACGCCCTCGACGAGGAGCGCGGGGTGGTATCAACCACCGACTTCTTTATGCCGATCGTCGATGACCCCTATGACTTCGGCCGTATCGCCGCCACCAACGCCATCAGCGACATCTACGCCATGGGCGGCGATCCGCTGATGGCCATCGCCATCCTCGGCTGGCCGGTCAATGTTCTGCCAGCGGAAGTGGCCCGCGAGGTGATCCGTGGTGGTCGCGCGGTGTGCGACGCCGCCGGCATCCCGCTGGCCGGCGGTCACTCGATCGATGCACCGGAGCCGATCTTCGGCCTGGCGGTGACCGGTGTGGTCGAGAAAAAGCACATGAAACGCAACGACACTGCCACGGCTGGCTGCAAGCTGTATCTCTCCAAACCGCTGGGCATCGGCATCCTCACCACCGCCGAGAAGAAGGCCAAGCTGCGCGCCGAGGATGTCGGCCTGGCACGCGACTGGATGTGCACCCTGAACAAGCCGGGCGCGCGCTTCGGCAAGCTGGCCGGAGTCACGGCGATGACCGACGTCACCGGCTTCGGTCTGCTCGGCCATCTGGTGGAGATGGCCGACGGTGCCAACCTCACTGCCCAGCTGGACTACGCCGCCGTGCCGCGCCTGCCGGGCGTCGACTATTACCTGGCCGAGGGCTGCGTGCCGGGCGGCACCCTGCGCAACTTCGACAGCTACGGCGAGAAGATCGCGCCGATCTCCGAGCAGCAGCGCAACCTGCTGTGCGACCCGCAGACCAGCGGCGGCCTGCTGATCGCCGTCAGCGCCGAGGGCGAGGCTGAGTTCCTCGCCGTGGCCACCGAATTGGGCCTGAGCCTGGCGCCCATCGGTCAGCTGGTGGCACGACAGCGTTACGCGGTAGAGGTGCTGTGATGCGCGACAACACGGCCGACTACCGCGACATCTTCCTTAATGACCTGCCGATGATGGACATGCGCGCCCCGGTGGAATTCACCAAGGGGGCCTTCCCCAATACCATCAGCCTGCCGCTGATGACCGACATCGAGCGGCAGAAGGTCGGCACCTGCTACAAGCAGAAGGGCCAGCAGGCGGCCATCGAGCTGGGCCACCAACTGGTCTCCGGCAAGGTCAAGGCCGAGCGGGTCGAGGCCTGGGCGGCCTTCGCCAGGGCCAACCCCAACGGCTACCTGTATTGTTTCCGTGGCGGCCTGCGTTCGCAGATCGTCCAGCAGTGGCTTGCCGACGCCGGCATCGACTACCCGCGGGTGATCGGTGGCTACAAGGCCATGCGTACTTTCCTGATCGAGACGCTCGACAGTGCGGTGGCCGAGTGTGACTTCGTCATCGTCGGCGGCATGACCGGCACTGGCAAGACCGAGGTGATCGCCGCCCTGGACCACAGCATCGACCTGGAAGGCCACGCCAATCACCGTGGCTCCAGCTTCGGCAAGCGTGCCACCGGCCAGCCTTCGCAGATCGACTTCGAGAACCGCCTGGCCATCGACCTGCTCAAGCGCCGCGCGCGTGGTCAGCAGCAGTTCGTGCTGGAAGACGAGAGTCGCCTGATCGGCACCTGCTCGCTGCCGCTGTCGCTGCACCAGGGCATGCAGGACTACCCGCTGGTGTGGCTGGAAGACAGCGTCGCCGATCGCGTCGAGCGCATCCTGCGCGACTACGTGATCGACCTGGCCGCCGAGTTCCTCGCCGTGCATGGCGAGGAGCAGGGGTTCGCGCTGTTTGCCGCGCGCCTGCTGCAGAGCATGGACAACATCCAGAAGCGCCTGGGTGGCGAGCGCCACGCGCGCCTGCGCGCCATCCTGGCGCAGGCACTGGACGAGCAGGCGCGCAGCGGCGTGGTGGATCTGCACCGGGCCTGGATCGAGGCGCTGCTGAACGAGTACTACGACCCGATGTACGTCTACCAGCGCGAGAGCAAGGCCGCGCGCATCGAATTCGCCGGCGAGCACGATGCGGTGCTGGCCTACCTGCGTGAACGCACCCTTCGGAGCAAGAGATGAAACTGAAAGACCATCCGGATGCCCTGGACTGCACCCTGTACCGCCCGGACGAGAACGACCCGGATGCCGAGGAACTGGAACTGGGCGACGGCCACGTGCTGTTCGAGGGACCGTTCGAGGCGCCGGCCGAGTGGGATGCCGCCGAGCGCGAGGACTACTTCGACGGCAGCGATCCTGGGCTGTTCGTCACCGCCCGCATCGAGAGCCCGGCCAAAGCCGACAGCAACGACTTCTTCGTCGCCGAGCCTGGTGACTATCTGGCGGTGATGCGCGGCATGCAGGTTGAGATGTACTACGTCTACGACCGCGCCGATGCCAGCTATGTGCTGATTCGCGACGATCAGCTGGACTGACGGGGGCCTCTCTCTTGTTTCTGCTCCCGCGATTGGGCGTGGGAGCTCGTACGGAGCTGTGTGCGGATCTAGCTGGGGCTGCAACGGGTCGTGGGGGGCGTCGGGTTAGCCCTGCGCTCCGTCACACTCCCTCACCCCCAGCCCCTCTCCCGGTGGGAGAGGGGAGTTTCCGTCCTGGCGGTTTTGCCCGCGAAGTCGGCGGTGCCGGCGAGCCTGGTCCGGCTAAGGCTCGGTTGGCTTGTCTCCCTCTCCCCTTGGGAGAGGGCTGGGGTGAGGGACTCTGGCATTGCGCTTCGCCCAGTCCGTAGGTCTGTCCCGTGACGACCGGGAGCCACCAGAAAAAACGCCGCCCTCGGGCGGCGTTTTCGTTCAGTCTTGGCAGACGCGGGCGATGGCTTCGGCCAGGTAGTCCAGGCGCGTCTCGCTCATCCCCGCCACGCTGGCGCGGCCGCTGCTCACCAGGTACACGCTGAACTCGTCGCGCAGGCGTTGCACCTGCTCGGGCGTCAGGCCGGTGTAGGAGAACATGCCGCGCTGCTCGGCGATATGCGCAAAACGCTCGGCCAGGCCGTGTGGACGCAGGGCCTCGACCAGGCCCGTGCGCAGGTTGGCCACGCGCCGGCGCATGGCATCCACTTCCGCTGTCCACAGGGCCCTCAGCTCGGCATCGCCGAGAATCTCGGCCACCACTGCCGCGCCATGGGCGGGTGGAGTCGACCACAGATTGCGGGCAAGCAGGGCCAGCTGGCTGCGGATATCGATCAGCTTCTCGACGTTATCCGCCCGCACGATCAGCGCGCCTGTGCGTTCGCGATAGAGACCGAAGTTCTTCGAGCAGGAGCTGGTGACCAGCAGTTCCGGCAGTTCGGCGGCGAACAGGCGCACGGCCCAGGCATCTTCCTCCAGACCGTCACCGAAGCCCTGGTAGGCGAAGTCGATCAGCGGCAGCAGCTCGCGCGCCTTGACCACCTCCAGCACGCGCTTCCAGTCCCGCGGGGCGAGGTCGAAGCCGGTGGGGTTGTGGCAGCAGGCGTGCAGCAGCACCACATCGCCCCTGGGCAGGTGGGCGAGGGCGGCGAGCATGGCCTCGACATTGAGGCGGTTGTCCGCGCCGACATAGGCGTAGTGGCCGACCTTGAGGCCGCAGGCGGCGAACAGCGTCTCGTGGATCGGCCAGGTCGGGTCGCTGAGCCAGATGCCTCTACCCGGAAGATTCCTGGCGATAAATTCGCCGGCCAGGCGCAGGGCGCCGGTGCCGCCGGGCGTCTGGGTGGCGCCGAGCAGGCCAGCGGCGAGCAGCGCGTTGCCGGTGCCGAAGCCCAGCTCCAGCAGGCGTTCGCCGAACTCCGGCGCGCCGTGGCCGCCGATGTAGGTCTTGCTGGTCTCGGTTTGCAGCAGACGCTGCTCGGCCAGTTTCACCGCGCGTGGGATCGGCGTCAGACCGGAGGCGTCCTTGTACACGCCGACGCCCAGGTCGAGCTTGGCCGGGTTGCCATCGGCGCGGTAGGCATCGAGCAAGCCGAGAATAGGGTCGCCCGGCACCCGGGCGATGGTGGTGAAGTGGCTCACTTGCGCCCCTCGGCCGCGTTGGCCAGCACGTCGGTGCGCGCGGCCATGATGAAGTCGTTACGGTGCAAACCCTTCATCTCATGGCTCCACCAGGTCACGGTGACCTTGCCCCACTCGGTGAGCAGGGCCGGATGATGGCCGACTTCCTCGGCGATGGCGCCCACCGCGTTAGTGAAGGCCAGGGCATGGCGGAAGTTCTTGAACAGGTAGACGCGCTCCAGCTCCATGTGGCCGTCGCGCACTTCGATGTTCCAGTCGGGAATCTCGCGGATCAGCGTGGCCAGTTCTTCTTCGCTGACATGGGGCGCGTCGGCGCGGCAGGCTTCGCATTGGGCTTGGGCAAGGCTGGTCATTTCGGGCTCCTTGAATAGTCGAGGTCAGAGCATAGAGGGTGAGGGGATTGTCGATCAGTTCCCTCTCCCGCTTGCGGGAGAGGGGGCGGCCCGCGTAGGGAGAGGGTGCTGTCAGGCTCGACCCTCTCCCCCAGCCCCTCTCCCATGAATGGGAGAGGGGAGCTTAGTTCTACGCGGCTTTCGGCGGGAACTTCGGCGCGTGCAGACCGAGCGTCATGGCCTGCTGCACCAGGCCCATGATGTCCTCCTGGGCCAGGTCGAACAGGCGCTTGAGGTCCGGCAGGATGAAATACAGCGGCTGCAGGATGTCGATCCGATACGGCGTGCGCATGGCTTCGAGCGGGTCGAAGACCTGGTGTTCCGGCTCGTTGGAGAGCGAGTAGACCGTCTCCTTGGGCGAGGAGAGGATGCCGCCGCCGTAGATGCGCCGGCCGGCCGGAGTATCGACCAGGCCGAACTCGATGGTCATCCAGTACAGCCGCGCCAGGTACACGCGCTGTTCCTTGCTCGCGGCCAGGCCGAGCTTGCCGTAGGTATGGGTGAATTCGGCGAACCAGGGGTTGGTCAGCAGCGGGCAGTGGCCGAAGATTTCGTGGAAGATGTCCGGCTCCTGCAGATAGTCCAGCTCTTCCGGGGTGCGGATAAAGGTGGCGACCGGGAAGCGCTTGCTGGCCAGCAGCTCGAAGAAGGTCTGGAAGGGAATCAGCGCTGGCACCTGGGCCACGCTCCAACCGGTGCTGGCGCCGAGCGCCCGGTTGATCTCGCCGAGCTGGGGAATGCGCTCATGCGGCAGGCACAGCTGTTCGATGCCGTCGAAGTACTCCTGGCAGGCGCGGCCTTCCAGCACCTTCATCTGCCGGGTGATCAGGGTATTCCACACCTGGTGCTCGCTGTCCGAATAGTGGATGAAGCCGCTCTCGTCCGGTTGCCGAGCTACGTACTGCGTGCCTTTCATGCAGGTCTCCCGCTGGGCTGTTGTTCTTGTCTGGGACAAGGGATACCGCCGACGGCGCAACCTGAGGAGGGGCTGGCAACCTCGCCGGGGCAGCGGGTGTGGGCTTTTTCGTAAAGAATTGATTACGACTGTGTGGAAATGACAGATGGCGACCTTGTTGCTTGTCCTGGCTGTCACATATTCTTGACGAAAAATGACGGCCGCCTTGCGAAAACTCGGCCGCTCCCGCCCGACAATCACAATTCAAGGGGCTCAGCGTGCGCATCAAAGTCCACTGCCAGAACCGCGTCGGTATCCTTCGCGACATCCTCAACCTGCTGGTCGACTACGGCATCAACGTTGCGCGTGGCGAAGTCGGCGGCGAGCAGGGCAACGCCATCTACCTGCACTGTCCAAACCTGATCAACCTGCAGTTCCAGTCGCTGCGGCCGAAGTTCGAGGCCATTCCCGGCGTGTTTGGCGTCAAGCGCGTCGGCCTGATGCCCAGTGAGCGCCGTCACCTGGAGCTTAACGCGCTGCTCGGCGCGCTGGATTTCCCGGTGCTCTCCATCGACATGGGCGGCTCGATCGTCGCCGCCAACCGCAGCGCGGCGCAGCTGCTTGGCGTGCGCGTCGACGAGGTGCCGGGCATGGCGCTGTCGCGCTATATCGAGGACTTCGACCTGCCCGAGCTGGTGCGCGCCAACAAGTCGCGGGTCAACGGCCTGCGGGTACGGGTCAAGGGCGATGTGTTCCTCGCCGACATCGCGCCGCTGCAGTCCGAGCATGACGAGAGCGAGGCCCTGGCCGGCGCCGTGCTCACCCTGCACCGCGCCGACCGCGTCGGCGAGCGTATCTACAACGTGCGCAAGCATGAGCTGCGCGGCTTCGACTCGATTTTCCAGAGCTCCAGGGTGATGGCCGCGGTGGTGCGCGAAGCGCGGCGCATGGCGCCGCTGGATGCGCCGCTGCTGATCGAGGGCGAGACCGGCACCGGCAAGGAACTGCTGGCGCGTGCCTGCCATCTGGCCAGCCCGCGTGGCCAGTCGCCGTTCATGGCGCTGAACTGCGCGGGGCTGCCGGAATCCATGGCCGAGACCGAGCTGTTCGGCTACGGCCCCGGCGCCTTCGAGGGCGCGCGCCCGGAGGGCAAGCTCGGCCTGCTGGAGCTGACGGCCGGCGGCACGCTGTTCCTCGATGGCGTCGGCGAGATGAGCCCGCGCCTGCAGGCCAAGCTGCTGCGCTTCCTGCAGGATGGCTGCTTCCGCCGCGTGGGCAGCGACGAGGAGGTGTACCTGGATGTGCGGGTGATCTGCGCCACCCAGGTCGACCTGTCCGAGTTGTGTGCCCGTGGCGAGTTCCGCCAGGACCTCTATCACCGTCTGAACGTCCTCTCGCTGCATATCCCGCCGCTGCGCGAGTGCCTGGACGGCCTGGCGCCGCTGGTCGAGCACTTCCTCGACTCGGCCAGCCGGCAGATCGGCTGCCCGCTGCCGAAGCTCGCGCCGCAGGCCTTCGAGCGCCTGGCCCACTATCACTGGCCGGGCAACGTGCGCCAGTTGGAGAACGTGCTGTTCCAGGCCGTGTCGCTGTGCGACGGTGGCACCGTGAAGGCCGAGCATATCCGTCTGCCGGACTACGGTGCGCCGCAGCCGCTGGGCGATTTCTCCATAGAAGGTGACCTGGATGCGATCCTCGGCCGCTTCGAGAAAGCGGTGCTGGAGCGCCTGTACGCCGAGCATCCGAGCAGCCGCCAGCTGGGCAAGCGCCTGGGCGTGTCGCACACCACCATTGCCAACAAGCTGCGTCAGCACGGGGTGGGCAAGGACTAGGGCTACGACCTTGGTGCAATGGCCGCGCAGCGGGCGAGGGCGTAAAAAGTTGTCATCCGGCTCCTGCGATATCCGGATGCGTTTCTGACATTCCTCCCCGGAATGACTTGGCGGGCGACCCTAGGGTCGCCTTTTTTTTGCCTGCCGTTCAGCCGGAAGGCAGCCCTGAGACCATGGTCGTAGAGCGGTAAGACCATGGTCGAATGGCCCCACAGGGTGTCGGGGGATACAAAAGGAGTCATACAAAAACAACCGCCCTTTGAGGTATCCGTCATGACTGCTGCTTCCATTTACCCCGTGCGTCCCGAGGTGGCCGCCAATACCTTGACCGACGAAGCCACCTACAAGGCGATGTACCAGCAGTCGGTGATCAACCCGGACGGTTTCTGGCGCGAGCAGGCCAAGCGCATCGACTGGATCAAGCCGTTCACCAAGGTCAAGCAGACCTCCTTCGACGACCACCATGTCGATATCAAGTGGTTCGCCGATGGCACCCTCAATCTCTCGGCCAACTGCCTGGACCGTCACCTGGAAACCCGTGGCGACCAGATCGCCATCATCTGGGAAGGCGATGATCCGTCCGAGCACCGCGAAATCACCTACCGCGAGCTGCACGAGCAGGTGTGCAAGTTCGCCAACGCCCTGCGTGGCCAGGACGTGCACCGTGGCGATGTGGTGACCATCTACATGCCGATGATTCCCGAGGCGGCGGTGGCCATGCTGGCCTGCGCGCGCATCGGTGCCATTCACTCGGTGGTATTCGGCGGCTTCTCGCCGGAGGCCCTGGCCGGTCGCATCATCGACTGCAAGTCGAAGGTGGTAATCACCGCCGACGAAGGCGTGCGCGGCGGCAAGAAGGTTCCGCTGAAGAGCAACGTCGATGACGCCCTCACCAACCCGGAAACCCACAGCGTACAGAAGGTCATCGTGGCCAAGCGCACCGGCTCCGAGATCAAGTGGAACCAGCACCGCGACATCTGGTACGAAGACCTGATGAAAGTCGCCGGCTCCACCTGCGCGCCGAAGGAAATGGGTGCCGAGGAGCCGCTGTTCATCCTCTACACCTCCGGCTCCACCGGCAAGCCCAAGGGTGTGCTGCACACCACCGGTGGCTACCTGGTGTATGCCTCGCTGACCCATGAGCGGGTGTTCGACTACCGCCCGGGTGAAGTCTTCTGGTGCACCGCCGACATTGGCTGGGTCACCGGCCATACCTACCTGATCTACGGCCCGCTCTCCAACGGCGCCACCACCGTCATGTTCGAGGGTGTGCCGAACTATCCGGACGTCACCCGCGTGGCGCAGATCATCGACAAGCACAAGGTCAATATCCTCTACACCGCGCCGACCGCCATTCGCGCCATGATGGCCGAAGGCAAGGCAGCGGTGCAGGGTGCCGATGGCTCCAGCCTGCGCCTGCTTGGTTCGGTCGGCGAGCCGATCAACCCGGAAGCCTGGCACTGGTACTACGAGAACGTCGGCCAGAGCCGCTGCCCGATCGTCGACACCTGGTGGCAGACCGAGACCGGTGCCTGCCTGATGACCCCGCTGCCGGGTGCCCACGCGATGAAGCCGGGCTCCGCCGCCCGGCCGTTCTTCGGCGTGCAGCCGGCCCTGGTGGACAACCTGGGCAACATCCTCGAGGGTGCTACCGAGGGCAACCTGGTGATCATCGATTCCTGGCCGGGACAGGCCCGTACCCTGTATGGTGACCACGACCGCTTCGTCGACACCTACTTCAACACCTTCAAGGGCATGTACTTCACCGGTGACGGCGCGCGGCGCGACGAGGATGGCTACTGGTGGATCACCGGTCGCGTGGACGACGTACTCAACGTCTCCGGCCACCGCATGGGCACCGCCGAGATCGAAAGCGCCATGGTCGCGCATGCCAAGGTCGCCGAGGCGGCGGTGGTGGGCGTACCGCACGACATCAAGGGCCAGGGCATCTATGTCTACGTAACCCTGAATGCCGGCGAGGAGCCGTCCGAACAACTGCGTCAGGAACTGAAGAACTGGGTGCGCAAGGAGATCGGCCCGATCGCCTCGCCAGACGTCATCCAGTGGGCTCCGGGACTTCCGAAGACCCGCTCGGGCAAGATCATGCGCCGCATCCTGCGCAAGATCGCCGTCGCCGAATACGATTCTCTCGGCGACATCTCCACGCTGGCCGATCCTGGCGTGGTGCAGCACCTCATCGACACTCATCGCACCATGCAAGCCGCCTGACGGCAGCCACGCAAGGTGCACGACCCCGGCCACAAGCCGGGGTTTTTTGTTTCTGTGGTCGGTGGACAGCTTCATTGACGCGCGGCAGTGCAGGGCGGCGTTGCGACGCTGAAAGTGCGGGTAGACAAGGATGAGGATTGTGCTGATGAACGATACCGATCTCTGGGCCGGTTGGTGCGAGGGCTGGGGGCCGCTGTGCCGTCAGCCGCAAACCATCGAGCGCGTGCGCGACCTGGTTGCGCGACTGGTCGCCGCCGGCCGCCTGGATGACGAGGCGCAGGTGCTGGAGCTGCTGCGCAGTGCCGACCGGCTGACCAGCATGGCGCTGAATCTGGTGGCGCACATGACCTATGCGCGGCGCATCGACCTCGACGGCGGCGATCTGGCCGCCGAGGACTTCAAGGCCGTTCCCGAAGGGCACACCGGCGGTTCGCTGAACATGGTGCCGGCCTTCGTCGGCTATCTGCTGGCCAATGCCCTGAGTGCGACGACCCGTGGCTGGCTGATGGGGCAGGGCCACTGCGTGGCAGCTATCGAGGCGATCAACACCCTGACCGGCGACCTGTCGCCGACCCAGCAGGGTCGCTATGACCGCAGTGCGGCCGGGCTGGCCAGGCTGATCGGCGATTTCTACTCCTACGCCATCGATGCCCAGGGCATGCCTGCCGTGCCGCTGGGCAGCCATGCCGGGCCGCACACGGCCGGCGCAGTGTGCGAGGGCGGCTATCTTGGTTTCGCCGGCCTGCAGTATGTGCACATGCCATTGCCGGGCGAGCGCCTGGTCGCCTTTCTCAGTGACGGTGCCTTCGAGGAGCAGCGCGGCTCGGACTGGGCGCCACGCTGGTGGCGGGCCGAGGATTGCGGGCTGGCGGTGCCGGTGATGATTCTCAATGGTCGGCGCATCGAGCAGCGCACGCAGATCGTGCAGCAGGGCGGTGCGGCCTGGATGGCCGAGGACCTGCGCCTCAATGGTTTCGATCCGCTGATCATCGACGGCCGCGATCCGGCGGCGATCGCCTGGGCCATCCTCGAAGCCGAGGCGCGCCTGCAGGCCTTCGCCGCCGATCCGCAGCGCCGCTACCCGGCACCGCTGCCCTACGTGATTGCCGTTACCGAGAAGGGCTTCGGCTTCCCCGGAGCCGGCAGCAATGCGGCGCACAACCTGCCGCTGGCGGCCAATCCGCACACGGATGCGCGGGCTCGCCTGCAGTTCAACGCGGCGGCGCGGGCATTGCACGTGCCCCCGGCCGAGCTGGAGGCCGCCATCGCCTGTCTGAACAACCATGAGCGTGTGGCGCGCCCGCGCGAAAGCCAGCACCCGATGGCGCACCGCCACCCGGCGCCGGCGCAGCTGCCGCCGCCGCACTGGCAGGCGCCTGGCGCGCACGGCAGCGCGATGAGCGCGCTGGATCGCTGGTTCGTCGAGCTGGTGCGGGCCAACCCGCAGTTGCGCGTGCGGGTCGGCAACCCCGACGAGCTGGCCAGCAACAAGATGGGCGAGACCCTGGCGCTGCTGCGTCACCGGGTCAACGCGCCGGAGCCGGGCGTGGCCGAGGACCTGCACGGCGCGGTGATTACCGCACTCAACGAAGAGGCCGTCGCGGCGGCGGCACTGGGCAACAAGGGTGGGCTGAACCTGATCGTCAGCTACGAGGCGTTCGCCGTGAAGATGCTCGGCCTGCTGCGCCAGGAGGCGATCTTTGCCCGTCACCAGAAACTGCTCGGCCAGGCGCCGGGCTGGCTCGCCGTGCCCCTGATCGTGACGTCGCACACCTGGGAGAACGCCAAGAACGAACAATCGCACCAGGACCCGACCATCGGCGAAGCGCTGCTCGGCGAAATGGCCGACACCACGCGGGTGCTGTTCCCGGTCGACGCCAACAGCGCCCAGGCCGCCCTGCAGGCGCTCTACGGCGAGCGTGGCCAGCTCGGCTGCCTGGTGGTGTCGAAGCGCGAGGTGGCCCGCCAGCTGGACGCCGAGGCCTGTCGCCAACTGCTGCAGCAGGGCGCGTTGCACCTGCGCGGCGACCCTGCCGACGCCGAGGTGCAACTGGTGGCTATCGGCGCCTATCAACTGGAGCAGGCGCTGCTGGCCCACGCCGAACTGGCCGCGCGCGGCTGCCACACCTGCGTCACCCTGATCATCGAGCCGGGTCGCCTGCGCAGCCCGCGGGATGAGCTGGAGGCCGCCTTCGTGCTGGATGAGGCCCGCCTGCAGGCGCTGTTCCCGCGCCGCCTGCCGCGCGTGCTGCTGTGCCATACCCGTCCCGAGCCTATGCTGGGTGTATTGCGCCGCCTCGATGGTGGCGCGGAATGCACGCGTGCCCTGGGCTACATCAACCGCGGCGGCACGCTGGATGTCGACGGCATGCTGTTCGCCAACCGTTGCACCTGGGCCCATGCGGTCGAGGCCGTGGCAGCGGTCAGCGGTCGCCCGCTGCCCAGTCTGCTCGACGAGCCCCAGCGCCAGGCCATCCAGGGCCTGGGGCGGGCTGCCGATCTGCACATTGCCAATCTCGAAAGGAACATCTGATGGCCAAGTTCTCTCTGACCAGTCTGGGTGGCGCCGGTACCGTGACCGGCTCCAAGCATCTGCTGACCTGTGGCGATACCCGTCTGCTGATCGACTGCGGGTTGTTCCAGGGGCTGAAGAACCTGCGCGAGTTGAACTGGCAGCGCTTGCCGATCAATCCCGGCGACATCGATGCGGTGGTGCTGACCCATGCTCACCTGGACCATTGCGGCTACCTGCCGCGGCTGGTGCTGGATGGCTTTTCCGGGCGTATCCACTGCAGCAGTGCGACCCGAGATGTGGCCGAGCTGATTCTGCGTGACAGTGCCTTCCTGCAGGAGAAGGACGCCGAACTGGCTAACCGCAAGGGCTTCTCCAAGCACTCGCCGGCCCTGCCGCTGTATCGCGTCGCCGACATCGACCGGACCATGGCGCTGTTCAAGCCGGCGGCGTTGCACGAGGAAGTGGCGCTGCCGGGGGATGGCCGCCTGCTGCTGCGCCGCGCCGGGCATATTCTCGGCGCGTCCACCGCGCAGATCGACATCGGCGGTCGACGCATCCTGTTTTCCGGCGACCTGGGGCGCTATGACGATCCGGTCATGCACGATCCCGAGAGCGTGCCGGAGGCGGACTACGTGGTGATCGAGTCGACCTATGGCAACCGTCATCATGACACCACCGATCCCCTGGATGCGCTCGAAGAGGTGATCAAGCGCACCGTGCAGCGCGGCGGCACGGTGGTGATCCCGGCCTTCGCCGTGGGCCGTGCGCAATCGCTGATCCACAGTCTCTGGCAGCTGCGCCGCAGTGGTCGCCTGCACAACCTGCCGGTCTATCTCGACAGTCCCATGGCCACCAGTGCCAGCGAACTGCTGCAGCGCTACCCCAAGGAGCACCGCCTGGGCCGGCAGGACTGCGAGGCGGCCTGCGAGTCGGTCACCTATGTGCGCGATGTCGAGGAATCCAAGGCGCTGTCGGCCAACCGCTACCCGAAGGTGATCATTTCGGCCAGCGGCATGGCCACCGGGGGGCGCGTGCTGCACCACATCGCCGCCTTCGGTGCGGATCATCGCAACACCTTGCTGTTCTCCGGCTACCAGGCCGCCGGCACGCGCGGGCGCAAACTGCTGGAAGGGGCGCGCGAAACCAAGATCTATGGCCAATGGCTGCCGATCAATGCCGAAATCGCCGAACTGCCGATGTTGTCAGCGCATGCCGACAGCGATGAGCTGATGCGCTGGCTGTCCGGCTTCCAGCGCGCGCCGCGGCGGGTTTTCGTGGTGCACGGCGAGGCGGATGCCTCCGAGGCACTGCGCGAGCGCATCCAGCGCGAGCTCGGCTGGTCAGTGTGTGTGCCGCTGCAGGGGCAGGAATTCGAGCTGTGAGTAACAGCGTCGAGTAACACCTCGCCCACTTTTGGGGTGGGCGGGGAACGCCATGCCCTGCATGCGTGCATGGTTCGATGCGGGTGCGGGGCTGCAGGCCTCGTGGAATATGGGGTGTGTGTTTTCTGGCCTGCTTATTGCTGAATATCAAGGTTTTGTTTGTGTCTCCTTGGTCATCTTTTGGCTGGCCTGTCAATACGCGCTCCGCGCTCGCCCTGTGCTTCTGTAATTTGTTGTCGCTTTGAAGAAATATCGACCCACCCCCGGTCGATAGAATGCCGCCCACTTGGCCAACCCTCTTGTGGCGTCCCTGGTGGCGGCAAAGACGGTGACACTTTCTACAATTCACCCATGGCCATGGCGAACCTCATTCTGCCAATCGCTGTACCCCATTCGAAGGAGCACAAGATGAAGAAGATCGTACTTCTCGGCGCCCTGGCGCTTTCCGCTTTCAGTGCGCTGGTTCAGGCAGAAGACAAACCCCTGCGTATCGGTATCGAAGCGGCCTACCCGCCGTTCGCCTACAAGACCCCGGAAGGCAACATCACCGGCTTCGACTACGACATCGGCAACGCCCTGTGCGAGGAGATGAAGGTCAAGTGCCAGTGGATTGAGCAGGAATTCGACGGCCTGATCCCGGCTCTCAAGGTACGCAAGTTCGACGCCGTGCTGTCGTCCCTGTCGATCACCGAAGAGCGCAAGAAGTCCGTGGACTTCACCGGCAAGTACTACCACACCCCCGCCAAGCTGGCGATGAAGGCCGGTACCGAGATCAAGGACCCGCTGGTTGACCTGAAAGGCAAGAAGGTCGGTGTACAGCGTGCCTCCATCTACGACCGCTATGCCACCGAGGTGTTTGCCCCGGCAGGCGTGGAAGTGGTGCGTTACAGCTCGCAGAACGAGATCTTCCTCGACCTGACCGCCGGCCGTCTGGATGCCACCCTGGCCGACGTGGTCAATATCGACGACGGCTTCCTCAAGACCGACGCCGGCAAGGGCTTTGCCCTGGTAGGCCCGGACTACACCGACGAGAAGTACTTCGGTAACGGTGCCGGCATCGCCGTGCGCAAGGGTGACAAGGCCCTGGCCGACAAGATCACTGCCGCTATCGCGGCCATCCGCGCCAACGGCAAGTACAAGGAAGTGCAGGACAAGTACTTCCAGTTCAACGTCTACGGCGAATAACGCCGCTGCGGCCGCCCTCCCCGGAGCGGGGAGGGCGGTACGTCGGGCCGGGTGAGCGCAGCGCTCTGCCGGACTCACCTCCGCCCCTCGCTCTGAGCAAGAGCGCTCCTCCTGTCTGCAGAGGATAGATTCCATGTTCAACGGCTACGGCTCGACCATTCTCGACGGTACCTGGCTCACCGTGCAGCTGGCTCTGCTGTCGATGGCGGTGGCCATCGCTCTCGGTCTGCTCGGCGCGGCCTTTCGCCTGTCGCCGGTCAAGTGGCTGGCCCTGCTGGGCGAAACCTATGCGGCGGTGATTCGCGGCATCCCTGACCTAGTGCTGATCCTGCTGATCTTCTACGGCGGCCAGGAAATGCTCAATCGCGTCCTCGAGCTGTCCGGCTACGAGGGCTATGTCGACATCAATCCGTTCGTGGCCGGTGTCGGTACCCTGGGCTTCATCTATGGCGCCTATCTGTCCGAGACCTTTCGTGGCGCCTTCATGGCCATCCCCAAAGGGCAGGGCGAGGCCGGTCTGGCCTACGGCATGAGCCCGCTGCGGGTGTTCTTCCGCATCCTGGTGCCGCAGATGATCCGCCTGGCCATTCCCGGCTTCACCAACAACTGGCTGGTGCTGATCAAGGCCACTGCCCTGATTTCCCTGGTCGGCCTGCAGGACATGATGGCCCGCGCCAAGAGCGCCGGTGATGCGACCCGCGAGCCCTTCACCTACATCCTGCTGGCCGCCGCCATCTACCTGGCGATCACCAGCGTATCGCTGCTGGTGCTGCGTTACCTCGAACGCCGCTATTCGGTCGGCGTGAAAACGGCCGAGATCTGAGGGATTTACCATGCTTTTCGACTACAACGTGGTGTGGGAAAGCCTGCCGCTGTACTTCGGCGGTGTGCTGGTCACCCTCAAGCTGCTGGTCATCTCCCTGGCCCTGGGCCTGCTCGCGGCGGTGCCGCTGGCGCTGATGCGGGTTTCCAAGCAACCGGCGATCAACTTCCCGGCCTGGCTGTATACCTACGTGATCCGTGGTACGCCGATGCTGGTGCAGCTGTACCTGCTGTACTACGGCATGGCCCAGTTTGAGGTGGTGCGCGAGAGTGCCCTGTGGCCTTACCTGTCAAATGCCACCTTCTGTGCCTGTCTGGCGTTTGCCATCAATACCAGTGCCTACAGCGCCGAGATCCTCGCCGGCAGCCTCAAGGCCACGCCTTATGGCGAAATCGAGGCGGCCAAGGCCATGGGCATGTCGCGCGCCAAGCTGTATCGCCGCATCCTCCTGCCGTCCGCGCTGCGCCGTGCGCTGCCGCAGTACAGCAACGAGGTGATCATGATGCTGCACACCACCAGCCTGGCGTCGGTGGTGACCCTGATCGACATCACCGGCGCAGCCAAGACCGTGAACTCGCAGTACTACCTGTCCTTCGAGGCCTACATCACCGCCGGTGTGTTCTACCTGGTGCTGACGCTGATCCTGGTGCGCCTGTTCAAGCTGGCCGAGCGCCGCTACCTGGCCTACCTGGCCCCGCGCAAGCACTGAGGTAGAGATCATGCAGCGCATCGATCACCGTCTGCCCTGGGGCTGCCCCGGCACTGAACGCACCTTGAGCGTGTTCCGTTTCGGCGCCGGTGTGCGCAAGGCCTATATCCAGGCCAGCATGCACGCCGACGAGCTGCCGGGCATGCGCGTGGCCGTCGAGCTCAAGCGCCGTCTCGCCGAGCTGGAAGAGCAGGGGCGCCTTACTGGCGTGGTCGAGCTGGTGCCGGTGGCCAACCCCATCGGTCTCGGTCAGATGTTCCAGGCCACCAGCCAGGGGCGTTTCGAGCTGGGCAGCGGCAAGAATTTCAATCGTGACTTCGTCGACCTCGCCGAGCTGATCGCGCCCACGCTGGAAGGGCACCTGGGGGCGGATAGCGAGGCCAACGTCGAGCTGATTCGTCAGGCCATGCGTGCCGGCCTGGAGGCTCTGCCGCCAGCCGGTTCCGAGCTGCAAGGGCTGCAACGTCTGCTGCTGCGCCATGCCTGCGATGCCGATCTGGTGCTCGACCTGCACTGCGACTTCGACGCCGTGGTGCACCTGTACATGATTCCGCAACAGGCAGAGACCTTCGCGTCGCTGGGTGCGCGGCTGAGCGCTGGCGCCGTGCTGGTGTCCGAAGACACCGGCGGCAGCTCCTTCGACGAGGCCTGTTCGATGGCCTGGCTGCGCCTGGCGCGGCGCTTCCCGCAGGCCTCCGTACCGCTGGCCTGTCAGGCCAGCACGGTGGAGCTGGGTGGCATGCTGGATACCGAGCGCGAGCGTGCCCAGGCGAGCGCCGAAAGCATCCTCGCCTTCCTTGCCGAGCAGGGGCTGATCGACGGTGCCTGGCCTGCCGCGCCGGCGCCAACCTGCGCACCCACGCCGTTTGCCGGCGCCGAATACGCCTACCCGCCGCATGCCGGTGTGGTCAGCTTCCTGCAGCCGGTCGGCGCCCGTGTCGAGGTGGGCGACCCGCTGTTCGAAGTCATCGATCCGCTGGAGGACCGCCACAGCATCGTGCGTGCCTCGACCGCCGGGGTGCTCTATGTGCGCGAGCGCCTGCGCTTCGCCCAACCCGGACTCTGGCTGGCCAAGGTGGCCGGCCAGCAACCCATTCGCCAGGGTCGCCTGCTGAGCGACTGAGCCATACGAGAGCCCAACCATGTACAAACTCGAAGTTCAGGATCTGCACAAACGCTACGGCAGCCACGAAGTGTTGAAGGGCGTGTCGCTGGCGGCCAAGGCTGGCGACGTGATCAGCATCATCGGCTCCAGCGGCTCGGGCAAAAGCACCTTCCTGCGCTGCATCAACATGCTGGAGCAGCCGCATGGCGGCAAGATCCTGCTCAATGGCGAAGAGCTCAAGCTGGTGGCCAACAAGGACGGTGCGCTCAAGGCCGTTGATGCCAAGCAGCTGCAGCGCATGCGCTCGCGCCTGTCCATGGTGTTCCAGCACTTCAACCTGTGGTCGCACATGAGCGCCCTGGAGAACGTGATCGAAGCGCCGGTGCATGTGCTCGGCGTGCCGAAGAAGGAAGCCATCGAGAAGGCCGAGCACTACCTGGCCAAGGTGGGTGTGGCGCACCGCAAGGACGCCTATCCGGCCCATATGTCTGGCGGTGAGCAGCAGCGCGTGGCCATCGCCCGTGCCCTGGCCATGGAGCCGGAAGTCATGCTGTTCGACGAGCCGACTTCGGCGCTCGACCCTGAGCTGGTCGGCGAGGTGCTCAAGGTGATGCAGGACCTGGCCCAGGAAGGCCGCACCATGGTGGTGGTGACCCACGAGATGGGCTTCGCCCGCGAGGTATCCAACCAGCTGATCTTCCTGCACAAGGGTCTGGTGGAGGAAACCGGCTGCCCGAAAGAGGTGCTGGCCAACCCGCAGTCCGATCGCCTGAAACAGT
Source organism: Aquipseudomonas alcaligenes (assembly GCA_900156135.1). Classification (GTDB taxonomy): domain Bacteria; phylum Pseudomonadota; class Gammaproteobacteria; order Pseudomonadales; family Pseudomonadaceae; genus Aquipseudomonas; species Aquipseudomonas alcaligenes_D. The sequence continues at coordinate 109,194 of FTMP01000002.1, read as the reverse complement.
TCCTTTCCGGCAGCCTGAAGTAAGCACTAGACTGCCCCCATGACTTCGACTGCCCACTGCATTGCCTTCCTGATCTGGCCGGAAACCAGGCCCATGACCCTGGCCCTGGCCGAGGAGGCCCTGCGCGTGGCGCAGCGCGTTCACCCGGAAGTGTCCTACGAACTGCGCTTCCTCCAGGCCGAAGCGCCGGCGGCCGGCGCCTGGCAGCTGCCCGGCGAGCCCTGGGCCGGGCGCCTGGAGGGCTGCCACAAGTTGTTCGTGCTGGCCGACGAGCCGCCGGCGCAGGTTGCTCCGGCGCTGGCCCAGGCGCTCAAGCAGCTGGCTCGCGGCGGCATTGCCATTGGCGGCCTGTCCGCCGGCGTCTATCCGCTGGCCCAGCTCGGCCTGCTCGACGGCTACCGTGCCGCCGTGCACTGGCGCTGGCAGGACGACTTTACCGAACGCTTCCCCAAGGTCATTGCCACCAGTCATCTGTTTGACTGGGATCGCGATCGCCTCAGCGCCTGCGGCGGCCTTGCCGTGCTCGACCTGCTGCTCGCTGTACTGGCCCGCGACCACGGTGCCGAGCTGGCCGGCGCGGTGAGCGAGGAGCTGGTGGTCGAGCGCATCCGCGAGGGCGGCGAGCGCCAGCGCATTCCGCTGCAGAACCGCATCGGCTCCAGCCATCCCAAGCTCACCCAGGCGGTGCTGCTGATGGAGGCCAACATCGAGGAGCCGCTGACCACCGACGAGATCGCCCAGCACGTGTGCGTGTCGCGGCGTCAGCTGGAGCGGATCTTCAAGCAGTACCTCAACCGCGTGCCGAGCCAGTACTACCTGGAGTTGCGCCTGAACAAGGCACGCCAGCTGCTGATGCAGACCAGCAAGTCGATCATTCAGATCGGGCTTTCCTGTGGCTTCTCCTCCGGCCCGCACTTCTCCAGCGCTTATCGCAACTTCTTTGGGGCGACGCCGCGGGAAGATCGCAATCAGCGGCGGAGTGCCAGTCCGTTTGAGATTGCTCCGGCTTCCGTCGAGCGCGGGTAGCTTTTTCCGGCTTTCCGGCTTTCCGGCTTCGTGCCGTTGCTGCTTTTTGTGCTGGCTGCAGCATTGGTTCCGCCCTACTGGGCGGGTCCCTTTTGGCAGTCGCCCGGATGGCCGGCCCCGCCAAAAGGAACCAAAAGGGCTTGCCCGCCATCCGGCCCTCCGCTTCGCTCCGGGTTCGTTCGCTCCATCATCGTTCCAGGGGCACGCGTCGAAGGGCCATCCTTGGCCCATCGTCGCTCTCGCGGCATCCATGCCGCTCAACCCCTTCCACGACGATTCCTCTCACCCTTCTGAAGGGGTGTTTGGCGCTGCCTGGAGGCTCTGCGTCGTTCAAAGAGCGGCGATGGAGGATGGGGCCCTGTTGTAGGAGTCCGCGAAGCGCTCGAAGAACCGCCAGGCAACTCGGAGTCCGAGTCCCCGTCAGGAGGCCGAGTGAAGGTGTTGCGCAGGGGGACGAGCCGCAGGGATGCGGCGAGAGGCTTAAAGGGCCAAGGATGGCCCTTGTAAGCCGGCCCCCGGAGCGGCACCGGAAGGAGGGAAGTCTGGCCGCAGGCCAGGCCCGGATGTCGGGGTGCCCTTCTCTTTGGTTACTTTCTCTTGGGCAAACAAGAGAAAGTGACTCGCCTTAGAAGGCGAAACCTTAGCCCAGGGCCGAGGAAAGTATTGCGTGGGGGGGGTTAAAGGTTCGCGGCCGCTGCTGCAAATGCTCAGGAAATAAAGTCGTAGCCGAAGAGGGGAGAATTGCCCGCGCAGCGTTTAAACTGCGCAATTCCGGAGCTTTCTGTCGCATTGCCGAAAGCCCCCGAAAACCGCGGGGTTCCGCTGTAAGAAGTTGTCGCATGGCGACAATGCGGGCCCGTGGGCAGCCCCTACAATCCTTTCATCACCTGCCATTTTGTGCGGTGTTCCTTATTTAGGAGAGCCCCGATGTCCGTTCAGCACGATCCGGTGCAACGCGCCGATTTCGATCAGTATCTGGTCCCCAACTATGCCCCTGCCGCCTTTGTTCCGGTGCGTGGCCTGGGTTCGCGAGTCTGGGATCAGAGCGGTCGCGAGCTGATCGACTTCGCCGGTGGCATCGCTGTCAATGCCCTCGGCCACTGCCATCCGGCACTGGTCAAGGCGCTGACCGAGCAGGCCAACACCCTGTGGCACATCTCCAACGTGTTCACCAACGAGCCGACCCTGCGCCTGGCCCACAAGCTGGTCGATGCCACCTTCGCCGAGCGCGTGTTCTTCTGTAACTCCGGCGCCGAGGCCAACGAGGCCGCCTTCAAGCTGGCCCGTCGCGTCGCCCATGACCGTTTCGGCCCGGAGAAGTACGAGATCATCGCCGCGCTCAACAGCTTCCACGGTCGTACCCTGTTCACCGTCAGCGTCGGAGGCCAGCCCAAGTACTCCGATGGTTTCGGGCCGAAGATCGAGGGCATCACCCATGTCCCGTACAACGACCTGGACGCGCTGAAAGCCGCGATCTCCGACAAGACCTGCGCCGTGGTACTGGAGCCGATCCAGGGCGAGGGCGGCGTGCTGCCGGCCGACAAGGCGTACCTGGAAGGCGCCCGTGCACTCTGCGACCAGCACAACGCGCTGCTGGTGTTCGACGAGGTGCAGAGCGGCATGGGCCGCAGCGGCGAGCTGTTCACCTACATGCACTACGGCGTCACCCCGGACATCCTCTCCAGCGCCAAGAGCCTCGGCGGTGGTTTCCCCATCGGCGCCATGCTGACCACCACCGAGCTGGCCAAGCACCTGGCCGTCGGCACCCACGGCACCACCTACGGCGGTAACCCGCTGGCCTGCGCGGTGGCCGAAGCGGTACTGGACATCGTCAACACCCCCGCAGTGCTGCAGGGCGTGAAGACCAAGAGCGAGCAGTTCAAGCAGCGCCTGCTGGCCATCGGCGAGCGTTACGGCATGTTCGCCGAAGTGCGTGGCCTGGGCCTGCTGCTCGGCTGCGTGCTCAACGATGCCTGGAAGGGCAAGGCCAAGGCCGTGCTGGATGCCGCTGCCGCCGAGGGCGTGCTGGTACTGCAGGCCAGCCCGGACGTGGTGCGATTCGCGCCCAGCCTGGTGGTGGAAGAGGCCGATATCGTCGACGGTCTGGACCGTTTCGAGCGCGCGGTCGCCAAGCTCGCTCAGGGCTGATGGCTGCAACAGGCGGCGCAGGATGCGCCGCCGATTGCTCAGGATGAGTCGATTCATGCGTGATCGGAGTGCTCCGGTCTTTCTCCAGTGGGCAGCCTCAGGCCTGTTGGAGCTTTTATTCGTCAATCGCTCCGCCCGTGCGGGGCGCGTTTTCCGGAAAGGAGTAACGCCATGCTGGTGATGCGCCCTGCGCAGATGTCCGACCTCGCTGAAGTGCAGCGTCTGGCTGCCGACAGCCCGGTGGGCGTTACTTCGCTGCCGGACGACGCTGGTCGTCTGAGCGACAAGATCGCCGCCTCCGAGGCCTCTTTCGCCGCCGAGGTCAGCTTCAACGGCGAGGAGAGCTACTTCTTCGTCCTCGAGGACACGGCCAGCGGCAAGCTGGTCGGCTGCTCCGCCATCGTCGCCTCGGCGGGGTATTCCGAACCGTTCTACAGCTTCCGCAACGAGACCTTCGTGCACGCCTCGCGCGAGCTGAAGATCCACAACAAGATCCACGTCCTCTCGCTGTGCCACGACCTCACCGGCAACAGCCTGCTGACCAGCTTCTACGTGCAGCGCGATCTGGTCGACAGCCCACTGGCCGAGCTCAACTCGCGTGGCCGCCTGCTGTTCATGGCAGCCCACCCGGAGCGCTTCGCCGACGCGGTGGTGGTGGAGATCGTCGGCTACAGCGACGAGCACGGCGATTCGCCGTTCTGGGACGCCGTCGGCCGCAACTTCTTCGACATGAGCTACACCGAGGCTGAACGCCTGTGCGGGCTGAAGAGCCGCACCTTCCTCGCCGAGCTGATGCCGCATTACCCGATCTACGTGCCGCTGCTGCCGGACAGCGCCCAGGAAGCCATGGGCCAGGTCTACAGCCGCGCCCAGGTGACCTTCGACATCCTCATGCGCGAAGGCTTCGAGACCGACCACTACATCGACATCTTCGACGGTGGCCCGACCCTGCATGCGCGCACCTCGGGCATCCGCTCGATCGCGCAGAGTCGCGTGGTGCCGGTGCGCATCGGTGAGCCAGGCAAGGGCGGGCGCCAATACCTGGTGAGCAACGGCCAACTGCAGGATTTCCGCGCCATCATCGCTGACCTCGACTGGGTACCCGGCAAGCCGGTGACCCTGAGCCTGGAGGCCGCCGAGGCGCTGGGTGTGGGTGAAGGCGTCAGCGTGCGCCTGGTTGCGGTTTGATGCGTCAACCCTTCTCCCGCCGGGAGAAGGTGGCCCGCAGGGCCGGATGAGGGCCTTTCCCTCACCCTTGGCCCCGAGTGGGGCGAGAATTCTGGAGGCAATATGATCGTTCGTCCCGTCCGTAGCGCCGATCTGTCGGCGCTGATCGACCTGGCCCGCAGCACCGGCACCGGCTTGACCACCCTGCCGGCCAACGAGGAGCGCCTGTCGCACCGGGTCGGCTGGGCGGAGAAGACCTTCCGTGGCGAGGCCGAGCGCGCCGACGCCGACTACCTGTTCGTGATGGAAGACGACGACGGCAAGGTCGTCGGCATTTCCGCCGTGGCCGGCGCCGTCGGCCTGCGCGAGCCCTGGTACAACTACCGGGTCGGTCTCACCGTCAGCGCCTCGCAGGAGCTGAAGATCTACCGCGAGATTCCCACCCTGTTCCTGGCCAACGACCTGACCGGAAACTCGGAGCTGTGCTCGCTGTTCCTGCATGCCGGTTACCGCAGCGGGCTCAACGGCCGATTACTGTCCAAGGCGCGATTCCTGTTCATGGCCGAGTTCCGCGAGCTGTTCGGCAACAAAGTGATCGCCGAGATGCGCGGCATGTCCGACGAAAACGGCCGCTCGCCGTTCTGGGAGAGCCTGGGTCGACACTTCTTCAAGATGGAGTTCAGTCAGGCTGACTACCTCACCGGCGTCGGCAACAAGGCCTTCATCGCCGAGCTGATGCCCAAGTTCCCGCTCTACACCTGCTTCCTCTCCGAGGAGGCGCGCGCCGTGATCGGCCGCGTGCACCCGGACACCGAGCCGGCGCTGGCCCTGCTCAAGGGCGAGGGTTTCAGCTACCAGGGCTATGTCGATATCTTCGACGCCGGCCCAGCCATCGAGGTGGAAACCGACAAGATTCGCGCGGTGCGCGACAGTCAGACCCTGGTGCTGGCCGTCGGTACCCCGGGCGACGACGCCATTCCCTACCTGATTCACAACCGCAAGCGCGAAGACTGCCGCATCACCGCCGCGCCGGCGCGTGCCGCCGCCGGTACCCTGGTGGTCGACCCGCTGACTGCCAAGCGCCTGCAGCTGAGCGCCGGCAGCCAGGTGCGCGCCGTGCCGCTGTCGGCCAAGGAGAGCAAGCAATGACCACTCATTACATCGCAGGCCAGTGGCTGGCCGGGCAGGGCGAGGCCTTCGATTCGCTCAATCCGGTGACCCAGGAAGCCGTGTGGAGCGGCCAGGGTGCCAGCGCCGCGCAGGTCGAGCAGGCTGTCGCCGCCGCCCGTGCGGCCTTCCCGGCTTGGGCGCGCCGTCCACTGGAAGAGCGCATTGCCGTCCTCGAACAGTTCGCCGCCACCCTCAAGGCGCACAGTGACGAGCTGGCCCGCACCATCGGCGAGGAAACCGGCAAACCGCTGTGGGAGTCCGCCACCGAGGTGACCAGCATGGTCAACAAGGTCGCCATCTCCGTGCAGAGCTACCGCGAGCGCACCGGCGAGAAGAGCGGTCCGCTGGCCGACGCCACTGCCGTGCTGCGCCACAAGCCGCATGGCGTGGTTGCCGTGTTCGGTCCCTACAATTTCCCCGGCCACCTGCCCAACGGCCACATCGTGCCGGCGTTGCTGGCTGGTAACGCGGTGGTGTTCAAGCCCAGCGAGCTGACGCCGAAGGTTGCCGAGCTGACGGTCAAGTGCTGGATTGAGGCCGGTTTGCCGACCGGCGTGCTCAACCTGCTGCAGGGCGCCCGCGAAACCGGCGTGGCCCTGGCCGCCAGCGCTGGCATCGACGGACTGTTCTTCACCGGCTCCAGCCGTACCGGCAACCTGCTGCACAGTCAGTTCGCCGGCCGCCCGGACAAGATCCTGGCGCTGGAGATGGGGGGCAACAACCCGCTGGTGGTGGACGAGGTCAAGGATGTCGACGCCGCTGTCTACACCATCATCCAGTCCGCTTTCATCTCCGCTGGCCAGCGCTGCACCTGCGCCCGCCGCCTGCTGGTGCCTGTTGGTGCCTGGGGCGATGCCCTGCTGGCGCGCCTGGTGGCGGTGGCCTCGACCCTCAAGGTCGGCGCTTTCGACGAGCAGCCGGCGCCCTTCATGGGCTCGGTGATTTCCCTGGCCGCAGCCGAGCACCTGCTCAAGGCCCAGCGCCACCTGGTCGACAAGGGCGCCGAGGTGCTGCTGGAGATGATCCAGCCGGTGCCGAATGCCGCGCTGCTGACCCCCGGCATTGTCGACGTGACCCAGGTGGCCGAGCGCATCGACGAGGAGTTCTTCGGCCCGCTGCTGCAGGTGATCCGCTATGACGGCTTCGCCGCCGCCATTGCCGAGGCCAACAACACCCAGTACGGCCTGGCCGCCGGCCTGCTGTCCGAGTCCGCCGAGCGCTACCAGCAGTTCCTTATCGAGAGCCGTGCCGGCATCGTCAACTGGAACAAGCAGCTGACCGGCGCCGCTAGCAGCGCGCCGTTCGGCGGTGTGGGCGCTTCCGGCAACCATCGCGCCAGCGCCTACTACGCCGCCGATTACTGTGCCTACCCGGTCGCCTCGCTGGAAAGTGAAACCCTGAGCCTGCCTGCCACCCTGACCCCGGGAGTGAGTCTGTGATGTCCGCCTATGAAATGAACTTCGATGGCCTGGTCGGCCCGACCCACAACTACGGTGGCCTGTCCTACGGCAACGTGGCGTCGCAGAGCAACAGCCAGGCGGTCTCCAGCCCGAAGGAAGCGGCCAAGCAGGGCCTGGGCAAGATGAAGGCGCTGATGGACATGGGCTTCAAGCAGGGCGTGTTCGCCCCGCAGGAGCGCCAGGACGTCGCCGCACTGCGCAGTCTGGGCTTCACCGGCACTGATGCCGAGGTGATTGCCCGGGCCGCTAAGGAAGCCATGCCGCTGCTGGCTGCCTGCAGCTCCGCCTCCAGCATGTGGACGGCCAACTCCTGCACCGTCAGCCCCAGCGCCGACACCGCGGATGGCCGCGTGCATTTCACCGCCGCCAACCTCAACTGCAAGTTCCACCGCTCGATCGAACATCCGACCACCAGCCGCGTGCTGCGCGCCATGTTCAACAACGAAGCGCACTTCGCCCACCACGCCGCGCTACCGGCGGTGAGCCAGTTCGGCGACGAGGGCGCGGCCAACCACACGCGCTTCTGCAAGAGCTACGGCGAGGCTGGCGTGGAGTTCTTCGTGTTCGGCCGCAGCGCCTTCGACAGCCGCTTCCCGGCGCCGCAGCGCTACCCGGCGCGGCAGACCCTGGAAGCCTGCCAGGCGGTGGCCCGCCTGCACGGCCTGGGTGACGAGGGCGTGGTCTACGCCCAGCAGAACCCGGCGGTGATCGATCAGGGCGTGTTCCACAACGACGTGATCTCGGTGGGCAATGGCGAGGTGCTGTTTTACCACCAGGACGCTTTCCTCGACACCGACAAGGTACTGGCCGAGCTGGGCGACAAACTGGCCCGCCGCGGCGGCAACTTCCAGGCCGTGCGCGTGCCGGCCAGCGCGGTGAGCGTGGAGGATGCGGTGCGCTCCTACCTGTTCAACAGCCAGCTGCTGACCCGCGCCGACGGCAGCATGCTGCTGATCGTGCCGGAGGAGTGCCGCAACAACGCCAATGTGTGGAACTACCTGAGCGAGCTGACCCGCGGCAACGGCCCGATCCGTGAGGTGAAGGTATTCGACCTCAAGCAGAGCATGCAGAACGGCGGTGGCCCGGCCTGCCTGCGCCTGCGCGTGGCGCTCAAGGAGCACGAGCTGGCGGCGGTCAATCCGGGCGTGGTAATGACCCCCGAGCTGTTCACCACCCTCAATGCCTGGGTCGACAAACACTACCGTGACCGCCTGGCGGAAAGTGACCTGGCCGACCCGCAACTGCTGATCGAGTGCCGCACGGCATTGGATGAATTGACGCAGATCCTTAAACTGGGCTCCGTGTACCCTTTCCAACTCGCCTGAGAGCACTGAAACATGTCCGACGCCCTGCAACTGATCCTCGAAGATTCCGACGGCACCCAGCTGGAGACCTCCTGCACCCGCTTCGCTGTCGTCTGGCAGGGCAAGGAAGTGTGGATCCAGGCGGTTGGCGACCAACTGCTGATCGGCGTGGATGTGGAGGAGGGCGATACCGAGTACGCCAACCTGCTGCTGCGCCCGCAGGCCACCAACCTGGTTGGCCTGCAGCTGGAAATGGAGCCGGCGGATCTCGCCGGTGACGACGAGGATCATGTGCACGGTCCCGACTGCAATCACTGAGCCCGACTGAGGTAATCCCATGCTCGCCCTCGGCAAACTGCTCGAACTCACCCTGGCCGGCCGCGAGCCGACCGAGAAGATTCAGCTGACCCGCGAGGGCGCGCGCCTGCACTGGCTGGGCGAGGGCGTGCTGGAAGTGACGCCCACTGCCCAGGATGACAGCGGCCTCGACCTGCTGCTGTCGGCCGGTATCCATGGCAACGAGACGGCGCCAATCGAGCTGCTCGACCGCCTGCTGCAGGCCGTCGCCTCGGGGCAGTTGTTGCCTAGGGCGCGCATCCTCTTCCTGCTCGGCAACCCTGAGGCCATGCGTCGCGGCGAGCGTTTCGTGGAGCAGGACATCAACCGCCTGTTCGACGGCCGTCATGAGCAGAGCAGTGGTTTCGAGGCGCTGCGCGCCAACGAGCTGGAGCGCTTCGCGGCTGCCTTCTTCAGCAAGGAAGGCCGGGTACGCCTGCATTACGATCTGCACACGGCGATCCGCGGTTCGAAGATCGAGCAGTTCGCTCTCTATCCCTATGTCGAAGGCCGCGAACACTCGCGTGCCGAGCTGGCGCGCCTGCGCGCCGCCGGCATCGACGCGGTGCTGCTGCAGCGCAAGACCGGCATCACTTTCAGCTCCTACACCTACGCGCGCCTGGGCGCCGAGGCTTTCACCCTGGAGTTGGGCAAGGCGCGCCCCTTCGGCCAGAACCAGCAGGTCAACCTCGATCTGCTGGAGAAGCGCCTGCGCGAACTGGTGGAGAATTGCGAGCCTCAGGCCGACTCGCTGGACGGCATGCAGCTGTTCGCCGTGTCGCGCGAGGTGATCAAGCACAGCGATGCCTTCAAGCTGCACCTGCCGGCTGATGTCGAGAACTTCACCGAGCTTGCGCCGGGCTTCCTGCTGGCCGAGGACATCGCCGGCACCCGCTGGCTGGTGGAAGAGCAGGGCGCACGCATCATCTTCCCCAATCCCAAGGTCAAGAACGGCCTGCGCGCCGGCATCCTGATCGTCCCCACCACGCTCTGACCGGGTTCTGGATGGCGGATTCGGGTCACAACGTGGCCCGATAGAGGCTTTCTATCCAAATTCCCCGTAAACGGGCTGTCCCTGCAGCGCCGGGCCGATATAATGCGGCCCTTTGCCGGCGTTTGCCGTGCTGTCGTTTGCCTGGATGAAATCAATGAAAAGCGCAGAAATCCGTGAAGCCTTCCTCCGCTTCTTCGAAGAGAAGGGGCACACCCGCGTCGCCTCCAGTTCGCTGATCCCCGCGAACGACCCGACCCTGTTGTTCACCAACGCCGGCATGAACCAGTTCAAGGACTGCTTCCTGGGCCTGGAGAAGCGTGCCTACACCCGCGCTACCACCAGCCAGAAGTGTGTGCGCGCCGGCGGCAAGCACAACGACCTGGAAAACGTCGGCTACACCGCGCGCCACCACACCTTCTTCGAGATGCTGGGCAACTTCAGCTTCGGCGACTATTTCAAGCGCGACGCCATCACCTACGCCTGGGAATTCCTGACCAGCGAAAAGTGGCTGAACCTGCCGAAGGAAAAGCTCTGGGTCACCGTCTACGCCACCGACGACGAGGCCTATGACATCTGGACCCAGGAAGTCGGCATCCCGGCCGAGCGCATGGTGCGCATCGGTGACAACAAGGGCGCGCCTTACGCCTCCGACAACTTCTGGGCGATGGGCGACACCGGCCCGTGCGGCCCGTGCACCGAGATCTTCTTCGATCACGGCGATCACATCTGGGGCGGCCCGCCCGGATCAAAGGAAGAAGACGGCGACCGCTACATCGAGATCTGGAACAACGTGTTCATGCAGTTCAACCGTACCGCGGACGGCGTGCTGCACCCGCTGCCGGCGCCGAGCGTGGACACCGGCATGGGCCTGGAGCGCATCAGCGCGGTACTGCAGCACGTCAACTCGAACTACGAGATCGACCTGTTCCAGAGCCTGCTGAATGCCGCGGCCAAGGCCATCGGCTGCGCCAACGAAGGCCAGGCTTCGCTAAAAGTCGTCGCCGACCACATCCGCTCCTGCGGCTTCCTGATCGCCGACGGCGTCACCCCGTCCAATGAAGGCCGTGGCTACGTGCTGCGCCGCATCATCCGCCGCGCCTGCCGCCACGGTAACAAGCTGGGCGCCAAGGGCAGCTTCTTCTACCAGATCGTCGCCGCGCTGGTGGCCGAGATGGGCGAAGCCTTCCCCGAGCTGAAACAGCAGCAGGCGCATATCGAGCGCGTGCTGAAGACCGAAGAAGAACAGTTCGCCAAGACTCTGGAGCAGGGCCTGAAGATCCTCGAGCAGGACCTGGCCGAACTCAAGGGCAGCGTCATTCCCGGCGACGTGGTGTTCAAGCTGTATGACACCTACGGCTTCCCGGTCGACCTGACCGGCGACATCGCCCGCGAGCGCGAGCTGACCCTCGACGAGGAAGGCTTCGAGCGCGAGATGGAGGCCCAGCGCGAGCGCGCACGTTCCGCCAGCTCCTTCGGCATGGACTACAACAGCCTGGTCAAGGTCGACAGCGACACCGTCTTCCTCGGTTACCAGGGCACCAGCGGCAGCGGCAAGATCGTCGCCCTGTTCAAGGCCGGCACCGCCGTCGACAACCTCGCCGAGGGCGAGGAGGGCGTGGTGGTGCTGGACCAGACCCCGTTCTACGCCGAGTCCGGCGGCCAGGTCGGTGACTGCGGCTTCCTGGAAAGCGCCGGTGTGCGCTTCGACGTGCGCGACACCACCAAGGCCGGCGGCGCCTTCCTGCACCACGGTGTGGTGGCCAAGGGCGGCCTGTCCGTCGGTACCTCGCTGAAGGCCGAAGTCGACGCCTCGGTGCGTCAGGCCACTGCGCTGAACCACTCGGCCACCCATCTGCTGCACGCCGCGCTGCGTCAGGTGCTGGGCGAGCACGTGCAGCAGAAGGGCTCGCTGGTCGATAGCCAGCGCCTGCGCTTCGACTTCAGCCACTTCGAGGCGATCAAGCCCGAGCAGCTGAAGGCCTTGGAAGAACTGGTCAACGCCGAGATTCGCAAGAACTCCGCGGTCGAAACCGAAGAAACCGACATCGAAACCGCCAAGGCCAAGGGCGCCATGGCGCTGTTCGGCGAGAAGTACGGCGATGACGTGCGCGTGCTGACTATGGGGGGCGGCTTCTCCGTCGAGCTGTGCGGCGGTACCCACGTGTCGCGTACCGGCGACATCGGCCTGTTCAAGATCACCAGCGAAGGCGGCGTGGCCGCCGGCGTGCGTCGTATCGAGGGCGTCACCGGCGCTGCCGCGCTGGCCTGGCTGAACGGCGCGGAAGAGCAGCTGAAAGAAGCGGCCGCGCTGGTCAAGGGCAGCCGCGACAACGTACTGGACAAGCTGTCCGGCCTGATCGAGCGCAACCGCCAGCTGGAAAAGGAGCTGGAGCAGCTCAAGGCCAAGGCCGCCAGCGCCGCCGGCAACGACCTGGCCGGTTCGGCCGTGGACGTCAAGGGCGTCAAGGTACTGGCCGCGCGTCTCGATGGCCTGGATGGCAAGGCCCTGCTGGCCATGGTCGACCAGCTGAAGAACAAGCTGGGCAGTGCGGTGATCCTGCTGGGTGGCGTATTCGAGGACAAGGTGGTGCTGGTTGCCGGCGTCACCCAGGACCTGACTGCCAAGCTCAAGGCCGGCGACCTGATGCGTCAGGCTGCCGCCGCCGTGGGTGGTAAGGGCGGTGGTCGCCCGGACATGGCCCAGGGTGGTGGCGTCGATGCCGGCAAGCTGGACGAGGCGCTGGCCCTGGCGGCGACCTTCGTCGAACAAGGCGCCTAAAAGCAGCGAAACCAGGGCCCGCAGTGCGTCCGGCGGGCCTTGGCAGTGTGACCCGATGCGGGTTTAATGGGCGCCCTTCGAGGAATCAGGCGGCTTTTTGACATGGCTTTGATCGTACAGAAGTTTGGGGGCACCTCAGTCGGCACCGTGGAGCGTATCCAGCAGGTAGCCGAGAAGGTGAAGAAATTCCGCGAGCGCGGCGACGACATCGTCGTCGTGGTTTCCGCCATGAGCGGCGAAACCAATCGTCTGATCGACCTGGCCAAGCAGGTCAGTGACGGCCAGCCGGTCCCGCGCGAGCTGGACGTGATGGTCTCCACCGGCGAGCAGGTGACCATCGCCCTGCTGGCCATGGCCCTGATCCAGCGCGGTGTGCCGGCGGTGTCCTACACCGGCAACCAGGTGCGCATCCTCACCGACAGCGCGCATACCAAAGCGCGCATCCTGCAGATCGACGACCAGAAGATCCGTGCCGACCTCAAGGCGGGCAAGGTCGTGGTGGTTGCAGGCTTCCAGGGTGTGGACGAGCAGGGCAACATCACCACCCTCGGTCGTGGCGGCTCCGATACCACCGGCGTGGCCCTGGCCGCAGCGCTGAAAGCCGACGAGTGCCAGATCTATACCGACGTCGATGGCGTCTATACCACCGATCCGCGCGTGGTGGCCAAGGCCCAGCGCCTGGACAAGATCACCTTCGAGGAGATGCTGGAAATGGCCAGCCTCGGCTCCAAGGTGCTGCAGATCCGTTCGGTGGAGTTTGCCGGCAAGTACAACGTCCCGCTGCGCGTGCTGCACAGCTTCCAGGAGGGTCCGGGCACCCTCATTACCCTTGATGAAGAGGAATCCATGGAACAGCCGATCATCTCCGGCATCGCCTTCAATCGCGACGAAGCCAAGCTGACCATCCGTGGCGTACCGGATATCCCCGGCGTGGCCTTCAAGATTCTCGGCCCGATCAGCGCCGCGAACATCGAAGTGGACATGATCGTGCAGAACGTGGCGCACGATAACACCACCGACTTCACCTTCACCGTGCACCGCAACGACTACAACAACGCCATGGGCGTGTTGGAGAACACCGCACGCGAGCTGGGTGCCCGCGAGGTAATCGGCGACACCAATATCGCCAAGGTCTCCATCGTGGGTGTCGGTATGCGTTCGCACGCCGGTGTCGCCAGCCGCATGTTCGAGGCGCTGGCCAAGGAAACCATCAATATCCAGATGATCTCCACCTCCGAGATCAAGGTCTCCGTGGTCATCGAAGAGAAGTACCTGGAGTTGGCCGTGCGCGCGCTGCACACTGCCTTCGATCTGGACGCTCCGGCCCGACAGGCCGAGTGATGCTCTACCTGAAAGGCGCGGCGATCCGCGCCTTTCGTTTTTTTGGTCGGTTTGGCGAGGAACTTTCCTTTTGTCCGGGCTGGTCAATACTTGGGTGAAGGCGTCGCACTTGATATGCGCGGGGCTGCCACCATTTTATTTCTGCAGACTGTTGTCCCGTAATTGAATCCGTAAGGAGAAAGGAATGCTGATTCTGACTCGCCGGGTCGGAGAGACCCTGATGGTGGGTGATGATGTCACCGTCACCGTGTTGGGCGTGAAAGGTAATCAGGTGCGCATTGGCGTCAATGCTCCCAAGGAAGTCGCCGTGCACCGCGAAGAGATTTACCAGCGCATCCAGAAAGAGAAGGGCGACGAACCAAGCCACTAATTTTTCTCGAAATTTTGTCTTTGCAAACGGGGAAAACATGGTTATCATGCGCCCCGTGTTGCGGAGAGGTGGCCGAGTGGCCGAAGGCGCTCCCCTGCTAAGGGAGTACACCTCAAAAGGGTGTCGGGGGTTCGAATCCCCCCTTCTCCGCCATATTCACAACCTTGGTTGTGCTTGCGCTAAGTCCGATAAGTTATTGAAATTTTTCGGAAAAGTGCTTGACCTGATGGTTAAGATCACTAAAATGCGCAACCCACGCACTCATAGCTCAGCTGGATAGAGTACCCGGCTACGAACCGGGCGGTCGGAGGTTCGAATCCTCCTGAGTGCGCCATATTGGAATGGCTTGCAGCGATGCAGGCCATTTTGTTTCAACCAGCGGTGATCTGGTCTAAAAGCGCCACACGCACTCATAGCTCAGCTGGATAGAGTACCCGGCTACGAACCGGGCGGTCGGAGGTTCGAATCCTCCTGAGTGCGCCATATAGCAAAAGGCTCGCAGCGATGCGGGCCTTTTGTCTTTTCAGCGTTTGCCTTTTTTCTTCACGCAGCCGTATTCGTCGAAGTTCACCTGGCGTTTGTTGCCCTTGTCGTCGGCATAGTGATAGCGGGTCTGGCCGTCGTTGGTGGTGATCTTGTCAGGCTTGCCGAGCGCGCTCTCCACGTCGCGCAGGGTCATCCCGCTGCGGATCTGCTGGCGAATCACGGCGCGGCGCCGCTCGCTGCTGCTGAGTTGGTTGCCGCAGCCGTCCTGCTTGGTGCCGACTACGACCAACTGTTCATCCTTCTCTTTGCTCTTGGCCTTGCTGCGCGGCTTCTTGGTCTTGGCCAGGGGTACGGCCTTGCCTTTGCCGGGCGTGGGGTTGTGGGCTTCCTGCAGATCCTGGCTGGCGCTGTCCGGGCAGCCGTGCAGTGTGTAGGTGATGTGACCTTTGCCGTCTTCACAGCGAAAGACTGTGGAGGCGGATGCCGGAGCGGAAGGGTAGAGCAGAAGTGCGCAAATTCCTGCGCAGATTGAGCGCTGCATGATTCGTCCTCCTTGACGAGTGCCATTGCAGACTAGTCCCGCTTTTCGATGTTGCCAGCGTGCCTTGTGATCTAGCGCATTCGTCGGAAAAACAGGTTGTGTGCTGGTCTAAGAAAATGGCGCAAGCGCTTGTTCTAGGCTCGATTTTGTCGCGCCGAAACAAGTCGCGGTGCTATCATTGTCGTGTCAGCCCCGCCGGGGCTTGTGGATAACCACCATGGACTTACCCAGTAGTTACTCAAATTTCCTTTCGCCCGATCTGATCGATTGAGCCCCGCGGCGCGCCCTGCTGCTGGGGTGGAGCGTGCCGTATGACTGAAGTAGAAGCCAAAAAGCCGCAAGAGAGCCTGCAGGATCGCCTCGCACAGGTGGTCGATCTGTTGCATCGCCATAAGCTTGTGGAGGGCCTGACTCACCGCCAGGAAGGCCTGCACCGTGACCTGGTGGAAAACCTGGTCCATCGCCAGAACCTCGCTGAACTGCAGCGCAAGCTCGATGAGCTGCACTCCGCCGACGTTGCTCATATTCTCGAAGCCCTCCCGCTTGCTGATCGCCTTACCGTCTGGCAGCTGGTCAAGGTCGAGCGTGATGGTGACATCCTCCTCGAAGTGTCCGATGCGGTCCGTGAGTCGCTGATTGCGGACATGGATGACCATGAAATCCTTGCTGCGGCCAAGGAGATGGACGCCGACGAGCTGGCAGATCTGGCGCCTGAGCTGCCGCGTGACGTGGTGCTCGAACTCATGGAATCGCTCGACGCACAGCAGCGTGAGCGCGTGCGTTCGGCGCTGTCCTACGAGGATGACCAGGTCGGCGCGCTGATGGACTTCGAGATGGTCACCATCCGCGAGGACGTCAGTCTGGAGGTGGTGCTGCGCTATCTGCGTCGCCTCAAGGAGCTGCCGGGGCACACCGACAAGCTGTTCGTGGTCGACTACGATGGCGTGCTCAAGGGTGTCCTGCCGATCAAGCGGCTGCTGGTCAACGACCCCGACAAACAGGTCGGTGAGGTGATGGCCAGTGATCCGGTGAGTTTCCAGCCGGGCGAGGACGCTCACGACGCGGCGCAGGCCTTCGAGCGCTATGACCTGATTTCCGCGCCGGTCGTGGATGGAGAGGGGCGGCTGATTGGTCGTCTGACCATTGACGAGATGGTCGACCTGATCCGTGAGGAGAGCGAGAGCGAAGTGCTCAACATGGCCGGTCTGCGCGAGGAAGAGGACATCTTCGCTTCCGTGTGGAAGTCGGTTGGCAACCGCTGGGCCTGGCTGGCCATCAACCTGATCACGGCCTTTATCGCTTCTCGGGTGATTGGTCTGTTCGAGGGTTCCATCGAAAAGCTGGTGGCGTTGGCTGCCCTGATGCCGATCGTGGCGGGTATCGGTGGTAACTCGGGCAACCAGACCATCACCATGATCGTGCGTGCCCTGGCACTGGATCAGGTCAGCACCGGCAACACCTCGCGTCTGATGCGCAAGGAGCTGGGGGTGGCGCTGATCAATGGTGTGCTCTGGGGTGGGGTGATCGGTGTGGTTGCCTACCTGCTGTATGGCAGCTGGTCGCTCGGCCTGGTGATGACCGGGGCCATGACGCTCAACCTGCTGCTGGCGGCGCTCATGGGGGTTTTGATTCCCATGACGCTGATGCGTATGGGGCGAGATCCTGCGATGGGCGCCAGCGTGATGATCACCGCGATGACCGACAGCGGTGGTTTCTTTATCTTCCTGGGGCTCGCGACGCTGTTCCTGCTCTGATCAATGGGCACAAAAAAGCCGGCGTGAGCCGGCTTTTTCTTGGATGGAGCGATCAGGCCTCGTCGGCGGCCATCTCGGCATCGTGGGCGATCAGGGAGACCAAGGCGTTCTGCTGGCGGCGCGACAGCTGACGAAAGCGCTGCAGCAGCTCGCGTTCGTGCAGGGATAGCTCGGGGCTGTCCAGGCGCAGGTTCAGTTCATCACCCAGAGAGTCTTCCTGGATCAGACTCTGCTCCAGGCGAGCGATGATCTCCGAGTTCATGCTGCGGTGATGATTACGCGCCACATCGGCGATGCGTTCACGCATACCGTCGGGCAGGCGGACTACAAACTTGTCAGCCGTACGGCTGGAATAGATGGCCTGTTTCATAGGGCGTATACATTAAACCGGTTAGTTCAGGAAAGCGATGCTGGCATTCAGCTATTGATTGTCGCTGCTTTGACCATGATAGGCACTAGCCGTTCAGCCGGGATCCGCATCGGATTATTGGGGCGCCGGACAACTAATTGACGCCAATTACATGTCAAAGTTTGGTCCTAATGCAGGCGCATTGCCAGCACCAGTTGTCCGAAATGCGTACAGATAGGCAAAAGCAGTCGCGGATTTTTGCGTGCTGCATTCTGTGATGCCCATTCTAGAGCCTTCTCGTGGGATTTTGCGGTTTTCTGTTGGCGGTCAGAAAACGGCTGCGCGGCTATGGTTGCCGCTAATGAATGGGGGCCGATTCCATGCTGCGAATGGCATGACAAATGCGCGACCGACCGTTAACATGCCGCCCCGTTATGTGTCCCAGTAGCTCAATCGGATAGAGCATCCCCCTCCTAAGGGGAAGGTTGGAGGTTCGACCCCTCTCTGGGACGCCAGAATGTCAAAAGCCCGCAGCCATTCAGGCGTGCGGGCTTTTTAATGGATTGCTAAACGAAAAAACCGGCCTAGGGCCGGTTTTTTCTGATCGACTTTCGTCGATTCGGGAATTGGTCGGAGCGACTGGATTCGAACCAGCGACCTTCTCGTCCCGAACGAGACGCGCTACCAAGCTGCGCTACGCTCCGAAGATGGCGCGCATTTTACCGAAAAAGTTTTGCTGCACAAGGGGTTAGCTGAAAAGATTTTTGCCCCGCGTCCCTGTGGGGCGGTGCATCAGAGTTCCTTGACGGTAATCACCTGATCCTTGTTGATCTTCGCGGGTTTGCCGTCGAGCTGTTCGAACTCGTAGAAGCCCGAGTCCTCATCGAATGCCGGGGTGTCCACGGTCTGAATCTGGCTGCCATCGTTGAGGGTGATTACGCTGGGGGTCGAGCAGCCGGTGAGGGCGAAGAAGCCGAGGCTGGCAAAGAGGATGGGCAGCTTCCGTCGGTTCATGGGTAACTCCTTGATTCACGAGTGAGTACCGTTGGTCTGACGGAATCCTGTGGCTCAAGTTCAACCCGCTGTGGTTTGTGACAGTAGCTGGGGGGTGTTCAGATTGGCCAGGCGTGGGTCGTCCGGGGCGCAGCAGCAGGGGCGCGCATCCAGGCGCAGCAGGGCGCGCAGAGGGCTGCGTTCACCTTTTTGCCACTCCTCTTGTAGTCGTCCGAGTGCAGATATGGGCAGCAGGCAGAGCATGGGCTGCCACTGCTCGTCCTGTTTCACCATTACCGGCCTTGCCGTGTCGTAGTCCGTCGCTTCGCGCAGCGCCTGCAGCAGGGCGTGATCAATCAGCGGGGCGTCGCAGGGTAGGACCAAAAGCCAGTCATGGCGGGCGGCGGCGAGGCCTGCGAGGATGCCCGCCAGCGGGCCGGGGAAGTCGCTCTCGGCATCGCTGACCAATCGGTCGGCGTAGGCCGCGTAGTGCTCGGCGTTGCGATTGCAGGAGATGATCAGGTCGTTGGTCAGGGGGCGTACCACCCCATGCAGGTGGGCAATCAGCGGCTGGCCGCGCCATGCGACCAGCCCCTTGTCCTGCCCGCCCATGCGCTGGCCACGGCCACCGGCGAGCAGCAGGATGGAGCAGGGCGGCAGGTGCGGGCGGGTCATGGCGGACGCTCTGGTGCGGGGCCTGTGATATAACACCGGCCAGTTTTCACCACAACCGGACCCTGCCATGAGCCACAAGGCCGAGGCGGCTTTCGTGCCGCTGAATATCGCCGTTCTTACCGTCAGCGATACCCGTACCCTGGACACCGACACCTCCGGCCAGCTGTTCGTCGAGCGCCTCAGCGCCGCCGGCCATCACCTGGCCGCGCGGGTGCTGCTCAAGGACGACCTGTACCGCATTCGCGCCCAGGTGGCGCAGTGGATCGCCGAGGACGAGGTGCAGGTGGTGCTGATTACCGGCGGCACCGGTTTTACCGGCCGCGACAGCACGCCCGAGGCGGTGACCTGCCTGCTGGACAAGCAGGTGGATGGCTTCGGCGAGTACTTCCGGCAGATCTCGGTGGCCGATATCGGCACCTCCAGCATGCAGTCGCGCGCCCTGGCCGGCCTGGCCAACGGCACCCTGGTGTGCTGCCTGCCGGGCTCGACCAATGCCTGCCGCACCGCCTGGGACGGCATCCTCGGTGAGCAGCTGGACAATCGCCATCGCCCCTGCAACTTCGTCCCGCACCTGAAACAGGTGGCGCCCTGCGAGAGCCGCGGATGAGCCTGCTGCCGGTCGAGGAAGCACTGCGTCGCCTGCTGGCGCTGGCCGAGACGGCGCCGATCGAGCCGCGCGAGATCGTTTCGCTGGCCGCTGCCGATGGACGTGTGCTGGCCACCGATCTGGTCGCCGGCCTCGACCTGCCGCCCTGGCCAAACAGCGCCATGGATGGCTACGCCTTGCGTCTGGCCGACTGGCAGGGCGAGCCGCTAGCGGTGAGCCAGCGCATTCTTGCCGGTCAGGCACCGGAATCGCTGCAGCCGGGTACCTGTGCGCGCATCTTTACCGGTGCGCCGCTGCCGGCGGGCGCCGATACGGTGGAAATGCAGGAGAACGTCGAGCTGCTTGCCGATGGCTGGGTGCGCTTCCTTGAGCCGATCAAGGTCGGGCAGAACGTCCGCCCCCAGGGCCAGGAGACCCGTACCGGCGAAGTGGTGCTGCCGACCGGCACCCGCCTGGGGCCGGTCGAGCTGGGCCTGGCGGCCTCGCTTGGCTGTGCAGTGCTGGTGGTGCGACGCAGGCCGCGGGTGGCGGTGGTGTCGACCGGCGACGAACTGGTCGAACCCGGCCAGCCGCTCGGTCCGGGGCAGATCTACAACAGCAACCGCAGCCTGCTCTGCGCCTGGCTGCAGCGCCTGGGCTGCGAGGTACGCGACGCCGGCATCCTGCCGGACGATGCGCAGTGCACCCGTGAGGCGCTGGCGGCTCTCGGCGATGCCGACCTGATCCTCTCTACCGGCGGCGTGTCGGTCGGCGAGGCCGATCACCTCGGCCAGGTGCTGCGTGAGGAGGGCGAGTTGGCCCTGTGGAAGCTGGCGATCAAGCCGGGTAAGCCGCTTACCTGCGGGCACTTCCGTGGCGTGCCGGTGCTCGGTCTGCCGGGCAATCCGGCCTCGACGCTGGTGACTTTCGCCCTGTTGGCCAAGCCCTACCTGTTGCGTCGCCTTGGCGTGCAGCGGGTCGCGCCGTTGGCCTTCGAGGTGCCGGCCGGCTTCGCCTGGAGCAAGCCGGGCAAGCGCCGCGAGTACTTGCGCGCGCGCTTGGAGAATGGCCGTGCCGTGCTCTACCCGAACCAGAGTTCCGGCGTGCTGCGCAGCGCGGCTTGGGCCGATGGCCTGGTGGAGGTGCAGGAAGAGCGGAGCTATGCCGAAGGCGATGTGCTGCGCTTCATTCCGCTGAGCGAAGTGTTGGGCTAGGTCCGAGGCGCGGGTTTCACCCGCCCTACAGGCGCCCACTAGGGCGGGTGAAACCCGCGAGGTCGATGCAGCAGTTCAGAGCGGCGCGCCCTTGCGCCGCTCGCGGTACTCGCCCGGGGTCATGCCGGTCCATGCCTTGAAGCTGCGGTGGAAGGAGCGCGACTCGGTGAAGCCGAGGTAGCTGGCGATGTCCTGGATCGCCAGGTCGCTGCGCAGCAGGTAGTGCTCGGCCAACTCCTGGCGCAGCTGGTCGAGGATTTCCTGGTAGCTGGTGCCGGCCTGCTGCAGGTGGCGCTGCAGGGTGCGTACCGTCATGTGGAATTTCTCGGCGACCTTTTCCTTGCGCGGCAGGCCGTCCTTGAGCAGCAGGCGCAGGGCGTTCTTCACCCGTTGCGGCAGCGGCTCGTTGTCGTCCAGACCGGCCATCATGGTCAGCGCGTGCTCTTCCAGGGTGCGCAGCAGGTTGGCGTCGGCCTGGCGCAGGGCAATGGCCAGGTAGTCCAGCGGCACCAACAGGGCGTTGCACGGCTGGCCGAAGCGTACCGGGCAGCCGAAGAAGGCCTCGTAATCCTCCTGCGGCGCCTCGGCGGGGCGTTCGTGTTCCAGCCACACTTCCCGTGGCGACCTGTCCATGTCGGCGATCCAGCGCGCGTAGAGCATCCAGGAGGCCAGCACGTTCTCCACCATATGGCGGCGGATGCCGGCGCTCTCGTGGCGGCAGTTCCAGATCAGCCGTACGTGGTCGCCGGCCATCTCCAGGCGGCTGGTGCCCATGTCACCGACCAGTTTCTCGTAGGGCACGATGCGGCTCATGGCCTCGCCCAGGGTCGCGCAGTTCATGGTGATGTAGCCGAGCACGCTCCAGGAGCCCGGCTGCACGTAGCGCGCCGAATGCAGGCCGAACAGCGGGTCGCCCGACACCTGCATCAGGTGCTGCAGCAGGCGTTCGTGAGCTTCGCTGGGAATGCGTCGGCCGTTGTCGGCCAGGTCTTCGAGGGTCACGCCGGCGGCGCTGCGCGCCGCCTCCAGGTCCAGACCGAGGGCCTCGGCGTGGCGCAGGTACTTGAGCAGGGCGGGGACCGAGGTATAGCCGAGGGTCAGCATGGTTTTCTTGTTGTTCTGCTTGTCATGATTGGCGACAGCCGCTGGCCCGATCCGACAGTGACCGGCGCGGGCGGCTGGCTAGTATAGGCAGCCATCGAGAATGACCGGAATAGTGGGAGCACGCATGCGACGTTGGAATGGATGGGGCGACGAGGCCACCGTGGTGGAGCTGCCGGCGCATGGCGCGGCCTTCCTGGAGCAGCGGGTCGGCACCGGGCAGCGCCTGAAGGATGCCACGCTCGAACAGGTGCTGGCGCAGGTGCCCGAGTCGCGCTTGAGCCTGCGCCACCCGCTGATCAGCGTCGATGCCGAAGTGCGCGTGCGCCACGCCCGCGGGCAGAGCCTGCCGGACTGGCTGGCCATGCGCTCCGGTGATTTCGGCCAGTTCCCCGATGGTGTCGCCCTGCCGGAAACCGCCGCGCAGATCCGCGAGCTGCTGGCCTGGGCCAGGGAGCAGGACGCCATCGTCATCCCCTACGGTGGCGGCACTTCGGTGGCCGGGCATATCAACCCGGTCGAGTCCGCCAAGCCGGTGCTGACCCTGTCGCTGGAGCGCATGATCCAGCTGCTCGACCTCGACGAGCAGAGCCAGATCGCTACCTTCGGCCCCGGCGCCAACGGCCCGCAGGTGGAGGCGCAGCTGCGCGCGCGCGGCTACACCCTCGGCCACTTCCCGCAGTCCTGGGAGCTGTCCACCCTCGGCGGCTGGGTCGCCAGCCGTTCCAGCGGCCAGCAGTCGCTGCGTTACGGGCGCATCGAGCAGCTGTTTGCCGGCGGCAAGGTCGAGACCTTCGCCGGCACCCTGGAGATCCCCACCTTCCCGGCTTCGGCCGCCGGGCCGGACCTGCGCGAGCTGATCCTTGGCAGCGAAGGCCGCTTCGGCGTGATCTCCGAGGTCAAGGTGCGCGTCACCAAGCTGGCCGAGCAGGAGAAGTTCTTCGCCGTGTTCCTGCCCAGTTGGCAGCAGGCCCTGGCCGGCATCCGCGCCCTGGTGCAGGCACGCATCCCGCTGTCGATGCTGCGCCTGTCCAATGCCATCGAGACCGAGACTCAGCTGGCCCTGGCCGGCCATCCGGAGCAGATCGCCCTGTTGGAGAAGTACCTGGCCCTGCGCGGCGCCCGCACCGGCAAGTGCATGCTGACCTTTGGTGTCACCGGCAACCGCAGCCAGAATGCGCTGTCGGTGAAGCAGGCGAAAAAGCTGCTGAAGAGCTTCGGTGGCGTGTTCACCGGCACCCTGCTGGGCAAGAAGTGGGCGGAAAACCGCTTTCGCTTCCCCTACCTGCGCCACGGTCTGTGGGAGGCCGGCTACGCGGTGGATACCCTGGAGACGGCCACCGACTGGAACAACGTCGACCACCTGCTGAACCAGGTCGAGGCCAGCCTGCGCCAGGGCCTGGCGGAGGAGGGCGAGCGGGTCCACGTGTTCACCCACCTGTCGCACGTCTACGGCCAGGGTTCGAGCATCTACACCACCTATGTGTTCCGTCCGGGTGACAGCTACGAAGCCACCTTGGCGCGCTGGACCAGGCTCAAGCGGGCGGCCAGCCAGACCATTGCCGACAACCGCGGCACCATCAGCCACCAGCACGGCGTCGGCCGCGATCACGCGCCGTACCTGGCGGCGGAGAAGGGCGAGCTGGGCATGGCGGCGCTCAAGGCCATGGCGCAGCACTTCGACCCCGAAAGCCGCTTGGCGCCCGGCGTGCTGCTGGAAGACTGAGATGAGCTGGAACGCCACCTGGCGTGAGGCCGCGCTGCCCGAGCTTGCTGCGCGCGACTGGGACCTGATCGTGGTCGGCGGCGGCATCAGCGGCGCCGGCATCCTGCGCGAGGCGGCGCGGCGCGGCTGGAGCTGCCTGCTGCTGGAGCAGCGCGATTTCGCCTGGGGCACCTCCAGCCGCTCGTCGAAGATGGTACACGGCGGCCTGCGCTATATCGCCAAGGGCCAGCTGGGCCTGACCCGCGACTCGGTGCGTGAGCGCCAGCGCCTACTCGGTGAGGCGCCGGGCCTGGTCGATGCGCTGCCGTTCCTGTTCCCGCATTACCGTGGCAAGTTCCCCGGCCCCCGGGTGTTCGGCGGCCTGCTCGGCGTGTACGACGCCCTGGCCGGCCAGCGCCTGCACCGCTATCACCCGGCCGCGGAGCTGCGCTACCTGGCGCCGGGGCTGAACGATACGGAGCTGCTCGGCGGCACCCTGTTCACCGACGCCGTCACCGATGACGCGCGCCTGGTCATGCGCGTGCTGGGCGAAGCACGGGCCGAGGGCGGCGAGGCGCTCAACGGCTTGCGTGTGGTCGAACTAAGCCGCGACGGCGAGCGGGTGAACGGCCTGGTCGCCGAGGACAGCGAAAGTGGCCAGCGCTTCAGCTTCCGCGCCCGTGTCGTGGCCCAGGCCACCGGCGCTTGGGCCGATGAGCTGCGCCACAAGAGCGGCCTGGAACATATCCGCCCGCTACGCGGTAGCCATCTGCTGCTGCCGGCCTGGCGCCTGCCGGTGGCCCAGGCCGTCAGTTTCATGCACCCCGAGGACCAGCGCCCGGTGTTCGTCTTTCCCTGGGAGGGCGCCACGGTGATCGGTACCACTGACCTGGACCATGGCGAGGCGCTGAACCGCGACGCGCGGATCACGGAGGATGAGGTGGAGTACCTGCTGGCGGCCTGCGTCAGCGTGTTCCCTCATGCCAAGGTCGGTCGCGCCGACGTGCTGTCTACCTGGGCCGGCGTGCGCCCGGTGGTCAGCGAGGGTGAAAGCACCGGCAAGAAGCCGTCGGATGAGAAGCGCGAGCATGCGCTGTGGATCGAGCCCGGCTGCGTGACCTTGGCTGGCGGCAAGCTGACCACCTTCCGTCTGCTGGCGCTGGAGGTGCTGCGTGCCTGTGCGCCGATGCTCGGGCGCGAGGTGGTGGATGTAGGGCAGGCGGTATTCCATACCGCGCCGCCGGTGCCGCTGCCCGGTTTGAACCTGAGTCAACAGCGGCGGCTGGCTGGGCGCCATGGCCAGGCACTAGCGCATCTGGCCGAGCTGATTGGCGAGCTGGGCAGCGAATGCATCGGCGCCAGCACCACGCTGTGGGCCGAGTTGGCCCTGGCCTGCGACGACGAACTGGTGCTGCAACTGGACGACCTGCTGCTGCGTCGCACGCGCATCGGCCTGTTGCTGGCGGGCGGCGCCGAGGCCGAGCTGCCGCGCATCCGTGCCCTGTGCCAGCCGCGACTTGGCTGGAGCGATGCGCGCTGGGAAGAACAACAACAACGCTACCTGGCGCTATGGCGCCAGTGCTACAGCCTGCCGGGTGAATCTTCGTGATCGAACAACGCTATCTGCTGGCCATCGACAACGGCACCCAGAGCGTGCGCGCGCTGCTCTTCGATCTGACCGGCAATCTGGTTGGCAAGGGCAAGGTGGAGCTGGAACCCTACTATTCCGAGCATCCCGGCTGGGCCGAGCAGGACCCGGAGTACTACTGGCGCAGCCTCGGCGAGGCCTGTCGGCAGCTGTGGGCCAGCGTCGACATCGATAAAAGCCAGATTGCCGGCGTATCGCTGACCACCCAGCGCGGCACCCTGATCAATGTCGATGCGGCCGGCCAGCCACTGCGCCCGGCCATCCTCTGGCTCGACCAGCGCCGTGCCGAAGTGGGAGGTCGCATTCAGGGGCCCTGGGGCTGGCTGTTCAAGCTGATTCGCGAAGAGGAGACCATCGACTACTTCCGCAGCCAGGCCGAAGCCAACTGGATCGCCCAGCAGCAGCCGGACGTCTGGGCGCGTACGCACAAGTTCCTGCTGCTCTCGGGCTTCCTCACCCATCGCCTGTGCGGCCGCTTCGCCGACTCGGTGGGCAGCTGCGTGGCCTACCTGCCGTTCGACTACAAGCGCCTGTGCTGGGCCAAACCGAGCGACTGGAAGTGGCAGGCCATTCCGGTGCGCCCGGACATGCTGCCGGAGCTGGTCAAGCCGGGCGAGCGTATCGGCGCCATCAGCGCCGAAGCCAGCGCCCATACGGGCATTCCCGAGGGCCTGCCGCTGATCGCCGCCGCCTCGGACAAGGCCTGCGAGGTGATCGGCGCCGGCGGTGTGGAGCCGAGCACGGCCTGCCTGTCCTATGGCACCACGGCGACCATCAACACCACCCGCAGCCAGTACCTGGAGACCATCCCGCTGATCCCGCCGTACCCGGCGGCGATTCCCGACCACTACAACACCGAGGTCATGGTGTTTCGCGGCTTCTGGATGGTCAGCTGGTTCAAGGAACAGTTCGGCCATGCCGAGCGCCAGCGCGGCCTGGAGCTGGGGGTGGAGGCCGAGACGCTGTTCGACGAACTGGTGGAGAGCGTGCCGCCGGGCTCCATGGGCCTGATGCTGCAACCGTTCTGGTCGCCGGGCATCCGCGAGCCGGGGCTGGAAGCCAAGGGCTCGATCATCGGCTTCGGCGACGTGCATACCCGCGCGCATCTCTATCGCGCCATCCTAGAGGGCTTGGCCTATGCGCTGCGCCAGGGGCGCGAGAAAATCGAGCAGCGCTCCGGCACGCGCATCGAGCGTTTGCGCATCTCCGGCGGCGGCTCGCAGAGCGACGCGGCCATGCAGCTGACTGCCGACATCTTCAACCTGCCGGCCGAGCGCCCGCACCTGTACGAGACTTCCGGCCTCGGCGCGGCCATCGACTGCGCCGTCGGCCTCGGTCTGCACCCGGACTTCCCCACGGCCATCGCCGCCATGACCCGCGTCGGCAAAGTGTTCCAGCCCAACCCACAGGCCGTGGCGGTGTACGAGCGCCTGTACCGCGAGGTCTACCTGCGCATGTACAAGCAACTGAGGCCGCTGTACCGCAGCATTCGTGAGATCACTGGCTATCCCGCCTGAATGCATGTCTGCCTGCTTATACTGAGCCGACAGGCAAAGGAGGGGGCATGAGCGAGCGTAAGGCGATGCTGATCCTGCATGGCAAGCAGGCGCAGAACGAGGAAGTCCGTGCAGCCGTGATGGCGTTGCGCGAGCGGGGCTGGCAGCTGGACGTGCGCCTGACCTGGGAAGGTGGCGATGCGGCGCGCCTGGTGCAGGAGGCGCTAGCCGCCGGCTATTCCACCCTGATCGCCGGGGGCGGCGACGGCACCTTGCGTGAGGTGGCCGAAGCACTCGCGCTGGCCGGCGCTCAGGCCAGCCTGGCATTGCTGCCGCTGGGGACCGCTAACGACTTCTGTCGCGCTGCCGGGGTCCCGCTGGTGCCAAGCGAGGCCCTGGCGCTGCTGGCGCGTCCGCCGGTGGCGGTCGACCTCGGTGAAGTGGATGGTCAGCTGTTTCTCAACATGGCCACCGGTGGCTTTGGCTCCAAAGTAACGGCCAATACGTCCGAGGAACTCAAGAAGCTACTGGGCGGCGCAGCGTATTTTCTTACCGGGCTGACGCGTTTCTCCGAGGTGCATTCGGCCTTTGGTCGTTTCCGCGGGCCGGGTTTCGAATGGGACGGTGATTTCCTGGCGCTGGGAATCGGTAATGGCCGCCAGGCTGGCGGTGGTCATGTGCTGTGCCCGCAGGCATGCGTCGATGACGGCTTGCTCGATATCTGCATCGTACCGGCTCCCCAGGATGTGGTGGGTACTCTGGGAACCCTGCTATCGGGAGGGGTTCTGGGTCTGGAATCCGTGTCCTTGCGGGCCCGTCTTCCCTGGCTGGAGGTGGAGGCTCCGGAGGGATTGGACATCAATCTTGATGGTGAACCCATGGAGGGGCGGCGCTTGCGTTTTGTCGCAAGGCCGGGCGCCTTGCGCCTACACTTGCCAGAGGCCTCGCCGCTGCTCGGTCATGGCGCTGTCGGGGCGCCTGCGGCATGATGGCCTGAGGCCAGTGCTGCAGTTTCTTAACAAGTGGCCGATAGCAGCTAGACTCGAAGTAAATATGAGGAGCACTCGATGGCCAGCATTCTCGATACAGTGGACCAGCGCACCCAACTGGTGGGCGAGAATCGCCTGGAAATCCTCATGTTTCGTCTGGCTGGCCGGCAGCTGTTCGCCATCAACGTGTTCAAGGTGCAGGAAGTCCTGCAACTGCCCAAGCTGACCCTGATGCCGCACCGCCACCCCTATGTCTGCGGCGTGGTCAACCTGCGCGGCCAGACGCTGCCGGTGATCGATCTGTCGCAGGCCATCGGTATGCGTCCGCTCACGCCCAATCAGAACAGCACCATCATCGTCACCGAGTACAACCGCTCGGTGCAGGCTTTCCTGGTGGGTGGCGTGGACCGCATCATCAATCTGAACTGGGAGTCAGTCATGCCTCCGCCGGGTGGTGCCGGCCGTCAGCACTATCTGACGGCCATCACCAAGGTGGACGATCAGATTGTCGAGGTCATCGACGTGGAAAAGGTGCTGGCGGAAATCGCACCGATGAGTACCAAGGTGTCCGAAGAGAAACTCGAGGATCCGATACTGGCCCAGGCTCGCGGGCGCGAAGTGCTGCTGGTGGATGATTCCGGAGTGGCCATGGGGCAGCTCAAGGAGACCATGGCCCAGCTGGAAATCCGTTCACATCAGGCGGGCGACGGACTGAGGGCACTCAAGATGCTCAAGCTCTGGGCCGACTCGAATGTGGATGTGCCCAACAAGCTGCTGATGGTCATTACCGATGCCGAAATGCCGGAGATGGACGGATACCGACTGACCACCGAAATCCGCAATGACCCCAGGCTCAAAGACCTGTACGTGGTCCTGCACACCTCGCTTTCCGGCAGCTTCAACGAGGCGATGGTCAAAAAGGTTGGCTGTGACGACTTCCTTTCCAAATTCCAGCCGGACAAGCTGGTGGATGTGGTTCGCAAGCGGCTGGAGCTGCTGCAGCGCTAGTACGGCGCGCACGACGCGGGCTTGAGTTAACGGGAAAGGCGCTTTATAAGCGCCTTTTTACATTGCCGGGAATGGCTGTCATGTTGCGACTTTCCGCGTTGTACCGTTACCCGATCAAATCCACGGCTGCAGATGTGCTGAGTCAGGCACGAGTGCGGCTGCAGGGTTTGGAGGGCGATCGACGCTGGATGCTAGTAGATCCTGCGACCGGTCGCTTCCTGACCCAGCGTGCTCTGCCGCATATGGGGCGTATCAGGGCTCACTGGCGGGAGGGGGGGTCGCTGACCCTGATGGTGCCCGGTATGGAGCCGCTGGAAGTAAAGGTCCCCGAGGCTGATAGCGCGCTGCGTGAAGTCACGGTCTGGAGCGACTGTCTGCAGGCCCCTGATGCTGGCGATGAGGCTGCGGTTTGGCTGGCTGCCGCGATTGGTCGGCCCTGCCGGCTGGTACATGTGCCTGAGTCTCGGGCTCGCCAGGTAGATGCCCACTACGCCCAACCAGATGACCGGGTGGGTTTCGCCGATGGCTTCCCCCTGCTACTGATCGGCCAGTCCTCGCTGGACGACCTCTGTGCGCGCGTCGGGCGTCCGCTGGAGATGCTGCGTTTTCGCCCCAACCTGGTGATTGAGGGCAGTGCACCCTATGCCGAGGATGGCTGGAAGCGTATCCGCATTGGTGACCTCGAGTTCGAGGTGGCCAAGGGCTGTAGCCGATGCATCCTTACCACCGTCGACCCGCAGACCGGCGAGCGCAGCGCTGACCGCGAACCGCTGACCACGCTGAAGACCTATCGCGAGCGCGAGGGTGATGTGTATTTCGGCCAGAACCTGCTACCGCGCGGCGTCGGCGAGCTGCGTGTGGGGATGCCGGTCGAGGTGCTGGCGTAGTCTGTATTCCCGGCCTGCATCCGGGCTTCGGCAGCAGAAACAAAAAAGGGCGCCCATGGGCGCCCTTTTTGTCTGAACCTGCTTCTCACTGGTCGTCGAAGAAGCGCTCGTGCCAGTCCACCAGCTTCTGAGGTGAGCCGAGCTTCTGGCCGTAGATCACCGAGTAGGACAGCACGTTCTGCACGTACTGGCGGGTCTCGTCGAACGGAATGTTCTCCACCCACACGTCGAACGCCAGGTGGTCGGCGCCGCGTAGCCACTGACGCACACGGCCGGGGCCGGCGTTATAGGCCGCGGAGGCGAGCACCCGGTTGCCATTGAACTGGCCGTGCACCTGGCTCAGGTAGGCGGCGCCGAGCTGGATGTTCTTCTCCGGCACCAGGGCCTGTTTGGGGTCGGCCAGCGGGATGCCGAACTTGCGTGCGGTCTCCTTGGCGGTGCCCGGCATCAGCTGCATCAGGCCCATGGCGCCGACCGGCGAACGGGCGTCGGCCATGAAGGCGCTCTCCTGGCGGGTGATGGCGAACACCCAGCTGGAGTGCAGGCCGCGCAGCTTGGCCTGTTGGGTCAGGCTGCTCTTGTGCGCCATGGGGAAGCGGATATCCAGGTCATCCCAGTACTGCGCCTGGCTGATGGTACGGATGGCCGGGAAGTACCAGCCCTTGTCGTAGGCCAGTTTGGCCTGGGCGACCATCTCGTCGCGGCTGAACAGGCGGCTGACGTGGTACCACTCGCGGCGACCGTCGACGATCTGGCCGCGATCATGGAACTCCAGAGCGCGCCGGATGCCCGCCGTGTTGCGCACTTTCTGCATCACCTGCGGTTTGATGGGCATCGGCTTGTGGTTGAGGCTGTAGGGCACTTCGATGCGGTCGGCGGCGAGGAAGCCGTAGAAGTCGCGCTCCTTGGCCAGCGGCTGGTACAGGGCGACGGCTTGCTGGCCCTGGGGTTGGGCCAATTGCAGGCTGCGCGCCTGCCAGTAGCGCCAGCGACTGGTGGTGGCCAGCGGACTAGGCATGCGACTGGTCAGCTGGTAGGCCTCGTCCCAGCGACCGTGGCGCAGCAGCAGGCGCGCGCGCCATTCGGAGACGGTGTTATCGCGCAGCTCCGGGTCGTACTGGGCCATGACCTTGAGTGCGCGGATATCGAAGCGCTTGGCCAGAGTCAGGCCGATCTCGCGGGCAATGGCGACCTTCTCCTCGGCGGAGAAGGGCAGTTTGCCGGCATAGACGTCCAGCAGGCTCAGGGCCTTTTCCGGATCCTGGCGTGCCAGGCGACGCAGGCCGAGGCCGGCGGCGTCGGCCATGTAGCGATCGGCCGGGGCGAAGCGCGTAGTCTGGCTCATCATCTGCGGTTTCTGCGCCGCATCGAGCATCAGCTGGCCCTGCTTGCCGAGGTTGGGCAGGCCCTTGATCAGGTAGCTGGCCAGGCCGTAGTTGCGCGCCTCGGCGGCCAGCTTGGCGCGCTGCCAGCGGCGATCCTCGTTGAGCTGGCCATCGGCGCGCCAGGTACTGAAAAGCGTGTCGCAGGCCTCGGGCTGGGACTTGCCGACCAGCCACAGCTTCTCGGCGGCGGCCCGTGCTTCGGCTTTCATGCCCTGTTTGTACAGGTACTGGCCATACAGGCAGTCCAGTTCAGTGAAGTTGAGCTTGGGGTCGTAGTGGTTGGCGAAAGTCTGCCACTCGCCGCGCTCGGCCAGCCAGCGCAGCCAGCGCAGTTTCATCCAGCCGGCCTGGGGCAGGTCGCCGTGTTCGGTGAGGAACGCCTCGATCTCGTCGTTGCTGGCCCACTTCAGGCGGGCGGTGAGCTCGTCATAGGCCAGGTAGGGCTCCAGCGGATAGTCACGCAGGGCATTGGCGTAGCGCAGGTAAGGGCCCTTGTCGCCCTTGGCCAGGGCGCGTTTGGCTTCGTCATACATCTGCCGCTGCTGGGTCAGATTGGCGGCCTGAGCGCTGGCGAGGCCGAGGGAGCAGGAAAGGAACGCGGAAAGCAGGCAGAACAGAGGGCGGCGCATGACACATCCGGACAGAGATAACGAAATGGAGCTTTCGCCTAGCTTAGCCTGACTAAGCAACAGAATGGCACCGCAGCGTGCGACAACGCGCCAGCATTGGGCCAGCTCAACTCGGTTAGAATGCGCGCCTGTTCACGAAGGTGGTAGTCATGACCCTGCTCAAGTTTTCCGATGTTTCCCTGGCCTACGGCGCCATGCCCCTGCTGGACGGGGTGTCCTGGCAGATAGCCCGGGGTGAGCGGGTGTGCATCATCGGCCGCAACGGTACCGGCAAGTCGAGCATGCTGCGCCTGGTCAAGGGCGAGCAGATGCCCGATGACGGCGAGATCTGGCGCGCGCCGGCGCTGAAGATTGGCGAGCTGCCGCAGGAGCTGCCGCGTGCCGACGAGCGCACGGTATTCGATGTGGTGGCCGAGGGCCTTGCCGGGGTCGGTGAGCTGCTGGCGCGCTATCACCACCTGAGCCAGAACATCCAGGGCGAGGACGATCTCAACCAGCTGATGCATGTCCAGCAGGAGCTGGAGGCGAAGGATGGCTGGCGCCTGCAGCAGCTGGTCGACAGCACCCTGAGCCGCCTGCAGCTGCCGGCCGACAAGACTCTTGCAGAGCTCTCCGGTGGTTGGCGTCGTCGCGTGCTGCTGGCCCAGGCGCTGGTCTCCGAGCCGGACCTGCTGCTGCTCGACGAGCCGACCAACCACCTGGACATCGGCGCCATCGCCTGGCTGGAAGAGGCGCTGAAAGATTTCGCCGGCGCCGTGCTGTTCATCACCCACGACCGTTCCTTCCTGCAGAACCTGGCCACGCGCATTCTCGAGCTGGACCGTGGCGGCCTGATCGACTGGAACGGCGACTACGCCAGCTTCCTGGTGCACAAGGAGCAGCAACTGGCCGCCGAGGAGACCGCCAACGCGCTGTTCGACAAGCGCCTGGCCCAGGAGGAAGTGTGGATTCGCCAGGGCATCAAGGCCCGCCGCACCCGCAACGAGGGCCGCGTACGTGCGCTCAAGGCCATGCGCCAGGAACGCAGCGAGCGCCGCGAGCGCCAGGGCAAGGCCAACATCCAGCTGGAGTCGGCGGAGAAGTCCGGCAAGCAGGTGATAGTGGCGGAAAATGTCAGTTTTGCGCACGCAGGGGGACCTACCCTGATCCGCGACTGCTCGCTGGTGCTGCAGCGCGGCGACCGCATCGGCCTGCTCGGGGCCAACGGAACCGGCAAGACCACCCTGCTGAAACTGCTGCTTGGCGACCTGCAGCCCACTAGTGGCACGATAGTGGCAGGGACCAAGATCGAAGTGGCGTATTTCGATCAGCTGCGCCATCAGCTGGAGCCGGAAAAGACGGTGATCGACAACGTCGCGGAAGGTCGCGACTTCATCAGCATCGATGGTCAGAGCCGCCACGTGCTGAGCTATCTGGGTGACTTCCTGTTCAGTCCGCAGCGGGCACGTACGCCGGTCAAGGCGTTGTCCGGTGGCGAGAGGGCGCGCCTGTTACTGGCTAAGCTGTTCAGTAAACCGGCAAACCTGCTGGTGCTGGACGAGCCGACCAATGACCTGGACGTGGAAACCCTCGAGTTGCTCGAGGAGGTTCTGCTGAATTTCCCCGGCACCGTGCTGATGGTCAGCCACGACCGGGCCTTCCTCGACAACGTGGTGACCAGCACGCTGGTCTTCGAGGGAGAGGGCAGGGTGCGCGAGTACGTCGGCGGCTACCAGGACTGGTTGCGCCAGGGCGGCTCGCCGCGTCTGCTGGGTGTCGGCGAGAGCAAGTCGGGCAAGGCGGAATTGAGCGCAGTGGCACCCGCTGCGCCGGCGACAGAGACAGTGAAAGAAGCGGCTCCGGCCGCGAAGAAGCTCAGCTACAAGCTGCAGCGAGAGCTGGAGGCCATTCCCGGGCAGATCGATGCCCTGGAGGCCCAGCTGGCAGAACTGCAGGGGCAGATCGCCGATCCGGCCTTCTACCAGCAGGCACCGACCATTACCGGGCCGGTGCTGCAGCGCCTGCAGAGCCTGCAAGAGGAGTTGGACCAGTTGCTGGAGCGCTGGGCCGAATTGGAAGCCTAAAACGCTTGTCGGAGACATGCATGGCGATTGAGTACCGCATCACCCTGGATGACAACCATCAGTTCAGCTACAGGATCGAGCTGGACCGTCAGTACGACCCCCAGGGTGCCGAGGCGACGCCGAAGTGGACGCGCCTGGAAAACAATCAGTGCAGCAACTGCCCACTGAAGAAGGATGAGTTCAGCCGCTGCCCGGCGGCGGTCGACCTGCACCGGGTGATCGAGGACTTCCAGGGCCTGCCGGCCTTCAAGAAGGCCCAGGTGTGGGTGCGCACGCCGGAGCGCGAGTACAGCAAGCTGGTTGGACTGGAGGAGGGCTTGCGCTCACTGCTTGGCGTGATCATGGCCACCAGTGCCTGCCCGGTGCTGGGCAAGCTCAAGCCGATGGCGCACAACCACCTGCCGTTTGCCAGCAGCCAGGAGTTCATCCTGCGCACCATTTCGCTGTACCTGACCCGGCAGTACTTCAACTTCCGCGAGGGGCGCCTCGCCGATTGGGAGCTCAAGGGGCTGGTCAAGCAGTTCCAGCAGCTGCAGCTGGTCAACCAGGCGTTCTGGCAGCGCATTCACGATGTCTGCGAGGGGGATTCCAACCTCAAGGCCTTCCTCACCTTCTTCTCCATGTCGTCGAGCATGACGGTGTCGATGGAGACCCAGCTGCAGAAAATCCGCCCGCTGGTCATGAGCGCCGGTGACGTTCAGGAGTGAGCTGCAGGGGCCGTTGCCGGGCCCGGCGTTATTCCTTGGTTTTTTTCAGGCGCACCGCCAGTACGTCGCACGGGGCGCCGTGCAGTACGTCGTTGGCGGTGGAACCCAGCAGCAGGGCTAGGCCGTGGCGGCCGTGGCTGCCCACCACAATCAGGTCGCAGCCCTGTTCCTCGGCCAGTCGATGCAGCTCCTGGCGTGGCTGGCCGTAGGCCAGGTGGCGCTGCTCGGCGCCCAGTTGCGGGTAGCGTCCGGCAAAGCTCTGCAGGCGCTCGCGTGCCTGGTCGAACTGTTGCTGCTGCAGCATTGACAGGTCCATGGGAACGTCGCCGCCGAACGCCATGGCCATTGGCTCGACAATGTGCACCAGCGCGGCTTTGGCGCCACTGCTGGCGGCGATGGCCAGGGCGCGCTCGACGACCGGGTGGCATTCGTCAGTCAGGTCGACGGCAATCAGGATGTGCTGGTAGGGCATGGTGAATATCCTCCACTCCAGTGGGCATGCTTGCAGTAAGTTCTGCTTCCTTCATAACACAGACCCTAGCAGTAACAAGAGAGAGATATGACCTGGTGGATAGTGCTTTTGCTCGTCGGTGCGGCCCTCAGTCCGCTAGTGTGGCTGCGGCCCTCACCGCAGCAGCGCGGGCAGATGGAATTGCGCCTGGCCGCGCGGCGCCTGGGGCTTGGCATGCAGTTGGGGCAGCAGCAGTGGCCGCACTGGCTGGAGAAACAGCCGCCGGAGCGCTGTGCCCAGTACCACCGGGGCCGCCGCGCTGGGCGCAGTGACAGCTGGAGCTACTGGCAGGTCGCGCCGGGGCAGTGGTGCAACCAGTGGCGCGAGCCCTGCGCCGATGCGGCCATGCTGGAACGCCTGCAGGCCTTGCCAGCGGACGTCTACAAGGTCGAGGCCACCCCGCAGATGATTTCCCTGTTCTGGGGCGAGCGCGGTGGCGAAGAGGAGTTGCGGGCCGTGGCGGCATTGCTGACGCAACTGGCCTGATGGCATTTACTTATTGTCATTATTCAGCTGCTGAATGCTGGTGCCAGAGGGCTTGAGCGGTTATGCGTGACCCTGCGGCAGCTTCTGGTCATCGAGTGGCTCTGCACCCATTCGGGGCTTCTGCGACGGGCAATTGACAATTGCCGGGTTTTCAATGAATGTACGCCCACCCAAATCAAACGGGCGTATGAATTGAGCGATCTGCCCCTATGGCAGCGCCTTTACAGCCCGATTATCGCGTCGGCGGGTGTGTCGGATCGATTGGGACTATGCTCGACGGCTCTATGCCTAGAGCGGCCCCGGCCGGTTGGCTCCGATGTGTACAGTTCAGCTTCCATACCGTGGAGATCAGTTGATGATTTACGAAGGTAAAGCCATCACGGTTAAGGCTCTTGAGGGCGGCATCGTCGAATTGAATTTCGACCTCAAGGGTGAGTCCGTTAACAAGTTCAACCGTCTCACCCTGACCGAGCTGCGTCAGTCCGTGGATGCCATCAAGGCCGACGGTTCGATCAAGGGCGTAATCGTCACCAGCGGCAAAGACGTGTTCATCGTCGGCGCCGACATCACCGAATTCGTCGACAACTTCAAGCTGCCCGACGAAGAGCTGGTTGCCGGCAACCTCGAAGCCAACAAGATCTTCAGCGATTTCGAAGACCTGGCCGTTCCGACCGTTATCGCCATCAACGGCATCGCCCTGGGCGGCGGTTTCGAGATGTGCCTGGCCGGTGACTATCGTGTCGCCGCCGAGAGCGCCAAGATCGGCCTGCCGGAAGTCAAGCTGGGCATCTACCCGGGCTTCGGCGGCACCGTCCGTCTGCCGCGCGTGATCGGCACCGACAACGCCATCGAGTGGATTGCTTCCGGTAAGGAAAACAAGGCCGCCGACGCCCTGAAAGTGGGTGCCGTCGATGCCGTGGTTGCCGCCGACAAGCTCCAGGCCGCTGCTCTGGACCTGGTCAAGCGCGCCATCTCCGGCGAGCTGGACTACAAGGCCAAGCGTCAGCCCAAGCTGGAAAAGATCAAGCTCAATGCCATCGAGCAGATGATGGCCTTCGAAACCGCCAAAGGTTTCGTCGCTGGCCAGGCCGGCCCGAACTACCCGGCTCCGGTCGAAGCCATCAAGACCATCCAGAAAGCCGCCAACTTCGGTCGCGACAAGGCCCTGGAAGTCGAGGCCGCTGGCTTCGTCAAGCTGGCCAAGACCTCCGTTGCCGAAAGCCTGATCGGTCTGTTCCTGAATGACCAGGAACTGAAGAAGAAGGCCAAGCAGCACGACGAGATCGCTCGCGACGTGAAACTGGCCGCCGTACTCGGCGCCGGCATCATGGGTGGCGGTATCGCCTACCAGTCGGCTTCCAAAGGCACTCCGATCCTGATGAAGGATATCCGCGAAGAGGGTATCCAGATGGGTCTGAACGAGGCTTCCAAGCTGCTCGGCAAGCGCGTCGAAAAAGGCCGCATGACTCCGGCCAAGATGGCCGAAGCCCTCAACGCCATTCGCCCGACCATGTCCTACGGTGACTTCGGTGCCGTCGACATCGTGGTTGAAGCCGTGGTCGAGAACCCGAAGGTCAAGCAGATCGTGCTGGCCGAGGTGGAAGGCGTGGTGAAGGAAGATGCCATCCTGGCTTCCAACACCTCCACCATCTCGATCAACCTGCTGGCCAAGGCCCTGAAGCGTCCGGAAAACTTCGTCGGCATGCACTTCTTCAACCCGGTACACATGATGCCGCTGGTTGAGGTCATCCGTGGCGAGAAGTCCAGCGACGTGGCCGTTGCCACCACCGTGGCCTACGCCAAGAAGATGGGCAAGAACCCGATCGTGGTCAATGACTGCCCGGGCTTCCTGGTCAACCGCGTGCTGTTCCCGTACTTCGGCGGCTTCTCCAAGCTGCTGGGCTTCGGTGTCGACTTCGTGCGCATCGACAAGGTCATGGAGAAGTTCGGCTGGCCCATGGGCCCGGCCTACCTGTCCGACGTGGTCGGTATCGACACCGGTCACCACGGCCGTGATGTGATGGCCGAAGGCTTCCCGGATCGTATGGGCGTTGAAGGCAAGAACGCCGTCGACGTGATGTACGAAGCCAACCGCCTGGGCCAGAAGAACGGCAAGGGCTTCTACGCCTACGAGACCGACAAGCGCGGCAAGCCGAAGAAAGTCTCCGACCCGGCCGCCTACGAGCTGCTGAAGTCGATCGTCGTCGAGCAGCGTGAGCTGACCGACGAAGACATCATCAACTTCATGATGATCCCGCTGTGCCTGGAAACCGTTCGTTGCCTGGAAGACGGCATCGTCGAAACCGCAGCTGAGGCCGACATGGGCCTGATCTACGGTATCGGCTTCCCTCCCTTCCGCGGTGGTGCTCTGCGTTACATCGATTCCATCGGTGTGGCCGAGTTCGTCGCCCTGGCCGACAAGTACGCCGAGCTGGGCGCCCTGTACCACCCGACCGCCAAGCTTCGTGAAATGGCCGCCAAGGGCCAGAAGTTCTTCGGTTAATCGCGCAGCGAACAGAGCGAGAGTAGAAATATGAGCCTGAATCCGAGAGACGCAGTCATTGTCGACTTCGGTCGTACCCCGATGGGTCGTTCCAAGGGCGGCATGCACCGCAACACCCGTGCCGAGACCATGTCGGCACACCTGATCAGCGGCGTCCTGGCGCGTAACACCAAGCTGGACCCGGCTGAAGTCGAAGACGTGATCTGGGGTTGCGTCAACCAGACCCTGGAGCAGGGCTGGAACATCGCGCGCATGGCGTCGCTGATGACCCAGATCCCGCACACCAGTGCCGGTCAGACCGTCAGCCGTCTGTGCGGTTCCTCCATGAGCGCCCTGCACACCGCCGTGCAGGCCATCCAGACCGGCAACGGCGACGTGTTCGTCGTCGGCGGTGTGGAGCACATGGGCCACGTTGGCATGATGCACGGCGTCGATCCGAACCCGCACCTGTCCCTGTACGCTGCCAAGGCGTCGGGCATGATGGGTCTGACCGCCGAGATGCTGGGCAAGATGCACGGCATCAGCCGCGAGCAGCAGGATGCCTTCGGTGAGCGTTCTCACCGTCTGGCGCACAAGGCCACCGTCGAAGGCAAGTTCAAGGATGAAATCATCCCGATGCAAGGCTACGACGAGAACGGCTTCCTGAAGGTGTTCGACTTCGACGAAACCATTCGTCCGGAGACCACCCTGGAAAGCCTGGCGGCCCTGAAGCCGGCGTTCAACCCGAAAGGCGGCACCGTGACCGCGGGTACTTCCTCGCAGATCACCGACGGCGCTTCCTGCATGATCGTCATGAGCGCCCAGCGCGCTCAGGACCTGGGCATCCAGCCGATGGCCGTGGTTCGCGCCATGGCCGTGGCCGGTGTCGATCCGGCAATCATGGGCTACGGCCCGGTACCGTCCACTCAGAAGGCACTGAAGCGTGCCGGCCTGACCATGGACGATATCGATCACGTCGAGCTCAACGAAGCCTTCGCCGCTCAGGCCCTGCCGGTGCTGAAGGACCTGAAACTCCTCGACAAGATGGAGCAGAAGGTCAACCTGCACGGTGGCGCCATTGCTCTGGGTCACCCGTTCGGCTGCTCCGGTGCGCGTATCTCCGGCACCCTGCTGAACGTGATGAAGCAGAACGGCGGTACTCTGGGCGTGTCCACCATGTGCGTGGGTCTCGGCCAGGGCATCACCACCATCTTCGAACGCGTCTAAGCGTTAGTCGATGCGAAGACCGGGGCCTTGTGCCCCGGTTTTTGTTTTTCAGGAGAACTCCCATGCAACTGCAACCTGGCCTCTACCGCCACTACAAGGGGCCGCAGTACCGCGTATTCGGTACCGCGCGCCATTCGGAAAGCGAAGAGTGGCTGGTGGTCTATCAGGCGCTTTATGGCGATTTCGGCCTGTGGGTCCGGCCGCTCGAGATGTTCTGTGGCACGGTCGAACTGGACGGCGAGACGGTGCCGCGCTTTGCTCTGATCGAGGCCGAACCGGCGGTGATCGGGCAGGGGGCTGCCGGGAATCACGCTTGACCGCAACTCGACAGCCACTATATATAGCGGTGCCTTGATAGGCTCCCGCCGCTTATTCTTTCTTTTTCGTATTCAGGAATTCTCCAGTCCATGGGCAAATCGCTGGTCATCGTGGAATCCCCGGCCAAGGCCAAGACCATCAACAAGTACCTGGGCAACCAGTTTGTGGTGAAGTCGAGCATCGGCCATATTCGTGACCTGCCCACCAGCGGTTCCGCAAGTGCCAGCAAGGAGCCGGCCAAGCGCGGCAAGGCTGCGGCCGCCGAGGCGCCGGCCCTGTCGCCCAAGGAGAAGGCCAAGCGTCAGCTGTTCGCGCGCATGGGCGTCGATCCCGAGCACGGCTGGAAAGCCAAGTACGAAATCCTGCCCGGCAAGGAGAAGGTGATCGAGGAATTGCGCCGCCTGGCCAAGGATGCCGACACCATCTACCTCGCAACCGACTTGGACCGCGAAGGAGAGGCTATCGCCTGGCACCTGCGCGAGGCCATCGGCGGCGACGACAGCCGCTACAAGCGTGTGGTGTTCAACGAGATCACCAAGAAGGCCATCCAGGAGGCCTTCTCCCAGCCCGGCGAGCTGGACATCAATCGCGTTAACGCGCAGCAGGCGCGCCGCTTCCTCGACCGAGTGGTGGGCTACATGGTCTCGCCGCTGCTGTGGGCCAAGATCGCCCGCGGCCTGTCCGCCGGCCGTGTGCAGTCGGTAGCGGTGAAGCTGGTAGTGGCGCGTGAAAAGGAAATCCGCGCCTTCGTCCCGGAAGAATACTGGGAAGTGCACGCTGACCTGGGCACCGCCAAGAGCGACAAGGTGCGCTTCGAGGTGGTCCGCGAGAACGGCGAGGCCTTCAAGCCGTTGAATGAAGCCCAGGCCATGGCGGCGCTGGATAAGCTCAAGGCCTCCAGCTACAGCGTGGTCAAGCGCGAGGACAAGCCGACCTCAAGCAAACCGTCCGCGCCGTTCATTACCTCCACCCTGCAGCAGGCGGCGAGCAATCGTCTCGGCTTTGGCGTGAAGAAGACCATGATGATGGCCCAGCGTCTCTATGAGGCGGGCTACATCACCTATATGCGTACCGACTCGACCAACCTGTCGGCCGATGCCATCGAGATGGTGCGCGGCTTCATCGACAACGAGTTCGGCCAGAAATACCTGCCGGCCAAGCCGAACCTCTACTCCAGCAAGGAGGGCGCCCAGGAGGCGCACGAGGCGATTCGCCCGTCCGACGTCAACCTGCGCCCGACCCAGCTGTCCGGCATGGAACGTGACGCCGAGCGCCTGTACGAGCTGATCTGGCGCCAGTTCGTGGCCTGCCAGATGCCGCCGGCCGAATACCTGTCCACTAGTGTCAGCGTGGCGGCCAGTAGCTTCGAACTGCGAGCCAAAGGCCGCATTCTCAAGTTTGACGGTTACACCCGCGTGCTGCCGCAACAGAGCAAGCCTGGCGAAGACGACGTACTGCCGGAGATGAAGGAAGGTGAGGCGCTCAAGCTGCTCAAGCTCGACCCCAGCCAGCACTTCACCAAGCCGCCGGCGCGCTTCTCCGAAGCCAGCCTGGTCAAGGAACTGGAAAAGCGCGGAATCGGTCGTCCGTCCACCTATGCGGCGATCATCTCCACCATCCAGGAACGCGGCTACGTCACCGTACACAACCGCCGCTTCTATGCCGAAAAGATGGGTGACATCGTCACCGAGCGTCTCGATGAGAGCTTCGCCAACCTGATGGACTACGGCTTCACCGCCGCCATGGAAGAGCATCTGGACGACGTGGCCCAGGGCGAGCGTGACTGGAAGCACCTGCTCGACGAGTTCTATAGCGACTTCAGGAAGAAGCTCGAAGTGGCCGAGACGGCTGACAAGGGCATGCGTGCCAATCAGCCGACTCCGACCGATATCGCCTGCCGCGACTGCGGCCGGCCGATGATGATCCGTACCGCTTCCACTGGTGTATTCCTCGGTTGCTCCGGCTATGCGCTGCCGCCTAAGGAGCGCTGCAAGGCCACCCTCAACCTGATACCGGGCGACGAGATCGCCGCGGACGACGAGGGTGAGTCCGAGTCTCGCGTGCTGCTGGGCAAGCACCGCTGCCCGATCTGCACCACCGCGATGGATGCCTACCTGCTGGACGAGACCCGCAAGCTGCATATCTGCGGCAACAACCCGGATTGCGCCGGTTACGAGATCGAGCAGGGTCAGTACCGCATCAAGGGCTACGAAGGCCCGAGCCTGGAGTGCGACAAGTGCGGCAGTGAGATGCAGCTGAAGACCGGTCGTTTCGGCAAGTTCTTCGGTTGCACCAATGCCAGCTGCAAGAACACCCGCAAGCTGCTGAAGAACGGCGAGGCAGCGCCGCCGAAGATGGATGCGGTGCCGATGCCGGAGCTCAAGTGCGAGAAGGTCGACGACACCTACGTGCTGCGTGACGGGGCTTCCGGCCTTTTCCTCGCCGCCAGTGGCTTCCCGAAGAACCGTGAGACCCGTGCGCCGCTGGTGCTGGAGCTGATCCCGCACAAGGACGAGATCGATCCTAAGTATCACTTCCTGCTGGCTGCTCCGGCCAAGGATCCCGATGGCCGTCCGGCAGTGATCCGCTACAGCCGCAAGACCAAGGAGCAGTATGTGCAGAGCGAGGTGGACGGCAAGCCCACCGGCTGGCGCGCCTTCTTCGATGGCGGCAAGTGGAAGGTCGAAGACAAGCGCTGATCTCTGTTGCCCTCTGATACCGGGTGCTCATGCACCCGGCATGTTCCGCTCTCGCAGTTGAGGAGTAGGCCATGGCTCACGAGCCCTATACCCGCACCAATCAGAAGATCTTCTTCGCCGGCCTGGCGCTGGAGAGTCTGCGCAAGGCCGAGGCCGGCGAGGCCATGAATGCCCAGGCGCTGATGCAGGCCGAGCGTGAGGCCGTATTGTTCCATCTCCATGGCGCGGTACTGGCGCTGTGCCACGAGATTGCCGACTACTACAAGCTGGCCGAAGCTCGCGCCCCTCGCGTCGAGCTGCTGCTGAATCAGGACGTCCTGCAGCGTTCCCCGACGCCCGAGCTTGCCGAGCTGATGGAAATCGCAGCTCAGCCGGAGAGTTGGTTAGCGCAGTTGTTGGCTGCCCATGCCGCGCTGTTCCTGCCGCCGCAGGCGCCAAAGACGGCCAAGGTGGACCCTACCCTGCCGCTGATCCAGACGGTCAGCCTGGAGCCAGAAGAGGCACCGCAGTTGGGCTACGCCGAGCTGGAGAGCTGGCGCCAGCAGCTCAAGCAGCTGGTATTGCGCTACCGGGAGTCGCTCAGCGAGTGCTGAGATTCTTGGCGGGTCGCTTGCATGGCGACACGCCGGCCTCTGGAATGCATATCTTCGGCAATCAGTGCAGCTGCAGTGCGGCTTGCCCCGGGGCTGTTTGCGCCTTCCGGGCTAGGGCCTGAGGGCGGGTGCTGTTACACTGGCACCTCGCTAGGAGAACCGCACCATGTCCACTTCCTTCCTCGAAATCGTCGAACTGCCCGATGGGCGCATCATTCTGCGCCGTGCCGAGGATGAAGAAGTGCTGGTTACGCTGGACTTCTCGGCGGATGCCAAGGCCTTCCTGCAGGGCCATCATGTCGAAGTGGCCAAGGCCATGCTCAATGTCGGCGTGCAGATGGCCGGCCGCCTGGCCGAAGGCGATATCGAGCAGGATGAGCCGCCGCGCGTGCTGCACTGATCGATTGACGGGCCGCCCATGGCCCTCGGAAGCCTTGCTCCGAAACACCTCAATCCAGACGGATATTCAGACTCTGCGCGCTACCCAGACGGGCGGCGCTGCTCAGGCTGGTTCGCTGGCCGGGTAGCAGGTTGATCCAACTCACCACGGTATGGCTGCGCCCCAAGCGCAAGGCCTCGCGAGCCAGCTCCAGGGCATCCTGGCCAGCGCGCGGCTGCAACACCAGCAGTCGATCGAGATTGAGCCCGGCGCTGCGCAACCAGGCGTTGGTGATCGCGGCGGGTGGAGCGACCAGGGTTAGCCAGCGGGCGTCCTGGTTCAGACTCAGCTCGCGTAGCACCGGGCCGAGCAGGTGCCGGCAGTTGCCGAGCGAGCCGGACAGTCGCAGTTCGCTGAAGGGCTCCGGCTCGTCGAGCCAGGGCGACTGCACGCCTTCGTCGAGCAGCGGCAGGTGGGTGCCGAGGAAAGCTTCAAACAGCGGAAGTTGCGAACGATTCAGCGACTGCGGGAACTGCATGAAGCTCTCCTTGATACTTAGCGGCGGATCACGCCGACACTCAGGCCTTCGATCACCAGATCCTGTTCTTCCAGGTTCACCTCGATAGGCGCGAACTCCGGGTTCTCGGCGATCAGCAGCACCTTGTTGCCGTTGCGCTGGAAGCGCTTGACGGTGACTTCGTCGTCAATGCGTGCCACCACGATCTGGCCGTTGCGGGCCTCGCGGGTGGTGTGCACGGCCAGCAGATCACCGTCGAAAATGCCGATGTCCTTCATGCTCATGCCGCGGACGCGCAGCAGGTAATCGGCCTTGGGATGGAAGAACTCCGGGTTGATCTTGCAGGTGTCTTCCACGTTCTGCTGGGCGAGAATCGGTGCGCCGGCAGCGACCCGGCCAATGACCGGCAGACCTTCCTCTTCATTGGCAGCCGGTTCGAAGCCGGGGATGCGAATGCCGCGAGAAGCGCCTGGTGTCATCTCGATAGCGCCTTTGCGGGCTAGGGCCTTGAGATGCTCCTCGGCGGCATTGGGCGATTTGAAGCCCAGTTCCTGAGCGATCTCGGCGCGTGTCGGCGGGTAGCCGTTGTCTTCCAGGCAGCGTTTGATGAAGGCGAGGAT
This sequence comes from Aquipseudomonas alcaligenes, assembly GCA_900156135.1. GTDB lineage: Bacteria > Pseudomonadota > Gammaproteobacteria > Pseudomonadales > Pseudomonadaceae > Aquipseudomonas > Aquipseudomonas alcaligenes_D. Next base: position 65,051 of record FTMP01000002.1, on the reverse strand, counting down.
TTCGGATTGTCGCGGCGTCAGTTTGAGCATGCTGGCGGTCTGTCTGTTTATACAGTTGCTGTGATTATATACAGTGATTCTCTGCTGGCAACCTTTCTTTGCGGCCAGGCGTGGCACGGCCATTCCCACCACCCTGGCGGGTGGGTTGGGATTTCCTCTATCTGGCCTATGGTTAAATGCGTGACCGACCAGCCATGAATGGTCCTGTCAGACTTGACAGGCGGATAGCCTGAAACGTATGTTTCAAACAAGTGTTTGTCAGGTGAGGGTGTCATGGCTCAATCAGAAACTGTTGAGCGCATTTTGGATGCTGCCGAGCAGCTGTTCGCGGAGAAGGGCTTCGCCGAGACGTCTCTGCGTCTGATTACCAGCAAGGCCGGGGTCAACCTGGCTGCCGTCAACTATCACTTCGGCTCCAAGAAGGCTCTGATCCAGGCGGTGTTCTCGCGCTTCCTCGGGCCGTTCTGCATCAGTCTCGAGCGCGAGCTGGATCGGCGCATGGCCAAGCCGGAGGTCAAGCCCAGCCTCGAAGAGCTGCTGGAAATGCTGGTGGAGCAGGCCCTGGCGGTGAAGCCGCGCAGCGGCAATGACCTGTCGATCTTCATGCGTCTGCTCGGCCTGGCCTTCAGCCAAAGCCAGGGACACCTGCGCAAGTATCTGGAAGAGGTCTACGGCAAGGTCTTCCGCCGCTACATGCTGCTGCTCAACGAGGTCGCGCCCAGGCTGCCGCCGCTGGAGATCTTCTGGCGGGTGCATTTCATGCTCGGCGCCGCGGCGTTCAGTATGTCCGGTATCAAGGCTCTGCGCGCTATCGCCGAGAACGACTTTGGTGTGGATACCTCGATCGAGCAGGTCATGCGCCTGATGGTGCCGTTTCTCGCCGCCGGCATGCGTGCCGAAAGCGGCGTGACCGATGAGGCGCTGGCAAACGCCCAGTTCAAGCCGCGCAGCAAGGCGCAGGTAGCCGCCAAGGCCGTCTGAGGCTGTGCCCGTGCGGGCCGATGGGCTAAGCTAGCGGCCCATGCGCCCGCTCGACCTCCTGCATATCTCCATCGCCGACCAGTGCCTGTACGGATTTACCGACGGGCAGCTGGTCGTGCGTCTGCCGGTTTCCACCGCGTTGAACGGGGCGGGCGAGCAGAGTGGCTCGAACTGCACGCCGCGCGGCCGCCATCAGGTGCGCGCGAAGATCGGCGAGGGCCTGCCCGAGGGTGCCGTGCTGCGCGGGCGCCGCTGGACCGGCGAAGTCTGGTCGGAGGCGCTGGATGCGCAGTTCCCCGATCGCGACTGGATACTCACCCGTATCCTCTGGCTCAGCGGCTGCGAGCCGGGTCGCAATCGCCTGGGCAAAGTCGATACCTTCCGCCGCTATATCTACCTGCACGGCACGCCGGACAATCAGCCCATGGGCGTGCCGCTGTCGCACGGCTGTGTGCGTCTGCGCAACGCCGATCTGTTGAACCTCTTTCCCCGCGTGCCGTCTCACTGCGCGGTGATGATCGACGAAGCGCCGTGCCCACACTGGGCAGCGGCCGATCTCGTTTAAGGACTTCCCTGTGACGACCCTGTTTGGTTCCCTGATGCTGGACATCCACGGTACCTGGCTTACCGCCGAGGACCGCCGGATTCTGCGCCAACCCGAGGTGGGCGGCCTGATCCTGTTCGCTCGCAATATCGAAGATCCGCGCCAGGTGCGCGAGCTGTGCGCGTCCATCCGCGCTGTACGCCCGGACCTGCTGCTGGCGGTTGATCAGGAAGGTGGCCGCGTGCAGCGCCTGCGCAACGGCTTTGTGCGCCTGCCGGCGATGCGTGCCCTGGCCGACAACGACAACGCCGAGCAGCTGGCCGAGCACTGTGGCTGGCTGATGGCCACCGAGGTGCTGGCTGTGGGCCTGGACCTCAGCTTCGCCCCGGTGCTGGACCTGGATCACCAGCGCAGCGCCGTTGTCGGCAGCCGCAGCTTCGAGGGCGATGCCGAGCTGGCCACACGGCTGGCTGGTGCCTTCATCCGCGGCATGGATGCGGCGGGCATGGCCGCCACCGGCAAGCACTTCCCCGGCCATGGCTGGGCCGAGGCCGATTCGCACGTGGCCATCCCGCTGGACGAGCGCAGTCTGGATCAGATCCGTGCCAGGGACCTGATTCCGTTCCAGCGCCTGAGCAAGCAACTGGCGGCGGTGATGCCGGCGCATGTGATCTACCCGCAGGTGGACGCCGGCCCGGCCGGATTCTCGCGGCGCTGGCTGCAAGACATCCTGTGCGGCGAACTGGGCTTCGACGGCGTGATCTTCAGCGATGACCTGTCCATGGCCGGCGCCCATGTGGTGGGCGACGCCGCCAGCCGTATCGAAGCGGCGCTGAACGCCGGCTGCGACATGGGCCTGGTGTGCAACGACCGCGCTTCGGCCGAGCTGGCCCTCGGCGCTCTGCAGCGCCTCAAGGTGCAGCCGCCCAAGGGCCTGGCGCGCATGCGCGGGCGTGGCTTCGCCCGTACCGACTACCGCGAGCAGCCGCGCTGGCTGCAGGCCGTTGCCGCGCTGCGCGCCGCGCAGCTGATCGACTGATTAAGGAAGCAGCATGACCATCTACGCCATTATCGGCGGCACCGGCCTGACCCAGCTGGAAGGCCTCACCCTCAAGCAGGCGCAGAACATCGATACGCCTTACGGTGCTCCTTCGGCGCCGGTGCTGCGTGGCGAGTACGCCGGCCAGGAGGTGCTGTTCCTCGCTCGCCACGGCCACCCGCACTGCATCCCGCCGCACCAGGTGAACTATCGCGCCAACCTCTGGGCGCTGCAGCAGGCCGGCGCCGAGGCGATCATCGCGGTCAACGCGGTGGGTGGCATCCACGCGGCCATGGGCAGCGGCCACCTGTGTGTGGCGCACCAGGTGATCGATTACACCTGGGGCAGGGCACACACCTTCTTCGAGGGCGAGATCGATCACGTCACCCATATCGACTTCAGCTACCCCTATGACGAAGTGCTGCGCAGCAAGCTGATTACCGCATTGCAAGAGCTCGGCTACCCGCACAGCAGCCATGGCGTGTATGGCGCTACTCAGGGCCCGCGCTTGGAAACAGTGGCGGAGATCGCCCGCATGGAGCGCGACGGCTGCGACATCGTCGGCATGACCGGCATGCCCGAAGCTGCTCTGGCCCGCGAACTGGAGCTGCCCTACGCCTGCCTGGCGCTGGTGGTCAATCCGGCGGCCGGCAAGTCCAGCGGCATAATCACCATGGCCGAGATCGAGGCCGAACTGGCCCGCGGCATCGATAAGGTGCGGGCCGTGCTCGGGCATGTGTTGAGCGCCTGAGTCATCCGGCCGGAATAAAAAAGCCCCGCAGTGCGGGGCTTTTTTCATGTGGCGCGATCAGGGCTGGGTGATCTTCACCAGCACGCCCAGGCTGCCGTTATCCAGGTAGGTCAGCTCGTTCGGCTTCAGGCGGGTCTTCTGCCGCACGCGCTCGCTGCCGGTGAGCAGGCCGTCGGTGTCGAAGCGGTTGATCCAGAAGTCGGCTTCCAGGTCGATCAGGCGCTGCTGTTCGCTCAAGGACACTACGCCCTCCACCGGGAAGTGGCCGAACTGTTCGTTGCCGGTGCTCAGTGCCGCCTTGCTCGGGGCGGCAGTCAGGTTCTGCGCCCAGGCCTTGTGCAGCAGCACTTCATAGCCATTGCCCGGATTGAGCTTGGCGGCCTCGCCGTCCAGCGCGGTGCCGCGTTCGTTGCCGGCGATGGGCGCGGCGCCCACGGCCCAGTCGTCCGGTGCCGGCTGGCTGCTGGACAGCGCTTCGCCGGCCTGGCGGAAGACGATCACTTCGATCTGGAGCAGGCCGTCGGCGAAGGCCTGCGGGGCCATCAGGCAGAGCAGCATCAGGAGGGGGCGAAGCACGCGCATGGGTCAGTCCTTTCAGGCGGATGGCGGGGCGAGGCGCTCCAGCAGCGCCTCCAGGGTATTGAAACGTTCTTCCGGGCGCTCCATCGGCACCTGGAATTTGAACAGGGTGGCGCCCTCGAACTTGTAGCGATTCGGTTGGCCCTGGATCAGCTTGATCAGCACCAGCGGGTCGACGCAGGTGTCGGCGGCGAACTCGATGCGCCCGCCCTGGGGGCCGGCGTCGACTTTCTTGATGCCGAGTTTTTCCGCCTGCAGCTTGAGCAGGGTCAGGCGCATCAGGTTCTTGGTCGGCTCCGGTAGCAGGCCGAAGCGGTCGATCATCTCCACCTGCAGCTCTTTCAGGCCGTCTTCGTCGGCGGCCGAGGCGATGCGCTTGTAGAGGATCAGGCGGGTGTGCACGTCCGGCAGGTAGTCGTCGGGAATCAGCGCCGGCACCCGCAGGTTGACTTCCGGGCCACCGCCCAGCGGTTGCTCCAGGTTCGGCTGCTCGCCCTTGCGGATGGCTTTGACGGCCCGTTCCAGCATCTCCATGTAGAGGGTGAAACCGACCGCCTGGATCTGCCCGCTCTGGCCGTCGCCGAGCAGTTCGCCAGCGCCGCGGATTTCCAGGTCGTGGGTGGCCAGGACGAAGCCGGCACCCAGATCCTGGGCGTTGGCGATGGCCTCCAGGCGCTTCTGCGCGTCTTCGGTCATGCCCTTGCGCGGCGGCGTCAGCAGGTAGGCGTAGGCCTGGTGGTGACTGCGGCCGACGCGCCCGCGCAACTGGTGCAGCTGGGCCAGGCCGAACTTGTCGGCGCGCTCGATGAGAATGGTGTTGGCGCTGGGCACGTCGATGCCGGTCTCGATGATGGTCGAGGCCACCAGCACGTTGAAGCGCTTGTGGTAGAAGTCGCTCATCACCCGTTCCAGCTCGCGCTCGTGCATCTGCCCGTGGCCGATGCCGACGCGTGCCTCAGGCACCAGGGCCTGCAGGTCGGCGGCGCACTTCTCGATGGTCTTCACGTCGTTGTGCAGGTAGTACACCTGGCCGCCGCGCAGCAGTTCGCGCAGCAGCGCTTCCTTGATCACCGAGTCCTGCTGTTCCAGGACGAAGGTGCGCACCGACAGCCGGCGCGCCGGCGGGGTGGCGATGATCGACAGGTCGCGCATGCCCGACACCGCCATGTTCAGCGTTCTCGGGATAGGAGTCGCCGTCAGGGTGAGAATGTCGACTTCGCTGCGCAGGGCCTTGAGCTGCTCCTTCTGGCGCACGCCGAAGCGGTGCTCCTCGTCGATGATGCACAGGCCCAGGTCCTTGAAGCGCACATCGTCCTGCAGCAGCTTGTGGGTGCCGATGACGATGTCGATCTTGCCCTCGGCCAGCTTGGCCACCGCCTCGTTGACTTCCTTGGCGGTCTTGAAGCGGCTCATCACCTCGACCGTTACCGGCCAGTCGGCAAAGCGGTCGCGGAAGCTGTTGTAGTGCTGCTGGGCGAGCAGGGTGGTGGGTACCAGCACCGCCACCTGCTTGCCGCTGTGCACGGCGATGAAGGCGGCGCGCATGGCCACCTCGGTCTTGCCGAAGCCGACGTCACCGCAGACCAGACGGTCCATCGGTTTGCCGGCCAGCATGTCGGCGCGCACCGCGTCGATGGCAGCCTGCTGGTCCGGAGTCTCCTCGAAGGGGAAACCGGCGCTGAAGGTGGCGTAGTCGACGGCCGGGTCCTTGAACGCATGGCCCTCGCGGGCGGCGCGGCGGGCATAGATGTCGAGCAGTTCGGCGGCCACATCGCGCACCTGCTCGGCGGCCTTGCGCTTGGCCTTCTGCCAGGTTTCCGAGCCGAGGCGGTGCAGCGGCGCCAGGGCGTCGTCGCTGCCGGTGTAGCGGGCGATCAGGTGCAGGCTGGCAACCGGCACATAGAGTTTGGCTTCCTCGGCGTACATCAGGGCGAGGAATTCGGCGGCCTGGCCATCGAACTCCATGGTCACCAGGCCCAGGTAGCGGCCGACGCCGTGGTCGATATGCACCACCGGCGCGCCCTCGCGCAGCTCGGTGAGGTTCTTGATCACGTTGTCGCCGCCGTCGCGCGACTTCTCGCGGCGACGGCGCTGCATCACGCGCTGGCCGAACAGCGGGCTTTCGGCGATCAGGGCGATCTGGTCGAGCAGCAGGCCTTCGTCCAGCGGGGCGATGCAGATCGCCAGGCGCTCGCGGCTGGCGGTGAATTCATGCCAGTTGGCCACTTCCAGCGGTTTGAGCTTGAGCCGCGCCAGCAGCTCCAGCAGGACTTCGCGGCGGCCGGCGGACTCGGCGCAGAACAGCACGCGGCCCGGATATTCCTCGATGAAGCGACGCAGGGCGGCCAGTGGCTCGCTGGCCTTGGCCTGGATGGCCAGGTCGGGCAGGGCGCGGGCGTCGAAGCGCTCGCGGCCAACGCCGACCTCGACGTCCTCCTGGCTCACCACCACGCGTGGCCAGTGCTTCAGGCGGGCGAAACAGTCCTCCACCGGCAGGAAGATGTCGGCCGGCGGCAGCAGCGGGCGTTCCGGGTCGACGCGGCGGTCCTCGTAGCGGGTGCGAGCATCCAGCCAGAACTGCTCGGCGGCCTGCTCGATGCCCGGCAGGGAGAACACCTGGGTGTCGCCGGGCAGGTAGTCGAACAGGGTGCCGGTTTCCTCGAAGAACAGCGGCAGGTAGTACTCGATACCGGCCGGGGTGATGCCGGAGGCGAGGTCCTGGTAGATCGGGCAGCGGCGGTAATCGACGTCGAAGCGCTCGCGGAAGCGCCCGCGGAAGTCGGTGACGGCCTTCTTCTCCAGGGGGAACTCGCGGGCCGGCAGCAGGCGGATCGACTCCACCTTGTCCACCGAACGCTGGGTTTCCGGGTCGAAGGTGCGCAGGGTCTCGATTTCGTCGTCGAACAGATCGATGCGATAGGGCGTCTCGCTGCCCATCGGGAACAGGTCGATCAGCGCGCCGCGCACGGCGAACTCGCCGTGCTCGTAGACGGTGTCCACGCAGCGGTAGCCGGCCGCCTCCAGGCGCGCACGCATTTCCTCGACATCGAGCTTCTGGCCGACATCCAGCAGCAGTCCGGAGCCCAGTAGGAATCGGGTCGGCGCCAGGCGGTGGAGGGCAGTGGCGATCGGCACCACCAGCACGCCGTGCTTGATCTCCGGCAGGCGATAGAGGGTGGCAATGCGCTGGGAAATGATGTCCTGGTGCGGCGAAAAGACGTCGTAGGGTAGGGTTTCCCAGTCTGGGAAGTGCAGCACTGGCAGGTCGGGGGCGAAGAACGCCAGCTCTTCCTGCAGGCGCTCGGCGCTCTGGCTATCGGCGGTCAGCAGCAGGGTGAAGCGCTTGGCGGCGCTGGCCGCCTCGGCCACAGCCAGGCTCAGCGCGGCGCCGGGCAGGTTGCCCCAGTGCTGTTTGCCGGCGGCACCCGGCAGTTTCGGCAGTTGCAGTACGGACACGGGTGTCGCGGCCCCAGGCGAAAAATAGTGCGCGATTGTAGCGAGGCGAGGTGGCGGCTGTCAGTGGCGACAGGCGCGCATTGCTCGGGGCTGAGTCACGGCATATCATGTAGCCCCTTTTTTCAGCCCCTACATGTGGAAGGTAATGCTCGTGACTCAGAAGCCCGACCAGTGTCTCGGTGAGTGGATCGATCGTGAAGCCCTCGCGGAAGCGATGATTCCGCTGATCGGTCAGCTCTACCGCAACAACAACGTCGTGACCTCGATCTACGGCCGTGGCCTGATCAACCGTTCGGTGATCGATATCCTGAAGGCACACCGCTTCGCCCGTCACCGCCTGGAAGGCGAGACCGAGCTGTCCGTGCATGACACTTTCCCCATCCTCAAGACCATGAGCGAGCTCAAGCTGGGCGCCGCTTCCGTGGACCTGGGCAAGATGGTCGCCAAGTTCAAGGCCGAAGGTGCCGGTCGCAGCATCGAGCAGTTCACCAAGGACGTGCTGGCTGACGTGGCTGGCAAGCAGAACGGCGCCGGCCGCGAAGGCACCGACGTGGTCCTGTACGGCTTCGGCCGCATCGGCCGCCTGCTGGCGCGAATCCTGATCGAGAAGACCGGTGGTGGCGACGGCCTGCGCCTGCGCGCCATCGTCGTGCGCAAGGGTGCCAGCAACGACCTGGTCAAGCGCGCCAGCCTGCTGCGTCGCGACTCCGTGCATGGTCCGTTCAACGGCACCATCACCATCGACGAAGAAAACAACACCCTGACCGCCAACGGCAACCTGATCCAGGTGATCTACGCCAAGGACCCGAAGGAAGTCGACTACACCCAGTACGGCATCAAGAACGCCCTGCTGGTCGACAACACCGGCGTCTGGCGTGATGCTGAGGGCCTGGGTCAGCACCTGGCCTGCCCGGGTATCGATCGCGTGGTGCTGACCGCGCCGGGCAAGGGCGCGCTGAAGAACATCGTGCATGGCATCAACCATGGCGATATCACTGCCGATGACAAGATCATCTCCGCTGCTTCCTGCACCACCAACGCCATCGTGCCGGTGCTGAAGGCCGTGAATGACCAGTACGGCATCGTCAATGGCCACGTCGAAACCGTTCACTCGTACACCAACGACCAGAACCTGATCGACAACTTCCACAAGGGCAGCCGTCGTGGTCGCAGTGCCGCGCTGAACATGGTGATCACCGAGACCGGTGCCGCCACTGCCGCCGCCAAGGCCCTGCCGGTGCTGAAGGGCAAGCTGACCGGCAACGCCATTCGCGTACCGACGCCGAACGTCTCCATGGCCATCCTCAACCTGAACCTGGAGAAGGCCTGCACCCGCGAAGAGATCAACGAGTACCTGCGTCAGATGGCCATGCACTCGGATCTGCAGAAGCAGATCGACTTCGTCAACTCGCAGGAAGTGGTCTCCACCGACTTCGTCGGCTCCCGCCACGCCGGTGTGGTCGATGCCGAAGCCACCATCGCCAACGACAACCGCGTCGTGCTGTACGTGTGGTACGACAACGAGTTCGGCTACAGCTGCCAGGTCGTGCGCGTGATGGAAGACATGGCTGGGGTCAACCCGCCGGCCTTCCCGCAGTAAGCGTCAGGGCAATCCACAAAACGGGAGCTTCGGCTCCCGTTTTGCTTTCCGGTGTGAGGCTCATAAGGTTGCTGGCTGCTGCAGCGGGCTGAAGTGGATGCCGGCTGGCGGGGGCGTTATCGACTGGTGCGACTCGCTGGTCTAAAACGGTACTCATGGGTGGGCATGTCGCGGATATCTCCTTATAATTCTTGGTTTTTTGCTCCGCTTTGGTGTGCGCTCAGGTTTTCTCGGGCTGGCCGTGGTGGAACTCTAACCTTGCTGCACACCGGCTCCGGTGTCTGGAAGTTCTAATGATAAAGATCAAACACGGGCTGGATTTGCCCCTTGCCGGTGCGCCTGAACAGCGCATCGAACCGGCACGCGCCGTGCGCAGCGTGGCTGTGCTGGGCTGCGACTATCACGGGATGAAGCCGACCATGGCGGTCCAGGTGGGCGACCGGGTCAAGCTTGGTCAGGTCCTGTTCTCCGACAAGAAGAACCCGGGCGTGCATTTCACCGCGCCGGGTGCTGGCGTGGTCGCCACCATCCATCGCGGCGAGCAGCGTGTGCTGCAATCGGTGGTGATCGACCTGGAGGGCGATGATGCCGTCGAGTTCGCCCGCTATGACGCCGCACAGTTGCCGGCCCTCGACCCTCAGGCGGTGCGTGACAACCTGCAGCAGTCCGGTTTGTGGACTGCCCTGCGTACGCGTCCGTTCAGCAAGGTGCCGGCGGTCGACGCAGTGCCCAGCTCGATTTTCGTGACGGCCATCGACACCCATCCGCTGGCGGCCGACCCGGCCGTGGTGATCGGCGAAAGGCCAGCCGACTTCGCCAATGGTCTGGCCGTGCTGGCTCGCCTGGGCAAGGTGCATCTGTGCAAGGCCTCTGGCGTCGGCCTGTCTGGCGAGGTGCAGGCGAATGTCCAGCCCCACGAGTTTGCCGGCCCGCACCCGGCCGGTCTGGCCGGTACTCATATTCATTTCATCGACTCGGTGTCCGCCGGCAAGAGCGTTTGGCAGATCGGTTATCAGGACGTGATCGCCATCGGTGCGCTGTTCAGCCGTGGCCAGCTGGATGTCACTCGCGTGGTGGCACTTGGCGGCCCGGTGGTGGACAAGCCGCGCCTGCTGCGCACGCGCCTGGGCGCCAGCCTGGAAGAACTGACCGCCGGCGAGCTGCAGGCCGGGCACAACCGGGTGATTTCTGGCTCGGTGCTGGGCGGTCGTACCTCGCGCGGCGCCTTCGCCTTCCTCGGTCGCTACCACGTACAGGTCTCCTGCCTGCACGAGGGCCGCGAGCGCGAGCTGCTGCACTACCTGCGCGCCGGGGTGAACAAGCACTCGGTGCTGAACATCTTCGTCTCCAAGCTGCTGGGCGGCCGCAAGCTGGCCATGGACACCAGCACCAACGGCAGCCCGCGCGCCATGGTGCCGGTGGGCAACTACGAGGCGGTGATGCCGCTGGATATCCTGCCTACCCAGCTCTTGCGCTACCTGATCGTTGGCGACACCGAGATGGCGCAGAAGCTCGGTTGCCTGGAGCTGGACGAAGAAGACCTGGCCCTGTGCACCTACGTGTGTGCCGGCAAGTACGAGTACGGCCCGATCCTGCGGGACAACCTGACTCGCATCGAGAAGGAGGGCTGATTCATGTCCTTGCGTAAATTCCTCGACAAGATCGAGCACAACTTCGAACAGGGCGGCAAGTACGAGAAGTGGTATGCGCTGTACGAGGCGGTGGATACCTTCTTCTACCGCCCCGGCAGCGTGACCAAGAGCACCGCCCACGTGCGTGACGGCATCGACCTCAAGCGCATGATGATCACCGTGTGGCTGTGCACCTTCCCGGCCATGTTCTTTGGCATGTGGAACATCGGTTATCAGGCCAACAGCCTCTTCGCCGGCAACGCCGAGCTACTGGCGGCACAGGATGGCTGGCGCTTTGGTCTGATCGGCGCGCTGGCCGGCTTCGATCCGACCAGTGTGTGGGACAACTTTATCCAGGGGGCTGCGTTCTTCCTGCCGGTGTACTTGACCACCTTTATCGTCGGCGGTTTCTGGGAGGTGCTGTTCGCCTCCATCCGTCGCCACGAGGTCAACGAGGGCTTCTTCGTCACCTCCGTGCTGTTCGCCCTGACCCTGCCGCCGGACATTCCGCTGTGGCAGGTGGCCCTGGGCATCAGCTTCGGCGTGGTGATCGGCAAGGAAGTGTTCGGTGGCACCGGCAAGAACTTCCTCAACCCGGCCCTGGTCGGTCGTGCCTTCCTGTTCTTCGCCTACCCGGCGGACATGTCCGGCGACATGGTATGGACCTCGGTGGACGGCTACGCCGGCGCCACCACGCTGTCCGTGGCTGCCGCCGGCGGCATGGAACAGGTCGCAGCCAGTGGTCTGACCTGGTGGAATGCTTTCGTTGGCCTGGAGCAGGGCTCCATGGGCGAGACCAGCACCCTGGCCATCTTCATCGGCGGTGCCTTCCTGCTGCTGACCAAGATCGCCTCCTGGCGCATCGTCTCTGGTGTGCTGCTCGGCATGATCGCCACCAGCACGCTGTTGAACAGCATCGGCTCGGACACCAACCCGATGTTTGCCATGCCCTGGTACTGGCATCTGGTGGTCGGCGGCTTCGCCTTCGGCATGATCTTCATGGCCACCGACCCGGTCTCGGCGTCCATGACCAATACCGGCAAATGGATCTTCGGCGCGCTGATCGGCCTGATGGTCGTGCTGATCCGCGTGGTCAACCCGGCCTTCCCGGAAGGCATGATGCTGGCGATCCTGTTCGCCAACCTCTGCGCCCCGCTGATCGACCATTTCGTGGTGCAGGCCAACATCAAACGGAGGATCGCCCGTGGCTAACAAGGAATCGACCGTCCGTACCCTCACCGTGGCGGTGCTGGTGTGCCTGGTCTGCTCGGTATTCGTTGCCGGTGGTGCCGTGGCGCTCAAGCCCATTCAGGCTGAGAACCGCCAGCTGGACAAGCAGCGCAGCATCCTGGCCATTGCTGGCCTGGGTGAAGCGGGTATGTCCGCCAAACAAGTGAAGGCGCTGTTCGCCGAGCGCATCCAGGCCCGCGTGGTCGATCTGGACAAAGGCACCTTCAGCGACGCTCAGGATGCCGCCAGCTTCGACCCGCTCAAGGCCGCCAAGGACCCCAAGCTGTCCCAGGCCCTGCCGGGTGAAAAGGACATCGCCTCGATCAAGCGCCGCGAGCATTTCTCCACTGTCTATCTGGTGGAGAAGGACGGCGCGCTGGACACCCTGATCCTGCCGGTGCGCGGCTACGGCCTGTGGTCGACCCTGTACGGCTTTATCGCCGTGAAAGGGGACTTGAACACGGTCGTGGGCTTCGGCTTCTACCAGCACGGCGAGACCCCGGGTCTCGGCGGCGAGGTGGACAATCCGAAGTGGAAGGCGCTGTGGACCGGCAAGACCCTGTTCGATGAGCAGGGCCAGTTGGCCGTGGAAATCATCAAGGGCAGCGTCGACGCGCAGTCGCCCAAGGCCAGCCATCAGGTCGACGGCCTGGCCGGCGCCACCCTGACCAGCAAGGGCGTCAACAACCTGCTGCATTTCTGGCTTGGCGAAAACGGCTTCGGCCCGCTGCTGGCCAACCTCAAGAAAGGGGAGGCATAAGCATGTCGCAACCCACCTACAAGAGCGTGCTGCTCGACCCGATTCTGCATAACAACCCCATCGGCCTGCAGATCCTCGGTATCTGCTCGGCGCTGGCGGTGACCTCCAACCTCAAGACCGCGCTGGTGATGTCGATAGCCCTGACCCTGGTGACCGGCTTCTCCAACCTGTTCATCTCGATGATTCGCCAGCAGATTCCGAGCAGCATCCGCATGATCGTGCAGATGGTGATCATTGCATCTCTGGTGATCGTGGTGGATCAGGTGCTCAAGGCCTTTGCCTACTCGCTGGCCAAGCAGCTGTCGGTGTTCGTCGGCCTGATCATCACCAACTGCATCGTGATGGGCCGCGCCGAGGCGTTCGCCATGCAGAACCCGCCGCTGCTGTCGTTCTGCGACGGCATCGGCAATGGCCTGGGTTACAGCGCCATGCTGATCGTCCTCGGGGTGATCCGCGAGCTGTTCGGTGCCGGCAAGCTGCTCGGCTACAGCGTGCTGCCCACCGTCAGCGAAGGCGGCTGGTACCAGCCCAATGGCCTGCTGCTGCTGCCGCCCTCGGCCTTCTTCCTGATCGGTCTGATCATCTGGGCATTGCGCAGCTGGAAACCGGAACAGAAAGAAAAACCCGCGTTCCGCATGGCCCCGCAGGTTTCGGATAAGGAGGCCTACTGATGGAGCACTACCTCAGCCTGTTCGTGAAGTCCGTGTTCATCGAGAACATGGCGCTGGCCTTCTTCCTCGGCATGTGCAGCTTCATCGCCATTTCCAAGAAGGTCGAAACGGCCATCGGCCTCGGCATTGCCGTGGTGGTGGTGCAAGCCATCACCGTGCCGGCCAACAACCTGCTGTACACCTACCTGCTCAAGGAAGGCGCGCTGGCCTGGGCCGGGCTGCCGGAGGTGGACCTGTCCTTCCTCGGCCTGCTCAGCTACATCGGGGTGATCGCCGCGCTCGTGCAGATCCTCGAGATGCTCCTGGATAAGTACATGCCGGCACTCTACAACGCCCTCGGCGTGTTCCTGCCGCTGATCACGGTGAACTGCGTGATCATGGCCGGCTCGCTGTTCATGGTCGAGCGCGACTACAACCTCGGCGAGAGCGTGGTCTATGGCGCCGGTTCGGGTATCTCCTGGGCCCTGGCCATCGCGCTGCTGGCCGGCATCCGCGAGAAGCTCAAGTACAGCGATGTTCCCGAGGGGCTGCAGGGCCTGGGCATCACCTTCATCACCATCGGTCTGATGTCGTTGGGCTTCATGTCTTTCGGCGGCATTCAGCTGTAAGGAGCGTCTGATGGGTTTTGAAATCGCATTGGCCATCGGCATGTTCACCGGCATCGTGCTGGCGCTGGTGGTGGTCATCCTGGCGGCGCGTGCCAAGCTGGTCTCCAGCGGCGACGTGAACATCGTCATCAATGGTGAGCGCACTCTCACGGTGCCGGCCGGCGGCAAGCTGCTGCAGACCCTGGCGGCGAACAATGTTTTCCTGTCTTCGGCCTGTGGCGGCGGCGGTACCTGCGCGCAGTGCAAGTGCATTGTCGAAAGCGGCGGCGGCGAGATGCTGCCGACCGAGGAGTCGCACTTCACCAAGCGCGAGGCCAAGGCCGGCTGGCGCCTTTCCTGCCAGACCCCGGTCAAGCAGGACATGCACATCGAGGTGGAAGAGTCGGTCTTCGGCGTGAAGAAGTGGGAATGCACGGTGGAGTCCAACCCCAACGTCGCCACTTTCATTAAGGAACTGACCCTGCGCCTGCCGGAAGGCGAGAGCGTGGACTTCCGCGCCGGTGGCTACGTGCAGCTGGAGTGCCCGCCGCACGTGGTCAACTACAAGGACTTCGATATCCAGCCCGAATACCGTGGCGACTGGGACAAGTTCAACCAGTGGAAGTACGTGTCCAAGGTCGAGGAGCCGGTGATCCGCGCCTACTCCATGGCCAACTACCCGGACGAGAAGGGCATCGTCAAATTCAACATCCGCATCGCCTCGCCGCCACCGGGCAAGGACCACTTGCCGCCGGGCCAGATGTCGTCCTGGGTGTTCAACCTCAAGCCGGGCGACAAGGTCACCGTGTATGGTCCGTTCGGCGAGTTCTTCGCCAAGGAAACCGATGCCGAGATGGTCTTCATCGGTGGTGGCGCCGGCATGGCGCCGATGCGCTCGCACATCTTCGACCAGCTCAAGCGCCTCAAGTCCAAGCGCAAGATCAGTTTCTGGTATGGCGCCCGCTCGCTGCGGGAGGCCTTCTACGTCGAGGAGTACGACCAGCTCGCCGCGGAGAATCCCAACTTCGAGTGGCACCTGGCGCTGTCCGATCCGCAGCCGGAAGACAACTGGACCGGCCTCAAGGGCTTTATCCATAACGTGCTGTTCGAGCAGTACCTCAAGGACCATCCGGCCCCAGAGGATTGCGAGTTCTACATGTGCGGCCCGCCCATGATGAACGCTGCCGTGATCAAGATGCTGCTGGACCTGGGCGTCGAGCGCGAGAACATACTGCTGGACGACTTCGGTGGTTAAAACTCGGCCTGATTGGCTACTGCGCTTGCGTCTTGTGCCGCAGGCAGTGCTCGGAATCCTCATGTACTGTTCGTACACTGCGGTTCCTGCTCGCTGGCTGCGACCCAATACGCTGCGCTCGCTACGCCACTCAAGCCAAGTTTGTCCCGCAATATGCCTGCTGCTGGCCAGCGTCCTGCTGGCCGGTTGCAGCGAGAAGATCGAGGAGTTCGGCGGCCCGACCATGGGCAGCCACTACTCGCTGAAATACGTGGCGGGCGAGGGTACGCCGGAGCCTGCTGCGCTCAAGGCCGATGTCGAGGCTCTGCTGGCCGAAGTGGATCAGCAGATGTCCACCTGGCGCGCCGATTCCGATCTTTCCGAATTCAACCGCCTGCCGGCTGGCAGCTGCCGCGTCATGCCTGCTCCGGTGCTGGAGCTGGTGCGTTTCGGCGAGCGGCTCTCTGCCGATAGTGATGGCGCCTTCGACCTGACCCTCGAGCCGCTGCTCGACCTCTGGGGCTTCGGCCCGCAGTCGCGTGGCGAGCGCGTACCGACGGCGGAGGAAATCGCCGAGGTGCGCCAGCGCACTGGTCATCACCACCTGCGTATCGACGGCGACCAGCTGTGCAAGGACGCCGCCGTGCAGCTCGACCTCAACAGCATCGCTGCCGGCTACACCGTAGACCGCATCGCCGCGCGTCTGGTCGAGCAGGGTGTGCGCAGCTACCTGCTGGACGTCACCGGTGAGATCAGGGCCGCAGGGCGCAAGCCGGATGGCAGTGCCTGGCGCATCGCCATCGAGGCGCCGCGCGATGATCAGCGGGTGGCGCAGAAGGTTATCGCGCTGGATGGCCTGGGCGTGTCGACCTCCGGTGACTACCGCAACTACTTCGAGCGCGACGGCAAACGCTACTCGCACACCCTCGATCCGCAGACCGGCGCGCCGATCAGTCATCGCCTGGCGGCGGTAACGGTGGTCGATGCCCAGACCCTGCGCGCCGACGGGCTGTCTACGCTATTGATGGTGCTGGGCCCCGAACGCGGCTTAGCCTTCGCCGAGCAGGCGCAGGTAGCGGCCTTCTTCGTGACTCGCACCGACCAGGGCTTCGCTACCCGCGCGACGCCCGCATTCGAGCGCCTGTTCGGCGCAGGAGAAACACCATGACCTGGTTGCTGGTATTCGGTCTCATGCTGCTGGTGGTGCTGGGGATGGCCGTCGGCGTGATCATGGGGCGCAAGCCCATCGCTGGCTCCTGCGGCGGCATCGCCAACCTTGGCATCGAGAAGGAATGCTCGATCTGTGGTGGCAGCCGCGAGAAGTGCGAAGAGATCAATCGCGAGCAGAAAGGCGATGTAGTGGACGCAAAGCTCGCCTACGACGCGACCAAGCGCTAATGTGCCGAGCAAATTCACCCGGCTAAGCTGTGGTGAGCATTCAAGAGCCGCGACCATGGGGTGTCGCGGCCGATCCGGGCGCCGCGTGATGCGCCCGGTGCGTGATGAGGAGTAAGCATGGCGGTCTACAACTACGACGTGGTGGTGCTCGGTTCCGGCCCGGCGGGCGAGGGCGCGGCGATGAACGCGGCCAAGGCCGGGCGCAAGGTGGCGGTGGTCGACAACCGTCCGCTGGTCGGCGGCAACTGCACCCATCTGGGCACCATCCCGTCCAAGGCCCTGCGCCACTCGGTGCGGCAGATCATGCAGTACAACACCAACCCGCTGTTCCGCCAGATCGGCGAACCGCGCTGGTTCTCCTTCCCTGACGTGCTGAAAAGCGCCGAGCGAGTGATCGCCAAGCAGGTCGCGTCGCGCACCGGCTACTACGCGCGCAACCGCATCGACGTGTTCTTCGGCACGGCCAGCTTCTCCGATGAGCAGACCGTGGAAGTGGTGTGCAACAGCGGCGTGGTGGAAAAACTGGTGGCCAAGCAGATCGTCATCGCCACCGGCTCGCGCCCCTACCGCCCGGCCGATGTGGACTTCCATCACCCGCGAATCTACGACAGCGACACTATTCTCAGCCTCACTCACACGCCGCGCCGCATCATCATCTACGGCGCCGGCGTGATCGGCTCCGAATACGCCTCGATCTTCAGTGGCCTGGGCGTGCTGGTCGACCTGATCGACAACCGCGACCAGCTGCTCAGCTTCCTCGATGACGAGATCTCCGACGCGCTCAGCTACCACCTGCGCACCAACAACGTGCTGATCCGTCACAACGAGGAGTACGAGCGCATTGAGGGCCTGGAGAACGGCGTGATCCTGCACCTCAAGTCGGGTAAGAAGATCAAGGCCGACTGCCTGCTGTGGTGTAACGGCCGTACCGGCAACACCGACAAGCTGGGCCTGGAGAACATCGGCATTAAGGTCAACAGCCGTGGCCAGATCGAGGTCGACCAGTTCTACCGTACCCAGGTCAGCAACATCTTCGCCGCCGGTGACGTGATCGGCTGGCCGAGCCTGGCCAGCGCCGCCTATGACCAGGGCCGTTCGGCCGCCGGCAGCGCGGTGGAAAACGACAGCTGGCGCTTCGTCGACGACGTACCGACCGGCATTTACACCATTCCGGAGATCAGCTCGATCGGTAAGAACGAGAAGGAGCTGACCCAGGCCAAGATCCCCTACGAGGTCGGCAAGGCCTTCTTCAAGGGCATGGCGCGCGCGCAGATTTCCCACGAGCCGGTGGGCATGCTGAAGATCCTGTTCCACCGCGAGACCCTGGAGATTCTCGGTGTGCACTGCTTCGGCTACCAGGCCTCGGAGATCGTGCACATCGGTCAGGCGATCATGAACCAGAAGGGCGAGGCGAACTCCATCAAGTACTTTGTCAACACCACCTTCAACTACCCGACCATGGCCGAGGCTTACCGGGTGGCGGCGTTCGACGGGCTCAACCGGCTTTTTTGAGCGGCCCCGACCGGTGGCCTGAACCGGTCGGGGGTGATCCCCTCGGCGACTCCCGCAGCTGGCGCTGGCCGAACCGGGAGAGCTTCTGACCAGGCGCGATGCTGCAATAAAAAACCGGCCCAAGAGCCGGTTTTTTGCTTTCTCCCCTCTCCCTTCGGGAGAGGGGCCGGGGCGGCCCGCGTAGGGTGAGGGCCTACCAAGCTGCTCCGGGTTGCCTGCATTCCCCTCACCCCAGCCCTCTCCCAGGCGGGAGGGAGCGGGCTACGAGGGCTGTGGGTGCTAGCGCTTGAGCGTATCCACCGCCAGCCCCGGGAAGTCGGTAATGATGCTGTCCACGCCGAAGTCGGCCAGACGGCGCATCAGTGCCGGTTCGTTGACCGTCCAGACCGACACGTGCAGGCCGGCCTTCTGTGCCTTGAGCAGGCGCTCCGGCGTGCACAGGGTCCAGTTCAGCGCGAGCATCGAGCAGCCATGGTGGGCGGCCACCTTCAGCGGGTCGAGCCAGTTGTATTCGGCCACCAGGCCGCGCGACAGCTCCGGCGTCAGGCGACGCAGGGCGCGCAGTACCTCGCGCGAGCTGCTGGTGACGGTGATGCGGTCCTTGATGCCGAAACGCTCGGCCAGCGCCTGGATGGCCAGCACGGTGCGCGCGGCGCGTACCCGCGAGGCGCTTTTGACCTCCAGCTGCCAGTGCTCGAACGGGCACTGCTCGAACAGGGTTTCCAGCGTCGGGATCGGGCAGGGCGTTTTCCAGCCTGGCCCTCCCTGGCGGGCGTCGAGCTTCACCAGTTCCTCGGCATCGTGCTCCACCACCTTGCCGCGGCGGCCGGTGGTGCGTTTGAGGGTTGGGTCGTGAATCACCATCAGTTGGCCGTCGCGCGACAGGTGCAGGTCGAGCTCGCAACGGGTCACGCCGTGTTCGAGGCAGCGCTGGAAGCTGGCGAGGGTATTTTCCGGCGCTTCGCCCTTGGCGCCGCGGTGGCCGTAGATCAGGGTCACGGTTGATCCTTGTCGAGAGGGTGGTGCGGCTGATGGTGCAGCACGCTGTTGATTACATGGTCGTATTCGAAATAGACGCTGAAGCTGCGGTAGTCCCAGCGGGTGATGGGCGGCTGGCCCACGGCCGGGTGCTCTTCGTCGGCCAGGCCGAAACGCTCCAGCACGGAGCACTTCGACTCGCCCAGCTGGGGCAGGCTGGCGACCGCGTCGCCTTGCTGACCGAGCGGGATCTCGAGAGTCTGGGCGAGGGCGGGAGAACAGAGCAGCAGGGCTCCGAGCAGGGCGGGCACCGACCTCATCGCTGCTCCTTGGCCATGCGCCTCTCCAGCGCCTGTTTCTGCAGGATGTGCCGGGCCAGCAGCTGGCGCTGGGCATCGGTCAGCGCCTCGAACTCGGTGCCGATCTCGAACTGACCGTCGTCGCGGGCCTGGCAGTGGACGACCTGTGCGCGCAACAGCAGGCCCAGGGCCTGGGGCATCAACACCATCTTGATGGCCAGGTGACTGCCCTTGGGCACCACCTGGCCATGGTTGAAACTGATGCCGCCTTCGGAAATCGATACCCGGCGCGGCGCGCCGATATCGCGCAGCAGGCTCTGCGCCACGGCCTGGCCGAGCAGGTCGATGCGTTTGTTCATCACCTTGAGGTAGTTGGCCAGGGTGCGATCACGCTCGCTGATGTGACGCAGGAGGTGCTGCGACTCGAAGTCCATCAGGTGCAGGTCGCTGAGCAAATTGAACAGCGGCGAGTTGTCGTGAAGCGGATCACTGGCGTGCGCCTCCGGCCCGGATAGCAGGCTGAAATCCAGTGCGATCGTATCCTCGATACGGTAGTATTCGCGGCGATCATCGACGTCTTGATTCGACATGGCGAACCCATGGCAGCAGTGGTGGTCTGAGTGTAAAGCCGCGCGCCAGGCCCCGCCACAAGGACGTTTCTCCCTTTTCGCAGCGAATCCCCTCACTCATGTTCAGACCCCTGCCGTTATTCATCGGCGTGCGTTACACGCGAGCCCGACGCCGCAGCCTGTTCGTTTCCTTCATTTCCCTGACTTCCATCATCGGCCTGGCCCTGGGCGTGCTGGTGATGATTGTCGTGCTGTCGGTGATGAACGGCTTCGACCGCGAGATGCGCGACCGCGTGCTGGGCATGGTGCCCCACGCTACCCTCGACAGCGCCACGCCGATCAAGGACTGGCGCACCATTGGCGAAGGCCTGCTGCGTCATCCGCAGGTGGCGGCCATCGCGCCGTTCACCCAGATGCAGGGGCTGTTGACCAACAACGGCCAGGTGCAGAAGGTGCTGGTCAATGCCATCGACCCGGCCGAAGAGGGCAAGGTGTCGATCATTGGCGACTACTTCCGCGAAGGCTCGCTGGCGTCGCTCGAAGCGGGCGGCTTCGGCATCCTTATCGGCGACTTGGCGGCGAAGAAGCTGGGCCTGGCCATCGGTGACAAGGTCACTTTCGTTGCCCCCGAAGTGGCGGTGACACCGGCCGGCATGTTCCCGCGCATGAAGCGCTTCACCGTGGTCGGCATCTTCCATGTCGGCGCCGGCGAGATCGACGGCCATGTGGTGATGGCCCATGTGCAGGACGCCGGCCGCCTGCTGCGCCTCAAACCGGGCGAGGTGCAGGGCATCCGCCTGAAATTGCATGACCTGTTCCAGGCACCGCAGGTGGCCTGGGAACTGGCTACCCTGCTGCGCGAGCAGGACTTCTACGCGCGCGACTGGACTCGCACCCACGGCAACCTGTACCAGGCCATCCGCATGGAGAAGACCATGATCGGCCTGCTGTTGCTGCTGATCGTCGCGGTGGCCGCCTTCAACATCATCTCCACCCTGGTGATGGTGGTGACCGACAAGAAATCCGATATCGCCATCCTGCGTACCCTCGGCGCCACGCCGCGGCAGATCATGGCCACCTTCATGGTCCAGGGTTCGGTGATCGGCATCGTCGGTACCCTGGTTGGCGGTGTGCTCGGCGTGCTCGCGGCGCTGAATGTCAGCGCCGCGATCAAGGGACTGGAGAGCCTGCTGGGCATCCAGTTCCTCAATGCCGAGGTGTATTTCATCGATTACCTGCCCTCGCAGGTACAGGGCTCGGACGTGGCGCTGGTCTGCGGTGCCGCTCTGGTCCTGAGTTTCCTTGCCACCCTTTATCCGGCCTGGCGTGCGGCGCGCACCCAGCCTGCGGAGGCTTTGCGTTATGAGTGACAAGTCCGTGCTGAGTTGCCGCAATCTGGGCAAGAGCTACGAGGAAGGCCCGCAGACGGTCGTGGTGCTGAGCAACGTCGAGCTGGAGCTGCTGCCCGGCGAGCGCGTGGCCATCGTCGGCACCTCCGGCTCGGGCAAGAGTACCCTGCTGAACATGCTCGGCGGCCTCGATACACCGAGCCAGGGCAGCGTCTGGCTGGCCGGCGAGGAGCTGTCGGCGCTCAACGAGAAGGCCCGCGGCCTGCTGCGCAATCGCGCGTTGGGCTTCGTCTACCAGTTCCATCACCTGCTGCCGGAATTCACTGCGCTGGAAAACGTGTGCATGCCGCTGCTGATCGGCAAGACGCCGATCCCCGAGGCGCGTCAGCGCGCCACTGCGCTGCTGGAGCGGGTGGGCCTGGGGCATCGCCTGTCGCACAAGCCGGCCGAGCTGTCCGGTGGCGAGCGCCAGCGCGTGGCCATTGCTCGTGCCCTGGTCAACAACCCGGCGCTGGTGCTGCTCGATGAGCCCACCGGCAACCTCGACCAGCACACCGCGCAGGGCATCCAGGAACTGATGCGCGAGCTCAGTCGCGATTCGCGCACGGCCTTCCTGGTGGTGACCCATGACCCGCAGCTGGCTGGCCAGATGGACCGGGTGCTGCGCCTGGAAGACGGCAAGTTGGTGGCCGCCTGATGTTCCGTCCGCTGAGCATCTTCGTCGGGGCCCGCTACACCCGGGCCAAACGGCGCAACCACTACATCTCCTTCATCTCGCTGACCTCGATGATCGGCCTGGCGCTGGGCGTGCTGGCGATGATCGTGGTGCTGTCGGTGATGAACGGCTTCCAGAAGGAAATGAGCTCGCGCATCCTCGGCATGGTGCCGCACGCCACCCTCAGCGCCGACCGTCCGCTGGACGACTGGCAGAAGGTGGCCGCCACCGCGATGCAGCACAAGCAGGTGACTGGTGCCGCGCCCTTCGCCGAACTGGATGGCATGTTCTCCTACAAGGGCAACATGCAGCCGGTGCAGATCAACGGCATCGATCCGGCCGAGGAGCAGAAAGTTTCGATCATCGGACGGCACATGGTTCAGGGGCGCCTGGAGGACCTCAAGGCGGGAGAGTTCGGCGTGGTGATCGGCGAGATCAGCGCGCGGCGTTTCCGCCTGAATGTCGGCGACAAGCTGACCCTGATCGTGCCCGAAGCGAGCAAGGCCGCCGGCGGTATTACGCCGCGCATGCTGCGCCTGTCGGTGGTCGGCGTGTTCAAGGTCGGCGCCGAACTGGATGGCAGCCTGGCGTTGATCCATATCGCCGATGCGTCCGGCATCCAGCGTCTGGCCGATGGGCAGGTGCAGAGCGTGCGCATTGCCCTGAAGGATCTGTACCAGGCGCCGCAGGTGTCGGCCGCCATCGCCACGCAACTGGGCGCCGGCTTCAAGGCGATCGACTGGACCCGCACCCAGGGCAGCCTGTTCAGTGCCATGCAGATGGAAAAGACCATGATCGGCCTGCTGCTGTTGCTGATCATCGCGGTGGCCGCCTTCAACATTATCGCCACGCTGATCATGGTGGTCGCCGACAAGCGCGCCGACATCGCGATCCTGCGCACCCTCGGCGCCACGCCGCGGCAGGTGATGGCGATCTTCATGGTGCAGGGCACGGTGATCGGCTGTATCGGCACCCTGATCGGTGGCGTGCTGGGCGTGACGGTCGCGCTCAACATCAGCAGCTGGGTGGCCTGGCTGGAAAAGGCCAGTGGCGCGCATATCTTCAGCTCCGACGTGTATTTCATCAGCAGCTTGCCGTCCGACCTGCGGGGCCTTGATGTGCTGCTGATCTGCGGCGCAGCGCTGAGCATGAGCTTCCTGGCCACGCTCTATCCGTCCTGGCGTGCCTCACGCACGCAGCCGGCCGAAGCGCTGCGCTACGAGTAAACGAAAACGCCGCTGAGAAGCGGCGTTTTGCTATCTAGCGCTTGGACTGGCGGCGCTTCTCTGCACGCTTGCGCCAGTTGTGCGCCACCCACCAGCGCCAGTACAGCATGGTCAGGCCGTAGCCCAGGGCGGCGGAGATCACCCCGACTATCACCGAGCCCAGCAGGAAGGGCTGCCAGAGAATCGCCAGCTCGCCGCTGATCCATTCCCAGGTCAGCTCGTCTGGCAGTTCCATGGGCGGCACGCCGAGCAGCCAGCTGCCCATCTTGTAGGTGCAGTAGAAAATCGGCGGCATCGTCAGCGGGTTGGTCAGCCACACCAGGCCCACCGAGATCGGCAGGTTGGCACGGATCGGAATGGCCAGGCTGGCGGCGATCAGCATCTGCATCGGCGCCGGGATAAAGGCGGCGAACAGCCCGGCGGCCATGGCGCGCGCCACCGAGTGCCGATTCAGGTGCCAGAGGTTGGGGTCGTGCAGCAGGGTACCGAGGAAGCGCAGTGACTTGTGGTCCCGGATCATCTGCGGATCGGGCATGTAACGTTTGAACAGACGGCGAGGCATGAGCGGTCTCGGCAAAAATCAGCGGCTATTATGCACCGATGCTCGCAGGCCGGCTTGGCCCTGTGATGACAGCTCGACCCCGGGATGGGAAAACCATGCGCACAGGGATGTTCGCACTGGCTGCAGGCCTTGCCTGTTTGCCGTTGCTGCCGCAGTTGCCGCCGACCTGGCTGCTGCTGGCTCTGTTGCCGCTGGCGCTGATGCTGCTGCCCTGGCGCAGTTATCCGCTGGCCTTGTTGCTGTTCGGCTTCGTCTGGGCCTGCTTCAGCGCCCAGGCGGCACTGGATGACCGCCTGGCCATGGCCCTCGACGGCCGCACCCTGTGGCTGGAGGGGAGGATCAGCGGGTTGCCGGAGGTGGGCGAGGGCGTGGTGCGCTTCCAGCTGGAAGATGCAGCGGCGCGTGAGCATCGGTTGCCTCAGCGATTGCGCCTGTCCTGGTACGACGGCCCGCCGGTGCTGGCCGGCGAGCGCTGGCGACTGGCGGTCAAGCTCAAGCGTCCGCGCGGCCTGGTTAATCCACAGGGCTTCGACTACGAAGCCTGGCTGCTGGCGCAGCGCATCGGTGCCACCGGTACGGTCAAGGCCGGCGCGCGCCTGCAGGCGGCGGCGGGCGCGGCCGCCTGGCGCGACGCGCTGCGCCAGGAGCTGCTCGCGGTTGAGGCGTTCGGCCGCGCGGGGGCGCTGGCAGCGCTGGTGCTGGGCGACGACTCCGGGCTCAGTCGCGCCGACTGGCGCGTGCTGCAGGACACCGGCACGGTGCATCTACTGGTGATCTCCGGACAGCATGTGGCGCTGTTGGCGGCGGTGCTCTATGCGCTGGTCGCCGGTCTGGCGCGGCTCGGCCTGTGGCCTCGATTTCTACCCTGGTTGCCCTGGGCCTGCGCGCTGGCCTTCGCCGGCGCGCTGGGCTACGGCTTGCTGGCCGGCTTCGAGGTGCCGGTGCGGCGCGCCTGCGTGATGGTGGCCCTGGTGTTGCTGTGGCGTTTGCGCTTTCGTCATCTGGGTCTGTGGTGGCCGTTGCTGCTGGCGTTCGTGCTCGTGCTGCTGGTCGAGCCGCTGGCCAGCCTGCAAGCAGGGTTCTGGCTGTCGTTCGGCGCGGTGGCGGTGCTGGCCTGGGTGTTTGGCGGGCGGCTCGGGGCCTGGTCCTGGTGGCGCGTGTGGTGGCGTGCGCAGTGGACTCTGGCGCTGGGGCTGTTACCGCTGTTCTTCGCGCTGGGGTTGCCGCTTAGCCTGAGTGGGCCGCTGGCGAACCTGCTGGCCGTACCCTGGGTCAGTTTGCTGGTGGTGCCGCTGGCGCTGCTCGGAACCCTGTTGTTGCCCGTGCCCTGGCTGGGTGAGGGGCTGCTGTGGCTGGCGGGTGGCCTGTTGGCGATCCTGTTTCAGCTGCTGGGCTGGATAGCCAGCGCGCTGCCGGCCTGGTTGCCCACCGCCGTGCCGCTCTGGTGCTGGCTGCTCGGCAGCCTCGGTGTGTTGCTTTGCCTGCTGCCGGCGGGCGTGCCGCTGCGCGCGCTGGGGCTGGTGCTATTGCTCGCCCTGTTGCTACCGCCGCGCGAGCGCATTCCGGCGGGGCAGGCGCAGGTCTGGCAGCTGGATGTCGGTCAGGGGCTGGCCGTGCTGGTACGTACTCGCGAGCATGCGTTGCTGTACGACGCCGGCCCGCGCTTCGGGGACTTCGACCTGGGCGAGCGGGTGGTGCTGCCCTCGTTGCGCCAGCTCGGCGTGGGGCGGCTCGATCTACTGCTACTCAGCCACGCCGATAGCGATCATGCCGGCGGCGCTGGGGCGGTGGTCCGGGGCATGACCGTAGCGCGGGTGACAAGTGGCGAGGCTGCCGAGCTGCCGCTGGCACTGCAGGCGCAACCCTGTGTCGATGGTGCACGCTGGGAGTGGGACGGCGTGGTTTTCACCACCTGGCGTTGGCGCCATGCGCCGTCGGGTAATGCTGCGTCCTGCCTGCTCAAGGTGGATGCGCAGGACGAGAGTCTGCTGTTGACCGGCGATGTGGATGCCGCGGCGGAGAAGGCCCTGCTGGCGAGCGGTCGCGATCTGCGTGCGAGCTGGCTGCAGGTGCCGCATCACGGCAGTCGTAGTTCCTCCAGTGCGGCTTTTCTCGACGCCGTGGCACCGCAAGGCGCGCTGCTTTCGCGCGGTTGGCACAACCCGTTCGGCCATCCGCACCCCAGTGTCGTTGCGCGTTACCACGAGCGCAGCATCGCCCTGTATGACAGCGCCGAGCTGGGCGCCATTCGGCTGCAGCTGGGCGCTGCGCAGGGTGTTTCCGCCTGGCGCGAACGCCCGCGCTTCTGGCGGGAAAAATGAGAACCGGGGAGGTCTGCGTCGGCGCGACCCTATGCTAGAGTGGCGCCACTTTTCGAAGGGGGATTCGATACCGTGTGGGAGCTGGTCAAATCTGGCGGCTGGATGATGCTGCCGATCATTCTGTGTTCCATCGCCGCTGCCGGCATCATCGCCGAACGCCTCTGGACCCTGCGGCCGAGCCGCATCACGCCGCCGCACCTGCTGGGTCAGGTGTGGATGTGGATCAAGGAAAAGAAGCTCACCAACGACAAGCTCAAGGAGCTGCGCGCCAACTCGCCGCTGGGGCAGATCCTCGCCGCCGGCCTGGCCAACTCCAAGCATGGTCGCGAGATCATGAAGGAGTGCATCGAGGAAGCCGCCGCCCGCGTCATCCATGAGCTGGAACGCTACCTCAATGCCCTCGGCACCATCGCCGGTGTGGCCCCGCTGCTCGGCCTGCTGGGTACCGTGCTGGGCATGATCGACATCTTCAGCGCCTTCATCGGCACCAACATGGCCAATGCCGCGCAACTTGCCGGCGGCATCTCCAAGGCTCTGATCACCACCGCGGCCGGCCTGTTCGTGGCGATCCCCGCGCTGTTCTTCCACCGCTTCCTGCAGCGTCGTGTCGACGAGCTGGTGGTCGGCATGGAGCAGGAGGCGATCAAGCTGGTGGAAGTGGTGCAGGGCGACCGTGACGTCGACCTGGGCAACGCCAGCGCTCCCGCGCCCAAGGAAACCCGCAAAGAGGGCAAGAAGGCGTGAAGTTCCGGCGCAAACCGCGGGAGAACGTCGAGATCAACCTGGCGTCGCTGATCGACGTGGTGTTCATCCTGCTGCTGTTCTTCGTGGTCACCACCACCTTCACCCGTGAGACCCAGCTCAAGGTTGACCTGCCGGAAGCTGCCAGCGGCACGCCGCCCGAGGAAACCGCGCTTAAGCAGCTGGAAGTGCTGATCAGCCCCGAGGGCAGCTACTCGCTGAACGGCCAGCCGCTGCTCAAGAGTGATCTGGAAGGCCTGATGGCCGCCTTGGGCAAGGAGTCCGGTGGCGACAACAGTCTGCCGCTGGCCATCAGCGCCGATGCCAAGACCCCGCACCAGGCGGTGATCACCGCGATGGACGCGGCCGGCAAGCTGGGCTTCTCGCACCTGCGGATCACCACGGTCGAGGCCGAGGCCAAGCCTTGAGCCTGGCCGACCGGCTCACCGCCGCCTGGTACCAGGGCCATCCGGCTCTGGTTCTGCTGCGCCCGCTGGAGTGGTTGTACCGCCGCGTGGTGCTGAGCAAGCGCCGCGCCTTCCTCGCGGGGCAGGGCGACATCTACCGCGCACCCATGCCGGTTGTCGTGGTCGGCAATGTCACCGTCGGCGGCACCGGCAAGACTCCGTTGATTCTCTGGCTGATCGAGCATTGCCGCGCGCGTGGCCTGCGCGTCGGCGTGGTCAGTCGCGGCTATGGCGCCACGCCGCCGCAACTGCCCTGGCGTGTGCGTGCCGAGCATGCGGCCGAGCAGGCCGGCGACGAGCCGCTGCTGATCGTGCAGCGCACGGATGTGCCGCTGGTGATCGACCCGCAGCGAGCCCGTGCCGTGCAGGCGTTGCTGGAGCAGGAAACCCTCGACCTGATCCTCTGTGACGACGGCCTGCAGCATTATCGCCTGGCGCGCGACCTGGAGCTGGTGCTGATCGATGCGGCGCGTGGCCTGGGCAACGGCCATTGCCTGCCGGCCGGCCCCCTGCGCGAGCCGGCCGAGCGACTGGCCGAGGTCGATGCGGTATTGCGCAACGGCGCCGCTGAAGACGACGAACAGGGCTATGCGCTGCAGCTGCGCCCGAGTGCGCTGGTCAATCTGCGCAGTGGCGAGCGGGTAGGGCTGGAGCATTTTCCGCCCGGCCAGCAGGTGCATGCGGTCGCCGGCATCGGCAATCCGCAGCGTTTCTTCAATACCCTCGAAGCGCTAAACTGGCGGCCGATTGCGCATCCCTTCGCCGACCACGCCAGCTTCAGCCCCGAGGCCCTGCAATTCAGCCCCGCGCTGCCGCTGCTGATGACCGAGAAGGACGCGGTGAAATGCCGGGCCTTCGCCGCCGCCGACTGGTGGTATCTGGCCGTGGATGCCGCCCCTTCGCCGGCCTTCGTCGCCTGGCTGGATACCGAGCTGGATCGCCTGCTTGCCGCAAAGCACTGAGCTTCGCGCCGTTTTCCAACCTCTCCGAGGATCTCCTCCATGGACCCCAAACTGCTCGATATCCTGGCCTGCCCGGTGTGCAAGGGCCCGCTGCAGCTTTCCGAAGACAAGACCGAGCTGATCAGCAAGGGCGCCGGCCTGGCCTATCCGATTCGCGACGGCATCCCGGTGATGCTGGAGAGCGAGGCGCGCACCCTGACCACCGACGAGCGTCTGGACAAGTAAATGAGCCAAGCCTTTACCGTTGTCATTCCCGCGCGCTACGCCTCCAGTCGCCTGCCCGGCAAGCCACTGCAGGACATCGCCGGCAAGCCCATGGTCCAGCACGTCTGGGAGCAGGCGAAGAAGAGCTCCGCTGCCCGCGTGGTGGTGGCCACCGACGATGCACGCATTCTCGAGGCCTGCCAGGGTTTCGGTGCTGAAGTGCTGATGACCCGCGTCGACCACAACTCCGGCACCGATCGCCTCGCCGAAGTGGCCACCCAGCTGGGCCTGGCCAACGACGCCATCGTGGTCAACGTGCAGGGCGACGAGCCGCTGATTCCGCCCGCCATCATCGATCAGGTGGCGGCCAACCTGGCCGCCAATCCGCAGGCCGGCATTGCCACCCTGGCCGAGCCGATCGAGGACGTGCAGGCACTGTTCAACCCCAATGTGGTCAAGGTGGTCAGCGACAAGAGCGGCCTGGCCATGACCTTCAGTCGCGCGCCGCTGGCCTGGGCCCGTGACGCCTTCGCCAAGAGCCGTGACGTGCTGCCGGAGGGCGTACCCTATCGCCGCCATATCGGCATCTACGCCTACCGCGCCGGTTTTCTGCATGACTTCGTGGCCTGGGGCCCGTGCTGGCTGGAAGACACCGAGTGCCTGGAGCAGCTACGTGCGCTCTGGCATGGCGTGCGCATCCATGTCGCCGACGCCCTCGAGGCGCCGCCGGCCGGCGTGGATACCCCGGAAGACCTGGAGCGGGTGCGTCGCCTGCTGGGGGCCTGATGCGCGTCCTGTTCGTCTGCATGGGCAATATCTGCCGTTCGCCCACCGCGGAGGGCGTATTGCGCCAGCGCCTGAGTGCTGCCAGCCTGGATGGCAAGGTCACGGTGGACTCCGCCGGTACCGGCGACTGGCACGTGGGCAAAGCGCCGGACGGGCGTTCTGCGCAGGCTGCGGCGGCCCGTGGCTATGATCTGTCGAGCCTGCGTGCACGCCAGGTACAGCGCGAGGATTTCCAGCGTTTTGATCTGATCCTGGCCATGGATCACGACAATCTGGCCCGCCTGCAGGCGCTACGACCCGCCACGGGCGGTGCCGAGCTGGACCTGTTCCTGCGCCGCTATGACCTGGTGCTCGACGAGGTACCCGACCCTTACTACGGCGGCGCCAATGGCTTCGAGCAGGTACTGGACCTGATCGAACAGGCCAGCGATGCGCTGCTCGCCGAGATCAGGGGGCGCCTGTGAGCCTGCGACTGCAAGAGGCTGTTTCCCTCAAACCGTTCAATACCTTCGCTGTCGATGTCAAAGCCCGGTTTTTCGCCGAGGCGCACGACGACGACGAGGTGCGTGAAGCCCTGGCCGAGGCCGCGCGCTGTGGCCTGCCGCTGATGCCCATCGGCGGCGGCAGCAATCTGCTGCTGACCGGCGATGTCGAAGCCCTGGTGCTGCGCATGGCCAGCCGTGGCCTGCGCGTCATCGCCGACGATGGCGAGCGGGTGCTGGTCGAGGCCGAGGCGGGCGAGTCCTGGCATCCCTTCGTGCTTTGGAGCCTGGAGCAGGGCCTGAGCGGGCTGGAAAATCTCAGCCTGATCCCTGGCACCGTCGGCGCCGCGCCGATGCAGAACATCGGCGCCTACGGCGTGGAGATCAAGGATGTCTTTGCCGGGCTGACCGCGCTGGATCGCCAGAGCGGCGAGCTGGTCGAGTTCGGCCTTGAGGAATGCGCTTTCGCCTACCGCGACAGCCTGTTCAAGCAGCAGCCGGGGCGCTGGCTGATCCTGCGCGTGCGCTTTGCCCTCAGTCGCCAGGCGAGCCTGCACCTGGACTATGGCCCGGTGCGCCAGCGCCTGCAGGCCGAAGGTATCGAAGTGCCGACACCGAGCGACGTTAGTCGCGCCATCTGCGCCATCCGCAGCGAGAAGCTGCCGGACCCGGCGGTGCTGGGCAATGCCGGTAGTTTCTTCAAGAATCCGGTGGTGCCGGTCGAGCTGGCTGAGCGCATTCGTGCCGAGCACGCCGACCTGGTCAGCTACCCAGCGGGTGAGGGGATGGCCAAGCTGGCCGCCGGCTGGTTGATCGAGCGGGCAGGGTGGAAGGGCTTTCGCGAGGGCGATGCCGGCGTGCATCGCCTGCAGGCGTTGGTGCTGGTGAACTATGGCACGGCCAGTGGCGCGCAGTTGCTGGCGCTGGCACAGCGCATTCGTGCGGATATCGAGCGGCGCTTCGGTGTGCTGCTGGAGATCGAGCCCAACGTGCTCTAGGTGCGCAACATAGCGTTGCCGAGGTGCAAGGCAGAAATAAAAAAGGGGATGCCGAAGCATCCCCTTTTTTGTGCCGCAGATCTTAGATCTGCGGTTTCGCCTCTTCTGCCTTCTCCGCTTGCTCAGCAGCAGGCTCGGCGGCGCTGGCAACCACCGGCTCCTCGCTCGGCGTTTCGGCTACTGCTTCAGTCGGGGCGACTTCGCTGGGCGCTTCCACCGCTGGAGCGGCTTCTTCGGCCGGAACAGCCTGTTCAACTACAGCAGCGACCTCGGCCGGAGCAGCTTCGACTTCGGCAGGTGCCTCGACCGGAGCGGCTGCCACTTGCGGCGCGGCAGCGGCTTCGGCAGCCAGGCGCTCGGCCTCGCGCTGACGGCGGCGTACTTCGCGCGGATCGTTCGGTGCGCGGCCGCCAGTGCTCTGCGGAGCGGCTGCCGGAGCTGCCTCTACGGGAGCGGGCGCCACTTCGGCAGCAACGACCGGAGCCTCGGCAACCGGCGCGACAGGAGCCTGCTCCAGCGCAGCAGCTTCCACCACCGGTTCGGCCACGATGGCCGGGGCGGGGGTGGGCTCCTCGATTGCGCGGGTGATCTCGGCTGGCGCTTGCTCGGCTACCGGCGCTTGCTCCGGCTGAGCCAGGGCTTCCTCGGTGGCCACGGCCAAGGTGGCGGCGACTGCTACGGCAGCGCTTTCGGCGGCTGTGGTGGTAGCACCTTCGGTGCCCACCTCGGCTGCGTCTGCGTTGTCCTCGGCGTCATCAGCGATCGGGTTGCCATCGGCATCGCGCAGGCGCTCACGGCGGTTGCTGCGGCGACGCTGACCACGCGAGCGACGACGCGGACGATCGCCGCCTTCACCGCCTTCCTGGTCGTCTTCGACCTGCTCGCCGTTCAGCAGCACTTCTTCTTCGCTGACTGCTTCAGCCTGTTCGGCGCGAGGTTGGCGCTCTTCACGCGGCGGGCGCGGCTGGCGCTCTTCACGTGGCTTGCGCTCGGCGCGCTGCTCCTGCTGTGCCTGCTGCTCTTCGCTGCTGGCCGCTACTGCGTCCAGCGGCTCGCGCAGTTCACGGCGACGCTCTTCGCGCGGCTCGCGGGCTTCACGCGGTTGACGCTCGCGGCGATTTTCCTGGCCTTCGCCACGCGGCTCGCGCGGTTCACGGGCTTCGCGAGGCTGACGTTCTTCACGGGCTTCGCGCGGTTGACGCTCTTCACGCGGTTCGCGGGCTTCGCGCGGCTGGCGTTCTTCACGCGGTTTGCGCTCTTCGCGCTCGCCACGCTCACTGCGCTCGTTGCGTTCACCACGCTCGCTGCGGTCGCGGTTGCCACGGCCGTCGCGACGGTTCTGCTGGCGACCGTTGCGGCGTTCGTCGCCACGCGGCTTGCGTTCGGCGGGCTTGGCTTCGACGACCGGCTGCTGCTGTTCTTCCTTGCCGGCGAACAGGCTGACCAGCGACTTGACCAGACCCTTGAACAGGCTCGGTTGCGGCGTCGGTGCGGCCGGTGCCAGCGGGGCTGCCGGAGTCGGTGCGGCCGGGCGCGGCGGAGTGGTTTTCAGCGCGGCTTCCTGGCGCACCAGGGTGCGGGTGGCGCTGACCGGCTGGGCGTCTTCGACTTCGGCCGGGGTCATTTCGTAGCTGGACTGGCCACTCAGCACTTCCGGGCTGTCGTCGCGCAGGCGCTGGACTTCGAAGTGCGGAGTTTCCAGGTGATCGTTCGGCAGGATCACGATGCGCGCACGGGTGCGCAGCTCGATCTTGGTGATGCTGTTGCGCTTCTCGTTGAGCAGGAAGGCGGCAACCGGGATCGGCACCTGGGCGCGAACCTCGGCGGTGCGGTCCTTCAGGGCTTCTTCCTCGATCAGGCGCAGGATGGCCAGCGACAGCGATTCGACGTCGCGGATGATGCCTTGACCGTTGCAGCGCGGGCAGACGATGCCGCTGGTCTCGCCGAGGGACGGACGCAGGCGCTGACGGGACATTTCCAGCAGGCCGAAGCGCGAAATGCGGCCGACCTGAACGCGGGCGCGGTCGGCTTCCAGGGCTTCGCGGACTTTCTCTTCCACGGCGCGCTGGTTCTTGGCCGGGGTCATGTCGATGAAGTCGATTACGATCAGGCCGCCGATGTCGCGCAGGCGCAGCTGGCGAGCGATCTCTTCGGCCGCCTCCAGGTTGGTCTGCAGGGCGGTTTCTTCGATGTCGCCGCCTTTGGTCGCGCGCGCCGAGTTGATGTCGATGGACACCAGGGCTTCGGTCGGGTCGATGACGATGGAGCCGCCGGACGGCAGTTTCACTTCACGCTGGAAGGCGGTTTCGATCTGGCTTTCGATCTGGAAGCGGTTGAACAGCGGCACGCTGTCTTCGTACAGCTTGATCTTGCTGGCGTACTGCGGCATGACCTGCTGGATGAAGGCCAGGGCTTCTTCCTGGGCTTCGATGCTGTCGACCAGCACTTCGCCGATGTCCTGGCGCAGGTAGTCGCGGATGGCGCGGATGATGACGTTGGATTCCTGATAGATCAGGAAAGGAGCGGCGCGGCCTTGCGAGGCTTCCTTGATCGCGGTCCACAGCTGGATCAGGTAGTCCAGGTCGAGCTGCAGCTCTTCGCTGGAGCGGCCGAGGCCGGCGGTGCGCACGATCAGGCCCATGTCGCCCGGGGCGTTGAGGCCGTTCAGCGCTTCACGCAGTTCGTTGCGCTCTTCACCTTCGATGCGGCGCGAGATGCCACCGGCACGCGGGTTGTTCGGCATCAGCACCAGATAACGACCGGCCAGGCTGATGAAGGTGGTCAGGGCGGCGCCCTTGTTGCCGCGCTCTTCCTTCTCGACCTGGACGATGACTTCCTGGCCTTCCTTCAATACTTCCTTGATGTTGACGCGGCCGCCTTCGGGAGCCTTGGAGAAGTATTCGCGGGAAATTTCCTTGAGCGGCAGGAAGCCGTGGCGCTCGGCGCCGAAGTCGACGAAGGCGGCTTCGAGGCTGGGCTCGACGCGGGTGATGCGGCCCTTGTAGATGTTGGCCTTCTTCTGCTCGCGGGCACCAGACTCGATGTCCAGGTCGTAGAGTTTCTGGCCGTCTACCAGGGCGACACGCAACTCTTCGGGCTGAGTTGCGTTGATCAGCATTCTTTTCATGTTGTACCAATGGTTTCCGGGCTACCGGAAACGGCGTTTGGCACACACGACTCTCACGGTCGGTGTCAGGGTGCGTCTTTCGGAGTGGTCGTAAATCACTCCGGTGTCCAGCGGCCAAGCCAACGGGGCCTGGGGCCGCGACAACGCTCCTGTTTGCTGTGGTGACAGAAGCACTCAGTCAGGGGAGGAATCAACCGGTCGGTGCGGACGAATGTGAAGCGTCTGGGTAATGCCTGTAGCTACGCTGTCCGACGGTTGTGCATCTCCACCCTACACGTATCGCTGAAATCGGGTGCCGCTCGCTGAATCCGTAGCGGGTTTGCATTACCGCAGGCTGGGCCTGCGCGTCTGTCGAGCCTGGTTGCGACTTCTGCGCTCAGGACTCTTTGGCTTAAGGCTTTGTTTCCGGAATTCATCGCGCTCTGTGCGGCGAGAATCCCGTCGGACGGCCTCACGTCCTGAATGGGTTGCGCTCGGCAGGGATGGCAAGGTTGTCGATCATCCGCTGACCGGGCCGCTTTTGGCGGCGCTCGCGACTATAGCAGTAATGATTAAGTGCTTCAATTCCATAAAAAATTGTTATGATTCCGGCATGACTACAGATAACTCTCCAACCTCCGGCGTTCAGCTGCTTGAGGTTGCGCCGGATCATGCCGGCCAGCGTATCGATAATTTCCTTCTCGCCCGCCTCAAGGGTGTGCCGAAAACCCTGATCTATCGCATTCTGCGTAAGGGCGAAGTGCGGGTGAACAAGGGGCGCATCAAGCCCGAATACAAGCTGCAGGCTGGCGATATCGTGCGGGTTCCACCGCTGCGCCTGGCCGAGCGCGACGAGCCGGCGCCGCTGGCGCAGAGCCTGCTGGAGCGCCTGGAGGCGGCCATCATCTACGAAGATAAGGCGCTGATCGTGCTGAACAAGCCGGCCGGTATCGCCGTGCATGGCGGCAGCGGCCTCAATTATGGGGTGATCGAGGCGTTCCGCCAGTTGCGCCCGGATGCCAAGGATATCGAGCTGGTGCATCGTCTGGATCGCGACACCTCGGGCCTGCTCATGATCGCCAAGAAGCGCAGCATGCTGCGCCATCTGCACGAGGCGCTGCGCGGTGATGGCGTGGACAAGCGCTACATGGCCCTGGTGCGCGGCAGCTGGCCGACGTCCAAGAAGAAGGTGGCGGCGCCGCTGCTGAAGAACAACCTGCGCTCCGGTGAGCGCATGGTCGAGGTCAATCCCGAGGGCAAGGAGGCGCTCACCGAGTTTCGCGTGCTGCGCCGCTTCGGCGAGTTCGCCACTCTGGTCGAGGCCAGTCCGATCACCGGGCGCACACACCAGATTCGCGTGCATGCCAAGCACGCCGGGCACTCGATTGCCGGCGATGCCAAGTACGGCGACGAGGAGTTCACGCGCGAGGTGCGCGAGCTGGGCGGCAAGCGCCTGTTCCTGCACGCCTATCAGCTGAAGATCGAGTTGCCCGACGGCCAGCATCTGGAGCTGCAGGCCGAGGTGGACGACATGTGGGCGCAGACCCTGGAGCGCCTCGGTGCCTGACTATCAGCTGTTGATCTTCGATTGGGACGGCACTCTGGTCGACTCGATTGGTCGTATCGTCGAGTCCATGCGCCGCGCTGCCGATGTCTGTGGTCTGCCGCAGCTGAGTGACGAGGCGATCAAGGGCATTATCGGTCTCGGTCTGCCGGAGGCTATCCAGACCCTTTACCCCCAGTTGCGCGAGGCGGCGCAGGTCGAGCGCTTCCGGGTGGGTTATGGCGAGCACTACATGACGCTGGAGAGTGAGCCGTCGGCGCTGTTTCCGGGGGTTGCCGAGTCGCTCGAGTCCTTCCGGGATCAGGGTTATCGTCTGGCGGTGGCCACTGGCAAGAGTCGCCGCGGCCTGCACAAGGTGCTGGAAGGGCATGGCTGGCTGGATTATTTCGATATCACCCGCTGCGCCGACGAGACGGCCAGCAAGCCGCATCCGCGCATGCTGCACGAAATCATGGCGCATTGCGCCGTTACGCCGGAGCGGGCGCTGATGGTAGGCGATTCGGCTTTCGACCTGCTGATGGCGCGCAATGCGGGTGTGGATTCGGTGGCGGTGGGCTTCGGCGCGCAGCCGTTGGACAGCCTGCGGGCTCACGAGCCCCGGTTGGCGATCAATGAGTTTTCCGAATTGCGTGCCTGGCTGGAAGGGCGCGCGCCTGTTGGCTCTGTCGAGGTTGGCGAGTATGTCTGATCAGTGGAATGCATCGGGTGACGAAAAGGCCTGGAAGCTGCTGGAGCAAACCCTCCAGGCGGGCGTGGTCGAGCAGCGTCGCGCGCGGCGCTGGGGCATTTTCTTCAAGTTGTTGGCGTTCGTTTATCTGTTCGGCGCCCTGGCATTGTTCTCGCCGGCCCTGAAGCTGGACAAGACGGCCTCCTCGGCGGAGCACCACACGGCGCTGATCGAGGTGCGCGGCATGATCATGGCCGACGAGGAGGCCAGTGCCGACAATATCGTCAGCAGCCTGCGCGCGGCGTTCGAGGACAAGAAGACCAAGGGCATTGTCCTGCGCATCAATAGCCCGGGCGGCAGTCCGGTGCAGTCGGGCTACATCTATGACGAGATCAAGCGTCTGCGTGGCGAGCACCCGGATATCAAGGTCTATGCGGTGATCAGCGACCTGGGTGCCTCCGGTGCCTACTACATCGCCAGTGCCGCCGACCAGATCTATGCCGACAAGGCCAGTCTGGTCGGGTCCATCGGTGTCACGGCGGCCACCTTCGGCTTCGTCGGGGTGATGGAGAAGGTCGGTGTCGATCGTCGCGTCTACACCTCGGGTGAGCACAAGGCCTTCCTGGATCCCTTCCAGCCGCAGAAGGAGGAGGAGACCCGCTTCTGGCAGGGCGTGCTGGAAACCACCCACAAGCAGTTCATCGACAGCGTGAAGAAGGGGCGTGGCGAGCGTCTCAAGGTCGAGCAGCATCCGGAGCTGTTCTCCGGTCTGATCTGGTCTGGCGAGCAGGCTCTGCAGCTGGGTCTGGTCGATGCGCTGGGTAGCAGCAGTTACGTCGCCCGCGAGGTAATCGGCGCCAAGGATATCGTCGACTTCACTCGCGAAGAGAATCCCTTCGATCGCTTCACCAAGAAGCTCGGTGCCAGCGTGGCCGAGCGTCTGGCGCTGTGGATGGGCTTCCAGGGGCCGGCGCTGCGCTGATGGCGCCCGCGAGAAGCCCGGCGTGTGCCGGGCTTCTTCCTTTATATAGGTGCTCAGGGAATGGCGATGCCTTCCTGCTCCAGCATCTGCACCAGGCGAATCAGTGGCAGGCCGATCAGGCTGGTGTTGTCATCGCCCTCGGTGGCGCGAAACAGGCTGACGCCCAGGCCTTCGGCCTTGAAGCTGCCAGCGCAGTCATAAGGTTGTTCTGCCTGCAGGTAGCGGCTGATCTGCTCTTCGCTCAGTTGGCGGAAGTGCACGGTGAAAGGCACCAGATCAACCTGGCAGTGGCCGCTGGCGCTATTGAGCAGGGCCAGGCTGGTCAGGAAGGTCACGCTGGCGCCGCTGGCGGCCATTAGCTGGCTGCGGGCGCGACTGAAATCGTGAGGTTTGCCAAGTATCTGGTTGCCGAGGACGGCGACCTGGTCCGAGCCAATGATCAGGTGCGCCGGGTGCAGCTCGCTGAGGGCGCGGGCCTTGGCTTCGGCCAGGCGGCGCACCAGGGCTTCGGCGCTTTCTTCCGGGAATGGTGTTTCGTCGATCGCCGGCGCTGCCCAGATGAAAGGTTGTCGCAGTCGGGCAAGCAGTTCGCGGCGATAGGGCGAGCTAGAGGCGAGTACCAGCGGCAGCATGATCGTTCTCCTGGTGGGCGGGCGATTCTAGCTGCCGCGACGGCGAGCGGACAGGGCGGAAATTCCTTTGACAGGGGCAGGGTGCATCCCTAGAATACCGCGCCTATGTCGAATGGACCGATTCCACCTCACGTTGATCCGCGCAAACTCGCCGATCGCGGTGTTGCTCTCGAAGGAGAGATGCCGCTGGCCAGTTTCGAGCGACTGTGCGACTCGCTGGAAGACAATTCCGGCAAGGTGCGCGCGAAGCTGGTCTTCGAACGTGGCGAGCGTCGAGCTGTGAGTATTCACAGTGAGCTCGAGGTTGAGGTCAAGATGGTTTGCCAGCGTTGTCTGGAACTGGTCGCCCTGCCGATCCGTAGCGAGTGTCATTACGCGGTGGTGAAGGAAGGTGCGGATACCCAGTCGCTGCCGAAGGGCTATGACGTGCTGGAAGTGGGTGAAGATCCTTTGGATCTGATGACGCTGGTCGAAGATGAGCTTCTGCTCGCTCTGCCCATCGTTCCGGCCCATGACCCTGAGGATTGCCAGCAGCCGGCCGGTGCTAACGAGCCCGAGCCGAGCCAGGACGAGGTATCGCGGTCCAACCCGTTCAGTGTTTTGGCGCAGTTAAAGCGTGACCCAAACGTTTAGGAGTTAATGAGTTATGGCTGTTCAGCAGAACAAAAAATCCCGCTCTGCCCGCGACATGCGCCGTTCGCACGACGCTCTCGAGGCCAACGCTCTGTCCGTCGAGAAGAGCACCGGTGAAGTTCACCTGCGTCACCACGTGTCGCCGGAAGGTTTCTACCGCGGCCGTAAAGTGATCGACAAGGGCGCCGACGAGTAATCCTTGTCCGCTTTGATCGCTATCGATGCAATGGGTGGGGACTTCGGTCCCCATCTCATTGTTCCAGCCTGCATCGCCAGTCTGGTTGAATTCCCCTCGCTTCATCTGGTCCTTGTCGGCCAAGCTCCCGTCCTCGAAGAACTGATTGCCCTCCATCCGGGTGTCGATCGCGCGCGCCTGCAGGTCGAGCACGCCAGCGAGGTGATCGGCATGGACGAGCGCCCCACTCATGCTCTGCGTGGCAAGCCGGATGCCTCGATGCGCGTCATGTTGGAGCTGGTGCGTAGCGGTCGGGCAAAAGCCTGCGTCAGTGCCGGCAATACCGGCGCGCTGATGGCGCTTTCCCTCTATGTGCTCAAGCCATTGCCTGGCATCGACCGGCCAGCGATGGTCACCGCAGTGCCGACCGCCAGGGGCGTCTGTCATCTGCTGGATCTGGGCGCCAATGTCGATTGCAGCGCCGAGCAGCTTTACCAGTTCGCCGTCATGGGCTCGGTTGCGGCCGAGACTCAGGGCGTGGTGCGCCCGCGGGTGGCGCTGCTGAATGTCGGTACCGAGAACATCAAGGGTAACCAGCAGGTCAAGCTGGCTGCCAGCCTGCTGCAGCAGGCGCAGGGGCTGAACTACATAGGCTTCGTCGAAGGGGATGGCCTGTATCGCGGCGAGGCGGATGTAGTGGCGTGCGACGGCTTCGTCGGCAACATCCTGCTCAAGTCCAGTGAGGGCTTGGTGTCGATGATCTCCGAGCGGATCGAAGCGCTATTCAATGAAGGTTTTGTCTCCAGGCTGGCGGGTGCCGTGGCGCTGCCGCTGCTCAAGCGTCTGCGCGGCGAGCTGGCACCTGCTCGGCATAACGGAGCCAGCTTCCTGGGGCTGCAGGGTATCGTGGTGAAGAGCCATGGTGCGGCCAGCAGCGAGGGTTTCCAGAGCGCCATTCGTCGGGCTGTGATCGAGGTGCGCGAGAATCTGCCGCAGCGTCTGCACGGTCGTCTTGAGGATCTGCTGCTCTGACACATGGCCCAGGCGATGTGTCCTGTTGCCGTGCCGCCCCGTCTCCTGAGCTCCTGCTGTTTGACGATCTCCAAACCTGGCAGCCTGTGACCCCCAGCGTGGTTGCTTCATCCAATCTGCAGTTTCCGGCTCGGCTTGCCCGCGCCGCTTCCTCCGACTAGATAAGGGAACGTTTTGATGTCTGCCTCCCTCGCATTTGTCTTCCCCGGCCAAGGTTCGCAGTCGCTCGGCATGCTCGCCGAGCTTGGCGCCCAGCAGGCGCTGATCCGGGACACCTTCGGCGAGGCCTCCGAGGCGCTCGGTTATGACCTCTGGGCGCTGGTCCAGCAGGGGCCGGAAGAGCGCCTCAATGAAACCGACAAAACCCAGCCTGCCATCCTGACCGCCTCGGTCGCGCTGTGGCGTCTGTGGCTGGCCGAAGCCGGCGTCCGTCCGGCCTTCGTCGCCGGCCATAGCCTGGGCGAATACTCGGCTCTGGTCGCTGCCGGTGCTATCGAGTTCCGCGATGCGGTCAAGCTGGTCGAGCTGCGTGGTCAGCTGATGCAGCAGGCCGTTCCGGCGGGGCAGGGCGGCATGGCCGCCATTCTCGGTCTGGAAGATGCCGATGTGCTGGCCGCCTGTGCCGAAGCGGCGCAGGGCGACGTGGTCAGCGCGGTCAACTTCAATGCGCCCGGTCAGGTGGTGATCGCCGGTAGCGCCGCTGCCGTCGAGCGCGCCATCGAGGCCTGCAAGGCGCGCGGCGCCAAGCGCGCCATGCCGCTGCCGGTCAGCGTGCCGTCGCATTGTGCGCTGATGCGCCCGGCTGCCGAGAAGTTTGCCGATGCAGTCAACGGCCTGGCCTGGCAGGCTCCGCAGATCGCCCTGGTGCAGAATGTCAGCGCGGCGGTGCCGGCTGATCTGGACACCCTCAAGCGCGATCTGTTGGCTCAGCTGTACAGTCCGGTGCGCTGGGTGGAGAGCGTGACCTACCTGGCCGCTCAAGGCGTCACCGAACTGGTCGAGTGCGGCCCGGGCAAGGTCCTGGCCGGTCTCAACAAGCGTTGCGTCAAAGGCATCAACACTCACAGCCTGGAAACCCCGGAAGCCTTCGCCGCCGTGCGTGCGGCGCTGGCCTGAGATACAAGGAGAGAAGCATGAGTCTGCAAGGCAAGGTCGCTCTGGTCACCGGCGCCAGCCGTGGCATAGGTCAGGCCATCGCGTTCGAGCTGGGCCGTCAGGGCGCCATCGTCATTGGTACTGCCACCAGCGAAGCCGGCGCCGCGCGCATCGGCGAGGCGCTCAAGGAGCAGGGTATCCAGGGTGCCGGTCTGATGCTGGATGTGGCTAACAGCGAGTCGGTGGAGACTGTTCTGGAGCAGATCCAGAAGGACTTCGGCGCCGTCGCCATCCTGGTCAACAACGCCGGCATCACCCGCGACAACCTGATGCTGCGGATGAAGGACGAGGAGTGGTTCGACGTCATCAATACCAACCTCAATAGCCTGTTCCGCCTGTCCAAGGCCGTGCTGCGCGGTATGACCAAGGCGCGCTGGGGCCGGATTATCAATATCGGTTCGGTGGTCGGTGCCATGGGTAACGCCGGGCAGGCCAACTACGCGGCGGCCAAGGCTGGCCTGGAAGGCTTCAGTCGCGCCTTGGCGCGTGAAGTCGGTTCGCGCTCGATCACTGTGAACTCGGTAGCGCCGGGCTTTATCGACACCGACATGACCCGCGAGCTGCCAGAAGCCCAGCGCGAGGCGCTGCTGACCCAGATTCCGCTGGGTCGCCTGGGTCAGGCCGAAGAGATTGCCAAGGTCGTGGGCTTCCTCGCCTCTGATGGCGCGGCGTACGTTACCGGTGCCACGGTACCCGTGAATGGCGGCATGTACATGAGCTGAATGTGACTCGCCGCTTCAGGAAACTGTCATAAAACCAGTCTAAAGTCCGTTACAAAAGTGCAACCGGCGGTAGACGGCAGTTCAGAAGGGGCCGGGGATTCGGCTTGAAACTTAGAAAACCCTTTCTATACACTGCAGCCCAGCTGCACGGAATTTTTCCACTAGGAGTGAAAACTAGACATGAGCACCATCGAAGAACGCGTCAAGAAAATCGTCGCCGAGCAACTGGGCGTCAAAGAAGATGAAGTGACCAACAGCGCTTCCTTCGTCGAAGACCTGGGCGCCGATTCCCTTGACACCGTTGAGCTGGTGATGGCTCTGGAAGAGGAATTCGAGACCGAAATCCCGGACGAGCAGGCTGAGAAGATCACCACCGTTCAGGAAGCCATCGATTACATCACCGCGCACGCCTAAGCGCCTGTAATCGCCGGTTTTCGGCCCGAGAAGCCGCACTGCCCCTCA
This sequence comes from Aquipseudomonas alcaligenes, assembly GCA_900156135.1. Classification (GTDB taxonomy): domain Bacteria; phylum Pseudomonadota; class Gammaproteobacteria; order Pseudomonadales; family Pseudomonadaceae; genus Aquipseudomonas; species Aquipseudomonas alcaligenes_D. The sequence continues at coordinate 23,289 of FTMP01000002.1, read as the reverse complement.
AAAGGCGTGCGGTTTTTCTTTGTCGGGGCGGCCAGTTTCAACGAACAAGAGGATTGTGCAGTGTCGCGTAGACGCGTCGTGGTTACCGGTATGGGCATGCTGTCGCCGCTGGGCACCGATGTAGCCAGCAGCTGGCAGGGCATTCTGGCCGGCCGCAGTGGTATCGGCCTGATCGAGCATATGGATCTGTCGGCCTTCTCCACCCGCTTCGGCGGTTCGGTGAAGGGCTTCAATGTCGAGGAATATCTGTCGGCCAAGGAGGCGCGCAAGCTTGACCTGTTCATCCAGTACGGCCTGGCGGCCAGCTTTCAGGCGATGCGTGATTCCGGTCTGGAAGTCACCGATGCCAACCGCGAGCGCATCGGCGTGGCCATGGGCTCGGGGATTGGCGGTCTGACCAACATCGAGAACAACTGCAAATCCCTGTTCGACCAGGGCCCGCGGCGTATTTCGCCATTCTTCGTGCCCGGCTCGATCATCAACATGATTTCCGGCTTCCTGTCGATTCACCTGGGCCTGCAGGGGCCGAACTACGCCATCGCCACCGCCTGCACCACCGGTACTCACTGCATCGGCATGGCCGCGCGCAACATCGCCTATGGTGAGGCGGACGTGATGGTCGCCGGTGGCGCCGAGATGGCCACCTGTGGTCTGGGCATGGGCGGCTTCGGCGCGGCTCGCGCACTGTCCACGCGCAACGACGATCCGACCAAAGCCAGCCGCCCCTGGGACAAGGGCCGTGACGGCTTCGTGCTGTCCGACGGCGCCGGCGCCCTGGTGCTCGAGGAGCTGGAGCACGCCAAGGCGCGTGGCGCGACCATCTACGCCGAGCTGGTTGGCTTTGGCATGAGCGGCGACGCCTACCACATGACCTCGCCGCCCGAAGATGGCGCCGGGGCTGCCCGTTGCATGACCAATGCACTGCGTGACGCCGGCCTCAACCCGGACCAGATCCAGTACATCAACGCCCATGGCACTTCCACCTCGGCGGGCGACAAGGCCGAGGCCTGTGCCGTGAAGTCGGTGTTCGGCGCGCATGCGCACAAGCTCTCGGTCAGCTCGACCAAGTCCATGACCGGTCACCTGCTCGGGGCCGCCGGTGCGGTGGAGGCGATCTTCAGCGTGCTGGCCCTGCGCGACCAGGTGGCGCCGCCGACCATCAACCTGGACGAGCCGGACGAGGGCTGCGACCTCGACTTCGTCGCCCACCAGGCCAAGCCGCTGGCGATCGACGCGGTGCTGTCCAACTCCTTCGGCTTCGGCGGCACCAACGGTTCGCTGGTGTTCCGTCGTTTCAACGGCTGATGCTGAGCTGGGTCGACGGCCGTCCGGCCACGGATCTGCCCCTCGGCGACCGAGGCCTGGCCTATGGCGATGGCCTGTTCGAGACCATCGCCGTGCGCGGCGGCCGCGCCGTTCTGCTGTCGCGTCATCTGGCGCGCCTGGCCGAAGGGCTGCGGCGGCTGGCCATCGACCTCGACCTGGTTGCGCTGGAGGCCGAGTTGCAGGCCTTTTTCAGCGAGCTGGGCGAGGGCGTGGCCAAGCTGATCATCACCCGCGGTGACGGTCTGCGCGGTTACGCACCGCCCCAGCATGCCCAGCCGCGCCGCATCCTGCTGGGCAATCCGCTGCCCAGCTATCCCGCCGCCAATGCCGAGCAGGGCGTATGCCTTTACCCCTGCGTCACGCGCCTGGCCGAGCAGCCGCTGCTGGCCGGTCTCAAGCACCTCAATCGTCTGGAACAGGTGTTGGCCCGTGGCGAGTGGCAAGACCCTGCCTTCGCCGAAGGGCTGATGCGCGATCAATCCGGGCGGGTGATCGAAGGCGTCTACAGCAACCTGTTTCTGCTCAAGGACGGCTTACTGGTCACCGCCGACGTGTCGCGTTGTGGCGTGGCCGGTGTGATGCGCGCCGAGGTGCTGGAGCAGGCGAGGCGCCTGGGCATCTCCTGCGAGGTGCGTGACATTGGCTACGACGAACTGCTCGGGGCTGACGAGGTTTTCCTCTGCAACAGCCTCTATGGCATCTGGCCGGTGCGCGAACTGGCCGCCAGCGTCTGGCCGGCCGGCCCGCTCACCCGTAAACTGCAGGCCCTTATCCGCAGTCTTCTGGATTCCTGATTCGTGATTCGCAAGTTGCTGTTGCTGCTGGTCGCTGGCCTGGTGGCACTCGTGCTGGCGTTGGCTCTGGCTGGTTGGAGCCTGCGCAGCGCCCTGGACCAGCCGCTCAAGCTGGAGAGTGAACGCCTGATCGAGGTCGTGCCGGGCGATACGCCCGGTGGCCTGCTCAACCGCCTGGAAGGGGAAGGGGTGCTTGATGGCGCCTTCTGGCTGCGTCTCTACTGGCGCTTCAATCTGCCTGGGCAGGCGCTGCACAGCGGCGAATATCGTCTGACTCCCCAGCAGAGTGCGCGCGACCTGCTCGAGCTGTGGCGGCGCGGCGAGGTGGTGCAGTACAGCCTGACGCTGGTCGAGGGCTGGAGCTTCCGCCAGGTGCGCGCAGCCCTGGTGCGCCAGGAAAAGCTCGAGCAACGCCTGGCCGATCTGGATGACAAGGCGCTGATGGACCGGCTCGGCCTGGCCGGCGTCAGCCCGGAAGGGCGTTTCTTCCCCGACACCTACCGCTATGTGCGTGGCATGAGCGATCTGGATCTGCTCAAGCAGGCCAGTGCACGTCTGGATCAGGTGCTGGACGAGGAGTGGGCCAGGCGCGCTGACGGCTTGCCCTATCGCAAGCCCTACGACGCCCTGATCATGGCCTCGATGGTGGAGAAGGAGACTGGCGTGGCCGAGGAGCGCGGGCAGATTGCCGGCGTGTTCGTCCGCCGCCTGCGCAGCGGCATGCGCCTGCAGACCGACCCGACGGTGATCTTCGGCCTCGGTGAGCGCTATAACGGCAACCTGACCCGCGCCCACCTGCAGCAGCCGACGCCCTACAACACCTATGTGATCGACGGCATGCCGCCGACCCCCATCGCCCTGGCCGGCCGCGAAGCGATCCATGCCGCGCTCAATCCGGTGGCCGGCAAGAGCCTGTACTTCGTCGCCCGCGGCGATGGCAGCCATGTATTCTCGGAAACCCTGGAGCAGCACAACCGTGCCGTGCGCGAGTACCAGCTCAAGCGCCGCGCCGATTACCGCTCCAGCCCCGCGCCCAGATAAGGAAACCCCGTGAGCGGTCTGTTCATCACCCTGGAGGGCCCGGAAGGGGCCGGCAAGAGCACCAACCGCGAGTACCTCGCCGAGCGTCTGCGCGAGCAGGGCATCGAGGTGGTGCTGAGCCGCGAACCCGGCGGCACGCCGCTGGCCGAGCGCATCCGCGAGCTGTTGCTGGCGCCCAGTGACGAGATCATGGACAGCGATACCGAGCTGCTGCTGGTCTTCGCTGCCCGTGCCCAGCATTTGGCGCAGGTGATTCGCCCGGCCCTGGCGCGCGGCGCCGTGGTGCTCTGTGATCGCTTCACCGACGCCACCTACGCCTACCAGGGCGGTGGCCGCGGCCTGAGCGAGGCGCGCATTGCCGAGCTGGAACGTTTCGTCCAGGGCGAGCTGCGTCCACACCTGACCCTGGTATTCGACCTGCCTGTTGAGATCGGCCTGTCGCGCGCCGCCGCGCGCGGGCGCCTGGATCGCTTCGAGCAGGAGGGGCGCGCCTTCTTCGATGCCGTGCGCCATACCTACCTGCAGCGTGCCCAAGCCGCGCCGGCGCGCTATCGCGTGCTGGATGCGGCGCAGTCGCTGGAGGCCGTGCAGCGGGCCATCGATGCGCTGCTGCCGGAAATCCTGGAGCGCTGCCGTGGCTGAGGCCTACCCCTGGCAGGAGCCACTCTGGCAGCAGCTGGCGAGCCGCCCGCGGCATGCCCATGCCTACCTGCTGCACGGGCCTGCCGGCATCGGCAAGCGCGACCTGGCCGAGCGCCTGATGGCCCGGCTGCTGTGCCAGAAACCCGACGGCCTGGAGGCTTGCGGCCAGTGCAAGTCCTGTCACCTGCTGGCGGCCGGTACCCATCCGGATGTGTTCGTGCTGGAGCCGGAGGAAGCGGACAAGGCGATCAAGGTCGACCAGGTGCGCGAGCTGGTCAGCTTCGTGGTGCAGACTGCGCAGCTGGGCGGGCGCAAGGTGGTGTTGCTGGAGCCGGTGGAGGCGATGAACCTCAACTCGGCCAATGCCTTGCTCAAGAGCCTGGAGGAGCCTTCCGGCGATACCGTGCTGCTGCTGGTCAGTCACCAGCCCAGTCGCCTGTTGCCGACCGTCAAGAGCCGCTGCGTGCAGCAGGCTTGTCCGTTGCCGAGCCCGCAGCAGAGTCTGGCCTGGCTGGCCCAGGCGCTGCCGGAGGTGAGCGACGAGCAGCGCGGCGAACTGCTGGCCCTGGCTGCCGGCTCGCCGCTGATGGCGCGCCGGCTGCACGCTCAGGGCGTGCTGGAGCAGCGCGCGCTGGTGGTCGAGGGGGTGAAGAAGCTGCTCAAGCAGCAGGCCAGTCCCAGTCAGTTGGCCGAGGCCTGGAAGACCCTGCCGATGACCATGCTGTTCGACTGGTTCTGCGACTGGGCGCAGTTGATGCTGCGCTATCAGCTGAGCCGCGACGAGGAGGGCCTCGGGGCTGTCGACATGCGCAAGGTGGTGCAGTACCTGGCCGACAAAACCCCGCAGCACAAGCTGCTGGCCATGCAGGACTGGTTGCTGCAGCAACGGCAGAAGGTGCTGGGCAAGGCCAACCTGAACGGTGCTCTGCTTCTCGAAGCCCTGCTGGTGCAGTGGGCAAGCCTGCCCGGACCGGGCTAGAATCGAGAAATTGGATTAAGTTGCCAGGATTAGCGCATGAGTTTGCCACCGAATCTGGGACCGCGTAACGGCATCCTGTCCCTCACCATCAAGGACAAATCCGTTCTCTATGCGGCCTATATGCCGTTTGTTCGCAACGGCGGCCTGTTCATCCCCACCGCCAAAAGCTACAAGCTGGGCGACGAGGTATTCATGCTGCTGAACCTGATGGACGAGCCGGAGAAGATCCCGGTGGCTGGCAAAGTGGTGTGGATCACCCCCAAGGGCGCTCAGGGCAATCGGGCCGCCGGTGTCGGTGTGCAGTTCAACGATGGCGACAACACCGCGCGCAACAAGATCGAGACTTACCTGGCCGGTGCGCTGAAGTCGGATCGCCCGACCCACACCATGTAAGAACCTGCCCACGATCTGCTGCGCGTCGGCTAAACGGCGTTGAAAACAGCCTCGGAATGCTCATTTACTACTCGTAAACTCCGCCTCCTCGGCCATTTTCGCCACCGTTTATCGCTAGCTCGCGAGATCGTTAACAGGTTCTGAACTACGCACACCAAGCTTCAAGGTAGAGGCGCCCGAATCGGGCGCTTCGTCATTTCAGAGACAGAGAAATTCCATGCTGGTTGATTCCCACTGCCACCTCGACCGCCTCGACCTGGCGGCCCACGATGGTTCCCTCGATGCGGCGCTGGCTGCCGCCCGCGCCCGTGGCGTGCAGCACTTCCTGTGCATCGGCGTCAGCGCCGACAACGCGGGGGCAGTCAAGGCGCTGGCCGAACGCTATGCCGACGTCGACTGCTCAGTGGGCGTGCATCCGCTGGATCTGGAGCAGGGCGAGGCGCCGGCACTGGACTGGCTGCTGGGCGAGCTGAACCATCCGCATGTGGTGGCCATTGGCGAAACTGGCTTGGACTACCACTACGAGCCGGAGGCGGCCGAGCTGCAGCAGCAGTCGTTCCGCCTGCATCTGGAGGCGGCGAAGATCACCGGCAAACCGGTGATCGTGCACACCCGCGAGGCGCGCGCCGATACCCTGGCGCTGCTGCGCGAGGCGGCGTTGCCGCAGGCCGGCGTGCTGCACTGCTTCACCGAGGACTGGGAGATGGCCAAGGCGGCGCTGGATATCGGCTTCTACATCTCGCTGTCCGGCATCGTCACCTTCCGCAATGCCGACGCCTTGCGCGAAGTGGCGCGCAAGGTGCCGGCCGACCGCTTGCTGGTGGAGACCGATGCGCCCTATCTCGCGCCCATCCCGCATCGCGGCAAGCCCAATCTGCCGCAGTATGTGCGCGAGGTCGCGGAGTTCCTGGCGATGGTGCGCGGCGAGCGCTTCGAGGACCTGGCCGCGCAGACCACGGCCAACTTCAAGCGCCTGTTTCCGCTGGCCAGGGTCGCCTGATCGGCTCGGCGGGTAAAAATCGCGGACAAAAAAAACCCGGGTTCTGGGGGATGAATCCGGGTCAAGACCATTAGGAGTAAAACAAGGTACGCGATCCACGGTACCCAGACTGGCGGGGCACTTGGGGGGAGATGCCGCACACCAGTAGTTCCAGTATTGGCCAGGAATTCCGATCGTCCAGATTGGTTTGAGCGGTTTCTTAAACGTATTTGGAATACCGCCGCCTCTGCTGAGCACTCAGTCTTGTCGCAACTGGTCCAGCACGGCCAGCGTCTGCTCGATCACCGCCGGCTCGGTGTAGAAGTGCGGCGACAAACGGATACCCTTGCCCCGTTGCGCGCAGATCACCTGTCGCTCCCTGAGACGGGCGAACAGCACCTGGTTGTCCCAGTCGTCCCAGCTGAACGTCAGGATGCCGGCGCGCCGGGCTGGGTTCAGCGGGCTGTGCAGCTGGACGCCGGCGATGCGCTGCAATCCTTCCTGCAGCTGCTGCACGCGCTCCTCGATCAGTGTCGCGACCTGCGCCATGCCAACTTCCTCCAGCAGCGACAGGCTGGCCTCCAGGGCCATGGCGCCAAGCAAGTTCGGGCTGCCGCACTCGAAGCGTCGCGCGCTGCGTGCCGGCTGCCACTCGCGGCGGTCATAGTCGCCGGCATGCTCCAGCATGTGCCAGCCGTATTCATGCAGGGCCAGCTGTTCGCGCAGGTCGCTGCGGCAATAGAACACGCCGAGGCCTTCGGGGCCGAGCAGCCATTTGTGCCCATCGGCCATGGCGAAGGCGCAGTCGCTGGCCTGGACGTCGAAGGGCTGGGCGCCGAGTTGCTGGATGGCGTCCACGCACAGCAGCACCCCCTTGCTGCGGCAGCCTGCGCCCAGGCGCAGCAGGTCCAGGCGCAGGCCGCTGCCGTATTGCACCGCGCTGATCGACAGCAGCCGCGTGCGCGGCCCGCAGGCGGCGAGCAGGGCGGCCTCCGGGTCACTGCTGCTCAGGTTGACCTGCACCACCTCGACACCGCGCGGCTTCAGGGCCTCCCAGACGATGCGGTTGGAGGGAAACTCCTCATCGCTGATCACCACCTGGTCGCCAGCTCGCCAATCCAGTCCGAACGCGACGAAGGAGAGGGCTTCCGAAGTGTTTTTGACCAGTGCAATATCCGCGGTGCTCGTTGCGTTCAGCAGGCGCTGGAAGCGCTCGCGCAGGCGCCGCTCCACCTGCAGCCAGGCCGGATAATCACGGGCGCCGCTGCGGCAGTTCTCTTCGGCGAAGCGGCTGACGGCCTCACTGGCGCGCTTCGGCCAGGGCGCCACGGCGGCGTGATTGAGGTAGCAAAGGCCTGCAGCTAGAGGAAATTCGTCGCTTAGATTGGGCATGGGGCCGATGATCCGTGCATTTTCGTGCTGAACAGGCATAATATTGCGCCTCGATTTTTCATCCTGTAGTCATTTTATGAACAAAGAACCTCGCAAAGTCCGTGAATTCCGTCGTCGCGAACAGGAAATTCTCGATACCGCGCTCAAGCTCTTCCTTGAACAGGGTGAAGACAGCGTCACCGTCGAGATGATCGCCGACGCCGTCGGTATCGGCAAAGGCACCATCTACAAGCATTTCAAGTCCAAGGCGGAGGTCTACCTGCGCCTGATGCTGGACTATGAGCGCGACCTTAATGCTCTGCTGCTGTCCGAGGACGTGGCCAAGGACAAGGAAGCGCTGGCGCGCGCCTACTTCGAGTTCCGCATGCGCGACCCGCAGCGCTACCGCCTGTTCGACCGCCTGGAAGAAAAGGTGGTCAAGGGCAACCAGGTGCCGGAGATGGTCGAGCAACTGCACAAGATCCGCACCTCCAACTTCGAGCGCCTGACCCAGCTGATCAAGGGCCGTATCGAGGAGGGCAAGCTGGAGGACGTGCCGCCGTACTTCCACTACTGCGCCGCCTGGGCGCTGGTGCACGGCGCCGTGGCGCTGTACCACTCGCCGTTCTGGAGCAGCGTGCTGGAGGACCAGGACGGCTTCTTCCAGTTCCTCATGGATATCGGCGTGCGCATGGGCAACAAGCGCAAGCGCGACGGCGAAGCGCCGACCGCCTGATGCCATTCAGCCCGCCAATGATGCGTTCTTTGCCATTGGCGGCAGGCATATACTCCGCAGTGAATACTGTCGGAGTTGCCCATGATCGTTGATCGCCAGGGTCGGCGCTTTCGTAACCTGCGCGTCAGCCTGACCGCCGCCTGCAACTACGCCTGCACCTACTGTGTGCCGGACGGCAAGCGCCTGGTGGCGGCGCAGGACGAGCTGTCCGCCGAGGCCATGGTGCGCGGCGTGGCCTACCTGATCGAGGCGGCCGGCATCGAGCGCCTGCGCATCACCGGCGGCGAGCCGCTGGTCAGCCCCAAGCTCGAACACTTCCTGCGCGGCGTCAGCCGCCTGGGCCTGAAGGACATCGGCCTGACCAGCAATGGCCAGCTGCTCTCGCGCAAGCTGCCGTTGCTGCTGGAGTGCGGGCTCAAGCGCATCAACGTATCCCTGGACACCCTCGACCCCGTCGCCTTCAAGCGCATCGCCCGTGGCGGTGATCTGCCGACCGTGCTGCAGGGCCTGGCGGAGGCGCGGGCGGCCGGGCTGAAGATCAAGATCAACATGGTGCCGCTGCGCGGGCAGAACCACGAGCAGGTGCAGCCGATGCTCGACTACTGCCTGGAGAACGGATTCGAGCTGCGCTTCATCGAACTGATGCGCATGGGCCATCTGGCCCGTGAGAGCGCCAGCTTCCAGCAGCAGTTCTATGGCATGCCCGAACTGTTGGAGAAGGTCGCCGAACGCCACGAGTTCGTTCAGGCGCCGGCACCACTGGATGCCACCGCGCTGCGCTACGAGATTCCCGGCCACGGCTTCTTCGGCGTGATCGCCAACGAGAGCGTGCCGTTCTGCCGTACCTGCTCGCGCCTGCGCCTGTCGTCGAGCGGCTGGTTGCATGGCTGCCTGTCGTCGAGCAACCGCCACTATGTCGGCGATCTGCTCGACAAGCCGCGCCACCAGGCCCTGCCGGCCCTGCAACGCCTGTTGGTACGTGCCCTGGCGGACAAGCAGGATGTCGCTTTTGCGGGTGGTGTCACCGTCATGAAAATCATCGGCGGCTGATCGGCCGCCCCGTACCAAGCCAGAAAGCCATGTCCGCCGAATTCCCCATCGCCTATATCGAGCCGGTGTTCCGTCCGCCGAGCGAAGCCCATTCCCTGATCCTGCCGGTGACCAACGGCTGCTCGTGGAACCACTGCACCTTTTGCGATTAGTTATCCCTAAATATTCTCCTAAAACTCGCTCTTATCCGGATCTATTAGGTATTCAAAAATTAACCTCATAAGTAGGTTGCAGGAAATTGGCTTGTTATTTATCCTGAAATTTTCTAAAAAATCCTTCTTTTACGGCGCTATTGGGTAATTAGAAATTAACCTCATAAGTAGGTTGCAGGGATTTGGCTTGTTACATATTCTGAAGTTTTCTGAAAAATTCTTCTTTTGTGGCGCTATTATTTATTTAGAAATTAACCTCATAAGTAGGTTGCAGCGATGTGATCCCTGAAATAAATTCGCGCACTTGATTTCTATGCGCGATAAAGGTTTCAGAGAATGCTTTTTAAGACTGTCTTCGAATCTTCTCACCGAGAATTCAGAACTTTTGTGGCCGGCACGACAGGTGTTAAGCCCCTCCTGCCTGTCATCGTCACCGAGCATGGTGTTTTGGATCAGTTCGCTCGATACATGCATCAGCGTAGGCACATGAGTCGTTCTTGGCAGGACTCTGCCACTTTTGCGGTGCAGTTGCTGTTGGAATACATGGTGGCCAACCACGGCTTCTACGACACTCCCAAGGCTCTATTTACCGAGTTTTCAGATGCGTTGTACGCTGGCACGGTCTCCGGTGGTTGCGACCCTTCTGGATTATGGTGGCAGCCAAGGCATCCGCAGGATGCAGGCAAGCTGATCGGTCTTATCACTCAATTTACGGATTGGCTGGCTATCGTCAACGAGGATCACAGCCTACAACTCAATCCCTGGCGGCAGGCTACTCGGCATGAGGAGAGGCTGAATTGGGCTGCTTATTCGCATCGCAGGGATAATGCTTTTCTGTCTCATCTCTGGCGTTCCGCACCTCAGACGAACCAGTCCAGAGCAGTGAGCTCAAGGACAATGCCTGTGGAGCGGCAAGGCGCTGCCAAGGCGTTTCCAGAAGAACACTTCGAGTCGCTAGTGTCCGAAGGTTTCCGCAGACGAGCACGAGACTCGTGCGGGTCGACAGACCTGCGCAATGTCCTGATTACTTTCCTGATGTACTACGGCGGATTGAGGCTTTCCGAGGCGTTGTCGCTCTTTAGTGATGACGTTAGCGTTGAGGCGGGAAAGGTTATCGTCCGTGTACATCATCCTGAGAACGGATTGGCCCCTGACGGTAAATCCAACCGTGCCGCTTACTTGCAAAGTCGATATGGCCTTCAACCTCGGAATCGGCTGGTTAAAGCGGCCGATCCGCTGTTTCTGGGTTGGAAGAACTGCCTGATTACCGATCCCCACCGCCTCTGTTTCGAGGTGTTCTTCTATCCAGAGAAGGCCGAGCAGGATTTCGCCCGCATGTGGCGTGATTACCACCTGAAAGGGCAGCGGGTGAAGCCGATGGCTGGCGAAGAACATCCTTACGCATTCACCAACAAGGACGGCAAGCCATACTCGCACCGCATGTTCCGCAAGGCTCACAAGCGAGCTGTTGAGCGCATTGGATTAGTGGACGAGAAGATCTTGGGGACAACGCCACACGGCCACCGTCATGCCTATGGGCAGCGATTGGCGAGGCATGGTGGCACTCCGCTGTTGATCAAGAATGCCATGCACCATGTATCGATCTTGTCGAGTCAGGTCTACACGCAGCCCTCGGCTGCCCAGATACGCCAGGGTTTCCTTGATATGGAGTCGCGGTTGCGACATCAGAGTGCAGACAAAGCCCTAGACTCACATACGAAGAACTGATCGATGAGCTCAAGCAGGAGTTCTTATACTTACGCTGAGGCTCAGGTCGCAGTCCAGGCTCTGGGTATCGATAGTCAGTCTGAGTATAAAAAGCGTTACCGCGAAGATCCCAAACTGCGGGCCACCCCCCAACAATTCTATGCCGATGCCGGCTGGACGGACTGGTACGACTTCCTTGGCAAGGAGAGACCTGACTTCTACCTGACTTTCGCCGAGGCCCGGTCCGCTGTCCGGGCTCTGGGCATCAGTACGCAGCCTGGCTACAGGAGGCGCTATCGCGAAGATCCAAGGCTGATGGCATACCCGAATAGGTTCTATGCCGACGCTGGCTGGACAGACTGGTACGACTTTCTCGGCAAGAAAAAGATTGAGTTATACCCGACCTACGTCGAGGCTCAGGCGGCAGCCCAGTCTCTGGGCATTAAGAGTCAGTCTGAATACAGCAAACGTCACCGCGAAGATCTAAAACTTCCGGCCACTCCACAACAGGTCTATGCCGACGCTGGCTGGAAAAACTGGTACGACTTCCTCGGCAAGGAACGGCCTGAGTTGTACCCGACCTACACTGAGGCGCAGGCTGCGGTTCAGGCGCGGGGTATCAAGAGCCAGAGTGACTACAACAATCGCCATAGCGAGGACCCAAAACTTCCGGCCAACCCTCAACAGGTCTATGCCGACGCTGGCTGGACAGACTGGTACGATTTCCTCGGTAAGGAAAGGATTGAGTTATACCCGACCTACGTCGAGGCTCAGGCGGCAGTCCGGGCGCTAGTTATCAAGAGTCATTCTGAGTACATCAAGCGCTACCACGAAGACCCGAGGTTGCCGGCTACTCCAAGTCGGTTCTATGCCGACGCCGGCTGGACGGATTGGTACGACTTCCACGGTAATGCAAGGCATGAGTTTTACCCGACCTACTTCGAGGCCCAGGCCGTAGTCCAGGCTCTGGGCATTAGGAGTCTGCCTGAGTACAAGAAACGCTACCTGGAGGATCCGGGGTTGTCGGCCAATCCCCAAGTTATATATGCCGACGCCGGCTGGATTGACTGGTACGACTTCCTCGGTAAGGAAAGGCCTGACTTCTACCTAACCTACGCTGAAGCCCAGGCCGCGGTCCAGGCACTGAGCATCAAGCACCAATTTGACTACAAGAAACGTTACCGGGTAGATCCGAGATTGGCGGCCAACCCCCAAGATGTGTATGCCGACGCCGGTTGGACGGACTGGTACGACTTCCTTGGTACGGAAAGGCCGGAGTACTACCCGACCTACGCCCAGGCACAGGCTGCAGCCCAGGCGATGGGCATCAAAACCCAGCCTGACTACAGCAAACGTTACCAAGAAGATCCGAGGCTGCCGGCCAACCCCAATCATTTCTTTGCAGGTGTCGGCTGGACGGACTGGTATGACTTCCTCGGTAATGAAAATCCCCGTGCTGTGGTGGCCAAATACCCTGATATGTGGATCGATGTTGAGAAGTGGCTTAAGACCCAAACGAACATCTCAACAAAGAAATCAGCGCTCAGGGCTTTCCTAAGCGGTTTCTATCAGACTCTGGGTTTGCCTGACGACTCCAAGTACCTGCTGCTGCGGGCCAACCCTTTCAACGTGGAGGCTTACCAGCTGTTCATCGAGGCTCAGGCAGAAAGTCTGAAAAGAACCTCTCATGCTGCGATCAGTACGTTTTACGGCTGGCTTCTAGATGAGTACTGCACTGATATCGATGGCGATGAGCGTACTGTTCTTGCCGAATACCGTAACCCCTTTGAAAAGTTACTGGCCGGCTTTGCCGATAGCTTGCAAAGCTACCGGCCCAGCCAGTCCACCAAGCCGCCTCTTGGCTACGAATACATCCTCAGGGCGCGTAATTTTCTCGTACCGAACAGCGAGCAAGTGCTGCAGGCACGGCCCAGCCTCAAGGATTTACCCCACCTGCAAAAGTGTTTTGATGGTCGCTCTGACTGGATATACGTTGAGGAATCAGTCATTGATCGCAACGATCCAAACTGTATATGGCGGATGGTTCAGCAGGCTGACCGCAGGATTAATGGTAAGCGCCAACTGGTGGACTCCTATCAGATTTGGTCACCTGTACGTTTCGTTGCGCTGTATACGCTGCTACGTTTCCCGCTGCGTGGTCAGCAGATTCTGTGGCTAGATAGCGGCGAGGCAGATAACGAAATCGCTGTGCTAGATGCTGAAAACGGTGGAGTCCGCTGGGAGAAGAATATCTCTACCTTGGCTGGTAAGGGGAGCAAGAAGCGCCGCCCCATGGCTGCCGTGCAGCGTGGCTACAACGACGCACCGAAGCTCTATGTAACGACCAATAAGACCGGGCGAGGGGAAGGTGGCTATGAGGTTGAATGGATTCCGGATGATCTGCTCTATTGGTTACTGCTACTGCGAGATTGGCAGGTCAAATACAACCAGCTAAGCGAGCCGACACGTTGGACTGACATCAACCTTCGCGCCGAAACTAATGAGAAGATTTTGCAGGCGCGGGGTACCCAATGTTTTCTGTTCCGTACGGACCCTTCGGGTCAGCCGATGCAAACCACGACTGCCTTCACACATACCTTGCCCGCGTTACTCTACGCGATCCAGCGACCTGGAGAAAATCTTGCCTGCGAGGACCGAGAGCGGGACTCGCACTTTAAACGGTATGTTAGCCCCTACACCCCCCACAGCTTACGCGTCAGCCTAATTACGGCCTTCGTCGCTGATGGCGAGGCGCCTATCCACTTGATCTCTAAGTTGGTCGGCCATGCTTCGTTGGTTATGACGATTTACTACACCAAGCTGAACAACGAGCAGATGCGGCGTGCCATGGGCGAGGCAGAAAAGCGCTCCGCACAGATCGCAACTGAGCGTCATGCCGAAACTATTAGGGCGCATGGATTGCAGCCGCTTCGCCATCAACTGATTGCAACGGACGGTAACCGTTCAATGCTCGAGTCTGATGTACCCAACTCAGCGTGCGTAGTGTTCGATTGTGGCATTTGCCCCATGTCAGCCGCCGCATGCCATATCGGCGGTGAGCCTGTGGCCGAGAGAAAAGTTGAAAGTCTGTTTGCGCCTGTTGAAGCGGGCTATCTGGGGCAGAAAAACTGCCCGCGCTGCCGATTCTTTGTTACCGGAGTTCCTTTTCTAGGCGGACTGGTGGCGTTGGCCAACGAAATTGCTTTGGAGATCCACGCCGAAAGCGCCCGCTTCCAGGGCTTTGCGGAAGAGGTGGAACGTCTGGAGCAAGCGTTCTATGACGCCTGCCAGGCGAATCAGCCAGACACTCAGCAGGCAACGCGTAAGCGAGCAAGCGGCAACCAGCAGCAGAGCGCCGGAAAGCTTGACGGCTTGCTAACAGATTATGTAGCCGCAAATCACTACGTCCAGGGTTGTTTGAAACTTATCAATGAGGGCGAGCAGAGCGGCGAAGGCGAGAGTGGCGTAAGGCTGATAGCGGCTGGCGATCTTGCTGAGGTAGGTGTGGTCTTTGAAGAGTCAAATACCAAATACCACTTGCTGGCGGAAATTTGCCAGAACGCGATCATATACCAATCGTCCAACCCATCGCGTGCCATTCCCTTGATCTCCCAGGCCATCGACCGCATGGCACAGAACAACGGTTTGTCACCAGCCATGTTCAGGCTTGATGATGCACAGAAGCTGGTCGTTGCAAACGAGTTGAACCGAATTCTCCTTCAGCGGCTCGGTTCTTGGGAAAGGATCGACGATCTGATTTCCGGCGATTTGATGCTGCTCGACATTGACGCGTACGAGCCCAAGTTGTCGTGTATCTCGACGGAAATTCAAAGTCTTCTTTCGCACAGTGCAACTCGCCAGCTTACACACGAGTCTTCTATCCATGCATGAACGCCTGACTACTCCGCAGGAAACCTACGAGCGGCTGATTAACGAAGCTAAAGATAGTCGTCGCAGGCGAAGTTTGGAGGCCATACACGAATCGTGTCGGCTTCTGCACGAGAGGCATTCGTCCGACTTCTCCTACAAGACCATAACCACTCTCGGCAAAGACCGTGGCCTGCCGGTTCCGGGGGAGAAGTCCATAGTCAACGCGACCGGCGAGCATTATCGGGAGCTTATCCAGGCATGGAGGCTGGTCGCGCTGCCCGGTAAGGTCAATGCAACCACCGATCCAAATGATTGGATCGAGCATATTGAAGATCGAGTAATACGCATGAGTGTGATGTTGCTAGCCAAAGAGTTGCGGGCGCTCAAGGCGAAAGAGGCTCGCAAGTTAACGCATAGTGGTGCACCGATTTTCCTGGGAAGCGCGGCTGGGCAAACCGCGTCGATAATGCCGCGTCTGAACGATGCTGAGCTTGCGGCACTAAAAGCGGCGATTGATCCGGTTGCGCTTGGCCTTGTGGGACTGTCGATTGGCAGCAGGGGGGAATTGGTGGACGTGAACGGCAGAAAGCTCCACAAGCCCGGCTTCCGTGATGCCGTTGAAAAAGTTCTGGCTGTGCAGTCGAAGTGAAAGCGGCCCTGGCTAGTACTGCCGGTAATGACTGGATCCATGATCCTAAGAAGAAGTCCATTTGGGAGGCCATTGAAGCGCTCAACGATAACTTGGCGCCAAGGTAAGAGCTGATGATCGGCAGTGATTTCTCACCGGCACTGGACGTTCAAGGATCCTGTTGCTTAGCGCCAAATCAATCTGCGCGATTTCTCTGATGGGCATCTAACTCAGCCTGGATCTGCGCAATCAATGCAGATGCATCAAGCGAGGGATCCCTTCTTTGGTAGGCGAGGAGGAGGAGGGTCATGGGGTGAAGGGATAAAATCTCTGCGATTTGCTCCACCTTATCTAGGGACGCCTTCCACTTTCCCCGCTCGAGCGCGCTGATATAGCTCTGGCTTGGGCCAAGGCCTTCCTGTGGCAGCCTGCGCGACTGCCTGATGTCTCTCATTACCAATCCGAGCGCTTCGTTCAGTTCCACTTTGCACTCTCGCAAAAGGAACGATGAAGCCTTCTTGGTGATAAATCGGCTATGCTATATATAGCTTAAATTCAGAGATTCGTTGATGTTTACCACGTATAGGCACGCTGAAATCCCGTTCGAGCCCGTATTTGGGGATCACTACCAAATGTGGCAATACGTAGAGCACAGACAGCATCGCCCTTGGTTCTACGTGACTGTTCGTGAAGCGAACGATGGGATGACCTGGGACACGATGATCTTGGTTCCAAACGAGGACGTCTTTGAGTCCCTTCTTCGTGAGCAGTCTCCAGACATGCAGGTTGCATCAGTCGCATTGGTGGTCCCAGCACGATTGAATGGGACAGACAGCTGGAGCATGGAGCCATTAACCGAGCTCGTTAGAATTCACGATCAAGCAAATCAGGCGTCTGGCTACGAGTACAAAACCGTCACGGGAGGCTTCTATGTGGAGAGGCGTCTGGGTGGGTCGGTAGGGGAATCCAGAACGCAAATTTACTGCTCAGTAACTGCCGGAGCGACCGCTGAAAGTTGATTAGGCGCGTGACCGTTTTCGCTCAGTGAACCCCGTCCTCTATATGGAGTAGCTGCTCATGAGCATGCCTATTTAGCGAACTGTCGCGGTCATTTCAGCGCGTATTTTCCTGTATGAGCTCGCTTGCAATGCCCCCCTCACTCTCGAGATACGAGAGCATGCTCGTGGCCTACGGTGGCACTACCCCTCGGCAGAGAAAACTCTTCGCTTGGCAAGCCAGGAGGAGTTTCTCCGAGCCCTGAAGGGGGGCAGTGCCTTCTCGCGACGGCCCATTACGACTTTGATGCGCAACTCCGACAACTACTCGATACTGACAAATTGATTCGTACCTGATCATTGCGTTCTCTGGTACGGCACGACTCAGGGTTTCCAGTCATGGTCTTAACGGATTTTTTGAACCACACGATTCGGATCGCACTCGATGCGGGAAAATTGCTGACCGCAGAGTGGGAGCGTCCATCTGGTCCTCGTGGGGCTGGGGACAAGGCAGAGGTCGACGTAGAGATTGAAATCCTGCTGCGAAAAGAGCTGCTGGGAATTCTGGAGTGTGATTTCTGGGGGGAGGAAACGGGCTCGAGGTTGACTGGTGCAGACTGCTGTTGGGTGGTTGATCCCAACGACGGAACTAGTGACTTTCTTCGTGGCCGCAAGGGGACAGCGCTTTCGGTTGGCCTTTTGATGGATGCGAAACCTGTCCTGGGTGTGGTGTACGCGCCAGTCACAAACGATCGAGGTCCAGACTGTATCGCCTGGTGCGAAGGGCTGGGCGGCATCTATAGAAATGGCCAAGTCCTAACGAGCTCACTCAACCATCGTCAGCTGGAAGCCGGCAGCAAGGTTCTGGTGAGCGCAGGAGCCTTGGCGAAGCCGAAGATCAATGAAGCGCTGTGCTCTCCCTCGGAGTGGATACCGATGCCCAGCATCGCCTATCGCCTCGCTACTGCAGCCGCAGGAGATGGCGTTGCGGCCGTCTCGATTGTTCCAGTGTCCGCTCATGACGTGGTGGCTGGTCACGCAATTCTCAGAGGGGCTGGAGGTGTTCTGGTCGACCAGGTTGGGGAGCCCATCACCTATGAAAGTCAGGCGAAGTTCTCGAAGGTTTCGACTCGTTGTTTCGGTGGAGCACCGCAGGCGTGTGCTGCTCTGGTGGGTAGAGATTGGGGTAGGGTTTTCGCCTAGTGCGGAACGCTAAACCATAGACTTGGATGCCCGCACGATGCCGCCGCCCGTACTTTTCCTCGACTTTGATGGTGTACTGCATCCGGACGCCGTTTTCATGACACGGAATGGGCCGACATTACGAGCTGAAGGCTCGCTTTTCATGTGGTCGGACCTATTGGTTGAGGTGCTGGAGGATTTCCCCCACGTCCAGGTGGTTCTGAGTACAAGCTGGGTGCGCCACTTGGGGTTTTCACGGGCGCGAAGTTGCTTGCCGGTTCCGCTCAAGGCTCGGGTGATCGGTGCGACTTGGCATAGCTCGATGGGAAAAGGCTGGGTTGATCAGAATTGGTGGGACTCAGCCGCTCGGTACGAACAAATCTGCCGATACGTGAATCGCGCTCACCTTTCGAGTTGGGTGTCGGTTGATGATGACTCCGCTCGGTGGCCAAAGGAGGCACTGGGTCATTTGGTTTGCTGTGATGGCCAGCAGGGCTTGGCCCAACCCGGACGTGTCGAAGACCTTCGCAGCCGCCTACTGCAAGCCACATTTGGCCGGAAGTAGGTACCTATCAGGCAGTTGCCGGCCAGAGGTGGATTATCCCTCCTGGAAATTCATAAGTAGTTGTTCACATACCTGCCCCTCAATGCAGCGCTGGAGACTCGCCATGACCATGCCTATCGAACGTACTGCTGCACTTATGGAAGTGCGCAGTTTTCTCAATGCCCTGACGAGCAGTAGCGAGGTCAGCGATGAGATAAAGCGTCAGGCCTCGCGTGCCCTTCGCCATTACCCCTCAGCCCGAGAGGTGAACATGCTTGCTGAAAAAGAGGAGCACATACGCAGAATGGGTGGAACCGTTCCAGCTCACCTTCTCGTTACCGCCAAGCTTGATGAGGCTGGCCGTATTCAGAAGCTTATTGAAGAAGATCGCGAAATTAGAACCTGATAACTGTGGGAGACATTGATGGCCAGAGCTTTGGCGCAAATCTGAAGAGGAGCCCCAGTGGGAAGCACCTCACCTAAGGCCTCTCTGCATGGGCTTCAGTGGCGAGTGGTCACGGATGCTTGCAGGTGCGACGTCGGGGGCGACGTCTCCCCCGATTTGAGTAGCGCTTAGCTTTAGAGTCCAACCCGAACAGTCAACTCAGACCTGTATGAGAGCTGCCTGGTTCAGGCCGGTTGCAACAGGCTACTTTTGGCCGCTTTGAACCAGTCACGATGGACCGGAGTCGGCCAGAAGCAGCCACTCAGATGTGCCTACACAATTAGGGGCGACTCACACAGCCATAGGCAGCCATTCCACTCCACCGCGGCAGCAGAGGTGTCTATAGGAAAATCGGTCGACACGTATTAGAGTCATGCCTAGGCAAATGGATTTGCGAATCAGCAGTATGCAGGGCTTGGCTCATCGACTTCTGCACCACCATCTGACCATGCCCGTACCCTTGGGCATGGTCGCCGTGCACCTAATCCTCAGCGCAATGAACGAATACCATCAGTGGCGATCATTGATGGATGTGGGGCACCCTGCTCCCCTTTTAGGGCCGGAGAAATCCGCCTCCTACGCCATTAATCAAACCCGAATAGCCAATTTTTTCGGGGCTCCTGAAGCGCCAAACAACAAGCCTCCCAGTAAGACCAACTTGCTTCTGAAGCATGTGGGCAGCTTCGGCAGCGCCAACTTTAAGAGTTCTGAGGCATTCATTCAGAACGATGGAAATCCGGCTCGCCGTTTGACGATAGGATATCTAGCCATCTGAACCGGATCCCTAGCTTTAACGACAATGATGATCGAAAGAAACTTACCACCTAAGGCAACAGTTAAAGAAAAATTGAAACCGTGTACCGTCTAGCAACCAATCGCTAATGCGAGAATAAAGGGCCTAGGCTGGGTCTGATTATCGGGCCATTTCAGTGAGAGGAACTAATCCGTGACCAGCAATAGCTTTGGTAATCGCCCCGGGAAAGCAGCATGGCACTTGCTTCTAGCACCATTCATTCTGTGCTATTCAATGGCCACATCATCTGCAGACTACTATTGGGCTCCTAGCGGCCCTGGACGCGCAGATATAGACCCTAGACTTGCACACGCGAACACACCTTGGCTTGCATGTCAAAGACGCCTTGATCTTTATGAAAATGCTTTTGAGCCTGGCCGAAATGGACATGTAATTCGAATTCAGTACTTCGCTCAAAACTCATATAAGTGCTGGATGAACTACTATTGGTATAACAGCAGTTTAGGCAAGTGGGTTTTAGCTAAAGAGATGGAGGGGAACAGTCTTACGGCCACTCGGTATGGAAATGCATGCGCAGCCGGCAGCACAACTAATCCAACAACAGGCGGATGTGACAGGGACGAGCAAAAAGGCCCGCCCCCCCCACAAAGCTGCAAAGGCAACCCAATAAATATCGCTATCGGCAACAAATTCCAGTCCGAATCAGATTATCCCGCAGTTGGCGCTTCCTCGCTGAGCTTCACCCGTAGCTATAACAGCCTCGACGGAATCTGGCGCCACAGCTTCTCGACCTACCTGCGCTTTGCCGGCACTCAGTACGTGTCGGTAGTGATGCACCACGGCCGCGAATCCTTCTTTACGGTTAGCGGAACCACGATCACCCCTACATCTGCCGATTTGGGTGTGCTGACCAAAGTCGGCACTGCCGGGTGGCAGTACATCTCGACGGACAATGAGCGTTTCACCTTCGACACAGCCGGCAAGCTCATGCAGTGGTCGAATGCTCACGGTGCGGTGCATCAATTCGCTTATACGGGCAGCCAGGTAACCGTCACCGACAACCTCGGTAACAGCCTGACCTTCACTGAGGATGCGAATAAGCAGCCGCTGACCCTGACCGCTCCCGGCGTACAGATCACCTACGGCTACAACACCAACAAGCGCCTCACTTCAGTGACCAAGGTCATGGGCGGCCAGACCACCCTTCGCCAGTTCCATTACGAGGATCCGCGCAACAATTCCTGGCTCACCGGCATCACCGATGAGCGTGGTGTGCGCTATGCCACTTGGAGCTACGACGACAAAGGACGTGCCATCTCCAGCGAGCATGCCGACGGGGCTGACAAGGTCACCGTGGCCTATAACGCCGACGGCACCGTCTCGGTGACCAACGAATTGGGCAAGGTGGCCAAGTACAGCTTCCAGTACATCAAGGGCGTAAGGCGCATTACCTCGATCGAGGGCGAGCCCTCGGCCAATTGCCCGAACAGCAACTCCAGTTTCACCTATGACAGCAACGGCCTGCTCAAGACCAAGACCGACAACAAAGGTGTGCTGACCACCTACACCTACAACGCCCGCGGCCTGGAGATCTCGCGCACTGAGGCTTCCGGCACCGCGCAAGCTCGTACCATCACCACCGACTGGCACCCGACGCTGTTCCTGCCCACCGTGGTAACCGAGCCCAAGCGCGTCACCACTTACCACTATGACGACCAGGGACGGCAGCTCAGCCGTACCGTCGAAGATCGCTGATTGAGAGAGGGAACTACAACAATGACATCACGCCAGATCGTAGGGCGGGTTAGTCGAAGGCGTAACCCGCCAAGCGCAGTGTATGCCAACACCCACGCCATACTCAGCCGCACCAGTCAGTCGCACGATAGGTGAGGGTGCGGTCAGCGCGGATCAAATGAACCGCACTGCAAAGCTCTGGGCTAGCTGGTGCCGAAGAACACCTCTAATAGCAGGTCGAATAAACACGCCTCAAAACCAAAAACCAGGTTTACATATAATGAAAATGCGCACAAATCTTCAAGAAAATAGGACTTTAACTTGAATAAAATAGTCGCCGCGTTCATCTTATTACTTACTCAGGCCGCACTACCCATGGCGTCTATAGCTGGCGAATGTCATTGGACTAGGCGCTACGGTAACGATGCCTATCCAACGCCACAAGCCGTTTGCAGAACTTATGAAACAGAAGTCTCTCAATATACGTACCGGCCTGCCACTTTTAAGACCCTTCGCCTAACTAGGTCTGACCCCATAACCGTCTATCAATGCGTATTCTCCGTAAAAGGATACACCGATGGCTTTTATGGCTGGGAGTACGAAGCAAGCAGATCGGACAAAGTTTCTAGAAACTGCGACCCTTGCGCGTTGCGCTTCACAAGCCCAAGCGACAGCCAGTCATATACTAGCGCTAATATCCAATTATTCGGTTACGGCCTGAGTAGAAATCCATCTGACACTGGCCAGGTAACTCTCACTCTTAATGGCAGTAGAATCTTCGAGCACACGGGACAGTTTCAAGAAGCAAGCAGTCGCTTGCAAGCAGGAATATCAGCTTCACTTCGGCCTGGCATTAACACTCTATCCCTCTCGGGGAGCACGGCGAACTGTAACGCATCAGACAGCCTGACGCTTTACTATGACCCCCACACAAGTCTAGCCGCCAACAAAGGCGACCAAAAATCATGTCCGTCCTCAAGCCTTGGAAACCCGATTAACATAGCTATAGGTAACAAATTTCAGCAAGAAGAGGATTATAAAAACAGGAGCAACCCTTCACTCAATTTCAGTCGCCAATATAACAGTGCTGACGGTTACTGGAGGCATAGTTTTTCCACGCGACTATCAATAACAGGTAGCTTTTTGACCGTTATCTTCGCTGATGGCCTAGAGTCGAAATTCACGAGAAGTGGACTAATCGCCACTGCTAGCGCTACAGAGTTCGGAAAACTTGTGTGGAGCGGGAGCCACTGGATATATACAGGCACAACAGGTTGGCGCTTTAGCTTTGATAAGTTCGGACGCCTTGCAGAACAAACAACAGCCAATGGAAGAACCCAGAAAATCTCCTATGGTAGCGACCCAGTCGTTACAACGGTAAGCGTAATTGACGATCTAGGCATTGACTTACAATTTACCCAGGACCGTAATTATCAGCCACTAACCCTAACAGCCCCCGGTCTAAGTATTCAGTATGTATACGACTCCGCCGCACGCCTGAAAAAGGTTATCAGATCACAAGCAGGAAAAGTTCTAGAACGCATTTATCATTATGAAGACGCTCGCTACCCACGCTTCCTTACAGGAATTACTGACGAGCGTGGTGTCCGTTATGCCACCTGGAGCTATGACGACAAGGGACGTGCCATCTCCAGTGAGCATGCCGATGGGGCTGAAAAGGTCACCGTGGCCTACAACGCCGACGATACCGTCTCGGTGACCAACGAGTTGGGCAAGGTAACCAAGTACAGCTTCCAAACTATCGAGGGTGTGCGGCGCATCACCTCGATCCAGGGCGAGCCCTCGGCCAACTGCCCGAACAGCAACTCCACCTTCACCTATGACAGCAACGGCCTGCTCAAGACCAAGACTGACAACAAAGGTGTCCTGACCACCTACACCTATAACGCCCGTGGCCTGGAGATCTCGCGCACCGAGGCTTCTGGCACCGCGCAAGCTCGCACCAT
>FTMP01000014.1:0-68684 GCA_900156135.1 Aquipseudomonas alcaligenes | reverse complement strand
TGAAGAGGCGGCCTGCGCGCGCAGCGGAGCGGCTCGGTCCAGAGCGAACGCGAGCGCGCCGGCCGCCGCGTGACGTCCCTGTAACACGTCAGATAACCCCTACTAGAGCGTTTCAATTCGTACCTATTTGGAGTGTGAAAAATGGCTGTTAAAGACCTTCTGCGCGTCGATCAGAACTTTGAAGAAAGCCCGACCGGGCGGCTGTTCTTCGACAGTCACACCGTTTCGTTTACTGACCTGTCGAACGTCCGCTTGCTGCGCTGTGGCGTCGACACGGTGCGTCAGCTGTACCGGGGGCTGATCCGCCCGGAAATCATGGCCCTGTTCGACAAGCCGGGCGTGATGGTCGATTTTGCCGGCCAGCGCTGGCATTCCGGTCGCGTGGGGCGCGATTCGGGCTACCAGTACAAGCTGCAGAACGCCGACCTGGGCTTCGTGCTGCTGGTGAAGAACTTCAACGCCAAGCTCGATGCCATCGGGCCGCACCTCAAGATTGAGGTGTCGCCGCATGCCGTGGACGCCCTGAGTCCACAGCGCCTTCAGGAGCGCCTGGACTACTACGCCCAGGCACTCATGACCCATGTGGAGGTGAACCAGTGCGCCGTGCACCTGGCGCTAGACCTGCAGGGCTGGAAACCGCCGGTTGACCTGGTCGCCCGCATGCACTGTCGGGCACGAACGCACCGGGACATTTCAGGGATCAATGAGATTTCCTGGGCGACCAAGTCCAGCGTGTACGGCCGCGGCGAAACCTCCATGTTCGGTTCTGCCGGGGGCATCCAGCTGTGTATCTACAACAAGACCGAGCAGGCCAAGGCCACCGACAAACTGGACTACTGGGAAAGCGTTTGGCGTCGTCGGGACAGCTTTGATGAAGGCGACCCGGACAACTACAACCCCGCCCAGGACGTATGGCGCGTCGAGCTGCGCTATCACCACTCGATCATCCAGCAGTTCGCTAGCGGCTCGATGGACGTACAGAGCGGCGCTGTCATCGATACCAGCTCCTTTGCTGCCTTCGCTGGCCACCTCGACGGCCTGTGGCGCTATGGGCTGACCCAGTTCCGCCTGCAGGCTCGCCCTGGCCGCTATGAGCCGATCTGGTCGCTGATCCGGCAAGACGTACGCGTTGATGTAGCGGTGGATTCGCTGCTGGAAGAAACCGAGTACAAGCGCCATTACAAAACCGCTCGCGGCTTCTCCGGCAAGAACGTGGAGCTGTTCCTGGGAAACTTTGTCAGCCTGCTAGCACGGGAGCGAGTGGGCGCAAAAAAGGCCTTTGACCGGCTGCAAACCTGGGAATGCTGGCCGGTCATACGTGACCACTACGCCGCCAAGGACATGAGCGAGTTTGAGATCTACAAGCACATCAAGGATCTGCTTGAGGAACGGCACATACGCTGGGGGCGAGCCGTCTAGATGGCCATTGAACAGCTACCAGACGGCCGCTGGCGGGTCGATGTAGAGCCCATCAAGGGCAAGCGGTTCCGCAAGACGCTCAAGACCAAAGCGGAGGCCATGCGCTTTGAAGCGACCTGCCGTGCCAAGGTGATCGACACCCCTGACTGGACACCCAAGCCCAAGGACAAACGGCGGCTCTCTGAGCTGGTGAAGCTGTGGTTTGATCTGCATGGCGCCTCCCTCTCGGATGGCATCAGGCGTAAGGCCATTCTCGATGAGGCTGCAGCGGCGCTTGGTGATCCCAAGGCCATTGGCATAGACGGCGCGACAATCGCTGCTGTTCGCGCTTCCTGGCTGGCAGCAGGCGTGTCGGCTAAGACCACTAACAACCGGCTCGGCTACCTCAAGGCGGTTTACAACAACCTGCAGGCCCTGGGCGTCATTGACTACCCCTGCCCCTTCGCCAAGCTCAAGCCGGTAAAGCTGCAGGAACGGCCACTGTCTTTCCTCTCCCTGGAAGAGATCGCTGTCGTACTCAAAGCCCTGGATGATCGCGCCTACACCTCACCGCATCCGCCGATGATCGCTCGAATCTGTCTGGCCACTGGGGCACGCTGGGGGGAGGCTCAGGCTTTAACCCCTGAAAGGATCGGCTCGGGGGTTATAACCTTCGCCAACACCAAGTCGAAGCGGGTTCGGTCGGTGCCAGTCTCGGCTGATCTGGCCAAGCGTCTAAGGGATCACTGGCGGCAACACGGGCCATTTACCCAGTGCATGCTGACCTTCAGCCGAGTGCTCGAAACCACCTCGATTCGGCTACCTGCAGGTCAGGCCACCCACGTGCTGCGCCACACCTTCGCGAGCCACTTCATCATGAATGGTGGCAATATTCTGGTGCTCCAAAAGATTCTGGGCCATTCGTCATTAACAATGACCATGCGCTATGCGCATTTGGCTCCAGATCATCTACAAGAAGCTCTCAGGTTTGGCCCGGCATTCTTCTAGTACAGAGAAGCCCCGGCCTAAGCCAACTCTAGGGACGTACTTTGGCAACAGGAAATGGCCATGCTTCAAGCGCTCAGAGCCCTCACAATTATTGTCTTTGCCATGACGCTAGCTACTGGCTGTCACCAACAAGGGCAACCTTCTACTGAGAACCTAACCCTGAGCCAATGCCGCCAAGGGCATAGCATGATCGACAGCCAATATGTCTTAGGGTCGTTGTGCTTATTGAAGGGCGCCAACCTAGCAATTCAGGCTTCTGTAGACCAAAAGCTACAGGCGGGAGGCATCCCCATACAGCAGGCCATTCAGGGAGTGCAGATAGAGAGCGGGAAGCTTCCTCTGTATGTGAAATGCGACTGGGTACTAATGGGGGATGAGCCGAAACTGAAGAACGTTTTGAGCTGCTTTATGACTGCGGCTGGGCAACCACTAGTGAATGCTGATTTCGACTACGACTAGCTGTAATCGACACAATATCGACACTTCACTAGCCCAGAAAAGCAAAAGCCCCGAAAACACGTATGTTTTCAGGGCTTTAGCATTGGGTTCTGGCGGTGAAGGAGGGATTCGAACCCTCGATACGGTTTCCCGTATACACACTTTCCAGGCGTGCTCCTTCAACCGCTCGGACACTTCACCGGATCTCGCCGCACCAGTCTGGTCCGTCGAGGCGCGCTAATGTAGCCGCACGCTCCTTCGAATGCAAACTTTTTTTCAGTCGATTCATGCGCTTATGCAGAATGGCCGGAATCCTGGTCGAGGTGCCGGGCGCCGAACAGCAGGTAGCCCAAGGATACGAACAAGCTGAAGGCCGACAACAGCACCACGCCGGACTGGCTGTGGATATGGGGGCTGCTGGCCAGCAGGGTCAGGCCGATCAGCAGCAACGGCAGCAGATAGGGAATGATACGGGTCATGGCAGTGCTCCTCAGGTGCGCGACCAACCTAAGTCATGGCTGGGTATAGCAGCCAATTGCCGATACCGATGGGGGCGATAGGCACTCAGGCGACAGATGGATGACCATCCGGTCAGCCAAAGCGCTTTACCCCCGCGCCTGTGCTGGGTAACGTCAGCGCCACTTCCCGCAACCCAGGACTTGGATTTCCGCTATGAGCGACCTGATCAGCTATCAACTCGAAGACGGCATCGCCACCCTGACCCTCAACAACGGCAAGGTGAATGCCATCTCCCCCGACGTGATCGCCGCCTTCAATGCCGCCCTGGATCAGGCCGTGCAGGACCGCGCCGTGGTGGTCATCACCGGCCAGCCGGGTATTCTCTCCGGCGGCTATGACCTCAAGGTGATGACTTCCAGCCCGCAGAATGCCGTGGCCCTGGTCACCGCCGGCTCCACCCTGGCGCGCCGCATGCTGGCTCACCCCTACCCGATCATCGTCGCCTGCCCGGGCCATGCCATCGCCAAGGGCGCCTTCATCCTGCTGTCGGCCGACTACCGCATCGGCGTCGAAGGCCCGTTCAACATCGGTCTGAATGAAGTGCAGATCGGCATGACCATGCACCATGCCGGCATCGAGCTGGCCCGCGATCGCCTGCGCAAGTCCGCCTTCCATCGCTCGGTGATCAACGGCGAGATCTTCAACCCCGAAGGCGCCGTGGATGCAGGCTTCCTCGACAAGGTGGTGCCGGCCGAGCAACTGATGGCAACCGCCGTAGCCGCTGCCCAGCAGCTGAAGAAGATCAACATGACCGCACACAAGAACACCAAGCTGAAGGTGCGCAAGGCCCTGCTGGATACTCTGGACCAGGCCATCGAGCTGGATCAGCAGCACCTCGGCTGATTCCCGCAGCCGATACACAAGCCCGGCCCAGTGCCGGGCTGTTTGTTTGTGGCGATCCGCGGGGAAACGCCCGGCAACAACCTCTGATCGGCGTCAATTGCCGAAAGCAGTGCACGCCCGTACACTTCGCCACCTTTGTCTGCCGGTAGGCTCTCCAGAATGCTTTTCGTCGCGCGTATGTTGTTGATGGGCCTGCACTTTATTGTTGCTGGCGTGCTCGGCCTGCTGCTTGGCCTGTGCCGCCCGTTCAATCCGGACAACAGCCGCCTATGCGCACGCCTGTACTCGCTGCCAGCCCTGTGCATGCTGCGCATCAAGCTCAAGAGCGATGTGAATAGCCTGTTCGGCCAGGACCGACCCTGCGTAGTGATTGCCAACCACCAATCCAACTACGACCTCTACGTACTGGGCCGCGTGGTACCGCCACGCACCGTCAGCATCGGCAAAAAAAGCCTGAAATGGGTGCCCTTCTTCGGCCAACTCTACTGGCTGGCGGGTAACGTGCTGATCGACCGCGGCAACGGTCGCCAGGCCAAGCAGGCCATGCTGCAAACCACCGATACCCTGCAGCACCGCGACACCTCGATCTGGGTCTTTCCGGAAGGCACCCGCAACCAGGGCAAGGGCCTGCTGCCATTCAAGAAAGGCGCGTTCCAGATGGCCATTGCTGCCGGTGTGCCGATCATTCCGGTCTGTGTCAGCACGTACGCCGGCCGCTTCAAGCTGAACCGCTGGGACAGCGGTAAAGTGCTGATTCGCTCGCTGCCGGCCATCCCCACTCTGGGCCTGACCCTGGACGACCTGCCGCAGCTGATGGAACGCTGCCAGCAGGCGATGCGCGAGTGCATCGAGCAGCTCGACCAGCAGCTGGCCAAGGCCTGACCCACCCGTCACCCATGGGGTAAGCTGCGTCATCGCCATGCAGAGGACACCCCATGGGTCAGGTCGTTGCCGCCGCTGCCTATCATCAAGGCCGCAAAGTCGCCGATATCGCTCTCGATGAGGGTCATCAATGGGCCGCCCGCCCCGGACACTTCGTCTGGATCGGCCTGCGTGATCCCGACAGCCGCCAGCTTCATGTCTTGCAGGAACAGTTCAACCTGCATGAGCTGGCCATGGAAGACGCCATCGCCCAGCACACCCGTGCCAAGCTGGAAATCTTCGGCGACGCACTGTTCATGGTGCTTTACTCGCCACTGCGCAAGGACGGTCGCCTAGAGTTCATCGAAACCCAGCTGTTTGCCGGCAAGGGTTATGTAATCAGCGCCCGCTATGGCAACTCCGCGCCCTACTCCACCGTGCGGCAGCGCTGCGAGGCACGCCCGCTGCTGCTGGAGCACGGCGAGGATTTCGTGCTCTACGCGCTACTCAGCTTCGTGATCGAGAACTACCGGCCGCTGCTGGACACCATCCATGGCGAGCTGGAGGAGATCGAGGAAACCATTCTGGGCAGACCGCTACAGCAGAGCGATGTGGAACGCATCCATGGTCTGCGCCGCGACCTACTGCGGTTGCGCCGGCAGGTCGCGCCCATGACGGAAATCTGCAAGGAGCTGCAGCAACTCGACTTCCCATTCATCGACAAGCACATGCGCCCCTACTTCCGTGACATTGCAATTCACGTCAGCCGCCTGATGGAAGATCTCACCGGTCTGCGCGAGATGGCCGATCATGCCATCGAGATCGGCCTGCTGCTGGAGTCGTCACGGCAGAGCATCACCCAGCGCAAGTTCGCCGCCTGGGCGGCGATACTGGCGTTCCCCACCGCCGTGGCGGGTATCTACGGAATGAATTTCCAGAACATGCCCGAACTGACCTGGCACTACGGCTACTTCGGCGTGCTGGGCATCATCGGCATCGGCTGCGTCGGACTATTCGCCAACTTCAAGCGCATGGGGTGGCTGTAACGACGCCTGAGCCTTTCGTTAAGCGCACTTAGGCGCTCTGCGCACGCTTGCCCTGCGCCACGAAACGCATCATCCATTCAGCCACCGTGGTGCCCTGGTGCTGTTGCGCCAGGCTCTCCACGGCACGGCTGTAGACCGGCTCGCCGATACAGGTCTGGCGAATGTCGAGCAGCGCGCGCGAATAGTCGTGGACAAACTCGGGGTGGCCCTGGAAGCACAGCACCTGATCCTCGATGCAGTAGGCGGCTACCGGGCAGAACTCGCTGGCCGCCAGCAGGGTGGCGTTCTCAGGCAATGCTGTGACCTGGTCCTGATGACTGATCAGCAAGGTCAGTTCCTCCAGCGCCGGGCTCATCCACTGCGGCCGCTGCTTCACCTCGTAACGGTGGATGCCCACGCCCCAGCCCTGGCTCGCGCGCTCGGCGCGCCCCCCCAGCAAAAGGGCCAACAACTGGTGGCCGAAGCAGATGCCAAGCAGCTTGTCACCCTGCTCGTAACGCTGCAGCAGGAAGGTCTTGAGCGTCTGAATCCAGGGGTCGCTACCGAAGGAATCGGCCTTGCTGCCCGTCACCAGGTAGGCGTCATAGCGCTCGCCAGCCGCCGGGTAATCCCCCCGCACCACGTTGAACACCTCGAATTGCGCAGCCAGCGGCTGCTGCGCGAACAGCCGCTCGAACATGCGGCCATAGCCCTGATATTGGTCGACGAGTTCGGGGCGGAGTACATCGGTTTCCAGAATGCAGATACGCAGCGACATTGAGCGGATTACCTGAGGCGACCTGGGTGGTTGAGAAGGCGCCTAGCGTGCATCGAAGCCCCCTGGAACGCAATATCCACGGGGCTTTCCAGCGTGATCGGGCGATGTCCGGCAATTATCACTGCGTTCGATAGCCAACATGCCGAGCATTCACTTCTGTCGATGACCAGGCTCGGCAAAGATGCAGCCATACCCAGCCACCTCCAGAGGAGCCCGATATGAGCAGTTTCGCCGCCATCGCCAACCTGATAGCCGCCTCGGCTTTTCACAGCACCCCGACCAACCAACCGGCTCGTGCCCGTCAGTAACCCTGGCGGCACGCTCACGCGGAGAATCCGCCATGACCATCAGCGCAGTCATCGACAGCAGCAACAGCTACGGCGTCACCTACGTCAGCCTCAGCGACTCCGGCCTGCACTTCGAGTCCGAGGCCGCCTTGCACATGGACGACGGGAGCCTGCTGACCCTGCGCATGCCGACCCGGCAGAGCGAGAAGCTGGCCATCCACGCCCTGCTGTGCGTGCAGAACGGCTGGTGCCAGGCAGCCTGAAAGCTCAACTGCCGCTCAGGCGCGCTGCCAGCTCCTCGCCCAGATGCCGGGCGAGAATGCGCCGCCAGCTGCCATCGGCCTGCATCTGCGCAAAGGCCTGCTGCATATCCAGCTGCAAACGCGGCGCCTCATGCAGCAACGGACTGCCGGCGATAAAGCTGTGGATAGCGCCGACAGCACGGCCGAAGCGTATCGCCTCGTCGACATAACCAAGGCGCCGCCACAGGTAATGCACGCGCAGGTCGATCTCGTACCAGGCGACGACCCGACCACCGTGAAGCATGCGCGCAGCCTGTTCCGGATCAGTCACCTCCACCACTTTTTGCCCGGTCTGTTTGAGCGCCTGCGCCTCCTGCGCGCGTGGCGTTCCGCCCATTACCACCACTGGGCCGGCGGCCAGCGCCTCACCCAGGGTGTCGAACGCCTGCTGCGGGCTGGCCAGCACGTATGAAGTCGGCAGCACATCCAGCAACCAGACAAAGCCCTGCTCGCGCTCGGCCGTGCGCCCGAGATTCAGCACGATGCCGTCGGGGTCATGGGCAACCGCCACCTGGACCCGCTTCCAGGGCACGCTGTGGTAGCGGCACTCACGCTGCAGGCGCAGGCACAACTCGGCCATCAGATCACCAAAAAGGCCGCGATTATCAGCGCGGTCATCCGCAAAAGGCATTTGCCCCTGGCCGATGTAGATGTTCAGCGGCCGGTCCGCCAGCGCCCCCACCGAAACCAACAGCAGGACCGCCATCAGGATGGCCCTGCATCCCATCATGTTCTGTACGCGCATCCGCACTCCTTATTGCGCACCCCGGCAAGACGGCAGGCAGCCCCGAAAAGCAAAACCGGCCACATGGGCCGGTTATGCTTGTCGCGCTCACAAGACGATCAGAATCCTTCCCCTCTGGCCGCCTTCTCCAGCAACAGCGCGGGCGGCAGGAAACGCTCGCCGTACTGCTCGGCCAGGTACTGGGCGCGGGCGACGAAGTCCTGTACCCCGTACTGGTTGATGAACTGCAGTGCGCCGCCGGTCCAGGCGGCGAAGCCGATGCCGAATATGGAGCCTATGTTGGCATCGGCCACCGATTTAAGCACGCCCTCTTCCACGCAACGCACTGTTTCGATGGCCTGGATGAACAGGATGCGGTCACGCACGTCCTCCTGGGAAATCTGCGCATCGGCCTTCTCGAAGCGCGCCTTCAGCTCGGGCCACAGGTGCTTCTTGCCACCTTCCGGGTAATCGTAGAAGCCACCGCCGGCGGCTTTGCCCGGGCGCTTGTACTCCTTGAGCATCAGGTCGATCACGGCGAAAGCCGGATGCTCGGGGATGCTCTTGCCCTCGGCGGCGAGGTCGGCCACGGTCTGCTTGCGGATATGGTCCATCAGGCTCATCGACACTTCGTCGCTGATCGCCAGAGGGCCCACCGGCATGCCAGCCTTGCGCGCCTCGGCCTCGATCATCGCCGCGCTGACGCCCTCGCCGAGCATGGCGATACCCTCGTTGGTGAAGGTGCCGAACACCCGCGAGGTGAAGAAGCCGCGGCTGTCCTCGACCACGATCGGGGTCTTCTTGATCTGCAGCACGTAGTCGAAGCCACGCGCCAGGGTCTCGTCGCTGGTCTTGGCGCCACGGATGATCTCCACCAGCGGCATCTTGTCGACCGGGCTGAAGAAGTGCAGGCCGATGAACTTGTCCTGCTTCTGTACCGCGGTGGCCAGGCCGGTAATCGGCAGGGTCGAGGTGTTGGAGGCGATCACCGCATCAGGCAGCGCGGCGGCCTCGGCGGCGGCGTTGACCTTGGCCTTGAGGGCGCGGTCCTCGAACACCGCCTCGATGATCAGGTCACAGCCCTCAAGGTCGGCGTCACTGGCGGTCGGCTTGATGCGAGCGAGGAAGGCGTCGCGCTTGTCGGCCGTCATGTGGCCACGGCTGACCTTCTTGTCCAGCAGCTTGGCCGAGTAGGCCTTGCCCTTCTCGGCCGCTTCGATGGACACGTCTTTCAGCACCACCTCGATGCCGGCGGCCGCCGACACATAGGCGATGCCGGCGCCCATCATGCCGGCACCGAGCACGCCGACCTTCTTGGTCACGTACTGCGGGATGCCCTGCGGGCGCGAGCTGCCGGCATTGATCTCGTTGAGTTGGAACCAGAAGGTGCCGATCATGTTCTTCGCCACTTGGCCGGTGGTCAGCTCGGTGAAGTAGCGCGCCTCGATGATCTGCGCGGTATCGAAGTCGACCTGGGCGCCCTCGACGGCGGCGCACATGATCTTCTCCGGCGCCGGGAAGCAGCCCTTGGTCTTGTCGCGCAGCACGCTCGGCGCAATGGCCAGCATCTGCGCCACGGCCGGGGTGCTCGGCGTGCCGCCGGGGATCTTGTAGCCCTTGGCGTCCCACGGCTGCACCGCGGCCGGATTGGCGGCAATCCAGGCGCGCGCTTTGCTCAGCATCTCTTCCGGAGTCGCGGCGATGTCGTGGATCAGGCCGGCCTTGAGCGCGGCATCCGGGCGCACCTTCTTGCCTTCGGCCAGGTACGGCAGCGCCTTCTCCAGACCGAGCAGGCGCACCATGCGCACCACGCCGCCACCGCCCGGCAGCAGGCCGAGGGTCACTTCCGGCAGGCCCAGCTGCACGCTGGAATTGTCCAGGGCGATACGGTGGTGACAGGCCAGGCAGATCTCCCAGCCGCCGCCCAGCGCGGCGCCGTTGATCGCAGCGACCACCGGCTTGCCCAGGGTTTCCAGGCGGCGCAGCTGGCCCTTGATATTGAGGATCATGTCGTAGAACGGCTTGGCGTCGGCCTTGGTGACCTTGATCAGCTCATTCAGGTCGCCGCCAGCGAAGAAAGTCTTCTTCGCCGAGGTGACGATCACCCCGGCGATACTGTCCTTCTCGGCTTCCAGGCGCGCAACGGTCTGGCCCATGGCCTCGCGGTACAGCGCGTTCATGGTGTTGGCGCTCTGGCCGGGCATGTCGATGGTCAGGACGACGATATTGTCCTGGCCCTTTTCGTAACGGATGGCATCAGTCATTTCATTCACTTCCCAAATGTTCGGGGAGCGCTTCAGGGGCGTCACGAGCGAAGGTCAGGCTAGGCGGAAATCATTCGGAAAGCGGAGTTTGCTGTAGCAAATGAGCATTTCCGGAGGATTTCCAACAACGCATGGCCGAGCGCAGTAGCCCGTGATAGCTCCTTAAAGGCGTTCGATGATGGTGGCGATACCCATGCCGCCGCCCACACAGAGGGTGGCCAGGCCGTAACGCAGTTCGCGCTTCTCCAGCTCGTCGAGCAGGGTGCCGAGGATGGCGCAACCGGTGGCGCCCAGCGGGTGGCCCATGGCGATGGAGCCGCCGTTGACGTTGACCTTGCTCTCCGGCACGCCCATGTCCTTCATGAACTTCATCACCACCGAGGCGAACGCCTCGTTGACCTCGAACAGGTCGATGTCCTCCACCGACAGCCCGGCCTTGGCCAGCGCCTTGCGGGTGGCCGGCGCCGGGCCGGTGAGCATGATGGTCGGGTCGGTGCTGGTCACCGCGGTGGCGACGATGCGCGCACGCGGCTTCAGGCCCAGTTCCTTGCCCTTGGCTTCGGAGCCGATCAGCATCAGCGCGGCGCCATC
Organism: Aquipseudomonas alcaligenes; assembly: GCA_900156135.1. Lineage (GTDB taxonomy): Bacteria > Pseudomonadota > Gammaproteobacteria > Pseudomonadales > Pseudomonadaceae > Aquipseudomonas > Aquipseudomonas alcaligenes_D. Next base: position 57,646 of record FTMP01000014.1, on the reverse strand, counting down.
GACGATGCCCGAGCTGTTGCCCGGCGTGTGTACGTGTTCGATGCGCTCGACGTGCGAGTACTTGCGCAGGGCGGTGGCGTCGAAGCCCATCTGCCCCATCATCTCGAAGCTCGGCTTGAGCTTGCCCAGGCCCTCCAGCGTGGAATCGCCACGGATGAATTCGTCACGGTCGAGCAGCACGATGCCGTTCTGGTCGGTGACCGGGATCAGCGACTTGGCGAACGAGCCATCGGCGCTGGCGCGCGCGGCCTTCTGCTGCGAGCGCAGGGCGAAGCTGTCGACGTCGATGCGGGAGAAGCCCTCAAGGGTGGCGATCAGGTCCGCGCCCACGCCCTGCGGCACGAAGTTGGTGTGCATGTTGGTCGCCGGGTCCATCGCCCAGGCGCCACCGTCCGAGCCCATGGGGATGCGCGACATGGACTCCACGCCGCCGACCACCACCAGGTCCTCGAAGCCCGAGCGCACCTTCATCGCGCCCATGTTCACCGCCTCCAGGCCCGAGGCGCAGAAGCGGTTGAGCTGCACACCGGCCACGCACTCGGCCCAGTCGGCGGCCAGCACGGCGGTCTTGGCGATGTCGGCGCCCTGGTCGCCCACCGGCGTCACGCAGCCCAGCACCACATCGTCGACCTGGGCGGTGTCCAGGCGGTTGCGCGTTTCCAGGGCCTTGAGCAGGCCGACCACTAGGTCCACCGGCTTGACGCTGTACAGCGCGCCGTCCTTCTTGCCCTTGCCGCGCGGGGTGCGCACGGCGTCGAAAATATATGCTTCGGTCATGACGTCCTCGGTGCATGGCAGCGGCAAATGCCGGGTCGCCCTACCTTAAATCCACGCCCTGTGGACTCAATGACCGATGCGCTCAGGCCCATTGACCGTTCGGCTCAGACGAGCGGTCGCCCGACCACGGCGCATCGCCCGCCAGGCCGCGAGCGCTCTGGCTCATGGTCCGCGACGCTGGCAAAGGCAGCTGCCAATAACCACGTGAATCTGCCGCTGAGACGCTAGAAACGAAGTGGTCTAAGCACGGTGTGACGTGGCCCCTAGGATTAACCATGCAAGGTGCCGCCGCCGGGTTTTGCCGGGGCGGCTTTTTTGTCCGCGCCACGGTGCCAGGCCACGTCCTGCGAAGCTCTGCAGGCCATCGGCCGACACACCAACAAGAACAAAGGCAGAAGCGCCATGTGGAAACAAGCGAAGTACCGGCAGGCGACCCTGATCGTCCTCGCCACCACCGTCATCCTGATCCTGCCCAACGTGACTCGTCTGGTCAGCTGATCCTCCCGATACCCGCCGTGGCCCGATGCCGTAGCGCTCGGGCCGCGGAACAACCCCCGCAGAGACTGTGCTAGCGTGAGCCTTCGACGCTTCACGAGGTCTTTGCCATGCGCCGTCTCCTGCTCTGCCTCAGCCTCGCGCTGAGTCCGCTGGCCGCCCAGGCCGGCGACATCGACTCCGCCGCCGCCCTGCACGCCCTGGCCCAGCCCGGTGCCGTGCTGATCGACGTACGCTCCCATGAAGAATTCGCCAGCGGCGCCCTGCCCGGCGCGAAGCTCATCCCCCACGGCGACATCGCCGCGCGCATCGCCGAAGTGGCGCCGGACAAGCACACCCCGGTGGTCCTCTACTGCCGCAGCGGCCGCCGCTCCGGCATCGCCCAGGACGAGCTGCAGGCGCTGGGCTACACCCAGGTGATCAATGCCGGCGGCTACGACCAGTTCAAGCTGGCCCGCGACAACCAGAGCGAGAGCCCCACATGCACCAACTGCTGAGCCGCCTGCTGCTGGCCGCCGCCCTGCTCGCCCCACTGGCCCAGGCCGCCGAACTCAGGCTAGAACTGCAGCAGGGCAGCCGCAGCTGGAGCACCGAACAACTGCTGAGCCACCCGCAGGCGCAGCAGATCGAGATCACCGCCGACGTGGCCTACAAGCGCGCCATGAGCTACCGCGCCGTGCCGCTGGCCGCCCTGCTCAACGGCGTGCAACCCGGCGATCACCTGCAGGCCGTAGCCCTGGACGGCTTCGCCGCCGAACTCCCCGCTGCCCCGCTGCTCAGCACCCAGGGCGCGCGCGCCTGGCTGGCGGTGGAAGACCCGGCGCAGCCCTGGCCGGCGCTGTCCAAGAACAAGCCCAGTGCCGGGCCTTTCTATCTGGTGTGGCAGAACCCCGAGGCCGCGCAGATCGGCCCGGAGCAGTGGCCGTTTCAGGTGGTTAGATTCCGTCTGCTGGCCCCGGTGGCGGAGCGCTTCCCGGCGCTTCTACCGGCGGCAGATGCCAGCGCCGAGGTGCAGGCGGGGTTTGCGGTGTTTCAGAAGAACTGTCTGGCCTGTCACCGCCTGAATGGCGCGGGGGATTCGCAGTTCGGACCGGATCTGAATATTCCGCATAACCCGACGGAGTATTTCGCGGGGGATTTTTTGCGGCAGTATATTCGGGACCCGCAGAGTCTGCGGAGGTGGCCGCAGGGGCGGATGCCGGGGTTTAGTGAGGCGGTGTTGAGTGATAGGGAGTTGGGGGAGTTGATTGGGTATTTGGGGCATATGGCGAAACACAAGACCGCTCATTGACTATTACATCGCACTCAAAACAGCTATAGCGAGCAGTCAAACTCTTGGAGCGAAAATTATGGCACTGACCCCAACTCTAAACTCACTTGAAGCGCTATACCGTAAATTGGAGCGTGAGTTATATCGGGCTTATCACCATAGAAATTCAACACATAAAGCCGACCACTTCTTCAACTTCTGTGTAACTGCGCACTCAATGCGCGATTATTTCTTAGAGCGCTCAGGCAATTTAGAAAGAGCCGCCCGCCAACCGTTTGAGTCTCAGTGGGCAGATGATCCGCTGCTTACAGCCATAGCGGAAATAGCGAATTCCTCAAAACACTTTGTACTTCGCAACCGTCGCACTCTAACTCCGAAAGCAAGCACCACAAAGAAGGTTGGCTTGGGCAAAGGAAAATTTGCTGACATCTATATGAGCCCACAGGGCGAAATCAAGGCAATACCTATAACGCTGCCTGATATCACGATAACGCTATCAGACGGTCAAAAATACGAACTCTACAATTTCATGAATGAAGCGATCAAGTATTGGAAGTCATTTCTCAACGACCAAGGAATTCGAATTCGGAGACAGCCATTTTCCCAGCTTCGTGGTGAATAATTACGATCTTTGCAGAGTCTGCCAGCACTCACAAACTCCGTATTTCGCCTTTACGGCGAGTCACTTTCTCTTGTTTGCCCAAGAGAAAGTAACCAAAGAGAAGGGCACCCCGACATCCGGGTCTGGCCTGCGGCCAGACTTCCCTCTTTCCGGTGCCACTCCGGGGGCCGGCGTACAAGGGGCGTCCCTGCCCCTTTACGCCTCTCGCCGCATCCATGCGGCTCGTCCCCCTGCGCAACACCTCCACTCGGCCTCCTGACGGGTACTCGGGCTCCGAGGTGCCTGGTGATTTTTCTCTGCGCTGCGCGCATTGATCGTTCCCACGCTCTGCGTGGGAATGCAGCCTTTGGCGCTCTGCGCCCACTGCATGTTTTGTGATGCTGGCAGCTCTGTGACGCGGAGCGTCACGGGATGGGTTCCTACGCGGAGCGTGGGAACCATAGGGAAAGGAATACGGAACTTTCAGGCAACTCCAAACGCCCCCTTCAGGAGGCCGAACGGAATCATTGCGCAAGGGAGTGAGCCGCATGGATGCGGCGAGAGGCTTAAAGGGCCATGGATGGCCCTTGTAAGCCGGCCCCTGGAGCAATGATGGAGTGAGGGAACCCCGCCGCAGGCGGGGCCGGATGTCGGGGGCAAGCGTTTTTGGTTACTTTTTCCGCGACTGGAAAAAGTGACCCGCCCAGCAGGGCGGAACTGATGTTTCAACAAACACGCAAACGAGCAGCGGCACAAACAAATAACGTCAACCCTCGGCCAAGCAGACCTTTCAGGCGAGCCAAAAGCCCTGTCCATCTCCAATCCAGGCTCCGTATTACCGGGCGTCGCACCCAAGCAAGGGCCACCGACTGAGAAATGCTTGCCGATACACCATCAGGAACTAGCGTATTCCTGGTGGCCCAGTCCCCCAGACAAAGCCCCCACGCTCACCGAGCTCAAAGGAGGTAGCCCACCATGCCCACAGGAATCGTCGATGCACTGTTCAAGGTCGGCTCTGCCCTGTTTGACCTGCGAAATGCATTGTCCGAGGCTCGCCAGGCCCGCAAGAAAACCGTCGCGGACTTCCTCAGCGACATCGCCCAGACCATCGAGACAACCAGCGCCTCGCTCAGGCAAGGCATCTACCCACACGGCACCTGCCAGGAACTGCTGGCACACGCGGACCATATGGTGAAGGCCATCGGCGATCTGGTTGGTGAAACCGAGGCAACAGACCTGGCCAGCCAGCTCAAGGAAGTCTGGCAAATTGAACAGCTGTACGGTCAATTGCAATCCGCAGCACCAGAGGACAGACACAGAAGCCTGGACACCCTGGATCAGGCCGCCGGGCTATTCCGCGCAACTGCGGCCTTCGTTCTGGTCAGCCCGTAAGCCAACTCAGCTCTTGAGTCATAGCAACGAACTGTCAGGCAGCACCAAACGCCCCTTCAGGAGGGTGAATGGAATCGTTGCATAGAGGGGTAAGCCGCATGGATGCGGCGAAAGGCGTAAAGGGGCATGGACGCCCCTTGTACGCCGACCCTCGGAGCAGCGATGGAGCGAACGAACCCGGAGCGAAGCGGAGGGCCGGATGGCGGGGCAAGCGCTTTTGGTTACTTTTGGCGGGGCCGGCCATCCGGGCGACTGCCAAAAGGAACCCGCCCAGCAGGGCGGAACTGATGTTTCAACAAACACGCAAACGAGCAGCGGCACGAAAGTGTAAGCAGGCAGCGCGGAGTATCAGGCAAACACCCTCACCCCTGCCCCTCTCCCAAAGGGAGAGGGGTTGAAGAGCAGAAGCGCGCTCACGCGCCACGCCTCACTGCTGCTGTTGCGTCTGCATCAACGCCGCGACATTCACCCGAGCATGCATCTGCTCGCCGCCACCTCCACGCCGCATACCCCGCACCGGGCAGGCATCCAGGTAATCCAGCCCCACCGCCAGCTTCAGATGCCGTTCCGGCCGAGCCAGCTGGTTGGTCACATCGAAGCTGTACCAGGCATCCCCCAGCCAGGCCTCGGCCCAGGCATGACTGGCCAGGTGGCCGCTGTCCTCGGTGTACAGGTAGCCCGACACATAGCGCGAAGGCACCCCCAGGCTGCGCGCACAGGCCAGGAAGGCATGGGTATGGTCCTGGCACACCCCGGCGCGGCCGGCGAAGGCTTCGGCGGCAGTGCTGTCCACCCGGGTGGCGCCCGGCGTGTAGGGCATGTGCGCGTGCAAGCCGTGCATCAGGCCGATCAGGCCGTCGCGGTCGTTGCGCCCGGCGCTGCTGGTACGGGCGAACTCGCGCAGGGCGTCGTCCGCCTGGGTCAGACGGGTGCTGCGCAGGTACGGCAGCGGCGAGCGGGTGTCGCGTTCGGATTCGCAGTGTTCGTCGATGTCCACCTGGCCGCGCGCGCCGATCACCAGCGCCTCGTGCGGCTCGTCCAGGGTCAGCACATGCAGGATGTTGCCATAGGGGTCGCGCTGCGCGCGCACCGGGCGCGGCAGGTCGAGCTGCCAGCTGATCACCCGCTGGCGCGCGCTTTCCTGTGGGGTCAGGCGCAGGTACTGAATACTCGCGCGTACCTGGTCGTCGTAGTTGTAGGTGGTGTCGTGGCGGATCGAGAGTCTCATACGACCTCCAGATAGGACGTGTGGATGGCGCTGCCCAGTTGACGGACGAGCAAAATGAAATCAGTGAGCCAGGTGTGCAGGCCCTCGTCGAGGACCTCGTCGATGCTGGTGTAGCGCAAGCGCGCGTCCAGCTCGGCGGCCAGGCGCTGAGCCGGGCGGCCGCTCTCGCCGGGCAGGCCGGCGAGCATCAGGTTGAGTTCTTCCATGCAGGCGCGTAGCGAGCGCGGCACCTCGGGGCGCAGCAGCAGCAGTTCGGCGATCTTGCGGGTGCGCGGCGAGCCGCGGTAGATCTCGGTGAAAGACTCGAAGGACGACAGTGCGCGCAGCAGTGCGCTCCACTCGTAGTAGCCGCGCGCCGAGGTGTCGCTGACTTCGTCGGCGGCCTCGCCAAGCATTTCGTAGCGCGCATCGAGCAGGCGCAGGGTGTTGTCGGCGCGCTCGATGAAGGTGCCCAGGCGGATGAAACGGTAGGCCTCGCCGCGCATGATGGTGCCGAAAGTGGCGCCACGGAACAGGTGCGAGCGCTCCTTGACCCACTCGCAGAAGCGGCTGATGCCGTAGCGCCCCAGGCCCTCGGCGGCGATGCCGCGCATCTCCAGCCAGGTGGCGTTGATGTTCTCCCACATGTCGGCGGTGATCCGCCCGCGCACCGCGTGGGCGTTGGCGCGCGCAGCCTGCAGGCAGCAGTAGAGGCTGGCCGGGTTCTCCGCATCGAGGGCGAAGAAGTGCAGCATGCGCTCGGCGTGCAGCTGGCCGTGGCGGGTCAGGTAGTCGTCCAGGGTGCCGGTGATCAGCAGCGGCAGGGCCAGTTCGTCGAGGCCGTCACCACGGCCGTCGTGCGGCATCAGCGACAGCGAATAGCTGACGTCGAGCATGCGCGCGAGATTCTCGGCGCGCTCCAGGTAGCGCGACATCCAGTACAGATCGGAGGCAGTTCTCGAAAGCATGGCGATATTCCTTAGTCCTCGACCACCCAGGTGTCCTTGGTGCCGCCGCCCTGCGACGAGTTGACCACCAGCGAGCCCTCGCGCAGCGCCACGCGGGTCAGGCCGCCGGGCACCAGGCGGGTCTCGCGGCCGGACAGCACGAACGGGCGCAGGTCGATATGGCGCGGGGCAATGCCGCTCTCGACGAAGGTCGGGCAGGTCGACAGGCTCAGGGTGGGCTGGGCGATATAGGCCTCGGGGCGGGCTTTCAGGCGTTCGCGGAACGCCTCGATCTCGGCCTTGGTGGCAGCCGGGCCGACCAGCATGCCGTAGCCGCCGGAACCCTGGGTTTCCTTGACCACCAGTTCGGACAGGTTGGCCAGCACATGGGACAGTTCCTCGGGCTTGCGGCACTGCCAGGTGGGCACGTTCTTGAGGATCGGCTCCTCGTCCAGGTAAAAGCGGATCATGTCGCCTACGTAGGGGTAGATCGACTTGTCGTCCGCCACCCCGGTACCGACCGCGTTGGCCAGCACCACGTTGCCGCTGCGATAGGCGGCCAGCAGGCCGGGCACGCCAAGCATGGAGTCCGGGTTGAAGGCCAGCGGGTCGAGGAAGGCGTCGTCCAGGCGGCGGTAGATCACGTCCACCGGCTGCGGGCCGGCGGTGGTGCGCATGAACACGCGGTCGTCACGCACGAACAGGTCGGCGCCTTCGACCAGCTCCACGCCCATCTCGCGGGCGAGGAAGGCGTGCTCGAAGTAGGCGCTGTTGAAGCGGCCCGGGGTGAGCACCACCACGGCCGGATTATCCATCGGGCTGGAGCTTTTCAAGGTATCCAGCAGCAGGCTCGGGTAGTGGTCGATGGGCGCCACGCGCTGCAGGGAGAACAGCTCGGGGAACAGGCGCATCATCATCTTGCGGTCTTCCAGCATGTAGCTGACGCCGCTGGGCGTGCGCAGGTTGTCTTCCAGCACGTAGAAGCTGCCGTCGCCATCACGCACCAGATCGACCCCGGCGATATGTGCATAGATGTCGCGGTGCAGGTCAAGGCCCTGCATGGCCAGCTGGTAACCCTCGTTGGCCAGCACCTGCTCAGCCGGCACGATACCGGCCTTGAGGATGCGCTGATCGTGGTAGATGTCGGCGAGGAACAGGTTCAGCGCCTTGACCCGCTGAATACAGCCGGCCTCGACGATGCGCCATTCGCTGGCGGGAATGCTGCGCGGAATGGTGTCGAAAGGAATCAGGCGCTCGGTACCCTGCTCGTCGCCATAAAGGGTGAAGGTGATGCCGGCGCGGTGGAACAGCAGGTCAGCTTCGCGGCGGCGCTGGGCTTGCACTTCGGCGGGCGTGTCGGCCAGCCAGCGGGCAAATTCGCGGTAGTGCGGGCGGACTGCGCCGCTCGCGTCGTACATCTCATCGTAAAAAGTGCGGGCCATGCCGTACTCCTTGTCACCCGGACAGCGGAGTCATCGCAAGGGCCGTGCCACGAAATAAAATCCTTTTATTTCAATAGGTTGATAATTAACGCCAACCATCGTGCACCAGTTCGGGGCGCTTTTCGAGGCACCACAATGGGTCACGCCCCAGCGCGTGGCAGTCGCTCTATGAGGCACATAGGCAGCTTCGATTTCACCCCGCGCGGTGCGGCGGGCAGACTTCACGGCATCGAACGGCGGCTGCATCAGGCCCGCCGCTTCGCCAGATCGGCGCTCCCCTACCTGCCGATCGCTCCTGCTGGCCGCTCATGTTCGAGCGGCCTTTTTTATGGCCGCTTGAAAGCGGTAGCCCGGATGCAATCCGGGAGGCAGACAGCACACTCCCCGGATTGCATCCGGGCTACAGGATTGAACCCGTCCTACAACACGCCAGGACAGCTCAGACGGCGCGGGCCACCGCCGGCTCGCCGAAGGCCAGGCCGAGCCAGTGACGATAGAAACCCTCGGCCACCTGGTTCAGCGAGGCGATGCGCGCCGGCAGGTCGGTGAGCATCTGGCGCAGGCCCTGCTGGCTGGCCTGGGTTTCATCGAGCAGGTGCGACCAGTCCTGCAGCCACCAGCGCACCAGCTCCTCGGTGACTTCCGGGTGGCCTTGCAGGGCCAGCACTTTGTCGCCCCAGGCGAACGCCTGGTTCGGGCACCAGGGGCTGGACAGCAGCCAGTCGGCGCCGGGCGGCAAATCGAAGGTGTCGCTGTGCCACTGGTACACCGGGAACTCGCGCGGCAAATGCGCCAGCCAGGGGCTGTCGGCATCGCGCCGCACCAGCGGCTGCCAGCCCACCTCGGTGTAGGGCATGCGGTGTACCGCCGCGCCCAGGGCCTTGGCGATCAGCTGCCCGCCCAGGCAATGGCCGATAAGGGGAATGTCGCGGCGGATGAAATAGCGCAGTGCGTCGATTTCCGCCCTGATCCAGGGCAGGTCGTCGTTGACGCTCATCGGGCCGCCCATCACCGCGACCGCGCGGGGGCGATCCAGGTCATAGCCGTCCAGCTGGTTGAGGTCGGTACGCAGCACCGTGAAGTCGAGGCCATGCTGTTCCAGAACGGTAGCAAGATGGCCCGGAGCACAATAATCGACGTGGGTCAGAATCAGGATGTCGGTCATGACTACTCTCCGTTGTCCGCTTGCAAAGGCAAGGCCCGTGCCGAAACACGAACCCTCCCCCGTCTTACGAACTTATTTTTTCGAGCAGGCTAACCGAGGCGGAGCAGACAGGCCAGCCCCTCTCCCTTGAGAGAGGGTGCCCGCGAGGGCGGGTGAGGGTATTACAGGCCACTCGGAGTCGGCCCCGGCACCCTCACCCTACGCGGGCGCCCCCCCTCTCCCGGAGGGAGAGGGGCGACAAACATCAGGGAATGCAGACGCCCTGCTTGTCGCTCTGCGCCAGGTCCATCAGTTCGCGACTGGCCACGGTGTACATGGCGTAGTCGGTGCCGGTGGCCGCCCGCAGTTCGGCAAGCATGGCCAGCCAGCGCTGCACCAGCGGCCTGTGCTGGTCGAGCCAGTAGGCCACGCGTTCCTCGATGTCCTTGGGACCCTCGGCCATCTGCAGCACGGCCACGGTAATGGCGCGCTGCTGCCCGTCCAGGTCGTCGCGGAACGCCTCGCGGGCCAGGGCCTGCCAGTTGTTCTCCACCGGCAGCGAGGTGAGCTGCTGCAGGTACCAGGACAGCTCCAGCGCGCCGCCCACGGCGAAGTAGGCGGTGGCCACATCCGCTGCCGGCTGGCCGGTGACGTCGGCGGCCTCGATGATCGGCAGCAGGGTGTACAGGTGGCTGGTACCGGCCACCACGCGGGCCAGCTCCTCCGGTGCACCGGCCTCGACGAAGCTCTGGTAGCGCGCCAGCCATTGCTCGCGGGCCGGGCCTTCGAGCAGCTCGTCCAGGCGCCCGGCCAGCTCGGCCACGCGCGGGGCGAAGTGACCGACGTCGCGGGCGGCGTCCAGATCCTCGCGGCGGCTGCGCAGGAACCAGCGGGTGGCGCGACGGCCCAGGCGCATCAGCTCATCCATCAGCTGCAGCTGCAGTTCGGCCGGCACCTTGTAGTCCAGCGCCTCGATCTGCTGCCACCAGTGCGGCAGGCGGAACACGTCACGCACGATCACGTAGGCGCCAGCGACGTTGGCCGCGCTCATACCGGTGGACTCCTTCATGCGCTGCACGAAGGTGATACCCATGTGGTTGACCAGGTCGTTGGCAATCTGCGTGCTGACGATCTCGCGCTTGAGGCGATGACGGCGCATGGCCTCGCCGAACTTCTTGGTCAGCTGCGCCGGGAAGGCCGTCTCCATCTCGCGGGCCAGATAGTCGTCGTCCGGCACCAGGGATTTCAGCAGTGCCTCCTTGAGGTCGATCTTGCTGTAGGAGATCAGCACCGACAGTTCGGGGCGGGTCAGCCCCTGACCGTTGGCGGCGCGCTCGTTCAGCTCGTCATCCGTGGGCAGGAACTCCAGGGCGCGATCCAGCTTGCCGGCCGCTTCCAGTGTGGACATCAGGCGCTTGTATTCCGGCAGGCGCTCGCGGGCGCGGCGCTCGGCCAGGGACAGGGCCTGGGTCTGCTTGTAGTTGTTGCCCAGCACCAGCGCACCGACCGCATCGGTCATCTCGGCCAGCAGCTTGTTGCGCTGCTTGCCGGTCATGTCGCCGGCCGCGACGATTTCGCCGAGGAGAATCTTGATGTTCACCTCGTGGTCGGAGCAATCCACACCACCGGCGTTGTCGATGAAGTCGGTGTTGCTGGCGCCACCGTTGAGGCCGAACTCGACGCGGCCGAGCTGGGTCATGCCGAGGTTGCCGCCCTCGCCCACCACTTTGGCGCGCAGTTCGCAGCCGTTGACGCGCAGACCGTCGTTGGCCTTGTCGCCGACGTCGGCGTGGGTTTCCTTGCTCGACTTGACGTAAGTACCGATGCCGCCGTTCCACAGCAGGTCGACCGGGGCCTTGAGCAGCGCATTGATCAGTTCGGTGGGCGCCAGCTTGTCAGCCTGGATGTCGAAGCGCTGCTTCATCTGCGGGGTGATGGTGATGCTCTTGGCGCTGCGCAGGAAGATACCGCCGCCCTCGGAAATCAGCTTGCTGTCGTAGTCGGCCCAGGACGAGCGCGGCAGGGCGAACATACGCTGGCGCTCGACGAAGCTGGCCGTCGCGTCCGGGTTGGGGTCGATGAAGATGTGCTGGTGGTTGAACGCAGCGACCATCTGCAGCTTGTCCGACAGCAGCAGGCCGTTGCCGAACACGTCGCCGGCCATGTCGCCGATGCCGATCACGGTGATCTCGTCCTTCTGCACATCGATGCCGCGCTCGCGGAAGTGGCGCTGCACGCTGACCCAGCCGCCCTTGGCGGTGATGCCCATGCCCTTGTGGTCGTAGCCGGCCGAGCCGCCGGAAGCGAAGGCGTCGCCGAGCCAGAAGCCGTAGTCCAGGGCGATGCCGTTGGCGATGTCGGAGAAGGTCGCGGTGCCCTTGTCCGCTGCCACCACCAGATAGGGATCATCCGGGTCGTGACGCACCACGCCTTCCGGCGGCACCACCTTGCCTTCCTTGAGGTTGTCGGTGATGTCGAGCAGGCCGCTGATGAAGATGCGGTAGCAGGCGATGCCCTCAGCCAGCACCTCGTCGCGGTTGCCGCCCAGCGGCAGGCGGCGCGGGATGAAGCCGCCCTTGGCGCCCATCGGCACGATCACCGCGTTCTTCACCTGCTGTGCCTTGACCAGGCCCAGCACCTCGGTACGGAAGTCCTCCTCGCGGTCGGACCAGCGCAGGCCGCCACGGGCCACGTCGCCGAAGCGCAGATGCACGCCCTCGACACGCGGGCAGTAGACGAAGATCTCGAACTTCGGCACCGGACGCGGAATGTCCGGGATCAGGCGCGGGCTGAGCTTGAAGCTGAAGTAATGCTTCGGCTGGCCGTCAGCACCATTCTGGAAGAAGTTGGTGCGCAGAGTGGCTTTGATCAGGTCCAGGTAGCGCCGCAGGATACGGTCCTCGTTGAGCACCGCGACGTTGTCCAGCGCGGCGAGGATGGCCTGCTCGAGCTTCTGCTGCTTGTCCTCCAGGTCCTCGGCGGACAGCTTGCGCGCCAGGTAGAAACGGGTGCGGAACAGGCGTACCAGCTCCTTGGCGATATCGGCATGATTCACCAAGGTCGCCGCGATATAGCTGAGGTCGAAGCCCAGGCGGATCTGCTTGAGATAGCGGGCGTAGGCGCGCAACAGCGCCACGTCGCGCCAGGGCATCGAGGCGGTCAGCACCAGGCGGTTGAAGCCATCGTTCTCGGCCGCGCCCTCGACGATACGGACGAAGGCGTCCTGCAGGGTCTCGTTGAGCTGCTGGATGTCGACATCGACGCCTTCGGCGGTGGTGAAGGCGAAGTCGTGAATCCAGAACTCGCGGCCATCGGCGCGGCGCAATTTGTAAGGGAACTCACCGAGTACGCGCAGGCCGAGGTTCTCCAGGATCGGCAGGACATCGGACAGTGGCAGCGGCGTGTCGGCGTGGTACAGCTTGCAGTGCAGCTCCTGCTCGCCCTGTGCCAGCGGCTGGTAGAAGCTCATCACCAACTGGCGCTCGTCGGACAGGCTGAGCAGGTGCTGCATATCCACCACCGCCGAGTGCGGGGCGAAGCGTTCGGTGTAGCCGGCCGGGAAGCCTTTCGGGAAATCGGCCAGCACCTGGGTGCCCTGGGCCTCGCCGAAGCTTTCGACGATCAGGCTGGCGTAGTCGTCCTTCCACGAACGGCAGGCCTGGATGACCTCCTTCTCCAGGCGCGCCGGGTCGATCTGCACGCGGTTCTTCGGGTCGACCTTGAGGATGAACTGCACGCGCGCCAGCACCGACTCGGAGAAGTAGGTCCAGAACTCGCAGTCGCTGGCCTGCAGGCGCTCCATGAGGATCTGCTGGATCTTCACCCGCGTCTCGGTGGAGTACACGTCGCGCGGCACGTAGGCCAGGCAGTAGGCGAAGCGGCCGTAGGGGTCGCGGCGCAGGAACAGGCGCAGCTTGTTGCGTTCCTGAATCTGCACGATGGCGATGGCGGTGTTGAACAGCTCATCCACCGGGGTCTGGAACAGGTCGTCGCGCGGCAGCACTTCCAGCACCTGCTCCAGCTCCTTGCCCAGGTGGGCCTTGGGATCGAAGCCCGAGCGCTGGACGATCTCGGCCACCTTGCGGCGGATATAGGGAATGCGGCTGACGCTGTCGGCGTACACCGAGGAGGTGTACAGGCCCATGAAGCGGCATTCCTTGACCACCTTGCCCTTGGCATCCAGCTCGCGGATCGAGACGAAGTCCGGGTAGGCCGGGCGATGCACGCGGCTCGGCGTGGCGGCCTTGGCGAAGGACAGCAGCAGCGGTTCGCGCAGGTAGTCCAGGGCCTCCTTCTCGATATGCAGCTCATCCTTTTTCAGGCCGGCGCGCAGCTGTTTGGACAGGCCGAGCAGCGAGGCCTCGTCATAGACGAGGTGGCCACCGTCTTTCTCCTCGACCAGAGTGAACTCCTCGTAGCCGAGGAAGGTGAAGTGGTTGTCCAGCAGGTATTCGAGGAAGGTCTTCACCTCGGCCAGCTCGGCGCCGTCGACCTTCAGCTTGGCCTTGCCAAGCCAGGCCAGCAGCTGCTCGGCCTTGGCCTTCATCGGGGCGAAGTCGGCCACGGCCAGGCGCACCTCGGCGAGCACTTCGAGCAGGGCCTTCTCCAGGGTTCGCAGCTCGCCGACATTGGCGCAGCGGTCGATCTCCAGGTACATCAGCGCTTCGTGCTGGACGTCCTTGCCGGTGCTGCCCTTGCTCAGCAGCTCATGCAGCTCGCCGCCCTTCTTGCGCTTCACGCTGAACACGCTGTTCTGCAGGGTGTGGATGCTGTAGCCGCGACGGTTCAGCTCCATGCGCACCGAGTCGACCAGGAACGGCAGGTCGGCGTGCAGCACCTCGACGACGGTGTGGGTGGACTGCCACCCGTGCTTTTCATAGTCGGGGTTGTATATGCGTACCAGCGGCTTGCCATCGAAACGCTCGAGCAGGCGCCAGGAAGAAAGGGTGCTGCCGGCCAGATCGCCGAGGCGGCGCTGGGTCAACTCATCGAGGGAGACAATGCCGAAGAACTGCTCGGCGAACAGGCCTACTTGTGGCAGCGCCTTGTCGCTGACGTGCTGGGCCAGGGCCGCTTGCAGTTGATGCTGGAAGTCGGCCTTGCTGGCAGCAGTGAAGAACGCCATGGTGATGCTCCGCTGGTGTTGTTATTCGTCTTGGGCGCTGGGCGCCGGGCTTCCAAGCAGTCTAGGCGATAGCTGGAACTCGGCAGACGCACAGCGACCATTAGGTCAGCGCAAGCTTAGCGGCCGCCCATGGCAGCTGGATTGCGGCGGCGCGACATATTCGTTCATCGCCATGCAGGCACCTGCGCTGATAAGGTTCAGCTCTATGCAATCGGGAAAGGAAGCCATGCAGTCTCCGCTCCACCGTCATCTGTTCCTTCATTACGGCAACCTGCTGGTCAGCAGCATCGGCCTGGTGCTGCTGGCGCTGGCCGCCTGGCTGCAGCCGCAGCTGCTGCCCCCCTTGCTGTGGGCCGGTCTGCCCATTTATCTGGGCGTGCTGCTGCCACGCTGGGTAGGCCGACGCGAGCGCCAGCGCCGCGCCGCCGCCGTGCGTGATGCGACACTGGCCAAGTGGGGATTCAGCCAGCGCGACCACAGCGGACCCTGGCTCAACTACATCGACCAGCCGTTCGTGCGCCACTGCCCGGAGTTCGCCGGGCGCTACTTCTATGGCGAATGGTTGCTGCTGCACGACGGCTGGCTGGTGGTCAATCCGGGACAGTCGAGCCTGAGCGCGGACGGCAGCAGGGTGAGCTACGACTTCGACTGTCCCGGTACCTATGCCTGGGACGGCTGCACGCCCAAGGTGCCGTTCTACTGGCTGGCGATCATCGGCATCCCGGACTGGTGGGAGAAGCGCCATCGGGTGCAGCAACTGCGCGACGGCGAGCTGCGCGAAGTCGAGGTGTTCTGGCCGCTGGCGCATCCGGCCAGCCTAGTGCACGACGCCCTGTACCAGTACCTGAACGCCGCCCCGGTGGCCAAGCACGAGGCCGACCTGCTGTTTCTGCGCATGTTGCGCGAGGCCGGCATGGTCGCGCCGCTGGCCTTCGCCTACTACCTGGCGGTGCGCCTGTTCGGTGCGCCGGATGTGCGCGGACCGGCGCCCGGCAATACTCGCCTGCACCTTGCCAGCGAGTTGCCAGCGGCGCTGCTGAACTTCGCCGGGGAACAGCGGTCTGCTTGAGCCGCCATGAAATGGAACTGGTCGGCAGAGCCCATCCCGAGGGCATGCAAGCGCACCCGCCAATGCAGTAGAGTTGGCAGCCCGACCACCCGAATCCGGCACCGGTCAGTCCCTTTCCAGGAAGATTCTCGATGGAACATCGTGAGGCGCTGCTCGCGCTGCGGCAATTTCTCGCTACCCAGATCCTCGGGCAGGAAAAGCTCATCGAGCGCCTGCTGATCGCCCTGCTTGCCGACGGTCACCTGCTGGTGGAAGGCGCCCCGGGGCTGGCCAAGACCAAGGCGATCAAGGAGCTGGCGGAAGGCATCGAGGCCGAGTTCCACCGCATCCAGTTCACCCCCGATCTGCTGCCCGCCGACATCACCGGCACCGAGATCTACCGTCCGGAAACCGGTAGCTTCGTGTTCCAGCAGGGGCCGATCTTCCACAACCTGGTGCTGGCCGACGAGATCAACCGCGCCCCGGCCAAGGTGCAATCGGCACTGCTGGAGGCCATGGCCGAGCGCCAGGTCAGTATCGGTCGCTCGACCTACGACCTGTCGCCGCTGTTCCTGGTGATGGCCACGCAGAACCCCATCGAGCAGGAAGGCACCTATCCCCTGCCCGAAGCCCAGCTCGACCGCTTCCTCATGCACGTGAAGATCGGCTTCCCGGATGCCAGCGTGGAGCGCAAGATCCTCGCCCAGGCCCGCGGCGACGCCCTCAACGGCGAAGCCAAGCCGGAGCAGCGGGTCAGCCAGCAGGCGATCTTCGCCGCGCGCCAGGAAATCCTCGGCCTGTATATGGCCGACGCCGTGGAGGAATACCTGGTGCAGCTGGTGATGGCCACCCGCACCCCGGCCAAGCACGACGCCGAGCTGGCCGAGTGGATCGCTTACGGCGCCAGCCCGCGCGGCTCGATCGCCCTCGACCGCTGCGCGCGAGCCCATGCCTGGCTGGCCGGGCGCGACTTCGTCAGCCCCGAGGACATCCAGGCCGTGCT
Source organism: Aquipseudomonas alcaligenes (assembly GCA_900156135.1). Lineage (GTDB taxonomy): Bacteria > Pseudomonadota > Gammaproteobacteria > Pseudomonadales > Pseudomonadaceae > Aquipseudomonas > Aquipseudomonas alcaligenes_D. Next base: position 41,195 of record FTMP01000014.1, on the reverse strand, counting down.
GTTCGACGTGCTGCGCCACCGCATCATCCTGTCGTTCGAGGCGGAAGCCGCCGGCATCGACCAGGACCGCGTGGTGCAACGCATCCTCGACGTGGTGGCGGTGGCCTGATGCGTTACGCGATCACTGCTTTCTCCCCTATCCCGCCTGCGGGAGAGGGGCCGGGAGAGAGGGTCTTGGGCCGCACAGCCCTCTCCCTACGCCGGGCGCCCCATGCCATCTCCTATAAATGGGAGAGGGTGCGCCCCTGCGTCGCTGGCCGAACCCCGCTCCCGGATTGCATCCGGGCTACCGGCTGACCGCACCATGCATATCCAGCCCACGCCCCCCGGCATCCGCGTCAGCCTCGCCGAGCTGATCGAGATGCGCCATCGCGTGCGCGAGGTGCAACTGTTCTCCACGCCGGCGCGGCGCAGCCCGCTGATCGGCCTGCATCATTCCAAGCTGCGCGGACGCGGCGTCGACTTCGACCAGGTGCGCGTGTACCAGGCCGGCGACGACGTGCGCACCATCGACTGGCGCGTCACCGCGCGCACCCAGGAGCCGCACACCAAGCTGTTCCACGAGGAGCGCGAACGGCCGATCTTCATCATGGTCGAGCAGAGCCGCCGGCTGTTCTTCGGCTCCGCTCTGCAGTTCAAGTCGGTGCTCGCCGCCCAGGCCGCCAGCCTGTTCGGCTGGTCAGCACTGGCCCACAACGACCGCATCGGCGGCCTGGTGTTCGGTGATGCCGAGCACCACGAGATCAAGCCGCGGCGCAGCAAGCAGAGCCTGCTGCAGCTGCTCAACCGCCTGGCCCGCGCCAACCAGGCCCTGCACCCGGAGGCCGTCGGCGAGCGCGACAGCTTCGGCCTGGCCCTGCGCCGCGCGCGCGAGGTGCTGCGCCCGGGCAGCCTGGTGATCATCGTCTGCGACGAGCGCACGCTGAACGACGCGGCCGAACAGCAGCTCGGCCTGCTGGCCCGGCACACCGACCTGATCCTGCTGCCGGTGTCCGACCCGCTCGACCACGAACTGCCCGACGCCGGCCTGCTGCGCTTCTTCGAACGCGGCGCCCAGCTGGAACTGGACACCCGCGGCGACGACCTGCGCGTGGCCTACGGTGGCCTGGCCGAACAGCGCCGCGCGCGCTGGCAGCGCCTGGCACAGAAACTCGGCGTGCCGCTGCTGGCACTGAGCACCACGCAAGACCTGATCGAGCAGCTGCGCGATCACCTGAGCGGCCCGCAGGCGGGCAAACGCGCATGAACCCGCTCGATCAGCTGCAACCGACCATCGCCCCGCCGCCGGTTTCCTGGTGGCCGCTGGCACCCGGCTGGTGGGCCTTGCTGGTGCTGGTACCGCTGCTGCTCTGGGGCCTGTGGTACCTGCGCCGCTACCTGCCACAACGCCGGCAGGCGGCACAAACCCAGGAACAACCGCTCGACCCGCTGCGCCAGGCCGCCCTGGCCGAGCTGGCACGCCTGGTACGCCCCTACGACGGCCAGCATGCCGGCCCCTGGCTGCAGCAGCTCAACGCCCTGCTCAAGCGCCTGGCACGCGCGCATTACCCCCACGACAACAGCCACGTGCTCAGCGGCCGCGCCTGGCTGGCCTTCCTCGACAGCCGCTGCCCGGCTGCCGGCCTGACCCGCTGGATGATCCTGGTCGAGGGCACCTACCGCAGCCACTGCAGCCTCGACGACAAGGCCATCAACGGCCTCAACCAGGCCGTCGACACCTGGATCCGCAAGCATGTTTGAGTTCGCCTGGCCCTGGATCTTCCTGCTCGCGCCGCTGCCCTGGCTGCTGCGCGCCTTGCTGCCGGCGGCCGACAGCGGCGAGGCGGCGCTCAAGGTCAGCTTCCTCAATGAGCTGGAGGGCCTCAGTGGCCAGCGTGCCCGCGCCAACCTGCCGGCCTGGCGACAGCAGGCACCCTTCGTCTTGCTGTGGATGTTCCTGATCCTCGCCGCCGCCCGCCCGGAATGGGTCGGCGAGCCGCTGCCGCTGCCCACCAGCGGCCGCGACCTGCTGCTGGCGGTGGACGTCTCCGGCTCCATGGACCACGACGACATGCAGTGGGAAGGCGAGGACATCCAGCGCCTGGCGCTGGTGAAGAAGCTGTTCGGCGACTTCATCGAGGACCGCCGCGGCGACCGCATCGGCCTGATCCTGTTCGGCAGCCGCGCCTACCTGCAGTCGCCGCTGACCTTCGACCGCCACACCGTGCGCACCTGGCTGGACGAGGCGCTGATCAACATCGCCGGCCCGCAGACCGCCATCGGCGATGCCATCGGCCTGGCGGTCAAGCGCCTGCGCCAGCGCCCGGCCGACAGCCGCGTGCTGGTACTGATCACCGATGGCGCCAACAACGGCGGCGAGATCGAACCCAAGGTCGCCGCGCGCCTGGCCGCCGAGCAGAAGGTCAAGATCTACACCATCGGCATCGGCTCCGACCCACAGCAGAGCGGCATCATGGGCATGCTCGGGCTGAACCCTGGTGTGGACCTGGACGAAGCCACCCTGATCGACATCGCCGAGCAGACCGGCGGCGCCTACTTCCGCGCCCGCACCAGCGAAGAACTGCAACGCATCGAGGAGACGCTCGATCAGCTGGAACCGGCTGCCCAGCTCCCGACCCGCGCCCGCCCGGCCAAGGCCCTGTACCCCTGGCCGCTAGCCGCCGCTCTGCTGGTCAGCCTGCTGCTGGTGGCGCGTGAGCTGTGGCCACAGCGCTGGCAGGCGCTGAACGCCCGCATCGGAGGGCGCAGCTGATGGAGATGCTCTGGCCGCACTGGCTGCGCCCGTTCTGGCTAATCCTGCTGCCGCTGCTCGGCTGGCTGCTCTGGCAGCTGTGGCACCGCGAGCGGCGCAGCGGACGCTGGCAGTTGCTGCTGCCGGCCGCGTTTCAGGCCGTCCTGCTCACCGCTGGCCGCGCGCGCAGCAACAAGCTGCCGTGGATCGCCCTGGGGCTGGCCTGGCTGCTCACCCTGCTGGCACTGCTCGGGCCCAGCTGGCAGCGCCTGGAACAGGCCAGCCAGAAACGCGCCGACCCACTGGTGGTGCTGCTCGAACTGACCCCGGCGATGCTGGCTACCGATGCAGCGCCGAACCGCCTGGAACAGGCCAAGCGCAAGATCATCGACCTGTTGCAGGCACGCAGCGACGCGCAGACGGCGATCATCGTCTACGCCGGCAGCGCCCACGTGCTGGTCCCGCTGTCCGATGACCTGGCCACCGCGCGCAACCTGCTGGAGGCGGTCAAGCCGGCGATCATGCCCGAGCCCGGTCGCCGCGCCGACCTGGCCGTGCAACGCGCCCTGGACCTGCTGGACCAGGGGGCTCAGGGCCGTGGCCGGCTGCTGCTGATTAGCAGCGAACTGAGCCTGGATGAGCGCGACGGCCTGCGCAGCGCCCTGGGCAATCGCGGCGAGCGCCTGGCCATCCTCGGTATTGGCACCGCCGAAGGCGCGCCGATTCGTGGTGCTGACGGCAGCTTCCTCAAGGATGCCCAGGGCGCCATCCTCCTGCCGCGCCTGGACGCCGCCAGTCTGCGCCGCTTCGCCAGCGAGCTGGGTGGTCAGTACCGCAGCGCGCGCCTGGACGATAGCGACCTCCAGGGTCTGGACCTGCTCGCCGGCCCCGAGCAGCTGCGCGAGGGCGCCGAACCGACCCAGCTGGCCGCCTGGGCCGACCAGGGTCACTGGCTGCTGCTACCGCTGCTGCTGCTCGCTGCCTGCGCCGGACGCCGCGGCTGGCTGTTCTGCCTGCCGCTGCTGCTGGGTCTGGCGCCGCAGCCGAGCTACGCCCTGGGCTGGAACGACCTCTGGCTGCGCCCGGACCAACAGGGCGAGCGCCTGTTGCAGGCGGACAAACCCAAGCAGGCCGCCGAGCACTTTCGTGATCCGCAGTGGCAGGGCGAGGCGCTGTACCGCGCCGGCGACTACCCGGCCGCCGCGGAACGCTTCGCCCAGAGCGACAGTGCCATCGCCCACTACAACCGCGGCAACGCCCTGGCCAAGAGCAACGAGCTGGCCGCGGCGGTGGATGCCTACGAGCAGGCGCTGGAGCGCGACCCCGAGCTGCAGCCGGCGTTGCACAACAAGGCCCTGGTCGAACAGCTGCTGCACCAGCAGAAACAGCAGCAGCAAGAGCAGTCCCAGCAGAACGACGACACGCAGCAGGGCGAGGAGCAGTCGCAGCCCTCCTCCGGCCAGCCCCAGCCCGGTCAGCCGCAACAGGCCCAGGACTCGCAGGCTCCCGCGCAGCCACAGCCAGCGCAGGAGCAGCAAGCGAACACCCAGCCGCAGCAACAGGGCCAGGCCCGCGATGGTGCCGATCAGCCGCCCGCGCCGGACGGCCAGGCGCAACCCGGCGCCGGCGACAGCCAGGACGAACCCCAGAGCGCCAGCGCCGAACCGCTGGACGGTGAGCAGCGCGACGCGCTGGAACAATGGCTGCGGCAGATTCCGGACGACCCGGGCGAGCTGCTGCGGCGCAAATTCCTCTACGAACAACAGCAACGCCAGGAAAGATCACGATGAAACGCCTGCTTTGCGCCCTCCTCCTCTGCCTGTGCGGCACCCACCTGTGGGCCGCCGGCTTCTCCGCCACCGTCGACCGCGCGCGCCTGAACGAGGGCGAGACCCTCGACCTGATCCTCGAATCCGAGGACGTCACCCAGTTCGGCATGCCCGACCTCACGCCGCTGCGTGACCAGTTCGAGGTCGTCAGCACGCGCCAGGAGAACCGCCTCTCCACCTTCGCCGGCCAGGCCCGCTCCAGCACCCGCTGGATCGTCACCCTGCTGCCGCGGCAGAGCGGCTATGTGGTGGTACCGCCACTCAAGCTGGGCGACGCACAGAGCCAGCCGATCACCCTGCAGGTGCTGAAGAACGACCCCGCCAGCGGCGGCAAGCTGGCGCCGATCTTCATCGACGCCAGCCTGGATCGCGAGAGCGTCTATGTGCAGGCCCAGGCGGTGCTGACCCTGCGCATCTACCACTCGGTGTCGCTGTATGACGACAGCAGCCTGACCCCGCTGAGCATCCCCGACGCCCGCGTCGAGCAACTGGGCGACCCACGCACCTTCGAGACCGACATCAACGGCGTGCGCCACGGCGTGATCGAGCTGCGCTACGCCATCTTCCCGCAGCAGAGCGGCGCCCTGAGCATCCCCTCGCAGGTGTTCAGCGCCACGCCGGTGGAACGCTCCAACAGCTATGAATTCAACCCCTTCGGCCCGCGTCCCGGCCGGCCGACGCGGGTCAAGTCGCCGGAAATCCCGCTTGAGGTGAAGCCACGCCCGGCCAGCTGGCCCGCCGATGTGCCCTGGCTTCCGGCGCGCGCCCTGAACCTGAGCGAGGCCTGGAACCCGGAGCCCAAGGCCGTCACGGTCGGCGACTCGCTGACGCGCAGCCTGATGCTGCGTGCCGAGGGCCTGTCCAGCGCCCAGCTGCCGCCCCTGCCAATCCAGGACAGTGCCGGCCTGCGGCGCTATCCGGACCAGCCGCAGCAGCGCAACGAGGTCAACGACAAGGGCCTGATCGGCAGCCGCGAGGAAAGCGAAGCCCTGGTACCGAGCCAGAGTGGCCGCATCACCCTGCCGGAAGTGCAGTTGCTGTGGTGGAACACCGAACTGGACCGCCTGGAGAGCGCCAGCCTGCCAGCCCGCACCCTGGAAGTGGCGAGCAACCCGAGTCTGGAAGTGGAAACCCCGGTGGGCGGCCAGACCGCCGCCCGTGACGCGGCTCAGGCACTGCTCTGGCCCTGGCAGCTGGCCTGTGCCCTGCTCGCCCTGACCACCGTGCTGGGCTTCGGCCTGTGGTGGCATGCACGCCGCCAGCCGGCCATCCTGCCCACCGCACAGACCGGCCCCAGCCCACGCACCCTGCTCGACGACCTCAAGCGCGCCTGCCTGGCCAACGACCCGCAGGCCACCCGCCAGGCGCTGGACGCCTGGGCACGCCAGCAACCGGAAACCCTGGCCGACATGGCGGCGCGCTTCGCCACCCTTTCCGATGCGCTCGACGGACTGAATGGCGCGCTCTACAGCGAAACCGGCAATCAGTGGCAGGGCGAAAGCCTGTGGAAAGCCATTCGCAGCCTGCCACCACTGGAAGCAGCGGCCAGTCCGCAGGAAAGCAGCCCGCTGCCGCCCCTGTACCCACGCTGACACCCTCCAAGGATGGAACCCATGACCCTCAGGGAAGAACTCGCCGCCTTCTACCGCCGCTGCGGCTTCAGCGATACCGCCGACCGCCAAGCCTGCACCGTGCCGGTCTACACCGGCTGCCTGCTGGTGCCGCTGCCGAACATCGAGACGCGCCACATCTACCTGAAGTACCACGACCTGCACCACATCGTGACCGACTACAGCACCGGGCGCATCGGCGAAGGCGAGGTCAGCGCCTGGGAGCTGGGCACCGCCTCGATGCTCAACTCGCCCCTGCTCGGCACCATGAACCTGATCGCCCTCTCCACCGGCCTGGTGCTGCAGCCGAAACGCATGTGGCGCGCCTTCCGCCGCGGCTGCCGCAGCCGCAACCTATACCCACTGGCCATGCGCGAGCGGATCGACGCCGACCACTGGCCCGACCTGCCCGCCCTGCGCCAGGAACTGTTGGAAAGCCGCCGCGACCCGCTGCCGCTGGCCCTCCGCGCCATCGAGTTCGGCGCCTACGCGGCGCTGGCCATGCTGATCCACGCGCTGATCGCCATCCCCGCCATGATCACCCGCGTGATCACCGATATCGGTCTGGGTTATAGCTTTATCCAAGCGGTGAAGCCGACCAGGCGCACTGATTTGTACTGAGCTAATGGAAGATTCGTAGTTGGGGACTGAGGGCTGCTAACGGCCAGAAGCAGTCGTACCCCAAGAGCTGTTTCGGCCCCAAAAATGGCGGATCTATAGATGCGTACCTACCGCTGCGCGAAAGCCAACCTCCGTGAGGACTTGGCTTGCGCTCAGCTCGCATTTAAATCGAGGCCCGAAAAGATATCTGCATTATTGAATGCGCTGTTTCCAGCTCCCTGCTTGCGCAGTGACGCCATTTTCAGTCGGCACGAGCGTCCAGATCTTGGCCTCAATTCCGTCGTTTTGCAGCTTGCGCATGAAGTAACGAGCCTGCAGGGCATCATGGGTAGCGATAACGACCTGGAAACCATGATCAACGATGTAGTCACGCAGCAAATCGAAAACCGCAGAGGCATGTACCAGGTCGTGATGCTGAGTCGGGTCATCCAATAACAGTGCTTTCCAAGGAGACCACTGATGACTCATCGCCATTGAAAGCAGGAAGGTCAGTTGAAGATCCGTCAACTGTGCCTCACTCGCGATATCAGGTACCGGTACCGCTTTATTGCCAAGCGGTACAGAAACGCCGGCACGATCCTTGTTATACGAGTTGAAGAATTTCAGGCTTGCCTCGTGGAACCTGGACTCTCGCACGACACGCTTTAGCAGCGCCTGCCAGCGGGGTACCACCTTGCCGACATGCTTCTGAACATTCTCAATTTCTTTCTTGAGTGAGCCGTCCAGCAAATCCATCGCGTCCGAGATCAAGGACAACCGCAAGAAGCTGGAGCGTGCCGCGTTGATGCTGTCATTGAGGTACGCTTCGAAGGCCTCTTCTGATCGGTCAAGACGCTGAGCATCAATCAACCGCTGAGCTAGTTGCGATTCGTTCAGCTTGGCCCAAGCAGAGATCTCCACCCCAATGCCTTCGAGTGCTGAAACATACCCCTCCAGGAGGGTCAACGTAGCGCGCAGCGTCGCTTCGCGGGCCTGCGCAGCTTCCGCAAGTGGGTCGCCGGTCAAATCCTGCTCTTGCCAGCTCGCCCGGATTTGAAGAAGAAGCGTTTGAACCCTTCTGATTTCTTCCTCGATCCCCTTGACTGCGGTTAATGACACGACCAACTGATGCTGCTGGGTGTCTAGGGCGGATTGCACAGTCTCAACCTTCCCGTTCAGATCGCTGATCTGCTGTTCCAGCTGCGCTTTTTCTGCAGTGAGTTGCTCAAGCGTACGAGCCAGCGGCTCTCCAGAGGTGAGCGCGGTCAGTGCGGCAACTGCTTGATCCAGCCGCGTAGACGCTTCGCTCTGTTGAACTCGGGCCAAGTCGAGCATGTGCTGTGCCGAGTTGAAGGCCCCCTCGGTTTGTTCAAAGGCTTCAGGGGAAGGGAGAGCGTCCAAAGCCGCTCGCTGATCAGTCAAACGCTTTTTGGCAGGAGCAATACTATCGAGTTGCTGCCTGAGCGACTCCCTTGCCAACGGGAGCGAGTCACTAGCCAAAATCGGATCGGTACGAAACTGCGCAACTCGTCTTCCCAGATCCTGGTGGCTGGACTCCAAAGCACCCAGCTCCATTCGGCTGCAGTCTAGTGCTTGCTGCGCTTTCTCAACCGCGATCTCACTGGCCGTCAACGCTTCCACAGCAGCTCGTAATTGCTGCTCAGCTGCAGTCAAACTCGGATTGATCGCTTCAAGGGCTTGAGCCACACGGGCCTGAAGCTTGGTTGCACCATGCGGCTCCAGGCAAAGCGGGCATTGATCTTGGTCAGCGGGAAGATGTTGCGCTATGGATGCAACGGCCTGACGGATTGCGTCGGCGGAAGAACTGAGCATCTCATAAAGTGATCGGGCAGTGGCCTCCGCAGCTTTACACGTCTCATACGAGGAACGTTCGGCATCCCGATCGATGCTCTGTTTACCGATGAGCACTCCGAGATCCGTGATTTGCTGAACAACCTCGCTGATTCGCTGCTCAGTGGCCTGCCAGTCGGCAAGCATTAGACGGCCCGCCTCCAAGCGCTGCTCAGTCTGGTTAATGCCATGAAGCTGGGCGTCAATCTGAGCATGCTGGTTGCGAACCCGTTGGTTGCGCTCATGCTGCTCGCGAAGTAGACGAGAATTTTCTTCAGCCTCGCGTAGGGCAGCAGTCGCTGACGTCAACGCGTCATTTCGGTGAGCGATCTCCTGTTTTGCAGTGGTTTCTCCAATCAGGCGCTCAAGTTGCTGCCCGATGCTGGTAAGTTCTTGCTGCGCAGAGTGGATACTGGCTTGATGCTCCTGCAATGCGGCATTGCCGTCAGCCCTCGTGTTCGCGTGTTTATCGAGTGTCTGACTCGCTGCCGTGAGGTCTTCATTGAGCTTTTCGAGCTGCTCCCGCGCCGCAACAAAGCTTTCAACAAGATCGTTTACCAAGGCAAGGCTTGAAATATGCGCCCGAGTCCGCTCGACCTTCCCTTGCAAGATCTCGGTCAGTGCGGAGTGTGCAATCGTCAGCCCCTCCTGGCTTGCAGGCCCGGTCAATAAGCCAGGTGGAATCTGGCTCAGGCTTTGCGTCTGGTTTGCAGCGTCAGAGAGAGCGTCGGCAATTCGATCGCGCGGTCGTAATGCACCTACTGCACCGGCAGCAGCTATGTCACGCTCCTGAAGTAGGCGAGTCCACTCGTTCAAATCAGTCTCATGCCCAATCAACACTTCTTCCGCACGGGCTTTTTGCTCCGTCAGCGACCGTCGAACGGCAGCGAGGTTGGCGCGAGCTTTAGAACCGTCGCGACCAATCGGCAGCTTCGCCAACTGGGTTCCGGCTTCCTTTTCTTCTGCATTAACGATCCACCCGTTCTCCCTCTGATCCAAGAGGTGGGTTAGACGCAGCAAGAATGGGATGTCATTTGCAGACACATTAGGGAAGACGCTGCTCAAGTCTCCGTCCCGGCTGACCTCGCCCGCTGCAGTCACGCGTGATGTCGCAGTTAACTCAGAAAAACTCAGACTGACTGTCGCTGCCGCCTGATCATCACGAATGATGTGGGCAAGGTCGTCACGGAGACGCGCGATTTTCCCTGTTAGGCCAAACTCGATCGCCTCAAATACCGTTGTTTTGCCAGTACCATTGGGTGCGAGCAAAATAGTCGCTCCGGGACTCAGCTCGATGGTGACGTCCGACCCGAATTTGCGCAGGTTCGACAGGGTGATTGAATTCAACTTGCTCACGACTGAACCTCGCTTTCACCCAGCGAGTCGGTAAGAACACGCACCACATCTGCTCCGTTTGGGTTGGTCAGAAGCTGCGTTTTCCAAGCAGCGATGTGTGGAGCAGACCAAGGGTGCGCATTGGACAGCGTGTTCAGCGCCGACACCAATGGATCGCTCAGCGTCTCGACATCGCCAGCGGGATCCAAGGCCGCCAAGAATGTCCGGTTAAGAAAATCACCAGCTGCTTCAGATTCGCGCACAACAACCTTGCGGCAAAATCTGTCATCCGTCTCAATCCGCGCAGCGTCATCCTTGGCGATACCGCTGATCATCAGAAACATATAGAGGTCTGCAGTCTCAGGTTCGGGCAGCACATCCCGGACATCGGCGGCCCACTGGTTGGCTGCCTGAAGGGCCGTCAGTGGAAGCTCGATGAGCAGAACCGTCCGCCAGCCCGCCCGTTCGATGTGGGATCGCTTGAGTCGAAGAACATGCGAGTCGTAGTCGATCTCAGGCAGCATGAGCTCCGTTACGTCCCGGGGACACACGTCATACCGACCCTCTACACGCTGAATGATTGCGCCAGCCACTTCCTGCAGTGTCAGCATGATTAGTGTCCTTCCCCATAAGCTTCGATTGCTGCTTCACGCGCGTCGCGCCAAGCATCCCAATGACGTTGGAATTGCTGCTTTAGCTGGGCGAGTGTCCCGTTACGCAAGTGCTTGAGCACCCCAAATCGTGTCACCAGCAACCTGGGCTGGCGCTCAGCCGCCATGCTGTTACTGGTCTCAAAATCATCAGCCATACCGGACTCGAGCAGGCTCGTGGGAGCCCCTTCGACGCCCGCGAGAATGACTACCGACGCTGGTGAAGGCCCCAAAATGGCCATCAGATCATCGGCAACAGGCCTGGCGCCGCTGTGGTCGCCTGAAGCGCCTGACCAGTTCTTCAACGCAATGCTGAGAACATCCCCAACGTCAGGGATTTCGCGCCAGTTGCCATCGTCCTTACCGATTGCGACGCAAACCAGAAGCAGCATCAGAATGGCGGTTTCCAGCAGGTCTGCAGTACGAGGCCCGACGCGCAGCGCGTGTTTCCCGTCTAAGCCTTCTGTTTTGGGGTACATGAGTTGTTCTAACAGTGACTCACGCGCAGCGGCGTCAGCTGTTAGCTCAGCGGCCCAAGAGCACCACTTCGGTTCCAATGCTGCCAGTAATGGCATGTCGGATACCGAGTTCAACCTGGTCGTGATGCGGGCTTGTAGCTGCTCCCACACAAGATCGTTCATTGCCCGGTGAAGTGCTGAAGATTCATCTCGCGCCTCCAGGATCGACGAGATTTCGCGACCCGAGGCGCAGGACAGCGCCTCTGAATTGTCTATCCAAGGAAGCTCATCAAGATCACTCTCGCTGATCCCAAGCGTTCTACCCAACTCGTTCCCAGCGCCTTGGCGCCAAAGCGGCTCACCCAGAAGTAGGCAGTGGCTCCCGCTCTTCAAGTGCAGGGCCAGCCGAAGGATGGCCGAGTGGAGGGCCACGGTATTTGGCGTAGGCGGGCAATAGGTAGCGTGCAACCGCAGCCTTCTGTTGTTACCGCCCGCTGTCCAGTGGTGACCGACAACTTCCTTGGCAGCATGGGCCGCTGGCAAGCTCGTCGTACCATTCAAGCTGTGGGTGCCGGCGACCATCCAACTGGATCCAGCCTGCGGCCTCATGAGGTATTGCGTCCAAGTCACAGCATCTGACCGGCGTGCGTCTTTGAGATGGTTGGCCATCGCATGACAGCTGATGGCGTTAACATCCGTGGTACTTGTAGAAATGTACCCCACCAGCTTCTCAAGGGTTGCCCGCGAATCATTAAAGTGCCGTCCTAACGACTCGCACGCACGCTCTTCAAGGTTCTCTTCGCTCCCTACGGCATGGATCGTAAGTGTCCGCATGGTTTGTCGAACATGATCCCAGTCGGTAAAGCCACACCAGGTCGTCAACCATTTATAGACGTTTTGCGTTGGGGTATCGGGGCGGCTAGATAGGGCAGCCAGATCAAGACCGTCCTGCTTGCAGAGTCGACAAAACTCGTGCAGGTGATTGGCGGTGATGAAGTCACTTGACTTGCCCTTGATGACAACTTCCAGGCCGAGCAGGATGAGTGAAAAAGCGCGGACTGGAGGCTGCTTGGACTGGGGTGTGAGGCTCCAGGCAGACAAGCTCTTCATGGCCTTATCGAGCTCAGAGTCGATGGCGCTATCGGGCGGGACAACTGGCGTTGCACTTGCTGCTGCCTTGTTGCCGGCCTTGGGTTTATAGGACGTGATGTAGTCGGCTTTATCGATGTGCTTATCGCTGAAGGGGGTCGTCTGCCGCTTGATCTGGAAGTGCTCGTAATGCTCATCCGCATGGTAGATGACCACGTCATCCCATTCGCCGATACCACCTTGTTCGGCACCGATCAGCAACGGTGCAGGGCGCCCATCCAGGTAGTTGTCCACCATGTCCGACAAACGTTGAGCTATTACCAGCTTCTCGTAGCGGCCTTTTAGCTCAAGACGGAACCTTCGGATCATTCTGAATCCCTTCAAGCATTTCGGCACCCAAGGCACCAGTGGCAGGTGGCCACATACTAGCGAGACGGTTTGGCCGAAGAAACAGTGCTCCCGCCGTCTCCCCGTATTCAGTGGCAGCTGGCTTTAGAGTCCAGCCTGCGAGCAGTCAGCTTAGCGCTGTAAGAAAGCTGCTGGTTCAGACTTGTTACGACAGGCTGCTTTTGGCCGGAAGCTGCCTCTGACCTCGGAGGGTTACGCCTCCGGCTACCCCGCCCTACGCCTCGCTCAGACCACCACGCGGCGCATGCTCGGCCATCAGCTCTGCCATCCAGTCGATAAACACCCGCAGCTTGGCGCTGACATGCCGGTTGGGTGGGTAGGCCAGGTAGAGCGGCATCGGCTCCAGTTGCCAGTCCTCGAACAGCGCTAGCAGCGCCCCTCTCGCCCGCTGGGCCTTGGCCATGTATTCCGGGAGCCAGAGGATGCCGAGGCCGGCCAGGCCGGCGGCGAGGTAGGCGTTGCCGTCATCCACTGCCAGCGCCAGGCGGCCCTGCAGGGCGATACGCTCCTCGCCGCGGTGCATGACACCGGAAACCGCCTGGCGGGTGCGCGCGCCGAGGAAGCTGATGATCTGGTGATCGCCCAGTTCGCGCGGGTGTGCCGGCACGCCGGCGCGTGCCAGGTAGCCGGGCGCGGCGTACACGCCGATGCGCAGGTCGCCCACATGCCGGGCCACCAGCGACTGCTCGGCGATGGCGCCGCCGCGCACCACGCAGTCCACGTTGTCGCCGATCAGGTCGACATGACGGTCGCTGACGCCCAGGTCGAACTGGATCTCCGGGTAGCGTTCGCGAAAGGCCGGCAGCGCCGGGATCAGAATCAGGCTGGCGAAGGGGCTGGGCACATCTACCCGCAAGCGGCCGCGCGGCGCGCTGGCGGCGGCGGACAGGCTGGTCTCGGCGTCGTCCATGTCGGCCAGCAGGCGGATCACCCGCTCGTAGTAGGCGGCGCCGTCGGCGGTGACATTGACCTTGCGCGTGGTGCGGTTGAGCAGGCGCACGCGCAGCCTTGCCTCCAGCTGCTGCACCAGTTGGGTGACGCTGGTCTTGCTCATGTGCAGGGTGTCGGCAGCCTTGGTGAAGCTGCCAGTTTCCACCACACGGGCGAAGGCCTGCATCGCATCGAAACGGTCCATCGCGACTCCGGATTGTTTGGATTCTACAAACAGTGATGGACAGTGTTGCTCGTTTATCGGGCCAGCGCACGCGCCTAGAGTCGCGCCATCGATAACCACCGATGGAGAGAGACCGATGACAACCCGTGATGTGATTTTCCCGCCCGACCGCCATGCCCTGTACGAGCTGCACCGCTATTCACCGGCGATTCGCTCCAATGGCTTCCTGTTCGTCTCCGGCCAGGTCGGCAGCCGCAAGGATGGCTCGGCCGAACAGGACCTCGCGGCCCAGGTGCGCCTGACCTTTGCCAACCTCAATGCGATCCTGGCCGAGGCCGGCAGCAGCTTCGATGATGTGGTCGACACAACCATCTTCATGGTCGATCCCGACTCTAAATTCGAGACCATCTGGGAAGTAGCGGCCGAGTTCTGGGGCGAAGCGCCCTACCCGACGGTGACCGCTCTCGGCGTGACCTGGCTGTCCGGCTTCGACTTCGAGATCAAGGTGATCGCCAGGCTGCCGCAGTAGGTCTGCAGCAAAAAGCCCCCGGCCTGGCGACCGAGGGCTTCTGGTGGTGCGCGCGAAAGCGCGGGCCTATTCCGGCTGCAACCCGATGGGGAAGAATTCGCCGCCGCTCCAGACCCCGAGCCAGGTCTGCCCGTCGATCTGCCGCTCCACGGCCAGGTCGACCAGCTGGTAGAACACGTTGCGATGCACCAGCGCTTCCAGGTTGCGCCGCACGTGCAGGTAGGGTGCGGGCTCCTGGGTATCGGGGTCGATCTCCACGCGCAGCGGGTGTTCGGCGCCGGCCTCGATTTCCTCGTCGACATTGGTGGTGAAGCGCAGCAGCTGCCCTTCCCCCTCGCCTTCCACCTGCATTGTCACGGCGACGAAAGGCGCGTCGTCGACGATGATGCCGACCTTCTCCACCGGGGTGATCAGGAAGTAGTTGTCGTCGTCGCGACGGATGATGGTGGAGAACAGCTTGACCATCGGCTTGCGCCCGATCGGCGTGCCCAGGTAGTACCAGGTGCCGTCGCGGGCGATGCGCATGTCGATGTCGCCGCAGAAGTCCGGATTCCACAGGTGCACCGGTGGCAGGCCCTTGCCCTCGCCCTTGGGAATCTGCGCCAGCAGGTCGCCGGCCTTGCCCGGATCGGTCATGCGGATATCTCCTCGTACGGGTCGCCAGCAGTATGGCGGCTAGCGCTCGCTGACGCCCAGCAAGGTGCGCGCGTACTGTTCGAACGGCGCGCGCAGCTGGTCAGCGGGCTGGTTATCGTAAAACGTCAGGATTCCGCCGCGAATATGGATACGCGCGGTGTCCACCAGGTAGCGGGTGCCGGTCTCGATCAGCATCAGCTGGATCACCCCGGAGTCGACACCAAGACGGTCCAGCGCCTCTTCATCCTCCCATTCCACCACCGTGCCGATACGGTCGTCGGCACCGGCGAAGCGGGAGTACAGCAGGTAGTGGGCACCGGCCGAACGCGCGTCGATCATCGCCTGGTCCAGGCCCTCGGGCTGGCTGGCACGACGCACCAGCGGGAAGTACTCGACGAAGGCCTTGAACGCCTCTTCCGCCACCACGTTGGGCCGCGGATGGGCGTCGCCCGGCGGCACGTAATGGCTCTGGGCGATGTAGACGAAGGAGTCGGCCTGCAGGCGCCAGGACGCGGAGCGACGAGTGTCGCTGTGGTCGAGCACGCCGGCATCGCGCAGGTGGTATTCGGCGCCAGCGGCCAGGTCGCTGGCCTTCATGCAGCCGCCGAGCGCGCACAGCGCCAGCAGCAGGATCAAGCTACGCATTGGGTTCCTCCCTGCCGGTGACGGAAAACCGGCGGATAGAGCGACATAGCAGCTTCCGCGCCAACCCTCACAATCCCCTCTGCCACTCCTGACGCAGCTGTGCACTGTGCGGCCGCTCGATGGCCTGGCGCACCTGGGCCAGCAGGCGGGCCTTATCGGCGCCCAGGTTGCCCTTGAGCACCAGGTAGTTGGAGGCGTGGTCGCTGCGGAAGACGGTGTTCTGCAGCTCCAGCCCCTGCAACAGGCGCTCCACTTCGAGGAACAGCTGCTGCTGGCCGAGCGGCTGGAAATCGGCGAAGCCCTCGCGGAAACGCGCCTCGCCCATGGGGAAACTGACCACCAGGGTGGAGAGGAACTCCGGCTGGGCGGCATTCATCAGGCGCGCCGAGTTGTCGGCATGCTGCTCGCTCAGGACGGTACCGCCGAGGCCGTTGAGGATCATCACCGAGCGGGTAATGCCGGCTTCGCCGAGTTTTTCCAGGGCGCTGAGGCTGGACTCATAGGTCTCGCCCTTGTTGACCCGCGCCAGCACCTCGTCGTCACCCGACTCGCAGCCGACATAGGCCATTTTCAGGCCGGCGTCGGCCAGCTCCTTGAGCTCGGCCACCGACTTCTTGCGCAGGTTGCGCGGCAGGCAGTAGCTGGAAACGCGGTCGACCTCGGGCATGTGCTCGCGAATGGCCTGCAGGATATTCAGCAGGCGCCGGGTCGGCAGCACCAGGGCGTCGCCGTCGGCGAGGAACACCCGCTGCACGATCAGTCGTTCGCCGGCGCGGCGGATTTCCTCCAGCACCTGGTCTTCGTCGCGGGCGCGGAATTTCTTCTGCGGCGCCGTGTACATCTGATCAGAAGTTATCCCTAGAAGGTCCCAGAAATGTCACATCATTGCCTCAGCACCGATTTTGGGCGACTTAATTGTAGGAGCAGATCTAGGATGGAAAAAATAGCCCTTCCTAGATCTTGAGATCTCTTCCATACCGATCAGGACCTCTGGGCCGCTCCCCAAATCTGCGGAGTACCGTGTTTGCTCGTTTGCCCCATTAATCAGCAGCTTTCGGCCAGATGGAGACACTGCTCAGTGCTTATGACTCTCTAGACGGTTCTCCTCAGCAATGCGAGTCAACCTCTAAATCGAGGCTCATCCTGTAAGCCTTGATCCGTAGCCCAACTCATTACGTTGGCAAGGAGAAGAGGCAAGTACCCTTGTGCAGCAATGTCTGCAGAGGAAAATGGATCGTGGGTATCAGCACTTAGCAACTCCGTAAGCAACTCCTGGACCCGTCCGGCAAGGGCATCGTCCGACGACACGCGGATGTATGCGTTCAGCGGCTTATCTTTCGACTCCTCCTCACCACCAAGGAATCGCTCAAAATCTGGAATGCTCACTCGGTGACGCACGATTGAGCCTGACGCTCTAGCTGCCACTATCGAGGCTCTTATTTTCTCGTTTTCCGTCCACATTCCATTTGCAGTACGGTTCTTTTTATAGGGAGCATCAGCATCATGAACGATGCCGAAATTCATTTTGAAGTGAGCCAGTACTTTCACCAGCGGCGCCAGAATTGCCTTACCTCGAGCGCGGATAACGGTGACACGATCAATCAGATCGTGTTGACGTTCGATAATCGAAGATAGGAAAGCCGCATGCTCTGTATCTCCTTCAACCAGTATCGGGTAGGAGCCGAAGAAAACTTCAGAGAAGCTCGGATCTATGTGCTGCAGCGCTTGTAGTCTCCGCTTGTCGTCTGCTTCAAACTCAATTGCATCCGACCTATAGGTTCTAGGCGCAATTGGGCCGGCATCAGACGATCTTTCGAGGCGAACAATCGTCGTATGATCCTCGAACGGGTTTATGAAGTACGGAGAGTGCGTGGTGATCATCACCTGCCAGTCTGGGCTCTCCGCGAGCCGATACAGATGCCGTTGGGCAGCCCGTGCGGCTAATGGATGCAAGGCATTTTCCGGCTCATCGATAAGCAACAGATAACCAGGGAAGGCGGGGTCATCTGGGCTGTCGGGTATAGGCGCACCGGCCGCATGCGCCTCAAGCTGAGCGTTAACCTGGCGTAGTTCTTCTTCGACCTCTTGCCGCTGGGCATCCTTTGCCTTCACAAGTCTCTTTTCCAGATCAGCTTGTGTCTTATCCAGCACCTTCTTGTATTCAGCGCGAATTTCTTTGTTCCTAGTCAGCTCGTTGTGCACCTGCAGCATCGACCAGAACAGAGCACGCTGCGCACCCGCACCTTGCTGGGAAAGCTGGGTTTCTATTTCGCCATCCTTAACCTTTAGCTTCGAGCCGCTTTTTAGAAGCTCCGCAAGCTTTGGAACCAGCGGCGCAGTCCCTATTGCAAGCAGAATATCTAGACTGGGAAACACGCCCCTAAAACCTGCCGCGACTTGACCAGCGATCACGTTGAAATGCTGTTCATGGGCCCCGCCAATAGCACTTACGCGAGCAGATACAGCTGAAATGGCTCGGGCCAGCTCAGAACCCTCAGTCATCCGTTCCTGCTCAAGCGCTTCGATGAGAGGCGTCAGCGCCAATGCTAACAGCATGGCTTCAGTCTTCTCTGGGTCATCAAACGACCCAATTCTTAATGGTCGGGGCAAGCGTGCCCCGAAGACTGGATCGGCACCACCTGCTTTTCCGTCTGCCGCCCAGTCACCTTGTCCATTCTCCCCGGCAACCGGATCCCAAGTTGTTCGACTTTTTACGAATCCTGGAAAGCACCACTGCCATCGACTTCTGACAATTAGTAGTCCGTCACGCTCCGATTTCCACCGTGCATCCACGTTGCCAATGTTTTCGGGGATGTGAACCTCAAGCTGGATTTCTGACTCTTGGTCGTCAGCCGCATGCTGATAACGGTCACGGCTGGCATCGAAGGTGGCAGACCCTTTCGCTAGTTCATACGCTCGTAACACTGTGGATTTGCCAGAGTTATTCTTCCCTACCAAACACACGACGTTATCAAGTGCGACAGAGATACCTTCATTACCAATGCATCCGATGTTACGAACAAAGATACGGACAAGTTTGGAGCGATTTTCGCCAGGCATTTTTCGCCTCCTTGGACATCAGTCCTTCCCTGAAAGCCCTAAAAGCTGCTTCGACTGAAAATAGACCATTTCTAATAGAAGACATCGGCTTACCGATATCTGTCTTGAACGGCCGCTTCTGGCCGACAGCGGCCTTTCACGATTCATAGGTCGTCCGAGCTACTGCCCGTTGTGACGGATCTTTGGAGCTGCACTAGGGCGCGGGTTAGCTCATCAGGGTTGCTGTTTGCGGCTCTGAACAGCTGCTCTGCGATTTCCACCGTAGGTAGGTTGCAGTGACCTTCTTGCTGTAGTCGCTCTAGCAAGAACTCCACATAATCCCTTTCCAGAAAGGGATAGGGCATGTTGGCTGCGCCGGCAAATGCTTGGTTTTCAGCAGTGGTCATCTCGATGCTTGCGGCTTGGTTGGAACAGACACCTATGAGTAAGAAATGTCCCGGTGTCACCAATCGAGTGTTTATGGCATCGCGAGCCGCCTTCAAGGCTAACAACATCTGTTGCCCCTCCAGAGTGGATGCCGCCTCCTGCACTTCGTCGATAATCAGAACGAGATCGGCTTTCGCTTGATCGACCTGTGACTTGAGCACTTCCGCAATCGTTGCCCCTCCTGCTATCCCCAGATTTTTGAGCCCAATGTCGAGCTTGGCTCCGGGAGCTTCGCTCCCCCTATTGCTCAAGGCTTCTCGAATAGCATCTAGAACCATGTCTTTAGAGCTGCGCTGAGGGGAGCAGCAGAGATTGACGTAAATCACCAGCGCTCCACCTTCCTCCAGCGCGGGAACTAGATCCTGTATCAGGAAAGTGGTTTTTCCGCTTCGGTGAGGCCCAAACATGAACATCCCGGACCGCAGCCCAAGATCAAGTGCCGAAGGCTTCAGAAGCTGCCTGGCCATCTCTTGGGCCAATTGGGGACGCCGGAATATTTCAGTCATGACGCCATTATGGGGCATCGATCTACGATGGCAGATCTCAACGTCTTACTCTGGCCGGTTCCCGCCTGTCGCGGCAGGCGCCTCTCGGCCAAGAGCTGCCACGGTGATTGGTGCTATTCGCCTCCAGAACGATTCCAGTGGTCGACCAACTCATCGGTACGATCCGGGATCCGAGGTGTCTTGCTGAGTACAAGGCACCGGACATTGCCGACGTAGTCCTCAATCACATAGAGAATGCCGCCAACGTCGACGCCCAACTCCTGAAGAACCTCATCTGGAATGCGGATAGCGCCATCGCCATCCCAGTCTTCGATAGTCACTTGCTTGGGGTCCATTTCCTTTCACCACCTTTATGATCGCCTTCGGCTCAGCCCATCTTAGGGCACGGTCAGGCCGCTGGCCGAGATCATACGCTGCGGTAGTAGCTCTGGCCGGGAGCGGCCCTTCTATTAGCCCAATTCCTCAAGATGCTCTAGTGTTGAAGCCAGCCAGGACGGCCACCACAGAAAGGACTCCACATGCGCTACCTCTCCACGCTCCTGATCGCACTCGCTTCGGCTCTCTGTGCGGCCTACCTCGCACTCTGGCTCACGAAGCCTGCCCCTCTCGAACACACCACGATCCCACCGCTGATCTTCAAGATGGAGCAGGACGAGCTCGTGGTCTGGGGCGGCTGGAAGACCGTCGCGGGCAACCTGGCACCAGGAATGAACGCGGTAGAAATCCGTTGCAACCGTACCTCCAATACCTGCCTTGAAGCGTTCGCCTCGATCTTGCACCACAACCAGGGTGAAGACCTGGAAGCACAGGTCTTTAGCTACAAGGTCAACAGCTGGGACGCAACCAGGCTTGAGGCTGTGTCGGAACGCTCGATGGGGGAGTGCTTGGAACGTCGCCTGGTCATCCACATACCTGACAAATCCGCTGCCTTGAAGTGGTCTCCGCCCTCCGGGTGTGAGGGCGACACAGGCCGTGCGGCTTTAGTCGGCGACCCTCTGTAGGCGACGATGAATAGCTTCCCCTCACAGCTGCACAAAGCACCTTTCGGACTGTGCTTGGTCATCGCGGCAGCGTTTGGCTTTGCTTCAATTGAGGCCATTGCGGCCAACAAGCCCTGTTCTGGAAGGAAGGGTGGCATCGCCGGCTGCGATGGCGATCTCTTTCTGTGCAATGACGGCTCTATAAGCAGATCCAAGAAGAGCTGCTCGGCATTCATGGGAACGGGGCGGGCTCCGGCAGTTGCCCCACAGCAGCTCCTACAGAACAGCGGCGAATGTGCATGCGGTACCAGCACGTTCTGCACTGGCCCACGTGGGGGCGTTTACTGCTTAACGCCGTCGGGCAAGAAGAGTTACGTGAGGCATTGAGGCTCAGATGCAGGAGGCACCAGTGCTAAAGAGAGACGCCCAGGGCGGACGGCCCGTGGTTGATCGAAGAGGCTCTATGCGAAGTTATCTTCAAGCCGTAGTGGTGAGCCTTGGAGTCTTATCGTTAGTCTCACCTGCGAGCGCCTGCAGGGCGCGGGCCGCCCTTGAGCTCAGCGACATCCAATATGCGGGCGTGGTCGTTGTCGGCAGAATCCAGAAATACGAGATTGTCCAGCCCACAGACGAGAGATCAAATTTCTGGAGGGCGAAGTCGCGGAGCAAGAGAATCCTGAGCGACTACGCGCGCTTTGAGGTGGCGGTGGATGAGGTTCTGGTTGGGCAGACGTCCCGAGTGATTCCGGTAACCTGGGACAACTCTACGTTCGCGGAGCCTGAAGCGATGAAGGCGGTACCGTACTTAATCGGGCTACGTGAGCCGGGAACCAAGACTCCTCCGCTTCGCGGGCCAAGCGCCACGACGTTGCCTAATCCAGAGCCCAGTTCGCTGACTGTGCTGCAGGCGCCTTGTGCCCAGGCTTTCATCTTCGAGGCCACAAGTAATGAGGCACAGAGAGTCCGAAACGTACTTGGGCTACCGTCAAGATCGACGGAAAATCCACGTTAGGATAAGCACCGACAACAAGGCGTCCCTAGCCCTGCCTGAGTACAAACTCGAACTCAATATCGGCATCACGCAAAACTTCGGTGACGCGATCAACGAAAGCCTCGGCCTGTTTGGAAAGCGCGTACTTTCCAACCACTCTGATAATGGGAGCTTTACCTACCGCTGAGGGGATTGCCGTGTTGATTTCCCCGCCCTCAATGAAGGAGATGTAGGAGTTGACCTTTTCCTGAAGCATCAGAAGGTGCTCCATTTCTTCCTCTGGTTCCCAGCCGAGGTGATCGGTGATGATCAGCTCGATCTTGCTCCTATCCCAATCTGGGATGCCCCACATGTCGATTACACCGGCCTCTACTACAGACATCCAGTCATCTCCGTCTAGTTCGGTCGCACAACGTCAACTTTCGTCGGGGGTATCTCTGTTCCCCCGGGGAAACCAGGCTTCCCTTTTCCAACCACGACCGCGCCGCTCTCCTCGATTTCCGGGAACGCTACCTTCTGGTTGGGCGTTAATGGCGCGGTATCAGAGGACTTGCATTCGACACACGAGATTGTGCCGTCTGGCTCTCGGCCAACCATATCGATGCGAGTGCGTGTGCCGCTCTTCGTCTTCACGGTCACCTCTCGTCCCGTCTCGGAGCGAGTCGAGCTGTAATCGCCATACACCTCGTCCTCAAACTCACGCCCCCTGGTCTTGTTCTTCTCCAGCTGGGTGCTCAGCACCACATAGACCGGCTGCACCCCAGGGTGATCCGGGAACGTGATGATGAAGTCTTTGTAGTCCGATGGGTAGATCGGGTTTTCCAACGCTTGAGCTGCGTTCTCGCTGACTGGATAGATCCACACAGTCTCCGTCAGCCCCTGAATATCCTCCGGTGGCGGTGGCGTTCCCGCAGCTGGATCTACCTGAGGCGTCCAAAGGATGGTGATCCCATCGCCTAGATCAGCAACGGCCTGATCACCCTGAGCGCGAGCTGCCACAACCGGAACGGAATCGAAGCCGCTACGAGAACTAGTGTGGAAGCCATAGGTTCGTATGGATCCTTCAGTCCAGTCATGCTCGACGTGGAAGCGCAACCTAGTCTTTGCTGTGCTGAGAACTTCGAGCTCCGATTTTGGGTACAAATCGCTACTTCCCATAGGGGAAGGCCAAAGCAGAGCAACGAAGCCGATAGCCGTGGTAGCTGCGGTTGCGAGAACACCGCTTCCAGCAGCGCCTGCTGCTCCACTACCTGCAGTGGCTCCGCCTGCACCCGCTGCGCTCTGAATGGCCCAGGTACCACCTCCCACCAGTTGGCCAGCTGCACGCGCTAGCAGCAGCCCGCCGCCGGCAGCCTGAACATCAGTTGTAGCGAGGATGGCTGTCTGACCATAGGCACTCGCCAGCTCTGCAGGCACCACTGATGAATAGTCCAGGACGCCAAGGG
Source organism: Aquipseudomonas alcaligenes (assembly GCA_900156135.1). Taxonomy (GTDB): domain Bacteria; phylum Pseudomonadota; class Gammaproteobacteria; order Pseudomonadales; family Pseudomonadaceae; genus Aquipseudomonas; species Aquipseudomonas alcaligenes_D. The sequence goes on along the minus strand of FTMP01000014.1, from coordinate 18,302 downwards.
GTAATGAGCTGGGTTTGGCAAAGACACATTGTGCCGGCGGTGCGGGAAGCGGTTCCGGCATAAGCGGACTAGGTCTATCCGTTTGCCGGTGCGGCTGCTGATCAAAGTTGCCGCTGTACTTGGGGATCTCGGGGGCAGGCCGCTCGTCCCGGTTGTTCGCTACGTAGCCACTCATATCGATCCTTCGAAGCAGAGGCATGCAGCGACGATGATACTTCGCGAGGGGTATGCAAAGTCTTGCGCACACGCCCGGGAGATTGTGACGAAGGTGCGATATCTAATCGAGAGATGGCATCGGCCTAGCCACAAGTATCGGCGGCTTGAGCGCAGAGAAAACTAAGCTTCTAAGCGTGCTGCTTCACATCGATGAGCGGCCCGATTGGGAGGCTGCTGCCTGAGCCCAGGGCTGCGAGTTCTATCTCACGGACAGCCCCTAAAACCTGCTGCTTTGCAGGCTCTGACTCCGATGCCTGGAGAAGTAGATCAGCCTTAGCTTTGGCCAGTAGCGTCATGCTGATCCCCAGCTGAAGGGCCACTGCCACCACCGCACCTAAAGCTTGCTCCAAAGCCACTTCTCTCTCTGTCATCACTGACCTCCTGAACCAGCTCCATGCCGGCCATTTACGAATAGCTGAACTGCTGCGTTGCGCCAATCAGTCCCAGCGCGTCTCTGGCTTATAGTCGACGTTTGCGGGCGACCTCTACCGGCCAATACCGACCGCAGGCGGTGTATCAACACCCAATCTACTACTTGGGCTCAAAGGCTCCATTTTCGACAAAGTGATCTAGACAGTCAGAGTATGAGACATGCCCTTTTACTCGCGCGAGGTCACCCGGCTTAACCCTCCCAGTGTTAAGCAAATGTCGATAGGCTCTAATTTTATTGCGATAACCTTTTGTAAGGCGAGGTCTCGCACCATGCACTAGAAGTCCATGCACTTTGAGTCTTGCCGGCAATGCTGCAAAGTGTTCTTTTTCTTTTGCAATTTCCCAGTTATTAACTGCTAGTATCTCTTTGACCTGAGCCTCGAAACCTTCCGGAGGAAGAGCCTCGCCCGAGAATACAAGGTCGTCTGCATATCTGGTATATCGCACACCATGCTGCTTAGCTAAGTTGGAAAGCTCGCGATCAGTGGGTTCAAAGGCAAGATTTGACAGCACTGGACTAGCAGGGGAGCCTTGTGGCAAAAAGCCATTGAACAAGCAGATTTTCAGTATTATTGATGTGGACTTCTGAGAATATCCCAGACCAATCAGCGGTGCACTTAATCGCTCACCTGTAACTTGAGAAAAGAAGTCCTTCAAGTCAAGCGAATACACCCAGCGAGCCGAGCAATGCGTATTGGCAGCGCTAAAAACACCGGATTTATGTGGAACAAAACCGAGCACGCAGTCTGGATAGTTCAAGGCCTCTGCAAGATGGTGGCCTATCCAGCGCTGAAATAACTTTAGCCCAACTTTAGGCGCATAAATTTCTCTGCGTTTGCGGCCTTTTTTTATAACAAAATGACGGTAGTGCTTGTGCGGTCTTCTCAACATAGACGCGATGAAGCTCGCGCTGAGACCAAACAGCACACTGAGAATCGAGATGGAAATGACAGGAGGCAGCACCTTGTCGTAGAGCTGCTGAAGCTCCTGACGGTACTCCTCTCTGCCATCTACAGGCAGGGCTTCTAGAAGATCATCGAAAGATCTAAAAGAAACCAAAATGGGTGGTGGTGGCGTTCCCATACAAGCAAAGCTGTCTTGGCTTTCGTTGTTGCCGCCTGCGGAAAGGCAGCGAATCCGAAGGAGGCGCTGCCTTTTCGCAGGCGCCCTTCTGTGCATGGTCTTCGCTGATGGGCATGATACACGCCCTCGCGACGCCACCACCGAGCGAAACCTACCACTCTCGGCGCTTGGCGAGCAAGAGGATTCTCTCTATGTCAGAGCTGTTCTTTGACCTCAAAGCTGGCACAACAGAAACACCATCTGCACTTAATGCATAAGCCCCATCATCACTACGAACAAGCAAGCCTTTTCGTCTCGCTGAGTCGAGCTTGGTAGCTAACCATTTTTCAGATGGGCACGTAAAATCTCTGCTTTTCAAATACTCATAAACAGTTTTTGGCGCGACGGGCGACAATATCTTAACTGCGCGCAAGATGCTCGCAAGTGAAGCGGGCGGCTGAGTCGGCGAAATAAAGTCAATGCGATCCACTGTGAGCGACGCTAGGAGAATCATTTCTCTAACGTGCCGTCGAATAGCTTCCAGCTTTTTCTCATCGAGCAAGTCGCTAAGAATGACCGTAACATTGGCAGCATTTCCCGCAGAAAACGAAATAGAGCAATCTGAAACAATATCAGGATGCGCTAACAGCAAGGATGCTTGCAGGCCTGACTCTAGCTGCGCCAACTCTGGCGATGCTAAAAAAACGGGAATCGGGCGGAGTCCAGTCTTCTCTTGAATTAGTCTGCAGAGCTTGGAGATCTGAAGTCTGGAGGTATAGCCGCGCTCAACCTTTCCCTTGATTTTCCCGAGGGGTATTTCTACAAAAATTACTCTGGCAATCTCATTTATTCGGACGCCTTTTACATAGTCAGCACTTTTCAGGCTAAGGATTTTTTCAATCTCTGATTCAAGAGACAAGTCCGAGCTCCTTTGAAATACTTAAAAGCACGCCTTTTTCACGACTGGCCCTTATCATCCAGTTTTTAGCTTCCGAGTCTGTGTGGCCAATAATCTCAAAGGTCTGTTTTTTGAAAACAAGCTTGTTTTCAGGCTCGTAGTCCGAGACAACTCGAACCGAGTAGGCAGCACGCATCAAATGGGCTATTTCTGTTGCGGAGCTCACGGCCTGGCTTATTAAGCTTTGCTCTCTGCCTTTGGTTATTAAGCCGCTCTTTCCTTGGGCTTTTGCTGCTTTCTTAATCTTGTTTATCACGGCATCCTCCAGCATTCCCGGTATATTGGCATGGGAAGTGCCTTGCCACGAGCTATCCAAGGCCCCTAGCAGCTCGCGCACGGTCAGAAAGGTCGCATAGTAATAGCGATTAAATGCACTGCGCCCATATGCATCCGCTAGCTCGCCGCTACCCTCTTTTGCCTTTGTAGTTAAATAAATGGCAACTTCATGCAGGCTCATACACGGCTCACTCTTAGATTCAGTAGCAGTCGCTTAACTTGACTGCGGCATGATGCTTAATCGCGCCATAACTGCCAGCCAAGACTACGCATGAAGTGAGTCTACTTCTTTACAGGAGCATATCAGAGCGTACTTCCTGTTTGCGCCTGACGCACTCTCCATTGTCCTGACCGCCAGGCGCGCGAAGGAGACCATGAGTTCCTGTGCAAGCTCAACACCCGGACGAAACTAGCAATTATCCTCATCGTTTGCACCCTGCAATCGCCACCAACATGTTCGACATAGTAGCGTGACGCCTCTGTCGTTAGATGCAGGCATACTGTGTTTCCTTCATACAGCACGCTGGCAGCACTGCGGATGATTTAAGGGCCCGATGGCAGGAGCCTGCTTCTGGACGGTTTCTGCCTGACACGACTGGCCACTGTGGGTCGATTTGAGCCGATTACGACAGGCAGCTATTGGCCGATAGCAGCCCCTCCGCAAAGGGAGGGAGGGGAAAAGCAGACGCTCATTTCAGCTCCACAGGCTCGCTCAGGAAGTCGATGAGCTTCGACCCTAACTCGGTGGTTCTGCGGGCCAGAATGCCTTGGCGCGACATGGTTGTGCCAAGGCCTTCTGTATTGATAAGGCCGCGCTGATACAGGTCACCCCAGATGACCTTGTAGATCTGCTCTTTGCCTCGGAGATCTGGAAACGCATGCTCAATGGCTTGCGTGATGCCGCCCATGCTCCAACCATTAGGGAACTCCACTCCATTTTTCTGGCCCCACTCTTCAGGGCCGCTCATGAGGCTTAGCAGGCGAATGTGGGTCACCGTGCAGACATCGATGAAATTGAGGAACAGCTGCCTCAGATCTTCTTCTGGGGCATGGCCTACTGCGACGTTCAGCACTGCGTTGCGGAGCGCCTCCAGCTTCTCTTGCTGATGACTCCGTATCGCCAACATCGATGCTTGGGCTACCGTGGTGATGAAGGTTTCGTTGTGCTGCAAGCCTTGCTCGGTCAGCACACCCTTCTCAATCAGATCGTTCAACGCGTTGCCGACCTGATTCATCCACTGCACCTTTCGCTCATTCATCGGCGTGTCGATGACTGAGTTGAAAACCTCGACCCCAGCACCGCCCAGGATGGGCACTGCGCCAATCATGATTCTGGCGACGCGGTGAGCTTTCTCGCCACCTGGCTCAATGATTGGGTCGATCAGTTCGTTGTCGATCTTGTCCATCTAGAGCTCCTTTCGGGGGCGGATGGAGCAGAGATACCCGATACCTCATCGTTAGCCAAGCAGCAGCGCTGGCGAATGAGGCGGCGGCAGTCCGTGGAGCACGATTAGCTCCCACATGGCCGCGAGTCGATCCTTGCCGGCTCGATTGAGGCGATCAGCTAGCTTACTGACTGCTTCATCATCCAGCACACCGCGAAGCTCATTGAGACGACGCTGAAGTGCTCGTCTCTGATAGATCATGCTTTTGAGCCCGAATCTGTCGAGTTGCGCTCTGAATCGTTGAAACCACCGCCTGAGCCTACGGGCCGCGAGATATTAAGGTCAACAATCAAGAACGCCACTGCGACTTCCCTGTGATCGACGCGATAGGTTGCGACATACCCACTCGCCTCGTAATCCGGAGGCCCCAGAGGTTCGCAGTCAAGGTATGTGAGACCTGGAGGAACCTCGTGCTCGAGCATTTCCTCAACATACTTGAAGAGAGGATTTAGCTCCTTCGCGTACGAGTAAATGACGTGGAAATAGAGGTCACAGACTCCGTATGACACCAGCTTGTCGAAGTGCTTTTTGATGTTAGTCCGATCAAGTCCCGTGCAGACGAGCGCTTCGATTATCGATATTTCCTGACCTGACACACGGATCACTGCATCCCTTTCGCCGGGATTGCCGTTTGCAGTTGCTCCTCCGAGCGATTGGTCAGCCACATCCCATTTAGTCACTGCGAGCAAAGCCCCGAGCACCTCTCGCATGGCGGTGTTGAGGTCATCCTCAAACCTTGCCAAGTTCATTGAGTCTTTCCGCTCACGGAGCATCGCCGCCATATGTTGAAGCGCGGCAACGGCACGTGAAACTTGCCCTATGAGATAGCCTCGAACCCCGCGGCCAGGGGGGCCGAGTATGTCTCCAATCTGGGAAGGCAGAAGCACAGTCAGCTGTTGCAAGGCGGCCCGTATAGAGGAAATCGAATCAACGACGACCGATGCCGAAGCGACACTGGGCGCGGAATCTCCAGCTTGAAGGTCGTTCTTGAGCGCGATAAGTTGGTCATTAGCTCCGAACTCTGAGATGGCGGCGTCTAAAATCGCCATTGCTTCGTCCCGGAAGCCCAGCTCGTACTTTGAAAGCACGGCTATGAGTTCGAGTTCTGGGCTTCGCCTCTCCTGACGACGCGCAGCCATGCTCTCTAAAGCATCCTCCGGCTTTTGCAATGCCAACATGAGCAGCGCGCGGTTGGCTAGCAGACTACTGCTGACTGAGCTCTCGCCCACATCGACCTCAGCATTGATTTCCGCTAGCAGGCCTTCGCCGGTCACACGATCCGCACCACTCAACGGATGCAGGGTCGGTCCTAGAAGCTGCTGAATAGCAATCGCAAAGACGTTCTCCTTATATGCGGGGGCCGCACCAGGACGCGCCGCCAGGCGCTGTAGAGCGACTCGAGCACCTGCTAAATTGCCGTTCGGGCGCAGCAGTTGGGAGGTTGCCCTGTAGAACTCCAGCTTGTCTTGCGCCTGTTGTGTCGTGGGCCGATCCAATGCCGGCGGAACGACAGCTCCATCAAGTGCAGCCCAGTTCTTCTCCTTTAGAAACAGTCGAAGCTCGAGGGCAAAAAGCTCAAGCCGGAACTGAGGTGGTGCGCGATCTAAGTCCTTCTCGGCCTCATCCAGGTGCTCACGGGCAAGCGCATATTCGCCAGCGACCAATAAGGACTCAATGCGGTGCTGCAGCTCGGGCCAAGTCCAAAGCGCGGATGCCTCCTCTGGCTTCAGCTGCCGTAATCTCGCTCGGATGCCGGGCTTTGCCGCCGCAGGTAGGTGCTGGCAAAGCTCGGCAAGTAACACCGGATCGTCAGACTGAGCGAGTGCCTGCAGCATGGTTTCCTGGTGACTGCCGTTTAGCCGTCGCCATGCGGCAGCGAGATCTTCTGCCGGCGAGGCCTCTTCCCGTTGAAGTAGAGGGCCGGGGCTATACCTGTCTGTGAGGGCTCCGACACGTCCTTTCTCGTCATACTCAATAACACTGCGCGAAATGAGTACTTGGAGTGCGTCGCAGAGCTCCGGCGGTACCGTTTCGCCGTCCCAACCGGCAACGGCGCGTGCGAGCAACCGCACGTGCACTCTTAGAGTTTTGGCAATGGAATAACGCAAGGATGGCTTTTGATCGTCCGGCGTGTTTCGCAGTAGCTGTGCGCTATCGAATGGGGCTAGCAGTGCATCTCTATCAGACGCGGTGTGAGCGAATGCAGTCTTGACGAGATGAGCGGCCAGATTTGGGGAGAGACTGGCTGCGTCGGTCCATTCCAAGTGCATGTCGCGCGCAAACTGTGAATAAAGCCCCACGACTGGGAAAGCGTCGGCAAACGGCGCGCTCGAAAGGTAGTTCAGTCCGTAGAGCACTCCTGCAAAGCATGCTCTAGGCACGTTGTCCTTATAGGCTGCCTGATCTACGAGGTGCTGCAGCACTGCAGACTGGAGGTCTTTGCTTTCCCTTGAAACCACTTTGAGAAGCTGCCGCCCAACGGGTCTCCTCGCGTCTGCAATTGCTCTTTTGCTGTAAGTGTCACTGGCATAGCACCAAGTCACCAAAGATGCGTATTCCGCAAGATCAAGCGTGCCCTCAAGCAAGTGGTAAGCCAGAAGAGATAGCGCGTCCTGAACCGCAAATGCCTTAGTTTGGGCTTCACGACTCAGGTTGCGATCACTATTCCGTATGGATTCCGGGCGCCACTCAATAGCCAGTTTGGCTGCTAGGCAGGCCGTGCGCTGATGCATCAGCATGTCTACTAACAGCACTGGCGCGGACCTGACTCGGAATAGAAAGTGCTGCAATGCCATCGGATGGTCGGCAGCGAACGATAGGACCGTCGTCGCTGCAGCCATGATGCTAGGCCCGATGTCAGTTTTCTCAAGCTCGGAGCAAAGCAGAATAAATGCAAAGCTGGCCGTATTAGAGCCGAGCCGTTCCATCATCAGATGTTCGACGGCGGGTCGCATCATCCAGTCAACTCTAGACACCAGAGTCCGGGGCGGTGCTATCTCCGGAGCTCCGGCATACCGCATTTGATCCAGCGGAATCGCAAACGTATTTTCGAGCACCGCTGTGTAGCGTGCGGCATCGATGTCCCATGTCCCCCAAAGGGTCTGGCGCTCCAATGCGCGGTGAGCTGCCTCACGGCAGTACCGCATCTCAGTGGGCCCCCAGCCACTGTCCCATCTACCGTAACTGCCGAGGGCATCACACCATACAGACCACTCCAAAAAGGCGCTATCGACAGTCTCTGCATCCGCGTCTAGCAAAGCCAGCGCATCGCAAGCCTCGCGCTCGATAGGAGGCACTGCTTCAATTGTGCTGACGCTACCGTCAGCGGAATGCTGCTGGGGCTTCGGGCACAGTCGATCCCACAGCCGGCCTGCAAGCCAGTCCGGATCTTTGGTTGGTATGTGCACTTCAAGCCAGCGCTCGGCCAATATCCTGTCTGCAAGCGCTTTAGCTTGGGGAGGGGGGGTATCAGTCCTCGCAACAAGCCGGAGTTCGCCGAGTCCCGTCAGAAAGGTCTTCGTGCTTGGGCTCGGATAGGTGATGTGCGAGCGCGTGCCGGGAGGCGCGCTCTGCATAATCCAGCGGCCGCCGTCGAAAAACACCCAACCGTTATTCTTGAGATCGTCGAACGTAGGGCCGCTGTCTGCAGCGCGACGCTCCGATTCGTCCCAGGACTTTGCAACATCCTCAACGCCCCCCCGATACTCCAACCGGTAGTGCTGACATAAGTCGAGAATACTCAGCTCGTCGACTATGTCGTCCGGCCCGGCCATGGGGCGTGGATAACTCGACCTGGACAACCAGCGCCCGAACATCTGCCTCAGCTCAAGGCGCATCTGCAGCGGTGCCCACATACCTTCCGGCGGATGCACCTCTTCGAATCCGGCCACGACTCTCCCCCCCCCATGTTGTCCCGGCCATGAATGGTACTGTACGAAGCTGTGGTATCACGAAAAATGGCGTAGCCAATCGCACGCCTGGCTGAATAGGCCTTGTTTCCCTAAAGAGTTTGAGGTCCTGTGTACAGAGAATGAATCGCACAGCCAGAAACCATCGGCTGCTTTTGGCCGACAGCTATCTGTTCTTAACGGTAAATGCCGAAGAAAAGAGCCTAAACAGTGAGCCAAACAGAGTGTTCATGTCTTACCAGCATGGGGTCTTGACCTGACCCGCGGTGCGTATCAACCGCTCTGGTCTCGATATCTTTGGCTAGAGTTCCCGAAGGCATTGTCCCATTTCGTTCGTTAATTTCTCATTAATTGCGCGTTGCCCCAAGCCTCTTCAAATCATAGATAGTCTTCATAGTCGCGCATTTGATAGGTCAGGCTTCTCAACAACTGGGGATCAAACGACAGTTGGAAAAAGCTCTTTGCTAGACGCTGCGGTGACTCGATCACGCTTACCGATATCAGTCCTGTGTTCGCATCGCGCCAAGTCGCGCTAAGCCGATGCCCTCCCGGAACGGTTTCAACCCTCAACTGCGAAATTGCACTCATCTGACCAGGCAATTGCATTGATGCTGACCACCCGCTCGCATCCGACTTGACCAGCGGGCGGCAGAGACGCAGAGGCAGAGACCGCACCATTGCTGTCGGTAGCGATAGGCAGCAACCGGCCGCAAGCACATACTGGCATCCTCTGGACTGAAGTGAGACCTAGCGTCACAAAGTGATTTCATGACAGAGATATTCCACCGCACCCAATTGGCCCAAGACATAGCCAGACAGCTCCTGAAGCCCTCTTTCCTTGATCTTGAACTGAGATCCGGGCTGTTCATGTTCGGGCCGTGCCGAACCGGCAAAACCACCTTCCTGATGCACGATTTAGTTCCCGCTCTCGAGGAAGGCGGTGCGCTGGTGGTTTACCTCAATCTCTCCGGCGCCCTGCGTGATAGTTCTATAGAAATGGTCCAAGGTGCGATTCGAGAAGCCTTACGAACTACGAAAAGCGAAGCTACAAGATCCGCACTCGACGTTGGTCTCGAAAATCTGGGACTGGTAGGAGAAACCACGCTTTCTGAAGCACTACAAACGCTGGTTGATCGAGCGATGATCGATATTGTTCTCATCGTTGACGAAGTGCAGGAGGCAGTATCCACCGTGGAGGGGCAGCGGTTGTTGCTTGCGCTGAAGGCAGCACGCGATGCCATCAACACCCGCTCCGTGACGCCGGGATATTTCCTATTCATCGGTGCCTGCTCCAGCCGAACGGCCTGCATCGAGATGACCAGAGGTAACAGCCAGGCATTTCTGGGCGCGGTCTGCATGACCTATCCCTTGCTGGAAAGGGACTATGTGGAGTTCTTGTTAGAGCGGCTACATAAAGAGGGACACCACAGCCTGCCCACGATAGCAGTCGCAGAACGGCTTTTTAGAACCTTAAAGCACAAACCAGAGGAGCTAGCCCACGCTCTTTTGATTTAGCGGTCGAGTGGCTGCTTTTGGAGGCAGCTCATCGTCACCGGCCGCAATCGGCCAAAAGCGGTCTTTCGTCTTTGGGCTAGGTTGACACTCAGTATTCTCGAGGCACGTAATATTGATCGGGATATGGTAGCCGACCGTTTATAAACCTCACGAATTCAAGGAGTGTGCCTAGCGCAGCATGCAGCTCGTCGGTAGTTCCTATAGTCTTTGCCTTGAAAGCGTGTATGGCATTTCTTCGTTGTTGAACCATCCTAACCCATGGCTCCCAGTTTTCCTCAGGAGACCAAATCTTTTGCCTGAAAAAGATAATCAGCGGTTCCAGCGTTACTCCGTCTGGATCTTCGGTGTGCCCGTTTTTCTTTTTTATAGCATGAGCATCCGACAGGTACTCTTTGTAGTACACAGACAGAAGAAGTTTCATCTGACCTTCTACTAAGGCTCCTAGATTGGCCCAGGCAAGAATAAGCTGGCCATCGCTCAAATTCCCGCACCACGCAGACAACTGTTCTGCCAGCGAGCTCTGCCATTCGAGCATCGATTTATTCAGCAGTTCTGCGGCCTCAATTGGGGCCCAGCCGTGAGCCTCCTTCCAAAACCCCATCATGCTTTGAATCAGGTGTGTGGTACGTTCTATTGTTTCGGTGAGGGGGAATTGCATTTTCTTTGCATCTCGAAAGACGGGGTAACCGATGAGCTTAAACCAACATAAGCACTGCACATTACCAGCGTTGGTATCGCAGGTAGTAGTAGGGCAGGAGTCGGCCAAAAAAAGCCCTTCATGACAGACAGCTATCGACTTAATGCGGGCACTAACGTTGGACATGAGCGGCAGCTGGAAGCCCTTGAGCTAGGAGCGCGGATGCTGACCAGCCACATCGGCCTGTCGAGCTAACCTCGGCCCAGCAATTTTCGTTGCCGGGGGCCAGATCAATATTCATTGGTGCGTTACCAGTTGTTCCAGAGCTTGACTGCCGCCTCTATGAAGGCATCGCACTGGTCCTGCGGCCAGCACGTGTGATAGCCATCACGCAGTAAGTAATACTGCTCGTTGGCGCATACAAGCTCATTTTTATTCGCCTCCTCGCGATACCAGTTCACAACATTGGCCACGCAATCCGAATAGCTCGTTGTGAACCTGTTGATCGGTACGTTGTATAGCAAGCATTCGAGATAGTACGAGGGGGCAGTGCCGGCCTCAATCAAGCCTTCGCTGATCATTCTACTGCGCATGTTTTTGAGCACGCGTGCCATAGGTTTCAGCCACCCGGACGTGGCCTGGTGCTTGGAGGTCAGGTTCGCTGAGTGTTGTTTCGGGTAGTTTGCTATTTGCTCGCCATCGGCGTTGAAAAAGCAGATCCCTTCAATATATTCGGAGTCGGTTGTCGACCTGAATTTCGAGTACCTCCGAAACTGAATAGCCGCAATTACATCGGCCTTTCGCCGCGAACCGTTTGCATCGATGGCAATGGCCTTCCCTCCGGCATTGACCGCTTTCCCATACTGCGCTTTGAGCACGGACAACACATCTCGCTTGAAGTCAACATGCGTGTAGGTCGCAGATTTGAAAGCATACTTATGTGCTTCCTTCTCTTCCCCTGACAGCCAATTGGTATCGCTGAAAAAACAGTCATCGAGCCGAATGACGATATCTACATCGCTCTCGGCGTAGATATTCGTGTCGTTGCCATAGGAGCCTTGGAGAAAAACTTTGAAATTCTTGTCGGCATAAGGCGTCGTGGCGTCTTCCAGCACGTCCTTGATCGAGTTGTAGGTGCTGCTCGACTGGGCGACTGATCCTTGGTGGGACCAAGTTTCGAGCTGAGATTCTGGTATTGGCATCCGTTCCTCCTTCCTAAATCAAATACTCGCGGAGTTGCTGTTCTCGTGAGGCAAAGGACTCACGGCCACACTGGAGCAGGATCCCCAGCTTATTGAGATCGTGCTCCAGAAGATCGGTAGCCATTTCCGGCGAGGTATAGGAGTCACTGATCCGGATGGTCGGCACGTCGTGGAAAAGAATCTGGCGCAATTGATCCATCGACTGGGTATTGATTTCCAGGGTCTTCTGCAGCAACTGCACGCTGACAAGGTACTTCTTCGCCAGCCACATCTTCAGCCCCGGCTTCGGCTCTGGGTAGATGCCTACGCCAATGCTCACTACCCGGATGTTCTGACGCTCGTGCTTCAGGGCTTGCACAGCATCTGCGATTGCGTAAAGCGTTGGGTTGTTCGCGCAGTAGCCGCCATCGAGCAGTTCGATGTCCTCACCACTCGATGTTCTAACGGTAGTGCGCTCGAAAAAGGGGTAGGCAGAACACGAGGCCTTAACGGCATCCGCAATGCTGACGCCGAAACCAGGAACGAAGGTGCTCTTTCGTCCGTGTGCCTGCGAAACACTGCCTTTGAAAATCATTGGACGCTCAGTCATCCACTTGGCTGTTATGATCCCGACTCCAGTTTTGACATGGCTGAATGTGGCATCGCCAAAGATTTCGCTGGCCAACTTCCCCAATGCTGCCGATTTGGCCGAAGCCGATTTTTGCGACATCACTGTCGGAACATGTTTTCGATACATGTCCAGAATGGAGTCGATGCTGTGGCCGAGTGCGATTAGCGCTGCAATGATGGCGCCCGTGCTCGTGCCGAACACAAGATCGAACTTCTTGTGCAGCGGCCCCCCTACCATGGCCTCGATTTCTTTTAGCACCCCTAAGGTATAGAACCCCTTAGCGCCACCGCCATCTAGCGACAAAATTCGAAGGGGAGTGGATGCTGCCTGTTCTGCTTCTAGCATTTCAAAATTCTTCCATAGGACTGGCTTAGAATGCACACCCACGCCTGCATCTGTGGGATGCCCGTGAAGCATGCGCCATTAGTCTGATACAATGCAACATCATGGCAGGCATCAGAATATAAATCTCTTTCAGGGCTGGATAGATAGATTTTAAATATGAAATTATCCTTACAGATTGATGGTGGGGCTGCTATCGGTCAAATAACCTTACTAAGGAATTTGCGGGCATGGTGAAGCTCAATCATCTATGTGTATACTTTTGAGTGGTAGCAACCTAGCCTTAACCCTTTCACTATTTGAACCTTGACTCCTAGAAGCTAGAGAGGTTAATCAATCATGGATGAGCCGCTACTCCGAGAGATCGCTGAGCGCTATTTGTTACCATTTTTTTCCGGCGCTAGACTCGAGCCGCAAGCAGAAGTATCAAGTGCAAGCGAAAAAACCGTTGCCTTTGTAGTAAATCAACAAACTATTGGATTTAAGATTAATAAGCATGATGGATATCGCCTCCTCATCAGGCGAGATCAGAGCTTTTCCGCTGCTACCAGTCCAGCTGGGGAGTTCAATCTCATCCAAGCCTTCGTTGACTGCCTCAGCAGCATGGAAAGCATACTAACGCAGGACCTCAAAGATGAGTTTCTCTCGACGTTTCAGCGGCGAGTAATTGCAAAGGCAATCGCGCCTGAAGGAAAATACAAAACTATCTTATCGGCTATAGATCAAATATCTCTTTGGGCTTCGAGGCTGTATGAGGGTGCTCCTATCTGCAGTGCTATTGGTATTTCACCAGATGCCGAAAATCCCTCCAGTCTTACATTGCAGAGCATTGGGAATGGTGACTTCGGAGCTGTACTCTCTAATGGAATTGATACCCTTCTTGAGTTCAACCAAGATTTAGAGTTCGTTAAGCATCACGTGCTTGATCTTCCTTCAAACACCGAAAAGGTCTCTCCCTGGAGACACCGAGCCATTGCCGAATGGACAAATGGTTCTGTCGGTAGAGTTGCATTGGTGTTGAATCGCCTAGGGGAGATCCTAATATTTATTCATGGGCAATTGCTATTCGCAAAAAGAAGTGGAACTTGGCATTTTCTAACTCATGATCCTGTTGTCAGTCAGATGTCGGTCCCCAAGAATCCAAATGTTCGCCAAGCGATCTATGAGACATTATTGGATGCATCGTTTGCCCGCACAGGTGCGTGCATAGGGGTTGTACGTCATCGAGCTAGTCAGAGTTGGACTGAGTTGGTAAATATAACTGATAGGCTTGATCCGACTACATCAGATAAGGCTGCCACGATCAAAAGAATCATTGGTGATCGACTATTCCACGAACTCCCGCGGGCGTTAAGGCAGGAGTTGGTCGCGATTGATGGGTCAACCGTAATGGACCATACCGGGAAAATTCTCGCTGTTGGTGCAATATTAAGGCTACCTGGAGGCAGCACTAGTGGTGGCAGAACAGCAGCAGCAATCGAGCTCGGGAAATTAGGTCTGGGTGTCAAGGTCTCTCAAGATGGCGGAATTACTGGTTACCTTCATGCCAAAGACAATGACAAAGACAAAGACAAAGACAAAGACAACTCCAATATCCCCGCTTTCCGCACGATGTGAATTGTTGCGGTCTTCGTGGATGCTTTGAACCCCCGCTTCTGGCCGCTTTCTGCCCAATGAGTCGGAAGCAGCCCTCTGCGACTGGCTGCTTTGGGCCGGGAGACGCCTGTCACGACGGGCAGGAACCGGCCAATAGCTGCCTGTCGTAGCCGGCGGGCCTAAGACAGAAGCGGACACTCATGCGACGAGCCCCATAGGCAAAAGGCCTACCAGACATTAAAGTTGCGCCTCGGTAAATGGATTTGCGAATCAGCTGTATGCAGGACAAGGCACGTCGACTTTTGCGCCAACCTCTGGCCATGCCCGTTGCAGTGGGGGCGGTGAGCTTGCTTATCCTCATCGGATCGGCACGGCAATATCATCAGTGGCAAGCACTGATGGTTAAGCAGGATGCAACATCAACCCCTGCGACGGCCAGTCCTGCGCCCCAGGTCATCAATCAAGCCCGCATAGCCACGCTCTTCGGCGCACCTGCTGCACCAAGAGCAGCGCCACCTCAAATGACCAATCTCTCGTTGAAGCTAGTGGGCAGCTTTGTCGACATCGCACATCAGCACTCTGCTGCACTTATCCAAGCCGATGGAAAACCCGCTCGCCGCGTGATGGTCGGTCAATACGTCGTTTCAGGTGTTCGTTTAGCCGCAGTTTCTGCTGACCATATCCTTCTGGAGCGGAATGGCGCCACAGAGCGGTTGTCTTTTCCTCGCACCGTTGAATTCGAAGCCGCGGATGGGCGTGCTAATCAAGGAGCGGGTTACACACCCTTGAAAACATCGCACCTAAGTCAGCTCACAGGCATATCCAACAAGAAGACTCAACATAAAGCTCAACTTCTCAGACAAGAGATAAAGCGTCAGCACAGGAATAATCAAATCTCTATGTAGTTTTCAGGCTCATATGATCACCATTGATCGGCCCTGACTCTAATCTTGCCGGATGTGATTACTGAGCCCCAGTGCTCTAAGAATTAACACTATGACGACCAGAGGCGGCAACTCGGCCGCTCTATTACAGGAAGATAGCTATTGGAGCTTAGCGAATCATGGATCGGCGACATCTAAATTTTACTTGTTCAACATTGCTGATTTATCTGTTAAACATTAATAATGCATCGTCAGCAGAGTTCACTTGGCATCACCCGAGTGTTTGGACCTATCACTCATCTGCGCGAGAAGCTTGCATCTCATATACAACTAAATTCACTTATTATCAAGATAAGTTAGTTGGCATGCGCCCAGATCTGCGCGATGAGCGAAAGATTGTCTGCGAGATGACTTATATTCAACCCAATACAAAGCAGGTGCTACCTAGCACAACATCCGTTTATCGCTTAGGTGATACCTGCTCAAAGTCAACCAACCCAACAGCTGTGGGCTGTAACAATGACCCACAAAAAGGCCCTCCACCACAAAGCTGTAGTGGAGCACCTCCAGGCTCGCCTCCTTCCTCAACGCAGCCGCCCACACAGAACTATTCGTACGCTGGCAACCCAATCAACTTTGCCGTTGGCAATAAATTTCAGCAGGAAAGCGATTACAGCGCCGGTAATAGCTCTGCCTTGGGCTTCACGCGTAGCTATAACAGTCTCGATGGCCTTTGGCGCCACAATTATTCAACCTACCTGCGGTTCTTTGGAGCCCAATATGTCTCGCTAGTCATGGGGCATGGGCGTGAATCCCACTTCACCATTAGCGGGGAAACTATTGTCTCGACATCAGGCGAGCTCGGCGTACTAAGTAAAACCGATACAGGCTGGCTATTCATTTCTACCAGCAATGAGCGTTTCACCTTCGACACAGCCGGCAAGCTCATCCGGTGGTCGAATGCTCACGGTGCGGTGCATCAATTCGCTTATGCGGGCAGCCAGGTAACCGTCACCGACAACCTCGGCAATAGCCTTACTTTCACTGAGGATGAAAATAAGCAGCCGCTGTCCATGACTGCGCCTGGAGTGCAGATCACCTACGGCTACAACGCTTCGAAGCGCCTCACTTCAGTGACCAAGGTCATGGGTGGCCAGACCACCCTTCGCCAGTTCCACTACGAGGACCCGCGCAACAACTCCTGGCTCACCGGCATCACCGATGAGCGTGGTGTGCGCTATGCCACTTGGAGCTATGACGACAAGGGGCGCGCCATTTCCAGTGAGCATGCCGACGGGGCTGACAAGGTCACCGTGGCCTACAACGCCGACGGCACCGTCTCGGTGACCAACGAATTGGGCAAGGTGGCCAAGTACAGCTTCCAGTACATCAAGGGTGTGCGGCGCATCACCTCCATCCAGGGCGAGCCCTCGGCCAACTGCCCGAACAGCAACTCCAGCTTCACTTATGACAGCAACGGTTTGCTCAAGACCAAGACCGACAACAAAGGTGTGCTGACCACCTACACCTACAACGCCCGTGGCCTGGAGATCTCGCGCACTGAGGCTTCCGGCACCGCGCAAGCTCGCACCATCACCACCGACTGGCACCCGACGCTATTCCTGCCCACCGTGGTCACCGAGCCCAAGCGCATCACGACTTACCACTATGACGACCAGGGACGGCAGCTCAGCCGCACCGTCGAAGAACGCTGATTACAGAAGGAACTGAAACAGTGACGAGTTCATTTTACACCAGCCTGCTATTCCGCAGATGTAGAACGGCGCGAAGTATATCCAACAGCAAAGCCGCGGAAACCAATCAGAGAAAAGAGAGCAAGAATATAGAGAAAATAAAGGCTACGCTGTTTTCGATAGTGTTCTTTGTGCCATCTTTGGCGAGCGCAGAGACATATTTTTGGGTGGTCAATTTCTACAATGACCCCAATTATAGACATCCAACCCCTATGCTGGCATGCCAGCAATGGACAAAAGAAGTCAATGCTGACCCAACACTTCAAAAATCCAGAGTATGGTATGAACCGATTTCTATTTCACCGGGCGCCGCACCCGATAGAAAACGATGCGATATGATACATCATTACAGTAAGGGCTCTAAAAATACGGGGCTGGTAATTGTCAGAGGGGGTAACAGCTGCCCTCCCGAAACCATCTACAACGAGATCACCGGTGAATGCGCACTTGATCCACAAAAAGGCCCGCCCAATGCCTGCAATAGCGCTGGTAATCCCATTAACTTTGCCATAGGCAATAAGTTCCAAGCTGAAACCGATTACTCTGCCAAGGGTAGTTCTGCGCTCAGCTTCACTCGCAGCTACAACAGTCTCGACGGTCTCTGGCGTCATGGCTTCTCGACTTATCTACGCTTCGCCGGAACCCAGTATGTGTCTGTGGTGATGCACCACGGCCGCGAATCCTTCTTTACGGTTAGCGGAACCACGATCACCCCTACATCTGCCGATTTGGGCGTGCTGACCAAAGTCGGCACTGCCGGGTGGCAGTACATCTCCACGGACAATGAGCGCTTTACCTTCAACACTGCCGGCAAACTCACCCAGTGGTCAAACGCTCAAGGCGCCGTACATCAATTCGCCTATGCCGGCAGCCAGGTCACCGTCACCGATAACCTCGGCAACAGCCTGACTTTCACTGAGGATGCGAATAAGCAGCCGCTGACCCTGACTGCGTCCGGCGTGCAGATCACTTATGGCTACAACGCCAACAAGCGCCTCACTTCAGTGACCAAGGTCATGGGTGGCCAGACTACTCAGCGCCAGTTCCACTACGAGGATCCGCGCAACAATTCCTGGCTCACCGGCATCACCGATGAGCTTGGCGTGCGCTATGCCACCTGGAGCTATGACGACAAGGGTCGTGCCATCTCCAGTGAGCATGCCGATGGGGCTGACAAGGTCACCGTGGCCTATAACGCCGACGGTACCGTCTCTGTGACCAACGAGTTGGGCAAGGTGGCCAAGTACAGCTTCCAGTACATCAAGGGCGTGCGGCGCATCACCTCGATCCAGGGCGAGCCCTCGGCCAATTGCCCAAACAGCAACTCCAGCTTCACCTACGACAGCAATGGCCTGCTCAAAACCAAGACCGACAACAAAGGTGTCCTGACCACCTACACCTATAACGCCCGTGGCCTGGAGATCTCGCGCACCGAGGCTTCTGGCACCGCGCAAGCTCGCACCAT
>FTMP01000001.1:0-1019929 GCA_900156135.1 Aquipseudomonas alcaligenes | reverse complement strand
ACCATGCTCGAACGTGGCGTGAAGGTGACGGTGAACTCGGACGACCCGGCCTACTTCGGCGGCTATGTCGGCGAGAACTTCGCCGCCCTGGAGCGTGACCTGGGCATGACCCGCGAGCAGGCCGACCGTCTGGCCCGCAACAGCCTGGCTGCCCGCCTGGTCCGCTAGGCACCGCCAAGCCGCACGGGACCGACCCGCTGCGCCATCCTGTGGCATGCACAAGCCTCCACTGGCCTGGCCGCCGGTCCTCCAGGACAGAAGTCGACACGATAAGCGCGTAAATCCGGGGGAAACCCACGCCAAGCGATATTTTCTGTCCATTTTGACAGGAATTGGCGCCGTTCTTGCTCAGAGCGAAAGGCTGACCAAAAAGACAGGTTCAGAGAAACCGACCAGACCCTTAGGAGCATGTTCATGAAGCGCACCACCACCTCGCTGCTGCTGCTCGGCAGCCTGTTTACCGCCCACCAGAGCCAGGCCGGCGACCTCCTGCTATGGCAGGACAACAGCCTCAGCTACCTCAACGGCATCGATTTCAAGGTCGACCCGCCCAAGCAGCAGACCGTCACCTTCGAACACGCCAGTGGCTGGAGCTTCGGCGACCTGTTCATGTTCGTCGATGGCATCAAGTACAACACCGAGGCCACCAACGGCGCCGGCGACGGCCACACTTTCTACGGTGAATTCAGCCCACGCTTCTCGCTCGGAAAGATCACTGGCGCAGACTTTTCCTTCGGCCCGATCAAGGACGTGCTGCTGGCCACCACCTACGAGTTCGGCGAGGACGACGTCGAGTCCTATCTGATCGGCCCCGCCATCGACCTGGACATTCCCGGCTTCGACTACTTCCAGCTCAACACCTACCTGCGCACCACCGATGGCCGCCGCGACGGTGACAACGTCTGGCAGATCACCCCAGTGTGGAGCTACACCATTCCGGTCGGCGACTCGGACCTGGTGATCGACGGCTTCATGGACTGGGTGGTGGACAACGACGACAGCTACCACGCCAACCTGCACTTCAACCCGCAGATCAAGTACGACCTGGCCAAGGCCATGGGCTGGGGCCAGAAGTTCTACGTCGGCGTCGAGTACGACTACTGGAGCGACAAGTACGGCATCGACGACAACGGCTTCGTCGGTTCGGAGATCCTCGGCGGCACCGACCAGAGCGCCATCAGCCTGCTGCTCAAGGCGCACTTCTAAGCGCCACACATCCCATCGCGCTGCAGCGTCGGCGCGATGGGAATCCCCCCACTCGGCAACCAAAAAGATCTAGCTCGGCGAGCAGACATCCGAGCGCGAGTACTCAGGCCCGTGGCGGCGATGCACGAAACAATGCCCCAAGGCGACAGCCCCCAAGTGTGAGGAGTATGCATCGCCCACAAAAAAGGCCGCTCCAGGCGGCCTTTTTTGTGACAGTCGATCAGGCGAATGGATGACGCAGGACGATGGTCTCGTTGCGGTCCGGGCCGGTGGAAATGATGTCGATCGGCGCACCGACCAGCTCTTCCACGCGCTTGATATAGGCACGAGCCGCTGCCGGCAGCTCTTCCAGGCTCTTGGCGCCGACGGTGGTGTCGCTCCAGCCCGGCATCTCCTCGTACACCGGCTGCAG
Organism: Aquipseudomonas alcaligenes; assembly: GCA_900156135.1. Classification (GTDB taxonomy): domain Bacteria; phylum Pseudomonadota; class Gammaproteobacteria; order Pseudomonadales; family Pseudomonadaceae; genus Aquipseudomonas; species Aquipseudomonas alcaligenes_D. The sequence continues at coordinate 1,018,311 of FTMP01000001.1, read as the reverse complement.
GCCGATGTAGCTGTCGGCGTCGGTCGGTGCATCGACCAGTAGGTTGCCCTGGGCATCCTTGTAACCGGTGCAGATGCGGATGGTCTCCAGGCCGTCGAGTACGTCCAGCTTGGTCAGACACAGGCCGGAGATGCTGTTGATCTCGATGGCACGGCGCAGAATCACGGCATCGAACCAGCCGCAACGACGGGCACGGCCGGTGGTGGAGCCGAACTCGTGGCCCTTCTTGGCCAGGTAGGCGCCGGTCTCGTCGAACAGCTCGGTCGGGAACGGGCCGGAGCCGACACGGGTGGTGTAGGCCTTGGTGATGCCGAGGATGTAGTCCAGGTACAGCGGGCCGAAACCGGAACCAGTGGCGGTACCGCCGGCAGTGGTGTTGGAGCTGGTGACGTACGGGTAGGTGCCGTGGTCGATGTCCAGCAGCGAGCCCTGGGCACCTTCGAACATGATGTCCTTGTCGGCGCGGCGCAGCTCGTGCAGTTCGGCGGTGACGTCAGTCATCATCGGGCGCAGCTGTTCGGCATAGGCCATGCACTCGTCCAGGGTGGTCTGGAAGTCGATGGCCGGTTCCTTGTAGTAATTGACCAGCACGAAGTTGTGGTAGTCGAGCAGCTCGCCCAGCTTGGAGGCGAAGCGCTCGCGGTGGAACAGGTCACCAACGCGCAGGCCGCGACGCGCCACCTTGTCTTCGTAGGCCGGGCCGATGCCGCGACCGGTGGTGCCGATCTTGGCGTCACCGCGGGCCTTCTCGCGAGCCTGGTCGAGAGCCACGTGGTAGGACAGGATCAGCGGGCAGGACGGGCTGATGCGCAGGCGCTCGCGCACCGGTACACCCTTCTCTTCCAGCTTGGTGATCTCGCGCATCAGGGCGTCGGGGGCGACCACCACACCGTTGCCGATCAGGCAGCGTACGCCTTCGCGCAGGATGCCGGACGGGATCAGGTGCAGCACGGTCTTCTCGCCGTCGATGACCAGGGTGTGGCCAGCGTTGTGGCCGCCCTGATAGCGCACCACGGCGGCGGCCTGCTCGGTCAGCAGATCGACGATCTTGCCCTTGCCCTCATCACCCCACTGGGTGCCCAGGACCACGACATTCTTACCCATAACACTTGTCCTCTTTCGGAAGCTCGATGCCGGCCAGAGCCGGCGGAAAACTCGTCAGGACGCCAGCGGCGCCACTTGCCAACGTCCGTCGCGCAGCTGCAGCTGGCGATCACAACCCGCCTCGCGCGCCGCGCTCACATCCTGTCCGGGCAATGCCTGGACCACGCGCACGCCCTCGCTGCGCAGGCGCTGCACGGCCTGCCACAGGTACAGGTCATGATGATCCGGAGCCCACACGCCGGCGTCCTGCGCATCGACCTGCATGTCGCCCAGGGTCACCAGGGTCTTCAGGTCAGTGGAGAAACCGGTGGCCGGGCGCGCCCGGCCGAAGTTCCCACCGACGTCGTCGTAGCGACCGCCCTGGGCGATGGACTGACCAACACCCGGCACGAACGCGGCGAACACCACGCCGGTGTGGTAGTGGTAGCCACGCAGCTCACCGAGGTCGAAGTACAACGGCAGTTCGGGATAGCGCAATTCCAGCTGGTCGGCGATCGCCACCAGCTGATCCAGTGCGGCATGCACCTCGTCCGGCGCCTCCACCAGGCAGGCCTGGGCCAGGTCCAGCACTTCGCGGCCGCCACACAGCTCGACCAGTGCACGCAGCATGCTGGCCAGGTGCGGCTGCAGGGATTCGGTGAGCGCATCGACCTCATCAATAGCCTTGCGCTGCAGGGCGTCGAACAGCTGCTGTTCAGCCTCGCCGGACAGCCCGGCGGCGCGGGCCAGGCCGCGGTAGATGCCGACATGACCGAGGTCCATGTGCACATCCGGCACGCGCGCCAGGGCCAGGGTATCGAGCATCAGGCTGATGACTTCGACATCGCTGGCCGGGCTGGCGTCGCCGTAAAGCTCGGCACCCAGCTGGATCGGGCTGCGCGAAGTAGCAAGTGCCCGCGGCTTGGCGTGCAGCACGCTGCCGGCATAGCACAAGCGGCTCGGGCCCTCGCGACGCAGAGTGTGCGCATCCATCCGCGCCACCTGTGGGGTGATGTCGGCACGGAAGCCCATCTGCCGCCCGGACAGCGGATCGGTCACCTTGAAGGTGCGCAGATCCAGGTCCTGACCGGCACCGGTGAGCAGGGACTCAAGGTATTCGATGTGCGGGGTGACGACGAACTCGTAGCCCCAACGCTGGAACAGATCCAGCACCTGGCGGCGTGCCGCCTCGATCAGTGCCGCTTCCGGCGGCAGTACTTCTTCGATGCCATCTGGCAGGAGCCAGCGGTCTACCGTTGCCATTTCGCCATTCCCCTCTCGGTACGGGCGGCAGCCTTCAGTGAAGCAGATACAGGAGGGCAGTCCCCAGCAGCATGCTGGCCAGCCCCATGAGGCGCAGCTGACGATCCGGCAGCTGCACCAGTTGCGCGATTGCGCCGCGCCAACGTCGCGGATAGAGGAACGGCAGGATGCCTTCCAGCACCAGCATTAGACAAAAGGCGATGCCCAGTTCCTGCCACATGATTCCCGCAGACGCAAAAAAGCCGGGCATTTTCCCGGCTGACCCATGATAACACGTTTTCCCCGGAGGTCACCCCGACGTGGCCGAACGGCCACGCCAGGGCACACCGGATCAGGGCTTGGGCTGCTGCAGGTAGCGGAAGAAATCGCTACTCGGATCCAGCACCAGCACATCGCTCTTGCTCGAGAAGCTTTCGCGATAGGCACCCAGGCTGCGGTAGAAGGCGTAGAACTCGGCATCCTGGTTGTAGGCCGCGGCGTAGATGGCAGCCGCCTTGGCGTCACCATCACCCCGAACCTCTTCCGCCTCACGGTAGGCATCGGCCAGGATCACGCGCTTCTGCCGGTCGGCATCGGCACGAATACCCTCGGCCAGCTCGCGGCCCTTGGCGCGGTGCTCGCGGGCCTCGCGCTCACGCTCCGAGCTCATGCGATCGAACACGCTGCGGTACACCTCTTTCGGCAGGTCGATGGCCTTGACGCGCACATCGACCACCTCGATACCCAGCTCCTTCTGCGCCATGCCGTTGAGCGACTTGGTGATGTCCGCCATCAGCAGGTCACGCTCACCGGAAACCACCTCATGCAGGGTGCGGGTACCGAACTGGTTGGCCAGTGCAGTGATCAGACGCTGCGACAGACGGTCGTCGGCGATCTGGCGAATACCCGAGGTCGCGGTATAGAAGTGCTCGGCATCAGCCACTCGCCACTTGGCATAGGCATCGACCATCACCGCCTTCTTTTCCTTGGTCAGGATGCGCTGGATCGGCGACTCCAGGGTGAGCAGGCGGCCATCGAACTTGCGCACCTGGTTCATCAGCGGCACCTTGAAGTGCAGCCCCGGCTTGACGTCCGGATTCTGGATCTTACCGAACTGCAGCAGCACAGCCTTCTCGGTCTGGTAGACGATATAGATGCTGTTCCACGCCACGATGGCGAGGAGCACGCCCCCGATAAGGGCAAACAGGGATTTATTGCTCATCAGCGGCTCTCCCTCGTGCGCAGCTCACGCTGCTGCAGGTCGTTGATGATGCGCGTCGCGCCCTCGCTCGAAGCGGTACCCGCTTGACCAGAGACACCGGTCGGCGCCACAGCACGGGAGTCGATCATTTTGTCGAGCGGCAGGTAGAGCAGGTTGCTCTGCCCGTCCTTGCCGGTCACCAGCACCTTGCTGGTGCTGCTGTAGACCTGCTGCATGGTGTCCAGATACAGACGCTGACGCGTCACTTCGGGCGCCTTGCGATACTCGGCCAGCAACTTGCTGAAGCGATCGGCCTCACCCTGGGCACGCGCCACCACCTCGTCGCGGTAGCCGTTGGCTTCCTCGATGAGACGCTGAGCCTGACCACGTGCCTCGGGCACCACGCCATTGGCGTAGGTTTCGGCCTGGTTCTTCTCGCGCTGCTCGTCCTCACGGGCACGAATCACGTCGTCGAAGGCATCCTTGACCTCGGCCGGGGCCGTGGCGCGCTGGATGTTGACCTGGGTGACGGTGATACCGGTGCCGTAGTCGTTGAGGAACTTCTGCAGGCGCAGGCTGACTTCCTGACCCATCTGCTCACGGCCGAGGGTGATTACCTCATCCATGGAGGTGGAGCCGGCGACATGGCGCAGAGCACTTTCGGTTGCGTGCTGCAGGCTCACCTCAGGCGCATCGACATTAAGTACAAAGTATTCCAGGTTGCTGATCTTGTACTGCACGGTCAACGGCACCTCGACGATGTTCTCGTCTTCGGTGAGCATCTGCCCCTGCAGCGTGAAGGAGCGTTCGCGCGTGACGTTTTCCTGGAACTTCTTCTCGAAGGGCGGGAAGTAGATATTCAGGCCCTGTTCGACGGTTCGGCTGTACTCACCCAAACGTAAAATGACCGCCTGCTCCTGAGCATCGACGATATATACGGCATTCCACAGCCAAACCGCGCCGAGCAGTGCAGCACCGATGCCGAGCATGCCCCAGCCACCGCCCTGGCCTTCGCCATCGCGTTTCTTGCCGCCACCGAAGATGCCGTTGAGGCTCTCCTGCAGCTTACGGAAGGCCTCATCGAGGTCCGGCGGCCCCTGGCGTCCACCGCCCTTGCGGCCACCCCAGGGATCCTGATTGTTCGAGTTGCCACCCGGCTCATTCCAAGCCATAGCGCTCTCCATCAAATAAAGCGAAGACGCGCCCGCGGCGCGCCGGCCCATGCTACCGAAGCACCCGAGCCGCCGCAAAAGCGACGGCCCGGGCTTTATTGCAAAGTGTGTTGCTCGAGGAAATCCTGTGGCTTCAGCCCTTCGCGGCTGACCAGGCGATTCAGCTCGGCACGCGGCAGACGGATGGCCAGCAGCGTATCACCTGCCTCGTCGTGCGACTCGCTCTGCACCGCGTTCAGCTCGAAAAATTGCGCACGCAAACGCCCCAGGCGCTGCGGCAGGCGCAACGTGCCGACAAACAGATCCTCGCCGAGCAGCTCGGCCACCGCCTGACGCAGCAGCTCGAGGCCTTTGCCGTCACGCGCGGAAAGCCATACGCGCTCCGGCTTGCCATCGCCATCACGCTGAATCTGCGGTTCGACACCCTCGACCAGATCGATCTTGTTGTACACCTCAAGAATCGGCAGCTCGTTGGCACCGATCTCACCCAGCACCGCCATGACCTGCTCGATCTGCTGGTCACGCTCCGGCTCATGAGAATCGATCACATGCAGCAGCAGGTCGGAGTTGCTCGACTCTTCCAAGGTGGCGCGAAACGCCTCGACCAACTTGTGCGGCAGATGGCGAATGAAACCTACGGTATCAGCCAGCACCACCGGCCCCAGATCATCCAGTTCGAGACGACGCAGGGTCGGGTCGAGGGTGGCGAACAACTGGTCGGCCGCATAGACCTCGGAAGTGGTCAGCGCATTGAATAATGTGGACTTGCCGGCGTTGGTGTAACCCACCAGCGACACCGAGGGGATATCCGCACGCCGACGGCCGCGCCTGGCCTGCTCACGCTGGCTGCGCACCTTCTCCAACTTCTGCTTGATCTGGCGAATGCGCACACGCAGCAGGCGACGGTCGGTTTCCAGTTGGGTTTCACCCGGGCCGCGCAGGCCGATACCACCCTTCTGCCGCTCCAGGTGAGTCCAGCCACGCACCAGGCGCGTGCTCATGTGATCCAGCTGGGCCAGCTCGACCTGTAGCTTGCCCTCGTGGGTACGAGCGCGCTGGGCGAAGATATCGAGGATCAGCCCAGTGCGATCCAGTACACGGCACTCGAAGACGCGCTCGAGGTTGCGTTCCTGGCTGGGTGTGAGGGTGTGATTGAAGATGACCAGCTCGGCCTCGGACTCCTTGACCAGATCACGCAACTCCTCGACCTTGCCACTGCCGATGAGGAATTTTGCGGTCGGCATGTGACGCGACACGGTGACCAACGCCACCATGTCGGCACCGGCCGACAGAGCCAGGTCCTGGAACTCCTGCGGATCTTCGGCCGCCTCGGGGTTACTGCCTTCTAGGTGAACGAGAATGGCCCGCTCACCGCCGCCGTGACGCTCGAAGAACAAGTCAGGCTCCTATCAGGCGTTGCCCGGCTCGACCTGCTCGCCTTCGGTCGCACTGGGCAGGCGCACCGGGCGGCTCGGCACCACGGTGGAGATGGCGTGTTTGTAGACCATCTGGCTGACAGTGTTCTTCAGCAAAATCACGAACTGGTCGAAGGATTCGATCTGGCCTTGCAGCTTGATGCCGTTGACCAGATAGATGGAAACCGGTACGCGTTCCTTACGCAGGGTATTCAGGTAAGGGTCTTGTAGCGAATGCCCTTTTGACATGTGCCGCACTCCTTAAGGTTCAAATTGTAGTAAAGCAAAAATGGCTTATGCCGTATCAGCCCCAAAAGCCAAGGATAGACGGCGAACAGGCGGGTCTCATCACAATATGGAGACCGCCCTCAGGTATTTCAAGGCACGCGTCAGATTGTCACTGGCCAGGCTGTCCAGCCAGTACAGGCCTTCCCAGCCGCGCAGCCAGGTAAACTGGCGCTTGGCCAGCTGACGCGTGGCGATGATGCCCCGCTCCGCCATCTCTTCGCGGCTCAGGCGACCATCCAGGTAATCCCATACCTGGCGATAACCGACCGCACGAATCGATGGCAACCCCGCATGCAGATCCTCCCGCAGGCGCAGCGCTTCGACCTCTTCGACAAAGCCCTGTTCCAGCATCAGGTGAAATCGGCGGGCGATCCGCTCGTGCAGCACCTGGCGCTGCTCGGGAGCGATGGCGAATTGCGCGACAGTATAAGGCAATTGCCCCATGCCAGGCGCCTGTAGACCGCCATTTTGAGCCATTTGCCGCTGCCGATGCGCGGTCATGCTCAATCCGCTGACGCGATACACCTCCAGCGCACGGACCAGCCGCTGCGGATCGTTGGGATGGATGCGTGCTGCCGACTCCGGGTCGACGCGCGCCAGCTCGCGATGCAGCGCCTCCCAGCCCTCGACGGCCGCCCAGGCCTCCAGCTCGGCGCGCACCCCAGGATCGGCACCGGGCATGTCGGCCAAGCCTTCCAGCAAGGCCTTGTAATAGAGCATGGTGCCGCCTACCAGCAGCGGAATGCGCCCGCGCGCGGTGATCTCGGCCATCGCGGCCAGGGCGTCGGTGCGAAACTCGGCGGCCGAGTAGCTCTCGGCCGGATCACGGATATCCACCAGGCGATGCGGATAGCGCGCCAAGGTAGCCTTGTCCGGCTTCGCCGTACCGATGTCCATACCCCGGTAGATCAGTGCCGAATCGACGCTGATCAGCTCGCAAGGCAGCGCATCCGCCAGGGCCAGGGCCAGGTCGGTCTTGCCGGAAGCGGTGGGACCCATCAGGAAGATGGCGGGAGGCAGGCGCTCGGTCATAACTCTGCAATCACTCTCCAAGCGCACGCGTGCAGCTCGGACGAGGCGTCTAGGAAGGGAACCGGATTGGCAAGAAGCGCAGTCTACTCGCTGCGCACGCGCTTTCCGAACCGATTTTCAGCACCGCTCGCCGTCAGCGACCACGCAGGAACAGCTTGTCCAGATCATCCATGCCCAGCTGGGTCCAGGTCGGCCGGCCGTGGTTGCACTGGCCACTGCGCTCGGTCTGCTCCATGTCGCGCAGCAGGGCATTCATCTCCGGCAGGGTCAGGCGGCGATTGGCGCGCACCGCGCCATGGCAGGCCATGGTCGCCAGCAGCTCGTTGAGATGCGCCTGAATGCGGTCGCTGGTGCCGTATTCCAGCAGATCGGCGAGCACGTCGCGCACCAGCTGGGTGGCTTCGGCCTGCTTGAGCAGGGCCGGAATCTGCCGAATCGCCAGGCTTTCCTCGCCCAGGCGCTGCAACTCGAAGCCCAGGCGCTGGAACCACTGCGCATGCTCCTCGGCACAATCGGCCTCGCGCTGGCTCAGGGCGATGCTCTCCGGCACCAGCAGCGGCTGGCCGCGCAGGCCTTCGCAGGCCATGGCGGTCTTCAACCGCTCATAGGTGATGCGCTCGTGGGCCGCATGCATGTCCACCAGCACCATGCCCTGGGCATTCTCGGCGAGGATGTACACGCCCTTGAGCTGGGCCAGGGCGTAGCCCAGCGGCGGTATGTCGCCCTGCGCCGTCGGCAGCGCGGCGGGCTGCTCGGGCAGTGGCGCGAAGTACTCGCGGTAGGCGCCCTGGGCCTCGGCCTGCGGTATCGCGGCCTGCGGCCGCGGCGCCTGATAGCCGGCACCCGCCGAGCGCCAGACCGACGGCTCCGCAGCGGGCGACTGCAGAACGCTGGCGGCCAGGCCGATCTCGCCCTGGGGCCCGAACTCGCCGGCAGCAATGCCGCTCGGCCGGACGATCTGCTGCACCGCCGCCGGCGCCGCCAGCTGGTCTTCCGGACGCACCTCGCCGAGCGCCCGGTGCAGGGTGCCGTAGAGGAAGTCATGAACCATGCGACTGTCGCGGAAACGCACTTCGTGCTTGGTCGGGTGCACGTTGACGTCGACCACACCTGGGTCGATCTCCAAGAACAGCACAAAGGTCGGGTGGCGACCGTTGAACAGCACGTCGCGGTAGGCCTGGCGCACGGCATGGGCGACCAGCTTGTCGCGCACCATGCGGCCGTTCACGTAGAAATACTGCAGGTCCGCCTGGCTGCGCGAGAAGGTCGGCAGGCCGACCCAGCCCCACAGGCGCAGGCCGCTGCGCTCCACCTCGATCGGCAGGGCCTGCTCGAGGAAGGCCGGGCCGCAGACGCTGGCCACCCGGCGCGCGCGACTGATTTCGTCCGGCGCCTCGTGCAGGGCGAACACCGTCTTGCCGTTGTGGCGCAGGTGGAAGGCCACATCGAAGCGGGCCAGGGCCAGACGCTTGATGACTTCCTGCAGATGGTCGAACTCGGTCTTCTCGGCGCGCAGGAACTTGCGCCGCGCCGGGGTGTTGAAGAACAGGTCACGCACCTCCACCGAGGTACCGACCGGATGAGCCGCGGGCTGTACCCGCGCCTCCATGTCGCGCCCCTCGGTCTCCACCTGCCAGGCCTGCTCGGCCTCGGCGGTGCGCGAGGTCATGGTCAGGCGCGCCACCGAGCTGATCGAGGCCAGCGCCTCGCCACGAAAACCCAGGCTGGAAACCGCTTCCAGGTCTTCCAGCTCGCGAATCTTGCTGGTGGCATGGCGCGCCAGGGCCAGGGGCAGGTCATCCGGCGGGATACCGCAACCGTCATCACGGATGCGCAGCAGCTTGATGCCACCCTGCTCGACCTCGACGTCGACCCGGCGGGCACCGGCGTCCAGACTGTTCTCCAGCAGTTCCTTGGCCACCGAAGCCGGACGCTCGACCACCTCGCCGGCGGCAATCTGGTTGGCCAGCCGCGGACTGAGCAGCTGGATGCGCCGCGACTCGATCATGGCTGGGCCGCCAGGGCGGTCGCAGGGATATTGAGGGTCTGACCGACCTTGATGGTGTCGTTGCGCAGCTGGTTGGCGCTACGCAGCGAGGCCAGGCTGACCTGATAGCGCTGCGCGATCAGGGCCAGACTCTCACCGGAGGAAACCACGTGAACGCGCGGTCCGGGCGCGATCTTGCCGTTGTCGCGCAGCCAGGCGATATAGGTGCCGGGCGGCGGATTCTGCTGGAAGAACTGCCGCACACCCGCCGTGATCGAGCGTGCCAGGGCCTGTTGATGGCCGACGGTGGACAGCTTGCTGGCCTCATTGGGGTTGGAGATGAAACCGGTCTCCACCAGGATCGACGGGATGTCCGGAGACTTCAGCACCATGAAGCCGGCCTGTTCGACCCGGCGTTTGTGCAGCGGCGTGATGTAACCCATCTTGCTCAGCACCTGCTGCCCGACATTGAGGCTGGACGACAGCGAGGCGGTCATCGACAGGTCGAGCAGCACGCCGGCCAGTACGCGATCCTTGTCGTCCAAGCTGACGCTGCCAGCGCCGCCGATAAGGTCGGACTGGTTCTCGCTGTCGGCCAGCCAGCGCGCGGTTTCAGAGGTCGCACCACGGTCCGACAGGGCGTAGACCGAAGCGCCGAAGGCGCGGCTGCTGGGCGCGGCGTCCGCGTGGATGGAGACGAACAGGTCGGCGCCTTTCTTGCGCGCGATCTCGGTGCGCTTACGCAGCGGTATGAAGTAATCGCCGGTGCGCACCAGCTCGCCACGGAAGCCACGCTCGGCGTTGATCTGCCGCTGCAGCTCCTTGGAAATGGCCAGCGTTACATTCTTTTCATAGAGTTTCTTACCCGGGCCGAGGGCTCCAGGGTCCTCGCCACCGTGGCCGGCGTCGATGGCAATGACGATATCGCGCTTGCCGCCCGGCACCGGCGGCAGTTTGGCCGGGGCCGAACCAGGCGCACTGGCGACCGGCGGCGGCGCGCTGTTGACCGGCTGCTGCGGCACTTGCGGTGCCTTGGGCGCGCCAGGCGCGGCGCCGGCATCCTGATCGAACAAATCGACCACCAGACGGTGGCCGTACTGCTGGTTCGGCGCCAGGGTGAAACTCTTCGGCATGACGCCGGCGGAGAGGTCGAGGACCAGGCGCAGATCGGTGGGCGAACGCTGCGCGGAGCGCACGCCGGTGATCGGCGTATTGCTCAGGGACAGCTGGTCCAGCCGGGTAGCCAGTTGGGCGCCGTTGACGTCGATGACGATGCGATTGGGTGCGGCCAGGGTGAACACGCTGTGCTGCACTGGACCGGAAAGATCGAAGACCAGGCGGGTGTTATCCGGCGCGCGCCACAACCGCACGCTGCGGATTTCCGTGGCGGCCAGCACGTCGACGGCCAGCGCCGCCAGCATGACTCCGATACCGCCAAACAGCGCACGCATGCGCATAGCCTTCCCCATCTTTCTTAAACTCTTATAAGGCAGCACACCACGCCTCGGCCCGCGCACCATGTGCCTGCAACTGCAGCGCGCGGCCGACTCCATGCGGGCTAATGGTAATGTCCAGGTCCGCCTTTGGCAAAACGCCGGCGCCGCGCTCGGGCCACTCGATCAGACACAGCGCATCGCCTTCGAAATAGTCGCGAATGCCGAGGAACTCCAGCTCTTCCGGATCAGCCAGGCGATACAGGTCGAAGTGGAACACCCGCACCTCTCCCAGCTCATAGGGCTCGACCAGGGTGAAGGTCGGGCTTTTCACCGCACCGCTGTGCCCCAGGCCACGGAGGATGCCGCGCGACAGGGTGGTCTTGCCGGCGCCCAGGTCACCGTGCAGGTAGATAACGCCGCGACCGCCGGTCGCCCGGGCGATGCGCGCACCCAGCTCGTACATGGCGTCTTCGCCTTCGGCATAGAGAGTCACTTCAGGCAAGGTGCATGCTCCTCCAGTAGCTGACGAATGGTCGGAATCAGATCGCTGGCTGCCAAACCACGTCCCAGCTCGCCCTGGCGCATACCGGCGCCGGCATGCAGCCACACACCCAGGGCCGCCGCATCGAAAGCCTCCAGCCCCTGTGCACGCAGGGCTCCGAGCAGCCCGGCCAGCACATCACCGAGGCCGGCGCCCGCCATGGCCGGATGACCACGATCACACAGCAGCAGGCGACCGTCCGGCGCGGCCACCAGGCTGCCGGCGCCCTTGAGCACTACCACCGCCTGGTAGCGGCGCGCCAGGGCCAGGGCAGCGGCGGGTCGGTCCGCCTGCACTTCGGCCGTGGCGATCCCCAGCAGGCGTGCCGCCTCGCCAGGATGCGGGGTCATCAAGCTGTCGGCCGGCAACTCGACGCTACCTGCCGCCAGCAGGTTGAGAGCATCGGCATCCCACACCTGCGGCCGCGCACTGGCCGCCGCCGCACTGAGCAGGCTAAGCCCCCAGGCCTGCTGGCCGAGGCCAGGGCCCACCACCAGCACATCGGCACGCGCGCACAGCTCGGGCAGCTGGTAGGTGGACTCGGCGGGCTGGCACATCACCTCCGGCAGGCGAGCCAGGCTGGCAACCAGATGCTCGGGACGCGTGGCCAGGGAAACCAGGCCGGCACCGGCCCGCAGGACGCTCTCGGCACTGAGCAGGGCGGCGCCGCCGAAACCACGATCGCCGCCGATCACCAGCACATGGCCGAAGCTGCCCTTGTGCGCGGTGCGCGCACGCGGCGCCAGTGGCGGCAACGCGCTGCCGGCCAGGCGCCGGGCAACAGAGGACTGCTGAGCAACCAGCTCAGGCTCGGCCTGCAGGTCGTCGAACACCAGCTCGCCGACCCAGTCCGGCGCATCACCGGTGAACAGGCCGATCTTCAGGCCGATGAAGGTCACGGTGAGATCGGCGCGCACCGCCTGCTCCGCCACGCAGCCGGTGTCGGCATGCAGCCCGGTCGGGATATCCACCGCGAGTACCGGCAGGCCGGCGCCGTTGATCGCCTCGACGGCCTGGGCGTAGTGGGGCCGCAGCTCGCCGGCAAAACCGGTACCGAGCAGCGCATCGACCAGCACGCCGCGCAAATCGGCACCCGAATGCCAGGCCTCGATGGCCACGCCGGCCGCCTGCGCAGCATCGCGGGCCAGGGCGGCGTCGCCCTGCAGCCGCTCCGGCGCGCCGACCGCCAGCACGCGCACGTCCCAGCCGGCGCGCTGCGCCAGCTCGGCGATCAGGTAGCCGTCGCCGGCATTGTTGCCGGCCCCGGCCAGCACGGTGACGGCACCAGCCTGCGGCCAGCGTTGCCGCAGGGCGCGCCAGACGGCATGCGCGGCACGCTGCATCAGCTCGAATCCGGGGGTACCGGCGGCAATCAGCCGGGCGTCCAGCTCGCGTACCTGGGCGGCGCTGTATAAAGGAAGAGGCCAATCGTGATCGTTGCGCATGTTCGGCTATTCGGGCGAGGTCTGGCAGAATTATACCCATCTCCCCCGCCTCGCCACCCCACCATGTCCGACTCCCCTCCCGATCTTGCGCAACTGGCGCAGTCCATCAAGGACTGGGGGCGCGAGCTGGGCTTCCAGCAGGTCGGCATCACCGATGTCGACCTCGGTGAGCACGAGGCGCACCTGCAGCGCTGGCTGGACGCCGGCTATCAGGGCGAAATGGATTACATGGCGGCGCACGGCAGCAAGCGCTCGCACCCGGACGAACTGGTGCCCGGCACCCTGCGCGTGGTATCGCTGCGCATGGACTACCTGCCCGGCGACACCCGGATGGCCGAGCGCCTGGCGCAACCAGAACAGGCCTATGTGTCGCGCTACGCGCTGGGCCGCGACTACCACAAGCTGGTGCGCAAGCGTCTGCAGCAACTGGCCGAGCGCATCCAGGCGGTCATTGGCCCCTTTGGCCATCGCGCCTTCGTCGACAGCGCACCGGTGCTGGAAAAGGCCATCGCCGAGAAGGCCGGCCTCGGCTGGATCGGCAAGAATACCCTGGTGCTCAACCGCAAGGCCGGTAGCTGGTTCTTCCTTGGCGAGCTGTTCGTCGACATTCCGCTGCCAATCGACGCGCCACACGCCAGCGAGCATTGCGGGCGCTGCACGGCCTGCATGGACATCTGCCCGACCGCCGCCTTCGCCGGCCCCTACGTGCTGGACGCACGGCGCTGCATCTCGTACCTCACCATCGAGCTCAAGGGATCGATCCCCGAGGAGCTGCGCGCGCCCATCGGCAACCGGGTGTTTGGCTGCGACGACTGTCAGATCGTCTGCCCATGGAACCGTTTCGCCCGTCCCACCGAGCAGGGCGACTTCCAGCCACGCCACGGCCTGGATAGCGGCGGCCTGGTCGAGCTGTTCCTGTGGACGGAAGCAGAGTTCCTTAGCCGCACCGAGGGCTCACCATTGCGCCGCGCCGGCTACGAACGCTGGCTACGCAACCTGGCCGTGGGGCTAGGCAATGCGCCGTCAACCATCCCGGTACTGGAAGCGCTGCGCGCGCGGCGCGAGCACCCGTCGGAACTGGTGCGCGAGCACGTCGCCTGGGCGCTGGCGCGCCACCATGAAAAAGGCCCGCACTAGGCGGGCCTTGAGGCACTCACACTTTCAGGAAGTGCTGGCGGTAATGGCGGAGCTCGGCGATGGACTCGCGGATATCGTCCAGCGCCTGGTGCGTACCCTGCTTCTGGAACGAGTCCTTGACCTGCGGCGCCCACATGCCAGCGAGGATCTTCAGGGTCGAAACGTCCAGATAGCGGTAGTGGAAGTAGGCTTCCAAGTTCTGCATGTACTTGTAGAGGAAGCGTCGATCCTGGCCAATGCTGTTGCCGCAGATCGGCGACTTGCCCTTCGGCACCCACTGCTCGAGGAAGGCAATGGTCTGTGCCTCGGCTTCGGCCGGGCCAATCTTGCTCTCGCGCACGCGCTGGGTCAGGCCGCTCTCACCGTGGGTACGGGTGTTCCACTCGTCCATCCCGGCCAGCACCGCATCGCTCTGGTGCACAGCGATCACCGGCCCCTCGGCGAGGATGTTGAGGTCGCTGTCAGTGACGATGGTGGCCATCTCGATGATGACGTCGCGCTCCGGATCCAGCCCGGTCATTTCCAGGTCGATCCAGATCAGGTTGTTGGGGTTCTGCGGCATGGGCTCGGCTCCTTCTAGACAGGCGCCAGTTTAGCCGCTCAGAAGTGCCAGAGCAGTAGCCGCGAGTCGCGCCAGTCGTGCAGCGCTATGACTTCGCCAGCGGGAACCCCCGGCACCTCGAAGCTGTTGCTGACCAGCAGGCTGCCAGGGCGCATCTCGCGCCGAGCCTTAGCCCACAGCTCGGCCATCGGCGCTGGCGAAAGAAAGCAGTAGACCACGTCATAGTCGCCCAGCGGCTCGCGCCACAGACTGCGATAACGGACCCGCACGTGGCGATACGGCAGGCAGCGCAGCCAGGCCAGCAGAAACACCAGCGGCGCCGTTTCCACGCCGACCAGGCGCGCCTGCGGATAGTCGCGCGCCAGCTGCACCAGCGCACTGCCCAAACCGCACCCCAGGTCGACGAAGCGAAAGTCGGGCGGCAGCGCGGCCAGGCGCTGACTCAGGCGCTGGCGGGTGCGCGCCCCACTGAGGTACAGCGGCACGCGCTCACGAAAACTGTTCCAGTTGATCAACAGCAGCAGGCCGAAAGCGACCAGGAACCACCAGGCTGGCCACTCGCGACTCTGCAGCGCCAGCAGGCCGGGGACGAAAGCCAGGTTCAGCGCCAGCCACCAGCGGCGCAGCCCCAGCCACTGCCCCAGCGCCGCCGCCAGCGCGCCCTGAGCGAGCGCCGCCTGCCACAGGCTTGGGCGCCAGTCGACGAACCGAACGAACAGCAGCAACAGGCTGGCAATCACCGCCAGGGCCAGTAACTGGGCCAGCAGGGCGAGCAGGGCTGGGTATCGGGAGCGCAGAATGTCGAGCATGCCGCTGTTGTACCAGCAGGCCGACGCCAGAGCCAGTCGCACCCCGTGCTAAACTCGCCGCCGTTTTCTTATTCAGCGGAACCCTCATGGCCAAACGCCAACTGACCCGCCGGCAGAGCTGGCGCATCGAGAAAGTCCAGGAGGAGCGTGCCGCCCGCGCGGCCAAGCGCGAATCGCGCCTGCTCGATGAACTGGAAGGCGGCGACCTGGGCGCGGAACAGACCGGCCTGGTGATCGCCCACTTCGGCGTGCAGGTCGAGGTCGAGGCGCTGGAAGGCGAGCTGACCGGCCAGGTCCAGCGCTGCCACCTGCGCGCCAACCTGCCACCTCTGGTCACCGGCGACCGCGTGGTCTGGCGCTCGGGCAACCAGGGCCACGGCGTGATCGTCGCGCAGCTGCCGCGCCACTCCGAGCTGTGTCGCCCGGACATGCGCGGCCTGCTCAAGCCGGTGGCCGCCAACGTCGACCTGATTGTCATCGTCTTCGCCCCGCTGCCGCACCCGCACGCCAACCTGATCGACCGCTACCTGGTGGCCGCCGAGCATGCCGGCATCCGCCCACTGCTGCTGCTGAACAAGGCCGACCTGCTCGACGAGGAAAACAGCGGGCACGTGGACAACCTGCTGACCACCTACCGCCAGCTCAGCTACGAGCTGCTGGAAGTCTCAGCGCACGGTGGGAGCGGCATGGAACAGCTGCAGCAGCGCCTCGACGGCCACGTCAGCGTGTTCGTCGGCCAGTCCGGGGTGGGCAAGTCATCACTGGTCAACAGCCTGCTACCGGGCGTCGACACCCGCGTAGGCGACCTGTCGGAAGTCACCGGCAAGGGCACCCACACCACCACCACGGCGCGTCTGTTCCACTTCCCTGGCGGCGGCGAGCTTATCGACTCACCCGGCATCCGCGAGTTCGGCCTGGTGCATGTCAGTCGGGATGACGTGGAAGCGGGATTCATCGAGTTCCGCGACCTGCTCGGCACCTGCCGCTTCCGCGACTGCAAGCACGACCGCGAACCGGGCTGCGCCCTGCTCAAAGCCCTGGAGGACGGCCGCATCCAGCCGCAGCGCATGGCCAGCTACCGGCACATCCTGGCCAGCCTGCCCGAACCAGAATATTGATGATGTGCTGAAACGAAGAGGCCGCGATGATCGCGGCCTCTTTCATTCCTGCGGCTGGTCGAACTGCAGGGCGCCATCCTCGAAGATGTTCAGGCGCTGGCGCAGCTCGTCGGGCTGAGCCGGCTCGTCCGCGGCGGGAGGCTGCGCCGGTGCCGTGGCCTCGGTCGGCACCGCATCGCCGCCGCCGTCCTGCTCACCCTCGATGGCGCGCTGGGCCTTTTTGGTCAGCACGATAATGTCGATACGCCGATTCACCGGATTGAACGGATCCTGGCGATCGAACAGCGCCGAAGAGGCATAACCCACCACGCGTGCGACGCTGTCATCCGGGTAGCCGCCAGCCACCAGGGCACGCCGCGCCGCGTTGGCACGGTTGGCCGACAGCTCCCAGTTGCCGAAGTCGCCATCGCCAGCGAACGGCTTGGCATCGGTGTGGCCGCTGACACTGATCTTGTTCGGCACCGCCTTGATGGTGTCGGCCAGGATCAACAGAATGTCTTCGAAATAGGGCTGCAGGCGTGCACTGCCGAGGTCGAACATCGGGCGGTTCTCGGCATCCATGATCTGGATGCGCAGGCCGTCCTGGGTGATTTCGAAGAGGATCTGATCCTTGAACTTCTGCAGCTCGGGATTCTCCTCGACCTTGGTCTGCAGCTCCTGCAGCAGCATCTCCAGGCGCTCGCGCTCGACCTGCTCGGCCAGGGTCTCGGCCTGACTGGGATCGATCTCAGCCGGGTCCTGCTTGGCGTCGACGGCGGCCTCCTGCGAATCCGGCGCATCTTTCAGCTCGGGATTGAGCGTGCGATCCGGCGCAGGCGTCGGTGTGCCTCCCAGGTCGATGACGTAGGGACTGGCGCTCTCGGTAAAGCCGATGGGATCCTGGAAGTACCCGGAAATTGCCTTCTTCTGCTCGGGCGTGGCCGAGGACATCAGCCACATCACCAGGAAGAAGGCCATCATCGCCGTGGCAAAGTCGGCGAAAGCGATCTTCCAGGCGCCACCGTGATGGCCTCCGGCGATCTTCTTGACCCGCTTGACCAGTATCGGCTGGTTGTTCTCCATGACTCAGCCGCTCGCCTCAGTTGCCACGCATGGCCTGTTCGAGCTCGCTGAAGCTCGGCCGATGCGCCGGGAACAACACCTTACGACCGAACTCAACGGCCAACGTCGGCGGCATGCCGGAGGCTGATGCCACCAAAGTCGCCTTGATCGACTCGTACAGGTTGAGCTCCTCCTTGGCATCGTGCTCCAGCGCACCAGCTAGCGGACCGAAAAAGCCATAGGACGCCAGAATGCCGAGGAAGGTACCGACCAGCGCCGTACCGACCTTCTCGCCGATCTGCGCGTTATCCGCAGTAGCGAGGATGGACATGGTGATCACGATACCCAGTACCGCAGCCACGATCCCCATCGCCGGCATGCCGTCGGCAACCTTGGCGACCGCGTGGGCCGGGTGCTCAAGCTCTTCCTTCATGCTGGAGATTTCCATGTCGAAGAGGTTCTCCAGCTCGTGCGGCGCCATGTTGCCGCTGGACATGATGCGCAGGTAGTCGCAGATGAACTCGGTCATCCGCTTATCCTTGAGGATCGCCGGGTACTTACTGAAGATCGGACTGGCATTGGGGTCTTCAACATCGGCCTCAATGGCCATCATGCCTTCGCGACGGCTCTTGTTGAGGATCTCATAGAGCAGCTTCAGCACTTCCAGGTAGAACGCGTGCGTAAAGCGGCTGCTGAACATCGCCAGCGACTTCTTGAACACCGTCATGAAAGCGCTGCCGGGATTGGCCTGAAGGAAGGCCCCCAGCGCCGCGCCACCGATGATCATCACCTCGAACGGGTGAACCAATGCCATGAGCTTGCCGCCAGACAGCACGAAACCACCGAGCACGCAGCCGAAGACTACCAGGATGCCTACGATCTTGATCATGAGAGAGAGCTTGAAGAGTCAGTCGATAAGGGTTCTGCAAAACAACCCTTCTAATTATCGGAAGTATTGCGCCAGACTATAGGCAGTAAAGGCGAAAAGCCAGTTTGGCTCAACCTGTATGCCCACTGAAAAGCACCTACCACGCAGCATCGACGCCTGGCTGAAACAGCTGGACGAGGTGCGCCTGCCCGTCGCTAGCCACCATCACGAGGCGGTGCGCCGCGTGCTGTTGGACAGCCGCAGGTCGCTGCGCGAGATCGCCGAGCAAATACAGGTAAGCCCGGCCATTGCCCTGACCATACTGCGTGAGGCCAACCGCAGCTCCGGCAGCCTCAGCGAACCCGCCGAGAGCCTGGAGATGGCACTCAACCGCCTGGGGCTGAAACGCGCGGAAACCCTTCTCGCACAGATGCCTGTGCAGGAACAGGAACAGATCTCCCTGCCCCTGCGCCAGCTTCAGCTCATCGGCCTGCACGCCTCGCAGCAGGCCAACGGCCTGTTCGCCGGTCGTCTGGCACGGTTGTGGCAGGAGATCCATTGGGGCAGCCTGCTGTTCCTCGCCCCGCTGTGGCCGCTGGTGGCACTGCATCCGCAGCTGTTCGAGGCCTGGGAGCGGCGCGTACTGGGTCGTGGCGAATCGGCGAGCAAGGTCGAGCACGAGCTGCTCGGCACTCCGCTGCTGCCGCTGTGCCTGGCGCTGGCCAGGCACTGGCGCATGCCGGAGTGGATCGTCCAGGGTTACCGCCTACTGGTGGAAGACCGCCGCCTGCTGGTCAAGGCCCTGCACATCGCCCGCGATAACGAGCATCCGCTGCACCAGCAGCAGCTCCTCGATGCCGATCCGCCTCTACGTCGCTGGCTGACACAACCCGCCAACAGCATTCTGCTGGCCAGCGGCCTGGCACTGTCCAGCCACCACAACTGGAGCTGTGAGCACCACCTGCGCTGGCAGCGTCTGACAGGTCTGTACCTGCAGATTGCACTTCCCGAAGTGCAGCAACTGGTGCATCAGCAGGCGGCACTGAGCGCACGCCAACACGCGCAAGCGGACCTCTGGCATCCAGCCGAGGCACTGCTGTGGCCCTGGGACGCTTGCCGCCTGAAAGCCCTGCAGCCGCCACCCCCGCCAGCCAGTAACCCGCAGCTGGAACTGTGGAAGCAACACTGCGGCAAACTGCTGGCTCAGCCATCGCCCTTCGCCAACGTCGTGCAACTGACCGACAGTGCCTGCCAAGCCCTGCAGGCCTGCGGTATGCAGCGGATCATGGTGCTGCTGGCAGATCGCACCCACAGTCGCCTGCTGGCCCAGCAGGTGGCTGGCCTCCCGGAGACGGCGGCACAACTACGCCTCGATCCGACCCAGAGCCAGGTGCTGCGCCGCCTGCTGGCCGAGCCCGGGCAGTTGCGCCTGAGCCCGGCCAACCTTGCCCAGGTGTCCGCCCTGCTGCCGGGCAGCCTGAAAGCCCTGTTCAACGGCGAGCACCTGCTGCTGCGCTCACTGGCCAGCAACGGCCGGGTCGTGATGCTGCTGGTGGTCGACCAGGGCGGCGGCGAGATGGGCGCCGTGCCGCTGCAGGCCTTCGCCAAGACGGCACAATGCATTGAACGCGGCCTGGCCAACTTCGCCCGTCGCGGCGCCTAATGCCGACAACGATTTCAGCCGGCCTGCACGCGGGCTTTTCGCTACAATCCGCCCTCAAACGTCCATCCGGAGTCTTCGCATGTCCGCCTTCTCCGGCCTGCCGCTGGTGATCGAACCGGCCGAACTGGCCACCCGCCTGCAGGCCCCCGAGCTGATCCTGGTCGACCTCAGCCCTGCCGCCCGCTACGCCGAAGGCCATCTTCCCGGCGCCCTCTGGGTCGACAGCAAGCGCACCCAGTGGGCACAGCCGCCAGCGCCAGGCCTGCTGCCGGAGAAGCACCAACTGGAGGCACTGTTCGGCGAACTGGGGCACCACGAGGACGCGGTCTACGTGGTCTACGACGACGAAGGAGGCGGCTGGGCCGGGCGCTTCATCTGGCTGCTCGATGTAATCGGCCACGGCCGCTACCACTTCCTCAATGGCGGGCTGCAGGCCTGGATGGCCGAAGGTCGCGAACTGAGCCGGGAGATGCCCGCAGCCGCCGACAGCAGGGTCAGCCTGACCATTCACGACGAGCCTACCGCCAGCCGCGACTACCTGCAGGGCCGCCTGGGCGCCGCCGACCTGGCGATCTGGGATGCCCGCTCGCCAGCCGAATTCAGCGGCGAGAAGCTGCTCTCCGCCCGTGGCGGGCACGTGCCGGGCGCGGTCAACTTAGAGTGGACCGCCGGCATGGACCCGCAGCGCGGACTGCGCATTCGCGAAGACATGGCCCAGGTTCTGGAGCGCCTCGGCATCACCAAGGACAAGGAAGTAATCACCCACTGCCAGACCCATCGCCGCTCCGGCTTCACCTACCTGGTGGCCAAGGCGCTGGGCTATCCGCGGGTCAGGGCCTACGCCGGCTCCTGGTCCGAATGGGGCAACCTGCCCGACACGCCGATCGAACACTGATATCAAGGAATACCGATGAAACAGCGCCTGTTTATCCTCAGCCAGTACCTGCTGCCGCATCACCTGCTGTCGCGCCTGATCGGCTGCGCCGCCGAGTGCCGCGCCGCCTGGTTCAAGGACCGCCTGATCGGCTGGTTCGCCAAGCAGTATCAGGTCGACATGAGTGAGGCCCAGGTCGAAGCCCTGAGCGCCTACGAACACTTCAACGCCTTCTTCACCCGCGCCCTGAAAGACGGCGCACGCCCGCTGGACGAGACGCCCGGAGCCATTCTCTGCCCGGCCGACGGCGCGGTCAGCCAGCTGGGTCCGATCGAACAGGGCCGTTGCTTCCAGGCCAAAGGCCATAGCTTCAGCGTGCTGGAGCTGCTCGGTGGCGATGCCGAACGAGCCAAACCCTTCATGGGCGGCGATTTTGCCACCATCTACCTGTCGCCCAAGGACTATCACCGCGTGCACATGCCGCTGGCCGGCACCCTGAAAGAAATGGTCTATGTGCCGGGCCGGCTATTCTCGGTCAACCAGACCACCGCAGAGAACGTCCCCGAGCTGTTCGCCCGCAACGAGCGCGTGGTCTGTCTGTTCGACACCGAGCGCGGACCGATGGCCGTGGTGCTGGTCGGCGCCATGATCGTGGCCAGCGTGGAAACGGTCTGGGCAGGCCTGGTCACACCACCCAAGCGCGAGCTGAAAACCACTCGTTACGACGAGGCCGCGCGCGCCGCCATCGAGCTGAGCAAAGGCGGCGAGCTGGGCCGTTTCAAACTGGGCTCCACCGCCATCGTCCTGTTCGGACCGCAGCAGGTGCAGTGGGCCGAGAACCTCGCCGCCGGCAGCCCGGTACGCATGGGCCAGGCGCTCGCCACGCCGCGAACCTGAGTACGAGGAACATCCGGCAAGGTGCGCAGTCAGAACGCATACGACTCCGCATCTGCCTGGCAGCGAGCTGCGACTGCGCCGCGATGCTGCTAGAGTTCCGAAAAAACCGGCGGCATGGACGCCGCCCAGCCGTCACGGACCTCTCCCGGTATGGATAAACAGAGCCCCCACCTGTTACTGCGCGTGCCCACCCCCGACAGACAGGGGCTGTCTCTCTGCGACGCAAATCCCAGGGAGATGATGCGCTGGCTCGCCGCCCTGCCCAAGGCCAACATCGGCGAGACGGCCCGCCAGCTCTACCAGTGCCTGACCGAGCTGAACCAGTTGATCACCCCCTGCGACAATCGCCTGCAGCTGCTCGAGCTGCTGCGCCCCGAGGTGCACTTCGTGTGCAGCCACCTGTCGCGACACTTCCTCAACCAGTCCATCGTGCTCGACGAGCGCCCACGCAAGGTCGCCAACCTGTGCCAGGCCCTGCAGAACCACCTGGCTATGGGCTACAAGCTGATCATCACCGAAGAGCTGCCGCGCTTCGCCAAGGAGCGGGCGCAATTGCTCGCCGTGGCACTGCAGCGCGCCGGTCATAGCCTGTACGGCCCACTGGTACGCTCAACCCAGCTTTACTGCCCGGTCCCAGAAGGACTCTGGCTGGAGCTGCACCAGCTTTACCGCATTGCTCGCCAGCACGGCCTGCAGCGCGCCCAGGTGCGCGACAGCCTGGCCCACAACGGCACCAGTCAGAGCCTGGAGCAGATATACATCGCCGCCCTGCTGCTGGGCTGCGCCCGCTGTAACCAGATGCGCCAGAGCGGCATCGCGCGCCTGGCCGAGGCACTGGAAAGCTGGAGCCAGCTGGCCTCGCTGCAACGCGCAGACGCACCGACCAGCCTGTTCGCCATCGCTCCGCAGCTGGATGGCCCACCGCGCTACAAATCGCTATTCGGCGCCTCCGAACTGAGCCACCTGCTCGGCCTTGACCCGCACCCACTGGTCGATGCACTCAAGGAGCACTTGCTGCTCCCTCCCGAAAACGCGGAAGCCTCACGCCTGTCGGTTCCCGAAGGCATGCCCAGCGAACTGCTGCAGCACCTGGCCTCGGCTTGGGGCGACATTGCCGAACGCACCTTCCAGCGCAACCCCGGCCGCGGCAGCCTGACGCTGTGCATCGGCATGTCGGCCCTGCATTTCAATCTCGCCGGGCAGCGCAGTTTCACCGACCTGCTCAAGCACGAGGCGGCTCCACGCAGCGCCCAGTTCAAGACCAGCAACGTTGGCAGCGGCGGTCCCGACGTCTGGGCCAGCGCCTTCGACGCCCAGCGCGAGAGCCACTGGGAGCTGGGGCTGCAGATGGAGGATATCCAGTTCAAACCAGCCAAAGGCGCCAACCAGGCCGCCGAGGAGGCTGGCGAGAGCTACCCCAGCTATGAACTATCGATCATCAACCACAGTCCGGGCGGCTATTGCCTGAACTGGCCGCGCGAGGTTCCCAACCAGCTGCAGGCCGGCGAACTGCTAGGCATTCAGGACGCCCCCGGGCAGGGCTGGAGCGTCGCTGTGGTGCGCTGGATTCGCCAGGTCCGTGGCGGCGGCACGCAGATGGGCATCGAGCTGATCGCGCCACATGCCCAGCCCTGCGGCGTGCAGCTGGTGCGCAAGAGCGAGCAGAACAGCCAGTACCTGCGCGCCCTGCTGCTGCCGGAGATCCGCGTGATTTCCCGCCCGGCGACCCTGATCACGCCGCGCCTGCCATTCCAGGAAAGCCACAAGGTCGTCATCAACCTGGGTGGGGACGAAACACGTGCCATACTCAGCCGGAAGCAGTCCAGCACGGCCAGTTTCAGCCAGTTCGAATACCGAGTACTGGGGGAAACCAAACCGCCCAGCGGGACCTCCGTCACAGCCGCGAAAGACCCGGCCAAGAGTGGGGACGAAGACTTTGACTCACTCTGGAAGTCGCTGTAGATTGCCCGAACAGACCATCCGTCGCCTTTTTGCGCCCGTTCTTCGGCGCCTTCCAAGCAAAACCCCATGGCCATCGAAAAAAAAACCATACGGCTGCTGATCCTCGAGGATTCGCAGAACGAGGCCGAGCGCCTGGTCAGCCTGTTCCGTAACGCTGGCCGCGCCACGCGCGTCCACCGCATCACCTCCAGCGACAACCTTGCTGAGGCCCTGCAACAGAGCTGGGACCTGCTGATCAGCGCCCCCTCCAGCGAGCACCTCGAGCCCAGCGAAGCGATCACCGCCATTCGCCGCCAGGCCAAGGATATCCCGGTCATCCAGCTGGTCGCCGGCAACGAATCCGACGCTATTACCGAAGCCCTGATGCTCGGTGCCCAGGACGCCCTGCCGCAGGGCGAAGACGAACGCCTGATTCTGGTGGCCAACCGCGAGCTGGCCAACCACGAAGAACGTCGCGCCCGCCGCGCCGCCGAAGTGGCGCTGCGCGAGGCGGAAAAGCGCTGCCAGCTGCTGCTCGACAGCTCGGTAGATGCCATCACCTACGTGCACGATGGCATGCACATCTACGCCAACCGCGCCTACCTCAAGCTGTTCGACTACGAGGACGGCGACGAGCTGGAAGGCATGCCGATGATCGACCTGATCGCCAGCGAGGATCAGGCCGCCTTCAAGGACTTCCTGAAGAATTACTCCAGCGCCGAAGGCAATGCCGAACTGGCTTGCGGCGGGATCAGGGCCGACGGCCAGCGCTTCCAATCGCGCATGAGCTTCTCGCCGGCCACCTATGACGGCGAGCCGTGCATCCAGGTGGTGATCCGCGCGGAAGCGGATAACGCCGAGCTGGAAGAAAAACTGCGTGAAATCAGCAGCCAGGACCTGGTCACCGGCCTGTTCAACCGCTCGCATTTCCTCGAACTGATGGATGGCGCCGCCCAGCGCGCCATCAACGACAACCAGGTTTCGAGCCTGGCCTACATCTGTATCGACCGCTACAGCGAGGCCATCGGCGAAGTCGGCCTGGCTGGCATCGATATCCTGCTCACCGACCTGGCCAACCTGCTGCGCGCCCATTTCGGCGAGACGGCGCAATTGGCCCGTTTCGGTGACGACGTGTTCACCGCCCTGCTGGCGGATGTCACGCCTCAGCAATTGCAGGAAAAGCTCAAGCCGCTGCTGAAGAAGATCGAAGGCCACCTGTTCGATGTCGCCGGACGCACCGTGCAGACCACCCTGTCGGTGGGCATCGCCGGCCTCAGCGAGCAGACCAGCAAGGCCCAGGAGGTCATCGACCGCGCCCACCGCTGTGCCGACGAACTGGAAGGCAACGCGATCAAGGTTTACAACCCGGCCGACGAACTGGCCGCCGCCGCCAACCGCGGCAATCTGGTGGCCATGGTCCAGCACGCACTGGAAAACAACAGCTTCCGCCTGCTGTTCCAGCCGATCATCAGCCTGCGCGGCGACAGCGACGAACACTACGAAGTGCTGCTGCGCCTGCTCAACCAGCAAGGCGAGGAAGTACCGCCGGGCGACTTCCTGGGCGCCGCCAAGAACGCCGGACTGGCCGAAAAGATCGATCGCTGGGTGATCCTCAACTCGATCAAGCTGCTCGCCGAACACCGCAGCAAGGGACACAACACCCGCCTGTTCGTGCACCTTTCGGCCAACAGCCTGCAGGACCAGACCCTGCTGCCGTGGCTCAGCGTCGCCCTCAAGGCCGCGCGCCTGCCGTCCGACTCGCTGGTGTTCCAGATCGGCGAGACCGACGCCGTGACCTACCTCAAGCAGGCCAAGGCCCTGACCCAGGGCCTGGCGGAGCTGCACTGCAAGGTTGCCCTGAGCCAGTTCGGCTGCGCGCTGAACCCTTTCAACACGCTCAAGCACCTCAATGTGGACTTCGTCAAAGTCGACGGCTCCTTCTCCCAGGACCTGTCCAATGCGGAGAACCAGGAGGCGCTGAAAACCCTGCTGGCCAGCCTGCACGCCCAGGCCAAGCTGACCATCGTGCCCTTCGTCGAGAGCGCCAGCGTGCTGGCCACCCTCTGGCAGGCCGGGGTCAACTACATTCAGGGCCACTACCTGCAGGGCCCCAGCCAGTCGATGGACTACGACTTCTCCGCCGGCGACGAGTGAGTGTGCTCCACAAAAAAGCCCCGCAGATGCGGGGCTTTTTCATTGCGCCAGTAATCACTCCTGGCCGTCGCGATCGCGAAAACCCAGCAGGTAGAGGATACCGTCCAGGCCTAGGGTGGAGATCGCCTGCTTGGCCGACTGCTTGACCAGCGGTTTGGCGCGGAAGGCCACCCCGAGGCCTGCCAGGCCGAGCATCGGCAGGTCGTTGGCGCCATCTCCCACGGCGATGGTCTGCTCCAGGCGCAGCCCCTCCTTGGCCGCCAGCTCGCGCAGCAGGTCGGCCTTGCGCTGAGCATCGACGATCGGCTCGACGGCCACGCCGGTGACCTTGCCATCGACGATCTGCAGCTCATTGGCGAACACGTAGTCGATGCCAAGCTTGGCCTGCAGCTGCTTGGCGAAGTAGGTGAAGCCGCCGGACAGAATGGCGGTCTTGTAGCCCAGGCGCTTGAGCTCGGCGAACAGCACCTCGGCGCCTTCGGTCAGACGCAGCGAGGCACCGATTTCCTCCAGCACATCCTCGGACAGCCCCTGCAGCAGCGCCAGACGCTCCTTGAAGCTGGCGCGGAAGTCCAGCTCGCCACGCATGGCGCGCTCGGTAATCTCGGACACCTGGTCGCCGACACCATGAGCCTTGGCCAGCTCGTCGATGACCTCGGCCTCGATCAGCGTGGAGTCCATGTCGAACACCGCCAGGCGCCGGTTGCGGCGGAACACCGAGTCGCGCTGGAAGGCGATGTCGACGTTAAGTTCCTGCGCCACGCTGAGGAACTCGGCGCGCAGCGCGGCGGCATCGGCCGGCTCGCCGCGCACGGAGAACTCAATGCAGCCCTTACCCTGATCGGCCGGCATATCCAGCGGCATACGCCCGGACAGACGGTCGATGTGATCGATATTCAGGCCGTACTTGGCGGTAATCGAGCTGACCCGCTGCAGCTGTTCGGCCGTGACCTTGCGCGTCAGCAGGGTGACGATGTAGCGCGGCTTGCCCTGGCCACCGACCCACTGCTGGTAGTCATCTTCCGACACGGGGGTGAAACGCACCTGCTGGTCCAGCTTGTAGGCAGTGAACAGCACGTCCTTGAGCACCGACGAGGCCTGCTCGGTGTCCGGGATCTCGACCAAGATGCCGAACGACAGGGTGTCGTGGATCACCGCCTGGCCGATATCGAGGATATTCACCCCGCCCTGTGCCAGCACGCCGGTGATGGCCGCGGTCAGACCGGGGCGATCTTCCCCGGTGATGTTGATCAGGACGATTTCGCGCAAGGCGCACACTCCAGCTTGCAAAGAGGTCAGCGAAAAGGCGCACATTCTAACCCGGTTTGCCTGGCGCAGGGCACGGGCGGCGCTTTGCCCGCCTGGGGGCGGTGGTTATACTGCGCGGCAATTCCATTCGAGAAGAGCCGCGCTCTGTGAACCGGCCCGTTCAGGTCAAGCCCGACAATTTCTTCCTGTTGCTGTTCAATGCCCTGCGCCAGCGCCGCGTGCCGCTCGCCCTGCGCATCGCCAGCCACAGCCTGCTGCTGGTCGCCCTGGCGCTGGTGATCTACGCCTGGGTAATGGGCATGCAGTTCAAGCAGGCCATGCAGCAGCAGGCCGATGCCCTCGGCCAGAGCCTGACCGTGCAGACCGCCGCCTCGGCCACCGAGCTGCTGGTGTCCAACGACATCCTCAGCCTCAACGTACTGCTCAGCAACCTGGCGAAGAACCCGCTGGTGGCCCATGCCGCCATCTACAGCGTGGACAACCGCATCCTTGCCGAGGCCGGCTCGCGCCCGACCCAGAGCATTCTCGGCGAGACCGAAGGCCTCTACTCCACGCCCATCACCTTTCAGGAAGTGATCGCCGGGCAGCTGCGCATCAGCCTGGACATGCAGCAGTTCCAGCAGCCGATGACCATCAGCCTGCAGAGCATGGGCCTGCTCAGCCTGATCCTGTTGGCGCTGGCCCTGTCGCTCAGCCTGCGCCTGGGTCGCCACATCTCCACCCCGTTGCTGCAGCTGCGCGTGTGGCTGCGCGATCCGGACGACCCCGCCCCCGGCGCCGGACGCCAGGACGAGATCGGCGACCTGGCGCGCCAGCTGCAGGCACGCCTGGTGCCGGAAAAGCCGGAACCCGAGCCGCAGTTCGACGAGCAAGATGACTACGCCGAGCTGGACGAACTACCGTTCGAGGACAGCGAATCGCACGAGCCCGGCTTCGACATGCCGGACCTGCGCGCCACAGCCGACTACCCCGAGGACTTCGACGAACAAAGCCCGCGCCCGGTCCCGGTGGCCGCTGCGGTCGAAGACGACGATCCCTTCGCCGAGCTGCGCGACATGCAGAGCGAAGTACCGGCACCTGCTCCCGCCACGCCAGTGGCCACCGCCCCAGCGCAGCCCGAGCAACACATCAGCAGCGCCGTGCTGGCGATCCAGCTGGGCGCTCAGGAACAACTGCGCCACCTGCCGCGTGCGCGCCTGATGGAACTGCTGCAGCGCTATCGCGACTGCCTGGAGCAAGCCGCCGCGCTGTACCAGGGCAAGCTGTTCACCCTCAGCGATGGCAGCAGCCTGATGCTGTTCAGCAGCGAGCACAGCGGCGACGACTACCTGACCCACGCCCTGTGCTGCGGCGAACTGATGCGTGCCCTCGGCCATGCCCTGCAGATCGAGGTGGCTGACAGTGGCATCACCCTGCAGCTGCAGTTGGGCCTGACCCGCAGCGACGAGGCGATCAGCCCGAGCCAGGCCGAACTGCTGCTGAGCGAGGCGGCCCAGGACGCCCTGGCCCTGGCCCAGCACAGCCGCAACCTGCTGCTGGTGCAGCGCAGCGTCGCCGATGACCCGCTGCTGCGCCAGCGGGCGCGCATCCGCTCCATCGCCAGCCCGGAAGGCGCCAGCTGTGTCGAGCGCCTGCTGGAGCCCTACCCTTCGCTGCTGGAGCGCCAGCTGGCGCGCATGCACGAACACTCGTGACCACCCTCATCACCCACCCGCTGCCGGTCCTGGCCCTGGGACTGGCGCTCGGGCCGCGGGTGATACCGCCGCGCCTGTTGCTGGCCGGCCTGCTCTTCAGCCTACTACCCGATGCCGATGTGCTGGCTTTCAAGTTCGGCATTGCCTATGCCGACGCCTTCGGCCACCGCGGGTTCAGTCATTCGCTGCTGTTTGCCGGCCTCGGCGGCCTGCTGGGCGCACTGGGTTGCCGCCTGCTCGGCTGTGGCCCCGTCAAGGCCTTCGCCTGGATCGCCCTGGCTTGCGCCTCGCACAGCCTGCTGGACGCCGCCACCGACGGCGGCCTGGGAGTGGCCTGGCTGTGGCCCTGGAGCGAGCAGCGCTTCTTCCTGCCCTGGCGGCCGATCGAGGTCTCACCCTTCGTGCACAACTTCTTCAGCCAGCGCGGACTGGATGTGCTGGCCTCGGAAGCGCGCTGGGTGTGGCTGCCCTGCCTGAGCCTTGCCCTGGGAGGCATAACCCTGCGCGCTCTCTATGCCCGCTTGAGCAACACCTGTAGACCGGAGAGCAGGCGCGCCAGCGCGCCCTGATTGGCGCGTAGCACGCCCAGTCCGGCCTCGGCCCGGCGCTGCGCCTCTGCCGGATCGGCAAACAGCAGACTGAGGGCCGCGTGCAGCTGCCCGGCATCCGCCACTTCCAGCAGATCACCGGCTTCGCGCAGCTGGGCGGCGATTTCCAGGAAGTTGAACAGGTGCGGCCCCGCCAACAGCGGTTTGCCCAGCGCCGCCGGCTCCAGCAGGTTGTGCCCGCCATTGGCCACCAGGCTGCCACCGACCAGGGCCAGATCGGCCAGGGCATAGAGGAACAGCAGCTCACCCAGGGTATCGCCGACCAACACCTGCACTGCCTCGCCGACCGCCTCGCCCGTGGAGCGGCGCACGCAGGCAAACCCTTCACGCTGGCAAAGCTCGAAGACCTGGGTGAAACGCTCCGGATGGCGCGGCACCAGGATCAGCAGCGCGTTAGGGCGCTCATCCAGCAGCCGGCGATGAGCCGCCAGCATCACTTCATCCTCGCCGGCATGGGTGCTGGCGGCGATCCACACCGGTCGCTCCTGCGCGCCCCAGGCGGTACGCAACTCGGCGGCACGTTGCGGCAGCTCAGCCGCCACGCTCAGGTCGAACTTGATCGAGCCAGTCACTTCGACACAACCGGGGCGCGCGCCCAGCTGACGGAAGCGCTCGGCCTCGACTTCGGTCTGCACAGCAATCAGGTCCAGCTCGGCGAGCATCGGCGCGGTCAGCCGCGCAAAGCGCGCATAGCCACGCGCCGAGCGCTCGGACAGGCGCGCGTTGGCCAGCGCCACGGGAATACCGCGTTGGTGGCAGGCATGAATGTGGTTGGGCCACAGCTCGGTTTCCATGATCACCGCCAGCTTCGGCTGCAGGCGATCGAGGAAGCGCGCGCAGGCCCAGGGCAGGTCGTAGGGCAGGTAGCAGTGCTGAATGCGCGCCCCAAACAGCGCCTGGATGCGCTCGGAGCCGGTCGGCGTCATGCAGGTGACGGTAATCGGTAACGCGGGATGGTGCTCCAGCAGCTCGCGGATCAGCGGCGCCGCCGCGATGCTCTCGCCCAGCGACACGGCGTGGATCCAGATCCCGCCCTGCCGGAAGGCCGGCAGGCCGACCGCGAAGCGCTCGCCGATGCGTTGCCCATAGGCCGGCGCGCGCCAGGCACGCCACAATAGGCGCAGGAAGATGATCGGCAGGGCCAGGTGCAGGATCAGACTGTAGAGGGTTCTGTTCATGGGCGCGCAGCTTAGCAAAGTGGTCGCCGCCATTCAGCCAATCGCCCGCAACCGTTCCGCAAAGGCATTGGCCAGCCAAAGGGCGGCAGGGCCCAGTGCCTCGTCTCGCCGACAGACCAGCTCCACCACAAGCGGTGGCGGCGTCCAGTCACAGTTCAGCACGACAAGCTCGCTCTGGTAGGTCGGGTACTGCACCACATGGCGAGGCAGCCAGGCCCACCCCAGATCACGCATCAGCAGCTCGGCCATGGCATAGAAGCTGTCCGTGCGCCAGACCGCCGGACTGACCTGCTCGCCCCCCGGGTAATGACTATCCTGAGGTGTCATCAGCAGCTGCCGGTGACGGGCCAGCTCGTGGCGGTCCACCTGCCCCGCCATGGCCAACGGGTGTCCGGCGCCGCACACCGTGACCATCTCGATGGTGCCCAGACGCTGGCGCTCAAGGGCATCCGGCATGCGCTCGTGGTGGAACAGCAAACCAAGGTCGGCACGGCGCTCCAGCAACTTGCGCGCAACATCGCCCTGGGCACCGCTGGCCAACTGCACTTCCAGCAAGGGGAAAGTCTTGGCCAGCGCCTCCAGGCTATCCAGCACCGGCTGGTAGGGCATGGCCTCGTCCTGAGCCAGACGCAGACAAACCTCCTCGCCACGTACCAGCCCCTGAGCCCTGCCTTCGAGGCGCTCACACTGGCGCAGAACTTCACGCGCCTCCTCCAGCAGAGCCAGTCCGGCGGCCGTCAGGCGCGGCTGACGGCCACTGCTGCGCTCGAACAGCAGCACGCCCAGGTCCGCCTCCAGGAGCGCAATGGCACTGCTCACCGCCGACTGCGCGCGCTGAAGGCGGCGAGCCACGGCGGAGAAGGATTGGCCCTCGGCAACGCCAACGAAAAGACGTATCTGCTCCAAGTTCCATTGCATAACTCATCTCCAAAATAGATAGGTAATGACTTTATCCCATCAGCCATAACTCTAGAATCGGGCCTCTCAACCAGGAGGACCGACATGAGCGGCTATCTCTATCTTGCCGTCGCCATCACCGCCGAGGTAATCGCCACCACCTCGATGAAGGCACTGGACGGCTTCAACAAGCCACTGCCACTGCTGCTGGTGGTCGCGGGCTACGCCATTTCCTTCTGGATGCTCAGCCTGGTGGTCAAGACGATCCCGGTAGGCGTGGCCTATGCCGTGTGGGCGGGACTGGGCATCGTCCTGGTGAGCATCGCAGCGACCTTCCTCTACCAGCAGCGCCTCGACTTGCCGGCCATCCTCGGCATGGGACTGATCGTCGCTGGCGTGGTCGTCATCCAGCTGTTCTCACAGAGCGTCGGTCACTGATCGCCCACTGCGGGCGCTATACTGCGCGCCTGTTTTTTTCAGCGAGCGCCGCGCATGTCCCAAGCCCTGAGCACCGATATCCTGATCGTCGGCGGCGGTATCGCCGGCCTCTGGCTCAACGCCCGCCTGCGCCGACTCGGCTACGCCACCCTGCTGATCGAGAACGCCAGCCTCGGCGGCGGGCAAAGTCTGAAGTCGCAGGGCATCATCCACGGCGGTGCCAAGTACGCCCTGCATGGCGCATTGACCGGCGCATCCGAGGCGATCGCCGACATGCCAAGGCGCTGGCGCGAAGCCATCGAGGGACACGGCGAATTGGACCTTTCCGGCGTGCGCCTGCTGTCCGAGGCCCACTACCTGTGGTCACCCGGCAGCCTGGCTGGCAACCTCACCAGCTTCTTCGCCAGCAAGGCCGTGCGCGGCCGGGTCGATCAGGTCAAGGGCGAGCAGCTGCCCCCGGCCCTGCAACACCCGAAGTTCAGGGGCAAGGTCTATCGCCTGGCCGAACTGGTACTCGACGTGCCCAGCCTGATCAGCCGCCTGGCCACGCTGGCCGGCGAGAGCCTGCTGGCCGGCCAGACGATCACGCCGCTGCGCGAGGATGGCGAGCTGGTCGGCCTGTGCGTCGATGGTCGCGATATTCGCGCCAGGCGCGTGGTGCTCAGCGCCGGCCGCGGCAACGCCGACCTGCTGGCCGACCTCGGCGTCGAGCAACCGCGCCAGCAATTGCGGCCGCTGCACATGGTGCTGGTCAAGGGCCGTGGCCTCAAGCCGCTCTACGCCCACTGCCTGGGTGGCGGGCCCAAGCCGCGCATCACCGTCACCAGCCACCCGGCCGCCGACGGCCAGTGGGTCTGGTACCTGGGCGGTGACATCGCCGAGGCCGACGGCGTAGCGCGCAGCGAGGCCGCACAGATTGCCGCTGCGCAGAAAGAAGTGCAGCAGTTGCTGCCCTGGATCGACCTCTCCGACGCACGCTGGGCCACCCTGCGCGTGGACCGCGCCGAACCGGCGCAGTCCGGCCTGGTACGCCCGGACAACGCCTTCCTGGCCGAACAAGGCAGCCTGCTGGTCGGCTGGCCGACCAAGCTGGCCCTGTCGCCAGACTTCGCCGACCGGGTGATCGCCGCCCTCGAACGCGACGGCATCCAGCCGGGCGCGCACGCGCCCCTGCCCACACTGCCGCGCCCACAGCAGGCGCAGCCGGTGTGGGAGGAGCTGCTGCCATGAGCCTGCACGACCTGCACCGCCCTCTGGGAGCCACCGGCCTGATCGTCTCGCCGCTGGGCCTGGGCACCGTCAAGCTGGGCCGCGATCAGGGCGTGAAGTATCCCAACGGCTTCACCATCCCCGATGATGCCACCGCCCGCGCCCTGCTCGAACAGGCCCGCGAACTCGGCATCAATCTGATCGACACGGCGCCGGCCTACGGCGTCAGCGAGCAGCGCCTGGGCCCGCTGCTGCGCGGCCAGCGCGAGGACTGGGTGATCGTCAGCAAGGTCGGTGAAGAGTTCGACAACGGCCAGTCACGCTTCGATTTCTCGCCGGCGCATACGCGCCTGTCGGTCGAGCGCAGCCTGCAGCGCCTGGAAACCGACCGCATCGAACTGGTCCTGGTGCACTCGGACGGTAACGATGTCGCCATCCTGCGCGACAGCGGCGTCTACGAGACCCTGGCCGAGCTCAAGCGCGAGGGCAAGATCCTCGCCTTCGGCCTGTCCGGCAAGACGGTCGAGGGCGGCCTGCTGGCGCTGGAGCACGGCGACTGCGCCATGGTCACCTACAACCTGGCCGAGCGCGGCGAACAGGCGGTGCTCGACCATGCCGCGGCCCACGGCAAGGGCATTCTGATCAAGAAGGCCCTTGCCAGCGGACACGCGGTGCTGGCGGGGGAAGATCCGGTGCGCGCCAGCTTCGAGCTGGTATTCGGCCATCCCGGCGTCACCGCCGCCATCGTCGGCACCATCAATCCGCAACATCTGGCGGCAAACGCGGCCACCGCGGCGGCAGTGATCCGCGGCTAAACTGCAGGGCTCCGGGCGCGGGCTGAACGTAGCCGCGCTCTGTCCATCTGATGCAGCTCCACCGCTGCCGACTGAGGAGCCGCTATGTCGAGACTGCTGGCCCGCAAGGCCCCAGGCACCTTCAAGACCCTGCCGCTGTACGTGGAAGCCACGGCGGACGGGCTGAGCTACCGAAGCCTTGGCCTGCCGCTGAACTTCGCACAGATGCTCGAACGACGCCGCCCGGTGGAGGTCGCCGCCCCCCAGCGCTTCGCCCTGGAGCTGGCCAACCTGGGCGTGTCGGTGCGCCTGACCCTGGCCTGGCAAGGCCGCGACCACTGGCTGCTGGTGCGCCAGCAGCGCCCGGATCGCGGCGACACCGTGCTCAAGCTGATTTCCGGCTACGTACCGGCCCACGAATTGAACCTGCCCCTGCTCACCGCGATCCAGGAAGTCGCCGAGGAATGCCTGATCGAGAACGGCGGCAGCTGGCTGGGCGGGCGCTACGCCGACACCTGGCTGCCGACCCCCTACCCTCTGCGCTACCACGAGGACAGCCACTTCCGCCTCAGCCCCCTGTCCGGCGCGGCGCGGCCGGTGCAGTGCGGCAATCTGATGCTGATGGAGCGTCCGCGCGCCTATGTACACCTGCCCACCGCCTCGCTGCAGCTGGTCTACGATCTGCGTCTGGAGCTGCCGAAAGACTGCCGCCAGCCCAGTCTGTTCCACGTCGACGAACGCCTGGAGGACGGTGAGCTGGTCGCCCGCCTGGAACGGCGACGCCCGGACCTCTACCTGCTGCCACTGAACAACGGCCTACCCACGGGCGAGCTGTGCACCCTGCGCCGGGGCGAGCTAGTCGCGGCCAGCACTCGCGGCCTGTGGCTGTCGGAAGGCTTCGCCGCGCAGGATGGCTGGCTGGTACGCGACGAACGCATCCGCTGGCGCGACTGGCTGGCGCAGCTGAGCCGCGCAGAGAGAGAGCCGGGCCGCCTGGCCGGCTGAAGGAAAGCGGCCGCCGGCAGGCGGCCGCCGAATATCACTTGCTGCGAATCTTCTCGACGATGGCGGTGGTCGAGCTGTTCTCCACCAGGCCCAGTACGCGCACTTCGCCGCCATAGGCACGGACGATCTCGGCGCCGACTACCTGATCGATGCCATAGTCGCCACCTTTGACAAGTACCTCCGGCTTGACCTGGCGCAGCAGGTTCTCCGGGGTGTCCTCGGCGAAGCTCACCACCCAGTCAACCGCGCCGAGGCCGGCCAGCACGGCCATGCGCCGGTCCACCGCGTTGATCGGCCGACCTGGGCCCTTGAGACGCGCCACCGAGGCATCGTCATTGACCGCCAGCACCAGGCGGTCGCCCTGGGCACGAGCCTGTTCCAGGTAGGTCACATGGCCAGCATGCAGAATGTCGAAGCAGCCATTGGTGAAGACGATCTTCTCGCCATGGGCGCGGGCATCTTCCAGGGCCAGCAGCAACTGCTCGACGCTGACCACGCCGCGCTCGGAACCCTCTTCGCGCTGCACCGCACGGCGCAGTTCGGGGGCGCTGATGGCAGCGGTGCCGAGCTTGCCGACCACGATGCCGGCGGCCAGGTTGGCCAGGGCCACGGCCTGCGGCAGCTCCTCGCCGGCGGCGATGGAGGCAGCCAGGGTGGAGATCACCGTGTCGCCAGCGCCGGTCACATCAAACACCTCGCGGGCACGCGCCGGCAGGTGCAGTGCCGGATTGTCGGGGCGCAGCAGGGTCATGCCATGCTCGCCACGGGTCACCAGCAGCGCGCCCAGCTCCAGCTCGTTCATCAGCCGGGCGCCTTTGGCCACCAGTTCGGCCTCGTCCTGGCAAGGCCCGACGATGGTCTCGAACTCACTGAGGTTGGGGGTGATCAGGCTGGCGCCACGGTAGATGGAGAAGTCCTTGCCCTTGGGGTCGGCCAGCACCGGAATGCCGCGGGCCCTGGCCAGCTGGATCAGTGCCTGATGGTTCTTCAGAGCGCCCTTGCCGTAGTCGGACAGCACCAGCACCTTGACCCCGGCGAGCAGGCCGTCGACATCTTCGGCCAACGACTCGACATCGGTATTGAAAGGTTCTTCGAAGTCCATGCGCAGCAGTTGCTGATGGCGGCTCATCACCCGCAGCTTGACGATGGTCGGCTGCTCGTCGATGCGCTGGAAGTGCGCCTGCACCCCAGCCGCATGCAGACTGTCAGCCAGGCTGTGGGCCGCCTCGTCACGCCCGGTCACACCAACCAGCAACGCCGGCGCACCGAGCGCAGCGATGTTCAGCGCGACGTTGGCGGCGCCGCCCGGACGATCCTCGATCTGCTCAACCTTGACCACCGGCACCGGGGCTTCGGGCGAGATACGCGATGTACCGCCATGCCAGTAACGGTCGAGCATGACATCGCCCACCACCAGGACGGGGGCTTGATCGTAACGGGGCATGGACAGCTTCATGGGTACTCCAGGGCAGCAAAATCGGGGCGGATCATAGCACGGTGGGTGCGGCGGGCCTCACTCGCCCAGCGGGCGCACCCAGAACAGTTCGTGACGACGCACGGCCTTGCGGAAGAACTCGTCCTCGCCGCTGGCTGGCCAGCGACGTCCGGCGAGCAACCGCTGGAACAGACGGCGCAGCCGCTTCTTGGTCGGCAACGGCGCCTGCAGGTCATGCTGCATGGCCAGTGCCATGGCCTTGTCAATCCGCGTTCCGACACACAGCAACGGGCTCCACAGGCCATCCGCCGGCAGTGCCACCATGGCCGGCGGAAGCGCAATGCCGCAGTCCGCCGGCCCCATCGGCCAGCGATCATTGTCATGCAGGTGGTTGGCGTAGAGCAGCAGGGTCTGCGGCTGCCAGGCACTCTGCTGCACGGCCTCCAGCAATGCGCGGGTGGCGGCGACATGGTCGCTGTGCGGGTCCAGTTCAGGGTGCGGGGTGACCACCACCTCGGGACGGAAGTGCTCGAGCAGTGCAGCCAGGTCCGCGACCAGGTTGTTCCAGCTCGGCATGCCATCTGCATCGGCAGGCAGGGTGACTCGATTGTGCCGACGCACACTGCGCACATCGCAGTCCCCCGCCTCGCGCGAAGCGAACGGCTGATCCGGCGCCTCGGCCATGGCCGGCAACTGCAGGCAGTAGTAGCCGAGCTGCACGCAACGCTCCTGCGGCACGCCGCCCCACAGCGGCACGGCCAGGCTGTCCCAGGTACGCAGGCGCCCCTTGAGACGCGCGGCCTCGGGCAGGCTCAGGCCCAGGCGCTGGAAATGCTCGGCCTCGATCTCACCCTGGGTCAGGGTGACGATGCTGACCTCCGGGCAGTGGCTGTACAGGCCGAAGGCGGCCAGCTCAGCGTCATCGGCATGCGGCGCGACAACCATCAAACGGCGCGCAGCGTAGTCCGGATTGCTCAGAGCAAACAGTCGCCCGGCGCCGACCAGGCGGCAGAAACGCCCGCGTATGCGCAGGGTACCGGCGCGCAGCGCCTCGCCCTGCCCGGACAGATTGAAGTAGCGCCGGCCGTCGACACGGCGCTCCATGTCCTGGCGATCGTCGCCCAGGTAGATGCGCGGATCGAGGAAACGCCCCAGCCAGGTGGCGGACACATCCCACTCGAGAATCAGGGTATCGGCCGCGCCCGGATCCCCCTCGCAACGCAGCTGGCCATCGACCAGGCTGGTGGGCAGGCAGGGTGTGCCCTTGGGAAAGTCGTAGCGGTAGTCGTCGCTCGGCGAGTAGAACAGGTGGTCGGCGAACCAGGCCTCGTGACCGATCCAGCCGAGCACCAGAAGCAACGGTACCCACCACCAAGCGACGAAGATGCCCAGCGCGAGCAATGCCAGCAGCGTCAGCAGCAGGGCGAGGCGCTTGTTGCGCCGATGGCGTTTGAGCAGTTGCTGCTTGCGGGCCTGCATAGTCACACCTGGTAGACGGGAATCCGGTTGCACCAGCGGTCCTTGTACTCGCGGTCCGCACGGCCGAAGGAATAGCGTAGCGGCTTGCCGATGGCGCGTGCCTCGACCCAGGCATTCTGCGTGTTGACGAAGCTGAGCACGCTGCCGGGGCTGAACTCGCGCTGTTGCGGATCGACCCCGCCGTTGATGTACTCAAGGCTGACCCACCTGGGCGCCTCGACGCGATACAGCACCTGGATGGCCACCGGCTCGTCGTTGAGGTAGATCAGCGAGCCGGTCATGAACTCGCGCAGGCGCTCGAACACCTCGGCCAGGTGCGCCGCGCCGGTGGCGGCGAAGCCCCAGCGGCGCTGGAACAGCTCGGCATAGATGCGCGCCTGCTCGGCGGCCCCCAGCTCCAGCATCGGCCGGATGACACCGCCCGCCTCTTCCAGCAAGCGCTGCTCGCGGCGCTGGTTGTAGCGGAACTTCTTGCTGTACTCCTCGGGCTCACGAGCCAGGGCCAGCCCCTCGGGCTGTTCGCGCAGGGTGCTGATCTGCCCGGCATTGAGCGGCGAGACATAGCGCATGCGATGCTGCACCGGCAACCGCACGCAATGCGCCAGGGGCAGAATGATCTCGGCGTTACCCAGGTCGAACAGGCCACGCTTGCCCTGCTTCTTCAGCACATCCTTGGACAGGGCGATATGCCGCCCCCAGGTCGGCATGGCGCCCTGCAGCTGACCATCGGCCACCCAGCCCAGGTAACGCACGGGGATGCCGGCCAGATCGGCCAGGCGCGCCACCACCTCGGGATGGGTGGCGACACTACCGCCGAAATTGGCCCAGGCATCGGCATAGTCGGCTGCGTCGATGGGGGTCCAGCCGCGTTCACGCCAGAAGCGCAGGTGACTGAGCATCAGGCGTCCTGCTCCAGCACCTGCGGCTGCTCGTCACCCTCCTCGAACTGTTTGGCATGCAGGCGCGCGTAATAGCCATTCTGCGCCAGCAGCTCGGCATGGCTGCCGCGCTCGACGATCCGGCCCTGATCCATCACCAGGATCAGATCGGCCTTCTCGATGGTGCTCAGGCGGTGGGCAATCACCAGGGTGGTACGGCCCTTCATCACTTCATCCAATGCCGCCTGAATATGCCGCTCGGACTCGGTGTCCAGGGCCGAGGTGGCTTCGTCGAGGATCAGCAGCGGCGCATTCTTCAGCAGCGCACGCGCGATCGCCAGACGCTGGCGCTGACCACCGGAAAGCAGCACGCCATTTTCCCCGACCTGGGTATCGAAGCCCTGCGGCAGCTTGTCGATGAACTCGGCGGCATAAGCCGCCTCGGCCGCCTGGCGGACCTGCTCGACAGGCGCGCCAGCCAGGTCGCCGTAAGCGATGTTGTTGGTCACGCTGTCGTTGAACAGGGTGACATGCTGGGTGACCAGCGCGATGTGCTGACGCAGGTTGTGCAGCGTGTATTCCTCAACATCCAGCCCGTCGATCAGGATCTGCCCCTGCTCATGGTGATAGAACCTCGGGATCAGGCTGGCCAGGGTCGACTTGCCACTGCCGGAGCGGCCGACCAGGGCAATCATCTGACCGGGCTCGGCGACAAAGGAGATGTCGTCGAGCACAGGCTTTTCGGCCCCGGGGTACTGGAAGCTGAGGTTGCGCACTTCCAGGCGGCCACTGATGCGCACGCGCTCCTGGGTGCCGTGGTCGACCTCCGGCTCCTCGTCCAGCTGCTCGAAGATGCTCTCGGCGCCGGCCACCCCGCGCTGTATGGTGGAGCTGACCTCGGAGAGCTGGCGAATGGGCTTGGGCAGCAGGCCAGCCAGGGTGATATAGGCCACCAGTTCACCCGTCGAAGCATCTCCGCGCAGCAGCAGTACCAGAAACATCAGCACGGCCATGGCGCTATAAATCACCAGCTGCAGGCTGGGGGTGTAGACCGCATTGGTCTTGACCATGCGCAGTTGCTTGTTCTTGTTGTCCTCGGCAGCTCTGAAAAAGCGCTCACGCTCGTATTCATCCCCCCCGAAGCTGCGCACCACGCGGTAGCCCTGGATGGTCTCGGAGGCAACATGGGTAACGTCGCCCATGGTCACCTGGATCTTCTTGCTCTGCTTGCGAAACTTCTTGCTGGCACTGGTCACCATCACGCCGATGACCGGCAGTATCGCCAACATCACCAACGTGAGCTTCCAGTTCATCCACAGCAGGCTGGCGAACAGGAACAAAACCGTCATCCCCTCACGCACGACCACCTTGATCGCGTCGGTGGCAGCACCGGTCACCATGGTCACGTTATAGGTGATGCGCGAGATCAGATGACCGGAGTTGTGGTTGTCGAAGTAACGGTTGGGCAGGGTCAGCAGGTTATTGAACAGGGCGGTACGCAGATCCTGTACCAACCCAAGGGAAACTCGGGCCAGGTAATAGTTACCAAGAAAGGAGCCCACCCCCTGCCACACCGCGATCAGTACAATCAGCAGCGGCACGGCCTGCAGTAGCGGCAGACCGGCCACCCAGGGCGCATGCTCGATCAGCCAGGGCACCTCGGAAAACAGACCCGCATTGGGGTTATTGAGGCCATCCACGAAGAACTTGAGCATGTAGCCCAACATCGGCTGGGTCGAGGCGAATATCAGGAAGCCGAGGATACTGATGGCGAACAACCCCCAGTAGGGAGCGACGTATTTCAGCAACCGCAGATAAACCTTCAGGCTGGATTGCTGGGTAGAATTGGCCATTCGGCGGGCCTCATACGACTGGCTAGAGAGACAAGATGCGGATTGTAACAGCGAACGAATTACAAGATTGGTTGAGCCAGGGAGAAGTGTTGGAAAAAGACAGCCATGGCCCCAAAGTCGTTCGCCTGCCCGATGGCAGTCTGTTGAAGATCTTCCGTAGCCGGCGCAATCCCCTGCTGGCACGCCTGCGCCCGGATGCCCGACGCTTCGCCGAACGCGCCGAACGCCTGCGGGCGCTGGGCATCGCGACGCCGAGCATCCTTGAGTGCGCCTGGATTGACCGCAATGAAGCCGTCAGCGCCTGCCTCTACCAGCCGCTGGTTGGCCAGCCGCTAGACAGGCTATTCCGCGACCAGCGGGATGAGTTCGACCGACGCCTGCCAGAACTGGCCGCTTACATTCTGAAACTGCATCGCCTGGGCATCTATTTCCGCTCGCTGCATCTGGGCAACATCCTGCTGACCCCGAATGACGACTTCGGCCTGATCGACTTCCTCGACCTGCGTTTCAAGGGGCGCCCGCTGGGACGCATGCTCGTGCGCCGCAACTTCCGCCATCTGCAGCGCTATCTGGAACGACGCAAGGTACCGGGCTTCCCCTGGAACGAGTTGATGCAGCACTACGAAGCCGCGCGCGACAAGCCTCGCTGACCAAGATTCACCCCCGACATCAAAGGCCGCTCGGGCTCCAGACCAGGCAAATCCCCTAGAAATCTGCCGACTCTGGGCCGACTCCACCTCGCTGACAGCTCAGGGCGGAGTCGCTTGCGTAGCCGACAACCGGGACAGCAAGGAAACTGAAGTCACCGAGGTGGGAATCGAAGCCTGCTCACCTCATGCCCGCTCAAGACCCCGCTTATCCGCACCGCGCTGCAGCGCCGCACCAGCCAGGCACAGGAACAGCGGCAGCCAGATACAGAACCACTCCTCGCGCGGCTTGAGCCAGGGACCAACGCCATCGGTGAACAGCGCGACCGCCGAGAAGCACAGCAGGGTCAGACACAGCCGCCCTTGGACACTGTCCCTGGCCCGCCAGGCCCAGAGCACCGCCCAGCCCTGCAGCAGCAGCCAGCCCAGCAGACCGACCAGACCGAGCAGCACGGCAATATGCAGGTAGAGGTTGTGTGCATGTTCGTAGGACAAGCCCAGCGAAGGCACCGGTAGCGTATAGGGCGAGTCGAAGCCAATACCGAGCCAGGGATGTACCTCGATTTTCAGCAGTGCCTGGGCAAACAGGTCCGGGCGGAACGACAGACCACGCTGCAGCAGGACGTCCGGCCAAAAAACGTAGACTGTCGCCAAAGCCACGCAGACCACGCCCAGCGCCGCCAGAGGCCGGCGCCCCCGGCACCACAACGGCAGCAGCAGCAAGGTGACGAAGGCCGCAGCCCAGGGCCCCTTGGACTGGCTCAGCAGCAGAAACACCAGGTAGCCCAGCAGGGCAATGAACCAAGGCAGGCCGCGCAGCCAGCTTGGCAGATGGTCACGCAGGAACAGCAGCACCATGCCCATCACGCAGAACAGTTGCGCCGCGAGAATCGGGTGATTGGCCAGCCCGCTGCCAACCACCCGAGCCGACCAGGGCCGATCCTGCCAACCGTAGAACACCAGCAGCGCACTCCAGGCATACAGGCCGACCAGCACGCCCAGCATGGCCAACGCACGCCAGAAGCGCACCGCATCGAGCACCGCCAGCGCCAGCACGGCATTGGCGGCCAGCCCCACATACAGGAAGATCTTCAGCTCCTTCGCCGGCACCGGCACCTCGCTCCAGAGCACCGAGCCGGCCGACCAGGTGGCGAACAGTGCCAGGCAGGCAACACCGGGCTGCCACCAGGCCCGGCGCACCTCAGGGAAC
The DNA here is from genome assembly GCA_900156135.1 of Aquipseudomonas alcaligenes. Classification (GTDB taxonomy): domain Bacteria; phylum Pseudomonadota; class Gammaproteobacteria; order Pseudomonadales; family Pseudomonadaceae; genus Aquipseudomonas; species Aquipseudomonas alcaligenes_D. The sequence goes on along the minus strand of FTMP01000001.1, from coordinate 975,811 downwards.
GACAGTAGCGCCAGCAAACCGGGCAGCCAGAACAGGGCAATCAAGCCTTGTTGATAGAGCTTGTGGCTACTGAGCAGCAGCATGCCCGCCAGCCACCAGAGCAGCCCGACGGATAACCAGCGCAGCAAAAACTCACGCCAGCCGGACATCGACAACAGGCGCATGCTCAGAATGCCAGGTAACGCAGACGACTCCAGAGACGCCGGAGGGCCTTCCGGGTCTTGAATTCCGGCTTGCGTACCACGGCCTCGATGTCGCTCATGTCCAGCAGGCGCTGGTAGGCAAGCACCGGCCGCACCAGGAAGCTGCGCACCTGCGGATGCAGCTTTTCCGAGTAGTACCAGTCGATCGGCAGGCCGGAACCCTCGGCCTCATCGAGGATGCGCTGGTACAGGCGTTCGTGCACCAGATAGGCGTGACCCAGGCGAATCCGCCCGGCGTCGTCGAGATTGGCGGCAAAGCGCTGCAGCCGTCCGCCCCTCTTGTAAGTCCCGCCCAGGTAGAGCATGTCCCACTCCTGCCCCTGCAGTTGGCGGGCCACGCGCCGCAGCACGGGCAACGTGTAGGGCTCGAACTCGCAGTCATCTTCGAGAATCAGCACATGGGGCCAGCCACTGGCCTGCGCCAGCCGAATGACACCCAGATGGCTCTGGGTACAACCCCAGGTCGAGCGCAGCTTGGCCGCCAGTCGCTCGCTGTCACCATCGACCCGCTGCAGGAACTCGCGCAACCCCGCCAACTGCGGCTGCTCGACGATGTCGGCCGGCGGACGCACTGCGGCGAAACGCTGAACATCACCGCAAACACCGAGACGCTCGAATTGCGCCTGCATGGCGGCCCAACGGTCAGCACGCGAGTCCAGATTGATCACCTGCACATGCTCGAAGAAGGGCCATGTCACTGCTGCTCGGGCCAAGGTCAGCTCCTAAAGTCCGTAGGATGTGCATCAAGGGTGAATTGCCCAATGCCGGCCGGCAATGGCTGTCCGGCACGCAGCGCCTGCAGCGCCGCCAGGGTGCTGGCCAGTCCGGCCGCCCCCTGTGCCAGGTGGAACTCGGCGAAGGCCCGCGACTGCCCGAGCGCCTGCGCGAAATCGTCCTCGATGCCCTGCAGGCGCCGCTCGAGCTCGTCCTCGGTACGGATAACCGCGCCGAAGAAGCGCTGCTGCTGGAAGATGTCCGACTGCCCACCGAGGTCGACGCAGAGCACTGGCCGCCCAGCCAGGGCCGCCTCGATCACCGCGTTGGAGAGGATGTTCACCACCACCGAGGCACGCGCCAACGCCGCCGCCAGACTGCAGTCGGCGGCCAGCAGCTCGATATTGCCGATATGGCTCGCCGCTTCCTGCCAGAACGGGGCCTGGCTGCGCGGATGACGCTTGACCAGCACCCGGTACTCGGGGTGCCGGCACGCCCAGTCGGCCAGCAAGCGGTAGGTCTGCTGATAGGCCGACTCCTTTTCCTTGTCCGGCCCGACCCCGAGGATCAGCAGGGTGCGGGTCGCCAGGTCCGGCGCCGGCATCTGGTAGCTGTCATCGATCATGTGCGAGCCGACCAGCACCGCCGTCGAGCTGCCGAAACGCAACTCGCGCGCCTGCAGGGCTTCCAGCGAGCTCTGGCCAAACAGGAAGTAGTAGTCATAGTCGTTCATGCCCAGCCGGCGCGAGCCTTCCACCGTGGTGGCGTGGGCCAGGTGCACCAGCCGGCTACCGCGGACATTCAGCGCCAGGCGCAGAAACGGCGCATACAGGCTGCCATTGCGGTCGTTGAGCAGGATGCGCGGCTGATACCGCTCCACCAGCCACTCGGCGTAAGCGGCAATACCGAAGTAACGGGTTGGCACCCCATGCGGCGGGCGGCGAAGCAAGCGATCCCGCAGTATGGTCTTGGGCGCCTGTAACGCCGTTTCCACCAGGTTGTAGCCGCGCCCGCGCAGCCCCTCGATCAGCAGCTTCTTGCGCTGGAAGGCGATGACCTTGGACGCCGACTGTAGCAGCAGAAAATCGCAGGGCTCTGCCTGCACGGCCGCGGCCAGCCGGGATTTGGCGCGCACGCCGAACCACCAGTCGCCCAGCGCCTCGCGGGCGAAGCGCAGGGCGCTGCCGAGCACGCCGTGACGCTCACGTAGCAGCAGCCAACGGTAGCGGTCCAGGGCGCGGGCCTTGGCGGCCCAGGGGTTGGCGACGGCATCCTGCATCGGGTCAGCCTCAGTTCAGCATGGCGCGCAGCGGCAGCGACCAGAAACGCTCGCACACCACCGCGTCGGAAAAATGCTGCTGCAGGTGCGCCTGCAAGCGTTCGCGCAGCGCCGGTAGATCGCGGTTCTGTGCCTGGCGCTGCAGCGCGCCGGCCAAGGCAGCGGCATCGCCGAGCGGGAACAGCTCGCCCACGCCATGCACCACCTCGCGGCCACCGCCACAGTCGGTGCCGATCACCGGCACGCCGGCAGCCATGGCCTCCAGCAACACCATGCCGAAGGGCTCGTGGTCGGAGCTCAGAGCGAACAGGTCGAAGGCCTGGAAGTAGCGCCGGCCGCCGGCCACCTGCCCCAGAAAACGCACGCTTTCAGTCACACCCAGCTCGGCGGCGAGGTGCTTGAGCGAAGCCTCCAGCTTGCCGCTGCCCATGATCGCCAGCAGGCTGCCGGCGGGCAGCTGCGGCAGCGCCTGGGCGAAGCCGCGGATCAGGGTGGCCTGGTCCTTGTCCGGGTGCAGGCGCCCGACGTTGCCGACCACCCAGGCGCTCTGCGGCAGGCCCAGATGCTCGCGGGCCGCCTCGCGGGAGACCTGCTCGGCTTGCACGGCCGCGATGTCGATACGGTTGTACAGCGTCTCGATACGCTCACCCGGCCAGCCTGGCAGGCAGGCACGCATGTCGTCGCGCACCGCGTCGGACACGCCGAGCAGCGCCAGGCGCTTGCGGAAAAGATTGGCGAACAGCTGGCGGGTACGGCGTTTGTAGTCACCAAAGGCATGGTGCACGCCGATCACCGGCAGCTGGCTGCCGAGCAAGGCGACATAGATGGGCTTGAAGCGGTGGGCGATGCAGACGGCGAAGTCGCGCGACGCGGCGATGCGCCGAAAGTCGGCGATGGCCCTGAGCTTCAGGCCCCGCACCTGGCGACTGGAGTAGTCGAGGAAGATCACCTCGTCGGAGGCCGAACCGGCCTCGACCTCGGCGCTCGGCGCACCGGTCAGGTAGACGGTGCAGACCTTGTAACGCGTACCGGCAAACAGCGCGGCGTACTGCCGCGCGCAATCGAGGAAGGGGCCGTCATAGCCATGACAGAACTGCAGCACCCACTGTTCTGGTTGGCTGCGCGTCGGCAGGGCGTTGTTGAGCGCCGCCTCGGAATGCTCATTTACCACAGTAAACTCCGCTTCCTCGGCGACCCTCGCCTAGCCCTGCGCTAGCTCGCTCAGCCAGACGACGGCCAGCCGCCTCAGATGTTGTCATACCAGTCCTTGCCGTCCTTGACCACGAGGATGTCTTCCATGATCAGGTACTGCAGGTCCGAGCCGTAGAACATGTTCAGCGCGTCGGTCGGCGAGCAGATCATCGGCTCGCCGCGGCGGTTGAGCGAGGTGTTCAGCGACACGCCGTTGCCGGTGAGTTTCTCCAGCTCCAGCATCAGGTCGTACCAGCGCGGGTTGTACTGGCGTTCCAGCACCTGGGCGCGCGAGGTGCCGTCCTCGTGCACCACTTCGCCGACGCGCTCCTTCCACTCCTCGTTGACTTCGAAGGTGAAGGTCATGAACGGGCTCGGATGGTCGACCTTGAGCATCTTCGGCGCCACGGTGTCGAGCATCGACGGGCAAAAGGGTCTCCAGCGCTCGCGGAACTTGATCTGTTCGTTGATGCGGTCGGCCACGCCCGGCACGCTCGGGCAGCCAATGATCGAACGGCCGCCGAGGGCGCGAGGGCCGAACTCCATGCGGCCCTGGAACCAGGCCACCGGGTTGCCGTCGACCATGATCTTGGCGATGCGCTCAGGGGTATTGTCGATGCGCTTGAACACCGGCTTGCTCGGGTGGCGAGCGCAGGCGGCAATCACATCCTCGTTGGAGTAGGCCGGGCCGAGATAGACGTGCTCCATCTTCTCAACCGGCACGCCGCGTTGATGCGAGACATAGGCCGCGGCGCCGACCGAGGTACCGGCGTCGCCGGAAGCGGGCTGCACGAACAGCTCCTTGACGTCGTCGCGGGCGATGATCTTCTGGTTCAGCTTGACGTTCAGCGCACAGCCGCCGGCAAAGGCGATCTTGCCGGTTTCCTTGAGGATGTCGCCGAGGTAGTACTCCATCATCTCCAGCGCCAGCTTCTCGAACAGCGCCTGCATGCTGGCGGCGTAGTGGATGTACGGATCGTCGGCGATGTCGCCCTGGCGTTTCGGGCCCAGCCACTCGATCAGCTTGGGCGAGAAGTAGTAGCCCTTGCCGTTTTCCTTGTAGCGGCGGAAGCCGATGACGTTGGCGTAGTCGGTGTTGATGATCAGCTCACCATTCTCGAACTTGGCCAGGCGCGAGAAGTCGTACTTGGCCGCGTCACCGTAGGGCGCCATGCCCATGACCTTGAACTCGCCGTCGAGCATCTCGAAGCCGAGGAACTCGGTGATCGCGCCGTACAGGCCGCCGAGCGAATCCGGGTCGTAGAACTCCTTGATCTTGTGGATCTTGCCGTTCTCGCCCCAACCGAAGAAGGTGGTGGCGTACTCGCCCTTGCCGTCGATGCCGAGGATCGCGGTTTTTTCCTTGAAACCCGAGCAGTGATAGGCACTAGCCGCGTGGGCCAGGTGGTGTTCGACCGGCTCGATCTTGACCTTTTTCAGATCAAAACCCAGCTGTTCCAGGCACCACTGAATCTTCTTGTGGTAGCGCTTGTAGCGGCGATTGCCCATCAGGATTGCGTCGAGGGCGCGATCCGGCGCATACCAGTATCGCTTGGCGTACTGCCAGCGGGCCTTCTCGAAGATGCTGATGGGCGCGAAAGGGATGGCCACCACGTCGACGTCCGACGGCTTGATCCCGGCCTGTTCCAGGCAGAACTTGGCCGACTCGTAGGGCATGCGGTTTTTCGCATGCTTGTCGCGCACGAAGCGCTCTTCTTCTACCGCCGCGATCAGCTTACCGTCGATGTACAGGGCAGCGGACGGGTCATGGCTGAGCGCGCCGGACAGGCCGAGAATGGTCAATGCCACGGGAAAGCCTCTTTGCAGCTACGGGCGGACAAGGCCGCCGGGACAGGTGGAAGGGCGAAACAGCTTTCGCCCGAACAAAGGCGGGGATTATAGCGACAGACTCCGGCCGCGGGTATCGCCGGGTGCCGACCGCGCGGTCGCGTCACAGACGCGGCAGGCGCGCGTCCAGCAGGCGGTAAAGAGCGGAGTCCGCAGGCCAGTTGCGCAGGAAACGCGCGCGGTCGCGGGCGTAGGCACGGACGAAGCCACTTTGCCCGGCATGCTGACGCATGGCGTCGAGGTCGATCAGGCTCCAGCGGCCTTGGTCCCAGAACAGGTTGTGGCCCTTGAAGTCGCCGTGGCTGATGCGCTCGCGGATCAGCGCGGCGAATAGCCAGTCCAGCGCCACCAGCTCGGCCTCCGGCGGGCAGCCGTCGACATGCGGCGTGAAGCGCGCGATCAGGTCCTCGCCCCCGCAATACTCGGTCACCAGGTAGGCACGGCCGCGCAGCCAGCACCAGCGCCGCTCGAGTACCGCCAGCGGGCGCGGCGTGGCGATACCCAGCAGCTCCAGACGGTTGCCTTCGACCCAGCTATGCCAGGCGCGGCTGGGGCGCCAGAAGCGCTTGAGCCAGTGCAGCCAGTGCTTGATGTTGTAGCGTTTGACCACCAGCGGCCGGCCATTCAGCTCGACGCGAGCAACGGTGGCCGCGCCGCCGGTCTTGTAGACATGCCCGGCCTCGATGCACGCATCGATCTGACCCAGCAGCGGCGCCAGTTCGGCGTCCTGCTCGCGACGCACCACACGCAGGCCGAACGCGCCGATTCTGGCCGCGAACAGGCTGCAATCACGACCGACCTTCTTCAGGTAGTCACGCAGGCGCCAGCGCCGCACCTTCTCCACTTCCTTGAGCAGGGCCTCGAGCGGCAGGGCATGCTCGCCGTTGGCCAGCAGGTAGTGCACCAGCAGCTCCTCGGTGAATGGCTCCAGCTCGGCCGGCAGTTGGGCGAAGAACACCCCAAGGTTTTCCAGCACGCGCTGGCGCGACAGCGGCTGGCCGGCCGTCTCGACCTGTACGCCACCACCATCGATGACGAACAGCTGACCAGCCTGTCGCAGCAGGTTGTCCAGGTGCAGGTCGGCCTGCCACAGGCCCTTGGCATGCAGCTGGCCGATGGCATTCAGCGCCTCGCCCAGCACCGCCTGCTGCGCGTCGGACAGCAGGGCTTCGCGTTCGACGAAGCGCCAGGCGTCCCAGAGACTCTCGGCCCCATCCAGGTAGTCGAACAGCAGCCAACCGCCCTGCCCGGCCACGAAGCCCTCAGCCAGCAGCGCGGGCGTGCAAAGCCCCTGCTCGGCCAGCAGGCGCGCACCGCACAGTTCACGCTGGAAGTGCCGCTCGGCCTTGCCGCCAACCAGCAGCTTGGCCAGCACCGCACGGCCACGCCAGCGGGCCAGGCCGACATAGCGCTGCCCCGGCAATACGCGCAGCAGACGCTCCAGCACCAGCGGCTCGCCGCTCAGCTGCAGCTGCAACGGCAGAACGGGCACGCGCCCGGCAAGCTGCAGATCGGCCAGCTGCATCAACGTGACTCCTTGTGCCGGCGGCGCGCGCCAAGGCGCTGACTCCAGCGCTCGACAGCGACCGCATCCCCCAGGTAGGCGACCAGCAACTGGCGCACTTCGCCCTCGCTCCAAACGCTGGCACGGCGCAGCAGCGGCTCAAGATCCTTGATCCGGTCACGCTCGCCGAGCAGCAGCGGACGTGTCTTCTCCAGGTCGATCAGCTGCGCTGCGAAGCCCTCGCCCTCCTCTTTCAGGAAGATGTGCTTGGGATAAAAGCAACCGTGCACCTGTCCGGCCGCGTGTAGGCGCCGCGCCAGCTCACCACAGGCGCGCAGGATGGCGCTGCGGCGAGCGCCGTCCAGCTGTGCCCACCCCTGCAGCCAGTGCTCCAGGTCCTGCCAGTCGTCCAGCGCACGGGTCAGCAGGACGGCGCGGCGCTCGCCGGGCAGCCGGCGCTCGGCGTAGAAAGCCGCCTGCAGGGCGGGAATGCCCAGCTCGGCATAGCGGCGAATATTGCGGAACTCGCGGGCGAAGGTCGGCTCACCCAGCGGGCGTAACAGGCTGTGGGTCAGGTGATTGCTCTGGCGCTTGAGGTAATAGGCCGCCTCACCCAGGTCCAGGCGATACACGCTGCTCCAGCCACCGCGCTCGGTGTTGGGCTCGTCCACCGCCTCCAGCTTGAGTGCCCACAGCGCGTCGTAGTCGGCCAGTCCGTGGCGCTCGAGGATGGCGCGATCCTCGGCGGCGATGAAATCGCTCATTCCCTGCCCTCGAAGAACTTCACAATCTGCCGTACACGGCGCTTGTCGCCGCTGGAAAGGCGCTCGCGCCCGCGGTACTGCAGGAAGAAGCGCAAACGCTGGCTGCGCGTCAGCACCTTGCTGGCCACCTTGTCCAGGCAGGCCAGGTCCTTGATCACGCGGTAGCGCAGAAACGGCCCCCACCAGAAACTGCCGGTCGGGCAATCGATCAGGAACAGCGCACCCTCCTGATTGACCAGCAGGTTGCGCCACTTCAGGTCGTTATGGGCGAAATGATGGTCATGCAGGGCGCGGGTCGCCCTGGCCAACTGGAGACTGACATTGTTCACCCAGGCAGCATCACGCAGGCGTGGGTCGCCTTGCCTGGCCATCTCGGCCAGGTCGCAGGTGTGCTCCAGCTCGCGGGTCACCAGCGCCCCACGCACGAACGCGCCACCCTTGCGCTCCAGACCATAGGCAACCACGGGCGCGGTGGGGATGTCCCACTGCGCGAAGTGCTTCAGGTTCTGCCACTCGGCCTTGACCCGCGGTCGCCCGATGAAGCGGCGCAGGCCCTTGCCGGCGCCCCAGTAACGCTTGACGTAGTAGCGTACGCCGTCGCGCTCGATGAGGATCACTTCGGACAGCGGGTCGGAGGTCAACTGCCGGCCCTGCAGAGCGAACACTGCCGCCAGCGAACCCAGATCCTGGTGCAGCGCGCCGTATTCAGGCCTCAAGGTCCAGCCGGCCATCAGCGCACCCGCCCCAGGCGCCGGGGAATCCGCCAGACCGGAATGAACGGGGACCAGACATAGCGACCCAACAGCTTGAAGCTGGCCAGCGGCGCCAGCACCTCGTTGTGTGCGTTGAACCCCGGACGCCAGACGAAGTTGGCGTGCTTGCGGGTAATGGTGAAGCTGCGCAAGCCCATCAGCGAGCCCAGATGGCCACCTCCCGAGTCATTGCTGATGACCACCGCGCAGGTCGCGAGAAAGTCCATCAGGCCGCGGACATCGGCGAAGGCGTGCACCGGGAAACCGCTGTAGGCGTGCCCCAGCGCCTCGCGCTCTCTGGGCATGCCGACAAACTCGACGAGCCAGCCCCGCGCGCGCAGACGCCGAGCCAGCCAGAGAAAGCCGGCCTGCGAGTAGTTCTTCTTGTCATGCGGCGTGGTCGGAAAGATAGCCACGCGCCGATGCGCGTCGGCGCAGGAGGTCGAGCACCGAAGGGGCACAGTGCCCTCGCCACGCAGGCCGAAGACACTGGCGGCGTACTCGTCGATCCATTGCACCATGCTCATGCCCGCCCGCGAACGCAGGCACAGCGCGCGACTCGCGCCGGCGAACACATGCTCGCCGACCCGCACCTCGCGCCCGTCAACACCCAGGCGCGGCGACAGTTTCTTCGCCGTGACGATAGCGATGTTGGCCTGGGCGAGAATCTCCGGCAGGCTCGACGCATCCTGCGGAAGCGCATTGACGTAGCAGATGACCAGGTCGTTCTCGGCCGCCAGCGCCAGCAGATCGACAGCCTCAGCGGACTCCACCTGCAGCCAGTCGAAGTAGTCGCGTGCCGGATACAAGGTGCCGGACACGAAACGCACCCGCGCACCCGCGCGGTGGAACAGCCAGGCCAGGTACAGGTAGAGCGTGACATCCCCCAGAGCCGCGCACGGCACGATGGCCACACGCTTGTCGTGCCAATCCATTTGCGTCATAGCAGCATCCTGATTCACAGCGCATCCCCATAGCGCTGCTTGCGTTGGTAGAGCTTGTCCGCCTTGCGCTCCAGCCAGGCCAGCAGCCTAGCTTCGTCGCGCAGAATGTCGCGCAGCGGGCGCTGGAAGTAGGTGCGCAGGAAACGCAGCTTGTCGCGGCGGGTCAGGCCGATGTCCAGGGCGGAGAAATACAGTGCGGCCAGGTCCTTGTTGCGCCAGCGCAGGGGCACGGCGCTGCGTACCTGGGCTCGGTGCAGGTCGATCACCGAGAGGCGGAAATCGTCCGCCGTGACCGGTTTGTCGGTGTGCAGCAGGAAGTGGCAGATATAGCAGTCGCGGTGGTTGACCCCGGCCCGGTGCATACCGCCGACCATCTTCGCCACTTCGGCGATCAGCGCGCGCTTGAGGCGCGCTTCGGGTGGCTGCTGGGCCCAGTTCAGGGTCAGCTGCTCCAGGTCGGTGGTCGGCGCCAGCTCCTCGGTGATGATGAAGGAATGCTGCGCGGCCGGATTGCCGCCGCGCTCGCCATAGGCCACGGCGGTCATGGTCGGCACGCCGGCCTCGGTCAGGCGCCGGATCGCCCGCCACTCCTGGCCGGCACCGAGCACCGGAAGCTTGGCGCTGAGCAGATTCTTGACGATCTCACCCCAGCCGATGCCACGGTGAATCTTGACGAAGTAGCCGCGCCCGTCGACTTCGGTACGTAGCGTGCGACGCCCCTCCAGCTCGCGGTACACCTGGCCCTGCAGGGCCTCCACGGCGACGAAGGCATCCTGTCCGGCCCACAGGCTCTGGAACGGCTCGGCAAGCATCAGTTTCATGCGCGCTCCGCCAGGATCACATCGGCCGCGCGCTGCGGCATGGAATAGAGGTCGGCCGTGTCGGCGAAGGCCAGGCCATTGGCGCCCCAGGTCGCCCGCGCGGCGTCATCGGCGAGCATCTCGGCGAGCATGCGGTTGAACATTTCCTGCTCGAACGGCGCCGGCACCACGCGCCCGGCTTCGGCCTCGGCGATGTAGTGGGCATAGCCGCAGACTGCGCTGACCAGCACCGGCAGGCCGGAGACCAGCGCCTCCAGCAGCACGGTGCCGGTGTTCTCGTTGTAGGCCGGATGGACCAGCAGGTCGGCGCCGAGCAGGAAGCGCGGGATGTCGCTGCGCCCCTTGAGAATCTGCACCTGATCGGACAGCCCCAGCGCCTTGACCTGCAGCAGGAAGGGCTTGGGGTCATCCTGGCCGATGGCGATCAGGCGGGTACGCTTTTTCAGCTCGCGCGGCAGCGCGGCCAGGGCCTTGAGGCTGCGGTCCAGGCCCTTGGTCTTGAAGCCGGAGCCGATCTGCACCAGCAGCAGGTCGTCGTCGGCCAGCTGAAACTCGCGACGGAACTCGGCGCGGATCTCGCCGGCATTGGCCGGCGCGCGTCGGTCAGCAGCGATGCCCGGCGGCAGCAAATGGAAGCGCGCTTCCGGGGTCTGGTAGTGCTTGATGAACAGCGGCTGCTGCACTTCGGAGATCATCAGGATCTCGGTCTTCGACTCCGGGGCGAACACCGCCCGCTCGTAGTCGGCGAAATGCTTGTAGCGGCCCCAGCGCTTGTAGATAGGCGCGCGCAAGGTCTGCGCCTTGTCCTCGTAGCAGCCGTCGGCGGCGTAGTAGACGTCCAGGCCCGGCATCTTGTTGAAGCCCACCACCCGATCCACCGGGTCGCGCGCCAGATCGGCGGCCAGCCAGGCGCTGAACTTCTCGTTGCGGTGGTGGTTGAAGAACGCCTTGATCGGCGCCACCCGCACATCGAAGCCGGCGGGCATCTCGCCCTCCCAGATCGGCGTATAGACGCGAATGGCGTGACCGCGCGCCTGACACTCCAGAGCGATGCGCATGAAATCGCGCTGCAGACCACCGAACGGAAAATACTTGTAGAGCACGAAGGCCAGCTGCATCACACCGCCTCCTGCTGCGCCAGCAGCATGGCGTTCAGCGCATCGCCCACGCGTTGGGCGTCGAGACCGTCGAAACAGGGCTTGTGGCGATCGCCCTGGCCGGCGCCCGGCCCGGTCGCGCACAGGTGGACCTGGCCACGACCGTAGGCGCCGACCTTACCGGGCAGGGTCGGGCCATACAGGGAGATGGTTGGCACGTCGAGCGCCGCCGCCAGGTGACCGAGGCCGGTGTCGACGGCCACGCAGGCGGTGGCGCCGGCGATGACCTTGGCCACGCCGGCCAGGTTGAGCTTGGGCAGCACGGCGGCGTTGTCGATGCCGGAGACGATGCGCTGGGCGCGCTCACGCTCCGTCTCGTTGCCCCACGGCAGGCGGATGGCCCAGCCCTGCCCAGCCATGCGCTCGGCCAGGGCGCGCCAGTCGGCCTCCGGCCAGTGCTTGCTGGCCCAGGTGGTGCCATGCAGGAACAACAGATAGGGCTGGGCGGACGCATCGGCCATGGCCGCACGATCCAGGCCGTAGTCGCCGATCTGCTGCGGCAGCGGGTAACCGAGCGCCTGGGCGAACAGCTGGCGCGTGCGCTCAAGGGCGTGCTGGTTCTTCGCCACGGCATACAGGCGGTCGTAGAAGCGGCAAGCCAGCGGCTCGCGCGCCGAGTCGCGATCCAGTCCGGCCACCGGCGCCTTGGTGTAGCGGGTCAGCACGGCACTCTTGAATAGACCCTGGGCATCGATCACCAGGTCGTAGTCGACCTCGCCCAGGCGCTGCTTGAAGCGTTTCCACTCGCCGCTCTTCCAGGTCTGCAGCAGGTGTTTGCGCCAGCGGCGGATGGCCACCGGGATCACCTGCGCCACGGCCGGGTGCCAGGCGGGAATCTCGGCGAAGCCCTCCTCCACCACCCAGTCGAACTGGATGCCGGGAATGGCCCGCGCCGCATCGGTGAGCGCCGGCAGGGTATGAATCACGTCGCCCAGCGAAGAAGTCTTGATCAGCAGAACCCGCATAGAGGTCGTGCTCACGATAAATGACACGCCGCGTTGGCGCTGTGAGTGCGCCAGGCTAGGCGCGGGACGCAGACGATGGTCATTCCCTCGGCAAGTCCCGCAACAACGCATGGCACACTCACGGCACCAACCCGAAGGGCCGTGCCCCGGGGAGCGCAATCCAGCGTCATTCGTCGCTCATTTGGAATAACCAAACTTCTCTCCTCATTCCTAGACTTGCGCTCCCCGGGGCGACGGCGCGGCGCGTCATTTATCGCGAGCACGACCTACACCTCGACCGGGTCGGCGACCAGGCGGTCCAGCGCCTCGATCACCGGGCGCGGCTTGAGCTCGCGCAGGCAGTTGTAGTGACCGAAGCGGCAGGTACGCTCGAAGCAGGGGCTGCAATCGAGGCCCAGGCGGACGATCTCCACCTGGTCGGCCAGCGGCGGGGTGAACTGCGGCGAGGTCGAGCCGTACACCGCCACCAGCGGGCGATTCAGCGCAGCGGCCACGTGCATCAGGCCGGAGTCGTTGGATACCACGGCGGTGGCAGCAGAGAGCAGGTCGATGGCCTCAGCCAGGCTGGTCTCGCCAGCCAGGTTGACGCTTTCTTCGCGCAACCCCGGGATCAGGCGCTCGCGGATGGCCTCGCAGCCGGGGTGGTCATTCTTCGAGCCGAACATCCACACCTGCCAGCCGGCGCGGATCTTGATCTCGGCGACCTTGGCGTAGTGCTCCACCGGCCAGCGCTTGGCCTCGCCGAACTCGGCGCCGGGACACAGTGCCAGCACCGGGCGGTCCAGGCTCAGGCCGAACTTGGCCAGGGCGGCGGCGCGGCTGGCCTCGTCGATCACCAGGCGCGGCTGCGGGTAGGGCTTGGGAATCTCGGCGCCCGCTTCATAAGCCAGCGCCATGAAGCGCTCGATCATCAGCGGCAGCCGCTCCTTGTCGAGCTTGCGGATGTCGTTGAGCAGGCCGTAGCGCATCTCGCCCTTCCAGCCGGTGCGCTTGGGCACCTTGGCAAAGAACGGCACCAGCGCGGATTTCAGCGAGTTGGGCAGCAGGATCGCCTGATCGTACTGGCCGGCCAGCGACTGGCCGATCCTGCGCCGGGTGGCGAGATCCAGCACGCCATGGCCGAGCGGGAAGCTCAGCGCCGCGCGCACTTCGGGCATGCGCTCGAGAATCGGCCGGCTCCACTCGGGCGCCAGCACATCGATCTCGCAGCCGGGATGGCGCTGCTTGAGGCAGACGAACAGGGTCTGCGCCATCACCATGTCACCGACCCAGCTGGGCCCTACGATCAGTATTTTCATGCTCTTTCCAGAAACGACCGAGGAGGCTCAGGGCCTACCTAGGATCTGCTGCGCGTCGGTCATGCGTCGTTGGAAGAGGGCCTCGGGTGCTCATTTACCCTGTGTAAACTCCGCGCCCTCGGCCCTCTTCCGCCTAGCCTGTCCCTAGCTCGCAAGATCCTAGGCAGGCCCTTGGAGCCTCCCCGTCATGTCCCTTGACGACTGTCTTACTTAACCAGCGTGCGCCACTCGGCGTGGGCGCTGGTCTTGCCGGTGACCAGGTCGAAGTAGGCCTTCTGCAGCTTCTCGGTAACCGGGCCGCGGCGGCCAGCGCCGATCTGGCGGCCATCCACTTCGCGGATCGGCGTGACTTCGGCGGCGGTGCCGGTGAAGAAGGCCTCGTCGGCGATGTACACCTCGTCGCGGGTGATGCGCTTCTCCACCACCTTGATGCCGTGCTCGGCAGCCAGGGTGAGGATGGTGCTGCGCGTGATGCCGTTCAGGCAGGAGGTCACTTCAGGGGTGTACACCACGCCGTCCTTGACCAGGAAGATGTTCTCGCCCGAGCCTTCGGCCACGTAGCCTTCCGGGTCCAGCAGCATGGCCTCGTCGGCGCCGCCGGAGATGGCTTCCTGCAGGGCCAGCATCGAGTTGATGTAGTTGCCGTTGGCCTTGGCGCGGGTCATGGAGATGTTGACGTGGTGGCGGGTATAGGAGCTGGTACGCACCTTGATGCCGCTCTGCAGCGCTTCCTCGCCCATGTAGGCGCCCCAGTTCCAGGCGGCGACGATCACATGCACCTTGAGACCCGAGGCACGCAGGCCCATGCCCTCGCTGCCGAAGAACACCATCGGGCGCAGGTAGGCGCTTTCCAGGCCGTTCTCGCGTACCGCGGCGCGCTGCGCCTCGTTGATCTCTTCCTTAGAGAAAGGGATCTGCATGTTGAAGATGTGCGCCGAGTCGAACAGACGATCGGTGTGCGCCTGCAGGCGGAAGATGGCGGTGCCGTCCTGGGTGTTGTAGGCGCGCACGCCCTCGAACACGCCCATGCCGTAGTGCAGGGTGTGGGTCAGTACGTGGGTGGTGGCGTCGCGCCACTGCACCAGCTCGCCGTCGTACCAGATCACGCCATCACGGTCGGACATCGACATCTTTGCCACTCCTCAGGATTCGTTTCGTTCAGTTCAGGCCCAGCTCGCGCCACAGGCGCATCACGCTGCGCCGCTCCTCGGCGAACTGGTCGCCACCGACCTTGCCCGGCTGCTTCTGCAACGCCTGCCGGTGGGCGGCGGAGCGGTAGGCTTTGTAGGCCTCCTGCAGCAGCTCGACGTCCGCGGCGGGCAACAGCCCGACATCGCGCAGGCCATCGAGAATGCGTATGTTGTCGGTGTAGCGGTGCAGCGCCGGATGCGGCCCCGACCACGCCAGGGCCGCGTATTGCACCATAAATTCAATATCGACGATACCTCCGGCGTCCTGCTTCAGATCGAAGGAAGTCGCCGCATCGAAGGCGTTTTCCCCAGTGCCGGCGGCGGTCTCGCGGCTGCCCAGGTTGTCGCGCATCTTGGCGCGCATCTCGCTGACCTCGGCCTGCAGCTTGGGCAGATCGCGCGCACGTTCGAGAATGGCCGCACGCACCCGCTCGAAGCCCTGCGCCACCCGACTGCAGCCGGCCAGCACGCGAGCGCGCACCAGCGCCTGGTGTTCCCAGGTCCAGGCTTCGTTCTCCTGGTAACGCTGGAAAGCGGCCAGCGAGCTGACCAGCAGGCCCGCAGCCCCCGAGGGCCGCAGGCGCATATCCACCTCATAGAGCTGACCGGAGGTGGTCTGGGTGGTCAGCAGGTGGATGATGCGCTGGCCCAGGCGGGCGAAGAACTGAGCGCCGTCGATGGGCTTGGCGCCGTCGGTCTCGGCCTGCGAGTCGCCGTCATGGATGAATACCAGATCCAGATCCGAGCCGTGCCCCAGCTCCAGGCCGCCGACCTTGCCGTAGCCGACGATGATGAAGTCCGGATCGCACAGGCTGCCGTCGGCGCGCCGCGGATTGCCGTATTTGGCCACGGTCTGGCGCCAGGCCAGGGCCAGCACCTGGTCGAGGATGGCCTCGGCCAGCCAGGTCAGGTAATCCGAGACCTTCATCAGCGGCAGGGTGCCGGCGATCTCCGACGCTGCCACGCGCAGGCCGTGCGCCAGCTTGAAGTGGCGCAGGGCCTCCATCTGCTGTTCCAGGTCGTCCTCGGGAATGCGCGTCAGGCGCTCGCGCAGCTCGGCCGCCAGCTCCGGCGCCAGCGGCGGCTTGAACAGGCGTCCCTCGTTGAGCAGTTCGTCGAGCAGCAGCGGGAAGCGGGTGATCTGCTCGGCGATCCACGGGCTGGCCGCGCACAGCGTCATCAGCCGCTGCAGGGCGCCAGGATTCTCGGTGAGCAGTACCAGGTAGGCCGAACGCCGTGCCACCGCCTCCACCAGCGGCAACACGCGCTCCAGCACCAGATCCGGATTGGCGTGCTCCACCGCCTGCGCCAGCAAGCGTGGCACGAAGGCGTCCAGGCGTTCGCGCCCAAGGCGCTGCATGGTGCGTACCTGATTGCCGCCGCGCAGGTCGATCAGGCGCTTGAGGGCGGCCGCCGGCTCGCTGAAACCCGCCTCGGCCAGCTGGCGCTCGGCCATGTCCAGCTCCAGCGCCTCTTCCCACAGCGGCAGCCATTCGCCGCCGACACAGGTTTCCGCCTCGCCACCCTCCTCCTCGTCCGGGTCGGCGATGACCTGGCGGAAATGCCACTCGATGCGCCCGCGCCAGTACATCAGCCGCTCATGGAAGCTCGCCCAGTCGGCAAAGCCCATGATGCAGGCCACTCGCGCGCGGTCGAGGTCGTTGTCCGGCAGCATCTGTGTCTGGCGGTCGCCGATGGCCTGCAGGGCATGCTCGGTGTAGCGCAGGAACTCATAGCCTTCCTTCATCTCGGCGATGATCGGCGGCGGCAGGTAGCCCTGCCCCTCCAGGGTGTCCAGCACCTTGAGCAACGGCCGCTGCTGCAGGCTGAGATCACGACCGCCGTGGATCAGCTGGAAGGCCTGGGCGATGAATTCCACCTCGCGGATGCCACCGGAGCCGAGCTTGACGTTGTCGCTCATGCCCTTGCGCCGCACTTCCTGCTGGATCAGCTGCTTCATGGCGCGCAGCGCCTCGATCGCGGAGAAATCCAGGTAGCGGCGATAGACGAAGGGCCGCAGCATCTCCAGCAGCTGCTTGCCGGCGACCTGGTCGCCGCCGACCACGCGCGCCTTGATCATGGCGTAGCGCTCCCAGTCGCGCCCCTGGTCCTGGTAGTACTGCTCCAGGGCGTTGAAGCTGAGCACCAGGGCACCCGCCGAGCCATAGGGGCGCAGGCGCATGTCGACGCGGAACACGAAGCCCTCGACGGTGATGGCGTCCAGCGCCTTGATCAGCCGCTGGCCCAGGCGAATGAAGAACTCCTGGTTGTCCAGCGAGCGCTTCACGCCCTCCGTCTCGCCGCCCTCGGAGTAGCCGAAGATCAGGTCGATGTCCGACGACAGGTTGAGTTCATGGGCGCCGAGCTTGCCCATGCCGAGGATCACCAGATGCTGCGGCTGGCCGCTGCGGTGGCCGATCGGCGTGCCGAACTGCTCGCAGTGGCGCGGGTAGAGCCACTGGTAGGCGCCGTCGATGCAGGCATCGGCCAGGTCGGAAAGGTCACCGCAGGTCTCGGCCAGGCTGGCCTGACGACTCAGGTCGCGCCAGATGATGCGCACCTGCTGGCGATTGCGGAAACGCCGCAGGCGGCGGCCCAGTTCGTCCTCGTCCGGACAGTCGGCCAGCAGGGCCTGCAGCTGCCCGCGCAGCTCGCCGGCGGCGAAACGACGCTCCAGATCGCCGCTCTCGCCCAGCTCCACCAACAGCTGCGGATCACGCACGACCTGTTCGTGAACGAAGTCGCTGAGCGCGCAGCTGCGCCGCAACGCCTGTGCGCGCTCAGCCGGCCAGGCGGCGGGCAGCAGGGCCGAAGCGCGTTCGGCGAGGGACAGCAAGGGGGCCGGCAGGGCGGCCAGTGGTGGCAGGCTCATGGTCTATCCTTGGGACGGGCAGCCCACCCCGAATTCACCCAGGCGCCACTGCCCTTCCAGAGAAAACTGTAGTTTTACTACTAAAGAATGTGTCCCGGACTCTACAGGCGGCATCGAAAATGTAGTAAAACTACAAGAGCGACCACGAGCATATCGGTCGACCACGACTTCACGTAGCCCGCCCAAAAAGCGTGCACGAGCCCAGGCCTCCGATTCTGGAAGCCTTTCCGCCCTGGAGCAAGCCATGCAAGACCTCGATCCCGTCGAAACCCAGGAATGGCTGGACGCCCTCGAGTCCGTCCTCGACAAGGAGGGTGAAGACCGCGCCCACTACCTGCTGACCCGCATGGGCGAACTGGCCACCCGTAGCGGTACCCAGCTGCCGTATGCGATCACCACGCCCTACCGCAACAGCATCCCGGTCGGCCATGAAGCACGTATGCCGGGCGACCTGTTCATGGAGCGGCGGATCCGCTCGCTGGTGCGCTGGAACGCGCTGGCCATGGTGATGCGTACCAACCTGCAGGACCCCGACCTGGGCGGTCACATCTCCAGCTTTGCCTCCAGCGCGACCCTCTACGACATCGGCTTCAACTACTTCTTCCAGGCGCCGACCGAAGAGCACGGCGGCGACCTGATCTTCTTCCAGGGCCATGCCAGCCCCGGCATCTACGCCCGCGCCTTCCTCGAAGGGCGCATCAGCGAGGAGCAGATGAACAACTTCCGTCGCGAAGTCGACGGCAAGGGCCTGTCCTCCTACCCACACCCCTGGCTGATGCCGGACTTCTGGCAGTTCCCCACCGTATCCATGGGCCTCGGCCCGATCCAGGCGATCTACCAGGCACGCTTCATGAAGTACCTGGAAAGCCGCGGCTACATCCCCGCCGGCAAACAGAAGGTCTGGTGCTTCATGGGCGACGGCGAGTGCGACGAGCCGGAATCCCTCGGCGCCATCTCACTGGCCGGCCGCGAGAAGCTGGACAACCTGATCTTCGTCATCAACTGCAACCTGCAGCGCCTGGACGGTCCGGTGCGCGGCAACGGCAAGATCATCCAGGAACTCGAAGGCGTGTTCCGTGGCGCCGAGTGGAACGTCAACAAGGTGGTCTGGGGCCGCTTCTGGGACCCGCTGCTGGCCAAGGACAAAGACGGCCTGCTGCAGCGCCGCATGGACGAAGTGGTCGATGGCGAGTACCAGAACTACAAGGCCAAGGACGGGGCCTACGTGCGTGAGCACTTCTTCAACAGCCCCGAGCTGAAGGAGATGGTCAAGGGCCTCTCCGACCAGGAAATCTGGAACCTCAACCGCGGCGGCCACGACCCGTACAAGATGTACGCGGCCTACCACCAGGCGGTGAACCACAAAGGCCAGCCGACCGTGGTCCTGGCCAAGACCATCAAGGGCTACGGCACCGGCGCAGGTGAAGCGAAGAACACCGCGCACAACACCAAGAAAGTCGATATCGACAGCCTGAAGAAATTCCGCGACCGCTTCGATATCCCGGTCAAGGACGACGAGCTGGAGAGCCTGCCCTTCGTCAAGGCCGAGCCGGGCAGCCCGGAATACAAGTACCTGCACGAGCGCCGCGCGGCCCTCGGCGGCTTCGTGCCGCAGCGCCGCACCCAGAGCTTCAGCATCCCGACCCCGCCGCTGGATACCCTCAAGGCCATCCTCGATGGCACCGGCGACCGCGACATCTCCACCACCATGGCCTTCGTGCGCATCCTCTCGCAGCTGGTCAAGGACAAGGATCTGGGCGCGCGCATCGTGCCGATCGTGCCGGACGAGGCGCGCACCTTCGGCATGGAAGGCATGTTCCGCCAGCTCGGCATCTACTCCTCGGTCGGCCAGCTGTATGAGCCGGTCGACAAGGACCAGGTGATGTTCTACCGCGAGGACAAGAAGGGCCAGATCCTCGAGGAAGGCATCAACGAGGCCGGCGCCATGTCCAGCTGGATCGCCGCCGGTACTTCGTACTCCACGCACAACCAGCCGATGCTGCCGTTCTACATCTTCTACTCGATGTTCGGCTTCCAGCGCATCGGCGACTTGGCCTGGGCCGCAGGCGACAGCCGCGCCCGTGGCTTCCTGATCGGCGGCACCGCCGGCCGCACCACGCTGAACGGCGAAGGCCTGCAGCACGAGGATGGCCACAGCCACATCATGGCCGCAACCATTCCCAACTGCCGCACCTACGACCCGACCTACGGCTACGAGCTGGCGGTGATCATCCGCCACGGCATCAAGGAGATGATCGAGGAGCAGCAGAACGTCTTCTACTACATCACCGTGATGAACGAGTCCTACCAGCAGCCGGCCCTGCCGGCCGGTACCGAGGACGGCATCATCAAGGGCATGTATCTGCTCGAGGAAGACAAGAAGGAGGCTGCCCACCACGTGCAGCTGCTGGGCTCCGGCACCATCCTGCGCGAGGTGCGCGAGGCGGCGAAGATCCTCCGCGACGAGTTCAACATCGGCTCGGACGTGTGGAGCGTCACCAGCTTCAACGAACTGCGCCGCGACGGCCTGGCCGTGGAGCGCTGGAACCGCCTGCACCCGGGGCAGAAGCCCAAGCAGGCGTTCATCCAGGAGTGCCTCAGCGGGCGCAAGGGCCCGGTGGTTGCCTCGACCGACTACATGAAGCTGTTCGCCGAGCAGGTGCGCCAGTGGGTGCCCAGCAAGGAGTACAAGGTGCTCGGCACCGACGGCTTCGGCCGCAGCGACAGCCGCAAGAAGCTGCGTCACTTCTTCGAGGTAGACCGTTACTGGGTGGCTCTGGCCGCGCTCGAAGCGCTGGTCGACCGTGGCGAGATCGAAGCCAAGGTGCTGGCAGACGCCATCGCCAAGTTCGGCATCGACCCTGAAAAAGCCAATCCCCTGGACTGCTAAGGAGCGTAGCGATGAGTGAGTTGATTCGCGTACCCGACCTCGGCGGTGAAGGCGAGGTCATTGAACTGCTGGTCAAGGTCGGCGACCGCGTCGAGGCCGAGCAGAGCATCCTGACCCTGGAGTCCGACAAGGCCTCCATGGAAGTACCCGTGCCCAAGGCCGGAGTGATCAAGGAACTGAAGGTCAAGCTGGGCGACCGCCTCAAGGAAGGCGACGAGCTGCTGGTGCTGGAAGTCGAGGGCGCGGCCCCGGCCGCCGAGCCCGTCGCGGCTGCCGTCGCCGCCGAGGCGCCCAAGGCTGCCGAAGCGGCGCCCGCTGCAGCGCCGGCAGCGGCCCCCGCCGCCGCCAGCGTGCAGGACGTGCACGTGCCGGATATCGGCACCAGTGGCAAGGTCAAGGTCATCGAGGTGCTGGTCAAGGCCGGCGACAGTATCGAAGCCGACCAGTCGCTGATCACCCTGGAGTCGGACAAGGCCAGCATGGAAATCCCCGCGCCGGCCGCCGGCGTGGTGGAAGAAGTCGTGGTCAAGCTGGACGCCGAAGTCGGCACCGGCGACCTGATCCTCAAGCTGCGCGTGGCAGGAGCTGCCCAAGAGGCAGCTGCAGCCCCCGCGGCCGCCCCGGCACCTGCAAGCGAGCCGGTGCATCGCACTCCGCCGGGCGCCAAGCCCGAGGTGGCCGCCGAGGTTGGCGCCATCGCCGCCCTGGCCGCCGCCGCCGCCGCCGTGACGCCGCCCGTGCGTGACGGCAGCAAGGTGCACGCCGGCCCTGCGGTGCGCATGACCGCGCGCGAGTTCGGCGTCGACCTGGCCGCCGTGCCGGGCACCGGCCCGAAAGGCCGCATCCTCAAGGAAGACGTGCAGAACTACGTCAAGGCCATGCTGCAGAAGGCCAAGGACGCCCCGGCCGCCGGTGCCACCGGCGGTGCCGGCATCCCGCCGATCCCGGAGGTGGATTTCAGCAAGTTCGGCCCGGTCGAAGAAGTGCCGATGACCCGCCTGATGCAGGTCGGCGCCGCCAACCTGCACCGCAGCTGGCTCAACGTGCCGCACGTGACCCAGTTCGACAACGCCGACATCACCGAGCTGGAAGCCTTCCGCGTGGCGCAGAAGGCGGTGGCCGAGAAGGCCGGGGTCAAACTCACCGTGCTACCCCTGCTGCTCAAGGCCTGCGCCCACCTGCTCAAGGAGCTGCCGGACTTCAACAGCTCGCTGGCCCCGTCCGGCAAGGCACTGATCCGCAAGAAGTACGTGCACATCGGCTTCGCCGTGGACACCCCGGATGGCCTGCTGGTGCCGGTGATCCGCGACGTCGACCAGAAGAGCCTGCTGCAGCTGGCCGCCGAGGCCGCCGAACTGGCGGAGAAGGCGCGCACCAAGAAGCTCTCGCCGGACGCCATGCAGGGCGCCTGCTTCACCATTTCCAGCCTCGGTCACATTGGCGGCACCGGCTTCACGCCGATCGTCAACGCGCCGGAAGTGGCGATCCTCGGGGTGAGCAAGGCGACCATGCAGCCGGTTTGGGACGGCAAGGCCTTCCAGCCGCGCCTGATGCTGCCGCTGTCGCTGTCCTACGACCACCGGGTGATCAACGGTGCCGCCGCCGCGCGCTTCACCAAGCGCCTGGGCGACGTACTGGGCGATATCCGCACCCTGCTGCTGTAACGAACCAAGCTGTGCTTTGGAGGCATCGACGCCTCTCCCCCTCAGCCCCGCCATCTGGCGGGGCTTTTTTATCGGCAAAGAAAAGCCCCGCCGTGGCGGGGCTCTGCCGTACCGACCCGCGGCTCAGTTGCGCTGCAGGTTACGGATCAGGAAGCTGATCGCCTTGGCCAGGTCGGCCGCGCCCTGATGGTCGCGCAGCACCGTGATCCAGGGGCTGCCGTCGGCCGGGTTGTTGAGCACGCAGGAGATGCCACTGGTCGGACAGTCGTAGTGGATATAGGGGTCGAGGCCGAATACCGACAGACGCTGGTTGCTCACCGCCAGGCTGTTGGTCTGTTCGGCGCGGGTCTCCTGGCGCACCAGCAGTTCGCCGGGGCCCGAGACGCTGAGCTGGTAGCGCAGGTCGCTGCGCTGCGAGGGTGCCTTGCCCAACTGGTAGCCAGCACGCAGCGCATAGGTATCGAGCAGCGCGTTGCTGTGGGCCAGCAGCGCCTTGCGCTCGTCCTTGGTCAGATACAGGCGTTTGAGCTCGGCCAGGTAACGCGCCTGCTCCTCACCGCTCAGCTGGGCCTCGCTGGCCTGCGCCGGGGCTCCGGCGCCCAGGCTCAGCATCAGCAACAACCCGCTCAGTCTTCTTGTCAGTCCCTGCCGCATGATGCACCCTTGGTCGACGTTAGTAGATGTAGCAGCTCTTAGCCTGCCCTCCGCGGCAGCATACTGGAAGCCCGTGGTTCGATGAAAAGCCATCCCGATGCCGCCAGCCGTTCGGCGGCCGAGGTTGTGACGCAGTTGCCTGTACCGTCACGCCTGGGCATGTTGCGCTTCGAACGCCTCAACGAGCCCAGCTGGAGTCTGCTGTTCCTCGACCCGACCTGCGAGCGCCAACTCGGCGTCAGCGCGGGCGAACTCTGCGCCCTGCTCGATTGCCCCTATGCCAGCCTGATGGAGCCCGAAGCGCGCTATCAGCTGCACGACGACATCCAGCGCCAACTGGCCAGCACCCAGCACTATTCGGTGCGCTACCGCCTGCACACGCCCAACGGCGCCCTGCACATGCTGGAGATTGGCGAAAGCTTCCAGCAGCGCGGGCGCTTCCTGCTGCGCGGCTATCTGCTGGTCACGGCCGAGGCCGGCGAGCCCCTGGCCGAACATTGCCTGCAGGAACTGGAAGAGCAGAACAGCAAGCTGCAGGCCTCGCTGGAGCTGTACCAGCACGCCCAGGAAGAACATCTGCAGCACCTGATCCGCTCGCGCGCCCAGCAGAGCCTGATCGTGCGTCTGGCGCGGCATCGCTACAGCGCGCTGGACCCGCTCAAGGAAGCCGCCGAGCTGATTACCCAGGCGGCCTGCGAAACCTACGACGTGGCCCGCGCCAGCATCTGGCACCTGATCGGCGATCATCTGGAACCGGTGGCCATGTACCGCCGCGACATCGACCGCCACGAGCTGCCGGCGCCCATGGATGCCAGTCGGTTCCCCCGCTACCTGGAAGCGCTGCACAGCGGTCGCGCCATCGACGCGCACAACGCCCAGCGCGACCCGCGCACCAGCGAGCTGGCCCGCGGCTACCTCAAACCGCTGGGCATCAGCGCACTGCTCGATGCCAGCATCCGCCTCGGCGGCGAAGTAGTCGCCGTGCTGTGCCTGGAGCACATCGGCCCGGCGCGCACCTGGCAGGCCGACGAGATCGCCTTTGCCGGCGAACTGGCTGACCAGTTCGCCCAGGTCATGAGCAACCAGCAAAGGCGCGACGCCACCAGCGCACTGTTCCTGTTCCAGCGCGCCGTGGAGCAGAGTGCCAGCGCCTTCCTGCTGTTCGACCGCGACGGTCTGGTGCAGTACGTCAACCCGAGCTTCACCGCCATCACCCAGTACGGCGCCGAGGAAGTGCAGGGGCGACGCATCTCGCAGCTGCCGGCGCTGGAGAACCTCGGCGACCTGCTGTTCGACGCCCAGAGCGGTCTGAGCGAACGCAACAGCTGGCAGGGCGAGTTCCGTAGCCGGCGCAAGAACCTGGAGCCTTACTGGGGCCAGCTGTCGATCTCCAAGGTGTACAACGACGATGGCGAGCTGACCCACTACATCGGCATCTACGAAGACATCACCCAGAGCAAACTGGCCCAGCAGCGCATCGAGCGCCTGGCCTACAGCGACAACCTCACAGGCCTGGGCAACCGCCCCTACTTCATCCGCTGTCTGGAAGAGCGCTTCGCCCGCCGCGATGGCCAGGCCTTCAGCCTGCTGCTGGTGGACATCGACAACTTCAAACGGATCAACGACAGCCTCGGCCACCAGACCGGCGACAAGCTGCTGGCCAATCTGGCGCGGCGCCTGCGCAACAGCCTGGGGCAGAACACCAGCCTGGCGCGCTTCGCCAGCAACGAGTTCGCCGTGCTGCTGGATGGTGCCGAGGAGCAGGCCGGCCTCAAGCTGGCCCAGGAGCTGCTGGCCACCCTGGACAAGCCGCTGTTCGTCGACAACCAGCTGATCAGCGTCACCGGTTCGGTCGGCCTGGCTTGCGCGCCACACCACGGCGACGATCCGCACGTGCTGATGAAGCACGCGGGCCTGGCCTTGCACAAGGCCAAGGCCAACGGCAAGCACCAGGTCCAGCTGTTTACCGAGGCGCTCAACGAAGAGGCCAACTACAAGCTGTTCGTCGAGAACAACCTGCGCCGCGCCCTGACCCAGAACGAGCTGGAGGTCTACTACCAGCCCAAGCTGTGCCTGAAGAGCGGCCAGCTGGTGGGACTTGAGGCACTGCTGCGCTGGCACCACCCGGAAAAGGGCATGATCAGCCCCGAGCAGTTCATCAGCGTGGCCGAGGAAACCGGCCTGATCATCCCCATCGGCAAATGGGTGGTGCGCCAGGCCTGTCGCGCCAGCCTGGAACTGGCCGCCCTCGGCATGGGCCAGATCCAGGTGGCGATCAACCTGTCGGCCAAGCAGTTCACCGACCCCGATCTGGTCGGGTCGATCGCCACCATCCTCGCCGAGGAGCAGTTGCCCGCCCACCTGCTGGAGGTAGAGCTGACCGAAAGCCTGCTGCTGGAGGGCAACGCCGACACCCGCCAGCAAGTGGCGCGCCTCAAGGCCCTCGGCCTGACCCTGGCGATGGACGATTTCGGCACCGGCTACTCCTCGCTGAGCTACCTGAAGAAGTTCCCGATCGACGTGATCAAGATCGACCGCAGCTTCATCAAGGACATTCCCGAGAACGAGGACGACATGGAGATCACCTCCGCGGTGATCGCCATGGCCCACAATCTCAAGCTCAAGGTGGTCGCCGAAGGCATCGAGACCGCCGCCCAGCTCGGTTTCCTCCGTCGCCAGCAATGCGATGTCGGCCAGGGCTACCTGTTCGACCGGCCGATCCCCGGCCGCGACCTGGTGGGCAGCCTGCGCCGCTATCCCTGCCGCGGCGCCTGACCCTCCTCTCTCCCACCGGGAGAGGGGCCGGGGGTGAGGGCGCTGTAATATGCACTCAGCTTCGGCGTCTACCGATAACCCCAAAGGGGTAAGCTATCCCCCACCCTCACCGCCACCACGGGAAACACTCATGGTCCTGCGCTCGCAAATCCTCGCCCACAAGCTCGAACTGCCCAGCGCCGAGCAGGCCCTGCCGGGCCGCGCCGAGCGCATGGCGGTGCCTGCCGCCCATTATGTCAACGGCAACCCGCTGCAAGGTCCCTTCCCCACCGGCCTGCAGCAGGCCGTGTTCGCCCTCGGCTGCTTCTGGGGCGCCGAGCGGCGCTTCTGGCAACAGCCGGGCGTGTGGAGCACCGCCGTCGGCTATGCCGGCGGCCATACGCCCAACCCGACCTATGAAGAAGTCTGCTCCGGCCTGACCGGTCATACCGAGGTGGTGCTGGTGGTGTTCGACCCGCAGCTGACGTCCTACGCGCAACTGCTGAAAGTCTTCTGGGAAGCGCACAACCCGACCCAGGGCATGCGCCAGGGCAACGACATCGGCACCCAGTACCGCTCTGCCATCTACTGCCAGGATCAGGCCCAGCTGGACACAGCCCTGGCCAGCCAGGCGCAGTTCCAGCTGGAACTGGAGAAGGCCGGTTTCGGCGCCATCACCACCGAGATCGCCGCGGCCCCGCCCTTCTACTACGCTGAGGCCTATCACCAGCAGTACCTGGCGAAGAATCCCGGCGGTTACTGCGGCCTCGGCGGCACCGGCGTGTGCCTGCCAGGCTGAAGAAGCTCAAGGAGCCCGGTCATGGAACTCAGCCCTCGGCAGATCTCCAGCCAGGCCGCCGCCCAGGCGTCGGCTCTGGCCTCACTGATGCTGCTGCGCAAGACCCTGGAGCTGCAGGCTGCCAGCACCGCCAACCTGATGCAGACCGTGGCCCCCAGCGTACCCGCGAGCAATCCGGCAAACCTGGGCAACAGCATCGATGTGATGGCCTGAGGCCAACCCTCTAGCCAGAGACTTGCGCCGCTTCTCCCGCCTGCGCGACAGGCTTCCAGTCCTTCAACAGCTTGCCCACTTTGTACCCCCGCCATCCCAGCATGCGCGTGGCCGTCAGCACGCCGGCCATCAGCGCGCCGCCGACGCCGGCGGTGACGGTGTCGGCACCGGTCAGGTAGAGGCCCTTGATCGGCGTCTGGCTGTGGATCCAGTGCTGGTCGAAGCGCTGCACCGTGTGGTCGATGCCGTAGATCTCGCCCTGCTCGTTCCACTGGAACCACTCGGTGGACAGCGGCGTGGCCAGCTCGCAGAAATCCAGCGCGCCGCGCAACTGCGGCTGGTGCCGGTAGAGGGTCTCCAGCAGTTGCTCGGTGAGCTGCGTCTTGAAGGCCTCGTAGTCGGCGCCGCGCTTGCCCCAGGTACTGCCCTTCCAGGGCGCGAACCACTGCGGCAGGGTCGGTGCGACGATCTCCACCGTCGCCTTGTGCGGGTAGTGGACGTCCCAACTGGGGTCCTTGGCCGAGGGGAAGCTGATGTAGATCAGCGGCATGGCCGGGTTCTGCCCGCTTTCGAAGCTGCTCACGTTATGGTCGTGGTCATGGCCCGGGTAGACCCAGTAGTTGGTCTTCGGCAGGCCCAGCTCGGCGGCACTGCCCTTGAAACCGGCGTACAGGCACAGGGTCGCGGCCGACAGCTTCACCTGCTGCAGCGGCGCCAACAGGCCATGCGCCTCGGCCACCTGCGGTTCCAGCAGGCGGGTGTAGGTGGGCACCAGGCCGGCGCAGCTGACGATCTGCGGCGCGCGGATCTCGAAACCGTCCTTGTGCAGGCGCACACCGACGGCGCGCCCGTCCTCCACCAGGATCTTGTCCACGCCGGCATAGGTGAAGACATTGCCACCGGCCGCCTCGATCAGCGGAATGATGGTCTCGGAAATCCTGATCGCCCCGCCCACCGGGTAGTTGCCGCCGGTGATGTAGTGCTTGGCTACCATCGCGTGCATGACGAAAGCCGCCTGCGCTGGTGGCAGGCCGTAGTCACCCCACTGGGCGGTGAGCACGCCGATCAGCTCCTGATTCTGCGTCAGGCCTTCCAGCACTTCGCGGGTGCTCTTGAAGAAATAGGCCGGCAGCCACAGGCGGCGCAGCCTCGCGTAGAGCATGCCGAGCGAGCGCGGCAGGGCCTGGCCGGCGAAGAAGCGCGGCACCCTTGCACTGACTTCGCTGAGCAGTTCGACATAGCGATCGATGGCCACCGCCTCGGCGGGGAAATGGCGCTTCATCTCGGCCTTGAACTCGTCGCGGCCGGCCACGTAGTCGTAGCTCTGCTCGCCAATCACGATGCGGTCGTAGCGCGCATCCATCGGCGCCCACTCCAGCTTGCCGTCGCTGATCACGTCGAACACGCGGCGGATCATCGACCAGGGTTTGTGCACCTCGCCGATGTAGTGCACGCCCACATCCCACTCGTAGCCTTCGCGCTCGTAGCTGTGGGTATAGCCGCCGGCCGTATAGTGCTGTTCCAGCACGCACACGCGCTTGCCCAGCTTGCTCAGCAGGGCGGCGGTGGTGAGGCCGCCGATGCCGGAGCCGATGACGATGGCATCGTAGTGATTGGCCGCCAGGCGCGGACGGAAGCGAGTACCGGTGCGTTTCATGAGGATTCCTGCGTGATTGTTTTTATGCAAGTTTTTGCATACTAGCAGCAGATCACCTCCATGCAACTCTTTGCATAATCCGTATACTGCGGCGCACCGCCCTCGCCGAGTTCGCCCATGTCGCTCAAGCACGCCATCCTCATCCTCCTGGAAAGCGAACCGGGCAGCGGCTACGACCTGCTCAAGCGCTTCAAGGAAGGCCTCGGCTACTTCTGGAACGCCAAGCACCAGCAGGTCTACCAGGAGTTGAAGAAGCTCAGCGAAGCCGGCTGGCTGGACTGCGAGGCGCAGGCCCAGGAAACGCGCCCGGACAAGAAGGTCTACCGCCTCACCGCCGCCGGCCACGCCGAGCTGCTGCGCTGGCTGGGCGAGCCGGTACAGCCGAACAAGATCAACGACGCGCTGCTGGTGAAGCTGTTCGGCGGTGCGCACACCTCGACCGCCAACCTGCACGAGGAGATGCAGCGGCATGTGGCCGTGCACCGCAAGACCCTGGACAGCCTGCTGGCCATCGAGCGCGACTACCTGGCCC
Organism: Aquipseudomonas alcaligenes; assembly: GCA_900156135.1. Taxonomy (GTDB): domain Bacteria; phylum Pseudomonadota; class Gammaproteobacteria; order Pseudomonadales; family Pseudomonadaceae; genus Aquipseudomonas; species Aquipseudomonas alcaligenes_D. The sequence goes on along the minus strand of FTMP01000001.1, from coordinate 947,146 downwards.
TGCCCGCCGAACAGCGCCGGGCCCTGCTCCTGCCCTACCTGACCCTGCGCCGCGGCATTCTCGGCGAACAGTCCTGGCTGGCCTGGGCAGCCGAAGTGGAGATGGCACTGAAGGCCGACTGACAGGGCTGCCAGACGCATGGCGAAGCGCTAGACTGCCAGCAAAAAGCCAGTACCCCGCGAGTCCGGCATGTCCGCCAGCACCCTTCATATCTCGCCCGACCAGCTCTGCGTGGGCCTCTACATCCATCTCGACCTGAGCTGGTGGGAACACAATTTCACGTTCAGCCAGTTCAAGATCAAAGACGAAAAGCAGATCCAGGCTCTGCGTGCGCTGGGTCTGAAGCAACTGCGCTACGAACCGGCGCGCAGTGACTGCGAGCCGCTGGAGCTGACGGCGGACACACCGCCTGCCGGCCCCGAAACACCGCAACCCGATCCAGAGGAGCAGGCTCGTCAGGCCCGCGCCGCCAAGCTGGGCGCCCTGCGCAAGCGCCTGGCGGAAGTGGACCGCACCTTCATCCAGGCCAGCCAACGGGTCAAGTCACTCAACCAGACCCTGCGCAGCCAGCCGGAAGAGGCCATCCAGCAGGCGGGCGAAGTGGTGCGCGAGCTGGTCAGCGCCCTCAGCGGCGAGGACGGTGCGGCGCTGCACAGCATCAACGGCAAGGCCGCCGAGGACGCCTATCTGCATCCGCTCAACGTCACCGTGCTGTCGGTGATGCTCGGCCGTCAGCTCGGCTTCGACTCCGAGGCCTGCCACAGCCTGGGCCTGGGTGCTCTGCTGCACGACATCGGCAAGCTGCAGATCCCCAGCAAGGTGCTGCTCAAGAGCGAGCCGCTGACCCGCCCGGAGCAACAACTGCTGCAGCTGCACTGCGAGTTCGGCGTGCGCCACGGCCAGGAGCTGATGCTGGACGACGAGGTGCTGCGAATCATCCAGGAGCATCACGAATACTGCGACGGCAGCGGCTACCCGAAGGGCCTGCGCGAGGCGGCCATCGGCCGTCTGAGCCGGGTGGTGAGCCTGGTCAACGCGTTCGACGACCTGTGCAACCCGCTCGATCCGCGCCAGGCGCTCAGCCCGCACGAAGCCCTGGCCCTGATGTTCAAACAGCAGCGCGAACGCTACGACGAAGTGGCACTCAAGACCTTTATCCGCGGCATGGGTATCTACCCGCCCGGCAGCCTGGTGCAACTGGAAGACGAGCGCTATGCCCTGGTTCTGGGTATGCACCCGAACCTGCCGCTGCGGCCCACGCTGATCATCTACGAGCCAGACATCCCCAAGGCCGAAGCGCTGATCGTCAACCTCGAACAAGAGCCCAAGCTGGCCATCGCCCGCAGCCTGCGCCCCGCGCAGCTGCCGGTGGAGGCCCTGGAATACCTGGACCCGCGCCAGCAGATCACCTATTACGTCGACCCGCGCCAGCGCGGAAAATAGCCGGCCGCACGCGGCCCGCCTAAACTCAGCTGCGCCCACCCGAAGTAGATACGGCCACCATGCATCAGCCGCGCTTTTCCGACCTGCACGAGATTCCGCCCAGAGCCTTCAGCCCGGCCGCCATTGCCCTGCAGTTGCTGCCCTGGGTGCTGGTGGGGCTGGGCGCCTGGGGCGGGCTGCCGCTGTGGATCTGCCTGTTCTGTGGTCTGTGCCTGAATCTCGGCCTGTTGCCGGCACTGGCCACCGCCACCCACTGGCGCGCGCTGATGCAGCCACGCCCAAGTCCGGCGGTGGCACCCACCTGGGCAGCACCACTGGCCGCGCAGCTGGACGCCCTGAGCGAGCAGCAACGACAGGTGCTGGAGGCGCTTGAGGCACAGTGGGCAGCCCTGGCGGACAGCCAGCAACGGCACTGGCAAAACCAGCATGAGTGGGTCTCCCGCCATGGCGAGCAGGTGCATGTGGCGCTATTGCCGATACAGGAGCAGAACAGCGCAGCGGTCGTGCAACAGATTCAGCAGGCATTAAGCACACTGAGCGCCGGGCAGCAGCGCGGCGAACAGCAGGCCGCCACGCAGGGCGAGCGGCTACAGGTGGTCTCCGAGCTGGTGCAGACCATCATGCGCGCCACCGACGACATGGACTCGATTGCCAAGCAGACCAACCTGCTGGCGCTCAATGCCGCCATCGAAGCGGCACGGGCCGGCGACACGGGCCGCGGTTTCGCCGTGGTGGCCGACGAAGTCCGGGCACTGTCAAACCGCTCGACCGAGTTCTCCCAGACCATCCGCAGCACGCTGGCGAGCATGCTTGATGCCCTGCAGCAGGCAACGACTCAGGCCACCCCGCAGACGCAGGATGACTCGGACGCCGCCCGACTGCTGCTCGAAGCCCCGCTGCAGACGCTGGCACAGCAGCAGGCCAGCAGCCGCGAGGCGGCCGCACAAACCCTTGGCCTGCTGCACGACCTGCAGGCAGAGCTGCTGCAGGCCCTGCCGCCTGTTCCGCACAACTCGCTGAGCGAACTGCAGCAGCAACAACAGCGACTGGCAGAGCTGGCTGCACAGCTGAAGCACAACAGCGCGACTCTGGACTGAGCGCTGTCCACCCGCGCCACGCGTCATCCATCACAGCTCTGACAAGCGAAAGCTGCCGCAGTGGCACCTATGCTGTAGGTTGCCGCCTGCTGCTCCAGCGGCACAGGCAATGACGTCCATAAGCACAATCACAGGCTGATCATGAACAAGACCCTTTCTGGCCTCTGCGCCCTGCTGCTCTGTTTCACCACGCCGAGCTTCGCCGAGGAAAAGACCTTCCTGATCAAGTTTTCTCATGTCGTGGCCGAGGACACCCCGAAAGGCCAGGGCGCCCTGCTGTTCAAGCAGAAGGTGGAAGAACGCCTGGCCGGCCGCGTGCAGGTCGAGGTTTACCCCAATGCCAGCCTGTTCGACGACAGCAACGAGATGCAGGCGCTGCTCAATGGCGACGTACAGATGCTCGCGCCGTCATTGGCCAAGTTCAGCGCGTACACCCCCAAACTACAGGTGTTCGACCTGCCCTTCCTGTTCGATGACCAGGAGGCCGTCAGCCGCTTCCAGAAAAGCCCCAAAGGCCGCCAGCTGCTCAGCGCCATGGCGCAGCAGGGCATCAGCGGCCTGGCGTACTGGCAAAACGGCATGAAGCAGCTGGCCGCCACTCGCCCCCTGCAGCAGCCGAGCGACGCCGCGGGCCTGAGCTTCCGCATCCAGCCCTCGCCGGTGATCGAAAGCCAGTTCGCCAGGCTCGGCGCGAAAGCCGTCGGCATGCCCTTCGCGGAAACCCCGAATGCGCTGCGCGCCGGCACCATCCAGGGCACGGAAAATACCTGGTCGAACATCCACAGCCAGAACTATGTGGAACAGCTGCCGCACATCACCGAGACCAACCACGGCTCGCTCAACTACATGCTGGTGACCAACAGCCGCTTCTGGTTCTCCATTCCCCATGAGACGCGCACGGAACTGGAAAGCATCATCGACGAGGTGACCTTCGAGGTGAACCGCGCCGCCGAGCAACAGAACCAGAAGGACCGTGAACGCCTGCTGGCCGGGGGCAAGGCCCAGCTGACCAGCCTCGATGCCGCCACGCGCGATGCCTGGCGCGACGCCATGCGCCCGGTATGGCAACAGTTCGAGGAGCAGATCGGCAAGGATGTCATCGGCGCCGCCGAACGCGCCATCCGCCGCAATCGCTGAGGGTTCAGTCGGCGATCAGCCAGTCCAGGCGAAAGTCGCCCTGGCTCTGTGCCAGCTTGCCAGCCAGCCAGGGCAACAGCTGCTTGAGTTCGTCCTCCAGGCCCCAGGGCGCGTTGGCGATGGCCAGGCCGGAGCCGGCCAGGCGGCTGGCGTCGTCCGCCGGATGGACGAACAGCTCGGCGCGCAGCAGCTTGGGCGCGCTGGATTTTCCCAACGCCTGGTAGAAACGCTTGAGCTGGCGCTCGTCCTTGATCGGGTACCAGATCGCCACCACCGTCTGGCGCATGCGGCCGATGGCCTCGTCCAGCGCAGTAACGCAACGCTCCAGCTCATCGGCTTTCTCGAACGGCGGGTCGATCAGCAGCAACGCGCGCTTCTCCGCCACCGGCAGCAGGGCGCGCGGCACGTGCCAGCCCTCGCCCAGGTGCACGGCCACGCGGCGGTCACCCTTCATGTTGTCCTTGAGCAGCTGCCCGTCTTCCGGATGTTTCTCGTTGAGCAGCACGCGGTCCTGCTCGCGCGTCAATTGGCGCGCCAGCTCAGGCGAGCCCGGGTAGTAGCGCAGCGCACCGTCCGGGTTGAGGTCGCGCAGCACGCCGAAGTAATCGGCGGTCGCTTCGGGCAGATCGGTGGCATCCCACAGGCGGCCGATGCCGTCCAGCCACTCGCCAGTGCGCGTCGCCTGGTCACCCTGCAGGTCATAGAGGCCGACGCCGGCATGGCTGTCGAGGTAGGCGAACGGCGCCTCCTTGCGTGACAGCAGGGCGATGATGCGGCTGATGACAAGGTGCTTGAGCACGTCGGCGTGGTTGCCGGCATGGAAGGCGTGGCGGTAGTTCATGAACGTTTCACCTGGAGCGGGGCGCGAATTGTAGCCCGAAGGCGTGAAGGCGGCAGGTTCTGGCGACGTATCAGGCAAATGAATCTTGCTAGGCAGCCTCTATTCACAATCCTAGACTCCAGAAAGATCCTACCGGAGACGAGTCCATGTCCGAGTCCCTGCTCAGTTCCCGCAACCTGGCCTTCGAGCTGTATGAAGTGCTCGACGCCGAAGCCCTGACCCAGCGCGAGCGCTTCGCCGAGCACAACCGCGAGACCTTCGACGCGGCCATCGCCACCGCCCGCGGTATCGCCGAGGAGCTGTTCGCCCCGCACAATCGCAAGAACGACGAACACGAGCCACAGTACGTGGACGGCGCCGCGGTGCTCATCCCCGAAGTCGAGCCGGCCCTGCGCGCCTTCCACGAGGCCGGTTTCCTCAACGCCACCCGCGACTTCGAGCACGGCGGCATGCAGCTGCCCAACCTGCTGTCGCAGGCCTGCTTTGCCCACTTCCAGTCGGCCAACATCGCCACCAGCTCCTATTCGATGCTGACCATGGGCGTGGCCAACCTGATCGAAGCCTTCGGCAATGACGAGCAGAAGGCCCGCTACCTGCAGCCGATCATCGACGGGCGCTTCTTCGGCACCATGTGCCTGACCGAGCCGCATGCTGGCTCCTCGCTGTCGGACATCCGCACCAAGGCCGAGCCGCACGCCGACGGCAGCTACCGGATCAAGGGCAACAAGATCTTCATTTCCGGCGGCGACCAGCCGATCTCCGAGAACATCGTGCACATGGTGCTGGCCAAGCTGCCGGACGCCCCGCCCGGAGTGAAGGGCATCAGCCTGTTCCTGGTGCCCAAGTTCCATGTGAATGACGACGGCTCGCTGGGTACGCGCAACGACGTGACCCTGGCCGGCCTGTTCCACAAGATGGGCTGGCGCGGCACCACCTCCACCGCGCTGAACTTCGGCGATAACGGCGAGTGCGTCGGCTATCTGGTGGGTAAGCCGCACCATGGCCTGTCCTACATGTTCCAGATGATGAACGAGGCACGCATCGGCGTCGGCATGGGCGCCATCATGCTCGGCTATGCCGGCTACCTGTATTCGCTGGACTACGCGCGCAACCGCCCGCAAGGCCGCCACGCGGACGGCAAGGACCCGACCAGCCCGCAAATTTCCATCGTCGAGCACGCGGACGTGCGGCGCATGCTGCTGACTCAGAAGGCCTACGTCGAGGGCGCCTTCGACCTCGGCCTGTACGCAGCGCGGCTGTTCGACGATACCCAGACCCTGCCCACCGAAGACGAGCGCAGGAAAGCCCTGGAACTGCTTGATTTGCTCACCCCGATCGTCAAGTCCTGGCCCTCGGAGTTCTGCCTGAAGGCCAACGAACTGGCCATCCAGATCCTCGGCGGCCACGGCTACACCCGCGAGTACCCGGTGGAGCAGTACTATCGCGACAACCGCCTCAACCCCATCCACGAAGGCACCCACGGCATCCAGTCGCTCGACCTGCTCGGCCGCAAGGTGTCGATGAACGGCGGTGCCGCGCTCAAGCAACTGATGGCGCTGATCCAGGCCACCTGCCAGCGCGCCAGCCAGTTCGACTCCCTGGACCGCCTGCGCCAGCCGCTGGAGCAGCTGGTGCAACGCCTCGGCGGCGTGACCCTGGCCCTGCTCGGCGACCTGCTGGCCGGCAAGGTCAACCAGGGCCTGGCCAACTCGGCGCTGTACCTCAAGGCCTTCGGCCACGCGGTGATCGGCTGGCGCTGGCTGGAACAGGCGATCCGCGCCGAGGAAGGCCTGGCTAACGGCAACCCCGCCGATGCCGACTTCTATAACGGCAAGCTACAGGCCGCGCGCTACTTCCTGACCTGGGAAGTACCGAGCTGCCAGCACGAGCTGAACATTCTCGAGGCGCGCGACGACACCTGCCTGGGCATGCACGACGCCTGGTTCTAAGTCTCTGATTTGGCAGCGAAGAACGCCCCGTACATGCGGGGCGTTTTTCTTTGACAGGGCAGCGAAGGCAATGGTTAGAATCCGGCATGCCATCTGCATAGCCAGATGCGCTCCCCCTTTTCCGCACCTGGAGTAAGCCTTGGACGCCAGCGCCATCAACAGCCTGTTTCTGATCGGTGCGCTGCTGGTGGGCATGAGCATCCTGGTCAGCGCTTTCGGCTCGCGTTTCGGCATCCCGATTCTGGTGGTGTTCCTTGCCGTCGGCATGCTGGCCGGCGTCGACGGCCCCGGCGGTATCGTCTTCAACGACTACTCCACGGCCTACCTGGTGGGCAACCTGGCGCTGGCCGTAATCCTCCTCGACGGCGGCATGCGTACCCGCGTCTCGAGTTTCCGCGTAGCACTGTGGCCCTCGCTGTCGCTGGCCACCCTCGGTGTACTGGTCACTGCCGGCCTGACCGGCGTGGCGGCTGCCTGGCTATTTAACCTGCACTGGCTGGAAGGCCTGCTGATCGGCGCCATCGTCGGTTCCACCGACGCCGCGGCGGTGTTCTCCCTGCTCGGTGGGCGCGGCCTCAACGAGCGGGTCAGTGCAACGCTGGAAATCGAATCGGGCAGCAACGATCCGATGGCGGTATTCCTCACCGTGATCCTGATCGACATGCTTGCCAAGGGCCAGGCCGGTCTCAGCGGGAGCTTCCTCGTCCACCTGCTGCAGCAGTTCGGCCTCGGCGGGCTGTTCGGCCTGGGCGGCGGCTGGCTGCTGCTGCAACTGGTCAACCGCATGAACCTGGCGGGCGGGCTGTACCCACTGCTGGTGGTCAGCGGCGGCCTGATCATCTTCGCCGTCACCAACGCCGTCGGCGGCAGCGGCATCCTCGCCATCTACCTGTGCGGCCTGCTGCTGGGCAACCAGCCCATCCGCTCGCGTCACGGCATCCTGCACATGCTCGACGGCCTCACCTGGCTAGCGCAGATCGGCATGTTCCTAGTCCTCGGCCTGCTGGTCACGCCCCATGAGCTACTGCCGATCATCGTGCCGGCACTGGGCCTGGCGCTGTGGATGATTCTGTTCGCCCGGCCATTGTCGGTGTTCCTGGGCCTGCTGCCCTTCCGCGCCTTTCATGATCGCGAAAAGATCTTCATCGCCTGGGTCGGCCTGCGCGGCGCAGTGCCGATCATCCTCGCGGTGTTCCCGCTGATGGCCGGTCTGGACAATGCCCAACTGTTCTTCAACGTCGCCTTCTTCATCGTGCTGGTGTCGCTACTGCTTCAAGGTACCAGCCTGCCCCTGGCGGCCCGACTGCTCAAGGTCACCGTGCCGCCGGACCCGGCACCGATCTCCCGCGCCGGCCTGGAGATTCACCCCACCAGCCAGTGGGAGCTGTTCATTTACCGCCTCGGCGCGGAGAAATGGTGCATCGGCGCGCCGCTGCGCGATCTCAAGATGCCCGACGGCACCCGCGTGGCCGCACTGTTCCGCGGCACCGAGCTGCTGCACCCGTCCGGCAGTACCACGCTGGACGCCGGCGATATCCTCTGCGTGGTCGGTCATGAACATGATCTGCCGGCACTCGGCAAGCTGTTCAGCCAGGCGCCGCAGCGTGGCCAGGACCTGCGCTTCTTCGGTGATTTCGTGCTGGAAGGCGACGCCCAGCTCGGCGCCGTGGCAGCCCTGTATGGCCTGAAGTTGGGCGAGGAGGATGGCCGCCAGCCTCTGGGACGCTTCATCTACCAGCAGATCGGCGGCGAACCGGTGATTGGCGACCAGGTGGAATGGAACGGCCTGACCTGGACCGTGGCCCTGATGGAAGGGAACAAGGTGCGCAAGGTCGGCGTCAGATTCCCCGAAGGCCAGGGCAAGCCCGGCCCCAGCCTATTCCTCTGAGCGCGCCCACGCGCCGGTAAAGCGCCCTGGTTGGCGGCATCAGCCGCCTGCCTGGCATATCATTAGCCCCATTCCTTTCTAAGAGCCGCTGCCGCGACCATGTCTTTCCTGCGCCCTCTCCTTCTCGGACTGCTGCTTGGCTGCAGCTTCATCGCCCCTGTCTCGGCTGCCGAACCGCCTTCGGCCAAAGCCGTGCAGCAGAGCCTCGACGCCCTGGCCGACCGCAAGCTGCCGGAGGCTGAACACAACGCGCTGAAGTCCCGCCTGGAGCAAACGCTGGCCTTCCTGGCCGACCGTGATGGCAGCCAGCAGAAACTGGAAGCCCTCAAGGTTCAGCTACGCGATGCACCACGCCTGACCGGTGAAGCCCAGCGCGAGTTGAACCGCCTCAAGGCATCGGCGGCGGTGGATGTGGCCAAGCGCTATGCCAAGTCCAGCGTGGCGCAGCTGGAGCAGTTGCTCAGCGAGCGTGCCGCGCAATTGAGCAACTGGCAGCAGGAGCTGGCAGAGGCCAGCAGCCTGATGATCACCGCGCAGACCCGCCCGGAGCGGGCCCAGGCAGAAATCAGCAGCAACCAGACCCGCACGCTGCAGATCAACAACCTGCTCAAGGTCGGCAAGGAGGCCGGCAAGCCGCTATCCGCCGAGCGCCGTGACCAGCTCAATGCCGAGCTGGCGGCCATCGAGGCACAGACCGAACTGCGCCGCCAGGAACTGGCCGGCAACAGCTTGCTGCAGGACCTCGGCAGTTCACGTCACGAGTTGCTGCAGGAGCGCATCCGCCGTCTCGACCAGGAAAGCCTGGACCTGCAGACGCTGATCAGCGACAAGCGCCGCGAAAGCTCGGAACAGACCGTTGCCGAACTGTCCCGCGAGGCCGAACAGGCCACCCCGGACAGCCTGCTGGCGCAGGAGAGCGCGACCAACCTGAAGATTTCCGACTACCTGCTGCGCGCCACCGAACGCCTCAACCAGCTCACCCGGCAGAATCTGGAAACCAAGCAGCAACTCGACAGCGTCAGCCAGGCCGACCAGGCGCTGGACGAGCAGGTCAGCGTGCTGCGCGGCAGTCTGCTACTGGCCAAGATCCTCTACCAGCAGAAGCAGACCCTGCCGCGCCTGCAGGTCGACGGCGGCCTGGCCGACGAGATCGCCGACATCCGCCTCTACCAGTTCGAACTGAACCAGGAACGCGACAAGCTCGGCGACCTGAATGCCTACGTCGATGGCCTGCTGGCCAGCCAGCCGGCCGAGCAGGTCACCCCCGAGCTGCGCAAGACCTTGCTGGAGCTGGTCACCACCCGCAGCCAGCTGCTTGAACACATGAACCGTGAGCTGAATGCCCTGCTCAACGAGTCGATCACCCTGCAGCTGAATCAGAAGCAGCTGGAAGCGATGGTCAAGAGCCTGCGCAACACGCTGGAAGAACAGATGTTCTGGATTCCCAGCAACAAGCCACTCGACCTGGCCTGGCTGCAACAGGTCCCCAAACTGCTGGAGAGGCAGCTGGCGGCGATGCCCTGGGGCTCGGGAATACGCGAACTGGGCGCTGGTCTGGTCGACCGTCCCTGGCTGTTCATCCCCCTGCTGCTGGTCATCGGCGCCCTGGTCTGGCGGCGCGGCTGGCTGTTCGCCAAGCTGCAGCAGCTGCATGAGGATATCGGCCACTACAAGCGCGACAGTCAGCTGCATACGCCGCTGGCGATCCTGGTCAACCTGCTGCTCGCCCTGCCGGTGACCCTGCTGCTCGGTCTGGCCGGCGTCGCCCTGCTGATCGACGCGCGTGGACAGAACGCCACGCTCGGCAGCGCCCTTCTGGAAATGGCCCAGGCCTGGCTGGTGTTCTACACCCTGTACCGCATCCTTGCCCCGGGCGGTGTCGGCGAACTGCATTTCCGCTGGCCGCGCTCGCGGGTCACCTACCTGCGCACCCAAGTGCGCCGCCTGGGGCTGGTCGTGCTGTCGCTGGTGGCCGTGGTTACGGTCGCCGAACACCAGCCGGCGGTACTCGCCGAGGACGTGATCGGTATCTTCGTGGTACTGACCGGCTTCGCCCTGATGGCCTGGCTGCTCAGCCGCCTGCTGCTGGCCGGGCCGATGCGCGAGAACAGCTCGCCGTTCCGCCTGCTGCTCGGCCTGACTTTCACCGCTCTTCCCATCGGCCTGTTCGTTGCCGTGTGTTTCGGCTACTACTACACCGCGCTGAAACTGACCGACCGGCTGATCGACACCCTCTACCTGCTGATTCTCTGGCTGGTGCTGGAAGCCGCCTTCGAACGCGGCCTGGCCGTAGCCGCCCGCCGCCTGGCCTATGCGCGCGCTCTGGCCAAACGCCAGGCGCAACCCAAGGAAGGCCCGGAAGGCGAATCCCTGGTGGAGGAGCCGACCCTGGATATCGAGCAGATCAACCAGCAGTCGCTGCGACTGATGCGCCTGGCGCTATTGGGCGGCTTCGTCGCCTGCCTGTACTGGGTCTGGGCCGACCTGATCACCGTCTTTACCTACCTGGACAACATCACCCTCTACGAATACAGCAGCGGCACCGGTGAAAGTGCCACCTTGATGCCGATCAGCCTGCTCGACCTGCTGGGCAGCCTGATCATCATCGGCCTGACCATCGCCCTGGCCCGCAACCTGCCAGGCCTCCTGGAAGTCCTGGTGCTGTCACGCCTGAAGCTGGCACAGGGCAGCGCCTACGCCACCACCACCCTGCTGACCTACGTGATCAGTGGTGCCGGCTTTGTCGCCACGCTTGGCGCCCTCGGCGTCAGCTGGGACAAGCTGCAATGGCTGGTCGCCGCACTCTCGGTGGGTATTGGTTTCGGCATGCAGGAAATCTTCGCCAACTTCATCTCCGGCCTGATCATCCTGTTCGAGCGTCCCGTACGAATCGGTGACGTGGTCACCATCGGCAACCTCTCCGGCACGGTCAGCCGCATCCGTATCCGCGCCACCACCATCACGGACTTCGACCGCAAGGAAATCATCGTCCCGAACAAGACCTTCATCACCGGCCAACTGGTGAACTGGTCGCTGACCGATACCGTCACCCGCGTCACGATTCAGGTCGGCGTCGGTTATGGCTCGGATCTCGAAGTGGTGCGCAAGCTGCTGCTGCAGGCCGCCAGAGAAAACCCACGCGTGCTGCGCGAACCGGAACCACTGGTGTACTTCCTGACCTTCGGTGAGAGCACCCTGAACCACGAGCTGCGCATCCACGTCCGCGATCTCGGCGACCGCAATCCGGCCACCGATGAAATCAACCGTTTCATCGATCGCGAGTTCAAGAAGCACGGCATCGACATCTCGTTCCGCCAGCTCGATGTGCATGTGAAGAACCTCGAAGGCGGCGAGTACCAGCTGATTCAGAGCAAACCGCAAGCTGCCGGCAAGGACAACGGCCCCGAGACCCCAGCGGCGCAGGACGAAGAGTAAGACGCGCTGGACGCCCCACGACAAGCCCGAGCACAATGCTCGGGCTTTTTCGTTGGAGCCCGCCGTTGAAAGCCCTCGCCGACCTCGTCTTCGATAACCGTTTCGCCCGCCTAGGCGACGCCTTCTCCACGACCGTGCTGCCCGAACCACTGGACGAGCCGCGCCTGGTGGTGGCGAGCCCGGCGGCCATGGCCCTGCTCGACCTCGACCCGGCGGAAGCCGACAGCGAGCTGTTCGCCCAGCTGTTCTCCGGGCACAAGCTGTGGAGCGACGCCGAACCACGCGCCATGGTCTATGCCGGGCACCAGTTCGGCGTCTACAACCCGCGCCTGGGCGACGGCCGCGGCCTGCTGCTGGGTGAGGTGGTCAACGCCGCCGGCGAGCACTGGGACCTGCACCTCAAGGGCGCCGGGCAGACGCCCTACTCGCGCATGGGCGATGGCCGTGCGGTGCTGCGCAGCTCGATCCGCGAGTTCCTCGCCAGCGAGTACCTGCACGCCCTGGGTATCCCGACCTCACGCGCCCTGTGCGTCACCGGCTCCAGCACCCCGGTGTGGCGCGAACGCCAGGAGAGCGGCGCCATGCTGCTGCGCCTGGCACCGAGCCACGTGCGCTTCGGCCACTTCGAGTACTTCTACTACAGCAACCAGCATGATCGGCTGCGCGAGCTGGGCGAGCACGTGCTGGCCTGCCATTTCCCCGACTGCCTGGTAGCGGAGAACCCCTGGGCAGCGATGTTCCGCGAAATCGTCGAACGCAACGCCGAGCTGATCGCCAAATGGCAGGCTTATGGTTTCTGTCACGGGGTGATGAACAGCGACAACATGTCGATCCTCGGCATCACCTTCGACTACGGCCCCTACGCTTTCCTCGACGACTTCGACGCCCGGCATATCTGTAACCACTCCGACGACAGCGGTCGCTACAGCTTCACCAACCAGGTGCCCATCGCCCATTGGAACCTGGCCGCCCTGGCCCAGGCGCTGACACCCTTCGTCGAGGTCGAGCAGCTGCGCGACACGCTGGGCCTGTTCCTGCCGCTCTACCAGGCCCACCACCTCGACCTGATGCGCCGCCGCTTGGGCCTGACCACGGCGGATGAGCGCGATGCGGCGCTGGTCGAGCGCCTGCTGGAACTGATGCAGGGCAGCGCGGTGGATTACTCGCTGTTCTTCCGCCGCCTCGGCGAACGGGCGGCGAACGAAGCGCTGCAGCAGCTGCGCGAGGAGTTCGTCGACCTCGCCGGTTTCGACCAGTGGAGCCACGACTACCTGGCGCGCGTTGCCCAGGAAGGCGGCTCGCAGCAAGAGCGCCAGGCGCGCATGCACGCGGTCAATCCACTCTATGTGCTGCGCAACTACCTGGCCCAGAACGCCATCAGCGCCGCCGAACAGGGCGACTACGCCCCGGTGCGCGAACTGCACGCCTTGCTCTCGCAGCCCTTCACCGAACAGCCCGGCATGCAGCGCTACACCGAGCGTCCGCCGGAATGGGGCAAGCATCTGGAAATCAGCTGTTCGTCCTGATGCGGATCGAGCCTGGCCTGACGCGCTCTCACCCGCCGCCTGTTCGTCCTCTTAACTCGCCATGGCCCCCTCTCCCATTTATGGGTGAGGGCCGGGGAGAGGGACGCGCCGTAGCCCGGATGCAATCCGGGAGCAGTGATCAATTCATCCCGGAGACTGTGGGTTAAGCTTTTATTCGGCAGAACGTCGTTGAATTGATGAGGCCGCCCCTGTTATCGAACGATGCATCAGGTAACGGCTGATGCCCCACTGTTTTAGATAACCGGCCTGCGGAACCCACTCCTACCTTGGACTTCGGGACAACCGTTCCATCGGTGAACTGAGCGCCCCAGCAGTTACCTCAACGGCTCATGCCCTGTTCGGCCGCATTGCGAAAATAGCGCAGCACCAACACCAACATGAACGCGCCCAACGCAGCGGCCGAAACGAATAACACCTGATAACCCAACCACTTGGCCAGAAGGCCGCTGCATGCACCGACGATACCGGCCAGCAACACCTGCGCACTGGCCTGCAGAGTGAAGTCCGCACCCTCGTGCTCCGGGCGGCACATGCGCATCATCACGGCGAACAGGGCGACGGTGGACATGCCGTCAGCGGCCTGCTCGAACAGCGAGAGCGTATAGACCAGCACGGTGTCGCCGCCGCGGCCCACCAGCAACGCCATAGCGGCGATGCCCAGCGCCTGCAGGGCGCCGAAAGTCAGCAGTGAGCGCAGCGCGCCGATCCTCGCGTAGAGCAGGCCGCCGAGCAGTGCACCGCCGATGCCGGCCAGGCTGCTAATCAGGGTCAGTTGACCGAGGGCGCTGGTGTCCCAGCCCTGATCCACCAGCATCGGCTTGATCATCGGCGAACCAAGAGCGTCGCCGAGCTTGAAGGTCAGCACCACCGCCAACCAGGCGAGCATGCCCGGTTGCGCCAGCAGGCCCTGGTAATGCCGCCAGAGCAGACCAGGGCCGGCGGGCTCGGCCTGTTCGATGTGCTGCGGCAACAGGCGCTTCTCCGGAAAGAACAGAATCGGCAGGGTCAGCACCACCAGCGCCAGCGCCAGCAGGCCGATGGACAGGTTCCAGCCCAGCCCGCCGATCACCAGCAGCAGGCCGCTGCCACTGGCCAGCATGCCAACCTTGTAGCCGCCCACCTGCAAGCTGTTACCCAGGCCGCGCCAGCGTTCCGGCAGCAGGCGCACGGCCAGGCCGTCGGTGGCCACATCCTGGCTGGCAGCAGCCAGGTTGATGATCAGCAACATGCCCAGCAACAGCCAGAAGGCCGAACCGAACAATGCTTGCGGCGCGATCAAGGCCAGACCGCCCAGGCAGAGGATCACCGTGCCCTGCAGCGGCAGAATCCAGCCACGGTGATGGCCCAGGCGCCGCGAACCGATGCGGTCGATCCAGGGTGCCCACAGCACCTTGAGCAACCAGGGCAGCGCCAGCAGCTTGAGCAGGCCGATCAGTGCCAGGTCGACGCCGTTCTGCCGCAACAATACCGGTAGCGAATGGGCCACCAGGCCGGACGGCAGGCCCTGGGCGCAATAAAGGGAGGCCAGGAGCACCAGGGTGGTGTTGGCGGGGCGATGGCTGAGTGTCATGGAGCGTCCATGCGTTGGAGATGGCCAAGCCTAGGGCAGCGCAGAGCGACCAGGCAACAAAACCAAAAAGAATATAAACCTACAGAAACATTCTTAGACTATCTAAGAAAAGCCCATTATCTTCGCCGTCTGCTTATTCCAGCCTGTTCTACCACCCACTGTCAGGCAGCCGCTGCATGAAAATCCGCGACCTCGACCTCAGCCAGAGCCCGCTCAATGCGGAGCACGAGGCACTGGGCCTGCCCCCCGTCGAAGACTACGTTACCCATCCGGACAACCACCCGGTACTGCGTGCCGCCATGTGGGCGGCCGTGCTGATCCTGTTCAGCCTGATCGGTTTCCTCGCCTGGCGCCTGTTCTTCGGCGACAACGGCGGTCACAGCGGCCTGGAAATCATCGAAAGCGCACTGAGCAGCCCGACCTTCTGGAGCGCGGTAGCCGTAGGCTTCCTGGCCCAGGTGGTGGATGGCGCACTGGGCATGGCCTATGGCATCACCGCCACCACCTTCCTGCTCAGCGCCGGCGCCTCTCCTGCCGCAGCCAGCGCCAGCGTGCACATCGCCGAAGTATTCACCACCGGTCTTTCGGGCATCTCCCACGCCAAACTGGGCAACGTCAACAAGTCACTGTTCCTTCGCCTGCTGCTGCCCGGCATCATCGGCGCGGTACTTGGCGCGGTGCTGATCACTCAGTTCGACGGCGACGTGATGAAGCCCTTCATCTCTGCCTACCTGCTGCTGATGGGGCTGTACATTCTGCGCAAGGCCTATCTGCATGTAGCCCAGCGCAAGGCTCCCAAGCACGTGGCCAAGCTGGCCCTGTTCGGCGGTTTCGTCGATGCCGCCGGTGGCGGTGGCTGGGGCCCGGTGGTCACCAGCAGCCTGATCGGCTCGGGTAGCGATCCGCGCACCACCATCGGCTCGGTGAATTTCGCCGAGTTCTTCCTGACCCTGTCCAGCGCCGCCTCGTTCATCCTCCTGGCCGGCGAATTGGACACCTGGCTGATGGTCGCCGGCCTGGTGTTCGGCGGCATGTTCGCCGCGCCCTTCGCCGCCTACCTGTGCAAAAGAATCCCGGCGCGCACCCTGATGACCATCGTTGGCTGCCTGATCACCCTGATCAGCGCCTTCAATATCTACAAGGCGCTGGCGTGATCGGCATCTAAGCATCGATCAAAACGTTCTAGCCCCGAGGCCCGGATCATTGACTTAGCGCATTGACCGGGCCTCGTCGTTTTCCCCATGCTGCGAGCCTTCCAATAGCCCGAAGGAACGTCCTGCATGAAACTGGAAACCCTGGCCATCCACGCCGGCTACAGCCCCGACCCGACCACCAAGGCGGTGGCCGTGCCGATCTACCAGACCAGCTCCTTTGCCTTCGACGACACCCAGCACGGTGCCGACCTGTTCGACCTGAAGGTCGCCGGCAACATCTACTCGCGCATCATGAACCCGACCAACGCCGTGCTCGAAGAGCGCGTGGCGGCGCTGGAGGGCGGCGTTGGTGCGCTGGCGGTGGCCTCCGGCATGGCGGCCATCACTTACGCCATCCAGACCGTCGCCGAGGCCGGTGACAACATCGTCTCGGTGGCCAAGCTGTATGGCGGCACCTACAACCTGCTGGCCCACACCCTGCCACGCTTCGGCATCCAGACCCGCTTCGCCGCGCACGACGACATCGCCGCCCTGGAAGCGCTAATCGACGATAGGACCAAGGCGGTGTTCTGCGAATCGATCGGCAACCCGGCCGGCAACATCGTCGATATCCAGGCCCTGGCCGACGCCGCGCATCGCCACGGCGTGCCGCTGATCGTCGACAACACGGTGGCCACGCCGATCCTCTGCCGCCCCTTCGAGCACGGTGCCGACATCGTCGTGCACTCGCTGACCAAGTACATCGGCGGCCACGGCACCAGCATCGGCGGCATCGTCGTCGACTCCGGCAAGTTCCCCTGGGCGGATAACCAGGCGCGCTTCCCGCTGCTCAACACGCCCGACCCGTCCTACCACGGCGTGACCTACACAGAAGCCTTCGGCCCCGCCGCCTTCATCGGCCGCTGCCGCGTGGTGCCGCTGCGCAACACCGGCGCGGCGCTGTCGCCGTTCAATGCCTTCCTCATCCTGCAAGGCCTGGAAACCCTGGCCCTGCGCATGGAGCGGCACTGCGAGAATGCGCTGAAGGTCGCGCAGTACCTGCAGAGCCACCCGCAGGTGGCCTGGGTGAAGTACGCCGGCCTGGCCGATCATCCCGAGCACGCCCTGGCGCAGCGCTACATGGGCGGCAAGCCGGCGGCGATCCTGTCCTTCGGCATCCAGGGCGGCCAGGAAGCCGGCGCGCGCTTCATCGACGCGCTCAAGCTGGTGGTACGCCTGGTCAACATCGGCGATGCCAAGTCGCTAGCCTGCCACCCGGCCTCCACCACCCACCGCCAGCTCAACGACGAGGAGCTGCAAAAGGCCGGCGTGCCGCGCGACATGGTGCGCCTGTCGATCGGCATCGAGCACTTCGACGATATCCGCGCCGACCTTGAGCAGGCCCTGCTGGCCGCACGCGGCTAACCCTTGCAAAGCGCCATGGTCGGCTCCAAATAGAGGCCACCGCCCTACTGGAGCCGACCATGAGCGCCCCCGCACTGATCCCCTGCCCCGCCTGCAACGGTCTCAACCGCATCCCCAGCGAACGCCTGGGTGACGCACCACGCTGCGGGCGCTGCAAGAGCCCGGTACTGCCCGCTGCGCCGATTACCCTGAACCAGGCGTCCTTCGCCGCCCAGCTGAAGGGCGACCTGCCGCTGCTGGTGGATGTCTGGGCGGACTGGTGCGGGCCGTGCAAGTCCTTCGCACCGACCTTCGCACAGGCCGCCGCACAACTGCAGGGGCGCTGCCGCCTGGGCAAGCTGGACAGCGAGGCCAACCCGCAGCTGTCGGCACAACTGGGCATTCGCTCCATCCCCAGCCTGATCCTGTTCCGCGGCGGCGTCGAAGTGGCCCGCCAGAGCGGCGCCCTGCCGCTGCCGCAACTGCTCGCCTGGCTGCGCGGCCAGGGCATCGCCTGAGCGGATCGGTCAGCCGCCACGAGCGCGGCGGTCATTGCCGCCGAAGCCACAGCGGCTAGTCTCGGGACTCCAGCCCCAGGAGCCCCGAACATGCCGCTACCCGCCGAGATGGCCCGCGTCTTCACCGAAGAGAAGATCGACTTCGTCAAACGCTGCGGGCTCAAGGCCGAACAGCTGGAGCCCGGCTTCGTGCGCCTGCGCATGCCGCTGAGCGGCAACCAGAACCATATCGGCACCCTCTATGCAGGCGCCCTGTTCACCCTGGCCGAGATCCCCGGCGGCGCGCTGTTCCTCACCAGTTTCGACGTGCAGCGCTACTACCCGCTGATCAAGGAAATGAACCTGCGCTTCCGCCGCCCGGCGACCAGCGACATCACCGTCGAGGCCCGCCTGAGCGACGAGGAGATCGACCGCATCCAGGCCGAGGCCGAGCAGAACGGCAAGGCTGACTACAACCTGGAGCTGCACCTGCGCGACGGCAGCGGTGAGGTCGTGGCAGAAACCAAAGCTCTGTATCAATTACGTAAACACTAGGACTTGCCGTGGATCAAAAGCAGGTCTATCAAGGGAGATCACTGTAAGGGCCCAGAGAGACTCGATGCGCCGCCTCGCGCCGCGCCACGGAGGGAAACATGACGGAACACATCCTGATCGCGCATGACCTGCGCAGCACTGCTGACCTTGCGCTGCGGCGTGCCGCCCAGCTGGCCCGCCAGCATGGCGCCAAACTGACCCTCCTGCACGTCTTCGACCCCAAGCTGGATCATGCGGAACGCGAGCGCATCGAGCAGGCACTCGACCGTAGCCTCACCGAATTCGCCCCGCCCGGCAGCCAGTTGCGCCTGTCTCAGGGCAAGCCCGCCGAAGGCGTGCTGGAACAGGTGCAACAAAGTGGCGCCGACCTCCTGGTGCTCGGCGCCCATCACCAGCGTCACGAGTTCTTCTCCGGCACTACCCTGGACCGCATCGCCCGGCGCTGCCCGGTGCCGCTGCTGCTGGTCGCGCGTGACGAGGACACGCCCTACCGCAGCGCCGTGGCCGCGATCGACTTCTCCCTGTGCGCCTGCACCGCCCTGCACCAGGGCTGCCTGCTGTTGCCGAGCGACGCCAGCATCCATGCCATGCACGTGTTCGAACCGCAGAAGAACGGCGCCGTGGCCGACGCCGAGCTGGCGACCCAGCGTGCCCTGATCGACCAGCTGATCCTCGACGAAGCCCAGCGTCTGCCAGCCGACGCGCCCAAACTCACCCATGAGGTCAAGGTCGGCGGCATCCTGCGCAGCCTGCAGGAGCACATCACCCAGCAGCAGCCGCAGCTACTGGTGCTCGGCAGCCACGGGCGCAGCGCATTGTCCCAGGCGCTGCTCGGCAGCCTGGCACAGCACTACCTGCACAAGGCGCCCTGCGACGTGTTCGTGGTGCGCTAGGCCCCGGCCCTGCAACAAAAAAGCGCCCTCGGGCGCCTTTTTCATGGCCTGCCTGGCACTCAGCGCTCCAGCAGGTTGTGTAACTCGATGAACTGCTGGGTCAGCTTGTGGCTGCGATCAAGGTGGATCAGCGGGGTGCAGGCCTGGTGCGATTCACGCATCTTCACCGAGCTCATCAGGTTTACCGGCAGCACCGGCAAACCCTCGGCGATCAGCTCGTCGAGCAGCTGCTGCGGCAGGGTGGCGCGCGGCTGGAACTGGTTGACGACGATGCCCTCGACCTCCAGGTCTTCGTTATGGTCTTCCTTTAGCTCTTCGATCTCCTGCAGCAGGCCGTACAGGGCATTGCGCGAGAAGCTGTCACAATCGAAGGGGATCAGCACGCGATCGGCGGCAATCAGCGCGGAAACCGTATAGAAATTCAGCGCCGGCGGAGTATCCAGGTAGATCCGGTCGTAGTCCTCGGCCAGGTCTTCCAGCAGTTTGCGCAGCTTGTTGATCTTGTGCTTCTGCTCCAGCTTGGGCTGCAGGTCAGCCAGCTCGGCGGTCGCTGTGACCACGTGGAGGTTGTCGAAGGGCGTCTCGTAGATGTCGACCTTGCCCTTCTTGAAGGAGGTGGCCGAGAGGGTCTGCTTGAAGAAATCGGCAATTCCCACCGGGATATCGTCACCGGTCAACCCGGTCAGGTAGTGGGTCGAGTTGGCCTGGGCATCCAGGTCGATGAGCAGGGTACGGTAGCCTTCGGCCGCACTCACCGCCGCCAGGTTGCAGGCAATGCTGGACTTGCCGACACCGCCTTTCTGATTGAACACCACGCGCCGCATGTGACACCTCCCTGATCGCAGATGGGCGGATTCTATGCAAAGCCCGTGACAAGGGCGAGGACTAAGGTGGCGCCTGGCCAGCCTCTCGTCAGGACGGGCGTCCCAGAATTTGCGCAGGCCGCGCACGGTCTGGATAATGCGCACACCTCGCCATGTCCCGCGCGCCCCTTTCCGCAGCGGGATCGCAGTCGACAAGGACGCCCTCGGAAGGGCCGAGAAGAGCTCTCAGCGTGACTCAATTCAGGATCGAACACTGGCGTGCCTGGGCTCCCGGCCTGGACAGCGCAGCCGACTGGCACGCCTGGCAGCAGGCACCCTTTGCCCCGCGGGACAGCGGCGAACAGCCCGACGTTAGCTTCTTGCCGGCGCTGCAGCGACGCCGCCTGAGCCGCCTGGCGCGGATGGCTTTTCACGTAGCCTGGCCGCTGGCCGACGCCGCTGGCCCCCTGCCCCTGGTATTCGCCTCGCGCCACGGCGAAACCCCACGCACCCTGGCCATCCTCAGCGACCTGGCGCACGACGAGCCGCTCTCGCCCACCCAGTTCAGCCTCTCGGTGCATAACGCGATCATCGGCCTGTGGTCGATCCAGCGCGGCGACACCAGCGAGATGACGGCACTGGCCGCCGAAGGCGACGGTCTGGAACAGGCCTTGCTGGAAGCGGTCACCCTGCTCGGCGAAGGTGCGCCCGGTGTGTTACTGGTGGTCGCCGAGGAGGCTCCGCCCGAACCTTACACGCCCTTCATCGATGACGTGCCCTTCCCCTATGCCGTGGCCCTGCTGCTGCGTCCGGGCGCGCAATGGCAGCTGCAGCTCGGCGAGGGCCATGGCCCCCGCAGCAACTGGCCGCATGCCCTGGAACTGGTCCGCGCCCTGAGTGGCGACGCGGACTCCCTGCAACATCACTGGAAACGCCGGCAATGGAACTGGTCGCGTATCAAGGCCTGAGCCGCTACAGCGCGCCCTACTGGTGGCGCCTGATCGCCACTGCGCTGAGCTTCTCGCTGTTCGGCATCGGCGGCGTGCTGCTGCGCATCATCGTGTTTCCGCTGCTGGCCCTGCTGCCCGGCGACTCCCTGGTGCGCCGCACCCGTGCGCGGGCCGTGGTCAGTCGCACCTTCTACTGGTTCGTCCAGTTCATGTACCGCAGCGGCGTGCTGACCTATGAAGTCGAAGGCGCCGAGCGCTTGGGCCGTCCGGGGCAGATGGTGATCGCCAACCACCCCTCGCTGATCGACGTGGTGGTGTTGATCGCCTTCATCCGCGACGCCAACTGCGTGGTCAAGCAGAGCCTGTGGGACAATCCCAGCATGCGCGGGCCGATCCGCGCCGCCGGCTACATCAGCAACAGCGGCAGCCTGGACATGCTCGACGAGGCTGCCGGCTCCCTGCAGCAAGGCCAGACCCTGATCGTCTTCCCCGAGGGCACGCGCACCACGCCGGGGCAGGTGCCCGAGTTCCACCGGGGTGCCGCCGCCATCGCGGTGCGCGGCGCCAACGTGGTCACCCCGGTGGTGATCAGCGTGACGCCCACCACCCTGACCAAGGCCGAGCCCTGGTACAGCATTCCGTCGCGCCGTTTTCATTTTCGCCTGCGGGTCGGGGAGGATATCGACCCGCGGCAATTCACCGAGCAGGCTCCGCTGCCGATTGCCTCGCGCAAGCTCAATGACCATCTGCATCAACATTTCATGAAGGAGCTCGCAACAGATGAGCGATCTGCAAACCGAGATTAAGCACCTGATCATCGAGGCCCTGGGCCTGGAAGACATGGCCGCCGAAGACATCGCCGCCGACCTCACCCTGTTCGGCGAAGGCCTGGGCCTGGACTCGGTAGACGCCCTGGAGCTCGGCCTGGCCATCCAGAAGCGCTTCGGCATCAAGATCGACGCCGAAGCCAAGGACACCCGCCAGCACTTCGCCAACGTGGCCAGCCTGGCGGCTTTCGTTGCCGCCAAGCAGGCCGCCTGAGGAAGCCCGCAATGCAAAGCCGTGAAGAGATTTTCGCCACCCTGCGCGATGCCCTGGTCGAGCTGTTCGAGCTGGACGCCGAACGCGTGACGCTGGAGGCCAACCTCTACCAGGACCTGGAAATCGACAGCATCGACGCCGTCGACCTGATCGACCACATCAAGCGCCAGACCGGCAAGAAGATCGCCGCCGAGGAGTTCAAGGCCGTGCGCACCGTCGGCGACGTGGTCGAGGCCGTGTACCGGGTGGTCAATACCGAAGCGGCAGCCGGCTAAGCCATGGAGCGTCTGCTTGGCCTGCTGCTGGTCATGGCCGGCCTGCTCTACCCCTTCGCCGTCTACTTCGGCATGGAGCACCTGTCACCGCGCCTGTTCGCCGCCCTGCTCGGCGGGCTGTGGCTGGCACGCGCCATCAGCCAGCGCGGCCAACCCGGCAGCCGCTGGATGGCCGGCGCCGCCCTGACCTTCTGCCTGCTGCTCGGCCTGGCCGGTGAGCCGGCGCTGCTGCGCTGGTACCCGGTGCTGCTCAACCTGATGCTGCTGGCCCTGTTCGGCCTGTCGCTGAAGTTCGGTCCGCCGCTGGTGGAACGCCTGGCGCGCCTGCAGGAACCCGAGCTGCCGGAACATGCCGTGCGCTACACCCGCCAGGTCACCGTCGTCTGGACCGGCTTCTTCCTCGCCAACGGTCTGGTGGTCACCGCCCTCACCCTGTGGGCGCCGCTCGGCTGGTGGACGCTCTACACCGGGCTGATCGCCTATGCCCTGATGGGTCTGTTGTTTGCTGCTGAGTGGTTGATCCGCCAGCGGGTGAGGAGAAATGGATGAGCTGGCTGGGACTCGCCGACCTGCTGCTGCACCCCCTGAGCAACCGCGCCGTGGCGCTGGCGCCGGCGCTCGATCACGCCCAGCTGCAACAGCGCGCCCTGCGCCTGGCCGGTGCCTTGCAGGCGCGCGGCGTGCGCAACGTGGCGCTGTATCTGGAAGATGCCGGCGAGCTGGCCATCGCCCTGCTCGGTGCCTGGCGCGCCGGCGTTACCGTGCTGCTGCCGGGCGATGCCCAGGCACAGAGCCGCCAGCGCCTGGCCGCACAGGTCGATCTGTGGCTGGACGGGCTCGATGGCATTGATGGTGAGTCGCTGCCGCCCGCGGCCCTCGACCTCGACGCCTGTCGCCTGGTGCTGTGCACCTCGGGCTCCAGCGGCGAGCCCAAGCTGATCGACAAGTCCCTGCGTCAACTGGCCAACGAGGTCGAGACGCTGGAGCAGCTGTGGGGCCATGACCTGGCCGGCGCGACCATCCTTGGCAGCGTTGCCGCCCAGCATATCTACGGCCTGCTGTTCCGCGTGCTCTGGCCGCTGTGCGCTGGCCGGCCGTTCTGGCGCCGCGCGCTGCCATTTCCCGAAGACCTGCAGCGCGAGAGCCTGGGCCAGACGGCGTTCGCCTGGGTAACGAGTCCGGCATTGCTCAAGCGCATGGGCGACAACCTCGACTGGCAGGCCCTGGGCGCCGTGCGCCGGGTGTTCTCCTCCGGCGGCGCGCTGCCGGCGGAGGTCTGCGCCGCACTGGGCGCACAGCTGGGCCAACGCCCCACCGAGATCTACGGTAGCTCCGAGACCGGCGGCATCGCCTGGCGCCAGGGCGGCGAGCTGTGGACGGCCTTCCCCGGCGTCGAACTTTCCCTGAACGACGAAGGCGCCCTGCGCATCGCCTCGCCCTACCTGCCGGCCGGGCATGTCGAGCAGAGCGCGGATGCCGCCGAGCTGCAGGCCGACGGCCGCTTCATCCTACGCGGCAGGCTGGACCGCATCGTCAAGCTGGAAGAAAAACGTATCTCACTGCCCATGCTGGAGCAGGCTCTGACCCAGCACGACTGGGTAGCCGACGCCCGCCTCGGCGTAGTCCAGGAAGGCCGCGCCTTCCTCGGCGCCCTGCTGGCGCTGAGCTCGACCGGCCTGCACGCCCTGCGCAACCAGGGCCGCAAGACCGTCACCGAAACCCTGCGCAAGCACCTGGCCGGCCACTGCGAGGCCATCGCCCTGCCACGCCGCTGGCGCCTGCTGCTGGAACTGCCCTACAGCAACCAGGGTAAACTGGCGCAGAGCACCGTCGATGAGCTGGTTGCCGCGCCGCGTCCGACCCAGGTCACGCCGCGCAAAATCGACCTGGTCGAAGGCGAATGGCAGCTGGAGCTGGACGTGCCGCCGGACCTGGCCCACTTCACCGGCCATTTCCCGCAAACCCCGGTACTGCCCGGCGTGGTGCAGATCGACTGGGCACAGCGCCTGGCCCGCGAGCTGATCGACGAGCTGCCGCCGCGCTTCTGCGGCATGGAAGTGCTCAAGTTCCAGCAGCTGGTACGCCCCGGTGACCGCATCCAGCTGACCCTGCGCTTCGACGCCGAACGCGGCAAGCTGTACTTCGCCTACCGCAACGGCGATGCGCCGTGTTCGTCCGGGCGCATCCTGTTTGGAGCTGCGCAGTGAGTCTGTTCGTGCCTGGCAGCCCCTCACCCCTGGCCCCTCTCCCAAAGGGAGAGGGGAAGCACACCCTCGCCTCTCGCACGAACAGCCCCCTCTCCTTCCGGGAGAGGGCTGGGGCGGCCGGCGTACCGGTGAGGGAAAACCATGCATAACCCCTGCGCCGTGATTCCGGTGTACAACCACGAGCACGCGCTGCCCGTGGTGGTCGCCGCGCTGCATGAAGCCGGCCTGCCCTGCGTGCTGGTCGACGATGCCTCCAGCAGCAGCTGCGCGGCGGTGATGGACCAGCTGGCGCAACAGGACAACACCTACCTGGTGCGCCTGCCGGTCAACCAGGGCAAGGGCGGCGCGGTGATGGCCGGCCTGCGCGAAGCCCAGCGCCTGGGCTTCACCCACGCCGTGCAGGTGGACGCCGACGGCCAGCACGACCTGGCCGATATCGCCACCTTCCTCGCCACTTCACGCGCGCATCCACAGGCGCTGGTCTGCGGCTATCCGCAGTACGACGAGAGCGTGCCGAAGGGCCGCCTGTACGCACGCTACCTGACCCATGTATGGGTGTGGATCAACAGCCTGTCGCTGTCGATCCGCGACGCCATGTGCGGCTTTCGTGTCTACCCGCTGGCCCCCACGGTGGCACTGCTCGACAGCACCCGCCTGGGCAAGCGCATGGACTTCGACCCGGAAATTCTGGTCCGCCTGGCCTGGCGCAACCAGGCCATGCAGTGGCTGCCGACCCGTGTGCACTACCCGCTGGACGGCCTCTCGCACTTCCGCCTGCTGCACGACAATGCGTTGATCTCGAAGATGCACGCCAAGCTGTTCTTCGGCATGTTGCTGCGCGCACCGCTGATTCTCTGGCGCCGGTGGCACCGATGAGCAGGCCGAACACCGAACACTGGGCGCGGCAACGCGAGCGCGGCAGCTTCCTGCTGATGAAGTTCACCGCCGGCGCCGTGCGAGTGCTGGGCCGCCGCGCGCTGAGCCCGCTGCTGTATGCCATCGTCCTGTACTTCTTTGTGTTTGGTCGCCGGGCACGGCAGAGCATCCTGCAGTACCAGCGCAACCTGGCCCGCTGGGCAGAGCGACCGGACCTGGCGCCGCGCTTCGGCTCGGTGCTTGCCCAGTTCATGACCTTCGCCGACGCGCTGCTGGACAAGCTCGACGTGTGGAACGGCCGCCTCGGCCTGGATCAGATCGCCCTGGTCGACCCCGACGACCTGCGCCAGCACCTGCACGATGGCAGCCGCGGCCAACTGCTGGTCACCGCGCACCTGGGCAACCTGGAAGTCTGTCGCGCCCTCGCCGAACTGGGGGAAAAGGTGCAGATGAACGTGCTGGTGCACACCAAGCACGCCGCACAGTTCAATCGCCTGCTGGGCGAGGCCGGCGCCAGCCACCTGCGCCTGATCCAGGTCAGCGAGCTGGACCCGGCCGTAATGCTGCAACTGTCCGAGCGCCTGGAGCGCGGCGAATGGCTGGCGATCGCCGGCGACCGTGTGCCGCTGCACGGCGGGCGCAACGTCACCGTGGACTTCCTCGGCCAGCCCGCCGCCTTCCCCCAGGGGCCCTGGCTACTGGCCGGCTTGCTGCGCTGCCCGGTCAACCTGATGCACTGCCTGAAGATCGACGGCCACTATCAGGTTCACCTGGAGAGCTTCGCCGATGCGGTGCAGTGGACGCGGCGTGACCGCGACGCGGTGATCCACGCCTGGGTACAACGCTACGCCGAACGACTTGGCCAGCACTGCCTGAGCGCCCCGCGGCAATGGTTCAACTTCTACCCGTTCTGGAATACCCATGACTGACCACGTGACCTTCGGCGACGCCCAGCTGACCATCGAGCAGGTGGTCGCCCTGGCCCAGCGCAGCGCCCGCGCCCAACTGCAGGACGATGCCGCCTTCCGCGAGAAGATCGCCAAGGGCGCGCGCTTCCTCGACACCCTGCTGGACCAGGAAGGCGTGATCTACGGCGTCACCACCGGCTACGGCGACTCCTGCGTGGTGGCGGTGCCACTGCACCAGGTCGAAGCGCTGCCCCGGCACCTGTTCACCTTCCACGGCTGCGGCCTGGGTAAGCTGCTCGACGAGGCCAGCACCCGCGCCGTGCTGGCCGCGCGTTTGCAGTCGCTGTGCCATGGCGTCTCCGGGGTACGCGTGGAACTGCTGGAGCGCCTGCAGGCCTTCCTCGAACACGATGTGCTGCCGCTGATTCCGGAAGAAGGCTCGGTCGGCGCCAGCGGCGACCTGACCCCGCTGTCCTACGTCGCCGCCACGCTGAGCGGTGAGCGCGAGGTGATGTACAAGGGCGAACGGCGCAGCGCGGCGGACGTGCACCAGGAACTGGGCTGGACACCGCTGGTGCTGCGCCCGAAGGAAGCCCTGGCGCTGATGAACGGCACAGCGGTGATGACCGCCCTGGCCTGCCTGGCCTACTCGCGCGCCGACTACCTGCTGCAGCTGGCCACACGCATCACCGCACTCAACGTGGTGGCGCTGGAAGGCAACCCGGAACACTTCGACGAGCGCCTGTTCGCCGCCAAACCCCACCCCGGGCAGATGCAGGTCGCCGCCTGGCTGCGCCAGGATCTGGCCGTGGCCGAGCCGCTGCCGCCGCTGCACCGTCTGCAGGACCGCTACTCGCTGCGCTGCGCGCCGCACGTGCTCGGCGTGCTGGCCGACAGTCTGGGCCTGCTGCGGCAGTTCATCGAGATCGAACTGAACAGCGCCAACGACAACCCGCTGTTCGACGCCGAGACCGAGCGCACCCTGCACGGCGGGCACTTCTACGGCGGGCACATCGCCTTCGCCATGGACAGCCTGAAGAACCTGGTCGGCAACGTCGCCGACCTGCTCGACCGCCAGCTCGCGCTGCTGGTCGACACCCGCTACAACCACGGCCTGCCGAGCAACCTGTCCGGCGCGCCGGCGGAAACCGCGATGATCAACCACGGCTTCAAGGCCGTGCAGATCGGCGCCAGCGCCTGGACCGCCGAGGCGCTGAAGAACACCCTGCCCGCCAGCGTGTTCTCGCGCTCCACCGAGTGCCACAACCAGGACAAGGTGAGCATGGGCACCATCGCCGCGCGCGACGCCCTGCGCAGCCTGGAGCTGACCGAGCAGGTGGCCGCCGCCACTCTGCTGGCCGCCAACCAGGGCGTGTGGCTGCGCGAGCGCGCCGGCAAGACCGACATCCCAGCGCCGCTGGCGGCCATGCGCGAGCAGCTGGCCACGGACTTCCCGCCGGTGATCGAGGACCGCGCCCTGGAGGCCGAGCTGCGCCTTTGCATCGAGCACATCCGCAACCGCCACTGGAGCCTGTATGCGTAAGGAAGGCGTGCTGCAGGCGGAGATCGAGCTGGTCGTGCCGTTCTTCGACGTGGACATGATGGAAGTGGTCTGGCACGGCCACTACGTGAAGTACTTCGAGGAGGCGCGCTGCGCGCTGCTCGACAAGCTGGGGCACAACTACCGGCAGATGCGCGATGCGGGCTATGCCTGGCCGATCATCGATCTGCAGGTGCGCTATATCCGTGGCGCTCAGTTTGGTCAGCGCATCCGTGTGCGCGCCGATCTAGTGGAGTGGGAGAACCGGCTGAAGATCAATTACCTGATCACCGATGTGGCGACGGGTGAGCGGATGACGCGCGGCAGCAGTGTGCAGGTGGCGGTGGAGATCGCTACTCGCGAGATGCTGTTGGCATCGCCTCGGGTATTTGTAGAAGCCGTGGAGAGGGTGCTGGCGTGAGCTTTCGGGGCCTGGCCGATTTCCTGCGCGCCTCGCAGCCTCTGGTTGCGCCCACCCGGGCGCCTTACTTTTCTTTGCTCGTGCAAAGAAAAGTAAGCAAAAGAAAACACGCCCCGACATCCGGGTCCGGGCTGCGCCCGGACTTCCCTCCTTCCGGTGCCGCTTCGGGGGCCGTCACGAAGGGACGTCCCTGTCCCTTCGTTCCTCGCTCGGCGTCCTGCCTCGCGTCCCCCTGCGCAACACCTCCACTCGGCCTCCTGACGGGGATTTCCGCGCGCCTGATGCAGGGATGCGAAAACGCAAGCCAGCATGCGTCTGTCCGCTCACCACGGGAGATGGGGCAGGGACTGGTCCCGTCAGAAGGCCGAATGGAGTCACTCTGTAAGGGGTTGAGCGGCATGGATGCCGCGAGAGGCGCGATGGGCCAGGGATGGCCCTTCGCGACGTGCCCCTGGAAGAGTGACGGAATGAGGGAACCCCGGGCGCGCAGCGACCGGGGCCGGATGCCGGGGGCCCTTCTTCTTTGGTTACTTTCTTCTTGGGCAAGCAAGAAGAAAGTAACTCGCCCGGGGGGGCGAAACCCCATCTATCGAGCGCCATCGTTAATCGGCTTGGCACTGCTGTTGGCTGTTCCAACTGCAAAGGCTTTCGACCTGGCCGACCTCAGCGCCCAGCTGGCCAAGCCCACCGTGGTCCGCGGCCCCTTCATCCAGGAAAAGCACCTGCGCGCCCTCCCCACCCCGCTGACCAGCCAGGGCCACTTCACCCTGTCCCGCGACCATGGCCTGCTCTGGCTGCTGCAGAAGCCCCTGAAGCAGGACTACCGCATCGCCGACAGCGGCATCGCCCGCCGCACGCCCGATGGCTGGCAACAGCAACCAGGCCAGGACGTCGCCGCCCAGCAGAGCCGCCTGTTCCTCGCCGTGCTCAAGGGTGACCGCTCGGGCCTGGAGCGTGACTTCGATCTGCAACTCACAGGCGAGCAGAACGCCTGGCAGCTAAAGCTCACCCCGCATTCGCTGCTGCTCAAGCAGATCTTCAGCGCCATCCGCATCGACGGCGGAGCGCTGGTCGAGCACATCGAACTGATCGAGACCCAGGGCGACCGCACCGTCCTCAAGTTGCCGCAGAGCCAGGCGGGCGATGCCTTGACCGCGCAGGAGCGCGCCGACCTTGTCCCCTAGCCTGCAGAAAACCCTGCCGCGCCTGTTCGGCGTACTGCTCCTGGCCCTGCTGGCGCTGGCCGCCTGGCAGTGGCGCGACGGCCCGCCGGTGCAGGCCAGCATGCTCGCCTTACTGCCCAAGGGTGCTGGCGACGAACTGGTGCAACAGGCCGAGCAGCGCATGCAGGAGCCGCTGTCGCGCGAGCTGCTGATCCTTATCGGCCATCCACAACGCGAACGCGCCATCGAGCTGGTGCGCCAGACCGGTGAGCAGTGGCTGGCCAGCGGGCGCTTCGACAAGGTGCAATGGAGCCTGCAGGCAGACCTCGACGCCATCCGTGAGCAGCTGGGTGAGGAGCGCCTATCGCTGCTGGCACCGCTCGACCGCCAGCTGCTGATCGAACAACCGGACGCGTTCATCGAACAGCGCGCGCAGCAACTGTTCGACACCTTCGCCGGCTTCGGCCTGCTGCCTACCGAGCAGGACTGGCTCGGCCTCGGCCTGCGCGCCCAGCAGACGCTCAACCCCGGCAGCCGCATCCAGGCCGACCTCGGCAGCGGCGCCCTGCTGCTGCAGGACGGGTCCACCACCTGGGCCCTGCTGCGCCTGCGCACCCGCGGCGATGCCTTCGACATGCAGGCGCCGCCGCAGATCGCCGCCGCCGTGGCCGAGCTGCGCCAGCAGGTCGAGAATCAAGGCGGCCAGCTGCTCGCCGCCGGCGGCGCACTGCACGCGGCGGCCGGCCAGGCCAAGGCCACCCGCGAGATCGCCCTGATCGGCGGCGGCGCCACCCTCGGCACCCTGCTGCTGCTCCTGCTGGCCTTCCGCCGCCCGCGCGTGCTGGTCAGCCTGCTGCCGATGGGCGTGGCGCTGCTGGCCGGCTGCACGGCCTGCGTGCTGGTGTTCGGCCAGATCAATGCGCTGACCCTGGTGCTCGGCGCCAGCCTGGTCGGTGTCGCCGCCGACTACCCGCAGCACTACCTGAGCAAGAGCTGGGGCGACGGTCCGTGGTCGAGCTGGGCCGCCCTGCGCGAGACCCTGCCGGGCCTGAGCCTGAGCCTGGGCACCAACCTGGCCGGCTATGTGGCGCTGGCTTTCACCCCCTTCCCGGCGCTGACCCAGATCGCCCTGTTCTCCGCTGCCGGCCTGATCGGCGCCTACCTGTGCGCGGTGTGCCTGCTGCCGGCCTGGCTGCACAACCTGCGTCTGGCGCCGCCGGCCAGCCTGCGCCGTGCCGCCGAGCGCCTGGTGCAATGCCGCGAGCGCCTGCTGGCGCGCACCGGCAGCTGGCCGTGGCTGCTCGCCCTGCTGGCCTTCTGCGCCGGCGGCCTGTGGCAACTGACGCCGCAGAACGACCTGCGCCAGTGGCTGGGCCAGGAACCGCAGCTGATGGCCGAAGCCAAACGCATCGCCGAACTGACCGGTCAGCAGCCCACCAGCCAGTTCTTCCTGGTGCGCGGCGCCGACGAGCAACAGCTGCTGCAACGCCAGGCCGAACTGAGCCAGCGCCTGGACGCCGCCATCGCCGCCGGGCATCTGCGCGGCTATCGCGCCCTTAGCCAACTGGCCGCGCCGGAGAGCGAACTGGCGCCGCTGCGTGCCGCGCTGGGCAAGCTGCCGCAGCACTGGCAACCGCTGCTCGACCTCGGGCTGCCGGAAGCCGCACTGCGCGCCGAGCTGGACCAGCTGCTGCACGCACCGCAGCCGAGCCTGGAACAGGCCCTGGCCGGCCCGCTGGGCGAAGCCTGGCGTCCGCTGTGGCTGGGCCGCAGTGAGCGTGGAGTAGCCGGCATCGTCAGCCTGCAGGGCCTGAATGACACGGCGCTGCTGCAGCAGGCTGCCGCCGGACTGGAGGGCGTGCAACTGGTCGATCGCCTCGGCGAGCTGAACGGTCTGTTCGCCGCTACCCAGCTCAGCGCCGCCGAACTGAAGCTGCTGTCCAGCGCCGCCATCCTGTTGCTGCTGTGCCTGCCCTTCGGCCTCGGTGGCGCGCTGCGGGTGATCTGCCTACCGCTGCTCTCGGCCCTGGCGGCGCTGGCCTGCCTCGGCTGGCTGGGCCAGCCGCTGACCCTGTTCAGCCTGTTCGGCCTGCTGCTGATCACCGCCATCGGCGTCGACTACGCCATCCTCATGCGCGAGAACATCGGCGGGACGGCGGTAAGCCTACTTGGCACTCTGCTCTCGGCGCTCACTGCCTGGCTGTCGTTCGGCCTGCTGCTGCTCAGCCAGACCCCGGCCATCGCCAACTTCGGTCTGGCCATCAGCCTCGGCCTGCTGTTCTGCTTCCTGCTTGCGCCCTGGGCCGCCGCGCGGCCGCGCCAGGAGGTGAGCGCATGAACGTGCTCGGCTTCTGGCTGCTGGCCCTGGCCATCTACGCCCTGGTGGCCTGGATCGGCGGGCGCCGGCTGATACCCATCGTCGGCCAGTTGCTGGTCGCCGCCATCGCCATTCCCGCCGTGCTGCTGCTCTGGGTCGAGCCGCACTGGCAGCTGAGCGCCACCGACCTGCTGGCCCCGACCTGGCTGAACCTGGCCTACGGCCTGTGCTTCGCACTGCTGCTGGGCTACATCCTCAGCGACGTGATCGACCTCGATCTCAGCCCGGCCTGCGTGAAGATCGCCCTGCCCAGTTTCCTGGTGCCGATGCTGGCCGGCCTGGCCTGTTCGCTCTGGCTGCTGCCTGGTGAGCGCAGCTGGCTCAGTTCGGTGGGCATCGGCCTGCTGTTCTCGATCACCGCGATTCCGGTGCTCTACCTGTTCCTGCAGAGCATCGGCTACCCGGCGGAAGCCACCAAGCGCCTGCTGCATGCGGCAATCCTGATGGACTTCCTGTGCTGGAGCCTGTTCGGCCTGGCGCAGGGCAGCAGCAACCCCGCCGCCCTGCTGTGGCCGCTGCTGGCTGCCGCGCTGCCACTCGCACTGCGCCTGCTCAAGCTGCGCCAGCCACTGCTCTACAGCTTGCCGTTCTTCGCCTTGATGCTGCTGTTCCAGCAGTTGGGCCTTAACGCCCTGGTGTTCGGCATCGCCTACATGCTGTGCCTGGGCTGGCTCAGGCAGCCCTTCGTATTGCCGCTGCCGCTGCGCCATTGGAAGCTGCTGATCAACGGCCTGGCGGTGCCGCTGATCCTGACGTTCGGCGTGCTACGGGTGGATTTCCATGGCATAGGTCAAGACACCTCCTGGACGGTCATCGCTATCCTCCTGGCGCTGCCGGTGTTGAGCAAAATGCTCGGCAGCTGGCTCGGTCTGCACTGGGCCGACCCAAGCGCCGCAGCGCGGGTGAAGTGGCGCGAGAGCCTGCTGCTGAACATCCGCGGCCTCACCGAAATCGTCTTCCTCAACCTGCTCCTGCAGCTGCAGCTGATCGACGCGCTGATCTACTTCGGCCTGCTGCTGATGAGTCTGTTCTCCACTCTGCTGCCGGCCCTGCTCGGCCGCCCTGCTGATAAAAACGAGGCACGAAGCCGCTATGAAGTCTCCTGAACTCGAACAACGCCAGGTCGTGGTCATCGGCGCCGGGCCCTCCGGGGCCATCGCCGCGGCCATCCTCAAGCGCCAGGGCCACGATGTACTGGTGCTGGAGCGCCAGCGCTTCCCGCGCTTCTCCATCGGCGAGAGCCTGCTGTCGCACTGCCTGGACTTCGTCGAGGAAGCCGGCATGCTCGAAGCAGTGCAGGCCGCCGGTTTCCAGACCAAACATGGCGCGGCCTTCGCCTGGGGCGAGCGCTACACCGAGTTCGACTTCCGCGATAAATTCACCGAGGGCAAGGGCTCGACCTACCAGGTGATCCGCGCCGACTTCGACAAGCTGCTGGCCGACCAGGCCGAGCTGCAGGGCGTGGAAATCCGCTACGAAGAAGAGATCTTCGCCGCGGACTTCGCTGGTGACTGCCCGCGCCTGTCGGTACGCCGCCTGGCCGATGGCCACGAATACACCGTCGAATGCGCCTTCGTCCTCGACGGCAGCGGCTACGGCCGCGTGCTGCCGCGTCTGCTCGACCTCGACACGCCGTCGTCCTTCCCGATTCGCCAGGCGGTGTTCACCCACATCGAGGACCGCATCGACCCGGCCAGCGGCTTCGACCGCGAGAAGATCCTGATCACCACGCATCCGAAACTCAGGGACGTGTGGTTCTGGACCATTCCGTTCAGCAACGGCCGCTGCTCGCTGGGCGTGGTTTCCGCCGCCGAGCACTACGAGGGCTACCCCAAGGACCTCGATGCCTGCCTCAAGCAGTTTGTCGCGGAAACCCCGAGCCTGGCCAAGGTCCTGCAAAACGCCGTATGGGATACCCCGGCGCGCGCCATCGGCGGCTACTCGGCCAACGTCAAGAGCCTGCACGGCTCGGGCTTTGCCCTGCTGGGCAACGCCGCCGAGTTCCTAGACCCGGTGTTCAGCTCCGGCGTGACCATCGCCATGCGCTCGGCGAGCATGGCCGCCGCCCTGCTGCACCGCCAGCTCAGCGGCGAGGCAGTGGACTGGGAGAACGAGTTCGCCATCCCGCTCAAGCGCGGCGTGGATACGTTCCGCGTGTACGTGCAGGGTTGGTACGATGGCAGCTTCCAGGACGTGATCTTCTACGAGAAGGCCCAGCCGGAGATCCGCCGCATGATCTGCTCGATCCTCGCCGGCTACGCCTGGGACGAGAAGAACCCCTATGTCGCCGAGCCCAAGCGCCGCCTGGGTGTGCTCGCCGAACTCTGCTCCCCCAATTAAGGACAGCCACCGCAATGGAACGCGCCGCCGCCACCTACGTCGAGGAAACCCGCTTCGGCTTCTGGTTCCTGCAGAGCCACGTCTGGCAGCACCATGTGCTGCGCGTGGCGATCAACGACCTCAAGCGTCTGATCGATGCACCGCTGCCGCAAGCACCGGTGCTGCTCGACGCCGGCTGTGGCCAGGGCCGCTCGTTTCGCCTGCTGCAGCAAGCCTTCGCCCCAGCGCGGCTGATCGGCCTGGATGCCGACCCGCACAGCCTCGACTGCTCGCGCGCCGAGGCCGAGCAGCTGGGGCTCGACGTACAGCTGATCGCCAGCGATTGCGCCAGCATCCAGTTGCCCGACGCATCCGTGGATATCCTGTTCTGCCACCAGACCTTCCACCATCTGGTCGAACAGGAGCGCGCCCTAGCCGAGTTCTGGCGCGTGCTGAAGCCGGGCGGCCTGCTGCTGTTCGCCGAATCGACCAAGTTCTACATCGACACCTGGGTGATCCGCTGGCTGTTCCGCCATCCGATGCACGTGCAGAAGAGCGCCGAGGAATACCTGGGCATGCTGCGCACGCAGGGCTTCCAGTTCGAGGAGCGCAATGTCTCCTACCCCTACCTGTGGTGGAGCCGTTCCAAGGACTTCGGCCTACTGGAGCGCTGGGGCATCATGAAGGCCAAGCCGTTCGGCCAGCGCGATGAAACCCTGGTCAATGTGGTGGCGCGCAAGCCGTGCTGAGCCGTGTTCTGCTGCTTGCCCTGCCCCTGCTGCTCGGCGCCTGCGCCGGGCATACGCCCGTGCCGCTCGACAGTCCACGGCTGGCGGCCGAGTTGCCGCTTAGCGTGCAGGTCGAGCGCACGCAGCATGGTGAGCAGCGCGACTGGCTGTTGGTCATCCAGGCCGAAGGCCAGGCCCTGCGCTGGTCGCTGTTCGATCCGCTCGGCGTGCCCCTGGCGCGTCAGCTGCTGGAGCACGGCGAGTGGCGCAACGATGGCCTGCTGCCGCCCAACACCGAGGCCCGCGAGCTGTTCGCCGCCCTGCTGTTCGCCCTCACCGCCGATGACGCACTGCAGACCTACCCGGCCGGCAGCTGGCAGCGCGATGCCGATGGTCAGCGCCGGCTTAACCCGGACTGGCGAATCCGCTACCGTTCCGCCCTGGATTTCACCCTCGCCGCCCCCGATCTGAGCTACCGGGTGCGCGCGCTGAATCAAGAAGAAGGCAACTGATGCCCAGCTATTTAAATGCCCTCGGCCTGCTGTGTGCCCTGGGCGAAGGCAAGCAGGCGGTGGCCGACGCGCTGCTGGCCGGCGACGCCTCCGGCATGCGCACCGAGGACGGCTGGGTCAGCGACCGCCGCCTCACTGTCGGTGCCGTGCATGGCGCCCTGCCGCACATGCCTGCCGGCTTCGCCGCGGCCCATAGCCGTAACAACCAGCTGCTACTGGCCGCCGCCTTGCAAATAGAACCCGAGTTGCGCGCCGCCATCACCCGCTACGGCGCCACCCGCGTCGGCCTGGTGCTGGGCACCAGTACTTCGGGCATCCGCGAGGCCAGCGACGGCATCGCGCGCTTCTTCAAGGAGGGCGAGCTGCCCGCCGACTACCACTACGCCCAGCAGGAGATGGCCGCGCCGGCCACCTTCCTCGCCGACTGGCTAGGCCTCAACGGCCCGGTGTACTGCCAATCCACCGCCTGCACCTCCAGCGCTCGCGCTCTGCTCAGCGCCCATCGCCTGCTGCAACAGGGCCTGTGCGACGCGGTGATCTGCGGCGGCGTGGACAGCCTGTGCCGCCTGACCTTGAACGGCTTCTCGGCACTCGAAGCGGTGTCCGCCGAGCCGTGTAACCCGTTTTCGGTGAACCGCCACGGCATCAATATCGGCGAGGGTGCCGCCCTCTTTCTGATGACCCGCGAAACCAGCCCGATCGCCTTCCTCGGCGGCGGGGCCAGCTCCGACGCGCACCATATTTCCGCGCCGCACCCACAAGGCCTCGGCGCCCGCGCGGCGATGGAGAAGGCCCTGACCAGCGCAGGCCTGCAGGCCAACGAGATCGACTACCTCAACCTGCACGGCACCGCCACCACGCACAACGACGCCATGGAAAGCCATGCCGTGCACGGGCTGTTCCCGGCCACGCTGCCCTGCTCCTCGACCAAGCCGCTGACCGGCCACACTCTGGGCGCCGCCGGCGCGCTGGAGGCGGCCTTCTGCTGGCTTACCCTGAGCGAGTACAACCGCGACGGCCTGCTACCACCGCACCGCTGGGACGGCCAGGCCGACCCGGCGCTGGCGCCGCTGCAACTGGTCAGCGCCGGTGATCGCCTGCAACGAACGGCGGGGCGCCGACTGATGAGCAACTCCTTCGCCTTCGGCGGCAATAACGTCTCCCTGATCCTGGGTGATGCGCCATGAGCCAATGGCCAATCGCCGAACTGATCCCGCATGCCGCCGACATGATCCTGATCGACGAAGTCGTCAGTTTCGGCGCCGAAGACATCGAAACCCGCCTGACCGTGCGCCCCGGGGGCCTGTTCAACCAACAAGACGGCAGCCTGCCGGCCTGGGTCGGCATCGAGCTGATGGCGCAGAGCATCGCCGCCTACGCCGGCTGCCAGGCGCGCCAGGCCGGCCTGCCGGTGGAGCTGGGCTTCCTCCTCGGCACGCGCAAGTTCGAGTGCAACGTCGAGCGCTTCCCGGCCGGCGCCGAACTGCGCATCAAGGCCCTGCGTTCGCTGCAGGACGACAACGGCATGGGCGTGTTCGAGTGCCACCTGGATGGCCCCGATATCCATGCCGAGGCACGCCTCAATGTGTTCCGCCCGCCGGAAGTGGCGAGCTATCTACAAGAGCAGCAAGAGCAATCGCAATGACTGAAACCATTCTGGTCACCGGCTCCAGCCGCGGCATCGGCAGGGCCATCGCCCTGCGCCTGGCCCGCTCCGGTTACGACATCGTCCTGCACTGCCGCTCGCGCCGCGATGAGGCCGAGGCCGTGCAGGCGCAGATCGCCGAACTGGGCCGACAGGCGCGCATCCTGCAGTTCGACGTGTCCGACCGCGCCGCCTGCCGCGAGGCGCTGGAGGCCGATGTCGAGCAACACGGCGCCTACTACGGCGTGGTGTGCAACGCCGGCCTGACCCGCGACGGCGCCTTCCCGGCCCTCTCCGACGACGACTGGGACCAGGTGCTGCGCACCAACCTGGACGGTTTCTACAACGTGCTGCACCCGCTAACCATGCCGATGATCCGCCGCCGCCAGGCCGGACGCATCGTTTGCATCACCTCGGTGTCCGGGCTGATCGGCAACCGCGGCCAGGTCAACTACAGCGCCTCCAAGGCCGGCGTGATCGGCGCCGCCAAGGCCCTGGCCATCGAGCTGGGCAAGCGCAAGATCACGGTCAACTGCGTGGCACCGGGCCTGATCGACACCGAGATCCTCGACGAGCAGGTACCGGTGGAGGAAATCCTCAAGATGGTACCGGCCGCGCGCATGGGCACCCCGGAAGAAGTGGCCGGCGCGGTGAATTTCCTGATGTCCGAGGAGGCGGCATACATTACCCGCCAGGTCCTCGCGGTGAACGGTGGTCTGTGCTGATGAAACGTGTCGTCGTCACCGGTATGGCCGGTATCACCTCGCTGGGCAGCGACTGGCCGACCATTGCGGCCAACTTCAAGGCCGGCAAGAGCGGCATCCGCCGCATGGATGAATGGGACCGTTTCACCGAGCTGAATACCCGTCTGGGCGGCCCGGTAGACGACTTCGTCCAGCCCAAGCACTGGACGCGCAAGCAGACCCGCAGCATGGGCCGCGTCTCCAAGCTGGCGGTGTACGCCGCCGAACGCGCCCTGGAGCATGCCGGCCTGCTCGGCGACCCGTGCATCAGCGATGGGCGCATGGGCGTGGCCTGCGGCTCGTCCACCGGCAGCACCGACGAGATCAAGGCGTTCGGCAATATGCTGCTCAACTCGGTAGCCGACGGCCTCAACGCCAACTCCTATATCCGCATGATGCCGCACACCACGGCGGCCAATATCAGCATCTTCTTCGGCCTCAAGGGCCGCCTGATCCCCACCTCCAGCGCCTGTACCAGCGGCAGCCAGGGCATCGGCTACGCCTACGAGGCGATCAAGTACGGGCGCCTGAAGATGATGCTGGCCGGCGGCGCCGAGGAACTGTGCCCGACCGAGGCCATGGTATTCGACGCGCTCTATGCCACCAGCCTGAAGAACGACACCCCGCACCTGTCGCCGCGCCCCTACGACAGCGGCCGCGACGGCCTGGTGATCGGCGAGGGAGCCGGCATCCTGGTGCTGGAGGAGCTGGAACATGCGCTGGCGCGTGGCGCGACCATCCACGCCGAGATCGTCGGCTTCGGCTGCAATTCCGACGGCATCCACGCCACCAAGCCGGAGCAGGCGACCATGCGCGGCGCCATGCAGCTGGCCCTGGAAGATGCCGGCCTGGAACCCGCCGCCATCGGCTACGTCAACGGCCACGGCACCGCCACCGCCCAGGGCGACGTGGCCGAGAGCCTGGCCACCAGCAGCCTGTTCGGCCCGCGCATGCCGATCAGCTCGCAGAAGAGCTTCTTCGGCCACACCCTGGGTGCCTGCGGTGCGCTGGAGTCCTGGTTCAGCATCGAGATGATGAACAGCGACAGCTACGTCTACACCCTCAACCTGGACAACGTCGACCCGGAATGCGGCGAGCTGGACTACCTGCGCGGCGAGTTCCGCCAGATGAGCCACCAGTACGTGATGAACAACAACTTCGCCTTCGGCGGGGTGAACACCTCGCTGATCTTCAAGCGCTGGGACGCAAGCCAGGCATGACTCGCACGCTCAAGTCCCTGTTGCTGGCCGTGGCCCTGTTCGGCCTGGCCGGCTGCACCTCCAAGCCGCTGCTACAGCCCGAGGTGAAACTGCCGGCGGAGCCTGAGTACAGCCAGGTGCAGCTGCAGCAGGCCATCATCAGCGCCCTGGAGGCACGGCGCTGGCAGGTTGAAGGTGTCGAGCCCAGTGAGATCCAGGCGTCGATCAACGTGCGCCAGCGCCATCTCGCCAGAATCAGCATCACTTACAACCCCCTCGACGTGCAGATTCGCTACCGCGACAGCCAGGGGCTGGACTACGAGAACGGCAAAATTCATCGCAACTACAATCGCTGGGTCAACAACCTGCGCGCCGAGATTCTGCGCCAGCTGAAGTCCCCGAAAAAACCGTGAGTCAACCATCGTCAAGGAGACGACCATGCAACTGAAAAACTGGACCCTGGCTGCCCTGCTGTTCGCGCTGCTACCCGGCATCAGCCAGGCGCGCGACACGACGCACTTCCTGCCGTTCGAACAGGTGGTACAAGAGGCATTGCAAGCGGGCCGCCTGGACGGCAGCGTGAAGTTCTACCTGGCGGGCAACAAGCCGGCAGGCAACGTGAGCGTGGTGAAGTCCGGCGTGACCACCAGCCAAAAGACCAACGCCTTCAACAAGAGCGACGAGGAAGCTTGCTCCTGGGTCCTGCAGTCGGCGCTCATCCGCATGCAGAATGCCGCCAAGCAGGCCGGCGCCAATGCTGTGGTCAATATCGTCAGCAACTACAAGAACGTGGTCTATTCCGACGCGCAGAAGTACGAGTGCCACGCTGGCGCCATCATGGCGGGCGTCGCCCTCAAAGCCGATCTGGCCAACGTCAAGTAAGACGGCTGCAGACCACGAAAAAGGGCCGCATCAGCGGCCCTTTTTTATGCGTTTGAATCAGGCGTGGTACTGCGCCGACAGCTCGTGCACCGCCTCGAAGAAAGCCTTGGCGTGCTCCGGCGGCACTTCCGGGGTGATGCCGTGGCCGAGGTTGAACACCTGGCCATTGCCCGGGCCGTAGGCGGCGAGGATACGCGCCACCTCGGCACGGATGGCCGCCGGCTTGGCATGCAGCACGGCCGGGTCCATGTTGCCCTGCAGGGCGACCTTATCGCCCACGCGCTGGCGCGCGCTGCCGATGTCGCAGGTCCAGTCCAGGCCCAGCGCCTCGGCGCCGGTCTCCGCCATGGATTCCAGCCACAGGCCGCCACCCTTGGTGAACAGGATCACCGGCACACGACGACCGTCGTGTTCGCGGATCAGGCCGTCGATGATCTGCTTCATGTAGCGCAGGGAGAACTCCTGATAGGCCGCCGAAGACAGCGCACCGCCCCAGGAATCGAAGATCTGTACCGCCTGGGAACCGGCCTGGATCTGCCCGTTGAGGTAGACGGTGATCGAGCGGGCCAGCTTGTCGAGCAGCGCGTGCATGGCCTGCGGGTTGTCGTAGAGCATCGCCTTGGACTTGCGGAAGTCGCGACTGGAGCCGCCCTCGACCATGTAGGTGGCCAGGGTCCAGGGGCTGCCGGTGAAGCCGATCAGCGGCACGCGGCCATTCAGCTCGCGGCGGATGGTGCGCACCGCATCCATCACGTAGCCCAGGTCCTGCTCGGCGTCGGGAATCGGCAGGGCCTCGATATCGGCCATGCTCGACACCACCTTCTTGAAGCGCGGGCCCTCGCCGGTTTCGAAGTACAGTCCCTGGCCCATGGCGTCGGGGATGGTGAGGATGTCGGAGAAGAGGATCGCGG
Organism: Aquipseudomonas alcaligenes; assembly: GCA_900156135.1. Taxonomy (GTDB): domain Bacteria; phylum Pseudomonadota; class Gammaproteobacteria; order Pseudomonadales; family Pseudomonadaceae; genus Aquipseudomonas; species Aquipseudomonas alcaligenes_D. The sequence goes on along the minus strand of FTMP01000001.1, from coordinate 906,257 downwards.
CGTCGATCTGCGGGTAGCGATCCAGCGGCTGGATGGTCACTTCGCAGGCCAGCTCGGGGTTCTTCATCAGGCTGACGAAGTCACCCGCCTTGGCGCGGGTGGCGCGGTACTCCGGCAGGTAACGACCGGCCTGGCGCATCATCCACACGGGCGTGACGTCGACGGGTTGCTTGAGCAGGGCGCGCAGGAAACGGTCGTTCTTCAGGGCGGACATCGGCAGGGTTCCTGGAAAATCGGCAGGGAAGCGTTGCGGCGGGAGTATGCGATGGCCGCTCGGCGGCGACCCCCTTCCTCCGGGCGGGCCCCTGGATCACAGGCACCCGCGCGCCTTGGCGCAGAAAAAGTGCGGGCATTTTCGCAGACCACAAAACAAAAGGCACGGCGAGTGCCGTGCCTTTTGTCTATCGCGACGATTTGTCCCAGCTCACGCCGAGCGCCAATCAGACGCCCAGGTAGTCGAGAATACCCTCGGCGGCGTTTCTGCCTTCGAAGATCGCCGTGACCACCAGGTCGGAACCACGGACCATGTCGCCACCGGCGAAAATCTTCGGGTTGCTGGTCTGGTGCTTGAACTGGTTCTTCTCCGGCGCCACCACACGGCCCTGGCTGTCGGTGTCGATCTTGAAGTCGCTGAACCAGGCGGCCGGGCTCGGACGGAAACCGAAGGCGATCAGCACGGCTTCCGCCGGGATGATTTCCTCGGAGCCCGGGATCGGCTCGGGGCTGCGGCGGCCACGGGCATCAGGTTCACCGAGACGGGTCTCGACCACCTTGACGCCTTCCACCTTGTCCTCGCCAACGATGGCGATGGGCTGGCGGTTGAAGAGGAACTTCACGCCCTCTTCCTTGGCGTTCTTCACTTCCTTGCGCGAACCCGGCATGTTCTCTTCGTCACGACGGTAGGCGCAGGTCACGGCCTTGGCGCCCTGGCGGATGGAGGTGCGGTTGCAGTCCATCGCGGTGTCGCCGCCGCCGAGCACGACCACACGCTTGCCCTTCATGTCGATGAAGTCTTCCGGGGACTTCTCGAAGCCGAGGTTGCGGTTGACGTTGGCGATCAGGAAGTCCAGCGCGTCGGTCACGCCCGGCAGGTCTTCACCCGGGAAACCACCCTTCATGTAGGTGTAGGTGCCCATGCCCATGAACACGGCATCGTACTCATCCAGCAGCTGCTGCATGGTCACGTCCTTGCCGATCTCGGTGTTCAGGCGGAACTCGATGCCCATGCCGGTAAAGACTTCGCGACGACGGCTCATCACGGTCTTTTCCAGCTTGAACTCGGGGATACCGAAGGTCAGCAGGCCGCCGATTTCCGGGTTCTTGTCGAACACCACCGGGGTCACGCCGTTGCGCACCAGTACGTCGGCACAGCCCAGGCCGGCCGGGCCGGCACCGATCACGGCGACGCGCTTGCCGGTCGGCTTGACCTTGGACATGTCCGGACGCCAGCCCATGGCGAAGGCGGTGTCGGTGATGTACTTCTCCACCGAACCGATGGTCACCGCGCCGAAGCCGTCGTTGAGGGTGCAGGCACCCTCGCACAGACGGTCCTGCGGGCACACGCGACCGCACACTTCCGGCAGCGTGTTGGTCTGGTGGCTCAGCTCGGCGGCGGCCAGGATGTTGCCTTCGGAAACCAGCTTCAACCAGTTGGGAATGAAGTTGTGCACCGGGCACTTCCACTCGCAGTACGGGTTGCCGCAGCCCAGGCAGCGATGTGCCTGGTCGGCGGCCTGGGCCGGTTTGAAGGGTTCGTAGATTTCCACGAACTCCTTCTTGCGCTGGCGCAGGAGCTTCTTCTTCGGATCCTTGCGCCCGACCTCGATGAACTGGAAGTCGTTGTTCAGACGTTCAGTCATTTCAAAACCTCATCAAACCACTTCAGGCGCGTTATTGCGGATTGGCACGGGTGCTGGAGAGCAGCGAACCGAGGCTCGCGGCCTTCGGCTTGACCAGCCAGAACTTGCGCAGGTAATCCTCCAGATTCTCGAGCAGGTGAGTGCCCCAGGGACTGGAGGTTTCCGCCACGTATTCGCTCAGCACTTCACGCAGGTGGCTGCGGTAGGCCTCCATGGCCTCGTTGCTGATGCGCTGGATTTCCACCAGCTCGTGGTTGACGCGGTCGACGAAGCTGTTGTCCAGGTCGAGCACGTAGGCGAAGCCGCCGGTCATGCCCGAGCCGAAGTTCACCCCGGTCTTGCCCAGTACGCAAACGAAACCGCCAGTCATGTACTCGCAGCAGTGGTCGCCAGTGCCTTCCACCACGGCGTGGGCGCCGGAGTTGCGCACGGCGAAACGCTCGCCGGCGGTGCCGGCAGCGAACAGGCGGCCACCGGTAGCCCCGTACAGGCAGGTGTTGCCGACGATGGCCGACTCCTGGGTCTTGAACGGGCTGCCGGCCGGCGGGGTGATCACCAGCTTGCCGCCGGTCATGCCCTTGCCGACGTAGTCGTTGGCATCGCCTTCCAGGCGCAGGTGCAGGCCGCCGGCGTTCCATACGCCGAAGCTCTGGCCCGCAGTGCCCTTGAAGCGGAAGGTGATCGGCGCGTCCTTCATGCCCTGGTTGCCGTGCTGCTTGGCGATCTCGCCGGACACGCGCGCACCGATGGAACGGTCGCAGTTACAGATGTCCAGCTCGAACTCGCCACCGGTCTTGCCGGCGATGGCGGCCTTGGCCAGTTCGACCATCTTCTCGGCCAGCAGGCCCTGATCGAATGGCGGGTTCTTCTCGACTTCGCAGAACTGCGGCTTGTCGGCCGGGATGTGATCGCTACCGAGCAGCGGGGTCAGATCCAGGTTGCCCTGCTTGCCGGTCTCGCCCGGCAGCACGTCGAGCAGATCGGTACGCCCGATCAGCTCACCGAGGCTGCGCACGCCCAGCTTGGCCAGCCACTCGCGGGTGTCCTCGGCAACGTAGGTGAAGTAGTTCATCACCATTTCGACGGTGCCGATGAAGTGGTCCTTGCGCAGCTTGTCGTTCTGGGTCGCTACGCCAGTGGCGCAGTTGTTCAGGTGGCAGATGCGCAGGTACTTGCAGCCCAGGGCGACCATCGGGCCGGTACCGAAGCCGAAGCTCTCGGCGCCAAGGATGGCGGCCTTGATCACGTCGAGGCCGGTCTTCAGGCCGCCGTCGGTCTGTACCCGCACCTTGCCGCGCAGGTCGTTGCCGCGCAGGGTCTGGTGGGTTTCAGCCAGGCCGAGTTCCCAGGGGCTGCCGGCGTACTTGATGGAGGTGATCGGCGATGCGCCGGTACCGCCGTCGTAGCCGGAGATGGTGATCAGGTCGGCATAGGCCTTGGCCACGCCGGCGGCGATGGTGCCGACCCCGGCTTCTGCCACCAGCTTGACCGACACCAGCGCATCCGGGTTGACCTGCTTGAGGTCGAAGATCAGCTGCGACAGGTCCTCGATCGAGTAGATGTCATGGTGCGGCGGCGGCGAGATCAGGGTCACGCCGGGCACGGCATAGCGCAGCCGGGCGATCAGGCCGTTGACCTTGCCGCCCGGCAGCTGGCCGCCCTCGCCGGGCTTGGCGCCCTGGGCGACCTTGATCTGCAGCACTTCGGCATTGACCAGGTATTCCGGGGTGACACCGAAGCGGCCAGTAGCCACCTGCTTGATCTTGGAGCTGCGTACGGTGCCGTAGCGGGCCGGGTCTTCGCCGCCCTCACCGGAGTTGGAGCGCGCGCCCAGGCGGTTCATCGCCTCGGCGATGGCCTCGTGGGCCTCCGGCGACAGGGCGCCGAGGGAGATGCCGGCAGAATCGAAGCGCTTGAGCACATCGTTCAGCGGCTCGACCTCGTCCAGGCTCAGCGGCTGGTCGGCCAGCTTGAGCTTGAGCAGGTCGCGGATCATCGACACCGGACGCTGGTCGACCAGCGCCGCGTATTCCTTGTACTTCTCGTAGTTGCCCTGCTGCACGGCAGCCTGCAGGGTGTTGACCACGTCCGGGTTGTAGGCGTGGTACTCACCGCCGTAGACGAACTTGAGCAGACCACCCTGCTGGATGGCCTTGCGGTTGTTCCAGGCCTCGTTGGCCAGGAGCTTCTGCTCGTCTTCGATGTCGACGAAACGTGCGCCCTGGATGCGGCTGGCAACACCGCGGAAGCAAAGCCCGGTGACCTCGTCGGACAGACCTACAGCCTCGAACAGCTGGGCACCGCGGTAGGAGGCGATGGTGGAGATACCCATCTTCGACAGGATCTTCAGCAGGCCCTTGGAGATGCCCTTGCGGTAGTACTTGAACACCTCGTAGAGGTCGCCCAGCACTTCACCGGTACGGATCAGGTCGGCCAGCACTTCGTAGGCCAGGAAGGGGTAAACGGCGGAGGCGCCGAAGCCCACCAGCACGGCGAAGTGGTGCGGGTCACGCGCAGTCGCGGTCTCGACTAGGATGTTGCAGTCGCAACGCAGGCCCTTCTCGGTCAGGCGATGGTGCACGGCGCCGGTGGCCAGCGCGGCATGCGCCGGCAGCTTGCCCGGGGCGATGTGGCGGTCGGTAAGGACCAGCAGCACCTTGCCGGCACGCACGGCTTCCTCGGCCTGGTCGGCGATGTTGCGCACCGCGGCTTCCAGGCCGATGGCCGGATCGTAGTTGAGGTCAATGACGTGACGCTCGAAGCCCGGGGTGGTCAGGCTCATCAGCGCACGCCACTTGGCCGGGGAGATCACCGGGCTGCTCAGCATGACGCGGCTGGCGTGGGCCGGGGATTCCTCGAAGATGTTGCGCTCGGCGCCCAGGCAGATTTCCAGGGACATCACAATCGACTCGCGCAGCGGGTCGATCGGTGGGTTGGTCACCTGGGCGAACTGCTGGCGGAAGTAGTCGTAGGGCGAGCGGATGCGCTGCGACAGCACGGCCATCGGCGTGTCGTCACCCATCGAGCCCACAGCTTCCTGACCCTGCTCGCCGAGCGGGCGCAGTACCTGGTCACGCTCCTCGAAGGTGACCTGGAACATCTTCATGTACTGCTTGAGCTGGTCAGCGTCATAGCTGGCCACGCCATGGTCGTCGTCCAGCTTGGCCTGGATACGCACGGCGTTCTGGCGCAGCCACTGCTTGTAGGGATGGCGCGACTTCAGGCGGTTGTCGATGGCGTCGGTGTCCAGTACCTGGCCGGTCTCGGTATCCACCGCGAGGATCTGGCCCGGCCCGACACGGCCCTTGGCGATCACGTCTTCCGGCTTGTAGTCCCACACGCCGATTTCCGACGCCAGGGTGATGTAGCCGTTCTTGGTGGTGACCCAGCGCGCCGGGCGCAGGCCGTTGCGGTCGAGCAGGCAGACGGCATGGCGGCCGTCGGTCAGCACCACGCCAGCGGGGCCGTCCCACGGCTCCATGTGCATGGAGTTGTACTCGTAGAACGCGCGCAGGTCGGCGTCCATGGTTTCCATGTTCTGCCAGGCCGGCGGGATGATCATGCGCACGCCGCGGAACAGGTCGATACCGCCGGTAACCATCAGCTCGAGCATATTGTCCATGCTCGAGGAGTCGGAGCCGACGCGGTTGACCAGCGGGCCGAGCTCTTCCAGATCGGGAATCAGCTCGTTGGCGAACTTCAGGCGACGGGCCACGGCCCAGTTGCGGTTGCCGGTAATGGTGTTGATCTCGCCGTTGTGGGCGAGGAAGCGGAACGGCTGCGCCAGCGGCCATTTCGGCAGGGTGTTGGTGGAGAAGCGCTGGTGGAACACGCAGATCGCGGTCTGCAGGCGCTCGTCACCGAGGTCTGGATAAAACTGCTGCAGGTCCGCCGGCATCATCAGGCCTTTGTAGATGATGGTCTTCGGCGAGAAGCTGCAGATGTAGTGGTCGGTGTCGGCGGCGTTGGCCACCGAGGAGCGACGACGGGCGCTGAACAGTTTGATGGCGAACTGCTGGTCGTCCAGTCCTTCGCCGCCGATGAACACCTGTTCGATCTGCGGCAGGCGCTCCAGAGCCAGGCGACCGAGCACGCTGGTATCCACTGGCACCTTGCGCCAGCCGATCAGCTGCAGGCCGGCGGCCTCGATCTCGCGGTTCATGTTGGCGCGGGCGGCCTCGGCCTTGGCCGGGTCCTGGTTGAAGAACACCATGCCCACCGCGTACTGCTGCGGCAGTTCACGGCCGAATTGTTCCTTGGCAATGGCGCGCAGGAACAGATCGGGTTTCTGAATCAACAGACCACAACCGTCACCGGTTTTGCCGTCGGCGTTGATACCGCCGCGGTGGGTCATGCAGGTCAGGGCTTCAATGGCGGTCTTCAGCAAGTGATGGCTTGCCTCGCCCTGCATGTGGGCAATCAAGCCGAAGCCGCAGTTATCCTTGAACTGATCAGGATGGTACAGACCTGCTTTCATAGACACTCTCACCAGGCTGCCTCGTGGAGGCAAATTGCTTTCTAATTCATCGACCTAGCTGCCGGCCGCGCAGGGCTGTGCCCCAGCTTGGCGCAGGCAAAGGGGGGTCATTTTACATAGCGACCCTGGCCCTCACAAATTTTTGTGACGGCCAAATGAAAACTTCTGTCGCTTGCACGAAAGGCGGCGACCGGAGGCCCGTGCTAGGACCCGCCGGTCACCAATTGAAAGGCGATTCACGCGCCTCTTAGCGGGCGCGCACCGCCTCCTGCTGGATGCTGGCGAAGCTGCGCGGCCAGGGCTTGCCAGCCTGAACGGCGGCTGGCAGCGACTTGATGGCCGCCTGAGCGGCAGCGCGACTGGAGAACTGACCATAGGTCACCACGTAAAGCGGTTGCCCCTGGTGCAACTTCTTGAAGTAGCGGTACTCGCCACCATTCTTGCTGACGAAGGCCTTGGCGCTGCTCTCCGAGCGAGTGCCCAGGATTTGCAGGGCATAGTTGCCCGCGGGACGACTGGCATACCACTCGCCGCCAGGCGCCGGAGCCACACTGGCAACAGCAGGAACGGGCTTGGCCACGGGCGCGGCCGGCTTGGGCACCGCTGGTTTCGGCGCCGGGGCAGCCACCACCGGCTTGGCCGCAGCAACGGGTTGCGCCGGCGTCTGAACGGGCACAGGTTTGAGCGCAACCGCTTGCGCCGGCGGCGCACTGGCCACGGTCGGCACCACAGGCGCACTGACCGGAACCGGAGTTACCACGGGCGCAGACGGTGCAACCGCCGGCACCGGCGCCTGCGTTTCGGCAACACCGCCCTCCTCGCCTTCCTGCATGCCGGAGGCCTGCGCCAACGGCTCGCGAATCACCGGCTGCGCCTCGCCCACCAACGGCAACGGCAGAGGCTGGCTGGTGCCACTGAACTCTACGGCAGCACCCTGCCCTGGGACCGCAGCCTGCGCCACGGGTTTACCGGAATCGGCTGGAGCAGGAACAGCGCCCTGCGGCACCAGCTCGATCGGCTTCTCGGTCACCATGGGCGGCGTACTTTCCGTACGCCCCTGCATCAGCCACGCAGCCCCCAGCGCAACCGCGACAACTGCGACCGCGAGCAGATGCTTCTTCGGCAAGCCTCCACCGGCCGCCGCAGCACCACCGGCGCGACTGGCCAGCATGGCCTCGACTAGCACCTCGCGCGCCGCCTGATTGATCGCGCCAGGCCAGCCACCAGAGCTCAGATGGATGTCAGTGACCTGATCATCGCTCAGCAGATCAATACCCTGTCCCGCACCATCGAGGCGCTGCGCAAGGTACTCGCGAGTCTCATCTTCGCTGTAGGGCAGCAGCTCAATGGCATGGAAACGCTCCTCACCATCAGCCAAAAGCTCCAGACGCGGCAGGATATCGCTCTCGGCAAACAGGAAGACGTGTAGACGACCATCCGCATTGCCAGCTGCCAGCGTGAAAAGCGCATCGAGCGCCGCGTCGGCCAGCTGCTCGGCATCATCGACCAGCAGATACACCTCCTGCCCGGTCAGCGCCAGCTGGGACACCTGCGCCAGAATGCTGCGCACGTCCATCTGCTGCATGCCCAGCCCCTGGGCCACCTGGCGCAGCACGCCACCGACATCACCGGCGCCGCGCGCGGAAATCACCACCGACTGCACCGACTGCTTGTTGGTGCTGGCCACCAGCGCCTGGCGCAACAGCGTCTTGCCGCTGCCATGCGGCCCGGTCACCACCAGCAATAGCTGACTGTAGCGAGCCAGATGATGGAGCTGCCCCAGCACCGGCTTACGCTGAGCAGGAAAGAAACGGAAGCCCGGCACCCGCGCAGCGAAGGGGTCATGACTGAACTGGTAGTGCGCGAGGAAGGCCTCGTCGGCGTGCAGACTGCTCATGTAGCTCTCTTATTCTCCAAGCTGAGCCAGCAGCGCGCGATAATCGGCGCGCAGCGTGGCATCCAGGACTTCCCGCGGGAAGTCATCGGTAATCACGGCCTCACCGAGGCCTTTCAGCAACACCAGCCGCAGGCGGCCATCGAGCACCTTCTTGTCGACCGCCATATGCTCGATAAAATCCTCGGGACGCATTTCGGCAGGCGGCACCACCGGCAGCCCGGCGCGCACCAGCAGGCGGATGCCACGGTCGCGCTCAGCGACAGAGATCCAACCCAGACGCGACGACATTTCCAGCGCCATGACCGTACCGGCCGCCACCGCCTCGCCGTGCAGCCACTCACCGTAGCCCATGTGCGTCTCGATGGCATGGCCAAAGGTATGCCCCAGGTTGAGGATGGCGCGCAACCCGGACTCGCGCTCATCAGCCCCCACCACGCGCGCCTTGGCAGCACACGAACGCTGAATGGCTTCGATCAGGGCCGCGGGCTGGAGTTCACGTAGAAACTCGACATGCTCCTCCAGCCAGCCGAGGAACTGCAGATCGCAGATCAGACCGTACTTAATCACCTCGGCCAAGCCTGCCGACAACTCCTTGGCCGGGAGGGTATTCAGCACGGTCGTGTCGATGATCACCGCATTGGGCTGGTAGAAGGCGCCGACCATGTTCTTGCCAAGCGGGTGGTTAATGCCGGTCTTACCGCCTACCGACGAGTCCACCTGAGACAGCAGTGTGGTAGGGACCTGAATGAAATCGACGCCTCGCTGGTAACAGGCCGCAGCGAAACCCGCCATGTCACCTACCACGCCGCCACCGAGCGCAATGATGGTGGTCTTGCGATCATGACGAGCCTGCAGCAGACCGTCGAAGATCAGCTGCAGCGTTTCCCAGGTCTTGAATACCTCGCCATCTGGCAGTACCACAGCTGCAACATCCTGCCCCGACAGAGACTGCTTCAACATATCCAGATAGAGAGGCGCAACGGTCTCATTGGTGACGATTGCCACCTGGCGACCGGCAAGATGCGGCTTGAACAACTCTGGACGAGCCAGCAGCCCTTCGCCGATGTAGATGGGATAGCTGCGGTCGCCAAGATCGACGGTAAGAGTCTGCATGAAGCCCCCGAACATAAAGGGCGTAGGATAACGCAGATAGGCCCGCTCTTTAACGGGGAGGCAACGCCTTGAGGTGATCGATGATTTCCTGCACGACCAGCCGCGGCGGGCGCTCATCCGTCTCGATGATGATATCGGCGATCTCGCGGTAGAGAGGGTCGCGGATCTCCATCAGGTTGCGCAGCACCTTGCCAGGCTCGGCATTGCGCAGCAGCGGACGGTTGCGATCCCGAGAAGTGCGCTCCAGCTGCTGCTCGACCGAAGCATGCAGGTACACCACCCACCCTCCGGCACGCAGGGCCTGGCGATTCTCGGGCCGCAGCACCACGCCACCACCCGTGGCAATTACCACGCCATCAAGCTCGCAGAGCTCCACGACCATTGATTGCTCGCGCTCGCGGAAACCCAGCTCACCCTCCACATCGAATATCCAGGGGATATCGGCACCGGTTCGCTGCTCGATCTCCTTGTCTGAATCCTTGAAGTGCAGCCTCAGCTCTTTGGCCAATAACCGCCCGATGGTGCTCTTACCAGCCCCCATCGGGCCTACCAGGATTACGTTCTGCACTATCAGTTGCTTACCGCGATTGCCTGGTTGTTCATGATCCGCGGAGTAATGAATACCAGCAGTTCGTTCTTCGTATCCTTCACCACATCGCGACGGAACAGACGACCAACAAAAGGTATATCACCCAAGAGCGGCACCTTATCAACGGCCTTAGACTGCTCATTAGAAAAGACACCACCGATAACTATTGTTTCACCATCATTAACGAGAACCTTTGCATTTACCTCATTCTTCTTGATGGGAGGAACATTGTTAAGGGCATTCTGATAGTCCGGCTCATCCTTATTAACTTTGACTTCCATGATGATGCGGTTATCAGGAGTAATCTGCGGCGTCACCTCGAGGGACAGCGCCGCCTCCTTAAATGCAATAGTCGTGGCACCGCTAGAGCTCGACTCCTCGTATGGAACCTCAGTACCTTTCAGGATCTTTGCGGTCTCTTTATCGGAAGTGACCACCTTAGGCTGCGAGATCACCTCACCGTTCCCGGTCTTCTCCATGGCAGACAGTTCGAGATCCAGCAAAACATTGTCTGTTACGAAGCCAATACCAATACCAGAGGTACGACCAGCTGAGCCGAGATCAACAAACGGAACGTTGGGCCCCAGATCTTCTCCAGTACCACCGTTCTCGTCACCGCGATCATCGTTACCATAGACAGTCCAGTTCTTGTCACCTTGCAGGTTGGTACTCCCCCCCCAACGCACACCGAGCTCCTTGTCATAGTCCACGTTAGCCTCGACAATTCGCGCTTCAATCATCACCTGCCTGACAGGGATATCGAGCTGCGCGACTATGCGCCTCAGTTCATCCAGCTTATCCTGGGTTTGGTAAGCGATAATGCTATTAGTGCGGTCGTCTACCGTAACCGAACCACGCTCCTCTTTCTCACCTTCGCCATCTATTCCTGCGACGGACTGGAACAAGGCAGCAATATCAGCAGCTTTAGCGTAATTTACCTGAATTAGCTCACGACGCAGCGGTGCGAGCTCTGCAATCTGATTCTGTGCTTCTAGCTCTTGGCGCTCCCGCGCCGCTATCTCGTCCGCTGGAGCAATGAGCAATACATTCCCGACCTTCCTCTTATCCAAGCCACGCGTCTTCAGCACCAGATCCAAAGCTTGATCCCACGGCACATTTTGCAGACGCAGAGTAATATTGCCTTGGACAGTATCACTCGCAACCAGGTTCAGGTCAGTAAAATCAGCGATCAACTGCAACACAGACCGAACATCAATGTCCTGAAAGTTAAGAGAAAGCTTCTCACCAGTGTAAGCAAAGCGCTCAAGCTTGCGCTTCTCGACATCATCAGAAGAAAGAGGCTTGACGCTAACCGTTAGCTTATTATCCGTCTGGAAGACCAAGTAATCATAAAAGCCCTGAGGCTCAATACTTATATTCACCTTACCAGCCTGTTCAGCCGCACTCACGTATTGAACAGGCGTCGCAAAATCCTTTACATCAAGACGAGCCTTGAGGCTATCCGGGAGGGCAGTTTTAGGAAAAGACAGCTGAATTTTTCCACCTTGGTCTTGAATATCGGCCGTAACCGAAGGATCCGACAGAGCTATGACGACATTACCTTCTCCTTGCTCGCCACGCTGAAAATCAACACCTTGAATCGCGCGACCGGAGACAGGAACAGATTTGCTCAGCGAATGCGCCGAGGCGGGAACCACCTTGGAAACCGAGGCGGCCGCCTCACCTACAATCACATATAAATTGTTGCCCTCGGCTCTAGTCGCATAAGGGACCAGAGTGGACAAATTAACTATCAGACGAGTCCGATCCTTCGTCTCAACAATAGTTACGCTTCGCGCGTTTCCCACGCCAAGTTCACGATTCTTCACGCCCAGCCTGTTTGTGACACCAGGCAGGTCCAGAGCAATGCGCGCAGGCTGCTCTATCGTGTAGCCACGCGGGGCCACCACGGGACTGTCAAACTGCAACTTCAGCTCGACCCTATCACCTGGGAGCGCAGCCACATCCAATCCACTGAGGTCTGCGGCCATTACAGTCGAGGCAATAAATCCTGAAAGCAGAGAAATGCCAACACGAGAGAGGGCGCTATTCATAAGCCGGCTCCAATTAACTATTTCGTAATTTTTCTTCATACGGATTCCGTGACTATGTACGCTCTTTTAGAGTTAGGCTCCGCGGACGCTCGAGCCAACCGCCCTCACCATCAGGCACGATCTCTATAACGTCTATCTTGGCCTCATCAACGGAAACTATGCGCCCATGATTGCGACCGAGATAATCTCCCTCCTTCACACGGTGAACGCCACCGGCCCCTCGAACCAAACCATAGGCACCACCATCTCTTGCAAGAGTACCAACCATCTCAAAGGTCTCGATATTGAAACCTTCAAGGAATTGCCTGACCCTAGCCTCATCAGGCCTTACATCTTTCGAACCTTTTTGCTGCCTAGCGATGTCGACCTTAACAGGCGGCTGAAAGGGGCTTCTAAGCGCCGCAGCACTATATGTGAAAGCCTCATAGGGTTGAAACTTTGGCAACGGCTCGATAGCGCCCTGCGGCCGCGCGCGCACCTCATCCATATATGCCTGAAGATCTGAGAAGTCATCTCCGCCTAAACAGCCTGATAGAGCAAGCGCCGAGGTGGTTATAAAAAATAGCCGGGCCCCCATCATTTCTTAAGCCCCTCGTCGTTATAACGGTAAGTCTTCGCGAGGATAGCCATGCGTAGCTTAGATGATCCGACAGCCCCATCATCCTCAACCGACTTTATTTCGAAATCATGCAGAGTAACAATCCGAGGAAGGCTGGCCACGCCACTGACAAACGTGGCGAGATCGTGGTACCCACCAACAACCGCTATTTGAATTGGAAGCTCTATATAAAACTGTTGAACTGCTTCAGGCTCCAGCTTGATTTCCTCAAACTCCAAACCACTTCCCAAGCCAGTGCGAGTGATATCCTCTAGCAACCCCGGCACCTCAGTATCACTTGGAAGCTGTCGCAGCAAAGACCCAAAAGACTCTTCCATCTCAGCCATTTGCGATTTGTACGCATCGAGATTCGCCGCCTGAAAAGCCTTAGAGGAAAACTGATCCTTCAGAGCCTGCTCCTCAGCCCGCTGCTGATCTAAATCAACCTGAAGATCATTAAGATAAAAGTTATAACCGAGAACAAGTGCAACGGCTAACAACAAACAACATGTAATCACCTTGACCGCACCCGGCCAAGCCCCAAGGTTATTCAGATCTAGCTCCGCAAGATCAACCTTCTTTAATGACTCTATTGCTTCGGCAAGGCTCATGGTTTTTTACCACCGTTCTTTGCGTCTTTCGCTACGCCCTTTGCAGCACCCTTATCCGACGAGACATCTACCTCTTCGCCAGGCTGGGTCTGCCGAACAGTCAACTGAAAGACATTTGCCTGATCGATGGCACCTGCAGTTACCGCCTTAACCTCCGTGAGGCTAGGGGTAACCAACCACTCAGATGCATCCAAATTGCGCATGAGACTCGAAACCCGGTTATTCGACTCCGCAGCACCAGTAATCGAGATTATTTTCTCAGCCCGCGTTAGCTCGGTGAAATACACTCCATCGGGGAGCGTGCGCACCAACTGATCAAATATATGACCGATTACCGGCCTATTACCCTGCAGATCTTGAATGATCTTCATACGTTCCAGCAATTGCCCGCGCCGCTCCTTCAGTTCCTTGATCGCCTTAATGCGCTCATCCAGAACAGCAATTTCCTTCTTGAGAAACTCATTACGAGCATTCTGCTGCTCAATTGCGCCGTCAAGGTATTGCCCTGCCAGAAAGACCAATCCAGCCGCAATAGCAAGAGTCCCGCCTAGGGCGACCAAGAAGCGCTGCTTGCGCTCTTCGCGCAATTGCTCCCGCCAAGGAAGTAAGTTGATCCGTGCCATCAGTCGAAACTCCTCATCGCCAGGCCACAGGCAATCATCAAGGACGGGGCATCGCTAGCCAGGGCTCCGGCATTGACTTTGCTACCCAGCGCCATATCGGCGAAGGGGTTGGCCACCAGGGTAGGAGTACCAATCTTCTGCTGAATCATCCGATCCAGATCGGGAATCGATGCCGTACCACCTGCAAGCAGAATGTAATCGACATCGTTGAACTGGCCAGCCGCGAAGAAGAATTGCAGCGAACGTGAAACCTGCTGCACGACCGCTTCTTTGAAGGGCTGCAGCACTTCGCTTTCATAGTCATCCGGCAAGCCGCCCTGCTTCTTGGCCAGACCGGCCTCCTCGACGGAAAGACCGTAGCGACGCTGGATCTCTTCGGTCAGCTGGCGCCCACCGAACAGCTGCTCCCGGGTATAGATCGTGCGAGCATTGTGCAGCACGCTAAGGGTGGTCATGGTGGCGCCGATGTCGACCACGGCGACTGTCAGCTCATCGACGCTGCCGCCGAGCTGGGACTCGAGCAAGGCATAGGCACGCTCGAGCGCATAGGCTTCCACGTCGACAACCTTGGCCGTAATACCGGCGAGCCCAAGAGCCGCCTCGCGAACCTCGACGTTTTCTTTACGGCAGGCAGCCAGCAAGACCTCGACTCGCTCGGGGTTGCGCGCCGAAAGGCCCTGCACCTCGAAGTCGATAGCCACCTCTTCCAGCGGATAGGGGATGTACTGGTCGGCCTCGATCTTCAGCTGGTTCTCCAGCTCGTCATCGTTGAGGCCGGCCTCCATTTCGATGGTCTTGGTGATAACCGCAGAACCGGCAACCGCCACCGCCGCGGTACGCACGCTGGTTTTTGCCTTGCTTAGAACGCGAGCAAGGGCCTGACCGACGCCTTCCAGCTCGGCGATGTTCTTTTCGACAACGGCATTGGGTGGGAGCGGCTCGACGGCATAGGCCTCTACCTTGTAGCGGCTTCCGGAGCGACTCAATTCAAGGAGCTTAACCGAGGTCGAACTGATGTCGATCCCCAGAAGCGTGTTCGCTTTCTTATTGAAGAGCCCTAGCACGACCGATTTCCTATCTGCATCCGAGACTTACGGACTATTTATGTTTTTCCACATTAAATAACAGTCTTGACAGAAGCGCAAATGGCTCCCCTGCAAAAAAACCGCTTATAATGTGAACAGTTTTCCCCTTTTCGCACCGCGCAACACTTAACCCATTCTTTTACCTGGAATTCCAAGAACCTTGATGCGTTTGCTGAAGTTTTTCTGGTGGTCTTGTGTCGCCGTTTTTTGCGGGTTGGTGCTCAGTTTCAGCGGCGCCTTTCTCTATCTTAGTCCCGGCCTCCCCTCAGTCGAGTCGCTGCGCAGCATCCAGCTGCAGATACCGCTGCGGGTCTACAGTACTGACGGCAAGCTGATCGCCGAATTCGGCGAGATGCGTCGCTCGCCGATCCGCTTCGAAGACATTCCGCCCGACTTCATCAGGGCCCTGCTGGCCGCCGAGGACGACAATTTCGCCAACCATTATGGCGTCGACTTCACCAGCCTGGTGCGCGCTGCTACGCAGTTATTGGCGAGCGGCCACATCCAGACCGGCGGCAGCACCATCACCATGCAGGTGGCGAAGAACTTCTTCCTCACCAATGAGCGCAGCTTCTCACGCAAGATCAATGAAATCCTGCTGGCGTTACAAATCGAACGCGAGCTGAGCAAAAACGAGATCCTCGAGCTATACGTCAACAAGATCTATTTGGGCAACCGCGCCTACGGCGTCGAGGCTGCGGCCCAGGTCTACTACGGCAAGTCGATCCGCGACCTCAGCCTCGCCCAGCTGGCGATGATCGCCGGACTGCCCAAAGCCCCCTCGCGCTACAACCCACTGGTCAACCCGCAGCGCAGCATGGAGCGTCGCGACTGGATCCTCGGGCGCATGTACAAGCTCGGCGCCATCGACAAGGCTCGCTACGATGCTGCCCTGGCCGAGCCCATCGACGCCCGCCACCATGTGCAACCGATTGAGCTCAAGGCCCCCTATATCGCTGAAATGGCGCGCGCCGAAATGGTCGGCCGTTACGGCAGCGATGCCTACACCGAGGGCTTCCGTGTCATCACCACGGTGCCGTCGCAACTGCAGGACGCCGCAAGCAGCGCACTGCACGAAGGCCTGATCGCCTACGACCAGCGCCACGGTTTCCGCGGCCCAGAAACCCGACTGCCCGGCCTGACCCGCGAAGCCTGGCTGGAGGAACTGGCCAAGCACAAGACCATCGGCGGCTTGCAACCGGCCATCGTCACCCAGGCCGAGAAGAGCGGCATCATGGTCCTGCTGCGCAACGGCGAAGAGCAGCCGGTCGCCTGGGACAGCATGAAATGGGCACGGCCCTTCCTCAACACCAACAGCCTGGGGGCGCGCCCGCAGAAACCGGCCGATGTGGCGCAGATCGGCGACCTGGTGCGCGTTGAACCGGACAAGGAGAGCGGCACCCTGCTGTTCCGCCAGATCCCGGCCGCACAGAGCGCACTGGTCTCGCTCGACCCGCAGGACGGCGCCATTCGCGCACTGGTCGGCGGCTTCTCCTTCGAGCAGAGCAATTACAACCGCGCCGCCCAGGCCAAGCGCCAGCCGGGTTCCAGCTTCAAGCCCTTCATCTACAGCGCGGCGCTGGACGCCGGCTTCACCGCTTCCAGCCTGGTCAACGATGCACCCATCGTGTTCCAGGAAGCCGGCATGGAAGAAGCCTGGCGCCCGAAGAACGACAACAACACGTTCCTCGGCCCGATCCGTCTGCGCGAGGCGCTGTACAAGTCGCGCAACCTGGTGTCGATCCGCGTCCTGCAGACGATCGGCATCGACTATGCGCTCGACTACATCAGCGCCTTCGGCTTCAACAAGCAGGAGCTGCCGCGCAACCTGTCGCTCGCCCTCGGCACCGCCGGCCTGACCCCGTTGGAAATCGCCGGCGGCTGGAGCGTCTTCGCCAACGGCGGCCGCAAGATCCAGCCCTACCTGATCCAGCGTATAGAAAGCCGCGACGGCAAGACCCTGTTCACCGCCAATCCGCCGCGCACACCGGAGCGCCTGCAGCTGGTCGAGGAGCAGAACGCTTCGCTGCTGCTTGAAGAGCCGAATGCAGAGGTGGTGAAACCCGTAGCCGCCGAGCAGATCATCGACGAGCGCACCGCCTACATCATGACCAGCATGCTGCAGGACGTAATCAAGCGCGGCACCGGCCGCCGCGCTCTGGCGCTGGGCCGAGGTGATCTGGCAGGCAAGACCGGCACCACCAACGAGTCCAAGGACAGCTGGTTCTCCGGCTACAACGCCGACTACATGACCACCGTCTGGGTCGGCTTCGATCAGCCGGAAAGCCTCGGCCGCCATGAGTACGGCGGCACAGTGGCCCTGCCGATCTGGATGAGCTACATGGGCGCCGCACTCAAGGACAAGCCAGACCACCTGCCGCCCGAGCCAGCCGGTCTGCTCAGCCTACGTGTCGATCCGCTGAGCGGTCGCGCCGCGTCGCCGGGCTCGCCCGACGCCTACTTCGAGCTGTTCAAGAGCGAGGACTCGCCGCCACCGATGAGCGAACTGGACCCGGCGTTGGGCATTCCCGGCAGCCCGCTACCGGCTGACGAGACGACACCGATCGACCTGTTCTGAGGCCTTTCGCCCAGCCACAAAAAAGCCCCGCATTCGCGGGGCTTTTTCATTACGACGGCGATCAGCCGTTGAACACCTCATCCACCGACTTCAGCGGATAGTGCGACGGGTAGGGCAGGGTCGCCACGCCGCTCTCGATCGCGGCCTTGGCCACGGCATCGGCCACCACGGTGATCAAGCGCGCGTCCATCGGCTTCGGAATGATGTACTCGCGACCGAAGCTCAGCTCGATGCCGCCATAGGCATCGCAGACTTCCTTGGGCACCGGCAGCTTGGCCAGTTCGCGCAGGGCGTTGGCGGCGGCGATCTTCATTTCCTCGTTGATGCGAGTGGCGCGCACATCCAGGGCACCGCGGAAGATGAAGGGGAAGCCGAGCACGTTGTTGACCTGGTTCGGGTAGTCCGAACGGCCGGTGGCCATGATCACGTCCGGGCGCGCCTCGCGAGCCAGCTCCGGCTTGATTTCCGGGTCCGGGTTGGAGCAGGCGAACACGATCGGGTTCGGCGCCATGCGCTTGAGGTCTTCCTGGCTCAGCAGATTGGCACCGGACAGGCCGACGAACACATCGGCACCGTCGAGGGCGTCGGACAGGCTGCGCTTGTCGGTGGCGTGGGCAAACACCGCCTTGTACTGGTTGAGGTCGTCACGACCGGCATGGATCACGCCCTTGCGGTCGAGCATGAAGATGTTCTCGACCTGGGCGCCCATGCTCACCAGCAGCTTCATGCAGGAGATGGCAGCTGCACCGGCGCCGAGGCAGACGATCTTGGCTTCCGGCAGGGTCTTGCCGGCGATTTCCAGAGCATTGAGCATGCCGGCCGCGGTGACAATGGCGGTGCCGTGCTGGTCATCGTGGAACACCGGAATATCGCACTGTTCGATCAGCGCACGCTCGATCTCGAAGCACTCGGGCGCCTTGATGTCTTCCAGGTTGATGCCACCGAAGGTGATGGAAATGCGCTTGACGGTATCGATAAAGGCTTGCGGGCTCTCGGCATCGACCTCGATATCGAACACGTCGATACCGGCGAAGCGCTTGAACAGTACGCCCTTGCCTTCCATCACCGGCTTGGAAGCCAGCGGGCCGAGGTTACCCAGGCCGAGAATGGCGGTACCGTCGGAAATCACTGCCACCAGGTTGCCCTTGCCGGTGTAGCGGTAGGCCAGCTCGGCGTCACGGGCGATCTCGCGTACCGGCTCAGCCACACCTGGGCTGTAGGCCAGGGCAAGGTCACGGGCGGTGACGGTGGGCTTGGTCAGTTCGACGCTGAGCTTTCCCGGACGGGGCTGAGCGTGATACTCGAGAGCGGCAGTTTTCAGATCGGACATTTCGGCTATTTCCGCTTTGCTGTGAAAGGCAGGCGAGCGAGCATACGCAAGATGGCCGAGGCCCACAAGGCCGCGGCTCGCAGCGACTCAGCGGACCACTTTGAGCCAATCGCCAGGAAGTGGCTGACCGGTCGGATACAGACCATTAAGCAGGCGCAAGCGCTGCAGCGGATCACCTTCACCGCCCATCTGCCGACTCAACTCCTCCAGGCTCTGTCCCGCCTTGAAACGCACCAACTGCAGGCGTCGGGACTCACCCAGAGCTCGCTCATCGGCCTGCAACGGGCGGAAACTGCGGATCACCGCCATGAACTGCTCGTCGGCCGCCTCCAGCGAGGCGCGCCCCTTGACCGCACCGACAAATAGAAATGCCTGCCGTCCACGCGCCACCACCGCAACCCGTTTGGCATCACGCCCCGGTAGCACACCGGTGGTCACGTCCAGACCGTTCTGGACGAAGCTCTGCTGAGCTGCCAGACCGCGACCACCAGTGCGCTGGCGAACGAATGCCTGCGAGTCGCCGCCACCCTGCAATCCCTCCAGGCTCATGACCAGAAAGGCCTGCTCGTCGGCGCGATGAACGATCAGCGCATCGGGGCGATTGATCAGTTCCCAGCCCTGGGGAAAGGCCAGGGTGAAATCCAGGCCGACATGATAGAAGCGCTGACCACGACGCACGCCGGCCTCGGCGGAGTCGCCGAATGGCATGCCGTCGATCATCTTCAGGTAGGTTTCACGCCCCACCTCGCCCTGCCCGGTGGCCAGCGGCGTGGCTGCAGCCACGACCTGACGCAGACGGGTATCGTTGTCCGGGTGGGTGTCGAACAGGCCGTGGTAGCCGCTCGGCGCCACCTCCAGCCCGCGCGCCTGCGCCTCGGCACGCGCGAAGTCTTCCTGATTCTTCAGCACCTTGACCACTTCGATCATCGCCTGCGGGTCATAGCCGCTGCGCGCCAGGTACTGGGCGCCGAAGCCGTCGGCCTCCAGCTCCATGTCGCGACCGTAGCCGCGCACCAGGGCAGACCCCAGGGCGCTGGTGACATCGCCAGCCGCACCGACGCCGGTGCCGATGGCCACAGCCTGGCCGAGTATGTTCCAGGCGGCGGACTGGCTCTGCTGACGCACGCTGTGGCGGGCGGTGACGTGACCCACCTCATGGCCAAGCACAGCCGCCAGCTCCGCCTCGGAGCCGAGGTAGGCCATCAGCCCGCGGTGGATATAGATGTGCCCGCCAGGAATGGCGAAGGCGTTGATCTCCGGACTGTCGACCACCGTGAAGCTGTAGCTCAGGTGGCTGCGATGGCCATAGCGCGCAACGCGCTCGCCGACCCGCTGCACATAGGCCTGCAGCTTCTCGTCGGCGTAGCGCGGGTACTGCTTGGCGATCTCCTGGGCGTAGTTGCGCCCCAGCTCGATCTCCTGCTGCTCGCTCATCATCACGAAATCAGTCTTGCCGGTGGCCGGGTTGACCGCACAACCCACGAGCTGGAACGACAGCAGCAACAGGCGCCAAATCATGGCAATACCTCCAGCATGGCCGCATGCGTCAGCGGCAACAGCCAGCGCGCTTGGTCAGCCTGCAGGCCGCCGCGCCGGGAACGGTCAATCACCCAGCCGCGCGCCTCGACCTGACGACCAACCAGGCGCTGCAGGCTCGCCGCATCGAAGTGGCGCAGCAGCTTCGGCTCGACGCGCAGCACCAGCGGCCCTTCCATCTCCAGCCACAGTCCGCCGCGATTGCGCTGGACCGTTTCGATGCGACCGCGCACCAGGGCAAAACCGCCACGGCGCAGGTCGAACGGGCTGAGCCACTGTGTCTGCTGCCACAGCCCCAGCTGCCGCACCCGCGCCTCGGTCTCTGCTTCGCGCTGGCAGGTCTCGAGCCCATTGGCAGGCTCGAAGGCCACGCGAAACCCCAACCCTTCGGCCAGCAGTTGCGCCTCCAGATTGCGGCCGGTGCCGTCATAGGCATGCGCCAGGGTACGCCCGTAGTGATCGCGCGGCTTGGCGCCGACGCGCAGGCCGACACGCCCGTCATTGGCCGCCACCAGCGCCTGCAGACGGCGCTGCGCCGCCTCGGCGAAAGGCTCGGCCGGACGCCCATCCCGCGCCCGCTCGGGGGCATTGATACCGATCAGGCGCACGCTGCGGCCGTCCGCCAGGCGCAGGGTGTCGCCGTCCACCACCTTGGCCACTCGCAGCACCTGCAGCTCGGGCTGCAGCGGGCAGAAGGCCCATGCCATGGATTGCAGGCAGACAGAAACGAAAAAGGCGCCCACCAGGGACGCCTTCTTCAGCAGTGTGGTCTGGACCACCATCCGGCTTACTTGCTGCCGAATACGCCGAAACGCTGCTTGAAGCGGTCGATACGGCCGCCGGTATCCAGCATCTTCTGCTTGCCGGTGTAGAACGGGTGGCATTCGGAGCACACGTCCAGGCTCATCGGCTTGCACAGGGTGGAACGGGTCTTGATCACGTTGCCACAGCTGCAGGTTGCAACCATTTCTTCGTACTGCGGATGGGTATCGGCTTTCATCGCTTTTTCCTCGGTGGTGTGTGCCGCCACTCGGCTCGTTGCCGGGTACCGCACGGAAATAGGCCGCGCACTATATCAGACCGCCGCCGCCGCGCAAGCCGCCCCAGCGGCCGGGCGACGTGCGGCCGTGCTAGCATCGCGACCTCGATTTTCGGAGTTCACCGTGCCCGACACCATCCTGCGCCTCGCTCTGCCCTCGCCGCTGCGCCGCCTGTTCGACTATCTGGCGCCGCAGGGTGTGCCGCACGCGGCATTGCAGCCAGGCGTGCGTTTGCGCGTGCCGTTCGGCCGCCGCGAGGTGGTGGGCGTGCTGGTGGAGGTGGTGCAGCACAGCGAGGTGCCGGCGGACAAACTCAAACCGGCCCTGCAACTGCTCGACCGCACGCCGCCGCTACCAGCGCCGCTGTTCAAGCTGTGCCTGTGGACGGCGCAGTACTACCAGCACAGCCTCGGCGACACGCTGAGCTGGGCCCTGCCGGTGCTGCTGCGCCAGGGCGAACCCGCCGAGGTGCGCCAGGAGCGCTACTGGCACGTGAGTGCCGACGCCAGCCCGGATGACCCGCGCCTGGCCCGCGCACCGCGCCAGCGCGAAGCGCTGCGCACCCTGGCGCAGCACCATCACGGCGTGCCGCACGGCCTGCTGAGCAAGCTGCAGCTGAACAAGGACAGCCTCGACCTGCTGCTGGAAAAGGGCCTGGTACGTGTCGAGGTGCGCCGCAGCGCACCGCTGGCGCGCCATGGCGGCTGGCTGGCACAGCCGGAGCTGCCGCTCAACGCCGAGCAGCGCGCCGCCTTCAACGCCGTGCAATCCGGTATGCAGGGTTTCGGTGCCTTCCTGCTCTACGGCGTCACCGGCAGCGGCAAGACCGAAGTCTACCTGCAGCTGATCCGCCACTGCCTGGAGGCCGGCAAGCAGGCGCTGGTGCTGATCCCGGAGATCAACCTGGGGCCGCAGACGGTGGAGCGCTTCGCCCGCCGTTTCAATGCACGCATCGCCCTGCTGCACTCCGGAGTCAACGACCGCGAGCGCCTAGATGCCTGGCTGGCCGCGCGCGATGGTGAGGCCGACATTGTCATCGGCACCCGCTCGGCGCTGTTCACCCCACTGAAGAGCCCCGGCCTGATCATCGTCGACGAGGAACACGACGCCTCCTACAAGCAGCAAGAGGGCCTGCGCTACCACGCCCGCGACCTGGCCCTGGTGCGCGCGCGCCAGGAGCACCTGCCGATCGTCCTCGGCTCGGCAACCCCATCGCTGGAAAGCCTGCACAACGCCCACGCCGGACGCTACGCCCTGCTGCGCCTCCACCAGCGCGCCGGCGGCGCCCAGCAGCCGCGCTTCCTGCGCCTGGACGTGAAGAGCCTGCCACTCGACGCCGGCATCTCCGGCCCGCTGCAGCAGGCGATCCGCCAGACGCTGGAAGCCGGCCAGCAGGTGCTGGTGTTCCTCAACCGCCGTGGCTTCGCCCCCACCCTGCTGTGCCACGACTGCGGCTGGATCAGCCAGTGCCCGCGCTGCGACGCGAGGATGACCCTGCACCAGCGCCATAACGAACTGCGCTGCCACCACTGCGGCCACGTCGAGCGCCCACCGCGCAACTGCCCGGAATGCAACCAGGTCGACCTGCGCCCGGTCGGCGCTGGCACCGAGCGCGCCGAGGAGCGTCTGGCCCTGCTCTTCCCGCAATTCCCGGTGCTGCGCATCGACCGCGACAGCACGTCGCGCAAGGGCGCCATGGACAAGCTGTTCGCCACCATCAACAAGGGCGAGCCGTGCATCCTGGTCGGCACCCAGATGCTCGCCAAGGGCCATCACTTCCCGCGCGTGACCCTGGTAGCGATCCTCGATGCCGATGGCGGCCTGTTCTCCGCCGACTTCCGTGCAAGCGAGCGCATGGCCCAGCTCACCGTGCAGGTGGCCGGCCGCGCCGGCCGCGCCGAGGAGCCGGGCAAGGTGATCATCCAGAGCCACCTGGCCGACCATCCGCTGCTGGTCCAGCTCACCGAGCAGGGCTACCCGGCCTTCGCCGAACAGGCGCTGAGCGAAAGGCGCGGCGCCGGCCTTCCTCCGTTCGCCCACCTTGCCCTGCTAAGGGGCGAGGCCCACAAGCCGGGCCAGGCCGAGGCCTTCCTCGATGATGCCTGCACCTACGCCGAACAGCTGTGCGCGGAGCTCAAGCTGAACGGCATCGAGCTGCTCGGCCCGGTGCCGGCGCCCATGGAGCGCCGCGCCGGGCGTTTCCGTGCCCAGCTGCTGCTGCAGTGCGCCAGCCGCGCGCCGCTGCACAAGCTGCTGGCGCACTGGCTGCCGGTGCTGGAAGCCATGCCGGCCGGGCGCGCCGTGCGCTGGTCGCTGGATGTCGACCCCATCGACCTGTTCTGACCTCCGCCCCGGATTGCATGCGCGCTACGGCTCGCCTGTGGCCTGCAACTGGCAGCTGCTTCTATAATGCGCAGTTTTCGACCAGCCGCGGCCGACCGAGCAGACCATGAAAGACACCATTCGCCACCTGATCCAGCAAGCCCTGACCCGCCTGACCGCCGAGGGCGTGCTGCCCGAAGGGCTGAGCCCGGTGATCCAGGTGGAGAACACCAAGGACAAGAGCCACGGCGACTTCGCCAGCAACATCGCCATGATGCTGGCCAAGCCGGCCGGGCAGAAGCCGTGCGACCTGGCCGAGAAGCTGATCGCCGCCCTGCCTGCCGACGCCGGCATCAGCAAGGTGGAAATCGCAGGCCCCGGCTTCCTCAACTTCTTCCAGAACAGCGACGCCCTGGCCGAGCGCCTGGAAGCCGCGCTGGCCGACGCCAGGCTCGGCGTGCGCAAGAACGGCGCGGCGCAGCGCGTGGTGGTCGACCTGTCGGCGCCCAACCTGGCCAAGGAGATGCACGTCGGCCACCTGCGTTCGACCATCATCGGTGACGGCGTGGCGCGCGTGCTGGAGTTCCTCGGCGACACGGTGATCCGCCAGAACCACGTCGGCGACTGGGGCACCCAGTTCGGCATGCTGCTGGCCTACATGCAGGAAAACCCGGCCGCCGCCGAAAGCGAGCTGGCCGACCTGGAAGGCTTCTACCGCGCCGCCAAGAAGCGCTTCGACGACTCCGCAGAGTTCGCCGACCGCGCCCGCGAGCTGGTGGTCAAGCTGCAGGCCGGCGACGCCGAGTGCCTGCGCCTGTGGAACCGCTTCAACGACATCTCCCTGAGCCACTGCCAGGCGCTCTACGACCGTCTCGGCGTGAAGCTCAGCATGGCCGACGTCAAAGGCGAGAGCGCCTACAACGACGACCTGCCCAACGTCATCGCCGACCTGCAGGCCAAAGGCCTGCTGACCGAGGACAACGGCGCCCAGTGCGTATTCATGGACGAGTTCAAGAACGCCGAGGGCAACCCGCTGCCGCTGATCGTGCAGAAGGCCGGCGGCGGCTACCTGTACGCCACCACCGACCTGGCCGCCACCCGCTACCGCGCCGGCACCCTGAAGGCCGACCGCGCCCTGTACTTCGTCGACCAGCGCCAGGCCCTGCACTTCCAGATGGTCTTCGCCTGCGCGCGCCTGGCCGGTTTCGTGCCCGCCAGCTTCGAGATGGAGCACATGGGCTTCGGCACCATGAACGGCCCGGACGGCCGCCCGTTCAAAACCCGCGACGGCGGCACGGTGAAGCTGGTCGAACTGCTCGATGAAGCCGAGCAGCGCGCCTATGCGCTGGTCAAGGGCAAGAACCCGGACCTCGGCGAAGACGAGCTGCGCGAGATCGCCCGCGTGGTCGGCATCGCCTCGGTGAAATACGCCGACCTGTCCAAGCACCGCACCAGCGACTACAGCTTCAACTTCGAGCTGATGCTGAGCTTCGAAGGCAACACCGCCCCCTACCTGCTGTACGCCTACACCCGCGTGGCCAGCATCTTCCGCAAGCTGGGCAAGGACGTCAGCGAGATCGGCGGCAAGATCACCCTGGTCGCCGAGCAGGAGCAGGCCCTGGGCGCCAAGCTGGCGCAATTCAACGAACTGCTCGCCAGCGTCGCCGAGAAGGGCACGCCACACCTGCTGTGCAGCTACCTCTATGACCTGGCCGGGCTGTTCTCCAGCTTCTACGAGAACTGCCCGATCCTCGCCGCCGAAGATGAAGCCACCCAGCAGAGCCGCCTGCGCCTGGCCGCCCTGACCGGCCGCACCCTCAAGCAGGGCCTGGAGCTGCTCGGCCTGGACACCCTGGAGCGCATGTAAGTGGCGGCGAAGAAGAAGCCCGCGCCCAAACGTGGCGCCAGCCGCTACCAGGCGCCGGCAAAGAAGCCGGTGCCGGGCTGGGTCTGGCTGGCCTGCGGCGCCGCCGTCGGTGCCTTCTTCATGTTCCTGTTCAGCCTGGAACCGGGCCGCGACGAGGTGAAGCGCAGCAAGCCCGAGGACCCTCGGCAAAGCGCCCCGCAGAAGCCGCAACCGCAGACGCCACAGGAGCCGGTCAAGCCGAAGTACGACTTCTATACCCTGCTGCCCGAGTCCGAGGTCATCGTACCGCCGGATGCACTACCGCCCGCCGACGCGCCCAAGCCGCCGGAGCAGAAGCAGGTGACGCCCGAGGAAGCGGCCAAGATCGACGCCGCCCGCGCCGAAGCCGCGCTCAAAGGCGAGACACCACCACCGCCACCGGTGGTGGTGGCCAAGGCGCCGATCACCACCCAGTTCTTCCTCCAGGCCGGCTCGTTCCGCAAGCGCGAGGACGCCGACAAGGTGCGCGCACAGATCCTCCTGCTCGGCCAGAACGTCCAGGTGGAGTCGGGCAAGGTGCGCGAAGAAAACTGGTTCCGCGTGCTGGTCGGCCCCTACGCCAGCCGCGAGCAGCTGGCCAGCGCGCAAAAGCAGCTGGCTGGCAGTGGCTTCAGCAATCTCTTGTTACAGCAGCGCCAATCCCGCTGAGAGGCAGCCCACAAGCTGCTGCGCGTCAGCCATGCCGCGCTGAAAACTGGCTCAGGCTGCTCATTTACTGCCTGTAAACTGCGTGCCTTCGCCAGTTTTCACCTTGCCTGCTCCTAGCTCGCGATCTTGTGAGCAGCCTCTGACCCGCGATTTGTGACCGCCCGGTTGAAAAGCCGGGCGGGCCACCCCATCTGATCTCCATTCGGGCACTTCAGCCCCGCTGCGTGGAGATCCACCCCTTGACCACCATCGTTTCAGTCCGCCGCAACGGCAAAGTCGTCATGGGCGGCGACGGCCAGGTTTCCCTCGGCAACACCGTGATGAAAGGCAACGCCAAGAAGGTCCGTCGCCTCTATCACGGCCAGGTGCTGGCCGGATTCGCCGGCGCCACCGCCGACGCCTTCACCCTGTTCGAGCGCTTCGAGGGCCAGCTGGAGAAGCACCAGGGCCATCTAGTGCGCGCCGCCGTCGAACTGGCCAAGGACTGGCGTACTGATCGCTCGCTGAGCCGCCTGGAAGCCATGCTGGCGGTGGCCAACAAGGACGCCTCGCTGATCATCACCGGGAACGGCGACGTGGTCGAACCCGAACACGGCCTGATCGCCATGGGTTCCGGTGGCGGCTTCGCCCAGGCCGCGGCGTTGGCACTGCTGCAGAAGACCGAGCTGTCCGCCCGCGAAATCACCGAGGCGGCATTGAACATTGCCGGCTCCATCTGTGTCTTCACTAACCAGAATCTGACCATCGAGGAAGAAGACTGCGCCCAGTAAGCGCGGCTTCCGGAGCCACATCTATGTCCATGACGCCCCGCGAGATCGTTTCCGAGCTCAACCGCCACATCATCGGCCAGGACGACGCCAAGCGCGCCGTGGCCATCGCCCTGCGCAATCGCTGGCGGCGCATGCAGCTGCCGGCAGAGCTGCGCCAGGAAGTGACGCCGAAGAACATCCTGATGATCGGCCCCACCGGCGTCGGCAAGACCGAGATCGCCCGCCGCCTGGCCAAGCTGGCCAACGCGCCGTTCCTCAAGGTCGAAGCCACCAAGTTCACCGAGGTCGGCTATGTCGGCCGCGATGTCGAGTCGATCATCCGCGACCTGGCCGACGCCGCCCTGAAGATGTTGCGCGAGCAGGAAGTGCAGAAGATGCAGCACCGCGCCGAGGACGCCGCCGAGGAGCGCATCCTCGACGCCCTGCTGCCTCCGGCTCGCGTCGGCTTCAACGAAGATCCGCAGCCGAGCCAGGACTCCAACACCCGTCAGCTGTTCCGTAAGCGCCTGCGCGAGGGCCAGCTGGACGACAAGGAGATCGACATCGAGGTCGCCGAGCAGCCGATGGGCGTCGAAATCATGACCCCGCCGGGCATGGAAGAGATGACCAGCCAGCTGCAGAACCTGTTCTCCGGGCTGACCAAGGGCAAGAAGAAGACCCGCAAGCTGAAGGTCAAGGACGCCCTGAAGATGGTCCGCGACGAGGAAGCGGCGCGCCTGGTCAACGAGGAAGAGCTGAAGGCCCGCGCCCTGGAGGCGGTGGAGCAGCACGGCATCGTCTTCATCGACGAGATCGACAAGGTCGCCAAGCGCGGCAATGTCAGCGGCGCCGACGTGTCCCGCGAGGGCGTGCAGCGCGACCTGCTGCCGCTGATCGAGGGCTGCACGGTCAACACCAAGTTGGGCATGGTCAAGACCGACCACATCCTGTTCATCGCCTCCGGCGCCTTCCACCTGGCCAAACCCAGCGACCTGGTGCCCGAACTGCAGGGTCGTCTGCCGATCCGCGTGGAGCTGAAAGCGCTGTCGCCACAGGACTTCGAGCGCATCCTCACCGAGCCGCATGCGGCGCTGACCGAGCAGTACAGCGAGCTGCTGAAGACCGAGGGGCTGAACATCGAGTTCGCCGCCGACGGCATCCAGCGCATCGCCGAGATCGCCTGGCAGGTCAACGAGAAGACCGAGAACATCGGCGCGCGGCGCCTGCACACCCTGCTCGAGCGCCTGCTGGAGGAAGTGTCTTTCAGTGCCGGCGACCTGGCCGGCCAGCAGAACGGCACGCCGATCCGCATCGACGCCGCCTACGTCAACGGCCACCTCGGCGAGCTGGCGCAGGACGAAGACCTGTCGCGCTACATTCTCTGATGTCGCTGCGGGGTGGATAATCGCTTATCCACCCCGCTTCAGGATTCCCACCATGCGCATGCCCACCGCCATCAAGCTGCACAAGGCTTCCCGCACCCTGGAGCTGGCCTACGGCAGTGAACGCTATCAGCTCGGCGCCGAGTTCCTGCGCGTGCACTCGCCCTCGGCCGAAGTGCAGGGTCACGGCAAACCCATACTGCAATACGGCAAGCTGAACGTGGCACTGAGCCGCGTCGAGCCGGCTGGCAACTATGCACTGAAACTGTGCTTCGACGACGGCCATGACAGCGGCCTGTACACCTGGGACTACCTCTACCAGCTCGCCACCCGCCAGGAACAGCTGTGGACCGACTATCTGCAGCAGCTGGCCGCCGCCGGCAAGTCACGCGACCCGAACGAATCGGTCGTGCGGCTGATGCTCTAGAGCACCTCCCGCGCCCTCACCGGCAGGCTCTGCCGCGCCCCTCTCGTCATATTGTCTTCACGCCTAGAGCGCATTTTCTAATCGCGCTCGGCATACTCCCGCGCGTTGCGTGATCCGCATTGGCGAACTTGCGCAAAAACGGAAACTCGGGTAACCAAGGAACTGGCAGGTTCCATGCATTTGCCCCGGCGAATGCAAAGCAAGCGCGGAGTTCGCTCCGCACCCGGTAAACCCGAGCAGTACCAGCCCTTCGCCCTGTGCCTTTCACAGCTGCAGTTGGTATTCGTCTCAGGACAATGGAGCGTCGTAGATGACCCACAAGAATAATGAAGACCTGCATCGCCAAGCCTCGGAAAACACCTTGGGACTGAACCCGGTGATCGGCTTGCGCGGCAAGGATCTACTCACCTCTGCCCGCATGGTGCTGGCCCAGGCCATCAAGCAACCCTTCCACAGTGCCAAGCACGTAACGCACTTCGCCCTTGAGCTGAAAAACGTGATGCTTGGTCAGTCCGCGCTGACGCCCGAGGCCGATGATCGTCGCTTCGCCGACCCGGCCTGGAGTCAGAACCCGCTGTACCGCCGCTACCTGCAGACCTACCTGGCCTGGCGCAAGGAACTGCACGACTGGATCGAGGAAAGCAACCTCTCCGAGCAGGACACCAGCCGCGGCCACTTCGTCATCAACCTGATGACCGAGGCCATGGCGCCGACCAACAGCATGGCTAACCCGGCAGCGGTCAAGCGCTTCTTCGAAACCGGCGGCAAGAGTTTGCTCGACGGCCTCTCGCACCTGGCCAAGGACATCGTCAACAACGGCGGCATGCCCAGCCAGGTGAAGATGGACGCCTTCGAGGTCGGCAAGAACCTCGCCACCTGCGAAGGCGCCGTCGTGTTCCGCAACGACCTGCTGGAGCTGATCCAGTACAAACCGACCACCGAGCAGGTGCACGAGCGCCCGCTGCTGGTGGTGCCACCACAGATCAACAAGTTCTACGTCTTCGACCTGTCGCCGGAGAAGAGCGTGGCACGCTTCCTCCTGCGCAACGGCATCCAGACCTTCGTGGTGAGCTGGCGCAACCCGACCAAGGCGCAGCGCGAATGGGGCCTGTCGACCTACATCGAGGCGCTCAAGGAAGCCGTCGACGCGGTCACCGCCATCACCGGCAGCAAGGACGTCAACATGCTCGGCGCCTGCTCCGGCGGCATCACCATCTCCTCGCTGCTCGGCCACTACGCCGCCCTTGGCGAGAAGAAGGTCAACTCCATGACCCTGCTGGTCAGCGTGCTGGACACCAAACTGGACACCCAGGTCGCGCTGTTCGCCGACGAGAAGACCCTCGAGGCCGCCAAGCGTCGCTCCTACCAATCAGGCGTGCTGGAAGGCAAGGACATGGCCAAGGTGTTCGCCTGGATGCGCCCCAATGACCTGATCTGGAACTACTGGGTCAACAACTACCTGCTGGGCAACGAGCCGCCGGTGTTCGACATTCTCTACTGGAACAACGACACCACGCGCCTGCCGGCCTCCCTGCATGGCGACCTGATCGAGCTGTTCAAGACCAACCCGCTGACTCGCGCCGGCGCTCTGGAAGTCTGCGGCACACCGATCGACCTCAAACAGGTCACCAGCGACATCTACTGCGTGGCCGGCACCACCGACCACATCACCCCCTGGGAATCCTGCTACAAATCCTCGCTGCTGTTCGGTGGCAAGGTCGAGTTCGTGCTGTCCAACAGCGGCCACATCCAGAGCATCCTCAACCCGCCGGGCAACCCCAAGGCGCGCTTCGTCACCAACAGCGAGCCGGCGGCCAATGCCCGTGAATGGCAGGAAAAGGCCACCAAGCACGCCGACTCCTGGTGGCTGCATTGGCAGCAGTGGCTGGCAGAGCGCTCCGGTAAGCTCAAGAAGGCCCCCGCCGCGCTGGGCAGCAAGGCCTTTGCCCCCGGCGAGGCGTCCCCGGGGACCTACGTTCACGAACGCTGAGTTATAACTGTTGTAGCAACGCTGCACCTTGCGCAGTACTGCCCGCGGCACCCGGAAGTGCCGCACGCCGCAAAGGCCCAGGCCCGTGCGGCGCCCCGTGCAAGCGGGAATTTGGCGAGCGGCCCCGGAAGGCCGCTTTCCACCGATTCATGTATAGGGCCTAGCGCATGCCGCAACCTTTCGTATTTCGCACCATAGAGCTGGATGGCCAGACCATCCGCACTGCGGTCCGCCCCGGCAGCAGCAGCCTGACGCCACTGCTGATCTTCAACGGCATCGGCGCCAACCTGGAGCTGGTGATGCCCTTCGTCCGTGCGCTGGACCCGGACCTGGAAGTGATCGCCTTCGATGTTCCCGGCGTCGGCGGCTCATCGACCCCGAGCACGCCCTACCGTTTCCCTGGCCTAGCCAAGCTCGCGGCACGCATGCTCGACTATCTGGACTACGGCCAGGTCAACGCCATCGGCGTGTCCTGGGGCGGCGCCCTGGCGCAGCAGTTCGCCCACGACTACCCGGAACGCTGCAAGAAGCTGGTACTGGCCGCCACCTCGGCCGGTGCGGTGATGGTGCCGGGCAAGCCCAAGGTGCTCTGGCGCATGGCCAGCCCCAAGCGCTACATCCAGCCGTCCTACGGCGTGCATATTGCCCCGGACATCTACGGCGGCGCCTTCCGTCGCGATCCCAAGCTGGCCCTGGCGCACGCCTCCAAGGTCCGCTCGGGCGGCAAGATGGGCTACTACTGGCAGCTGTTCGCCGGCCTCGGCTGGACCAGCATCCACTGGCTGCACCGCATTCGCCAACCCACCCTGGTCCTGGCCGGCGACGATGATCCATTGATTCCGCTGGTCAACATGCGCCTGCTGGCCTGGCGCATTCCCAACTCGGAACTTCATGTGATCGACGATGGTCACCTTTTCCTGGTGACGCGCGCCGAAGCGGTAGCGCCTATCATCATGAAGTTCCTCCAGGAGGAACGGCAGCGCGCGGTGATGCACCCGCAGCCGCAGCCCGTTCGCAGTCACTGATCGCACAACTGTAGTGCTACTCCGGCAGGCTCGCCCCAGGGCGATGCCGGCCGGACAGGGAAGAATTTTCGCGCGGCAGTCTGGAATGCCCACCGGCGCGCCTTGGTACAAGCCTTGCTGTCATCGGTTTTGACAGTTTGACGACGGAGCCTGCCCCATGCGAGACAAGACTGCACCGGGATCCATGCCGGTACCCGCACACTTCATGAATGCGCAGAGCGCGATGGTCGGCCTGCGCGGTCGCGACCTGTTCTCCACCCTGCGCACCCTGGCCTTCCAGGGCCTGCGACAACCGGTACACAGCACCCGCCACCTGCTGGCGTTCGGCAAGCAACTGGGGCGGGTGATGCTCGGCGACACGCCGCACCAGCCCAACCCGCAGGACAGTCGCTTCGCCGACCCCACCTGGCACCTCAACCCCTTCTACCGCCGCAGCCTGCAGGCCTACCTGGCATGGCAGAAGCAGCTCAAGGCATGGATCGACGAAAGCGACCTGTCAGCGGACGACCGCACCCGCGCGCACTTCCTGTTTTCCCTGCTCAACGACGCCCTGGCCCCCTCCAACACCCTGCTCAATCCGCTGGCGGTCAAGGAACTGTTCAACAGCGGCGGCGCCAGCGCATTGCGTGGAGCGCGCCAGTTGCTCGACGACCTGCTGCACAACAACGGCATGCCGCAGCAGGTCAACAAGCAGGCCTTCGAGGTTGGCCGCAATCTGGCCACCACGCCCGGCGCCGTGGTGTTCCGCCGCGAGATGTTTGAGCTGATCCACTACAAGCCGATGAGCGAGAAGCAGTACGCCACGCCACTGCTGGTAGTGCCGCCGCAAATCAACAAGTTCTACATCTTCGACCTCAGCCCGGAGAAGAGCTTCGTCCAGTACTGCCTGAAGAACGGCCTGCAGGTATTCATGATCAGCTGGCGCAATCCGGATGCACGCTATCGCGAGTGGGGTCTGTCCAGCTATGTGCAGGCGGTGGAGGACGCCACCGAGGTGTGCCGACTGATCACCGGCAGCAAGGAAGTGAACCTGATGGGCGCCTGCGCAGGCGGCCTGACCATTGCCGCCCTGCAGGGCCACCTGCAGGCCAAGCGCCAGTTGCGCAAGATCGGCTGCGCCACCTACATGGTCAGCCTGCTGGACAGCCAGGTGGAGAGCCCGGCGATGCTATTCGCCGACGAGCAGACCCTGGAGTCGGCCAAGCGCCGCTCCTACCAGAGTGGCGTGCTCGATGGCCGCGACATGTCGCGGGTGTTCGCCTGGATGCGCCCCAACGACCTGATCTGGAATTACTGGGTCAACAACTACCTGATGGGCAAGGAGCCACCGGCCTTCGACATCCTCTACTGGAACAACGACAACACGCGCCTGCCGGCCGCGCTGCATGGCGACCTGCTTGACCTGTTCAAGCACAACCCGCTGATCCGCGCCGGCGGCCTGGAGGTCTGCGGCACGCCGATCGACCTGTCCAAAGTGAACCTCGACAGCTTCAGCGTGGCCGGCATCAACGACCACATAACGCCCTGGGACACGGTTTACCGCTCCACCCTGCTGCTGGGCGGCAGCCGTCGCTTCATCCTGTCCAACAGCGGGCATATCCAGAGCATCCTCAACCCGCCGGGCAATCCCAAGGCCACCTACTTCGAGAACGGCAAGCTGACCAGCGACCCGCGTGCCTGGTACTACGACGCGCAAAAACATGAAGGCAGCTGGTGGCCGCAATGGCTGGAGTGGATCCAGCAGCGTTCGGGGGAGCAGCGCGAGACGGTGTTTGCCCTCGGTAGCAACAAGTACCCGGCGATGGAAGCCTCGCCGGGCAACTACGTTCACATGCGCTGAGCCGCGGCGAAAGCGCTGGCCGGGCGCCGCCCCGGCCGGTTATCGTCAACACCCCGGCGGCCACTCAAGATCATGGAATGAAGACCCGCGACCGCATCCTCGAAACCGCCCTGCAGTTGTTCAACGAACAGGGCGAACCCAACGTCTCCACCCTCGAAATCGCTACCGAGATGGGCATCAGCCCGGGCAACCTCTATTACCACTTCCATGGCAAGGAGCCGCTGGTGATGGAGCTGTTCGAGCGCTTCCAGGCCGAGCTGGCGCCACTGCTCGACCCGCCGGCCGAAGCCGAACTGGGCGCCGAGGACTACTGGCTGTTCCTGCACCTGATCGTCGAACGCCTGGCGTCCTACCGCTTCCTGTTCCAGGACCTGTCCAACCTCTCCGGGCGCCTGCCCAAGCTGGCTCGCGGCATCCGCCAGTGGCTCAACCAGCTCAAACGCACCCTGGCCAGCCTGCTGGCGCGACTCAAGGCTCTCGGCCAGTTGCGTAGCGATACGGCAGCCCTGGGCCAGTTGGTCGAGCAGATCACCCTGACCCTGCTGTTCTCCCTGGACTATCAGCGCATCCTCGGCGCCCAGGGCGAAGTTCGCCTGGTGGTGTTCCAGGTGATGATGCTGGTCGCCCCGCACCTCACCGATGAGCCACGCCACGCCGCCGAACGTATCGCCCAGCGCTACCTGGAGGCCTGAACCGGAAATGCAAAAGCCCGGCACTGGGCCGGGCTTTTGTACATCCTGACGGGATCAGGACGGAGTGGCGGGCGCCGCCGGTGCTGCGGCCGGAGCCGGGGCAGCCACCGGGGCCGGCGCCGGGGCGACGGGCTTGGCAGCAGCCGGTTTCGCCGCAGCGGGCTTCTTCACCGCAGGCTTCTTCGCGACGGCCGGCTTAGCAACAGGCTTGGCGGCCGGTTTGGCAGCAGCAGGCTTCGCCGCAGGTTTCGCAGCAGCCTTGGCAGGCGCCTTCGCGGCCGGCTTGGCAGCGGGCTTGGCCACGGCCTTGGCGGCCGGTTTAGCGGCAGCCTTGGCAACCGGCTTGACCGACTGACCGGTGAGCTTCTCGATCTGCTTGGTCAGGCTGTCGACCTTGGCCTGCAGAGACTTCACCTCGTTACGGCTGGGCACGCCCAGACGCGAGATGGCGCTGTTCAGGCGCTTGTCGAAAGCCTCTTCCAGCTCGCTCCACTTGCCCAGGGCCTTGCCCTTGACTTCGTCGACCTTGGACTTGGCCGAACCGACGGTGCTGCCGACGCTGGACTTGACCACGTCGAGCTGCTTGTCGACTTCGGTCTTGGCCTTCTTCTCGGCCTTCTCGCCATCCTTGACCAACCCGTCGAACAGCTTGTTGCCGTCGCTGCTGATCTTGGAATAGGCACCGAGACCGGCCAGCCAGATCTGCCGCGAGTACTTCTCGATCTCGCCGATCCAGGAATTATTTTCCTTCTTGGCAGCCGCTTTCTTTGCCGCCGGTTTTGCTGCCGCTTTTGCAGCGGTAGGTTTCTTAACAGCCATCCTGCTCTCCTTATTGGGTACGCGCCACTCGCTCAAGCAAAGCATTCAACTCATCCAGCTTAGCAGAGAGTGCCTCAACATCCTGCTTGGAGGGAATACCCAGGCGGTTCAGCGCGCTGGCGACGCGGTTATCAAAGGCCTTCTCGATCTTGTCGAACTGTACTTCGACCTTGCCTTTGACTTCGGAAACGCTGCTCTTGACGCTCTGCAGCTGGGTTTCGATCTGGCTGTTGGCGGCATCGACCTGCTCGCTCACCAGCTTCTTGCCCTGCTTCTCCACGCCTTCTCCGGCCTTGACCAGCTCCTTGAAGTACTCGGCGCCTTCGGCACCGGCCTTGGCGTAAGCACCCAGACCGGCCAGCCAGACCTTGCGGGCATAGGCTTTGACATCGGTCAGAACGGTGAGTTTGTCTTCGACTTTCTCGACTGCGACTTTCTTCTTGGCGGCAACTTTAGTGGCCATGATGCACCTCGCGTTCAAAGTGATGGACTGGTGGTCCTTTGCCAGGACTTGAACGCAAGGTAGAGGGAAAAATTAGAAATCACATACTAGGGGCGATTCAGGCCTGCAGGTGCTTGTCCAGCGTCTGCTCGATCTCGCGCTTGATCGTGCCGCCCAGCGCGGACAGCAGCAGGCCCAGCTTGAGCTCGACCCGCACGCTGTCGTCACCGACGGCAATGGTGCCGTCCGCACCGCTGCGCTTGAACTCCAGGGTGTCGCCGCTCCAGCGGTACTTCACGTCGTACTCGCTGGCCAGGCGCTGGGCCAGCGCCTCGGCCTTCTCGCGGGCGACGGCGAGGCCGAGGGAATGGGAACGTTCGACGGTGATACGGGACATGCGCGACTCCTGCTGCGACCTGGTGTCACGCGACTATAACAGCTCCACCCGGCGCCAAGACAAAGGCCGGCAGGGGGTTTAGAATGGCCGCCACTTCGATTCAGGTGACGCGACATGAACGACCCGCGCAAGGCCCCAGAGCAGGAAAAGACCACCCACTTCGGCTTCCAGGACGTCCCGGAAAGCCAGAAGGCGGACAAGGTCGCCGAAGTCTTCCACTCGGTGGCGGCCAAGTACGACCTGATGAACGACGTGCTCTCCGGCGGCCTGCACCGCCTGTGGAAGCGCTTCACCATCGAGCTGTCCGGTGTGCGCCCGGGCAACCGCGTGCTGGACATCGCCGGCGGCACCGGTGACCTCACCCGCAAGTTCTCCAGCCTGGTCGGCCCGACCGGTGAAGTGGTGCTCGCCGACATCAACGACTCCATGCTCAAGGTCGGTCGCGACCGCCTGCTGGACAAGGGTGTGGCTGGCAACGTGCAGTTCGTCCAGGCCGATGCCGAGGCGCTGCCCTTCCCCGACAACCACTTCGACGTGGTCACCATCGCCTTCGGCCTGCGCAACGTGACGCGCAAGGAGAACGCCCTGCGCTCCATGCTGCGCGTGCTCAAGCCGGGCGGCCGCCTGCTGGTGCTGGAATTCTCCAAGCCGGGCAACCCGCTGCTGGCCAAGGCCTACGACACCTACTCGTTCAGCTTCATGCCGCTGGCCGGCAAGCTGATCACCAACGATGCCGACAGCTACCGCTACCTGGCCGAGTCGATCCGCATGCACCCGGACCAGGAAACGCTCAAGGCGATGATGGTCGAGGCCGGCTTCGAGCGCGTCACCTACCACAACATGACTGGCGGCATCGTCGCCCTGCACCGCGGTATCAAGCCCTGATGCTGACCCAGGCGCTGCTGGCGGGCGTTGAGCTCGGCCTCAACCGCGTGCTGCAAATGGACAGCACCGCGCTGCCGCGCCTGGCCCGGCTGGAAGGCAAGCTGATCGAGGTCGACTGCCAGAGCCCTGCGCTCAAGCTGTTCATCCTCCCTGGCGCCGAGGGCCTGCAACTGGCCAGCCACTGGGAAGGCGCCGACTGCGTGCTCAGCGCGCCCGCCAGCAGCCTGCTCAAGCTGGCCCTGGCCAAGGACAAGACCGCTATCCTGCACCGCCCGGAAGTCAGCCTGAGCGGCGACAGCGCCGTGCTGCTGGAACTGGCCGGCATCCTCCAGGACCTGGAGCTGGACTGGGAATACGAACTGTCGCGCTGGCTCGGCCCGGTCGGCAGCCAGCTGCTCGCCGGCCACCTGCGCAGCCGCGTGAACTGGGCCGGCGAGAGCCTCGATAGCCTGCGCCAGACCCTGGCCGACTACCTGGCCGAGGAATCGCGCAGCCTGGTTAGCGAGCGCGAAGCCCAGGCCCGCTTCGATGAACTGGACGACCTCAAGCTGGCCCTCGATCGCCTCGACGCGCGCATCGACCGCCTCGCCCGGAATCTGCACAAGAACTCATGAGCCTGCTCGCCACCCGCCGCCTGCTGCGCATCCTGCGCGTGGTCATCCGCTACCGCCTGGACGACCTGCTGCTGACCCTGCCACTGCCCACCTGGATGCGCGTCCTGCGCTTCGCCCTGCCCTGGCGCTGGCTGCCGAGGGGGAAACTGGAGCTGAGCCGCGGCGAGGCGCTGCGCCTGGCCCTGGAAGACCTCGGCCCGATCTTCATCAAGTTCGGCCAGCTGCTGTCCACCCGCCGCGACCTGCTGCCGCCGGACGTCGCCGACGAGCTGGCGCGCCTGCAGGACCAGGTGCCACCGTTCGACCCCGAGCACGCCGTGGCGCGCATCGAGGAGCAGCTGGGCGCCAAGGTCGGCGAGGTCTTCGCCCGCTTCGACGTGCAGCCGCTGGCCTCGGCCTCCATCGCCCAGGTGCATGCCGCGCAGCTGAAGAGCGGCGAGGAAGTGGTGGTCAAGGTGATCCGCCCCAACCTGCGGCCGATCATCCGCTCCGACCTGGCCTGGCTGTTCCTCGCCGCGCGCATCGCCGAGAAGGCCTCGGCCGACGCGCGCCGCCTGCGCCCGGTGGAAGTGGTGTCGGACTACGAGAAGACCATCTTCGACGAGCTCGACCTGATGCGCGAGGCAGCCAACGCCAGCCAGCTGCGGCGCAACTTCGCCGACTCGCCGCTGCTCTATGTGCCGCAGGTGTACTGGGACTGGTGCCGGCCCAAGGTGCTGGTGATGGAACGCATCTACGGCGTGCCGGTGACCGACCTGGCGACCCTGGCGGACCAGCGCACCAACATGAAGCTGCTGGCCGAGCGCGGCGTGGAGATCTTCTTCACCCAGGTATTCCGCGACAGCTTCTTCCACGCCGACATGCACCCCGGCAACATCTTCGTCGCTACCCGCACGCCCTGGAGCCCGCAGTACATCGCCATCGACTGCGGCATCGTCGGCAGCCTCACCCCCGAGGACCAGGACTACCTGGCGCGCAACCTGATCGCCTTCTTCAAGCGCGACTACCGCAAGGTGGCGCAGCTGCACATCGACTCCGGCTGGGTGCCGGCGGAAACCAAGGTCAACGAGTTCGAGGCGGCCATCCGCTCCGTGTGCGAGCCGATCTTCGAGAAACCGCTGAAGGACATCTCCTTCGGCCAGCTGCTGCTGCGCCTGTTCCAGACCGCACGGCGCTTCAACATGGAAGTGCAGCCACAACTGGTGCTGCTGCAGAAGACTCTGCTCAATATCGAAGGCCTGGGTCGCCAGCTCTATCCGGATCTAGACCTGTGGAGCACCGCCCAGCCCTTCCTCGAACGCTGGATGCGCGAACGCATCAGCCCCCTGCACCTGCTGCGCAACCTGCAGCAGCAGGCCGAGCAGGTACCGCATCTGTCGCAGATGGCCCGCGACACCCTGGAGCGCCTCAACCTGCCGCGCCCACAACAGGCGGCCGAACAGCCTGCGCGCCGTGACTGGCCGCTGCGTCTGCTCGGCGCGGCCCTGATTGCCGGCGGGGTCAGCCAGGGCCTGGTGCTGGCTCCTGCGGCCTGGGCCGCCTGGCTCAGCCTGGGCGCCGGCGTAGCGCTGATCCTGCGCCGATAGCCAGTCACGCCCCCGACTGGCACACTTGGACTTTCGGCACCTTAGCGGTGCAGCAACGGCGCAGCGCCTGCGCCATGACAGTGCCCGGCAACGGGCGGATTGAGACATGACCGACTGGCTCGACGAAATTCACTGGAACGAGGATGGCCTGGTGCCGGCCATCGCCCAGGACCACAAGACCGGGCGCGTGCTGATGATGGCCTGGATGAACCGTGAGGCCTTGGCCCTCACCGCGGCCGAGCAGCGTGCCATCTACTGGTCACGTTCGCGTGGCAAGCTGTGGCGCAAGGGCGAGGAGTCCGGCCATGTGCAGAAGCTCCATGAGCTGCGCCTGGACTGCGACGCCGACGTGATCATCCTACTGGTCGAGCAACTCGGCGGCATCGCCTGTCACACCGGGCGCGAAAGTTGCTTTTACCGGCTCTGGGAAAATGGCGCGTGGCACACCGTCGATCCGGTACTGAAAGACCCGCACGCCATCTACCAGGGACACAAGCATGAGTGACACCCTCACCCGCCTGGCCGAGGTGCTGGAGGCGCGCAAAGGCGCGGCGCCGGACAGCTCCTACGTGGCCAGCCTGTACCACAAGGGCCTGAACAAGATTCTGGAGAAGGTCGGCGAAGAGTCGGTCGAGACCATTCTTGCGGCCAAGGACGCGGCCATCAACGGCGATTGCAGCGACCTGATCTACGAAACCGCGGACCTCTGGTTCCACAGCCTGGTCATGCTCGCCGCCCTCGGCCAGCATCCGCAGGCCGTGCTGGACGAGCTGGACCGCCGTTTCGGACTTTCCGGGCACGACGAGAAAGCGGCGCGCTCCACTTCCTGAGTTCATTTTCGAGGACTGTTTGCATGGGCATATTCGACTGGAAACACTGGCTGGTCATCCTCATCGTGGTGGTGCTGGTGTTCGGCACCAAGCGCCTGAAGAACCTTGGTTCCGACCTGGGCGAGACGATCAAGGGCTTCCGCAAGGCGATGAACAGTGACGAGGAAAAACCGGCCGAAGCGTCGCCGCAAGCGCCGGTTCAGGCAACGCCGAGCACCACCACGGAAGCGCCGCACAAACCGCAGACCATCGACGCCCAGGCCCAGCGGGTCGAAGACCCGGTGCGCAAGGACTGAACCTGAGCCATGTTCGATATCGGCTTCTCCGAGCTGCTGCTGGTCGGGCTGGTGGCGCTGGTCGTATTCGGCCCCGAGCGCCTGCCCGGGGCCGCACGCACGGCTGGCCTATGGATAGGTCGGCTCAAACGCAGCTTCAGCGCGATCAAGGCCGAGGTCGAGCGCGAAATGGGCGCTGACGAAATCCGCCGCCAGTTGCACAACGAGCAGATCCTGCAGATGGAACGCGAGCTGCAGCAATCGATTCAGCCCCCGGCCGCGCCGGCCGTCAGTGAGCCGGGGACGCCTCCGGCGCCTGTCCAGGCAGGTTCCAGCGTGCCAACTCCCCAGCCCCCGGCCACTCCGGAGCCGCCGCGCCAGCCATGACCGAACCGAATACCGAAATGCCCCTGGTGGCGCACCTGACCGAGTTGCGCACGCGCCTGCTGCGCTGCGTGGTCGCGATCTTCATCGTGTTCGCCTGCCTGTTCTACTTCGCCCAGGACATCTACACCTTCGTCTCGGCGCCACTGCGGGCCTACCTGCCGGAAGGCGCGACGATGATCGCCACCGGCGTCGCATCGCCCTTTCTCACCCCGTTCAAGCTGACGGCCTGGTGTGCGCTGTTCCTCGCCGTGCCGATCATCCTGCACCAGGTGTGGGGCTTCATCGCTCCCGGGCTGTACAAGCACGAGAAACGCATCGCCCTGCCACTGCTGGTCTCCAGCATTTTCCTGTTCTACGGCGGCATGGCCTTCGCCTACTTCCTGGTGTTCCCGCTGATCTTCCACTTCTTCGCCAGCGTGACCCCGGATGGGGTGGCGATGATGACCGATATCAACGAGTACCTGGACTTCGTCCTCACCCTGTTCTTCGCCTTCGGCGTAGCCTTCGAGATTCCGGTGGCGACCTTCCTGGTGCTGTGGGTCGGCATCGTCGACCTGGAGACACTGAAGAAGAGCCGCCCCTACGTGATCGTCGGCTGCTTCGTGGTCGGCATGATCCTCACGCCGCCCGACATTTTCTCGCAGACCCTGCTGGCGGTGCCGATGTGGATGCTGTTCGAGGTAGGCCTGCTGTTCGGCGGTCTGGTGCGCAAGCGCGGCGAGCCTGAGGCAGACGACGAGCAACCCGAAGACCAGCCCCCCGCACCGCTGCCATGAATCTGCTGCTGCTGGAAGACGCCGATTTCGTCGCGTCGGATCGCGCCGTCCTCAGCGGCCGCAGGCTCAAACACCTGCATGAGGTGCATGGCGCCGAGAGCGGTGATTCCCTGCGCGTCGGCCGCCTCGGCGGCCTGATGGGCCGCGGCATTCTGCTAGCCCTGGATGAGCAGCACGCCGAGCTGCGCGTCGAGCTGGACCAACCGCCGCCGGCCAAGCTGCCCCTGACCCTGCTGCTGGCCCTGCCCAGGCCGAAGATGCTCAAACGCGTGCTGCAGACCGTGGCCGCCATGGGCGTACCGCGCCTGGTGCTGCTCAACAGCTACCGGGTGGAAAAAAGCTTCTGGCAGACCCCCTTCCTCGATCCCGAGGCCATCCGCGAGCAGCTGCTGCTCGGCCTGGAACAGGCCCGCGACACCGTGCTGCCCGAGGTGAGCATCGAGAAGCGCTTCAAGCCCTTCGTCGAGGATCGCCTGCCCGCCATCAGTGCCGACACCCTGGGTCTGGTCGGCCATCCGGGCGACTATCCCGCCTGCCCGCGCGCCGTGAGCGAAGCTGTCACCCTGGCCATCGGCCCGGAAGGCGGCTGGATACCCTACGAGGTGGACAAGCTGCAGGAGGCTGGTCTGGCACCGGTGCAGCTGGGCGAGCGCATCCTGCGCGTGGAGACGGCCGTACCGGCATTACTGGCCCGCCTGTTCTGAACGTCGTTGTCGTGCAACACGCGCGGGCTTAGGCTGGCGCATCGCCCGCGCTTCCGGAGCCTGCCATGCGCCCGCTGACCATCGACCTGGACGAACTGGCCTGCGCCCTCAACACCGAAGGCCTGGATCACTACCTGGACCTGTTCAGCGGCAAGCTGCTGCTGATTCCCGAGGAAGATGCCGATCCCGAACTGGAAGCCCTGTTGCGCGAGGAGCCGGAGCGCTTCCTGCTGGTCGAGCCACTGCAGGCCGAGGACAACCTGGCGCTGATGCGCGAATTCCTCGCCGAAGTGATCCATCCGCATGCCTATGGCGAACTGCAGCAGGCACTGGAGAGCCGGCGCCCGGCGCGCACCTTCCATCACGTCCTGATGCACTACCCGGCATTGCTGCAGGCCTGGCAGACCTTTGAGGCCGAGCGCCTGCGCGAACTGGCGCAGGACTGGCTGGAACAGAACGAGCTGCAGCCTGCCCAGCCACTGCACTGAGGAGTGCTCAGGCGACGGGCTTCAATCCGTCAACAGCCTCCGCCTGGGGCTGCGCTGGCACCCGCAGAATGACCAGGGTGCCGGCGAGACGGTCATGCGGCCCCTGCCTGCGCTTGTCCACGCTCATCCAGACGGCTAGCAGAAGGATGGCATAGCCACCCAGCAGGACGCACAAGGCCACGAAGACCAGGTAGCGCAGCACCAGCCGCCACCACACTGGACGTGCCAGGGTGCGACGATCCACCAGCTCCGCGTCCACCGCCCTCATCCCCGGCGTCTTGCCCCAGCGATACCAGCAGAGCAGGAAGTAAAGCGGCCCCAGCAACAGCAGCGACAGCTCACTCAGCAGGATGAGCAGGGCGCTGGAGTCGGCCGTGACGCGCATCAGCAACACGGCGGCGAGGATCACCGCAACACCCAGGGTCGCCAGCAGGAGGAAATCCAGCAAGGCGCCGGCACCGCGATCGAGCACGCCAACCAGTTGGTATTGCTGGCCGCTGGCAGGGTGCTCATAGGTGCGGTGATTGATACGACGGTCTTCCATGTCCATACACTCCGCTGGGGACGCTTGCTGTCGCGCTCAGATGTCGAGGAGAAAGGTCACCGGTCCATCGTTGATCAGGTGTACCTGCATGTCGGCGCCGAAACGTCCGGTGGCCACCTGCGGGTGTTGCTCGCGAGCCAGCTCGACCAGGCGCTCGAACAGGGCCAGGCCCTGCGCCGGTGGCGCCGCGGTGGAGAAGCTCGGACGCAGACCGCTTCGGGTATCGGCGGCGAGGGTGAACTGCGAGACCAGCAGCAGGCCGCCGTTCACGTCCTGCAGTGACCGATTCATCTTGCCGGCGGCATCGGCGAACACCCGGTAGGCGAGCAGGCGCTGCAGCCCCTTGGCCAGCGTCTGCGCATCATCCTGCGGCTCGATGCCGACCAGAGCCAGCAGGCCCTGATCGATGGCACCGACCACCTCGCCCTCGACTTCGACGCGGGCCGCGCGCACCCGCTGGATCAGCAGCTTCATGCCTCTTCCAGCGGCAGGTCGAGCAGGCGCCGCGCCATCTGGTCGGCGGCACGCACCAGGGCGTCGGTGATACCCGGCTCGGCGGCGGAGTGACCGGCATCGCGGATGATCTGCAGCTCGCTGTTGGGCCAGGCCTGGTGCAGCGCCCAGGCATTGTCCAGCGGGCAGATCACGTCGTAGCGGCCATGCACGATCACGCCCGGCAGGTGGGCGATCTTCGGCATGTCGCGCAACAGCTGGTCGTCAGCCAGGAAGGCATTGTTGACGAAGTAGTGGCATTCGATGCGGGC
Organism: Aquipseudomonas alcaligenes; assembly: GCA_900156135.1. Classification (GTDB taxonomy): domain Bacteria; phylum Pseudomonadota; class Gammaproteobacteria; order Pseudomonadales; family Pseudomonadaceae; genus Aquipseudomonas; species Aquipseudomonas alcaligenes_D. The sequence continues at coordinate 862,375 of FTMP01000001.1, read as the reverse complement.
GATCGACAGCGCGCGGTGTGGCTCGCTGAAACGGTCGACCACCTGCGAGTTGGGGCGCAGCGTGGCGGTACGTCCTTCCCAGGTCGACCAGGCCTTGGCCGCGTGCATCTGGGCGATCTGGTCCGGACCGGTCAGGCGTTTGTAGAAGGCCTGCACCAGATCGCCGCGCTCCTCGGCCGGGATGGGGGCCAGGTAGTCTTCCCAATAATCGGGGAACAGGCGGCTGGCGCCTTCCTGATAGAACCAGCTGATCTCCTGCGGGCGGCACAGGAAGATGCCGCGCAGGATCAGGCCATGCACACGCTCGGGATGGGCCTGGGCGTAGGCCAGCGCCAGGGTCGAGCCCCAGGAGCCGCCAAACAGCAGCCACTTGTCTATCCCGAGGTGTTCGCGAATGCGCTCCAGGTCGGCCACCAGGGCCTGGGTGGTGTTGTTCTCCAGGCTGGCGTGCGGAGTGGAGCGGCCGCAACCACGCTGGTCGAAGGTGACGATGCGGTACAGGTTGGGGTCGAAGTAGCGGCGGCTGGCGGCATCGCAGCCGGCGCCTGGGCCACCGTGGATAAACACCACCGGCAGACCCTCCGGCGAGCCGCTCTCGTCCACGTACAGGACGTGCGGCTCCTCCACCGCCAGCTCGTGGCGGGCGTAGGGTTTGATCTCCGGATACAAAGTCAGCATGGCGCACTCCCGAGTCTGTGCGTAAGGTCCCTGAGGCCGTCTGCCGACGGCCAGCCGTGCCGGGCATCATAACCATGAAAAGGACCTTGAACATGACTCCAGCGCGATTAATCCCCGCTTTTCTGCTGGCCTGCGCCCTGCTCAGCGGCTGCACTCCCAACGATCCGCAAGCCGCCCTGGAAGCCGCCGTGCAGCAGCTGCAGGACAACATCGAAGCCAAGGACAACGGCGCGGTGCTGGACCAGCTGCATCCGCAGTTCAGCGCCCAGCAACAGTACGACCGCACCTGGGCACAGCGCACCATGGCCCTGCTGTTCCTGCGCCACAAGCAGGTACGGGTGATCGCCATCGGCACCCGCAGCGAGATCGACCCGACCTACAGCAACAAGGGCCATACCCGCGCCGAGGTGGCCCTGACCGGCGCCGAGGGTCTGATCCCGGACAGTGCCCGGCACTACAGCGTCAGGCTGGAATGGTGGCAGGAAGACGGCGAGTGGCAGCTGGCACGACTGGACTGGGAGTAACACATTGGCGGCGAACCAGACAGCAAGGGCCGCGGCCCGGCCGGCGCAGGGCCACTATTAGGGCGTGACCTGCTCATCCGCCACGCGCCAGATCAGCGCATCGGTGTCGTAGCCGCGCGCGCGCGCCTCGGCCAGCAGGAGCTCACGGGTCTCGGCCGAGACCTGCGGGGTGCGCGACAACAGCCAGAGGTACTCGCGATTGGGGTTGCCGACCAGAACGTGCTGGTAGTCCTGATCCAGGTAGAGCACCCAGTAGTCGCCCTTGGCCACGCCGGGGAAAAGTGCGCTGAACCAGTTGTCGAAGCTCACCCACAGCTTGTCGGTGCGCCCGACCTCCTGGGCCACGGCGCGCCCGCGCGCCTCGATCCACTCGCCCTCCAGGGTACGGCAGCGGTTGGTCACGCCGATGCTGCCATCGTCCTGCAGACGGTAGTGCGCCTCGGACTGGGCGCAGTTGCGCTGGAAAAACATCGGCAGGCGCGCCAGTTCGTACCAGGTGCCCTGGTAGCGCTGCAGATCAACCTGGCCGGCGCTGGCCGGCGGTGCTTCCGCGGACGAACCGGCGCAGCCGGCCAGCAGGGCAAGTGCCAGGGTGCAGAACAGGGCACGCATCATTTCAGCCCCTGGCCGGAAAACAGCATCACCTTGTCCGCGGCGAACTGCACGCTGATGAAGGCTTTTTCATCGCCCCAGGTGCAGCTGGTCAGGCCGATGGCGCCGGAGCATTCGGTCGGACTGCCGAGCAGGCTCTCCACTTCGCTCTTGGCCATGCCGGCCTTGAGCTTGGAATAGTTTTCCTGGTTGATCTTGCTGCAGGCGGCCAGCAGGACACAGGCGGCGACTACAGCGATAGAGCGCAGCGACATGACGAACTCCTCAAGGGAAAGAAAACTGCGACAGAGCTTGGCACAGGAGCGGCTCGATTGCGCTTCTTGGGACTTCAGAAACGCGAACCCGGTTCCTCGAGAAAGGCCAGTTCCTGCGGTGAGGAAACGCGACCGAGCAGGGCATTGCGATGGGGGAAGCGGCCGAAGCGGCGAATCACCTGGCGGTGACGTTCGGCATAATCCAGATAGCCATCGAACAGCGCGTGCTCGGCAGCCGGTGCCTGGGCGCGTAGCGCGCCGAAGCGCGCGACCGCCTCATCCTGCAGAGCCGGGTCCTCGGCATGTTCCAGGACCAAGTAGGCGAACACCCGGCGGATCGCCGGCAGCTCGTGATCGAAGCCTTGCGCCAGGCCCTCCCTGAGCACCTGCCGAGCGCGCGGGTCGCCGGCGAAGGCCTGCGCTGTGCCGCGATGAATCATGCGCGGCAGCTGGTCAAGCAGCAGGAGCAGCGCCAGGCGACCGTCGGCACACCCACGCCAGTCTTCCAGGCCACCGGCCAGTGCCTGCTCGCAGAGGTCGCCGAAACGGCGGCGGGCATCGTCATCCTGTTCGGCGCGGTAGCCGAACCACAGGCCACTGCGCTGCGCCGCTACCTCGCTGGCGGTTACGGCAGCGCCGAACCACCACTCCAGCAGCGACTGCCAGGCGGGCATGGTTCAGGCCTGGTGGTAGCCGGTGACGCGCTCGACTTCTTCCTTCGAGCCGAGGAACACCGCCACGCGCTGGTGCAGGGATTCCGGCTGGATGTCGAGGATGCGCTGGGTGCCGTTGGTAGCGGCGCCGCCAGCCTGCTCGATGAGCATGGACATCGGATTGGCCTCGTACATCAGGCGCAGCTTGCCCGGCTTTTCCGGCTCACGAGCATCGCGCGGGTACATGAACAGGCCGCCGCGGGTCAGGATACGGTGCACGTCGGCCACCATCGAGGCGATCCAGCGCATGTTGTAGTTCTTGCCCAGCGGGCCTTCCTTGCCGGCCAGCAGCTCGGAGACATAGCGCTGCACCGGGGCTTCCCAGTGACGCTGGTTGGACATGTTGATGGCGAATTCGGCGGTACTTTCCGGGACGCGGATGTTTTCGTGGGTGAGCACGAAGCTGCCCATTTCGCGATCCAGGGTAAAGCCCATCACGCCGTCGCCCAGGGTCAGCATCAGCATGGTCTGCGGGCCGTAGATGGCGTAGCCGGCCGCAACTTGCTGGGTACCTGGCTGAAGGAAAGCCTCTTCGCCGAGGTCGCCACTTTCACCATTGCGATCCGGGCAGCGCAGAACGGAGAAGATGGTGCCGACCGAGACGTTGACGTCGATGTTGCTAGAGCCATCCAGCGGGTCGAACACCAGCAGGTAGGCACCTTTCGGATACTTGCCGGGAATCTGGTAGGCGTTGTCCATTTCCTCGGACGCCATGCCGGCCAGGTGGCCGCCCCATTCGTTGGCTTCCAGGAGAATTTCGTTGGAAATCACGTCGAGCTTCTTCTGCACCTCACCCTGCACGTTCTCGGTGCCCATGCTGCCGAGTACGCCGCCCAGCGCGCCCTTGGACACGGCATGGCTGATTTCCTTGCACGCACGCGCCACCACCTCGATGAGGAAGCGCAGGTCGGCCGGGGTGTTGTGACTGCGGGTCTGTTCGATCAGGTAGCGGCTCAGGGTGACGCGCGACATGGGGGGCTCCGGAGGAGGAAGTGAAAATCGCGCGCAGTTTACCCGTCTGTGACCGCCGCGTCTCGACCCGCTCGGCGCCCACCGCAAAGAAGTGGGGCCTCGAACGAGGCCCCGGTGTGACTCAGATATCCCAGGACAGGGACAGGTTGATGCCGTGCGAGTCGCTGTCGTCGGCGTCGCGGAAGGTGTACGCACCCCGCACGGCCATGCCCGGAGCGAGCTGGTGGCTGACGCCTAAGCTGGCGCGCCAGGTCTTGTCGTCCGGCGTGTAGCCTTCCAGGGTGTAACCGATGGTCGGCAGGCTGCGCAGCGACATGTCGACTTCGCTGGCGTCGTCCTCGTACTCGCGCTCCATCGCCACTTCACCGAACAGACGGGTCTGCTGGTTCAGGTCATACAGGCCCTGCAGACCGATACCCAGGCGCTTGGAGTTGCGCTTCTGGTCGCCGTACTCCAGTGCGGTCGATCTGACGCTGTCCTCGGCATAACCGTCCACTTCGACCCGCGCATAATCGGCGCTGACGAAGGGGCTGAGGTGCCAAGGACTGTCGGTACTCTGGGCGATGTCGTAGCCGATACGGCCACTCAGGCTCCACAGGTCGCCATCGGTGTCACCCTTCTCGCTGCGGGTGGTCTGGCCGAGGTCGAACTGGCGCTCGAGATCCTTGTAGTCCAGGTAACCGACGCTGGCCGCCAGCTCACCCCACCAGCGATTCTGCTGGTACTGGGCGAAAGCGGTAGCCAGGTAGCTGCGCATGTCGTAGTCGGAGTTGGCGTCCCCGGCCTCCAGGCCCTGCTCGTAGAATCCGGCAGCCAGGCCGACACGCCAGGCTTCGTCGAGGCGATAGCTGCCGCCGACGTTCAGGCTGTAGCCATTGCCATCGGCGTCGCTCTCGTAAACGTCATAGGATAGGCGCTGACCGCCGCCATTGATGAAGGAGCGCCACTGGCCCACTGCCTGCCAGGCCTCCCAGTCCGCCTGCCACTGCGCGCGCAGCTGATCCTGATGCGAACGCAGGGTGCCATGCGCCATCTCCGGCAACAGGCTGATCTCCCAGGGAGCGGCCAGCAGCGAGTAGGCATAGTCGGCGATCAGCATCTGGCCGGCGATGGTCGGGTGCACGCTGTCGTTAAACAGCAGCTTGGTCGGGTCGGGGTTGGTACCGTTGATGCCGTAGATCGGGTTTTGGTTGCTGCAGCTGTCGAAACAGGTGCTGATCAGCTGCGCCGAGCTCTGGTCACTTGCCAAACCATAACTACCAGGGCTGGCCAATACCTCAGAAAGCATGAGCGGGATATTCAGCGGGATGATCTCAGCATCCACCGTGGACAACTGGCGCACCAGCTCAGCATTGAAATCAGAGGCCAGGCCAGACACCGTGCTCTGCAGGCCGGAACCGAAGAAGTTTGGAGTCCTCCCTACATCTGGCAACAACCAGACCATGATGTAACGGGCACCGGCACGCTGCAGCGACTCCACACTATCAACCAGACGACCAGCGGACGCCTGAGCAGTAGCGGTACTGGTCACCTGGAACTGAAGGAAATCATTACCGCCGCCGGTAATGTAGTAGAGCGCATTGGGGTCGGCACGCAACCCGTTGGCTGCCAGATATTGGTTATTAACCGTACCGAGGATCTGGTCGGTTCGGTAGCCCCCTACCGCCCAGTTATTGCCTCCCGCATTCGCCGCTGCAAGACCGGCATCACCGAGTCCCAACTGGCTGCCCAAGAGCATGGGCGATACCTGAGCATAGGGCTCACCGGCCTGATAAGTCGGACCGACCCGATTGGTGAAGCGACGAGCGCCGCTTGAATCGGTGGTCCAACCCGCATCGCTCAGGCTGTCGCCGAAAACGATCAGGTTCGAATAGGGAGAGGCGTGCAGCGGAAGGGATGCACTTGCCAGCAGGCAGGCCGCCGCAAGGGGGGTCAGTAAGCGCTTCATCGGAATGTCCTTGTCATTGTTATTGGACCGGTGGAACTACGCGACTTTATCGTGATTTTTCTCTCAATTCACTAAGCGCTTGTCCTCGGAGAACTAGTGTTCACCGGGCTTCGACTGACGCAACAGACTGAAGGCCATGCCACCGAGAAGCGCGACGCCTGCCAGCAGAACGCCCCATAAGCCCACGCGTTTCCAGTCAGCAGCCGACTGCGCAGCGGCGGTCGCTTGCTGCACAGCAGCAGGCACTTCCTCGGGCGCCGTAGCGCGCCCCAGGCTGGCCAGGCGCTTGGGCTCGTAGCCGGGGATCAGGGTACCCAGCGGCAGCGCCGCAGAATGCGCCGCAGCAGCGCCCAGAGCCAGGCGGTAGGGAGCGGAACCGCGGGCAAGGAACACCACCTGGGTACCGCGCACCGCCACCCGGATAGTCGGAGTCTGGCCGCCCAGGCCACCGCCGCGCGCATCGACGCGCAGGCGCAACTGCTGCACCGGCGTGCCCCACAGCTCAATCTCATTTTGCAGCGCCTCCTGGCCATCCTGCGGCAGGCGATACAGAAGTCCACGCGTCAGCGGCTGCCATTCGAGCTTGCCGGCGCCGCGCGAGGCCAGGCTGACCGGCGCCAGCACATTGCCCGCCGGCAGCTCGACGCGAATCTTCTGCAAAGGCAGCGACAGCGGCAGTTCCCAGGTGTATTCGCCAGACTTGCCGGAGCTGGCCGGCAGAGGTGCAGACCAGGCCAGTGGAGGTGCCTGCTCCTGGCTTGCCAGGCTGACCACGCGCGCCGCCAGGAGTGCCGGCGCCTGCTGCGGCGCCTGCCACAGCAGGCGCAGATAGCGCGCCTTGGCGCCAGGCAGCGCCACCTCGCGCTGCTCGACGCGCTCGCCATCGAAGCTCAGGCGGGCGATCTGCCCATCCTCCCAGCGCTGCCAGTGCTGCAGGTCGTCGCTGGCCTCGATGGAAAAGCGCTGGAAGCCCTCCTGCTCGGCACTCCAGTCCAGCTGCAGGCGGTGCAGCGGTTGGTCGAAGGCACTGGCATCCAACAGCCAACCACGCAGGACCTGCTCACCTGACGCCAACGGCTCTGGCGCCACCTCCACCAGGGTGCCGCTGGTACTGCGCTGCACACGGATGGCCGGTACCGCCTGGGTGTCAGCGGGGCCAGTCAGCGGGAACCACTTCACCGCCGCCTCCTGGCGCTGCTCCGCCGGCTGGGAGGCACCCAGGGTCAGGGCATAGGCCAGCTCCTCGCCCTCGGCATTGAGCACCCTCAGGTCACGCAGGTCGGTATGACGGGCAGCCATCTGCAGCGACAGCGGCAGCTCCAGACGGTACCAGGGGCCCTCGCCTTCCAGCGTCAGCGGCACCTGGGTCGCATAGTCGGCTTGCGCCAGTGGCGCCATGAGCAGCGCCACGAGGGCGGCCGAGAGGTATTTGTTCATGCGTTCACCTGTTCAGGCTCGGCTTTGCGCGGCGGCAGCGGGGCGAAGTAGCCCACCACCAGCAGCAGTACGCCGACGCCGATAAAGGAAATGATGCGCTCCAGGCCGCCACGGTTGCCCAGTTCGACGAAGAACAGCTTGGCCACCACCACGGCGATCAGGACCGCGCCCAGCAGCCACAATTCGCGGCGGCCGCGCAGGTGACCGAGGATCATCAGCGGCAGGGCGATCAGGGTCCAGACAATGGACAGCCCGGCCTGTACCAGCATCGAGTCGAGCAGCGCATCCATCTCATAGGGCACGCCGCCCCAATGATGGGCCGCGCGGAATACGCTGGCGGTCAGCACCACGAACAGCGAGGCACCGGCGACTGCCTGCGCGATGCGCTCGCCATACGCTGCCAGCCCCAGCTGCGGCAGGCCGCCGCGCAGCCAGGTGTAGATCGCCAGCAGCACCAGCAGCATGCCCAGCTCCAGCGGGTTGAGCAGCGGCAGGTAGGGCAACGGATCGGCGCTGCCGTCGCTGGCGATGTTGGCCAGCCACAACCAGCCGAGCATCAGCAGCGCCAGTGGCGCGGCGGCCAGCACGCGGTATTCGCGCGGGTAGGCCGCCACCGGCCAGGGCCAGGCGCGCGGTGCGGCCATGGCCAGGAGGAAGGCACTCGGCAGCACGGCCCAGCCCAGCCAGCGCCAGGCGTTGTAGTGCTCGGCCAACAGCATCAGACCATAACGCAACTCCAGGGCCAGCACGCCGAGAATCAGCCAGCAGCCCAGCACATGGGCGGCGCTGCGCACGCCCGCCGGCAGTAGCTCGGCCAAGCGCTTGAGCGACCACAAGTGCACTGCGAAGACCAGCCCCCAGCCGAGCCAGCCGAAACCCGCTGCCGGATGGTAAAAGCGATGCCCCAGGTGCAGCAGGATGGCCACGGCCGCCGGCACCAGCAACGTGCCCAGCAGCGCCAGCGCACGCCAGCGCATACGCTGGGCCAGCCAACTCCACAGTGCCACGCTGAGCGCTGCCAGGGCCAGCAGCGCCGCACCCTGCAGGTCGGCGGCAACGAACCGCAGCACCTCGCTGGCCAGCGCCAGCACCCACCAGCCAGCACCCCAGGCCAGCAACAGCTGCGACATACGTTGCAGGCTCAGGCTACCCAGCGTACCGGCCTGCTGACGCAACAGTACGTGACGCAGACGCCAGGCGCCGACCTGCGCAGCCAGGGCCAGCACCAGCGGCGCCCAGAAGCCGGCATGCGCCAGCGGGCGCAGGCCTTCGCTCGGCAGCGCGCCGAGCAACAGCGGGCTGGCGGCGAGGAAGGCGATACCGCCGACCACCTGCAGCAGCAGGCCGAACAGGAAGCTGGCGCGCAGCTGCAGGTGCAGACTGAGCCAGAGGATCAGCAGGCCCGTGCCCGCCCATACCGCCGCAGCGCTCTGCCAGGGCAACACGAACAGTACCGCCAGGTTGACGAAAACCAGGCCGACCAGCATCACCAGCGACAGGCCGCGCATCAGCCGGCGATCCTCGCTGACCAGCTTGTCGCGCACCGCGATCAGCATGCCGGCGACCAATGCCAGACCGATCAGCGAGCAGACCATCAGGCCGCGCCAACCGGAGTAGAACACCCCGGACTCGCCCAGCCCGCTGCCCTGCATCTGCGTGAGGAATACCGCACCACCGAGCAACTGCACGGCGAAGGCCGTGAACAGGAAACTGCGCGCCTGCAGACGCAGGCCGACGAACAGGGTAGCCAGCCCCGCCAGCGCCCAGGCGATGGCCGTACCCTCGGCGCCAAAACACAGCGGCGCGATCAGGTAGAGGAACAGCAGGCCCGCCACCGCCAGCCAGGGCAGGCCACGACGTTCCCAGTCGCGAATCGCCTCGAACGGCGCCCGGCGCAGCTGCCAGTAGCTGAACAGCAACGCCACGCCGAGCATCAGCGCCCCCAGCGGCGCACCGTCGAGCAGGTTGTCGTAGCCGATATCGACCTGGCCGAGGAAAGCCAGCGCCGCGCCCACCTGTAGCAGCAGGGCGAAGATGCGCGCCAGCGGCCTTCCCTGACGCAGCCCCAACCAGTAGATGCCGGCGCCCTCCACCGCCCAGGCAGCGGAGGTCCAGCGGGCATCAAGGCCCAGCGGGATGGCCAAGGAGGCGAACACCACCCCCAGGGCCAGGCAGGTTTCCATCAGCAGCAACACGTTGCGCCCGCGCAGCAGACGCGCCAGCACCAGATAGAACAGACCGAGGGCCAGGGCACTGAACGCGGCGGCGAACTCGAGGTGCTGGACGATGGCGTACTGCAGGCCGAAGCCCACCAGCGGCGGACCGAACAGCACGGTGGCGTCGACATAGTCGGCGCGCCCGCGCGACCAGCGCAGCAACTCGTCGCGACCCTCAGGCGCGTCCGCCGCCTCGCGCAGCCGGCGCCGGGCGAACAGCAGACCGATGGCAACGTACATCAGGAAAAACACAATCAGGAACGGCTCGCTGCTCCACAGCAGCTCCGGGGCGTAGGAACGCAGGCCCCAGGCGAAGCCGATGCCGAAGGTGCCCAGGAAGCCGACCAGGTTGAGCAGACGCCAGGCCTTGAACCAGGCAATGGCGAGGATGCCGGCGTTGAGCAGGATGAAGTAGCTGAACAGCGCCACATGATTGCCGCTGCCGGTGGAGGTGAGGATCGGCGCGGCGAAGCCGCCGAGTGCCGCCGCCACCGCCAGGCCCAGGGCGTTCTGCGCCACGGCGAGGATGGCCGAGAAGGCGGTGACCAGCACCAGCAGGCCGAGCGCCAGCTTCGGATCGAGCAGCGGGTGCAGGCGCATGGCGGCGAACACCGTCAGGTACAACACGGCAATGCCGGTGCCCTGCAGCATCAGGCCGTAGTTCGGGTTGCGCCGGCGCAACCACCAGCCGAGGCCGAGCAGGGCGATGGCGCTGACCGCCACGCCGGCATAGCGCAGTTCCACCGGCACCACCATGCCTTCGGTGGCGTAACGCAGGAGGAAGGCCAGGCCGAGGAACAGCAGCACCACGCCGACGCGCAGCACGGTATTGCCGCCCAGCAGCCAGGCCTGGGCGATGTCGATGGCACGTTCGATGGGCGAGGGTTCACGCGGCGGCGCCGGCGGGCGCGGGATGACCGGCAGCGCCGGCTGGGGTTGCGCAGGCGCCGCGGCCGGCTGCATGGCCACCGCAGCGGCGGCGGGCAGCTCCGGCAGCTCCGGCAGCTCCCAGACGAGCTCATCGACCGGGCTCTCGGGCAGCGGCTCCGGCGCGACCGGGACCGGGGCCGCTTCGGCCTCTGGTTTGGGCGGGACATCAGCGGCGCCAGCGGGCGCCGAGGGCTCGGCAGTCGCCGACTGGCCGCTCTCCAGCCTTGTCAGCCGCTCGACCATGGCCGTGGTGCCTCGCTCGAAGCGCTCGGCGAAGCCTTTCAGCTCCTCGCGCAAGCGCGCATTGTCGGCGCCGAGCTGCTGCAGGCGCAGCGCCTGGCCCAGGCCCAGGCCGATCAAGCCGCCGAGCAGGGCGGAGGTCACCGATTCACCGGCCAGTGCGCCCAGCACCAGGCCGACCAGCATGAAGATCCATTGCATGCGTTGTATCCCTGCGAGACCCGCGAACGACGCGGGGCGCACCGAGTATATCGGCGCGCCCTGCCTCCCACACAGAGACGTAGGTCAACTGGCGCACAGACACAACGCTTCGCTGGCTTACGTTCCTCCGGACAGCCCTATTGCGCTGCCACGGAAATGAAAAAGCCCCGCCGAGGCGGGGCTTTGCATCACCGGAACGCGCTTAGAACTGCGCGGCGTCCAGCAGGTACAGCGACTCGCTACCCGCCTTGACCGAGGCGGTCAGCGAGTGGATGCGCGGCAGCAAGCGGGCGAAGAAGAAGCGCGCGGTGCCCAGCTTGCTGGCGTAGAAGTCGTCCTGACCTTCCTTGCCCAGCGCGGCGCGGGCCATCAGGGCCCACATGTAGGCGTAGGCGGTGTAGCCGAACACGTGCAGGTACTCCACCGAAGCGGCGCCGATTTCGTTCGGGTTGGCCTTGGCCTGGTCGATGACCCAGGCGGTCAGCGCATCGAGGTTTTCCACGGCGGCCTTCAGCGGGCCGGTGAACTCGGCCAGCGAGGCGTCGGCGGAAGCGACGAAGCCCTTGATCTCGTCGGACAGGTGCTTGTAGAAGCTGCCGCCGCTGCCGACGATCTTGCGACCCATCAGGTCCAGCGACTGGATGCCGTTGGTGCCTTCGTAGATCTGGGTGATGCGGCAGTCACGGATCAGCTGCTCCTGGCCCCACTCGCGGATGAAGCCGTGGCCGCCAAAGATCTGCTGGCCGTGCACGGTGGTTTCCAGGCCCATGTCGGTGAGGAAGGCCTTGGCCACCGGGGTCAGCAGGGCGACCAGCTCCTCGGCGCGCTTGGCGGTTTCCTTGTCTTCGCTGTACTTGGCGGTGTCCAGCTGCATGGCGACGTAGCTGGAGAAGGCGCGACCGCCCTCGTTCAGCGCCTTCATGGTCAGCAGCATGCGGCGCACGTCCGGATGCACGATAATCGGGTCGGCGGCTTTTTCCTTCGCCACCGGGCCAGTCGGCGCGCGGCTCTGGATACGCTCGCGAGCGTACTCGACGGCGCTCTGGTAGGAACGCTCGCCCAGGGCCAGGCCCTGAATGCCGACGCCCAGACGCTCATAGTTCATCATGGTGAACATGGCGTTGAGGCCCTTGTTCACTTCACCGACCAGGTAGCCGGTGGCGCCGTCGAAGTTCATCACGCAGGTGGCCGAGGCCTTGATGCCCATCTTGTGCTCGATCGAGCCGCAGCCCAGCGAGTTCTGCGCCCCCAGCGAACCATCGGCGTTGACCATCACCTTCGGCACCAGGAACAGCGAGATGCCCTTCGGGCCGGCCGGGGCGTCCGGCAGCTTGGCCAGCACCAGGTGGATGATGTTGTCGGTCAGGTCGTGCTCACCGCCGGTGATGAAGATCTTGGTGCCGGAAATCTTGTAGCTGCCGTCGGCCTGCGGTTCGGCCTTGGTGCGGATGATGCCCAGGTCGGTACCGGCGTGCGGCTCGGTCAGGCACATGGAACCGGCCCAGACACCGGCGTACATGTTCGGCAGGTACTGCTGCTTCAGTTCTTCGCTGGCGTGGTTGAGGATCGACAGGCAGGCGCCGGCGGTCAGCATCGGGTACAGGCCGAAGGACAGGTTGGCCGAGTTGACCATTTCCTCGACCTGGGCACCGATCACTTTCGGCATGCCCATGCCGCCGAACTCCGGCGAACCACCAACGCCGACCCAGCCGCCTTCGGCGTAGGTCTGGTAGGCCTCGGGGAAGCCGGCCGGGGTTTTCACCGCACCGTCGACCCAGGAGCAGCCTTCTTCATCACCACTGCGGTTCAGCGGAGCGATGGTGCCGCCACTGACCTTGCCGGCCTCTTCGAGAATGGCAGCGGCGGTATCGGCATCGACCACCTCGGCCAGGCCGGGGAGCTCGGCCCACAGTTTGGAAACGTCGAAGACTTCATTGAGAACGAAGCGCATGTCGCGCAGGGGAGCTTTGTAGTCGGCCATGGAACGATCCTCGGGAGCAACGGAACGGCCGACGATCCGGCCGTTTCAACATGGCCCGGAGTCTATCCGAACACAAAAACAGGACATAGGTTCAGGTTATGGACTATCGGTCACAACGCATGCGCTATTCGGCGACAGCCGCGACCCGCACCGCACCACGACGGCTTTCACCCTGCGCCACCACGCAGTTGCGCCCGGCTTTCTTGGCCGCATAAAGGGCCTTGTCGGCACAGCGAATCACCTCGTCGGCGGAACGCTGCTGCAGCTCACGCTCGGCCACGCCGATACTGATGGTCACCGATACACTGCCAGCCCCGCCGGGCCTGCGCCGCTGGCGGCCCTCCTTGTCGCTCTTCGGGCGTTGCTGGCGATCGCGCAGCTGCAGCGGATACTTTTCGACCGCCTCGCGCACCGCCTCCAGGTGTGGCCGACACTCGTCCAGCGACTTGCCGGGAAATACCAGGGTGAACTCCTCGCCCCCGTAGCGGTAGGCCTTGCCGCCGCCACCGACCTTGCGCAGCTGGCTGGCGACCAGCTTGAGTACCTCGTCGCCAACGTCGTGGCCGTGGGTATCGTTGAATTTCTTGAAGTGATCGACGTCGGCCATGGCAATCACGTAATTGCGCCCGAGACGCTCCAGGCGGTCGTTCAGCGCGCGGCGCCCGGGCAGCCCGGTGAGCTCGTCGCGATAGGCCATCTGATAGGCCTCGTGCACCACCGCCGCCACGATCATCAGCATCACCAGGCTGCTCATTACCTGCAGCGCGTGCGGCAAGATGAAGGTGTTGGGCAGCATCCACAGCAGCCCGAGCAGGCCAAGCAACAACGCCGCGTGCAGCGGTCGCGGCTGGCGCAGGTACTGCACCGCGAGCAACACGCCGGCAATCAGGAACAGCGGGTAGGCGAGCTGGATCAGGCTCATCCACTGCCCATGCCAGAGCGGCCAGTGAATCTCCGTCAGCCAGCCCTGCAGCCCGGCGGGGAAGCGCCGCGCCAGGGCCAACGAAGTGCCGCCAATGGCCAACAGCACGGCGGCCCGCGCCACCATGTCCTGCAACAGGTGGCTGCGCTCGCGCCAGGCGCCAAACAGGCCGTACAGCAATGGCAGCAGCAGGCTGCACAGATGAAACACCAGTGCTGCGTCCTGGCGCACCTGGCCCTGCTCGCGGAAGTGATCGGTCTGGATGTCCAGCAGGAAGTAGGCGAGGTAGACCACCACCAGCAGGGAGAACTCGCGCTGACGGCCATAGACCACGCAGAAGGCGCCGCCCAGCAGCAGGAGCAGGGTCGGCAGCACGTTGAACAGCGACAGGAAGAACTCGCTCAGCTGCGCCAGGCGCGCCACGGCCAGGCCTGCCAGCAGCAGTGGCAGGGCAGTCAGCAGATGGTCGGGGCGGTAGGCGCTTAGACGAGGCACGGGCAACGGGGCATTGACTGGGATGATGCAGCATTCTGCCTGCATCGCACGCAAAGGGCAGCGGAAATCCTTCGCATTCCGTCGCGTACTTTCCTCGGCCCATAAAAAAACCGCAGCCTGGGGGCTGCGGCTTTCTGACCTGGGGTCGGACCGGACTTAGTAGCCCAGAGCGAAGTGCTCTTCGTCCATTTCCATCAGGTTGTTGGCGCCAGACAGCATGGCTTCGACGTGGCCACGGGTACGCGGCAGGATGCGCTGGAAGTAGAAGCGCGCGGTCTGCAGCTTAGCCTTGTAGAAAGCCTCGTCGTCGGTGCCGGCAGCCAGCTTCTCGGCCGCCAGGCGCGCCATGTCGGCCCAGAAGTAGGCCAGGCAGGCGTAGCCGGAGTACATCAGGTAGTCCACGGAAGCAGCGCCGACTTCTTCGCGATCTTTCATCGCAGCCATGCCGATCTTCATGGTGATGTCGCCCCACTCCTTGTTCAGCTGCGCCAGCGGTGCAACGAGGCCCTTGATGGCTTCGTTACCTTCGTTGGCCTGGCAGAACTTGTGCACGATCTTGGTGAAGTTCTTCAGCGCGCCGCCCTGGGTCATCAGGACCTTACGACCCAGGAGGTCGAGGGCCTGAACGCCGGTGGTGCCTTCGTACATCATCGAGATACGGCAGTCGCGCATGTTCTGCTCCATGCCCCACTCGGCGATGAAGCCGTGGCCGCCATAGATCTGCATGCCGTGGGAGGACGCTTCGAAGCCGACTTCGGTCATGAAGGCCTTGGCGATCGGAGTCAGGAAAGCCAGCAGCTCGTCGGCGGCCTTCTTCTCTTCTTCGTCCTGGCTGTACTTGACCAGGTCAACCTGCTTGGCAGCGAAGTAGACCATGGCGCGGTTGCCTTCGGCGAAAGCCTTCATGGTCAGCAGCATGCGACGCACGTCCGGGTGGACGATGATCGGGTCGGCTGCTTTGTCCGGCGCTTTCGGGCCGGTCAGGGAACGCATCTGCAGACGCTCGCGAGCGTACTTCAGGCCGCCCTGGAAACCGATTTCGGCGTGAGCCAGACCCTGCAGGGCGGTACCCAGACGAGCAGTGTTCATGAAGGTGAACATGCAGTTCAGGCCCTTGTTGGCCGGGCCGATCAGGTAGCCGGTGGCACCGTCGAAGTTCATCACGCAGGTGGCGTTGCCGTGGATGCCCATCTTGTGCTCGATCGAGCCGCAGGAAACGCTGTTGCGCTGACCGGCGGAACCATCGGCGTTCGGCAGGAACTTCGGCACGATGAACAGGGAGATACCCTTGGTGCCCTGCGGGGCGTCGGGCAGGCGGGCCAGCACGATGTGGACGATGTTGCCCGACATGTCGTGCTCACCGGCGGAGATGAAGATCTTGGTGCCGGAAACCTTGTAGGAACCGTCGGCCTGGGGCTCGGCCTTGGTGCGCAGCATGCCCAGGTCGGTACCGCAGTGCGGCTCGGTCAGGCACATGGTGCCGGTCCACTCGCCGGAAACCAGCTTGGTCAGGTAGACGTGCTTCTGCTCGTCGGTACCGTGCTCGGAGATGGTGTTCATGGCGCCGTGCGACAGGCCCGGGTACATACCCCAGGACCAGTTGGCTTCGCCAACCATTTCGCTGATGGCCAGACCCAGGGATTCCGGCAGGCCTTGACCGCCGTGCTCGACGTCATGGGCCAGGCTCGGCCAGCCGCCTTCGACGAACTGCTGGTAGGCTTCCTTGAAGCCGGTCGGGGTCTTCACACCTTCCGGAGTCCAGGTGCAGCCCTCGATGTCACCCACACGATTCAGCGGAGCGATTACCTGCTCGCAGAACTTGGCGCCTTCTTCGAGGATGGCGTTGACCATGTCCGGGGTAGCATCTTGGCAAGCCGGCAGGCTCTGATAGTGCGCTTCGTAGCCGAGCAGTTCGTCGCGGACGAAGCGGATATCACGCAAGGGGGCCTTGTACTCAGGCATAGCGGTAAACCTCTACGGTGGATTCCTTAGTGTTAGGGTGACCGAGCGACTCGGTCATGTGCGGGATCACTCCCGACGCCCGGCAGGCACGAACCGGCCCAGCAATCAAACAGGCGTTTGAAACATACGTTTACGCCCTACCCTTGTCAAGCACCCGCCAGGAGCCGTTCAGGCCAGCAGATCGACCGTTGGCACGGGGGCCTGCAGCTGGGCCAGACGCAGGTACAAATCCAGTTTAGGCGGCGGCGCGCTAGGTTGCCGCTCCTGATCTGCCGTCTCTTCCTCGCGAGCCTTGCGCTCCTCCTCCGCGGCGAGGCGCTCCTCGCGCTGCGCGGCACGCGCCTCGGCGGCGCTAGCCGCCTCTTCACGGCGCAACTGTGCCAGCTCGGCGCGCGCCTGAGTCGCCTGGGCAGCGGCCTGGGCGGCGACGCGGCGGTCCTGGGCGGAGGGCTCGGCCGGCGCCAGGGCGGCGCGCTGTACCAGCTCCATCTTGCGCAGGGTCGCCTCGGGATCATTGGGAATGGGACTGCTGTCGATGCTGACTTCGCCACCAATGGCGTAGCGCTTGCCATCCGGACCGCGAGTGAAGGTGTAGGTGGGGGCTCCCGCATAGGCGCCGCCGACCGCCGCATGGGCCTGCTCGTGAGCACGCACCTCGCGATCACGACTGGCCAGCTCAGCGATCTCCAGCTGCTCCTGGCGTTGCTGCTGGGCTTCGCGGGGGGATGCCTTTTCCTCCTCCGCCTCGCCGCGCGCTGGGCTGGCCGCCTCGTCGCGCAGGGCCGTGTCGTCGGCGGAGGTGACTGACTGGCCGGGGGGCAGCGACTCTTCGCTGAAAGCAGGCTGGGAAAGACTGGACGAAGCAGGGCGGGCCGCCTGGGACAACGGCAGAGGCGCAACATAGGACGTAGCGCTGCCGATCTGCATCAGACCCTCCTCGCCGCGGGGCGAGCGCCGACGCTCCGGTCAGGCGCGGGTGTCGATCAGTGTGCCCAGCACTTCGTCGGCGGTTTCCACCACCCGCGCGCTGGCCTGCACTTCGTTACGCCCCTGCATCAGGCCGACCAGGCTCTCGGCCATGTCGGCCTGGGTGCTGGCCTGGCTCTGCGGGCTCGGTTCGACCTGCCGGGCCGGCGGCGCCTCGGCCGGCGCCTGCGTCGGCAGGGTATTGCTGGCGATCTCGCCGGCCGCCTGCTCGACACGGCGCTGCCCGGCCTGAATGCCGCTGAGACCCGAACTGAAAGCGTTACCAGAGATTTCCATGCTTACGACTCCCTCACGGGACAGACTATGCCTGCAATTGAAGCAGAAAATGCTCAAAAAACGTACAAGCAAAGCGCGATGGCCGATCAGCGGCTTATAACACCGACAAACTCAGGTGCGCCGCCACCGCCGCGGGAGTCGCCACGGCCAGACGTGGCACCCGCCCCAGACAGGGCGCAGGCAGGCGCTCGGCCAGGGTCGCCAGGTTCTCCTCCAGGCGCGAGGTCTGTGGATCGACAATATTGGCAACCCAGCCCGCCAGATGCAGGCCGTCGTGGGCGATGGCCTCGGCGGTCAACACCGCGTGATTGATGCAGCCCAGGCGCACACCGACCACCAGGATCACCGGCAACTCCAGCGCCACGGCCAGGTCGGCCAGGGTCTCGCGCCCGGCCAACGGCACGCGCCAGCCACCAGCCCCCTCGACCAGGGTGAAATCGGCGCCGCGCGCCAGCACCTGCTGTACTGCCGGGCGCAAGCGCGCCACGTTCAGCTCGACAGCCGCCTCGTGCGCGGCCAGATGCGGAGCGATGGCGGGCGCGAAGGCGAAGGGATTGACCTCGGCATAGTCCAGCGCCAGCGAGCACTGCCCGAGCAGGGCCAGGGCATCGTCGTTGCGCAGGCCCTGCGCCGTCTGCTCGCAGCCGGAGGCCACCGGCTTGGCCGCTGCCGTGCTCAGCCCAGCCAGGTGGGCGGCGTGCAACAGGCCGGCGGCGATGGTGGTCTTGCCGATCTCGGTGTCCGTGCCCGTCACGAAAAAGGCTTTTGCCATGGATGTCACTCCTCGAAGTCGTGGGGCACGAGGCCCTTAGTCGGGCCGCCGCAGCACGCCGTAAATCACCTGGTAGGTGGCCGGTAGGCCAGCCGCCTGGCGGAAATGCTCGTAGGCCTCGACCAGGGCGCGAATGCGCGCACGCCCGGTGAGGCCGTCGGGACGCCCCGGGTTGAGGTTGTGCGCGCCCAGAGCCTTGAGCTCATGGGTCAGCGCGCGCAGGTCGGGAAAATGCAGCACCCGAGCTTGGCGCTCCAGCGTCAGCATCTGCATCCCACTGGCGGCGCACAGCGTCTGGTACTCCTCGAAGCGGCGAAAACGATTGACGTGGACGAAGCCATCCACCGCCTGCCAGCTGTCACGCAGCTCCTGCAGGGTGCCGACACACAGACTGCTGAAGGCCAGCACGCCACCAGGCCGTAGCACGCGGCGTGCTTCGCCAAGCACGGCGGCGAAGTCGCCACACCATTGCACGGCCAGGCTGGAGAACATCAGGTCGAGACTGCCGTCGCGCAGCGGCAGATGCTCGGCATCGCCAGCGATGAAATGGCCCGCCCCACCCTGCGGCCGGGCGTGGTGCAGCATGCCCTCGGCCAGGTCCAGGGCCACGCCTTCGGCCTGTGGGTAACGCTCAGACAGGCGCCGGGTGAAATACCCGGTGCCACTACCCAGGTCCAGCCAGCGCGCCGGCAGCAATGACGGCAGGCGATTCAGCAGTTCGCCGCCGACCGCGCGCTGCAATTCGGCAACGCTGTCGTAACTCGCCGCCGCCCGGGAAAAGGATTCGGCCACCCGGCGCTTGTCCGGCAGTGCAGCGTCAGACATCGCCGGCCTCGGTGATAAAGGCATGAATGGCGGCGGCCACTTCGTGCGGGCGCTCCAGCGGGAAGGCGTGACTGACCTCCTCGATCAGCCCCACCTCGATGTCCGGCTGCAGTACCAGCAGCTCGCCGGCCACTTCGGCCGGCACCAGCGCATCGGCGCCGGCCAGCAGGTGCAGCTGCGGCCCGGCGAAGCGCTGCAGGGCGCTGCGCCCGTCGAAGTTACCCAGCACTTCCAGGCCGGCCAGCAGCACCTCGGGTGCCAGGTGCGGTGCCGCGGCCTGCAGCTGACGCGCCAGGCCGCGCGCCTCGGTCGAACCCTGGGTGCAGAGCAGGCTGAAGCGCTTGAGCGTAGCCGCCGGATGGTCGTGGCAGCCGGCGACGAAGACGTCGAAGGTGGCCTCGTCCATGCCATGCGGCCAGTCCGCCCCGGCGACGAAGCAGGGGTTGCTGGCCAGGGTCAGCAGGCCGCGGCAGCGCTCGCCGCGCAGGGCCGCCAGCTCGCTGGCGAGCATGCCACCGAGCGACCAGCCGCCCAGCCAGGTGTGTGGTGGCAAGCGCTCGTCCAGCTCCAGCAGCCAGTCGCGCGGCTCGCCGGACGCCAGCTCGGGCAGCGGCTCGATATCCACCTTGAGTGCCGGGTCGAGCCCGCGCAGTGCCTCGGCCAGCACCTCCAGCGGCAGGCTGCCCAGGCCCCAGCCCGGCAGCAGGATCAGATGATCACGCATCGTCGTTCACCAGTGGCCAGCACTCGGCCAGCGCGGTCAACAGGCGTTCCAGCTGCGCCTCGCTGTGGGCGGCGGACAGGGTCACGCGCAGGCGCGCGCTGCCAGCTGGCACAGTCGGCGGGCGGATGGCGCCGACCAGCAGGCCGCGCTCCTTGAGCAGCGCGGAGAGTTTGAGCGCCCGCTCGCTGTCGCCGATCAGGATCGGCTGGATCGGCGTCGGGCTAGCCATCAGGCTCAGACCGATCTCGGCGGCGCCGTCGCGGAAGCGGGCAATCAGCCGGTTGAGATGTTCGCGGCGCCAGCCTTCCGTGCTTAGCAGTTCGAGGCTCTTCAGCGTGGCGCAAGCCACGGCGGGCGGCTGGCTGGTGGTGTAGATATAGGGGCGGGCGAACTGGATCAGCGTCTCGATCAGCGCTTCGCTGCCGGCAACGAAGGCCCCAGCGGTGCCAAAGCCCTTGCCCAGGGTGCCGACCAGCACCGGCACGTCCTCGATCCCCAGGCCGAAATGCTCGACGATGCCGCCGCCCGTGGCGCCCAGCGGGCCGAAGCCGTGAGCGTCATCGACCATCACCCAGGCGCCCTTGCTGCGGGCTTCGGCGCACAGCACCGGCAGGTCGGCCAGGTCGCCATCCATGCTGAACACACCGTCGGTGACCACCAGGGTGTTGCCTTGCGCACGCTCCAGGCGCTTGCTCAGGCTCACCGCATCGTTATGCAGGTAGCGCGAGAAGCGCGCGCCGGACAGCAGGCCGGCATCCAGCAGCGAGGCGTGATTGAGGCGGTCCTCCAGCACCGTATCGCCCTGCCCGACCAGCGCGGTGACGGCGGCCAGATTGGCCATGTAGCCGGTGGAGAACAGCAGCGCGCGCGGCCGCCCGGTGAACGCGGCCAGGGCTTCCTCCAATTCGTGGTGCGGCGTGCCATGACCGATCACCAGGTGCGAGGCGCCGCCGCCCACGCCCCATTTTTCCGCGCCAGCGCGCAGCGCCGCGATCACCTCGGGGTGGTTGGCCAGGCCCAGATAGTCGTTGGAACAGAAGGCCAGCAACGGGCGGCCGTCGACCACCACCTCGGGGCCCTGCGGGCTGTCCAGCAAGGGCCGCTGGCGGAACAGGTGGGCGGCGTGGCGCTCGGCTAAACGGGCGGCGAGATCGAAGGTCATGGCGAAGTTCGCGAACTGGGCTACGGACACCCCTCTCCCGCCGGGAGAGGGGGAGGGGCGGGCCGCGCAGGCTGAGGGACAGCCCCTCATCCGGCGCTGCGCGCCACCTTCTCCCGGAGGGAGAAGGGTATTCAGGCCGACGCGGCGTCGTAGAACAGCTTGGAGTCGCGCTGCTCGACCAGGGCCTGCTCGATGGCCGCCTGGTGCACTTCGTCGGCGTGCTCCTCGCGCTCCTCGGGCTTGATGCCGAGACGCGCGAACAGCTGCATGTCCTTGTCGGCCTGCGGGTTCTTGGTGGTCAGCAGCTTCTCGCCGTAAAAAATGGAATTAGCGCCGGCCATAAAGGCCAGGGCCTGCATCTGCTCGTTCATCGCCTCACGGCCGGCGGACAGGCGCACGTGCGACTTCGGCATCATGATCCGCGCCACGGCGAGCATGCGGATGAAGTCGAACGGATCGACGTCCTTCTCGCCGGCCAGCGGCGTGCCCTCGACCTTGACCAGCATGTTGATCGGCACGCTTTCCGGGTGTTCGGGCAGGTTGGCCAGCTGAATCAAGAGCCCTGCGCGGTCGTCCAGCGACTCGCCCATGCCGAGAATGCCGCCGGAGCAGATCTTCATCCCCGCGTCGCGCACGTAGGCCAGGGTCTGCAGGCGCTCGGAGTAGGTGCGGGTGGTGATGATGTTGCCGTAGAACTCCGGCGAGGTGTCCAGATTGTGGTTGTAGTAGTCGAGGCCGGCGGCGGCCAGGGCGCGGGTCTGCTCCTGGTCGAGCTTGCCCAGGGTCATGCAGGTTTCCAGGCCCAGGGCCTTCACGCCTTCGACCATTTTCAGCACGTAAGGCATGTCCTTGGCCGACGGGTGCTTCCACGCCGCGCCCATGCAGAAGCGGGTGGAGCCGATGGCCTTGGCCTCGGCGGCCGCCTCCAGCACTTTCTGCACCTCCATCAGCTTCTGCTTGTCCAGGCCGGTGTTGTAGTGGCCGGACTGCGGGCAGTACTTGCAGTCCTCGGGGCAGGCGCCGGTCTTGATCGACAGCAGGGTGGAAACCTGCACGCGGTTCGGATCGAAGTGCACACGATGCACGGTCTGCGCCTGGAACAGCAGGTCGTTGAACGGCTGCTCGAACAGCGCCTTGACCTCGGCGAGGGACCAATCGTGACGGGTGGCGGAGGCGACGCTGGCGCTCATGGGGTTATTCCTTGTTCTAGGCTGTGCAACACGGCTGAGGCATCGTCAAGGGAAGGACCATGCGCTGTCAACCATTCACGGAAGACCAGGTTTACATCTGGGCAAAAAACAAACAAAACTGCCTGCTGTGCAATGACCCGGCAGACACTGCGCAACCGCTGTGCAGCGCCTGCGAGGCCGAACTGCCTTGGCTCGGCGGGCACTGCGCGATCTGTGCGCTGCCACTGCCCGGCACGGGGCTGACCTGCGGCGCCTGCCTCAAACGACCGCCGGCCTTCGCCCGGGTCGAAGTGCCGTGGCGCTACGATTTCCCGGTCGATAGCCTGATCACCCGCTTCAAGCATCAGGCGCAGTGGCCTTTGGGACGTCTGCTGGGCGGCCTGCTGTCACATCATCTGCAGCACGCCTTCGCCGAAGGGCTGCCGCGCCCCGACTGCCTGCTGGCGGTACCGCTGGGACGCAAACGCCTGCGCCATCGTGGCTTCAATCAGAGCGAGATGCTCGCCCGCTGGCTGAGCGCCGATCTGCAACTGCCGGTGCACAGCGACTGGCTGCTACGCACGCGGGAGGGCGCACACCAGCAGGAACTGGACGCCGCCGCGCGCAAACGCAATCTGCGCCAGGCCTTTGCCCTGTCGGAGCGGGCCATCATAAAGGGGCTGCATCTGGCGCTGGTCGATGATGTGCTGACCACCGGCGCTACCGCCGAAGCCCTGGCCCGCCTGCTGCTCAGGGCTGGCGCCTGGCGCGTCGATGTCTATTGCCTGGCGCGCACGCCCAAACCGGGCGATTGAATGGCTACACTGGGCGCCCTGACTGGAGCACCCCATGAGCCATCCCTTCGCCACCCTCACCCCCGATCTGGTGCTCGATGCCGTGGAGAGCCTCGGCTACCTCAGCGACGCCCGCGTGCTGGCGCTGAACAGCTACGAGAACCGCGTCTACCAGGTCGGCATCGAGGACGCCCAGCCGCTGATCGCCAAGTTCTATCGCCCGGACCGCTGGAGCGACGCGGCCATCCGCGAGGAGCACGCCTTCAGCCATGAGCTGGCCGAGTGCGAGGTGCCCGTGGTGGCGCCCCTGCAGCGCGACGGCGAGAGCCTGTTCGAACACGCCGGCTTCCGCTTTGCCCTGTTCCCACGGCGCGGCGGCCGTGCCCCGGAGCCGGGCAACCTGGACCAGCTGTACAGCCTCGGCCAGCTGCTCGGCCGCCTGCATGCGGTGGGCGCCAGCCGCCCGTTCGAGCACCGCGAGACACTCACGGTGGTGGGCTTCGGCCATGCCTCCCTCGATACCCTGCTGGAAGGCGGCTTCGTGCCGCGCAGCCTGCTGCCGGCCTACGAATCGGTGGCGCGCGACCTGCTCAACCAACTGGATGAACTGTTCGCCCGCGTGCGCTACACGCCGATCCGCCTGCACGGCGACTGCCACCCCGGCAACCTGCTGCACCGCGACGACGCTTTCCATGTCGTCGACCTCGACGACTGCCGCATGGGCCCGGCCGTGCAAGACCTGTGGATGATGCTCGCCGGCGACCGCCAGGAGCGTCTGGGCCAGCTGTCCGAACTGGTCGACGGCTACAACGAGTTCCACGACTTCGAGGCCCGCGAGCTACCGCTGATCGAGGGCCTGCGCGCGCTGCGCCTGATGCACCACAGCGCCTGGATCGCCCGGCGCTGGGACGACCCGGCCTTCCCGCTGGCGTTTCCCTGGTTCGCCAACGAGCGCTACTGGGGCGACCAGATCCTGGCGCTGCGCGAGCAGCGGGCGGCGCTGGACGAGGAACCGTTGCGGTTGTTCTGACCCTCGCCCGACCTCGTGAGACTGGCGTTCGCGCGCTTATTCAGCCAGGCAGACCTGGTTACGCCCCGAGTGCTTCGCCGAGTAGAGCGCCTTGTCGGCGGCCTCGATCAGCGCGCCGGCATCCCGCGTGACGCATGACGCCACCCCCGCGCTGAGGCTGACGCTGAAATCGCCGACGTCGCTGGAAAAGCTGATCTGCGCGAACTGCTGGCGAATTTCGTCAAGCACCTGAAGTGCGTGCTCTCCGCTGCACTCGGGGAGCACGGCCATAAACTCTTCACCACCATATCGTCCAAGGCTGTCGACCCTGCGGAGCCTCTGCCTGAGCAGGTTGGCCAGAGCGCGAATGACATTATCGCCAACGCCATGGCCATATGAGTCATTGACCTTCTTGAAGTGGT
The DNA here is from genome assembly GCA_900156135.1 of Aquipseudomonas alcaligenes. Lineage (GTDB taxonomy): Bacteria > Pseudomonadota > Gammaproteobacteria > Pseudomonadales > Pseudomonadaceae > Aquipseudomonas > Aquipseudomonas alcaligenes_D. The sequence continues at coordinate 838,150 of FTMP01000001.1, read as the reverse complement.
CTATATCCAGCATGACCACGCTCATGGGTTTGCCCGTACGCTGGGCACGCTCGTACTCAAGCGCGACCTGTTCCTTGATGTCGGCATGCTTCAACAGCCCCGTCAGGCTGTCTCGCGCAAGGGCATTGCTGAGCAACCGCGCCCTCTGTGCCCGGGAAAACACGGTTGCGACCAGGCTCTTGTCAGAGATGGGCTTGGTAACGAAATCATCCCCGGCCTTGAGCAGCGCGCTCATCTGCAGACCGATATCGGTCTCGGCCGACAGATAGATGATGGGTATCCTGATCCAGTCGTCATTGAACCGTACCATCTGCGCCAGCTCGGGGCCCGAGCAGCCGGGCATGTTCACATCCAGCAGCAGCACTTCCGGGCTGAACCGTGCAATCGCCTCGAACAGCCGGGCAGGCTCATTGACGACCTCCACCAGCATATTGGCTCCGCTCAGCACCAGGCGGTAGCGATTGGTCAGCGCGTGGTCGTCATCGACGATCAGTACCCGATAGGGCGCCCCCGCATGCTGAGCGAAACACTGCTCAAGACGGCCTTCCAGTTTGGCAACATCCACCGGCTTGCTGAAAAAGCCCACAGCCCCAAGGCGGGCCGCCTGTAACTGGGTGTCGAAATCATTCTGCGTCGTCAGCACCAGCACCGGCAGTGCCTGCGGCAGGCGCTGCTGCAGGGAAGACACATACTCCAGCCCATTCTGCTGGGCGTCGCCGAGGTTCACATCGACTATCAACGCGTCCGGCAGCTGCTCGGCCAGCGCCTGGTCGAGACCAGCAGTGCCGGTAAAGTGGCGAGCCTGGTATCCAAAAGTGGAGAGCGTGCGGCGGATGTTCTCGCCCACACTGTCCTCATCCTCCAGGATGTAGATGCGCCGCTCGTCGCCCACCGGAGACTCGTTGCGCGGCCAGTCCTGCGGCGGCGCAATCACTTCGGCAACGGCAGAGAGTTCCACGCTACCGGCAAGCTGCTGGACATCCGCCACAAAGGTATCCAGCCCCTGGTGCTGCAGCTCCAGGCTATTGAGCCACTGCTGGGCCTGCTGCTCGAGTGCGCGCGCCTGATCGCCCAGCACCTTGAAGCCGAAGGTTCCGGCACTTCCCGCGAGCTTGTGCAGCTGGCTGCGCAGAGCCTGCAGGTGCGCCAGCTGCTCGGAGGGGTCCGAGGAGCGCTGCAGATAGCAGGCCTTCTCGGCCAGCTGGGGCAACTCCTCCTTGAGCCGCAGAGCGAATTGCTCGCCCAGTATCTGCAACTGGGCCTGCAGGTCTGCCAACTGCTTCTGCCTATCCATTCGAGCGGCTCCAAATGGCGCGTATCTGACTTGCCAACTGCATCGGGTCGAAAGGCTTGATGATCACGTCACGCGCGCCCAGGCTCAGATAGTAATCAACCTCTGGCGGTTGCACCTTGGCCGTCATGAATGCCACGGGGATCGCCTCGATGTCGACCAGCTCGACGAGCCGCTCAAGCGTCTGCGGACCGTCCATCCCGGGCATCATCACATCCAGCAGGATGAAGTCCGGCGCAAAGTTCACCACCTCATCCAGAGCCTCCTGACCGCTGCCGCAACTCAATACCTCAAACCCGCCGACAGCCTCCAGCGCCACCTTGGCCACCGCCTGAATGGAGGGGTCATCCTCCACGTGCAATATGCGCCTGAGCTCACCCATGATCATCCTCCTCGCAGGCAGCAGGCGGGGCTACAGGGTCCCCCTGACGCTGCGCCGGCAATTCAATCCAGAACACGCTACCGCCCTCGGGGCGAGGATAGAAGCCAATCACCCCGCCCATGCGCTCGATCAGCTCCTTGCTGATGGCCAGACCCAGCCCCGTACCGCCTTTCTGCCGGCGATCACTGGCATCGGCCTGGGAGAACTTCTCGAAGAGCCGATCAACGAACTCGGCAGGGATACCCGGCCCCTGATCAGCCACCGCGATCCTTATCCGCCCACCCATCGCCTGGGTATACAGGACGACCTGACTGCCCGCCGGGGAAAACTTCAGCGCATTGGACAGCAGATTGCTCAGCACCTGCTGCAGGCGCAGGGGATCCGCCATCACCTGCGCTGCCGGCCCGCCCGTGTAGCGCAGCTGCACCTCATGCTGACGGGCGAAACCCTGATGGCTGGCGGCACACTCGGCAAGCAGATGGTCCAGATCCAGAAGCTGCGGGATAAAGCTCATCTTGCCCGCAAGCAACTTGTCCATGTCCAGCAGATCGTCGATCAGTTGGCGCAAGCGCTGGGAATTGTTCTGCGCAATCAGCAGCATCTCGCGCATCGCCGCCGGCACGGGCCCCAGGACCTCACCATTGATCAACCCCAGCGAGCCTGCAATGGAGGTCAGGGGGGTGCGCAACTCGTGGCTGACCGTCGAGACGAACTCGCTCTTCATCTGCTCCAGCCGCTTGCGTTGCGTGATATCGGTGATGAAGCCGTGCCAGAGAATGCTGTCATCGGCACGCCGCTGGGGCGCGGCTCTGCCCTCCAGCCAGATGAGGCCCTTCGCAGGGTGAAGAAATCGGTACTCCCTGTGCCAGACACTCAAGCTATCCGCTGACTCCTGGATGCTGGCGGTCACGGCGGGCAGATCATCCGGGTGGATTCTCGCGAAAACGAGACTCGCATCCTCCCTCACCTGCTCGGGCAGCAGTCCGTATACGTCCTGCAACCCTTCGCTGGCGTAGGGGAAGCAGCTTCGGCCATCGCTACGCAGCTGGAACTGATAGACCACGCCAGGCAGTTGCCCGGCGATATGCTGCAGGCGCTGCAGGGCCTCCTCGCGGTAGCTCAGATCATTGAGGATGCACAGATAACCCAGCTGCGGACTGCCATCCATGGCAATCGGTGCCAAGCTGAACAACACGGGAATGCGCTGTCCTTTGCGGTGCCGCGCATTCAACTCATGCAGGCTGGCCTGCTCGACGCCGGGGCCGGTGAACGCCCCGGATGGATCGGGCCGCAGCTGACGCCCCTCATCGGGCAGCACCAGCTCCAGACTTTGACCGACCAGAGCCCCCACCTCATAGCCCAGCAGGGGATGCACCCCAGGGCTGGCCTGGCGAATCACCCCCTCCATGTCGGTGACCAGCACGGCAGTCCCCACACTGCTCAGAATCGCTTTATGCAACGCGGCCTGCTCTTGCTGCCGCCGCGTCTGCAAACGCAGCTCGAACAAGCTAATGGTCTGCTGGGCCAGCAACCGCAGGGCGTCCTTCTGCTGCCCGCTGAGCTGACGCGGCTGGCGATCGATCACACAGAGGGTACCCAGGCTATGGCCCTCCCCGTCAGCCAGCGGCATGCCCGCGTAAAAGCGAATATCCGGGGCACCGGTCACCAGCGGGTTGTGCCTGAAGCGCGGATCCAGCAGGGCATTTTCCACTTCGAACAAGGCCTCGCCGTTGATGGCGTGGGCGCAGAACGCCAACTCGCGCGGCGTCTCGCTGGCGTCAAGGCCCTGTCGGCTCTTGAACCACTGGCGCTCGGCATCGACCAGCGAGATGAGGGCGATCGGTGTTTCGCAAATCTGCGCCGCCAGCGCCGTGATGTTGTCGAACATCGTCTCGGCAGGGGTGTCCAGTAGCTCAAGCTCAAGCAGAGCGGCCAGGCGACGGCTCTCGTTCGCCGGTGTGGGGGGATGCCCCAGCTTGCGTGTCGTCATACCCTGACCACCCTGTTAACGGTTGGCAGCTCGAACCAGAAGGTGCTGCCCTGCTGCGCCTGTGACTCGTAGCCAATACGCCCCGACATGGCCTCGACCAGCTCTTTGCAGATGGCCAGGCCGAGCCCGGTGCCACCCTGCTGCCGGGCATCGCCGGCATCTGCCTGGGCAAACCGGCTGAAGATGCGGTTCCTGAACTCTTCGTGGATACCAATGCCACGGTCGTTGACACTGATCCTGACACAATCGCCATCGACATGCGCCTGCACCGTCACGACAGATCCGGGGCGGGAAAACTTGGCCGCATTGGAGAGCAGATTGGCCAGAATCTGCGCCAGACGCTGGCTGTCGACAGCGACACTTGCCTCGACAGGCTCCCCGGACAGTTCAAGCACGACCTGATACTGATCGGCATAGGGCTGATTGTGCGCTATCGCATCTTCCAGCAGCGGCCATAAGGGTTGCTCGCGGATGTCGTAACGCATCTTCCCTGCCATCAGCCTTTCCATGTCCAGCAGGTCGTTGATCAGTTCCTGCAAGCGCAGGCTGTTCGAGTGCGCGATGTTCAGCAGTGGCTGCATGGCCTGCGGTACCTCGCCCAGGGCGCCGCCGCTGAGCAAACCGAGAGAACCGGCAATAGCCGTCAGCGGTGTGCGCAGTTCGTGGCTGACACTGGCAATGAACTCGCGCTGCAGCCGCTGGAGTCGCAAGCGTTCGGTAATGTCCTGAAGATGCAGGATGCAGAGCGACTACCCCGTCGCAGATAGCCCCAGCCAGGAGACATTGCACTCCACATCGACGGCACTCTGCTCTGCGTCGAGCACCTGCATCGTCCAGCCCGCGCGCGCCTGCTCGGCGTTCTGTGCGAGGTGCCGGCGCACGACCTCGCGATCGTCGGGGAGACAGTAGTCGGACAGTGCGGCCCCCAGCAGCTCTCCACGACCGCGCTTGAGGAGCTGGCACAGCGCCTGGTTGGCCTCCACCAGCTGCGCCGAGGCGTTCAACATCGCCATGCCCTGTGGCGCCATGTCGAAGGCTCGCATGAAATCCTGCTGGCTCCGGTTCAGCGCCTGCGCCAGGCTCGCCCGGCGCAGCTGCAAGTGCACCATCCAGCCGGCCAGCAACGTGATCAGCAGGGCGACGCTCCAGCCCAGAGCCCTCGCCAATAGCAAAGAGAGCGCCGGTTGCGGCGCTGCGGACACCTGAAGCTGCCACTGCGCCCCGGCCAGCGATACCGGCAAGCGCACGCTGTTTGAGGCATCCACAGCCGGGGCATCGAACGGCAGCCAGGCGACGGAGAGATCGCGCTTGCGCGCCAATGCCTGCAAGTGCGCAATAAGCCGATCGAAGTCAATGACCGTGCTGATCAGGCCCCAGTAGCGCTGATCCGGCAGATACACGGGCACCCTGTAGACCAGCCCCCTGCCGCCCTGCACCAGGTTCAGCGGCCCATCCAGGCGCGGCTCACGACTTTCGATGATGCGCTGAATGAGAGGCCACTGCTCGGCAACATCCGGGTAATAGAGGCCCAGCGCCGACTCATTGCCGGCCAGTGGATACAGGAAGGCAATGCGGTTGTCTGGGGCCAAGCCGATATTGCGGATGTGGCGCCCCTGAGCGAAAAGCCCCTGCAGCCAGGGCTGCAGTTCAGCCGCCGCCAGCCGCCCCTGCTTGGCCGGCACATAACTCGCCAGACCACTGGCAAGGTGCAGGCTGGCATTCAGTTCGGCCAGCAGGACCGCCTTCATCTCATAGGCCTGAGCGCGCAGAAAGCGCTGTTCCTCCAGGTGCCGATACTGGCTGTAGCGCCACATCCCCAGCTCAACCAGGCCACCCAGCGTCAGTGCCAGTGCCAAAAGCCCTATACCGGCCAGCAGCCCCGGCCTTCGTGTGGAGCGATTCAAGACTGACGCTCCACCGGCAGCTCCACCCAGAAGGTGCTCCCATACCCCTCGGCCGACTCAAATCCGATCTGCCCCGCCATTCGCTCGGTCAGCTCACGGGTGATCGCCAGCCCCAGACCGGTGCCACCTTTCTGCCGGGTGTCCGTGGCATCCGCCTGCGAAAACTTACCGAAAATGCGCGCGCGAAAGGCGTCGGGGATGCCCACACCACAGTCACGCACACTGATGCGCACCCGCGTGCCGGCCAGGGCCGCAGACACCTCGACCTCGGCGCCCTGCGTGGAGAACTTGGCAGCATTGGACAGCAGGTTCGCCATGATCTGCGCAAAACGCTGCCGATCCACCCGTACGTCGACATCCAGCCGGGGCGGCTGCAGCAGCAGAGCGACCGAGTGCTGCGCGGCATAGGGCTGATTCTGCTCGATGGCCGCCTCCAGTAGCGGCCAGAGCGGCAGGGGCTGCAGGGCAAACGTCATCTTTCCAGCCACCAGCTTGTCCATGTCCAGCAGGTCATTGATCAGTTCCGACAAGCGTTGGCTGTTGCTCTGGGCGATGCGCAACATTTCCCCCATCTGCGCCGGCACTTCGCCCAGCGCGCCGCCATTGATCAGACCCAGCGCCCCGGCAATCGAAGTGAGCGGCGTGCGCAGCTCATGGCTGACGGTGGAAACGAACTCGCTCTTCATGCGCTCAATGCGCTTGCGCTCACTGATATCGCGTATGACGGCAATGAAGCGGCGCTGCCCCTGCAAGGTGATCTGCGAGACGGCCAGCTCCATGGTGAACGGCTCGCCATTGCGACGCTGCGCCGGCAGCTCCAGATCCTTACCCAGTATTCGCGGAACACCGCTGTTACGGTAGGCCGCCAGGTATCCGTCATGTTGCTCGCGGTAACCCGCCGGCATCAGCAGCTTGACGTTATGCCCGATGATCTCCGCTTTTCCGTAACCGAAAATCCGCTCGGCCGCCGGATTGAACGTTTCGATCAGCCCGGTCTCGTCAATCGTCACAATGGCATCGATGACGTTATCCAGCAGGGTACTGAGGTACTCCTCACGCTCGCGCAGCCGCCTGCCCGCTTCGAAGCGCGCCGTGATGTCCTGAATCTGGGAAACAAAGTGCAGCGGCAATCCCCGAGCGTCACGCACCAGCGAAACGCTAAGCAGTATCCACAACACCTCGCCACGCTTGTCGATGTAACGCTTCTCCAGCTGATAGTCGGCAATCACACCCTCCAGCAGCTGTTGCAGCAGCTGCAGGTCCTTGGCCAGGTCGTCGGGGTGGGTGATGTGCTGGAAGTCGAGCCGCAACAGTTCTTCACGGCTGTAACCGAGCATGCGGCAGAGGGCATCGTTGACCTCCAGCCAACGCCCGCCAAGGTCAACGATCGCCATGCCCTGGGGGGCGGTGTTGAATGCGCCGCTGAAGCGCCGCTCGCTGACCCGCAGCGCATCCTCAGCCGCCTTGCGATCACTGATATCCCAGATGAAACCGGACACCCAGAGCAGATTGCCGTCGGCGTCGTATTCTCCGCGCCCCTGCTCCCTCACCCAGACGCTATGACCATCGACATGCCGGAGCCGGTAGGTGAGCTCAAATTTTTCATGTCGTTCAATGGCGGCGACGGACTGGTAGGTGATGTGCAGATCATCCGGGTGCACGACACTGGAAAAGCTGCGGACGCGGTTATCGATGAAGTCACTGGCCGGATAGCCGGTCAGCGACGTGACCTCATCGCTCATGTAGCGCATCGTCCATTGCGCATCGTTCTCACAGCGGTAAACCACACCGGGCAAGTTGGCCACCAGCCCCCGGAAACGGCTCTCGCTCTGCTGCAAGGCGGTGGAGGTGACCTCCAGTTCGGAGATATCGCTGGCAATGCCCAGAAACCCGGAAATCTCGCCCTGGCTGTCAAATATGGTGCTGACCGTCAGGTTCACCCGGCGACAGCTTCCGTCCCTGTGCACATAGGTCCATTGCTCCGTCTGGGGCTCGCCCTGCCGAGCCAGGTGCACGAAAACCTCGAACCCGCTGATCTCCCGCCCCACGAGCCGGGACAGCTCACGCCCGCGTTGCTCGACCTCGGCCTCGAGATGGAAGAGCGCCGGCGTCTGCACGCCGACCATTTCCTCGGCCCGGTATCCGAGCAGGCGCTCCGCCCCCCGGTTGAACAGGGTGATGAGTCCGTCGGGGGCAGTGGCGATGATGCTGACGCCGGTCGCCGAGTCGAGAATCGCCTGCAGCTGGGCACTGGTCCGGTAGGCCGCCTCCTGCTGCTCGCGCATCTCGGTGATGTCAGCATGAGTGCCATACATCATCAGCGGCTTGCCATCCGCGGTCCAACTCACTACCCGCCCACGGTCATGGACCCAGACCCAGCGCCCCGACTTGTGGCGCATGCGGCATTGATAGTCATAAAACGGCGTTTCGCCTTTGAAGTGCCGTTCCAGGCGGGCGCCAGACTCTTCGAGGTCGTCGGGATGCGCGTGGCGCAGCCAGGTATTGATGTCGATAGGCTCAAGCTCCGCCAGGCGGTAGCCAATGATCTCAGCCCAGCGTTCGTTGAAGGTGGTCGCCCCCGTCTGAACGTTCCACTCCCAGGTTCCGATGTTGGTACCGTCGATGAAGCTTCTGAGCCGTTCTGTCTGCTCTGTCAGGGCCGCTTCAGCCCCTGACGGATTGCTAGCCTGCATTCGATACACCACTACTGGAGAGCACCATGGGCACAGATTAGATGAACCTGCTCGGTTGCTGAACCGATGGTGAGCTGACTCATGCTCCCGCTTCCATGACGTGCACACTTATGCACACCGCCGCGCGCGCCAAAGCTGATCACACAGACAATCCCGGGCAACAGGCACTAAAATCGAGCGCCTTTAGTTAGCCGCCTATTCATCAAGGAGCAGCATGCCCTCCGCCAACCCCAGCCGCGGCTACACCCTCGGCATCGCCGCCTATCTGATCTGGGGCCTGTTCCCGCTCTACTTCAAGGCCATCCAGGCCGTGCCGGCGCTGGAGATCATCGCCCACCGGGCGATCTGGTCGGCGCTGTTCGGCGCCCTGCTGCTGGCGCTGTGGAAACACCCCGGCTGGTGGCGCGAGCTGCGCGACAACCCCAAGCGCCTGGCGGTGCTCACCGCCAGCGGCCTGCTGATCGCCAGCAACTGGCTGGTGTATGTCTGGGCGGTGAACAACGGGCGCATGCTGGAGGCCAGCCTGGGCTACTACATCAACCCGCTGATCAACGTGCTGCTCGGCATGCTTTTGCTCGGCGAGCGCCTGCGCCGCCTGCAGTGGGTCGCGGTGGGGCTGGCCACCCTCGGCGTGTTGCAGCAGCTGTGGCAGGTCGGCAGCCTGCCCTGGGTATCGCTGGTGCTGGCGCTGACCTTCGGCTTCTACGGCCTGATCCGTAAGCAGGCGCCGGTGGCCGCCCTGCCCGGCCTGGTGGTGGAGACCTGGCTGCTGCTGCCGCTGGCGCTCGGCTGGCTGTGGCTGCACCCGGCCGCGGCCAGTACCCAGGCCGGCTTCTGGAGCAGCAGCGAGGCGCTCTGGCTGATCGCTGCCGGCCCCATCACCCTAGTGCCGCTGCTGTGCTTCAACGCCGCGGCGCGCCACCTGCCCTACACCACCCTGGGCTTCCTGCAGTACCTGGCGCCGACTCTGGTGCTGCTGCAGGCGGTGCTGCTGTTCGGCGAGACGCTGGAGTCCAGCAAGCTGCTGTCCTTCGTGTGCATCTGGGCGGCGCTGTTCATTTACAGCCTGGATATCTGGCTGGGCCTACGCCGCCGTGGGCAGGTCGCCTAGAAAACGACCAGCCCGGGCGAAGTCACGCCGGCCGGGGGCTAGCGCAGTTGTTCCCAACCTTTTCCACAAGACCATCCCCAGGCTCTGTGCACAAACCCGGCGCGCCTGTGCGATTCCTGAGCAAACCGCTGCAGTCCACGCCAGGCGTGGGCTGCAGCAAGGAGTCCGCAGACTGTCCACAGCTCTTTCCCCGTTTCCCGGGGATATCGTTGCCAACCTGCGACCTAGCCTTATCCACCGCAAAGCGCCGACCGGCCAGCTGATCAGGAAACACCCAGGCGACGCAACACCGCGCCCCGCCTGGCACGCAGCGACCAGTCCGCCGGCTATCCACAGCTTCATCCCCAGCCTTTGTGCACAAGCGCTTGATATTGCTGGTTTTCTGAGCGATTCGCGGGAGCCCGCAGCAGCCCTGGCGTGCAGCGGCCATCCCCCAGCCTGCCCACAGCTTCATCCACAGCTTTCGGGGATATCCACCGGCACGCGACACTGGTTGAAAATCGTGCAGCGGGCCACAGGCCACGTCATCTGTGGGGCGAACGGACTTATCCCCATGCCGCCCACAGAGCCATCCCCGCTAGTTGTGCACAAGCCCTTGAATCTGCGTCTTTTTTAACCAGTCATGAAAAAGCCCCGAGGCACTAGGCAGTGCGCCGGGGCTCCCCAGACTATCCACAGCTTCACCCACGCATTCTGGGGATCACTCCTCGCTGCGCAGGTTCAGCTCCACCATCAGGTCGTCGGCCAGGGTTTCCAGCTTGTCCTGCAACTGGTCCAGCGACAGGTCCAGCGGCACGGCCAGCAGCGCCTCGGCATGGAACAGCGGCTCGCTGCTCATCGGCGCCGGCGCCACCTCGGTGGTCAGGCTCTCCAGGTTGACGCCATGCTCGGCGAGCAGGCGGGTGATGTCGCGGACGATACCGGGGCGGTCGTTACCCACCAGGTCCAGGTGAATCGGTTTCCAGGTGCAGGCCGGCTCGCTGCCGCTCTCCGCCACCAGCACGCGGATGCCCTGGCTGTTGAGGGCCTGCAGGCCCTCGACCAGTTCGTCATACCCCTCGGCGGGCACCGCCACCTTGAGGATGCCGGCGAACTGCCCGGCCATGCGCGACATGCGGCTCTCCAGCCAGTTGCCGCCATGGGCGGCGATGCACTGGGCGATACGTTCGACCAGGCCGGGCTGGTCGGGGGCGATGACGGTGAGTACCAGATGATCCACGAGCAACTCCTTGTTCAGGGCTTGAGGCCGAGCCAGTAGGTATAAAACACCTCATCGCGGACATAGCCAAGCTTTTCGTAGAGCGCCTGGCCGGCGAAATTATCCTTCGCCGTCTCCAGCTGCAGCCCGCAGGCGCCGCAGGCCTCGGCATGGGCGCGGGCGGCATTCATCAGCTGCTCGGCCAGGCCCTGGCGACGTCCAGTCGGGCTGACATAGAGGTCGCTGAGGAGGAAGGCCGGCGCCATGTGCAGCGAGGCGAAGAAGGGATACAACTGGACGAAGCCCAGTGCCTGGCCCGCCTGGTCACGGGCGATAAACAGCACCGAGTCGCCGCGTTCAAGGCGCGCGGCAAGGAAGACCTCGACTTCCGCCAGCGGCCGCGGCACCTGGTAGAAGTCCAGGTAGCCGCAGAACAGCTCGGCCAGTTCGGGGAGATCGGCAGGTTGGGCAAGACTGATCGGCATACTGCCTCCGGGATCGGCAAAGCACGCAGTATAGGCCTAGGCGGCGAGCCCCGTCCGGCAAGGCCCCGACCCGACTGAAGGCGCGCCGCATGGAGCGACAGGCGAGCACAGTTTGTGACTGATTTTTCCCGACGAGTCATGTAGTATCCGCCGACTCTTACTACATGGCCTTCCGGCCCTGTTCTGCATCAAGTGAGGCAAGCAATGACTGAGCGCGTTCAAGTAGGTGGTCTGCAGGTCGCCAAGGCCCTTTACGACTTCATCAACAACGAAGCCATCCCCGGCACCGGCATCGCTGCCGACACGTTCTGGGCCGGTGCCGAAGCCGTGATCAACGAGCTGGCTCCGAAGAACCGCGCCCTGCTGGCCAAACGTGACGAACTGCAGGCCCAGATCGACGCCTGGCACCAGGCCCGCAAAGGCCAGGCGCATGACGCCGCCGCCTACAAGGCATTCCTCCAGGAAATCGGCTACCTGCTGCCGGAGCCGGCTGACTTCCAGGCCACCACGCAGAACGTCGACGAAGAAATCGCCCGCCTGGCCGGCCCGCAGCTGGTAGTGCCGGTGATGAACGCGCGCTTCGCCCTGAACGCCTCCAACGCCCGTTGGGGCTCGCTGTACGATGCTCTCTATGGCACCGACGTGATCAGCGAAGAGAACGGCGCCGAGAAGGGCAAGGGCTACAACAAGGTTCGCGGTGACAAGGTGATCGCCTTCGCCCGCGCCTTCCTCGACGAAGCTGCCCCGCTGGAAGGCGCTTCCCACGTCGACGCCACCGCCTACGTGGTGAAGAATGGCCAGCTGGCCGTGACCCTGAAGAACGGCAGCGAAGTCGGCCTGAAGAACGCCGCCCAGTTCGTCGCCTTCCAGGGCGATGCCGCCAAGCCGAAGGCCTTGCTGCTCAAGCACAACGGCCTGCACTTCGAGATCCAGATCGACCCGACCAGCCCGATCGGCCAGACCGACGCCGCTGGCGTGAAGGACGTGCTGATGGAGTCCGCGCTGACCACCATCATGGACTGCGAAGACTCGGTGGCCGCCGTCGATGCCGACGACAAGGTCGTGGTCTACCGCAACTGGCTGGGCCTGATGAAAGGCGATCTGGCCGAGGAAGTTTCCAAGGGCGGCAGCACCTTCACCCGCACCATGAACCCGGACCGCGTCTACACCAAGGCCGACGGTTCCGAGCTTACCCTGCACGGCCGCAGCCTGCTGTTCGTGCGTAACGTCGGCCACCTGATGACCAACCCGGCCATCCTCGACGCCGCCGGCAATGAGATTCCGGAAGGCATCCAGGACGGCCTGTTCACCAGCCTGATCGCCATCCACAACCTGAATGGCAACACCAGCCGTAAGAACAGCCGTACCGGCTCGGTGTACATCGTCAAGCCGAAGATGCACGGCCCGGAAGAAGTGGCCTTCGCCGCCGAAATCTTCTCCCGCGTCGAGGACGTCCTCAGCCTGCCGCGCAACACCCTGAAAGTCGGCATCATGGACGAAGAGCGCCGCACCACCGTCAACCTCAAGGCCTGCATCAAGGCGGCCAGCGAGCGCGTGGTGTTCATCAACACCGGCTTCCTCGACCGTACCGGTGACGAAATCCACACCTCCATGGAAGCCGGCGCCATGGTGCGCAAGGCCGCCATGAAGAGCGAGAAGTGGATCGGCGCCTACGAGAACAACAACGTCGACATCGGCCTGGCCACCGGCCTGCAGGGCCGTGCGCAGATCGGCAAGGGCATGTGGGCCATGCCCGACCTGATGGCCGGCATGCTCGAGCAGAAGATCGTCCACCCGATGGCTGGCGCCAACACCGCCTGGGTGCCGTCGCCGACCGCCGCCACCCTGCACGCGATGCACTACCACAAGGTCGACGTGTTCGCCCGTCAGGCCGAGCTGGCCAAGCGCACTCCGGCGTCCATCGACGACATCCTGACCATCCCGCTGGCACCGAACACCAACTGGTCGGCCGAGGAAATCCAGAACGAACTGGACAACAACTCGCAGGGCATCCTCGGCTACGTGGTGCGCTGGATCGACCAGGGCGTCGGCTGCTCCAAGGTGCCGGACATCAACGACGTCGGCCTGATGGAAGACCGTGCAACCCTGCGTATCTCCAGCCAACTGCTGGCCAACTGGCTGCGCCACGGTATCGTCACCGAAGCGCAGATCGTCGAGAGCCTCAAGCGCATGGCCCCGGTGGTCGACCGCCAGAACGCCAACGACCCGCTGTACCGCCCGCTGGCGCCGAACTTCGACAGCAACATCGCCTTCCAGGCCGCCCTGGAACTGGTGGTCGAAGGCACCAAGCAGCCGAACGGTTACACCGAGCCGGTCCTGCACCGTCGCCGCCGCGAGTTCAAGGCCGCCAACGGTCTGTAATTCGCCGCAGCAGTGAAAGAACCGCCCTCCGGGGCGGTTTTTTTATGCCCGCAGCACGGGCTCGCAACGCACCTGACTCTTCACCGAGTTGGCGATGAAGCAGGCTTCATGGGCCGCATGGTGCAGCTGAGCAAACTGCTCCTGCGTCGGGCAGCCGTCCCCGGTCATGCGCACTTCGGGCCGCAGGGTAACCTGCGTCATGGCCAATCGCCCCTGATCATCGCGCGCCATCACGCCTTCGGCGCAGTCGAGGTACTCCTCCACCAGCCACCCGGCCTTGGCCGCCAGGGAAAGGAACCAGAGCATGTGGCAACTGGACAGCGAGGCGACAAAGGCCTCTTCCGGATCCACCGCGGCGACAACGGAGAACGGCACAGGTACGACCTGCGGCGAAGAGGAGGCCGGCACCTCGATGCCCCCGTCGAAACGCCAGACATGAGCGCGGCTGTACTGGTTATCAAGGAAAGGCTGGCCGTCCCTCGACCAACGAATCTGCGAACGGTAGAACGCCATCGAAACCTCCATAGACCCCGCCAAGGGCCGCTGGAGAATCCAACCGCTCAGGGCCAAGCACGCGGAACGATAGCGCGGCAGACAAGGCACATGCCAACCTGGCTATCGCAACTCCAGACCATGCTTGCGATGCAGCGCCTGCACCCAGCCCTCGCGGTACATCTGCCGCAGGCTGTCTTGCAGGCGCCGCAGCTCGGCGGGGTCCATGCGCGGATGGCAGGCGATGTCTTCCATCAGGGTAAGGAAGGGCAGCACCTCGCGCGGCGCCGGGCTGGCCGAGAGCGAGGCGACCACCGCCGAACTGGTAGCCCACAGCCGAGCTCGGCTGCGCTGCAGCATGCTCAGGTTGAGCGACTCCTTGTTCGAGTAGATCACTTCCAGGCCGACCGTCTGCAGGTACTCGCCGGCGCCAGAGCCCTGGTGGCTGAGGATGCGCAGCCCGCGCGCCTGCTGCAGGCTGCTCAGCTTCAGGTCGTCGTCGGCCTTGGCATACAGCCCCAGACGCGAAACCAGCAGCGGCCCGACCCAGGCGAACAGTGGCTCGCGCTCCTGCTGACGCTCCACCAGCAGGACGCAGCTGCGTTCCTGCTGCTGTACCTGGTGCAGGGCGCGCTGCAAAGGCAGAAAGCTCAGGCGGTAGGCGATGCCGGCACGCCGGAACAACTCGTCGGCCATCTCAGGCACCAGGCCGGCGGCGCCACCATCCGGGCGCTGCTGCACCAGCGGTGCGCGCTCCCAGGCGAACAGCTGCACCTCGGCGGCGGCCAGCGGCGCGCTGAGCAGAGCGACCAGCAAGAGGCTAATCCCACGCACGCAGGGCCTCCTCATAAGGCAGGGTACGCCCGGCAGGACGCTCATTATCCAGTCGCGGCCACGGCGCGCCGGGGCGCTTCAACCAGTGCGCAGCGTTCAGTGTCGGGTTCAGGCGCGGTGCGCAGGCATGCGTCTGGCGCAAGCCGACCTCCTCCAGATGCCGATCAAAGATGCGCGCCAGATTGCCCAATGCCTCGGCGGCGCTGATCCGCCCCTCCACCGCCGGGTGCAGCTGGCGCCACCACAGGCTGGCCATGCCACTGTAGTCCGGCACATTGGCGCCGGTGGGCGTCCAGCGTCTCGCTGCCCGGCTACGGTAGAACTCGACCAGCCCGCCCAGGCGCGGTGCCTCGCTCAGCAAGGCGGGCGAGTCGAGATCGGATCGGCGGATCGGCGTCAGCCCGACCAGAGTCTTGCGTAACGACACGCTCTTGGCGGTGACGAACTGGGCATACAGCCAGGCCGCCTGGCGCTGGCGCAGCGGCGTGGCCTTGAGCAGGGTCCAGGCACCGACGTCCTGATAGCCGGACTTCATACCATCCTGCCAGTAGGCACCGCGCGGTGAAGGCGCAACACGCCACTTGGGCTTGCCGTCAGCCGCCACCACCGCGCTGTCCGGCAAGGTGTAGTCGGCGGTGAAGGCGCTGTACCAGAAGATCTGCTGGGCAATATGCCCCTGGGCCGCGACATTACCTGCCTGGTTGAAGCTCATCGTCTGCGCCTCGGGCGGGGCGTAACGCTGCAGCCAGTCGATGTACTGCTGCAGTGCATAGATCGCTGCCGGGCTGTCCAAGGCGCCGCCGCGGGCAACGCTGGCCCCCGCCGGCCGGCAGGATTCGACGCGGATGCCCCAGTCGTCCACCGGCAGGCCGTTGGGCAGCCCCGGGTCGGCGACCCCGGCCATGCCCAGCCAGGCATCCGACAGACGCCAGCCGATCGACGGATCGAAGGCGCCGTAGTCCATGTGGCCGTAGACACGCTGGCCATCGATTTCGCCGACTTGTTCGGTAAAGAAAGCGGCGATGTCCTCGTAGGCACTCCAGTTCTGCGGAACGTCCAGATCGTAGCCATAACGCTTGCGGAAAGCCCTGCGCAGCTCGGGCCGCTCGAACCAGTCGCGCCGGTACCAGTAGAGATTGACGAACTGCTGGTCAGGCAACTGATAGAGCTTGTTGTCAGGGGCGGTGACGAAGGGCAGGCCGATGAAGTCGGCTAGATCGAGCGTCGGCGAGGTCACCGTGGCGCCTTCACCGGCCATGAAGTCGGACAGCACCAGCACCTGGCCGTCGCGAAAGTGCTGACCGATCAGGTCGCTGTCGCTGACATAGGCGTCATACAGCGGCAGGCCAGTCTCCTGCTGGGTGCGCAGCTTGTTGACCACGTCATCCTCACCACTTACCTCATGGATCACACGGATGCCGGTGAGGCGGCTGAACAGCGGCGCCAGCACATTGGCCTCGTACCAGTGGGTGGGAATGCGCTCGGAGATGACTCGGACCTGGGTGCCGGCAAACGGTTTGCCCGTCTCGGCGAACCAGGCCAACTCGGCACGCTGTTCGGCAACGGCAAGAGAGCTGGGCTGCAGCTCGGCCATGGCCTCCTGCAGTGGGTCGGCAGCGTGCGTGGCCGTGCTCAGCATCAGGCCAAGCAATATCGCAGCGCGCATCGGTGACTCCTTATTGTTATGTAACGAGTCTAGGCGAGCGCGCGAGCCTGCCGCCAGCTATCTGTGCGCCATTGCCACAGGCGCAATCGCGATTTTGCGGCTATAGAAAATAAAGGGGCGGCCGACAAAACATTTACGGACAAACAGAATACAAATGGTCACAGGATGACCAACATGTAGCCTTTAGCCACCACGTGTCTTTCTATACAATGCACGCCCCACTTGGGTACCTGCCATGCTGAAAAATCTGTCGCTGACCCTGAAGCTGTCGCTGCTGCCTGCCGTCGCCCTGCTCGGCCTGCTGTTGTTCGTGGTCTACACCTCGGTTCAGTTGGCGGCCAACGATGCCCGGCTGGACACCCTGGAAACCAACAGCTTCCCAACTCTGGAAAAAGCCGACGCCGTCAACTTCCAGTTCTCCCGACTGCCAGGCCTGCTCAATAGCGCGGTCGCCGCAGGCGAACTGGCGACGCTGGACGAAGCTCGCAAGGTTCTGACCGATATCGCCGGCCTGCAGCAGAGTCTGCAACCGCTGACCCGTGGTAACAGCGAGCGTGCCGGCGAGCTCGAAGAATGGCGCAAAGCCATCGGCCGTTACGCCGACAACGCGCTGGCCGCTTCCGAGCAACTGATCAAGGGCAGCGCCAGCTTCGACGATCTGCGCCCCAGCCTGGACCGCATGGCCAGCGACCTGGAAGCCGCTCAGAAGCTAGGTTCGGCATTCCGCGCCAATGCGTACGAGGACTTTCAGAGCACCCTCGGCCAGGCACGCACCGACAACGCCACCACCACCCGCACCGGCTACATCCTCAGCGCCGTGCTGGTGGCCTTGGTTGGCCTCGGCGCTCTGATGATCATCCGCGGCATCATGGGCAATGTGCATGGCGTGATCGAGTCGCTGCAGGCCATCGCCCGCGGCGACGGCGACCTGACCCGCCGGGTCAACGTCGACTCGCGCGACGAAATCGGCGAGATGATCCAGCTGTTCAACGGCTTCCTCGACAAGCTACAGGGCACCATCCGCCAGATCATCGAAGCCGCCGGCCCGCTCGGCGGCATGTCGCAGGAGCTGTACCGGCTGACCCAGGAATCGAAAGAGAATTCCCGGTCGCAGCAGGGCCATACCGACTCCATCGGTCGTGACATCCAGACCATGACCAGCAGCATCCAGGAAGTGGCGCAGCGCTCGCAGCAGGCTTCGGAAGGTGCCGGCGCCGCCTCGCGCCAGGCCGATACCGCACGCGCCAGTATCGGCAGCCTGTCGACCAGCATCAGTGACCTGGGCAGCAGCGTGCTCGGCGCCGTGCAGGCCATGCAGCAGCTGGAGGAAGAGACCCAGCAGGTGGGCTCGGTCCTCACGGTAATCCGCAGCATCGCCGAGCAGACCAATCTGCTCGCCCTCAACGCCGCCATCGAGGCCGCCCGCGCCGGTGAGCAGGGCCGCGGCTTCGCCGTGGTTGCCGACGAAGTGCGCAACCTGGCGCAGAAGACTGCCGCCTCCACTGCCGAGATCCAGCAGATCATCCAGCGCCTGCAGAACAGCGCCAACGGCGTGCTCAACGTGATGACCGCCAACGGCGACAAGGCCCAGCACAGCATCGAGCGCTCGGTGGAAGCCACCCGCATGCTCGAGTCCATCGCCGTGGCGGTGGGCGAGATCGACGAACTGAACGCCGGTATCGCCCAGCTCACTCAGGAGCAGATCGGTCTTTCCAGTTCCATACAGCAAGACACCCAAGTGTTGCAGCAGGACGCCCAAGCAACCGCCCATGGGGCCGAAGCCACCGCACGCCTCGGCGAGCAGCTGGTCAGCACAGGAGACCACCTGCGCGCGGCGACGGCCCAATTCCGCGTTTAACCTTCTACGGAGCATCACTGAATGACTACAGCCCGCGTTCTCGGTTTGGCCATCTGCCTGGCCAGCACCTCTGCATTCGCGCTGGAACAAGGCGAAGCCCTGATCAATGGTTTCGGCACCGTTGGCGTCACCCACCTGGGCGGCGAAGACGATGGCCGCGGCTATGGCATCTCTGGCCAGACCAATGATTCCTGGCGTGGCGACCAACTGAGCAAGTTCGGCGCCCAGCTGACCTACGGTGTCACCGACACCGTCGGCCTGACCCTGCAGACCACGGCCAAAGCCTATGGCGACGAGTGGAAGGCCAACCTGGAGTGGGCCTACCTGTCGTGGCAGAGCACCGACAACCTGACCATGCGCGTCGGTCGCCTGCGCACCCCGGTGTACATGTACTCCGAAAGCATCGACGTGGGCTTCAGCTACCCCTGGCTGCGCCTGCCGGACGAGGTCTACAGTCAGGTTCAGCTGTCCAACTATGAAGGCGCGGACCTGGTCTACAACCTGCCGCTGTCCTTCGCCACGCTGTCCTTCCAGCTGGCCGGTGGTATCGCCAAGAACCGCGACTACTACGCCTATGACGAAGAGTTCGACATCGACTACGACAACGTCTTCGGTTCCAGCGTAAGCCTGGCCACCAACGACTTCGGCACCTTCCGTGTCGGCTACGTCGAGGCGGACATCGACACCGAGATCGCCGGCAGCTTCACCGACATCTTCGGCAACCCGGACACCGCGACCCTGCTGGCGCTGGACAAGGACAAGGGCAAGTTCACCTCGATCGGCTACCAATACGACAACGGTACCTGGCTGACCGCCAACGAGTGGACCAGCCTTGTGATCGAGAACGACGGCAGCAATAGCACCGACTCTTTCTACCTGATGGGCGGCCGCCGCTTCGGCGACTTCCTGGCCCATGTCACCTACGCCCAGCTGGACGAGGATGAAGGTCGCCAGAGTTCCTGGACCCTCGGCCTGAACTACAACATCCTGCCGACCGTGGTGCTCAAGGGCGAGTACAAGCGCGTCGACACCAGCGGCGGCTATGGCGGCGTGTTCGTGCGCAACGCTCAAGAGCTGTACGACAACACCGTGTACGACCGCACCAATGGCCTGGCCGGCGTTCCGGCTCGCAACTACGACGGCGACATCATCAGCGCCGGCATCGACTTCGTATTCTGAGGAGCATGCATATGAAGCAGTCTCTCCGCATTCTCCTCGCCGCCGCGAGCATCGGCGCCGCCGCCCTGGCACAGGCCGAGGTCGCCGTGATCGTCAACGCCGGTGCCTCCGCCGCGCCTTCGCAGGCCGACGTCGCCAACATCTTCCTGGGCAAGAACAAGTCGCTGAAAGGCGTCGACCAGAAGGACTGGAACCCGACCAAGGAGAAGTTCTACGCCGCCGTCACCAGCAAGAACGAAGCGCAGCTGAAGTCCTACTGGTCCGGCCTGGTGTTTACCGGCAAGGGTCAGCCGCTGCCGAGCGTGGCCGGTGATGCCGAGGTCGTGGCCAAGGTCGCTGCCGAAGCCGATGCCATCGGCTATGTGGACAAGGCCGCCGTGACCGACCAGGTCAAGGTGCTGTTCACCCTGCCCTAATAGGCTCTTGCATGAGCAAAAAGGCCGATGGGGAAACCCATCGGCCTTTTTCATATCCAGATCAGTCCGGATCGGCGCCTAGCACCACGCGCTTGCCATCCGGGAAGAACAGGCGCTTCAGCTCCTCACCCGGCTCCTCGGCGCGCATGAACGCCTCGCCAACCAGGAAGGAATAGACCCGGTTGATCTCCATCAGCTCCACGTCGGCGCGGGTGAGGATGCCGCTCTCGGTGATCACCAGGCGATCACTGGGGATACGCGGCAACAGATCCAGGGTGGTTTCCAGGCTGACCTCGAAGCTGTGCAGGTTGCGATTGTTGATACCCACCAGCGGCGTGTCCAGGGTATTCAGGGCACGCTCCAGTTCGTCGCCGTCATGCACCTCCACCAGCACGTCGAGACCGACATCCTTGGCGGTGGAAGCCAGTTCGGCCATGCGCACGTCGTCCAGCGCCGAGACGATCAGCAGCACGCAGTCGGCGCCCAGAGCGCGCGCTTCGACGATCTGATAAGGATCAATCATGAAGTCCTTGCGGATCACCGGCAGGCTGCAGGCCGCGCGGGCCTGCTGCAGGTATTCGTCGGCCCCCTGGAAGAAGTCGATGTCGGTCAGCACCGACAGGCAGGCCGCACCGCCGGCCTCGTAGCTCCTGGCGATCTCGGCGGGCACGAAGTCCTCGCGCAACACGCCCTTGCTCGGCGAAGCCTTCTTCACCTCGGCGATCACCGCCGCCTGTTTGCGTGCCACCCGCTCCTGCAGAGCGCGGGCGAAACCACGTACCGGGTCGGCAGCGCGGGCCGCGGCCTCGACTTCGGCGAAGCTGACGCGGGCACGCCGCTCGGCGACTTCCTCAGCCTTGCGGGCGAGGATCTTCTCCAGCACGGTTGGAATGCTCATCCTTCGTTCTCCACGCGGAATACGGCGGTAAAGGACACCAGCTCGTCCAACTTCTCCCAGGCCAGGCCAGTGTGCAGGGCGTCCTGCGCCAGTTGCACGCCTTCCTTGAGGCTGGTGGCGATGTCGGCGGCATACAGGGCCGCGCCCGCGTTGAGCACGATCATGTCGGCGGCCTTCTGGCCGTTGTCGGTCTTGCGTTTGCCCAGCGCGTCGCGAATCAGCGCCAGCGAGTCCTGCGCGCCCTCCACGGTCAGGCCGATCAGGGTCTGGCTGCGGATGCCGAAGTCTTCCGGCTGGATGCGGTATTCGCTGATCACCCCGTCCTTGAGCTCGGCGACATGGGTCGGCGCGGCCAGGCTGATCTCGTCCAGGCCGTCCTGGGCATGCACCACCAGCACGTGTTGGCTGCCCAGGCGCTGCAACACCTCGGCCATCGGCCGGCACAGGGCCTGGCTGAATACGCCGATCACCTGGTGCTTGACCCCGGCCGGGTTGGTCATCGGGCCGAGCATGTTGAACACGGTGCGCAGGCCCAGCTCGCGACGCGGACCGATGGCATGTTTCATGGCGCCGTGATGGGCCGGGGCGAACATGAAGCCGACCCCCACGCTCTCGACGCAACGCGCCACCTGCTCGGGCTTGAGGCTCAGGTACACACCCGCAGCCTCCAGCAGGTCGGCGCTGCCACTCTTGCCGGAGACTGCGCGGTTGCCATGCTTGGCCACCTGACCGCCGGCCGCGGCGACCACGAAGGCGGCGGCGGTGGAGACGTTGAACACGTTCATGCCGTCGCCGCCGGTGCCGCAGGTATCGACCAGGCGCTCGGCGTCGATGCTCACCGGCGAGGCCAGCTCGCGCATCACGGTGGCGGCCCCGACGATCTCGTCGATGGTCTCGCTCTTCATGCGCATGCCCATGAGGAAGGCGCCGATCTGCGCGTCAGTGCACTGGCCGGTCATGATCAGGCGCATCACGTCCTGCATCTCGGCGGTGGTCAGGTCGAGGTTGTTGACCACCCGGTTGAGGGCTTCCTTGATGTCCATCAGCGCACTCCGCCTTGCTGTTTGAGGAAGTTGGCGAACAGTTCGTGGCCCTGCTCGGTGAGGATGGATTCCGGGTGGAACTGCACGCCCTCGATGTTCAGGGTCTTGTGGCGCAGGCCCATGATCTCGTCGACCGAGCCATCGGCATGCTGGGTCCAGGCAGTCATCTCCAGGCAATCCGGCAGCGTCTCGCGCTTGACCACCAGGGAATGGTAGCGGGTCACGGTCAGCGGCTTGTTGAGGCCGGCGAACACACCCTTGTCCTCGTGGAACACCGGGCTGGTCTTACCATGCATCACCTGGCGCGCACGCACCACGTCGCCGCCGAAAGCCTGGCCGATGCTCTGGTGGCCCAGGCACACACCGAGGATCGGCAGCTTGCCGGCAAAGTGCAGGATCGCCTCGATGGATACCCCCGCCTCGGTCGGCGTGCACGGGCCGGGCGAGACCACGATGCGCTCGGGCTTGAGAGCCTCGATCTCGGCGATGCTCAGTTCATCGTTGCGGATCACGTGGACATCGGCACCCAGCTCGCCCAGGTACTGCACCACGTTGTAAGTGAAGGAGTCGTAGTTGTCGATCATCAGCAGCATGGTGGGGCCCCTTACTCTACGGACTGTTCGGCGAGGCTGACCGCGCGGAACATGGCGCGGCGCTTGTTCAGGGTTTCTTCCCATTCCAGGGCCGGCTGCGAGTCGGCGACGATGCCGGCGCCGGCCTGTACATGCAGTTCACCGTCCTTGATCACGGCGGTACGGATGGCAATCGCGGTGTCCATGTTGCCGTTCCACGCCAGGTAGCCCACGGCGCCACCGTAGACACCGCGCTTGACCGGCTCCAGCTCGTCGATGATCTCCATCGCGCGCACCTTGGGCGCACCGGAGAGGGTGCCGGCCGGCAGGATGGCGCGCAGGGCGTCCATGGCCGACAGGCCTTCCTTCAGATGACCGGTGACGTTGGAGACGATGTGCATGACGTTGGAATAGCGCTCGATGACCATCTGCTCGGTAACCTTCACCGTGCCGGTGGTCGAGACACGGCCGACGTCGTTGCGGCCCAGGTCGATCAGCATCAGGTGCTCGGCGATCTCCTTGGCGTCGGACAGCAGGTCCTTTTCCAGGTCCAGGTCCGCTTCCTCGGTGGCGCCGCGCGGGCGGGTGCCGGCGATCGGGCGTACGGTGACCAGGTTGTCCTCGACCCGCACCAGCACTTCCGGCGACGAGCCGACGACATGGAAGTCGCCGAAGTTGAAGAAGTACATGTAGGGCGTTGGGTTGATGCAGCGCAGCGCGCGATACAGGTCGATCGGCGCGGCCTGGAACGGGATCGACATGCGCTGGGAAATCACTACCTGCATGCAGTCGCCGGCCAGAATGTATTCCTTGATGGCGCCGACGGCCGCCTCGTAGTCATCACGCTTGAAGCTGGAGACAAAGTCCGGCTCCTTGCCCGACGGCTTGCTCAGGTCCACGCCCAGGCGCGGGGTGATCGGCTGGCGCAGCTTGTTCAGCAGCTCGCGCAGTTGCGCCTGGCCACGTTCATAAGCATCAGCCTGGCTGGGGTCGGCGAGAACGATGGCGTGCATCTTGCCGGCCAGGTTGTCGAACACCACGACCGCATCCGAGACCATCAGCAGGATATCCGGGGTGCCCAGCGGATCGGAGTTCGGGCACTGCGCCAGCTTCTTCTCCACGTAGCGCACGCTGTCGTAGCCGAAGTAACCGACCAGGCCGCCGTTGAAGCGCGGCAGGCCGGCAATGGTCGGCACCTTGTAGCGCGCCTTGAACTGCTCGACGAAAGCCAGCGGGTCTTCACTGTCGAGTTGCTCAACCACCTGGCCGTCGACACTCACCGTTACCTGCTGGCCATGCACGCGCAGCACGGTGCGCGCCGGCAGGCCGATGATCGAGTAGCGGCCCCATTTCTCGCCGCCCTGCACGGATTCCAGCAGGTAGGAGTTGGGGGTGTCGGCCAGCTTGAGGTAGATCGACAGCGGGGTGTCGAAGTCAGCCAGGGTTTCGAATGCAAGCGGGATGCGATTGAAGCCGTCGGCGGCCAAGCGCAGGAATTCTTCGCGGTTCATGAAAAACAGCCTCGTGGAGGAGGAAAATCGGGAGTCAGGCAAACGCGCCGGAACCAGCCGGCCAGGAAAAGTCAGGCGCGCCAGCGCCAGCGGGCCAAGGCCTTGATGACTTTCATCCATTGTTTGCTGGCAACTACCACGATGCTGTCTCGATGCGGCGGGTATTCAGGAGAGTCCGGCGACATTAGCGCAGCGTCATCGACCGTGCAACCGGGCAGTAGCTGGCGCAGGTCATCGAGCACCCGGGTCGGCCCCTCTTCCGCGATCGGCCGGCCATGGTTGTAGCCGTAGCTCAGCGCCACGCAGGGTACGCTGGCGGCGCGGGCGGCCAGCACGTCGTTGCGCGAATCGCCAATGAACAGCGCCTGCTGTGCCTCGACGCCGGCCAGGCGCATGACGAACAGCAGTGCGGCCGGGTCCGGCTTCTGCTGCGGCAGGGTGTCACCGCCAATGATCCAGCGGAAGTAACGGCCCAGCTTCATCTCGTCCAGCAGCGGGGCGACGAAGCGCTCCGGCTTGTTGGTGATCAGCGCCAGCTCCACGCCCTGCTGCTTGAGCCACTTGAGGGTAGTCCGCACGCCGGGATAGACCGAGCTCAGCGCATGGTTATCGGCATAGGCCTCGTTGAACAGCTCCAGCGCCTGCTGGGTCTCGGCCTCGCCGATGGCGGCATGCTCGATATCGCCGGCCAGAGCACGCCGCACCAGCACGCGCGCGCCATTGCCGACCCAGTCGCGCACCCGCTCGACACCGGCGGCCGGGCGACCGAGTTGGAGCAGCATGCGGTCAACCGCGGCAGCCAGGTCCGGCACGGAATCCACCAGGGTGCCATCCAGGTCGAACATCACCAGGCGCGGCAGGCGCCCCTCGAACAGCTCGAAGATCACGCGCGCACCTGAGCCAGCTCGGCGCGCATGGCGTCGATCACCGTCTTATAGTCCGGCTGGTTGAAGATGGCCGAGCCGGCGACGAAGGTGTCCGCGCCCGCCTCGGCGATCTCGCGGATGTTCTTCACGTTGACGCCACCGTCGATCTCCAGGCGGATGTCGTAGCCTGAGGCGTCGATCAGCGCGCGGGCCTCGCGCAGCTTTTCGAGGGTGCCGGGGATGAACTTCTGCCCGCCGAAGCCCGGGTTGACGCTCATCAGCAGGATCATGTCGACCTTGTCCATCACGTACTTCAGGCAGTCCAGCGAGGTCGCCGGGTTGAACACCAGGCCGGACTTGGCGCCGCCGTCGCGGATCAGCTGCAGGGAACGGTCGATGTGCAGGGTGGCCTCCGGGTGGAAGGTCACGTAGGTCGCGCCGGCGTCGATGAAGTCGCCGATGATGCGGTCGACCGGCGACACCATCAGGTGCGCGTCGATCGGCGCGGTGATGCCGTACTTGCGCAGCGCCGAGCAGACCATCGGGCCGATGGTCAGGTTGGGCACGTAGTGGTTGTCCATCACGTCGAAGTGGACGATGTCGGCGCCGGCGGCGAGGACCTTGTCGACTTCCTCGCCCAGGCGGGCGAAATCGGCGGAGAGGATCGACGGAGCGATGGCGAAGGGTTGCATGGCGGCCTCAGGCGTGAATCGGAAAGGCGCGATTGTAGCCTGAGTCGGGGGGCGGGGCAGTTGTCGTATGTCAGCTAACGGGGGCGACATTGGTCGGGGGCGGCAGACCCGCAACCCGTCGCCCCGGCGCTGCAGGGCTTATTCCGGCACGGCGGTGCGCATCTTCTCGCTACGCCCGCGCAGCCATTCCAGGGTCAGCAGCATGATGATCGAGAAGGCGATCAGCAAGGTCGCGGCGGCGGCGATGGTCGGAGACAGGTTCTCGCGAATACCGCTGAACATCTGCCGTGGCAGGGTGGCCTGCTCGGGGCCGGCGAGGAAAAGGGTCACCACCACTTCATCGAACGAGGTGGCGAAGGCGAACAGCGCGCCGGAGATCACCCCGGGAGCGATCAGCGGCAGGGTCACGCGGCGGAACGCGGTCAGCGGCGAGGCGCCCATGCTGGCAGCGGCACGTACCAGGTTGTAGTTGAACCCCTGCAGCGTCGCGGACACGGTGATGATCACAAAGGGCACACCGAGCACCGCGTGCACCAGGATCAACGAGGTGTAGCTGTTGCCCAGGCCCATCGGCGCGAAGAACAGGTAGCTGGCCACCCCGACGATCACCACCGGGGCGACCATCGGCGAGATCAGCAGGCTCATCACCAGTGCCTTGCCGCGGAATTCGCCACGGGTCAGGCCAATCGACGCCAGGGTGCCGAAGACCATCGCCAGCACCGTGGCGGCCGGCGCCACGATCAGGCTGTTCTTCAGCGAGCGCATCCACTCGGCGGAGGTGAAGAAGTCTTCGTACCAGCGCAGCGAGAAGCCCTGCAGCGGGTAGACCAGGAAGCTGCCGGAGTTGAACGACAGCGGGATGATCACCAGCACCGGCAGGATCAGGAACAGCAGCACCAACGCGCACAGGCCACGGTGGGTCCAGAACCAGGCGCGCTCGACGGGGGACTTGTAGGGACTCAGCATCTGCATTCTCCAATCAATCTCTAGCGGGGCCTCGCCCCTCTCCCGCCCTGCGGGCAGCCTCTCCCCAGAGGGGTGAGGGTCATCTTCGCCCCCCTCTCCCGTTCACGGGAGAGGGGCCGGGGCGGCCCGCGCAGGGGAGAGGGATGCGTTGGCAAATCCCCTCTCCCGCCCTACGGGCACCCTCTCCCCGAAGGGGCGAGGGTCATCAGTTGGCCTGCTGCACAGGCCTTTTATCCCAGACGCAGGCGGCTCGCGCCCACCAGCCAGCTGTACACCACGTAGAGCAGCATGGTCGCCAGCAGCAGCAGGCCGCCGAGGGCCGTGGCCATGCCCCAGTTGATGGTGCTGTTGGTGTAGAAGGCGACGAAGTAGCTGATCATCTGGTCGCCCGGGCTGCCCAGCAGCGCCGGGGTGATGTAGTAGCCGATGGACAGGATGAACACCAGCAGGCAGCCGGCACCGACGCCGGCCAGGGTCTGCGGGAAGTACACCCGCCAGAAGCTGGCGAACGGGTGGCAACCGAGCGAGATGGCGGCACGCATGTAGGAAGGCGAAATGCCCTTCATCACGCTGAAGATCGGCAGGATCATGAACGGCAGCATGATATGCACCATCGCCACGTACACGCCGGTGCGGTTGAACACCAGCTGCAGCGGCTGGTCGATCACGCCCATGGCGATCAAGGCGCTGTTGATCAGCCCGCCGGACTGCAGCAGCACGATCCAGGCCGCCACGCGCACCAGGATCGAGGTCCAGAACGGCAGCAGCACCAGGATCATCAGCAGGTTGCTGGTGCGGGTCGGCAGGTTGGCCAGCAGGTAGGCCAGCGGGTAGGCCAGCACCAGGCAGATGGCGGTGATCACCAGCCCCATCCAGAAGGTGCGGGCGAAGATGTCCAGGTAGATGGCCTGGTCCGGGGTGGCGGACGCCAGCTCGCCGAGGTCGTCGATGCGGTGATCGAGCGACGCCAGCAGGAAATAGGAAGTGACGCCACTGTCGTTGCGGCGGATCACCTGCCAGTAGGCCGGGTCGCCCCAGCGCTCGTCGAGGTTCTCCAGCGCATCTTTAAACGAGGCAGGCTCCTGCTTGAACGGCAGGGCACGACCGGTCTTGGCCAGCAGGCTACGGTAGCCGGCCAGCTCCATGTTCAGGCGCTTGGACAGATCGCCAATGGTCTGGTTCTTGCGCGCGTCAGCCAGGTCTAAGGCCAGGGCGCGGTACACCGGCTCATCCGGCAGACCACGGCCATCCCAGGTGGAAATGGCTTCGACGGTGCGCGGCAGGCTGCCGACCACCTCGGGGTTTTCCACGCTCTTGTACAGCAGGACGCCGATCGGCAGGAGGAATACCGCGAAGAGAAACACCAGCAGCGGCAGGATCAGACCCTGAGCCTTGAGCCGGTTGATGCGCTCGGCGCGGGCCAGCTTCTGCTTCAGCGTCAGACCGGCGAATTCGGTGAGGGAAACGGTAGTGGCCATCGCAGGCTCCAGAGACACCGGGACAAAGCGCCCTCGCCCAACGGCGGGCGAGGGTTCGGAGGGACGGGGGAGCGTCCCTCCAACCAACTCCCCTTCACCAGGAAGGGGCACTGCACGGGATGCTTACTTCGCCGCCCAGGCGTTGAAGCGCTGCTCCAGCTGCTCGCCGAAGTCGGCCCAGAAGGTCACGTTCATGGCCACCTGGTTGGCGATGTTTTCCGGCGTGGTCGGCATGTCCTTGAGCAGCGCCGGGTCGAGCAGCTCGACGGCCTTCTTGTTGGCCGGACCGTAGGCGATGTTCGAGGAGTAGACCTTCTGCTGCTCAGGCTGCACGCTGAAGGCGGCGAAGGCCTTGGCGGCGTCGGCATCCTTGGCACCTTTCGGGATGGCCCAGGAGTCGAAGTCGTAGATGCCGCCGTTCCACACCACCTTGAGGTTGCTCTCCTTCTGTACGGCGGCGATACGGCCGTTGTAGGCGGAGCTCATGACAACGTCACCGGAGGCGAGGAACTGCGGCGGCTGGGCGCCGGCTTCCCACCACTGGATGTGCGGCTTGATCTCGTCTAGTTTCTTGAACGCGCGGTCCTGGCCTTCCTGGGTGGCGAGCACGGTGTAGACGTCCTTCGGCGCCACGCCGTCGGCCATCAGGGCGAATTCCAGGGTGTACTTGGCGCCCTTGCGCAGGCCACGCTTGCCCGGGAACTTGGCTACGTCCCAGAAATCGGCCCAGCTGGCCGGTGCGGCGGACAGCTTGTCGGCGTTGTAGGCGAGTACCGTGGACCAGACGAAGAAGCCCACGCCGCAGGGCTGGATGGCGCCTTCAATGAAGTCGTCGGGGTTGCCGAACAGGGCCGGATCGAGCTCCTCGAACAGGCCCTCGTCGCAACCACGGGTCAGCTCGGGCGACTCCACTTCGACCAGGTGCCAGGACACGCTGTTGGTGTCGACCATGGCTTTGACCTTGGCCATCTCGCCGTTGTACTCACCGGCGATCACCTTGCCTTTGCCGGCCGCTTCCCACGGCTGGTAGAAGGCCTTGGTCTGGGCTTCCTTGTTGGCGCCACCGAAGGAAATCACCGTCAGGTCGGCGGCCATCGCCTGGGCTGCGCCGAGCAGGCCGAGGGCCAGAGCGCTGTGGCGGAAGATGCTGCGGAAATTGCTCATTGTTGTTTTCTCCACTGTGCAGGGTTGGTAATGCCTGGCGCCGTCACTCGACGATCAGAGGGTCTAGCGCCCTTACGTGCTCCACGTGCCAGCCGAGCGGCACCACGTCGCCCACGCCCAGAGCGGGGTCGAGCTCGGCGATCGGCTGCTTGACGAAGAAATTGGGATTGCCGCAGACCTCCATGCGGATGCGCACGTGGTCACCCAGGTAGATGAACTCGGCCACCCGGCCGCTGAAGCGGTTGGCGCAGCTCTCGCTGGCGCCGTTGATGCGCACCCGCTCGGGACGGATCGACAGGCTCACGGGCTCACCCGGCGCGCCGACCTTCACCGCCAACGCCTGCACTTCCTCACCACGCGCGGTGCGCACGGTGCAACGCTCGCCATCACGGCTGACCAGCTCGCCGGCCAGGCGGTTGTTCTCGCCAATGAAGTGGGCAACGAAGGTGTTGCAGGGCGCCTCGTAGAGGTCACGCGGCGGAGCGATCTGCTGGATCTCGCCCTGGTGGAATACCGCCACGCGGTCGGACATGGTCAGCGCCTCGCCCTGGTCGTGGGTCACGTAGACCACGGTCACGCCCAGGCGCTGGTGGATGTGCTTGATCTCCATCTGCATGTGCTCGCGCAGCTGCTTGTCGAGCGCGCCGAGCGGCTCGTCCATCAGCACCAGCTGCGGCTCGAACACCAGGGCGCGGGCCAGCGCCACGCGCTGTTGCTGGCCACCGGAGAGCTGCGCCGGGTAGCGGTTGCGGAAGTTGTCGAGCTGCACCATGGACAGTGCGCGCTTGACCCGCTCGGTGATGTCGGTCTTGTTCATGCCGCGCACGGTGAGCGGGAAGGCCAGGTTCTCGGCCACCGTCATGTGCGGGAACAGCGCGTAGTTCTGGAACACCATGCCGATGTCGCGCTTGTGCGGCGGCACGTTGTTGATGGCGCGCCCGGCCAGGAGGATCTCGCCGGCAGTGGGCGTCTCGAAACCGGCCAGCATCATCAGGCTGGTGGTCTTGCCGGAGCCGGACGGACCGAGCAGGGTGAGAAACTCGCCCTTGCGGATGTCCAGGTTGAGGTCTTTGACGATCAGGCTTTCGCCGTCGTAGCTCTTCTGCACGCCCTTGAAACTGACGAGCACATCGCTGGAAGCATTCTCGGCCATCACACACCTTTGTTCTTGTTGCCGTGCGCTAAGACTAGAAAGCCCAGCAGCCGACGCAAATCGGGCGGTATGAGAGATTGCTATAAGGCAGACGGAGGAGGCGCTGTAGGGATCGCCCTACAACGCCCGAGACAGGGTCAGCGCTCGGCCCAGCGAGCGAAGCGCTCCTCCAGGGCGGCGCCATTGGCGGCCCAGAAGGCGGCATCCATGCCCACGCCACCTGCCAGGTTGGCCGGTGCGGTGGGCAAGTTGGCGCTGACCTTGGGGTCCAGCGCGGCGATGGCCTGGCGGTTCACCGGGCCGTAGGCGATCTTCTCGGCGAAACTGCGCTGGGGTTCCGGCTGGCTGGCGAAGGCGACGAAGCGGCGCGCCTGCTCGGCCTTGCTGATGCCCTTGGGCAGCGCCCAGTAATCGAAGTCGTAGATGCCGCCATTCCAGCTCAGGGCCAGCTGCGGCTGTTCGGCCTGGGCTGCTGCGACCCGGCCGTTATAGGCCGAGCTCATCACCACGCGACCGTCACCGAGCAGGCGGATCGGCTCCACGCCGGTCTTCCACCAGTGCAGCTGCGGCTTGAGCTGGTCGAGCTTGCGGAAGGCGCGATCCTGGCCCTCGGTGCTGGCCAGCACCCCGTACACGTCCTTGGCCGGCACGCCGTCGGCCATCAGGGCGAATTCCAGGTTGTACTTGGCCCCCCAGCGCAGGCCGCGCTTGCCGGGGAAGCGCTGGGTATCCCAGAAATCGGCCCAGCCCTGCGGTGCCCCCTTCACCTTGCTGCCGTTGTAGGCCAGCACCGTGGACCAGACGAAGATACCGACGCCGCACGGCTGCACGGCGCCGGGCAGGTAGTCGGCGGCATCACCGAGCAGGCTGGCATCGAGCTGTTCGAACAGGCCTTCCTCGCAGCCGCGTGCCAGCTCCGGCGCCTCCACCTCGACCACGTCCCAGGACACATGGCTCATCTGCACCATCTTGCGCAGCTTGGCCAGGTCGCCGTTATAGGAGCCGTGCACCACGCTGGTTCCTGTGGCCTGCTTGAACGGTTCGTAGAAGGCGGCGCGCTGCGCTTCCTTGTTCGCCCCACCGAAGGAAATCACCGTCACGTAGTCGGCGTGGGCCGGCAGTGCGGCCGCCAGCAGACTGCCTGCAAGGTACTTCTTGTACATCTTGTCCCCCATTGCATGGATGCCCTGTGAGCGGGCGAAAGGCTCGCGCCAGAGCGGTTGCCGCGAAAGCTGACCAATCAGCCACGAAGCGACTGCAATGTAAAGGGGGACAAATGAGGTGCTTGTCTCAGATCAACTTGTGCTCGACCGCGTACTTCACCAGATCGGCCACCGAGTGCAGGTTGAGCTTCTGCATCAGGCGCGCCTTGTGGGTGCTGACGGTCTTGCTGCTGACCGACAGGTGCTGGGCGATCTCGTTGACCCCCTCGCCACGCACCAGGCGCTCGAACACCGAGAACTCGCGCTCGGAGAGCAGCGAATGCGGCGGCCGCGAATCGGTCAGGCCAACTTCGAAGACCATGCGATCGGCCAGCTCAGGGTCAATGTAGCGCCCGCCCGCGGCGACCTTGCGGATGGCGGTGAGCAGCAGGGCCGGGTCGCTGTCCTTGGTCGCGTAGCCGGCCGCGCCGATCTTCAGGGCACGGGCGGCCATCTGTGCCTCGTCATGCATCGACAGCACCAGCACCGCCGGCGGATGGGTCAGCGCACGGATGCGCGGAATGGCTTCCAGACCATTGACGCCGGGCATGGAGATATCCAGCAGCACCACTTCGCAGGGCGTGTGGCGCAGGGTTTCCAGCAACTGTTCACCATTGCAGGCCTCGCCGGCCACCTGCAGATCCTTGGCCAGGCCGATCAGTTGCTTGATGCCCTCGCGGACGATGGTGTGGTCCTCGGCCACCAGTACTCGAATCACGCTACCACCTCTTCATCCAGAGCTACCCGCACCACCAGCGTGGTGCCCTCGCCCGGCGCGCTGTCCAGCACCAGGCGGCCACCGAGCATCAGCACGCGCTCGCGCATGCCGACCAGGCCGAAGGATTGTGCGCGCTGCGCCTGCGGATCGAAACCCCGACCATCGTCACTGACGCGCAGGCACAGCTCGCCCCCCTGCACCTCCAGGGCGATCTCCACCGTGTGAGCCTGGGCATGACGCAGCACGTTGGTCAGCGCCTCCTGCAGCACACGGAACAGGCCGATGGCCTTGGCATCGGACAGCTGCGGCAGCTGCTCCGGCACCTGCACCAGGCAGGGGATACCACTGCGCGCCTCGAAGCGTCGCGCCTGCCATTCGATGGCCGAGCCGATACCGGCATCGAGGATCGGCGGACGCAAGGCGGTGGCCACGTCGCGGACCAGTTGAAAGAGGTTGGCGATCAGCTTCTTCATGCTGTCCAGGCGCGCCTGCAGGCCAGGATCGAGGCCCGCGTAGGCCAGCTCGCACATGGAGGTTTCCAGCTTGAGTACGGTCAGCACCTGACCCAGCTCGTCGTGCACCTCACGGGCGATGCGCGCCTTCTCCTCTTCGCGCACGCTCTCCAGATGCGCCGACAGCTCGCGCAGCTGAGCCCGCGATTCGGCCAGTTCCAGCTCGATCGCCTTGTTGTCGCTGATGTCCCAGACCACCCCGTCCCACACCACATGCTCGGCGCTCAGCTGGCGGGCGCTGGCCTTGATGTCGGCCCAGCGCACGCGACCGTCGCAGGTGAGGATGCGGCCCTGCCACTGCCAGTCGCCGGCCGCCTCGATGGCGGCATCCTGTGTAGCGTGGTAGGCGGCGCGATCCTCTGGATGGACCAGGCTGCGGATGCCGAAGTCAGTCGCCATGATGGTCGCCGGCGGGTAACCGACCAACTGTTCGCTGCCCTCGCTGATGAAAGCGAAATCCACCAGCGCCCCCGGACGCGGGCGTTCCAGGCGGAACACCAGGCCCGGCACATTGCCGGCGATACCCTTGAGGCGCGCTTCGCTCTCCTCCAGGGCGGCCCGGGCACGGCGGCGCTCGGTGACGTCGGTGAGGTAGACCACTAGGTACTCGGCCTCGCGAAAGCGCAGGAAGCCCAGGGTGACATCGGCCGGCATGGTGCTGCCGTCGGCACGCTGGCAGCTGCTCTCGAAACTCAGCGCGCCTTCCTCGTGCTGGCGTACGCGCTTCCACAGATTCAGCCAGCGGTCCATGCCGAGGGTCGGCTCGAACTCCTGCAGGGCCCGGTCGACCATGTCCTGCGGGGTGTAGCCGAGCATCTCGGCGACCGCCTGGTTGGCATAGCGCACGCGGCTGTCCCAGTTGACCCAGAGGATGCCCACCGTACTGTGGTCGAGGGAGAACTGCGCCAGGCGCAGGGCCTCCTCGGCCACCTCGCGCTGGGCCAAGGTCTGCCGCGCTTCCAGCAGGCGTTTCTCCAGCCGCCCACGCTGGCGCCGCAGCACACTGAGCAGGAGGATGCAGACCGCCAGCAGCAGGCCGAGCAGGATGCTCAGGCTGCGCCAGAACAGGGGGGATTCGCCGAGGCCCGGCTTCTTCGCCGTCAGCCAGCGCTGCTGCAGCTGCTCCAGCTGTTCGGCCGGCAATTGGCGCAGGCCGGCATCGAGGATGGCGCCCAGCTGCGGCCAGTCGGGACGGGTACCGAAACGCAGCAACTGCGGCAGGCCGACGTCGGCAATGATCGCCAGGCGCGAATAGTCGCTCTCCTGGCTCAGCCGGCTGAGCTGTGCCTGATCCACCACCGCGTAGCGTGCACGCTGTTCGACTACCGCCTGCAGTGCCTGGCGGGCCGAAGGCTGGGGTTGCAGCTGCAGGTTGAAGTAGTTGCTGCGAAGGTAGTCGGCCACCGCGCTGGGTACGCGCACGGCAATCGGTTCGCGCTCACCAAGGCGCTCCAGTTCGACGCTGACCTCGCCCAGGCGCTCCCCCACCAGCAGGTGCGGAATGCGCAGGTAGGGGTCGCTGTAACGCCACAGGCGCAGGCCCGCGGGCGTTTGCACCTGCCCGGGGGCAAAGTCGATGCGCCCCTCGCGCAGGGCCTGCTCCAGCGCGGCCTGGGTCTCGAAGCTGCGCCAGCTGAGCGTGACGCCGAGCGAAGTGGCCAGGGTCTCGGTCAGCTCCACGTTGAGACCGCCCAGCTGCTGCTGGCGCCGCTGATACTCCGCATAGGGCGCCTGCAGCACTACCCCGGCGCGCAGCCGCGGATGCTCGGCCAGCCAGGCATGCTGGGCCGCATCCAGCTCGACTGCCTGCCCCAGCAGCGGACACAGCAGCAACAGCCAACAGACCACACGTATCCTGCGCACGACGCCCCATCCACCTCATCAAGCCCGCCCCTACCTTACCTGACAAACCGCGAGTAAGCGCTTAGGCTGCAGGAATCATCCCCCAAGTGAAGTGTTGAGATGCGCCGTCCAGTCCTGCCGACACTCCTGGCCCTGAGCCTGACCCTCGCCCTGCCCCTGCATGCCGAGGAAACCACTCCCACGGAACCACCGGCCGAGCCTGCTGCCAGCGAGGCCGCAGCGCCAGCGGAAGTGCCGCGGGCACCCCTGGAGGAGCGCAGCCAGGACAGCGCCGAAGCACTCGAGCGCCAGCTGCCCAAGGGCGAGCAACAGATGCTGCAGGCCGGCGACGAGTCATTCCTGGCGCTGTGGAAACCGGCCAATGCGCCCGAGGCCAAGGGCATGGTGCTGCTGATTCCGGGCGCCGACGAAAGTGCCGACTGGCCGAAAGCGATCAAACCGCTGCGCCTCAAGCTGCCAGATATTGGCTGGAGTACGCTGAGCCTGAGTCTGCCGGACAGCAAGGATGCGCCGCTGCCGGAGGCGGTGCTGCCGCGCACGCCCGAGCCGGTGACCGTCGATACCGCCAGCCAGCCTGCCGAAGGCGCCGAGCAGGCCCCCAGCGAGACCACTGACGCCGCTGCGCCAGCAGAGGCAGCCCCCACGCCGCCGCCCGCGCCAACCCCCGTCGATCCGGCCGAGCGCATTTTTGCCCGCATCCAGGCCGGCATCGCCTTCGCCGAACAGCAGGACGCCAAGAACATCGTGCTGCTCGGCCATGGCGCTGGCGCCTACTGGGCGGCGCTCTATCTCAAGGAGCGCAAGCCCGAGGCCGTCAAGCAGCTGGTGGTCGTGACAGCGCAACTGCCCGCCGGGCAGACACCGCCCCTGGAGGAGCTGATCCCCGGCCTCAAGCTGACCACCGGCGACTTCTTCTACAAGGATCAGGCTGCCGACCGCGGCAATGCCGTGCGGCGCAAGCAGGCCAGCAAACGCCTGGCCCACGACGGCTACACGCAGATTGCCCTCAAGGCACTGCCGGGCAATCAGGAGGCGGAACAGGAACAGCTGTTCCGCCGCATCCGCGGCTGGCTGGAGAAGCAGTAGCCGAACTAGCGGAAACCGTGGCGCTGGCGCACCAGCTCGTAGGCGACCTGCAGCTCGCGGGTCTTGTCGGTGGCGGCGCGCAGCTGGGCCGGGGTCGCACCGGAGCCGGCCAGCTTGTCCGGGTGATGACGGCTGATCAGGCGCCTATAGGCGCGCTTGATCACCGCCGGCTCGCTGTCTGCCTGCACACCGAGCAGGCGCAGCGCCGCCTGGTAATCGCTGGTTTTCACCTCGGGCACCTTGCGCGCCGGTTCGTACTCACTGGCCAAGGCCGCCAGCGCCTCGCGCCGCCAGCCCAGCCAGATGCCCCATTGGCGGATCAGGCGGGCTTCGGCCTCACTCACCCGGCCATCGGCCCAGGCCATGCGCCAGCAGGTAAGCAGCAGCGCCTCGCTGCGCGAGGGGCGATGATGCAGAGCCCGTAGCGGCGCGCGCAGTTCACGGTCCTCGAGTTGCTTGCCACGATTGAAGGCCTGCATGGCACGGCGCCGCGCGGGCTCGTCCAGGCCGAGGCGCTGCATCTCGTTGCGCGCGGCCTGGATATGGCTGTCGAGTACCCGCCCATCACTCTTGGCCAGGCGACCGATCAGCATGAACAGCAGGTCCTCGTCATCCAGCGCCGCCGGCTTGCGCCCGAGCAGTTCGCGCAGGTGGTCAAGCGACTGCAGACGCATGCGCCGATCCAGCACCTGCCCCAGCAAGCCACCCAGCAGCGCGCCGGGGATGCTGGCCAATGCCAGTCCCGCGGCAGCACCGAGCAGGGTCGCCGGCCACAGCATCTCAGGCGCCCGCCATCAGCAATTGCTCGACTTCCGCCAGGCGCTCGTGGGTGCCGACATCGACCCAGCGCCCGATATGGTGCTCGCCACTCACCTGGCCGTCGGCCATGGCCGCGCGCAGCAGCGGCGCCAGCTTGAAGGCGCCCGGCTGGCAACCGGCGAACAGCCGCGGATGCAGCACGGCGATGCCGCTGTAAGTGAGCGCAGGCTCACCGGCAACGGCATCGCTGACCCGTCCCTGGTGCAGGCGGAAATCGCCGGCCTGGTGATGGGCCGGGTTGCTGACCAGCACCAGATGCGCCAGGCCCTCGAGCGGGCGGCGCAGGGTGGCGAAGTCGTAGTCGGTCCAGATATCGCCGTTGACCACCAGGAAGGGCTCCTCGCCCAGCAGCGGCAGCGCCTTGAAGATGCCCCCGCCGGTCTCCAGCGGCTCACCCTCCGCCGAGTAGGCGATGCGCAGACCGAAGCGGCTACCGTCGCCCAGGTAATCCTCGATCTGCTGACCGAGCCAGGCATGGTTGACCACCAGCTCGGTGAAACCGGCAGCGGCCAGGGCGCGCACATGAAACTCGATCAGCGGCGTGCCGGCGGCACGCACCAGCGGCTTGGGCGTATGCAGGGTCAGGGGGCGCAGGCGCTCACCCTTGCCCGCTGCCAGAATCATCGCCTTCATGCCGGTTGCACCTCACGCTGCGGCAGGCTGGCCACCAGCTCGCCGAGCACGGCCAGTTCCGGCCGGCGCGCCAGCACAGCTTCTATATAGGCAAAGAAGCGCGGCACATCGGCGAGGTACTTGGGTTTGCCGTCGCGATGGCAGATGCGCGCGAAGATGCCGATCACCTTGAGGTGGCGCTGCACGCCCATCAGGTCGCTCATGCGCTGGAACTCGGCGAATTCGGCCGGCACCGCCAGCCCCGCCTCGCCCGCCAGCTGCCAGTAGCGCTGCAGCCAGGCCTGCACGCGCGCTTCCGGCCAACTGAGGAAGGCATCCTTGAACAAACTGGTGACGTCGTAGCTGATGGGGCCGTGCACGGCGTCCTGGAAGTCGAGGATGCCCGGATTGGGCTCGCTCAACATCAGGTTGCGCGGCATGTAGTCGCGATGCACGAACACCCGCGGCTGGGCCAGGGCACTGCCCACCAGCAGGTCGCAGACCCGTTGCCACTGGTCGCGCTGCACCTCATTCAACTCGACGCCGAGGTGACGCTGCAGGTACCAGTCGGGGAACAGCTGCAGCTCGCGGCGCAGCAGGGCGTCGTCGTAGGGTGGCAGCGCGTCTGCACCCGGCATGCGCTGGAACCTCACCAGCGCCTGCAGGGCCTGCTCGAACAGCGCATCGGCGTTGTCGGCATTCAGCACTTCCAGCCAGGTCTGCCGGCCCAGGTCGTCCAGCACCAGGAAGCCCCGTTCAAGATCCTGAGCCAGGATACGCGGCACATGCACACCGCTATCTGCCAGCAACGCGGCGATGCGCACGAAGGGACGGCAGTCTTCCTGGGGCGGCGGCGCATCCATCAGGATCAGGCTGCGGCCCTCGGACTGCCAGCGGAAATAGCGACGGAAACTGGCATCGCTACTGGCCGGCGTGAGGCTCGCCAGGGGCACCGCGCCCCAGCCTTCGCGCTCGAAAAGGGCTGGCAAACACTGTTCCAGCCAGCTCTGCAGGAGCTGGAGGCGTACATCTTGATCAGGCATTACAGGGGTCTCCGACGGCGCTAGCCGTTGCGCGGGTCATGCTTTATTATCCAGCATCTTTTTCAGCCCATCGAGAGGCGTGCGGCCCCCGCGGGTCGAAGGCGCGCAGGAAGCCCGGAAAAACAAGATGGCAGTAAAACTCCCCCTGTTCCGTAAAAAATTCCCGTTGCTGGTGACCGGCGGCTTGCTGGCCCTGCAACCCCTGGCCTCGCCTTTCGCCGTCGCTGCCGAGCAGTACGACTGCAGCGCCTCCGCCACCGGCGGTTGGGCTTGCACGCCAAAGAGCAACGCCGCCGTCGACCTGCCGCGTCCGCAGCACAGCGCCAATGCTGTCAGCTCCGCGCCGGCCGATGCCAAGTCCACCGATGGCCAAGCCCAGGGCGAGCAGCCGGTACTGGTCACCGAGAGCGGTGGTCGCGCCCTGCAGAGCCGCAGCGCCGACTACAGCCACCTCGACTGGGTACCGCGTGAGCAACTGACTGCTGCCCAGCTGGCAGAAGTCGGCCCCTACTGCGAGGGCTCCTACGTCGAGCCGCTGCGCCCGGGGATGAACGACGACACGCCGATGAACGAGTCGCCGACCTTCGTTTCGGCCAAGGCATCGCGTTACGAGCAGGAAAAGGAAGCCGCCACCCTGGCCGGTGACGTGGTTCTGCGTCAGTCGAGCATGCAGATCGAAGCCGACGAGGCGACCCTGCACCAAGCCGAGAACCGCGGCGAGCTGAAAGGCAACGTGCGCATTCGCGACAACGGCATGCTGGTGGTCGGCGACCGCGCCGAGATCCAGCTGGACAACGGCGAGGCCAAGGTCGAAAACGCCGAATATGTGATCCACAAGGGCCACGTACGCGGCAGCGCGCTCTACGCCAAGCGTGAAGAGAGCGCCGTGGTCCGTCTCAAGGACGGTACTTTCACCCGTTGCGAACCGGGCAACAACGCCTGGCACCTGAAAGGCAACAACGTCAAGCTGGACCCAGCCACCGGCTTCGGCACCGCGACCAACGTGACCCTGCGGGTAAAAGACATTCCGGTCTTCTACACCCCTTACATCTATTTCCCGATCGATGATCGCCGTCAGTCCGGCTTCCTGGCTCCGGGCATCAGCACCTCCAGCGACACCGGTTTCTCGCTGTCGACGCCCTACTACTTCAACCTCGCGCCGAACTACGACGCCACCCTCTACCCGACCTACATGGCCAAGCGCGGCCTGTTGCTGGAAGGTGAGTTCCGCTACCTGACCCAGAGCAGCGAAGGCCAGATCGGTGGCGCCTACCTGGATGACCAGGAAGACGAACGCAAGCTGCAGTCCGAGTACGAAGACCAGCGCTGGATGTACAACTGGCAGCACAAGCAGGGCCTCGACTCGCGCCTGTTGGCAGAAGTCGACTACACCGACATCAGCGACCCTTACTACTTCCAGGACCTCGACAGCGACCTGGAAAATCTGGAAACCCCGGACTTCCTCAATCAGCGCGGCACGCTCACCTACCGTGGTGACAGCTTCACCGCACGCCTGAATGCGCATGCCTATGCGCAGACCAGCGTCATCGACATCACGCCCTATGAGCGTCTACCGCAGCTCACACTGGATGGCCAACTGCCCTTCCAGCCAGGCGGCCTGAGCTTCTTCTATGGCAGCGAGTTCGTCCGTTTCGATCGCAACCTGCGCAGCGGCAACTTCGTCGACGAAGACGGCAATGCCCAGCCCTGGTACGACAACGTTGTTAGCGGCATCGCTCGCTCCACAGGCGACCGTATCCACATCGAGCCGGGCATGAGCCTGCCGATGGAAAACAGCTGGGGCTTCATCAAGCCCAGCCTGAAGTATGCCTACACGCAATATGATCTGGATCTGGACTCCATCGGCAAATCTCAGCTGACGGGTAACTTCCAGGACTCTCCGGACCGCAGCGTACCGATCACCAGCATCGACAGCGGCCTGTACTTCGACCGCAATACCCAGCTGTTCGGCACCAACTTCCGCCAGACCCTGGAGCCGCGCGCCTACTATCTGTATGTGCCGGAAGAGGATCAGGATGAGATCCCGGTATTCGACACCGGCGAATACAGCTTCAATTATGCCTCGCTGTTCCGCGACAACCGCTTCTCTGGACGCGACCGCATCGGCGACGAGAACAAGCTGTCGCTGGGCGTGACCAGCCGCTGGATCGAAGAAAACGGCTTCGAACGCCAGACTTTCAGCATCGGCCAGGCTATCTACTTCGCCGACCGCAAGGTGCAGATGCCGGGCATCGACTACCGTACCCGCGACGATGCGAAGTCCGACTTCTCGCCCTATGCGCTGGAGTACATGTACCGCTTCAACCGCGACTGGCGCCTGACCTCCGACTTCAACTGGGATGGCGAAACTCACCGTACCCGCTCTGGCAGCGTGATGTTCCACTACCAGCCGGAAGACAACCCGAACAAGGTGGTCAACGCCGGCTTCCGCTATCGCGACGACACCATCCGCTATGACCAGGCCAGTGGCACCTGGACCTATGGCAGCGACTTCGGCACTCCGGGCACAGCTAACTACATCAAGGACTACTACAAGATCGAGCAGCATGACGTTTCCGTCATCTGGCCGATGGTTCCGCAGTGGAACGTGATCGCCCGCTGGCAGCACGACTACGCACGCAACCGCACTCTGGAAGCCTTCGGCGGCTTCGAGTACGACAGCTGCTGCTGGAAACTGCGCCTGATCAACCGCTACTGGATCGACTACGACGAAACCAGTCTCAACCCGGACGTCAACGAGGAGCCAGATCGCGGCATCTTCCTGCAGGTCGTCCTCAAGGGGCTCGGCAATGTGCTGGGCGGCAAGACCGAAGGTTTCCTCGAGCAAGGCATTCAAGGTTATCGTGAACGTGAAGAACAAGCTTTCTGATTGCCTGCGCCCGCTGTTGCTGGGCGCAGTTTTCCTCGCCTCCGGCGCCCAGGCGCAGTTCCAGTCCCTCGATCGCGTAGTCGCCATCGTCGACAACGACGTGATCATGTACAGCCAGCTGGATCAGCGTCTGCGTGAAGTCGAGCAGACCATCGCCAAGCGTGGCGGGCAGATGCCGCCACAGGACGTGATGCAGCAGCAGGTGCTGGAGCGCCTGATCGTCGAAAACCTGCAGCTGCAGATCGGCGACCGCTCCGGCATCCGCATCACCGACGAGGAGCTGAACCAGGCCATGGGCAGCATTGCCCAGCGCAACAACCTGACCCTGGAGCAGTTCCGTTCGGCCCTGTCGCGTGACGGCCTGTCCTACGAGGAAGCCCGCGACCAGGTGCGCCGCGAGATGATCATCAGCCGCGTACGCCAGCGCCGTGTGGCCGAGCGCATTCAGGTCACCGACCAGGAAGTGCAGAACTTCCTCGCCTCCGACCTCGGTCAAATGCAGCTGTCGGAAGACTATCGACTGGCCAACATCCTGATCCCGGTGCCCGAAGCCTCCTCACCGGACGAAATCCGTGCGGCGGCTCAGAAAGTCTCCACCATCTACGACCAGCTGCGCAGCGGCGCCGATTTCGCCCAACTGGCGATCTCCAGCTCCGCCAGTGAGAATGCACTGGACGGTGGCGAGATCGGCTGGCGCCGGGCAGCCCAGCTGCCGCCGACCTTCGTCGAGCTGCTGCGCAGCCTGAACGTCGGCGATATCACCGAGCCGGTCCGCACCCCCAGCGGCTTCATGATCGTCAAGTTGCTGGAAAAGCGTGGTGGCGATACCCAGGTACGTGATGAAGTGCATGTGCGCCACATCCTGATCAAGCCCAACGAAGTCCGCAGCGAAGCGGAGACCCAGCGCCTGGTCGAGCGCCTGTACGAGCGCATCATCGCTGGCGAAGACTTCGCCACCCTGGCCAAGAGCTTCTCCGAGGACCCGGGTTCCGCGCTCAATGGCGGCGACCTGAACTGGATCGACCCCAACACCCTGGTACCGGAGTTCCGCGAAGTCATGGCCAAGACGCCCAGCGGTCAGCTCTCCAAGCCGTTCAGGAGCCCCTACGGCTGGCACGTTCTGGAAGTCATGGGCCGTCGCGCTACCGACAGCAGCGAGCAGTACCGCGAGCAGCAGGCAATGACTGCCCTGCGCAACCGCAAGTACGACGAGGAGCTGCAGGCCTGGCTGCGCCAGATCCGCGACGAGGCCTACGTCGAGATCAAACTCTGACGATTCGCAGCACCACCAGAGAGCCCGGCACCGCCGGGCTTTTTCTTGAGCGTAAAATAACGCTCATCCGCCAGCCCGAAGAGATCGAACATGTCCGCATCCCGCCTGTTTGCCCTGACCCCCGGTGAGCCTGCCGGTATCGGCCCGGATCTTTGCCTGTTGCTGGCGCGCGAGGCCCAGCCGCAGGCGCTGGTGGCGGTGGCCAGTCGCCAACTGCTGGCCGAGCGCGCCGCACAGCTGGGCCTGCGCATCGAGCTGTGCGACGTTGGCCCAGGCCACTGGCCACAGGCTCCAGCGCCGGCCGGCAGCCTGTATGTCTGGGATACGCCACTGGCAGCCCCGGTGGTCGCCGGACAGCTGGACCGCACCAACGCCGACTACGTACTACAGACGCTGACTCGCGCGGGCCAGGGCTGCATCGACGGCACCTTCGCCGGAATGATCACCGCACCGGTGCACAAGGGCGTGATCAACGAGGCCGGCATCCCCTTCTCCGGCCACACCGAGTTTCTCGCCGAGCTGACCGCCACCGAGCAGGTGGTGATGATGCTGGCGACCCGCGGCCTGCGCGTGGCCCTGGTAACCACTCACCTGCCACTGCGCGACGTGGCCGACGCGATAACTGCCGAGCGCCTGGCGCGCGTCAGTCGCATCCTGCATGCCGACCTGGTGGAGAAGTTCGGCATCGCCGCCCCGCGCATCCTGGTCTGCGGCCTCAACCCGCACGCCGGCGAAGGTGGCCATCTGGGCCGCGAGGAAATCGAGGTGATCGAGCCGACCCTGACGTGCCTGCGCGGCGAGGGCCTGAACCTGATCGGTCCGCTGCCAGCCGACACCCTGTTCACCCCCAAGCACCTCGACCACTGCGACGCGGTACTCGCGATGTATCACGACCAGGGCCTGCCGGTGCTCAAGTACAAGGGCTTCGGCGCAGCGGTCAATGTCACCTTGGGCCTGCCAATCATCCGTACCTCGGTCGACCACGGCACGGCACTGGACCTGGCCGGCAGCGGTCGGGTGGATACCGGCAGCCTGCAGGTGGCCCTGGAAACCGCCTACCAGATGGCCGCGGCGCGGCGCTGATCGCAGACCCACGGCCTTTCTCGTGCTGGTTGTGGCGCGGGAGGCTTAGAGCCTGGCCGCTTGGCTGCTAAACTGCCGCTCTTTGCATTGTGCTTTGAGCTTGTGGCTTGAAGCTTGGAGCCGTACCCATGTCCGAATACCAACACCGCGCGCGCAAGCGCTTCGGCCAGAACTTCCTGCACGATGCCGGGGTCATCCACCGCATCCTGCGCGCCATACATGCCAAGGAAGGCGAGCGCCTGCTGGAGATCGGCCCGGGCCAGGGCGCGCTGACCGAGGGCCTGCTGGGCAGCGGCGCGCAGCTCGACGTGATTGAACTGGACCTCGACCTGATCCCCATCCTGCAGGCCAAGTTCGGTGGCAATCCCAACTTCCGCCTCAACCAGGGCGACGCCCTGAAGTTCGACTTCACCCGCCTGGAGGCCGCGCCGCACAGCCTGCGGGTGGTCGGCAACCTGCCGTACAACATCTCCACCCCGCTGATCTTCCACCTGCTGGACAACGCGCCGCTGATCCGCGACATGCACTTCATGCTGCAAAAAGAGGTGGTCGAGCGGCTGGCCGCCGAGCCGGGTGGTGGCGACTGGGGCCGTCTGTCGATCATGGTGCAGTATCACTGCCGGGTGGAGCATCTGTTCAATGTCGGGCCGGGCGCCTTCAATCCGCCGCCCAAGGTCGATTCGGCCATCGTTCGCCTGGTGCCGCACGAAGTGCTGCCGCACCCGGCCAAGGACCATCGCCTGCT
The DNA here is from genome assembly GCA_900156135.1 of Aquipseudomonas alcaligenes. Taxonomy (GTDB): domain Bacteria; phylum Pseudomonadota; class Gammaproteobacteria; order Pseudomonadales; family Pseudomonadaceae; genus Aquipseudomonas; species Aquipseudomonas alcaligenes_D. The sequence goes on along the minus strand of FTMP01000001.1, from coordinate 794,080 downwards.
CGAGCGCGTGGTACGCGAGGCCTTCAACATGCGCCGCAAGACCCTGCGCAACACGCTCAAGCAGCTGCTGCCGGCCGAGGCTATCGAGGCCGCCGGAGTAGACGGCGGCTTGCGCCCGGAACAGCTCGACCTGGCCGCTTTCGTGCGCCTGGCCGATCAGCTGGCCGCACGCCAGAGTGCCGAACAAGCGGACTAAACTGCCCTTCCAGCCTGTCGAGTTTTCCCAGATGGCCGACCCGCGTTACCAGATCGACGTCAGCGTCGAAACCCGCTACCTGCCGGAGCAATCGACCCCGGAGCAGAACCGCTACGCCTTCGCCTACACCGTGACTATCCATAACGCCGGCAGCGAGGCGGCCAAACTGCTCAGCCGGCATTGGATCATCACCGACGGCGACGGCCGCGTGCAGGAAGTGCGCGGCGCCGGCGTGGTCGGCCAGCAGCCGCACCTGCAGCCGGGTGAGCGCCACACCTACAGCAGCGGCACCGTGATGGCGACCAAGGTCGGCAACATGCACGGCAGCTACCAGATGGTCGCCGACGATGGCAAGCGCTTCGACGCGACCATCGCCCCCTTCCGCCTGGCCGTACCGGGGGCCCTGCACTGATGGCGACCTATGCCGTCGGCGACCTGCAAGGCTGCCTGCAGCCACTGCAGTGCCTGCTCGAACGCGTCGCCTTCGACCCAGCCCGGGACAAACTCTGGCTGGTCGGCGACTTGGTCAACCGCGGCCCGCAGTCGCTGGAAACCCTGCGCTTCCTGTTCGCCATGCGCGAGGCGCTGGTCTGCGTGCTCGGCAACCACGACCTGCACCTGCTGGCGGCGGCACACAATGTCGAGCGGCTGAAGAAGCACGACACCCTGCAGGAAATCCTCGACGCGCCGGACCGCGCCGACCTGCTCGAATGGCTGCGCCAGCAGAAACTGATGCACTACGACGAGCAGCGCGACATCGCCCTGGTGCATGCCGGCATCGCGCCGCAGTGGACGCTGAAGAAGGCGCTCAAGCGCGCCGCCGAAGTCGAGGAAGTGCTGCGTGACGACGCCCGCCTGCCGCTGTTCCTCGACGGCATGTACGGCAACGAACCGGCCTGCTGGGACGGGGACCTGCACGGTGTCACCCGCCTGCGGGTGATCACCAACTATTTCACGCGCATGCGCTTCTGTACCGAGGACGGTACCCTCGACCTGAAGAGCAAGGAGGGCGTCGGCACTGCCCCGCCCGGCTATGCCCCCTGGTTCAGCTGGCCCTCGCGCAAGACCCGCGGGCAGAAGATCATCTTCGGCCACTGGGCGGCGCTGGAAGGCCAGTGCGACGAACCCGGCCTGCACGCCCTGGACAGCGGCTGCGTCTGGGGCGGCGCCATGACCCTGATGAATATCGACAGCGGCGAGAAACACCGCTGCGCCTGCAAGGAGATCGCCCGATGAGCGAGTTCAAACGCATTGCCCCGGAACAGGCCCAGGCCCTGCGCGAGCAGGGTGCCGTGGTCGTGGATATCCGCGATCCGCAGAGCTTCGCCAACGGCCATATCAGTGGCTCCAGCCATCTCGACAACCACAGCCTGGCGGACTTCATCGCCAAGGCCGACTTCGATCACCCACTGATCGTCACCTGCTATCACGGCAACTCCAGCCAGAGCGCCGCCGCCTACCTGGCACACCAGGGCTTTGCCGAGGTCTACAGCCTGGACGGCGGCTTCGAGCTGTGGCGCAGCCAATACCCGGATCAGGTGTCGCACAGCGAGCTCGAATAAAAAATCCGGCGCGGCGCAAAGCCGCGCCAGCCGTAGCCTGCCGACGAACGGCAACACCTTGTCACCCTCTCGCCACACTTGACGCCGGCGAAACCGAACTACGCTTAAGACGAGGCCATCCAGAAGGGAGAGCCGGCACACCGGTTCCGGGCCATCGGTAGCGTCTTTGTCGTGTTCAGGGGGATGTTCAACGGCCGACCCGCCGTCCTCCCGTGCACCCGCCCGAATGCCCCGCGCCGGCTCCACGCAAGCGAGCGAGGTGCAGTCATGAGTATATTCAGCCACTTCCAGCAACGATTCGAGGCGACTCGGCAGGAAGAATATTCCCTGCAGGAATATCTGGAGCTGTGCAAGACCGACCGCAGCGCCTATGCCACCGCAGCCGAACGCATGCTGATGGCCATAGGTTCGCCCGAGCTGCTCGACACCTCGGCCGACCCACGGCTGTCGCGGATCTTCTCCAACAAGGTGATCCGCCGTTATCCCGCCTTCGCCGACTTCCACGGCATGGAAGAGTGCATCGATCAGATCGTGTCCTACTTCCGCCATGCCGCCCAGGGCCTGGAGGAGAAGAAGCAGATCCTCTATCTGCTGGGCCCGGTGGGCGGTGGCAAGTCCTCGCTGGCCGAGAAACTCAAGCAGCTGATGGAGCACATCCCCTTCTACGCCATCAAGGGCTCGCCGGTGTTCGAGTCGCCGCTCGGCCTGTTCAACGCCGACGAGGACGGCAAGATCCTCGAAGAGGAGTACGGCATCCCGCAGCGCTACCTGCGCTCGATCATGTCGCCCTGGGCGACCAAGCGCCTCAACGAATTCGGCGGCGACATCAGCAAGTTCCGCGTGGTCAAGCTGCACCCCTCGATCCTCAACCAGATCGCCATCGCCAAGACCGAGCCGGGCGACGAGAACAACCAGGACATCTCCGCCCTGGTCGGCAAGGTGGATATCCGCAAGCTCGAGGAATACCCGCAGAACGACGCCGATGCCTACAGCTACTCGGGCGCGCTGTGCCGGGCCAACCAGGGCCTGATGGAGTTCGTCGAGATGTTCAAGGCACCGATCAAGGTGCTGCACCCGCTGCTGACCGCCACCCAGGAGGGCAACTACAACAGCACCGAGGGCCTTGGCGGCCTGCCCTACAGCGGCATCATCCTGGCCCACTCCAACGAGTCGGAGTGGCACAGCTTCCGCAACAACAAGAACAACGAAGCCTTCATCGACCGTATCTACATCGTCAAGGTGCCCTACTGCCTGCGCGTGACCGACGAGGTGCGCATCTACGACAAGCTGCTGATCAACAGCTCGCTGGCCAACGCCCACTGCGCGCCGGACACCCTGAAGATGCTCGCGCAGTTCTCCGTGCTGAGCCGCCTGAAGGAGCCGGAGAACTCCAACATCTACTCGAAGATGCGCGTCTACGACGGCGAGAACCTCAAGGACACCGATCCCAAGGCCAAGTCGATCCAGGAGTACCGCGACAGCGCCGGCGTCGACGAGGGCATGAACGGCCTGTCGACCCGCTTCGCCTTCAAGATCCTGTCCAAGGTGTTCAACTTCGACCCGCACGAGATCGCCGCCAACCCGGTGCACCTGTTGTACGTGCTGGAACAGCAGATCGAGCAGGAGCAGTTCCCCGCCGAGATGCGCGAGCGCTACCTGCGCTACATCAAGGAATACCTGGCGCCGCGCTACATCGAGTTCATCGGCAAGGAAATCCAGACGGCTTACCTGGAGTCCTACAGCGAGTACGGCCAGAACATCTTCGACCGCTATGTGCTATACGCCGACTTCTGGATCCAGGACCAGGAATACCGCGACCCGGAGACCGGCGAGATCCTCAACCGCGTGGCCCTCAACGAGGAGCTGGAGAAGATCGAGAAGCCGGCCGGCATCAGCAACCCGAAGGACTTCCGCAACGAGATCGTCAACTTCGTGCTGCGCGCCCGTGCCAACAACAACGGTAAGAACCCCACCTGGCTCAGCTACGAGAAGCTGCGGGTGGTCATCGAGAAGAAGATGTTCTCCAACACCGAGGACCTGCTGCCGGTCATCAGCTTCAACGCCAAGGCCAGCAAGGAGGATCAGCAGAAGCACAACGACTTCGTCAAACGCATGGTCGAGCGCGGCTACACCGAGAAGCAGGTGCGCCTGCTGTCGGAATGGTATTTGCGGGTGCGCAAGTCGCAGTAGTCTGCCATCGGCGTCGCGGCAAGACCGCGGCGCCGGTCGCCGCACGCCCGCGAGGGCGCGTGTGCCATGAACCGGCCAAACGGCACGCAGCCCTGGCGGGTTCTAAGGAGAAGTCATGAGTTACGTGATCGACCGGCGCCTGAACGGCAAGAACAAGAGCACGGTAAACCGCCAGCGCTTCCTGCGGCGCTACCGTGAGCACATCAAGAAGGCCGTCGAAGAGGCGGTCAGCCGACGCTCCATCACCGACATGGAGCACGGCGAGCAGATCAGCATTCCCGGCCGCGACATCGACGAGCCAGTGCTCCATCACGGCCGCGGCGGACGGCAAACCGTCGTCCATCCCGGCAACAAGGAGTTCAACGCCGGTGACCACGTACAACGCCCGCAGGGTGGTGGCGGTGGCCGCGGCTCCGGCAAGGCGAGCAACTCCGGCGAAGGCATGGACGAGTTCGTATTCCAGATCACCCAGGAGGAATTCCTCGACTTCATGTTCGAGGACCTGGAGCTGCCGAACCTGATCAAGCGCCACCTGACCGGAACCGACACCTTCAAGACGGTGCGCGCCGGCATCAGCAACGAGGGCAACCCCTCACGCATCAACATCGTCCGCACCCTGCGTTCGGCCCATGCCCGGCGCATCGCCCTGTCCGGTTCCAGCCGCGCCAAGCTGCGCGAGGCCAAGGCCGAGCTGGAGCGCCTGCGCCGCGAGGAGCCGGACAACTTCGGCGACATTCAGACGGTGGAAACGGAGATCGAGCGCCTGAGCGCGCGCATCCACCGCGTGCCGTTCCTCGACACCTTCGACCTCAAGTACAACCTGCTGGTGAAGCAGCCCAACCCCAGCTCCAAGGCGGTGATGTTCTGCCTGATGGACGTCTCCGGCTCCATGACCCAGGCCACCAAGGACATCGCCAAGCGCTTCTTCATCCTGCTCTACCTGTTCCTCAAGCGGAACTACGAACGCATCGAGGTGGTGTTCATCCGCCACCACACCAGCGCCAAAGAGGTCGACGAAGAGGAATTCTTCTATTCCCGGGAAACCGGCGGCACCATCGTCTCCAGCGCGCTCAAGCTGATGCAGGAGATCATGGCCGAGCGCTATCCGGTCAACGAGTGGAACATCTACGGCGCCCAGGCCTCGGACGGTGACAACTGGAACGACGACTCGCCGGTATGCCGCGACATCCTGATCAACCAGATCATGCCGTTCATGCAGTACTTCACCTACGTCGAGATCACCCCGCGCGAGCATCAGGCGCTGTGGTACGAGTACGAACAGGTCAGCGAGACCTTCCCCTCCTCCTTCGCCCAGCAGCAGCTGGTATCCGCCGCCGACATCTACCCGGTGTTCCGCGAGCTGTTCCAGCGCCGCATGGTCACCTGAGGAACGCCCCATGAGCGCCAGACGCCAGCCCATCTCCACCGGCTCGGAATGGACCTTCGACCTGATCCGCCAGTACGACAAGGAGATCGCGCGCATCGCCGAGCGTTATGCGCTGGACACCTATCCCAACCAGATCGAGGTGATCACCGCCGAGCAGATGATGGATGCCTACGCCTCGGTCGGCATGCCGCTGGGTTACCACCACTGGTCCTATGGCAAGCACTTCCTGGCCACCGAGAAAGGCTACTCGCGTGGACAGATGGGCCTGGCCTACGAGATCGTGATCAATTCCGATCCCTGCATCGCCTACCTGATGGAAGAGAACACCATGTGCATGCAGGCCCTGGTGATTGCCCATGCCAGCTACGGCCATAACAGCTTCTTCAAGGGCAACTACCTGTTCCGCACCTGGACCGACGCCAGCTCGATCATCGACTACCTGGTGTTCGCCAAGCAGTACATCATGCAGTGCGAGGAGCGCCACGGCATCGACGCCGTGGAAGAACTGCTCGACTCCTGCCACGCCCTGATGAACTACGGTGTGGACCGCTACAAGCGCCCCTACCCGATCTCCGCCGAGGAAGAGCGGCGCCGCCAGAAGGACCGCGAGGAGCACCTGCAGAAGCAGATCAACGACCTCTGGCGCACCATCCCCAAGAGCGCCAGCAAGGGCCACGACCAGGACAGCAAGCGCTGGCCGGCCGAGCCGCAGGAAAACATCCTGTACTTCCTGGAGAAGCACGCGCCGCTGCTGGAGCCCTGGCAGCGCGAGGTGATCCGCATCGTGCGCAAGATCGCCCAGTACTTCTACCCGCAGCGCCAGACCCAGGTAATGAATGAGGGCTGGGCGACCTTCTGGCACTACACCCTGATGAACGACCTGTACGACGAGGGCCTGGTCACCGAAGGCTTCATGATGGAGTTCCTGCAATCACACACCGGGGTCATCTACCAGCCCGGCTTCGACAGCCCCTACTACAGCGGCATCAACCCCTACACCCTGGGCTTCGCCATCTACAGCGATCTGCGCCGCATGTGCGAACACCCCACCGAGGAGGACAAGCGCTGGTTCCCGGACATCGCCGGCAGCGACTGGCTGAGCACCCTCAAGTTCGCCATGGCCAACTTCAAGGACGAGAGCTTCATCCTGCAGTTCCTCTCGCCCAAGGTGATCCGCGACCTCAAGCTGTTCAGCGTGCTCGACGACGACCAGAAGGACGACTTGCTGATCCCCGCCATCCACGACGAGCCCGGTTACCGGCAGATCCGCGAGACCCTGGCCGCCCAGTACAACCTGGGCAACCGCGAGCCCAACGTGCAGATCTGGAGCGTGGATCGCCGCGGTGATCGCTCCCTGACCCTGCGCCACTTCCAGCATGATCGCAAACCACTGGGCGACTCGACCCAGGAAGTGCTCAAGCACCTGCACCGTCTGTGGGGCTTTGACATCCACCTGGAGAGCGTACGCGGCGATCAGGTCGTCGGCGTGCAGCACGTGCCACCGCGCAGCGAGCACAGCGAGGACAACGACTATCCGCACCTGGACCTGGTGATTCCGCCCATCTGACGTCCGGATGGGCGCCTCGCCCGGCGCTTTTCGCTTATCCTCCGCGGCAACGGAGGACTTCATTCATGCAGATCTACAAAGTCGGCGGCGCCGTGCGCGACCGCCTGCTCGGCCGGCCCGTCAGCGATATCGACTGGGTGGTGGTCGGCGCCAGCGCCGAAGCCATGCAGGCCCAGGGCTTTCGCCCGGTGGGCGCGGACTTCCCGGTCTTTCTGCATCCCGACAGCGGCGAGGAATACGCCCTCGCCCGCACCGAGCGCAAATCCGGCCAGGGTTATGGCGGCTTCACCTTCCACGCCAGCCCAGACGTCACCCTGGAAGAAGACCTGATCCGCCGCGACCTGACCATCAATGCCATGGCCGAGGACGACCAGGGCCATATCACCGACCCCTACGGCGGCCAGCGCGACCTCGCAGCGCGCCTCCTGCGCCATGTCTCCCCGGCCTTCGCCGAGGACCCGCTGCGCGTGCTGCGTGTCGCGCGCTTCGCCGCGCGCTACGCGCCGTTGGGCTTCAGCGTGGCGCCGGAAACCCTGGCGCTGATGCGCCAGCTCGCCGAGTCCGGCGAACTGCGCGCACTCACCGCGGAGCGCAGCTGGAAGGAAATCTCCCGCGCACTGATGGAGCCGCGCCCCGATGTATTCATCCAGGTGCTGCGCGACTGCGGCGCTCTGGCCGAGCTGCTGCCGGAACTCGATGCCCTGTTCGGGGTACCGCAGACGGCAGCCCATCACCCCGAGGTGGACACCGGCGTGCACTGCCTGATGGTGCTGCAGCAGTGCGCCCGGCATGAACAGCCGCTGAGCGTGCGCTGGGCATGCCTGCTGCATGACCTGGGCAAGGGCCGCACGCCGCCGGCCGAATGGCCACGCCACATCGCCCATGAGCACCGAGGCCTGAAGTTGATCGAGGCGGTCAACCAGCGATGCAAGGCGCCGCGCGACTGCGCCGAACTGGCCCTGCTGGTCGGCGAGTACCACACCCACGGCCATCGCGCCCTGGAGCTGCGCGCCAACACCCTGCTGGAGTTGTTGCAGAGCTTCGACGTCTATCGCCGACCACAACGTTTCGAGGAGTTCATCGCCGCCTGCGAAATGGACGCTCGTGGCCGTCTGGGCCTGGAGGAAAGCGCCTACCCGCAGGCCGAGTACCTACGTGGCGCCATGCAGGCAGCTCGTGCGGTGCACGTGCAGCCCCTGCTGGAGCGCGGCCTGAAGGGCGCAGAGCTGGGCGAAGCGCTGAAGGGCGAACGCCTGCAAGCCCTCAGGCACTACAAGGAAAGCGCACAGCAGGCGTAGCCCGACAGCCGGCGCGCTAGGACGGCGTCGGATAGGCCTGCAGCAGCGCGGCCGGCGTCAGCTCCACGCCGCGCCAGGCGAAAGGCACCGGCCACAGCTGCTGGTCGATCTGCGCCGTTGCCCAGAGCTCGGCGAAGGGTTTGTCGGCCACGGGGTGCACCGCCTCCGGCGCCAGCAGCGCCAGCGGCCAGAGCACGAAGGCATTCTTCAGAATCTCCGCCCGCGGCAGTTCCAGGCCATCGAAGCTGCCGACCAGGCCGTCATAAAGCAGCACGTCGATATCCAGCGGCAGCCCTCTGCGCTCGGGCGCGTAGCGGCCGTTGTCGGCTTCGATGAACTTGAGGCGGCGATCCAACTCATGCAGGGGCAGCTCGGTGCACCCGCTGACCACCAGGTTGTAGAAGTTGCCACTTTTGATGCCAACCGGACGGCTCTCGAACACTGGCGAGCAACGCAGGTCGTGGACGAACTCGGCCAAGGCGTCGAGCCCGGCGACCAGGCGCTGCTCGCGTTCGATGTTGCTCCCCAGCCCCAGAAAGATCGGTGTCATGGCCGGCTGCGCTCGATTTCCACGCCCACGGCGCGCGCCGCCGGGTTGGCGCCGGGCTTGGTGACCCGCAGACGCAACCAGGGTGCACCGAAGTGCGCCAGCAGCTCGGCGGCCAGGCGCTCGGCAAAGGTCTCCACCAGCTCGAACTGAGCGGCGCGGGCGAAGGCCTGCACATGCTGGTTCACCGCCGCGTAGTCGAGGGCCTGGCTCAGGTCGTCAGTGGCCGCGGCCGGGCGAATGTCCCAGGCAAACGTCAGGTCCAGACGCAGGCACTGACGAATGCCGCGCTCCCAGTCGTACGCCCCGATCAGGGTGTCGACTTCCAGACCCTCGATGAAAACCTTGTCCAAACCTCGTCTCCGCTGCACGACAAGACCCAGGTCCCGCCGCTAGAATCGGGGCTCACTCGCCCCGGAATGGATACCATGTTCTGGCTGCTGGCACTGCTCGCCTATCTGCTCGGCTCGCTGTCCTTCGCCATCCTGCTCAGCCGCCTGAGCGGCGGCCCCGACCCGCGCGCCAATGGCTCGGGCAACCCCGGTGCCACCAACATGCTGCGCGTCGCCGGCAAGAAGCTGGCCGTACTGACCCTGCTGGGCGATCTGCTCAAGGGCCTGCTGCCCGTGCTGGTCGCCTACCTGCTTGGCCTCGGTATTCAGCAACAGGCCTGGATCGGCCTGGCCGCCGTGATCGGCCATCTCTACCCGGTCTACTTCCGCTTCCAAGGCGGCAAGGGTGTCGCCACGGCGGCCGGCATGCTGCTCGGCCTTTATCCACCGGCAGCCCTGCTGGCGCTGGCGAGCTGGGCGCTGACCTTCTACCTGACCCGCACCAGCTCCTTGGCCTCGCTGATCGCCACACCGCTGACTCTGCCCCTGCTGGCCTGGCAGCAGCCGGCGGCGCTGCTGCCGATGTGCGTGCTGACCGGACTGATCGTCTGGCGTCATCGCGGCAATCTACGCGACCTCATGGCCGGACGCGAACGGCATTTCTAATGGCCGGCCTGAGCCAAACTCATATAGCCGGCAGTTGCTCCATCGGCCAGCGCGCCTGCACCCGGATCTCCGGCCCCTCGTGCTGGCCGGCCAGCAGTCGCTGGCAGCCGGCATAGGCGATCATCGCGCCGTTGTCGGTGCAGAAACGCGGGCGCGCATAGAACACCTGGCCCTTGAGACCGCCCAGCATATGCTCCAGCGACTGGCGCAAAGCCGCGTTGGCGCTGACGCCACCGGCGATCACCAGGCTGTTCAGGCCGGTCTGCTTGAGCGCGCGCTTGCACTTGATGGTCAGCGTATCGACCACCGCGTCCTGGAAGGCGCGGGCGATATCGGCGCGGGTCTGCTCGCTGGCATCGCCGGCGTCGCGGCACTGCTGCCAGGTGTTCAGGGTGAAGGTTTTCAGGCCGCTGAAACTGAAATCCAGGCCGGGCCTGTCGGTCATCGGCCGCGGGAAGGTGAAGCGCGCCGGCGTCCCGCTTTCCGCCAAACGGGCGATCTCCGGCCCGCCCGGGTAGCGCAGCCCCATCAGCTTGGCGGTCTTGTCGAACGCCTCGCCGGCGGCATCGTCCAGCGACTCGCCGAGCAGTTGATAGCGGCCGATGCCGTCGACCCGCACCAGCTGGGTATGCCCACCGGAGACGAGCAAGGCGACGAACGGAAAGGCCGGTGGCTGCTCTTCCAGCATTGGCGCCAGCAGGTGGCCTTCCATATGATGCACGCCCACGGCCGGAATGCCCCAGGCGAACGCCAGGGCCTGGGCGCAGGCGGCGCCGACCAGCAACGCGCCGACCAGCCCGGGGCCGGAGGTGTAGGCAATGGCCTTGATCTGCTCGCGGCTGACGCCGGCCTCATCCAGCACCTGGCGGATCAGCGGCAGCATGCGTTTGACGTGGTCGCGCGAAGCGAGCTCCGGCACGACGCCACCATAGACGCGATGCAGATCGATCTGGCTGAACAGCGCATCGGCCAGCAGGCCGCGCTCGCTGTCGTAGAGCGCGACGCCGGTCTCGTCGCAGGAGGTTTCCAGGCCCAGCACTAGCATGGGGGACCTTCAACACTGGCTATAAAAGGAGGCGCGCATGATAATCGCCGTCCTCTGGCCCGGCCAGCGCTTTTCGATCAGAGGCTTTGCATTCCGCGGCGCGAGGCGTTAATATCCGCAGCCCTTGAAAACCGACGTATTCCCGTGCCCTTGCCGGATCGCGTCGTCCATTCGGTAAAACAGTGAAGGTACGACCTGGATGCCAGCCGTCAAAGTTAAAGAGAACGAACCCTTCGACGTAGCTCTGCGTCGTTTCAAGCGCTCCTGCGAAAAAGCCGGTGTCCTGGCTGAAGTCCGCAGCCGCGAGTTCTACGAAAAGCCGACCACCGAGCGCAAGCGCAAGGCTGCTGCCGCTGTTAAGCGTCACGCCAAGAAAGTGCAGCGCGAGCAGCGTCGCCGCGAGCGCCTGTACTGAGTTATCAGTCGCGCCGCTAAAGGCTTGCGCACAGCCCGGCTTCGGCCGGGCTTTGCATTTCTGACTCCGCGTCGCCGCTCGGCGATGATCGGAGTTTTTTCGTTTATGCTGCCGCCTTTCTTCTTCCACGCTGACGAGCCATGGCCGGTCTGATTCCGCAGTCCTTCATCGATGACCTGCTCAACCGCACCGACATTGTCGAGGTGGTGGGTTCGCGCATCCAGCTGAAGAAGGCCGGCAAGAACTACACCGCCTGCTGTCCATTCCACAAGGAGAAGACCCCCTCCTTCAGCGTCAGCCCGGACAAGCAGTTCTACTACTGCTTCGGCTGCGGCGCCGGTGGCAACGCCCTCGGCTTCATCATGGATCACGACAGCCTGGACTTCCCCCAGGCCGTCGAGGATCTGGCCAAACGCGCCGGCATGGACATCCCGCGCGAGGAAGGAGGCCGCGGCCGCACCCCGCGCCAGCCGGTTGACTCACCGCTGTACCCGCTGCTGACGGCTGCCGCCGACTACTACCGCCAGGCCCTGAAGAGCCACCCGACGCGCAAGTCGGCCGTAGACTACCTCAAGGGCCGCGGCCTGACCGGCGAGATTGCCCGCGACTTTGGCCTGGGCTTCGCCCCGCCGGGCTGGGACAACCTGCACAAGCACATGGCCGGCGACAAGCTGCAGCAGAAAGCCATGATCGATGCCGGCCTGCTGATCGAGAACGCCGAGAACGGCCGCATCTACGACCGCTTCCGCGACCGCGTGATGTTCCCCATCCGCGACAGCCGCGGCCGCGTCATCGCCTTCGGCGGTCGGGTGCTCGGCGACGACAAGCCGAAGTACCTGAACTCCCCCGAAACCCCGGTATTCCACAAGGGGCAGGAGCTTTACGGCCTGTACGAGGCGCGCAAGAACAATCGCGACCTCGACGAGATCATGGTGGTCGAGGGCTACATGGACGTCATCGCCCTGGCCCAGCAAGGCCTGCGCAATGCGGTGGCCACCCTGGGTACAGCGACCAGTGAGGAGCACCTCAAGCGCCTGTTCCGCCTAGTGCCCAGCGTACTGTTCTGCTTCGACGGCGACGCCGCCGGGCGCAAGGCAGCCTGGCGCGCCCTGGAAGCCACTCTGCCCAACCTGCAGGACGGTCGCCGTGCACGCTTCCTGTTCCTGCCCGAAGGCGAAGACCCGGACACCCTGGTACGCAGCGAGGGTACCGATGCCTTCCGCGCCCGCATCAACCAGCACGCCCAGCCGCTGGCCGACTATTTCTTCCAGCAGCTCAGCGAAGAAGCCGACCCGCGCTCGCTGGAAGGCAAGGCGCACCTGGTAACCCTGGCCGCACCACTGATCGACAAGATCCCCGGCAACCACCTGCGCGCCCTGATGCGCCAGCGCCTGTCGGAAATCACCGGCCTCTCCGGCGAAATGCTGCAGCAGGTCGCCCAGAGCGCCCCCGCCACGCCCGCCACATCGACCGGCGGCCATGAGCCGCCAGCGGATTATGGCCATTACTACGAGGCCCAACCCGAGTACGGCGATGTTGCCGACTACGCCAACCATATCGAGCCGCCGGCCGATGCCTACACCCAGAAGAAGCCCTGGCAGAAGGGCGACGGCAAATCCTGGAAGAAGGATGGCGAATGGAAAAAGGGCGGCGACAGGAAGAAAGGCGGGCGTGACAGCGCTCCACCGCGCAAGCCGGTGCATGTCGAGTCACCGACCCTGACCGCCCTGCGCACCCTGCTGCACCACCCGCAACTGGCGCAGAAGGTCGAGGATGTCAGTCATTTCGCCGACGAAGACGACACCTACGCCCAACTGCTCGTCGCCCTGGTCGGTACACTGCAGAAAAGCCCCAAGCTGCGCTCGCTCCAGCTAATCGCACGCTGGCACGGCACCGAACAGGGCCGCCTGCTACGCGCCCTGGCCGAGAAGGAATGGCTGATCGAAGGCGACAATCTTGAACAGCAGTTCTTCGACACCATTACTACACTTGCCAATGGCCAACTGAAAAAGCGCCGTGACCAGCTACTGCGCAGCGTCATGCACAAGAGCCCCAGCGAACTAAGTGACGAGGAGAAAGCTCTATTGAGAGAGCACTTCAGCCACGCCGCCACTCCTGATAGCAAGAGCCCAACTGGCGCCTGACGCACCGGATCAGGTATAATCCTCGGCTTATTTTCAGCCCGCCAAGACCTTCAGTGGATAGGGTTTTATGTCCAAAGAACAGCAGTCACGCCTGAAAGAGTTGATCACCCGCGGCCGTGAGCAGGGTTACCTGACTTACGCCGAGGTCAACGACCACCTGCCGGAAGACATCTCCGATCCGGAACAGGTCGAAGACATCATCCGCATGATCAACGACATGGGCATCAACGTCTTCGAAAGTGCCCCGGATGCGGACGCCCTGTTGCTGGCCGAAGCCGACACCGACGAAGCCGCCGCCGAAGAAGCCGCAGCAGCCCTGGCCGCGGTGGAAACCGACATCGGCCGCACCACCGACCCGGTGCGCATGTACATGCGCGAAATGGGCACCGTTGAGCTGCTGACCCGCGAAGGCGAAATCGAAATCGCCAAGCGTATCGAGGAAGGCATCCGTGAGGTCATGGGGGCCATCTCCCTGTTCCCCGGCACCGTCGACAGCATCCTCGCCGAATACCAGCGCGTCACCAGTGAAGGTGGCCGCCTGTCCGATGTCCTCAGCGGCTACATCGACCCGGATGACGGCAGCCTGCCGGCCGAGGAAGTCGTGCCCGAACTGAAGGAAGCCACGGCCGAAGCCAAGGACGACGAGGAAGAGGACGAGGAAGGCGACAGCGATTCCGACGACGAAGGTGATGGCGGACCGGACCCGGAAGAAGCCGCCCGCCGCTTCGGCGCCGTTGCCGAGCAGCTGGACAAAACTCGCAAGGCCCTGAAAAAGCATGGCCGCGGCAGCAAGCAGGCCGAGAAGGAGCAGCAGGCCCTGGCCGAGCTGTTCATGCCGATCAAGCTGGTGCCCAAGCAGTTCGATGCCCTGGTCGAGCGCGTTCGCGGCTCGCTGGAGCAGGTTCGCGCCCAGGAACGCGCCATCATGCAGCTGTGCGTACGTGACGCCCGCATGCCTCGCGCCGACTTCCTCAAGCTGTTCCCCGGCAATGAAGTCGCCACCGACTGGGCTGCCGGCCTGGCCAAGGGCAAGGCCAAGTACGCCGAAGCCATCGGCAACCTGCTGACCGACATCCAGCGCTGCCAGGAAAAGATGGCTGCCATCGAGGCCGACGCCGGCCTGGTGATCGCCGAGATCAAGGACATCAACCGCCGCATGTCCATCGGCGAAGCGAAAGCTCGCCGGGCGAAGAAGGAGATGGTCGAGGCCAACCTGCGCCTGGTGATCTCCATCGCCAAGAAGTACACCAACCGGGGCCTGCAGTTCCTCGACCTGATCCAGGAAGGCAACATCGGCCTTATGAAGGCGGTGGACAAGTTCGAATACCGCCGCGGCTACAAGTTCTCGACCTACGCCACCTGGTGGATCCGCCAGGCGATCACCCGCTCGATCGCCGACCAGGCGCGCACCATCCGTATTCCGGTGCACATGATCGAGACGATCAACAAGCTCAACCGCATCTCTCGCCAGATGCTCCAGGAGATGGGCCGCGAGCCGACTCCGGAAGAGCTGGGCGAGCGCATGGAAATGCCCGAGGACAAGATCCGCAAGGTCCTGAAGATCGCCAAAGAGCCGATTTCCATGGAGACGCCGATCGGCGACGACGAGGATTCGCACCTGGGCGACTTCATCGAGGACTCCACCATGCAGTCGCCGATCGAGGTGGCTACCGTGGAGAGCCTCAAGGAAGCCACTCGCGAAGTACTGGCCGGGCTCACCGCCCGCGAGGCCAAGGTACTGCGCATGCGCTTCGGCATCGACATGAACACCGACCACACCCTCGAGGAAGTCGGCAAGCAGTTCGATGTCACCCGCGAGCGTATCCGCCAGATCGAAGCCAAGGCACTGCGCAAGCTGCGCCATCCGACGCGAAGCGAGCATCTGCGCTCCTTCCTCGACGAGTGATCACAAAACCCCGGCGCAAGCCGGGGTTTTTGTTTCTGCTACAGCTACACTTGCGTCATCTTCACGCTTTCGGAACTACCGCATGCCGCGCCTGCTGGCCATTCTCCTGTCGTGCCTGGCTTACTGGATGCAACCCGCGTCAGCCGTGGAGCTCAGCCCGGCAGAACAGCAATGGCTGGCTGAGCACCCGCAGCTACGTCTCGGCATTGACGCCTCCTGGGCCCCTTTTGAATTTCGCGACGAGCTGGGGCGCTACAGCGGCCTGAGCGCGGCCTACGTCGAACTGATCGAGAAGCGCCTGAACATCCGCATGGCACCGGTGGAGCCTCGCCGCTGGAGCGAAGTGCTGGCAGGCGCCAAAAGCGGGCAGCTCGATCTCCTGCCGGGCATCATGTCCACCCCCGAACGCCAACGCGACCTGACCTTCACCCGCCCCTATCTCGACTTCCCGATCGTCATCCTGTCGCGCCGCGACGGCCCCCAGCCCATGCGTCTGAATGATCTGTACGGCCTCAAGATTGCGGTAGTGCAGGACTACGCCCCGCACGAACTGCTGCGCAACCGTCACCCGGATCTCAACCTGCTGCCACTCCCCAGCGTGGTAGCCGCTTTGCAGGCACTCGCCACGGGCCAGGCAGACGCCATGATCGGCGACCTCGCCTCCAGCGTCTGGAGTATGCGCCAGCTCAAACTCAAAGACCTTCTGGTCAGCGGCGATACACCCTATCGCTATCAGCTCGCCATGGCGGCGCCCAAAAGCCATGCACCGCTGATCGGAATCCTCGACAAGCTGTTCGCCGAACTCAGCGCCGAAGAAATCGCCACCCTGCAGGCGCCCTGGATAGGCAGCGTTCTCGACCAGCGCAGTACCTGGCAACGGGGAGCGCTGATCTACGGCCTGCCCGTTCTGCTCCTGGCCCTGCTGATTGTGGTGGCCGTCATGCGCGTGAATCGTCGCCTGCAACAGGAAGTGAACGAGCGCATGGCCCTTGAGAGTCGCCTGCGCGATAGCGAGCGACACTATCGCGGCATGGTCGAAAGCCTGAATGCGATTGCCTGGCAGATGCGCCTCTCGGACTACTGCTTCACCTACGTATCCCCCCATGCCGAGAAGCTGCTCGGTTATCCCCTGGAGGACTGGCTGCAACCCGGCTTCTGGCAGCGCACCCTGCACCCCGAGGATGCCGCCCGCGCCGAATACTTCTGCGTCACGGAAAGTCAGGCCGGCCACGACCACAGCCTCGACTACCGGATGCTGGCAGCCGATGGCCGAGTGGTCTGGATACGTGACATCGTCACCCTGATCAACACCGAGGAAGGTACGGTACTGCGCGGCCTTATGATCGACATCAGCGAGGCCAAACGCATCGAACAGGCCCAGCGCCTCTCGGAAGAGAAGTTCGAGCTGGTGTTCCACAACTGCCCGGACATTCTGGTCATCGCACGCCGCAGCGATGGCGTGCTATTAACCGTCAACCGCACATTCGAGCAACAACTCGGGATAAGCGCACACGAGGCTATCGGCAGAACCGCCAGCGAACTGGGCATCTGGGGCACGCCCAGTATTGGCCCCATGGTGCTTGATCGCCTGCAAAGAGAAGCCCTCAACAACATCGAGATGCCGTTCAGCCGCCGCAATGGGGAGCTGTTCACGGGCCTGGTCTCGGCCCAGCACATCGACATCCACGACCAGCCTGCATTGGTAGTCGCCGTACGCGACATTTCCGAACTCAAGCGCACGCAGCAACAGCTGAGGCTGTCGGAGGAAAAATTCGCCAAGGCCTTCCATGCGTCACCGGATGGCCTGCTGATCACCCGCCTGCGTGACGGCATGATTCTCGAAGCCAACGAAGGCTTCTTTGACATCACGGGGCACGATAGCCGGGAGGTGATCGGCAACACCACGCTGGGCATCGGCCTGTGGGCAAACCCGGGCGACCGCGACACGATGATCACGCAGATACAAGCGAAGGGCTCGCTGCGCGACTTCCGCACCTGGATCAGCACGCACAATGGGCAACAGCGCCTGGCCGACCTCACCGTACAGTCGATCATCATCGACGAAGAACCTTGCATGCTGATCATCGCCCGCGACATCACCGAGCGCGAACACATGCAGGCACGTCTGCATCAGGCCGCCACGGTGTTCGAGAGCACCGCTGAAGGCGTGATGATCACCGACCTCGACCAGCGCATCACCGCGGTCAACCGCGCCTTCAGCACCATCACCGGCTACAGCGAGACCGAGGCCCTGGGCCAGAGCCCGCGCCTGCTGTCGTCGGGCAAGCACGACAGCGCGTTCTATGCCGCCATGTGGCACCAACTGGCGGCGGAAGGCCACTGGCAGGGAGAGATCTACAACAAGCGCAAGAACGGCGAGCTGTATCCCGAGTGGCTGACCATCAGCGCCGTGCGCGACCAGAGCGGGCAGATCACTCACTTCGTCGGCGTATTCGCCGATATCAGCTCGCTCAAGCAGGCCCAGGACCGCCTGGACTACCAGGCGCACCACGACCCACTCACCGGCCTACCCAACCGCATGCTGTTCGAAAGCCGCCTGGACAACGCCCTCCACGATGCACGCACTGACCACCAGCGCGGCGCGGTGCTGTTCCTCGACCTCGATCGCTTCAAGCACATCAACGACAGCCTCGGCCACCCGGTCGGTGACCAACTGCTCAAGAGCATCGCCCTGCGCCTGCGCGAACAGCTGCGCGACATCGACACCGTGGCCCGCCTGGGGGGCGATGAATTCATCGTGCTGCTACCTGGCCTGCACCAGCCGCGCGACGCCGAGCGGGTGGCCACCAAGCTGCTGACCTGCTTCCACGCGCCCTTCCAGGTGGACGGCCACGAGTTCTTCATCAGCGCCAGCATAGGTATCAGCCTGTTCCCCGAGGACGGCAGCGATGTCGCCACCCTGGTAAAGAACGCCGATGCCGCCATGTACAGCTCGAAGGCCAAGGGCCGCAACCGCGTGGAGTTCTACACCCGCAGCCTGACCTTCCAGGCCACCGAGCGCATGACCCTGGAGCTGGAGTTGCGCCGCGCCATCGAACGCGACGAACTGAGCCTGCACTACCAGCCCAAGCTCTGCCTGCACACCGGCAAGCTGGTGGGCGCCGAAGCACTGATCCGCTGGCGCCACCCGGTATTCGGCGATATCCCCCCCGACCGTTTCATTCCCCTCGCCGAAGATAGCGGCATGATCCTCCAGCTGGGAGACTGGGTGCTCCTCGAAGCCTGCCGACAGATGCGCGCCTGGCAGGACCGCCATGCCCCTTTCGGCCCGCTGTCGGTCAACCTGTCCGGTAGCCAGCTACGCCAGGCGCAACTGTGCGAGCGCATCGCCGCCATCCTCGATACATTCAGCCTGAGCGCCGACAAGCTGCAACTGGAGATCACCGAGAGCTTCATCATGACCCAGGCCGAAGAGGCGCTGCTGATCCTGCATGAACTCAAGGAGCTCGGCCTGCAGCTGGCCATCGATGATTTCGGCACCGGCTATTCCTCGCTCAGCTACCTCAAGCGCCTGCCCCTGGACATCCTCAAGATCGACAAGTCCTTCGTCCGCGGCCTGCCGGGCGATCCCGACGATGCCGCGATCACCCGCGCCATCATCGCCCTCGGCCGCAGCCTGCAGATGACCGTCATCGCCGAAGGTGTGGAGACCAAGGCGCAGGAGATATTCCTCACCAGCGAAGGCTGCGAACAGATCCAGGGCTACGTAATCAGCCGCCCGCTCTCGGCCGAGTCCTTCGCCGCCAATTTCCTCGGCCCGCTGCCGATTGGCAGCACGGAAAAGGCGCCGCTATAATCCGCCGCTCCTTCTGAGGGCCTATAGCTCAGTCGGTTAGAGCAGAGGACTCATAATCCTTTGGTCCACGGTTCGAGTCCGTGTGGGCCCACCACCTTCAAAGCCGCGCACTGCGCGGCTTTCATCTTTATGGCGCTGGTGTCTGCTGCACCGGCGGCAAGAGCTTGATGGCTCGTGCTCAGCGCACGGTCAGGCCAAAGGGTTCCTCGGCGAAGTCAAAGCACCCCAGAAAGGTCTTGATATCGAGCAGGCTGCCGTCGACCTTGACGTCGCCCAGCAGTGCGCCTTTGACCAGCCCGCCTTCCCCCGTCAGCAGGGTGTCCATGAAGCTTTTGTTCATGGTCAGCCTGAGCGGCGTGCCCTCCGGGATGCCGCGATGCAGCTGGGCGACGCCGCGGCGCACCTCCAGCGCCCACTGCTCGCCAACGTCGGGAAACTCGAAGCCCAGCGTCATCTGCACATCGCCGGCCTTCTCCGGGTCGATGCGAGTGACCCAGTTGCCGAGGAAGGCCTGCGGCGTGAAGTTCTTCACCATCTGCGGTGAAAGGAATACGCCACGCAGCACCTGGGCCTGTTCGCGCACGTCGTCGCCGTCGAACTTGCCTTCCAGCTCCATGGCGCTGGTCAGGTACCAGTTGCGCCAGTTGATGTTCATGCTGGCGTAGCCCAGCTTGCGCAGGCTGCGGGCCTTGATGTCGCGGGCCAGCGCGTCCTCGTTGTCCACCCGGATGGCATAGCCGGACAGCTCCGCGGCCCACTGGTAATCGCCTTTGAGATAGGCCTCGCCGGCCGCCAGCAGCACCTTCTCGCGGCCGCCCATCAGCGCGATCAGGCGCTGTGCCTTGTCCTTCGGCGGGATCGGATCGAGGTCCACCGGGTCGCCCTGGAACCAGCCCAGGTAGCCGTTGTAGATCTGCCGCACGCTGTGCTTGACCGTGCCGTAATACTCGCGCAGGTAGGGGGTGTAGCCGGCCAGGTGCGGCGGTAGCTTGACCTTCTCCACCAGCTCGTCCGGTGTCAGCCCCTTGTTCATCCAGCGCACGGTCTGGTCGTGGATATAGGCGATGCCGTCGCGGGTCATGCGCAGCACTTCCTCGACCTGCTCGGCGCCGCTGATCGGCCGCCCGTGCAGCGGCACCATGTGCTCGGCCTTGAGCGAGCGCAGCAGGTCGAGGCTGGCCACCCATTGCACCGGGTCGCGGAACTTGGTGCCGCGCAGGGTGTGGATGTTCGGCAGGGTCGGTCCCTGATCAACCTCGGCGCTGATCAGCACCTTATTGTCGGGCAGGTACAGCACGATTTCGTCCGGCGCCTCGCTGGGCGCATGCAGGAACTGCACCGGCAGGCCCGCCACCCGGGTGTCCAGGCGCTCCTTGAAGGTGATGGTGGGCGCGATGAAGGTCGACGGCTCGGCCTTGGCCAGCGGGCCGATGCCAGCGTTCATGTCCTGGTTGTCGGCCGCCGGCAGGAAGCTGCCGAAGCTGTAGGCCGAGCGCACGCCGAGGATGGGACCGACCTGCGCGCCCTGCGCCACCACGTTGGCCAGCAGGGTTTCATGGGCGTAGATCTGCACCTCGCCGCTGGCCACCTGCTCGGGGCTGACGAACGCCTGCACGCCGTTGATGTGGTCCGGGTGGAAGTGGGTGTAGACCACCGCCTTGACCGGCTTGTCGCTGACCTTGCGCAGCTCGGCCATGATCTTGCGCGACTCGCTCACCGACTCGCCGGTGTCGACGATGATCAGGCCCTCGGGTGCGTCGATGGCCACCACGTTGCCGAGCTGCCAGCCCACCGCCGACCAGACGTTGTCGGCCACCCGATACAGCTTCTGGGTGAAGTGCGCGGTGTGCGCCTTGAGCTCGGGGTGGATGCTCGGCGTGATCTGTTCCTCGGGCAGCGCGGCCAGGGCACCGAGTGGCAGGGTAGCGGCCAGAAAAAGGCCGCTGAATCGACGGAGTGCAGACATGGGAGGCGGACTCGTTGTTGTTATCTCGCCTGGCAGACTGGCAAAGGCCTCACGATAATTCCAATGCATTCCATTCGAAATACCGATGCGAGATACGCATGAACGATCTGCGCCAGCTTCGCCACTTCGTCGCCCTCGCCGAGCACGGCCACTTTGCCCGCGCCGCCGAAGCCGTGCACCTCAGCCAGCCGGCGCTAAGCCGCAGCATCCAGGCCCTGGAAAACGGCCTGGGCTGCGCGCTGGTCAATCGCCACAGTCGCGGCATCAGCCTCACCGCCCATGGCCAGCTGGTGCTGGAACATGCACGGCGCCTGCTGGCCGGCAGCCAGGCGCTGTGCAATGCGGTGAGCCAGCTGGGCAACCTGGCCAGCGGTGAAGTGCGCCTGGGGGCAGGCCCCTACCCTGCCGCGCGGCTGGTGCCGCAGGCCATGGGTAGTTTCGCCGAGCGTTTTCCACGGGTGCGCCTGCACCTGCTGATCGACAACTGGCAGCAGCTGCGCCGGCGCCTGCTGGATGACGAGATCGAGCTGTTCGTCGCCGATATCCGCGAATTCGAGGGCGATCCGCAGCTACACATCGAGCCAATGCGGGTGCACCCCGGCGTGCTGTTCTGCCACCCGCAGCACCCGCTGCTGCAGCGCCAGCCAGTAGGGTTGCAGGATCTGCTGGACTACCCGCTGGCCGGCACCCAGCTGCCCGAGGAGGTCAGCGCTGCCCTGCGCAATCTGGGCGCCGGTGCCAGCCCGCTGACCATCCAGTGCGACAACTTCATGGTGCTCAAGGAACTGGTTTCCAGCAGCCACGTGGTCAGCCTGGCGCCCTGGGACGTGATCGCCCAGGACGTGGCCAGCGGGCGCCTGGCCCCGCTGCAGATCAGCGTGGTGCTGAGCCAGCACTCGGCCTACGGCATCGTCAGCCGCGCCGGCCACAGCCTGTCGCCGGGTGCTGCGCAGTTGCGGCTGATCCTGCTGGCGCAGGATGCCGCCGACTAGCCGAGCTTGTGGCGATAGGCGTAGAGGCAGACCATCTCCATCGCCAGGGTCGCGCCGGCCAGTGCGGTGACCTCGGCATGGTCATAGGGCGGCGCCACCTCCACCACGTCCATGCCGACCAGGTTGATGCCACGCAGGCCGCGCAGGATTTCCAGCGCCTGATGGCTGGACAGCCCACCACACACTGGGGTGCCGGTGCCCGGGGCGAAGGCCGGGTCGAGACAGTCGATGTCGAAGGTCAGGTACACCGGCTGATCGCCGACGCGAGCGCGGATCAGCTCGGCGATCTGCTCCGGGGTGCTGCGGTTGACCTGGCGCGCATCCAGCACCTGGAAGCCCATCACGTCGTCGTTGGTGGTGCGCAGGCCGACCTGCACCGAGCGCGCCGGATCGACCAGGCCCTCGCGGGCGGCGTGGTAGAACATGGTGCCGTGGTCGATGCGCTGGACCTCCTCGTCCGGCCAGGTGTCGCTGTGCGCATCGAAATGGATCAACGCCAGCGGGCCGTGTTTCTTCGCATGGGCCTTGAGCAGCGGGTAGCTGATGAAGTGGTCGCCGCCCAGGGTGAGCATGGCGCAGCCGGCGTCGAGAATCCTGTCGGCGTGGGCCTCGATGGCCGCCGGGGTGTCCTGCGGCGTGCCGTGGTCGAAGTGGCAGTCGCCGTAGTCAACGCAGGCCAGCAGATCGAACGGGTCGAACTCCCAGGGATAGTGGCGGGCCCAGGCCGACTGGATCGAGGCGGCGCGGATCGCCCGCGGCCCGAAACGGCTGCCCGGACGGTTGGTGGTGGCGGTGTCGAACGGCACACCGCTGACTACCAGATCCACGCCGCGCAGGTCGCGCGTGTAGCGGCGGCGCATGAAGCTGGTGATGCCGGCGTAGGTCGGCTCGGCCGCCGTGCCGTAGAGGCTGTCGCGGGTGATCGCCTGGTCGTTGTCGAATGCATGGTCCATGGTCGTGGTCTCGAACGGGCCGCTCGGTGCCGGAGCGGCCAAACGGTTGTCAGTACTGGGTGCGAAACGCCGTCCACAGGCGAGTGCGCTGGCGCATCTCGCGCAACGGCAGCGTCTGTTCGGCGAACAGACGGGCACGCAGCTCGGGGCCGGGGTAGATGTCCGGATCGCCACTCACCGCCGCATCCAGCAGCGGCGTGGCCGCACGGTTGGCGTTGGCGAAGTACAGCGAGTTGGTCAGCTCGGCGATCGCCTCGGGCTTAAGCAGGTAGTCGATGAAGGCCCGCGCGGCCTCGGGATGCGGCGCATCAACCGGTATGGCCAGGGTGTCGAACCAGATCAGCGTGCCCTCGCGCGGAATGCGATAGACCACCGAGAACGGCTGCTTCGCCTCGCTGGCACGCGCGGCCGCCATACCGGCATCGCCGGTGTAGGTCAGCGCCAGGCAGATTTCCCCCTTGGCCAGGTCATCGATCTGCCGGCTCTGGCCAACGTAACGCAGGTTCGGCTGCAGCTGCGCCAGCAGGGCCTTGGCGGCCTCCCGGTCGGCTTCGGCGGTGCTGTAAGGGTCCTTGCCCAGGTAGTTGAGCACGACCGCGATCACCTCCTGCGGCGAGTCGAGTACGCTGATGCCGCAGTCCTTGAGCTTGCTGGCGTACTCGGGCTTGAACAGCAGGTCGAGGCTGTCCAGGGCGACGCCCGGCAGGCGCTGCTCGACGGCCTCGCGGTTGATCCCCAGGCCCACCGTGCCCCAGGTGTAGGGCACGCCATAAGCATTGCCGGGGTCGATGCCCGCCAACTTGGCCAGCAGCTCGGGATCGAGGTTGCCACGGTTGGCCAGCTCGCCGACGGGCTGCAGGGCCTTGGCCGAGATGGCCCGGCCCAGCACGCTGGAGGAAGGGAACACCAGGTCGTAACCACTCCCCCCAGTGAGCAGCTTGCTCTCCAGCACCTCGGTGCTGTCGAAGCTGTCGTATTTGACCCGGATGCCGGTCTCGGCCTGGAAGCGCTGCAGCGCCTGCTTCGGCACGTAGTCGGCCCAGTTGTAGAGGTTGAGCACTTTTTCCTCGGCCTGCAGGGGCAGGGCGAAGGCACACACAAGCAAGCTGGCGACCAGGCGCATGAGCAATTCCTCGGCAGGATCGGTTGGCCGTGCCCCTCTGTCGGGGGCTGCGGATAGCGGCATCCTGCGCCGGCCATTGCTTCGGATAAATACGAAGTGATCTACTCTGACATCAACAGAAATCAATGTATGGAGCCGGCATGCTCAGCCAGCTGCGCGACCTCGATCTGCAACTGCTGCGCCTGTTCGTTACCGTGGTGGAGAGCGGCGGCTTCAGCGCCGCCCAGGGCGAGCTGGGCATCGGCCAGTCGACCATCAGCACGCAGATGGCCAAGCTGGAGACGCGCCTGGGCTTTCGCCTGTGCGAGCGCGGCAAGTCGGGCTTCCGTCTGACGCCCAAGGGCGAGCAGGTACTGGTCGCTACGCGTAAGCTGTTCGCCGCCATCGAGACCTTCAAGGGCGAAGCCCAGGGCATGGCCGACAAGCTGCTCGGCGAGTTGCACATCGGCCTGTCCGAGGCCCTGGCCGACGAGGTGCTGGAACGGCTCGGGGCGGCCATCGGCGCCTTTCGCCAACGCAACCAGGCTGTGCAGATCGAACTGCTCAGCGCCATGCCCGCCGAGCTGGAGCGCCGCCTGCTGCAGGGCCAGCTGCAGCTGGCCATCGGCTATTTCTCCGGCAGCCAGACGGCACTCGACTACCGGCCGCTGTTCAGCGAACCGCAACGCCTGTACTGCGGCCGCGGCCATGCCCTGTTCACCAGGGCGCGGATCGACCAAGCCGAGCTGCAGCAATACGACGGCGTACAGCACCCCTACCGTTTCATCGCCGCCGACGAACCCTGGCAGGCCGGTACAGGCAGCGCCCGCAGCGAACAGGTCGAAGGCAGCCTGGCGTTCATCCTCAGCGGCGCCCACATCGGCTACCTGCCCGAGCACATCGCCGCGCCCTGGGAGGCACGTGGCCGCCTGCGAGCCCTGCTGCCCGAGCAGCTGGGCTTCGCGGTGGAATTCCGTCTGGCACGGCATCGCGCCCGCCAGCCCAGCGAGGCGCAGCGCGCGCTGGAGGAGGATCTGCTGGCGGCTTTCATCGACGCGCGTAATTGAGGGCAGCCCCGTGGGTATAATGCACGCGATGACTCAAGGAGCAGCGCCATGCCGGCCTGGACACTGACGGGACGCAAGGACCCACAGCTTGTGGACGCCGATTGGCAGCCCACCAACCGCCAGAACATCGAGGGCGTGAAGATCCGCTCGATCGACAACATGCTCGGGGACCGCTCGCGCCTTACCGAGATCTGGCGACGGGATTGGCAACTCGATGATCGCCCCGTCGAGCAGGTCTTCCAGAGCGTGCTCGAACCCGGCGCCCTCTCCGCCTGGCATGCCCATGCCACCACGCTGGATCGCCTGTTCTGTGCCTATGGACGCATCAAGGTCGTGCTCTACGACGCCCGTATCGACTCACCGACCCAGGGCCATCTTGTCGAGCTGCGCCTGGGTGAGGAGCGACCGCTGCTGGTGACGGTTCCCGCCGGCGTCTGGCATGGCGTGCAATGCCTCGGCAGCAGGACGGCCATCGTGGTCAATGTGGTCGATCAAGCCTATGCCTATGACGACCCGGATCACTGGCGACTCCCCGCAGACTGCCCCGACATCCCCTATCGCTTTGCATGAGCATCGCCATGCAGCCCCTCGTCTCGATCATTCTGGCGACCTACAACCGCCCCGAAACGCTGCGCCTGGCTATCGCCAGCGTGCTCGAACAGACGCTGACCGACTGGGAACTCCTGGTGATCGGCGATGCCTGCGGCGCCGAGACTGCGGCCGTGGTCGAGGCGGCGGCGGATCCTCGCATCCGCTACATCAACCTCATGCGCAACGTCGGCGAACAGTCCGGCCCCAACAATGTCGGCATCGCCTGGGCTCGTGGTCGCCATATCGCCTTTCTCAACCACGATGACCTGTGGCTGCCCGACCACCTGCAAGCCGCCCTGGAGTGGCTGCAGGCCACCGGCGCGGACCTGGTTTTTCCGGCAACCGCCGTGATCATGCCCTGCACGGCCGAGCAGCTGGCGGCGCAAACCTGGCGAACCTTTGTGCATGGCATCGGCCGCGATGGCAGCTTCGACCCGGTGGAGACCTTTGCCCCGGCCTCCAGCTGGCTGATGCGGCGCGAGGCTGCCGAGCGAACGGGTTACTGGAAAGCCGCTCGAGACTGTGTCACGGAAAGCTCGCGGGAGTATCTGTTCCGCGCCTGGCGTCGGGGGCTGCAGCTGCGGGCCCTGCCCTGGGTGTCGGTCATTGCCTTCCATTCCGGCGCGCGCGCGAACAGCTATGTGTTGCGCGACGCCCATGAGCAGGAATGGTTCTGGCGCCAGGTCAAGCACGATCCCTTGCTGCGCCAGCAGTTGCTGGCCCGCGCCGGCAACGACGAGGTGCCGCCACGCCCAGCCCTGCAATACCGATTACTCAGGTGGCTGGGCGGGCTCGGCCTGTTCCCGGCCGCCCTGGAGTACCGGGCCCGTGGCCTACGCCGGGGCCAACTGATCGATCGGCTGCGCCGGACGCGCGGGCTGCATCCGTTGGCCGATGCGCACGGAGGGCTGAGGGAAATCCGCCAGCTCGAACTCGCCCGAGGCCCGGCCTATACGTTGGGCCACACCCTTTCCTTCCGCAGCGACGGCACTGCCGTTGCCATCCAGAGTTACGGCTGGTCCTATCCCGAGCCGCAGGGCACCTGGACCGACGGCCCGGAAGCAGGCCTCTGCCTGACCTTGGCTACCCCGGTGCATGAGGATCTGGAGCTGGAAGTGGAGGCCCAGTGCTTCGTCAGCGAGTGCTGGCCAAGGCAGCGGGTCAGCATCCACCTGGGCGAGCACGCATTGGCCGAGTGGCTGTTCGACACCACCCAGAATCACGGCCTGCGCACCCTGCGCATACCCGCCGACATCGCGCAGCACTCACCACTCCGGCTCCGGTTCCGCTTGCCCGATGCCCAATGCCCAAACGAGCTGGGCCTGGGTAACGACTCGAGAAGGCTGGGGCTCAACCTGATGTCCCTGAGGTTGACGCCGGCTGTGCAGCAGACCCCTGCGCTGGCGGAGGCAGCCGACAGGCGAGGCGGTCCAGCGCCAGCAGCGTGAACTGGATCTTCTGGTGCACAAGCGCCTGCTGAGGCGGCTCCTCGGCTTCAAGTTGAAAACGCGGGTCGAACGTATCCATGGCGATCTCCTCAACAGGGTGGCTGTCGGCAGTCGGGGAATCTTCGGACTTGTTCTTGTTGGGCCAGCCTGCCGATGGCGGATGACCGTTGTTCGAGCGCCGGCCTTGCACCGACGTCTGGTCAATTTCTGCGCAACGAGCCGATTCGTCAACCGCGCCCTATAGTTTCAGCTCCACTTTCCGTCCGCTGCGGCGAAGGAGCCTCCCATGAGCAAGATCCACAAGGTCGCCGTCCTGGTCGGCAGCCTGCGCAAGGCCTCGATCAATCGCAAGCTAGCCCTGTCGCTGGCCGAACTGGCACCGCCCTCGCTGCAGTTGCAGCTGGTCGAGATCGGCGAACTGCCCCTGTATGACGAGGACATCGACATCAGCCCGGCGCCCGAGGCCTATAGCCGCTTCCGTGAGCAGGTCAGGGGGGCCGACGCCCTGCTGTTCGTCACCCCCGAATACAACCGCTCGATTCCCGCGCCGATGAAGAACGCCATAGATGTCGGTTCGCGACCCTACGGGCAGAGCGTGTTCAGCGGCAAGCCGGGCGCCGTGCTGAGTGCCTCGCCGGGCGCCATCGGCGGCTTCGGCGCCAATCACCATCTGCGCCAGTGCCTGGTGTTCCTTGACGTCTACGTGCTGCAGCAGCCGGAGGCTTACCTGGGTGGCGCCGGCAAGTTCTTCGACGACAGCGGCAAGCTGGACGCCGGCATCGAGGGTTTCCTGCAGAAGTTCATCGACGCCTATGCCGCCTGGGTCGAGCGCCACCTCGGCCGCTAAACCCCAGCGGCACTCTGGCACGGGGCAGACCATGCCCCGCGCCAGACGATAGCGGCCCCTGCTCTTGTTCGTGGCGAGGCGCGCAGAGAAGATGACATGCCGAAGCCCCCTCACGGAGAACCACCATGAGCACCATGACCCTGTTCCACTCCCCAGCCTCGCCGTTCGTGCGCAAGGTGATGGTGCTGCTGCATGAGACCGGGCAGAACGATCGGGTGGCCCTGCACGAGGTGCAGCTCAGCCCGGTGGCGCCCAGCGCGGCGGTGCTGGAGGGCAACCCGGCCGGCAAGATCCCCGCCCTGCGCCTGGCCGACGGCAACGTGCTGCACGACAGCCGGGTGATTCTCGACTATCTCGACAGCCAGCACGTCGGCGAGCCGCTGATCCCCACCGGCAGCGCGCGCTGGCGCCGTCTGACCCTGGCCTCGCTGGCCGATGCCATCCTCGATGCCGCCGTGCTACTGCGCTACGAGACCTTTCTGCGCCCCGAGGACAAACGCTGGGAGCAGTGGCAGGCCGCCCAGCAGGACAAGATCGAGCGCGCCCTGGCCTACTTCGAGCAGGACTGCCTGTCCGAACTCGCCAGCCGCTTCGATATCGCCGCCATCGGCCTGGCCTGCGCCCTCGGCTACCTCGACCTGCGCCAGCCGCAGCTGGGCTGGCGCGAGCGCTTTCCGGGCCTGGCCGGCTGGTTTGCCGATGTCAGCCAGCGGCCGTCGATGCAGGCCACTCACCCGAAGTAACCAAACACGATCAACCCCTCGCGCGGCAGAACCAACAGGGCACCCTCGTGCTTGGTGGTGTAATAGCCCTGGCTGGCCCGGCCGATCCGTGCGCTTAGCTCGTCATCGGCATCGGCGCACTGCAACCCGAGGAAGATCGGCGCCAGCCCGTCGCCATCACCCGGCGCGGGCAGCGCCTGCCACGGCTCGTAGCGGTAGTAGTCATCGTCCGCATAGCCGCGCGCCTGACGCGCATCCTGCAACGCCGCCGGACCCTCGCGTTGCAGGCGCGCGCGCAGAGCAGGCGACATGCGCAGCACGGCGACACCACAGCCTTCGCGAAACCCGCTCTCACCGCCGACCAGCACCAGACCATCCACCTCGAGCGGAGCCGGCAGCGCATCGATCGCATAGCTGCGTTCGGCCAGCTTGTAGCCCAGGTAGAGCAGCAGGAGCAGGCAGAACCACAGCAGCACCGCGCGATAGAGCAGTTGTGCAACGACACACAAAGCGTTCGTCAACGTGCTCATAGCGCCCCTCCGTAGCCATAGAACAACCAGGCCAGCGCCAGCGCGGCAACCCCCAGGAGAGCCCCCAGGCGCCAGCTCGCCAGGTTGGCGGCCTGCGGGCGCCGCAGATAGGGTGTCTGCAGCGCCAGGCTGAACATGGCCAGCGGGGTGAACAGGGCATTGAACGGCCAGGACGGCAACCACAGGCCCAGTTGCACGCTCAGCAGGTAGGCCAGGGTGATACCGCCGATCAGGCCCACCGTGAAGTACCAGGGACTGCCTGCCCTCAACGCCATGGTGCAGGCTCCCGACGCAGGTCCGTCACGGGCTGCAAGGGCCGTGGAAACAGGCGGGCGATGCGCCACGCCAGCAGGTGCCCCAGGCGCGACTCCTCGCGCAGTCCGACGCGGCCGCTCATGTGCGGTACCACAGGCGGAAGAAACCGGCGCCCAGCAGCAGAGCGACCTGCGCCAGGGCCACGCACAGCTGCAGGAACGACTGGACATGGGCATTGCCGACGGCATTCGGCACGCCGGTCAGGGCGTCCCAGAAGCCGTCCGGCAGCAGCGTCAGGGCGACGCTGGCCAGCGGCCGACCGCTGAGGTTGAGGCCGTGGATCAGGTCGAACTGGCCAAAGAACATCAGGCCGATCAGGAGTATCCCGGCCACCACCAGGCCGAGGGCAAAGCAGGCGGAAAACTGCATCAGCAAACGCAACATGGCGATCTCCTCGCAGAGGGCGCGGCCGACGCCGCGCCGGGTCGATATCAGGCGGCGACGGCCGGTTTGCCCAGGCCATACCAGTCGAGACGGCGGGTCAGCACCATCACCGCGGCGAGCAGGCCGAACACCAGCAGCGAGCCCATCAGCAGGGCGTAATCCTCGGCGGACAACAGGGCATAGAGCATGGCGTAGAGCCCAGCCAGGGCCGCGGTGAAGCCGCCTCCGCGTAGCCAGCTGTGCAGCACATGGCTGACATAGAAGCCGATCAGCAGCACGCAGGCCGAGGCTGCCAGGGCATAGGCCTGGGCGAAGGCCATGTGCTCGGCCAGCGACAGCAGCAGCAGGTAGAACATCGCCAGCGACAGGCCGACCAGGCCGTACTGCACCGGGTGCACGGCCAGGCGCTTGAGCACCTCGAAGAGGAAGAAGCCGGCAAAGGTCAGGCCGATGAACAGCAGTGCGTACTTCAACGCGCGGTCGCTCTTCAGGTACTGGTCCACCGGGTCGACGAAGCTGACACCGAACTGGCGACCCAGGAAGGCATTGCATTCACCGCCGTAGGCACACTCGCTCAGGGCCTCTTCCATGTTGGTGGCGAAGAAGCTGGTCTGCCAGCGCGCGGTAAAGCCGGTACCGCTGATCTCGCGCTCGCTCGGCAGGTACTCGCCAATGAAGCTCGGGTGAGGCCAGTCGGCGCTCAGGTCGACCTGGGTCTCGCGGCCGACCGGGGCGATGCTCAGCTCACCGGTGCCCTGCAGCAGCAGGTCGAAGGCAAAGTCCAGGCGCTGGCCCTGATGCACGTCGGCCACCGCCATCGGCAACGGCGCATGTACGCCGGCACCGAGCATCGAGTCGGCGCTGCCGGGCTGGAACGGCAGCTTGCGCTCGCCCTGCTCAAGCACCAGATTGTTCTTGATGCCGCGGATATCGCTGATGCCAACGCTGATGAAGGGCTCACTGAAGGTGTAGTCGCCGATGTCCTCGGTCACGCCGAAGTTGGCGGGCACCTGGAAATGGCCGGTGAGGCGGCTGTTGCTATGGAACAGGCGCGCCTGGTAGATGCCGCGGGCACGCAGCTCGGTGCTGATCTCGCTACCGACGGCCAGGCGCTCCGGCAGGAAATAGAGGCGACCACTCACCTCGCTTTCCTCGAGGTAGCGCTGACCGGTCTTCTCGTGGGTTTTCCACTCGCGCACGGTCTTGCGGTAGGGCGCCACCAGCAGCGGACCGGTGATTTTCTGGCTATAGCTGGAACTGCGTGCGATATCTTCCAGTACGCCATCGCGCAGCTCCTGGCGCTCCTCGACCATGCCGTCGATCATCAGGATCGGGACCATCAGCAGCAGCATCAGCGCGGCAATGGCGCCGAGCTTGATCAACAGGTTGCGATTCATAGGGACTCTCCTTGGGTTGGACCGTGGGGAGAGTCTCAACGGCGCCCGTGGCGGCGCCGTGCGAGGGATGTGGAGTCTGTGTGGAGTTTGTGTGGGCTCAGCCGCCGCGAATGTACTGCTCCAGCTGCTGGATCAGGCTGGCCTGGTCGTCGATGGTCTGCTTGACCAGGTCTCCGATCGACAGCATGCCGATCAGCTCGCCCTCGGCCACCACCGGCAGGTGGCGCAGGCGGTGGTCGGTCATCATCTGCAGGCAGTGCTGTACGCCGTCGCGCGGGCCGACGGTGATCACCTCGGCGGTCATGATGTCGGCCACCCGCGCATCGAAGGCGGCGCGTTCCAGCTCGGCCAGCTTACGCACATAGTCACGCTCGCTGACGATACCCACCAGGCGTCCACCGGCCATCACCAGCAGGGCACCGATCTTCTTCTCGGCCAGCAGCTTGACCGCATCCAGCACCGAGGCATCCGGGCTGATGTGATGCACGTAGGTGCTGGGCTTGGTTCTGAGCAGTTCCGCAACGGTCTTCATGCAACGCCTCCCCGGCTGTTGTCGTCTTCTCGTCAGGCGATGCCCCTGGCAGGCGCCTGCTGGGTTCTGCGACGAAGCATAGTCCACCTCGCCGCCGTTCAGGTTAACGGCAAACGCAGGCTGGCGCGCACACCACCCTCGACATTGCGCAGGCTCAGCTCGCCGTTGTGCAGCGAGGCCACCTCCTGCACGAAATTGAGCCCCAGGCCGGTGCTCTTGCGCCCACTCGCAGGCCGTGGCAACGAATAGAAGCGCTCGGTCAGACGCGGCAGGGCGTACTCGGGAATCGCCGATCCCTGGTTGAACAGAGCCAGGTCCACGCCATCGGCGCGCACCTCGGCGGTGAAACGCAGCAGGCCGCCTGCGGGCGTGAAATCAAGGGCGTTCTCCAGCAGGTTGGCCAGTGCCTGGCGCAGCAGGAAACGCTCGCCCGGCACGTGCAGACCAGCAGCAATGGCATTCTCCACCCGCAGGTCAGCCGCCTGGATGCGCGCAACCTGCCCCCGCAGCAGCTCCTCGGCAAGGTCGCGCAACTCGACCGCCACCCGCTCTTCCAGCCCCTGGCGCTGCTCTACCAGGGCCAGGTTGAGCAGGCGCTCGATCAGCTGCTGCAGGCGCGCGCCCTCACCAGCGATGTTGGCCACGAAGCGCTGCCGCTGCTCGGCCGGCATCTCGCCCTCGAGCAGTTCGGCGGCCCCTCGAATGGCCGCCAGCGGACTCTTCAGCTCATGGGTCAGGGTATGCACGTACTGCTCGACGTAGGCCTTGCCCTCCAGCTCGGTGCGCATCTTCTGCACCGCCTCGGCCAGTTGTTTCAGCTCGCCGCCACGCAAGGTCGGCAGCTCGGCGCGCTGCCCCTGACTGACCGCCTGGGCATAGCGGGTCAGCTGGCGCAGCGAGCCGCTGAGCCACCAGGACAGCACACCGCCGATCAGCAGACCGAGCACGATCAGCCCGGCGCCGAGCCAGCCCAGGCGCCGCTGCGAGCGCTCGATATAGGGCTGCAGCGACTTGTTCGGCTTGGCCACCGAGACCACCCCGATGATCTGCCCGCCATCCCGGATCGGCGCCGCCACGTACATCACCGAGCTGTCCTCGTCGGCCGGGTCCTCGCGGGTGGAACGGGCGCCGTACTCGCCACGCAGCGTCAGATAGACATCGTTCCAGCGCGAGTAGTCTTGGCCGACCGCGATGCCGCTGGAGTCGAGCAGCACAATGCCGCGCGCATCGGTGACGTAGATGCGGTGGCTCACGGCGCGCTTCTCCACGCCCCAGATCTGCGCCTGCGGCTGGCGCTGGCCATAGGCCTTGAGCAGCTCGGGCAGGCGGCCCTGGGCCAGGCTGCCGTTCTTCACCTCGTCACGCAGGATCTCGGCCAGCAGGTTGGCGGTATCGACCAGGGTCTCCTCGGTGGACTGGCGCACGCCGGGGCGGATCTCGTCCATCACCGTGCTGAGCACGAACCAGCCGGCCAGGCCGACGAACAGGAAGTACACCAGGAAGATGCGAACGCCTAATGGCATGGCAGCGCTCCTGGCAGGCATACGAAAGATCGTTGCATGAAAATCATCCTGAGCGCCGGGTTCGTACGCAGGGCCGCGACAGACCGCAACCGACTAGGCACTTCTGGGGCTGTAGCTGTAGCCCAGCCCGCGATGGGTCTGGATAGGCTCCGCGTCGGCCGCAACCTGGCGCAGCTTGGCACGCAGACTCTTGATATGGCTGTCGATGTTGCGCTCATAACCGGCGTCGGCGGGCACGCCGAGCGCATCGAGCAGCTGCTCGCGGGAAAAGACTCTCTCCGGCTGCGCCAGCAGCGTCTGCAGCAGACGAAACTCATGGCGGGTCAAGACCAGCTGCTGCTCACGGTAGTGAATCTGCACGCGCTCGCTGTCGACCCTGAACGGGCCAGCGGCCGCCAACGGCTCAACCGGCCGTGGCGCCATGCGCTTGAGAATGGCCCGCACCCGCGCCGCCACCTCGCGCGGGCTGAAGGGCTTGACGACATAATCGTCGGCACCGATCTCGAGACCGACCACACGATCAATCTCGGCATCACGCGCGGTGAGGAAGATCACCGGCACCTCGGAGAAACGGCGCAATCGCCTGCAGGCCTCGAAGCCGCTGATGTCCGGCAGGCCGACGTCGAGTATCAGCAAGTCAGCCGGGGTGCGCTGCTGATACTCCAGCGCCGCCTCGGCAAGACTCAGCCAGGTCGTGGTGAAGCCCTCCCCCTGCAGGGCAAACACCAGGGTGTCGGCGATGGCGGCTTCGTCTTCGACTATGAGGATGTGCGGCATGGCGTCCGTGCGACCGGCTAATGATTGCGAAACGGTGCCGCATGCCACCGGGCACGTCAATCATCGTGCGGCAGTCAGCCGAAATACGAGCCGCTGCGCGCCTCCAGACCAGACCAGAGCTCCTCGATGTTCTTGAAGCCCCACTCCTCGGCCGACTCGCGACCGACGATCTTGTCACGCCCGACCAGCTTGGCCAGGTCGACCACTTCCTGAGGAATCGGCAACCTGGAGCGGGCCGAGAAGAACACCTTGACGCGCGGCATCAGCAGCGACTTGTCGTTCTGCTCCATGACCACGCCAAGGCGGCCACTCTCCAGGCGCACCAGCGCCCCCACCGGATAGATACCCACCGATTTGACGAAGGCCTGGAACACCTGTGGATCAAAATGGCCTTTCCATTCGGCCATCTTGCGGATCGACTCAGCCGGGTCCCAACCCTTCTTGTAGGGGCGGTCCGAAGTGATGGCGTCATACACGTCGCACACCGCGCCCATGCGCGCGAACAGGCTGATCTGCTCGCCACTCAGGCGATGCGGATAGCCGGAGCCGTCGTATTTTTCGTGATGGTGCAGGCACACATCGAGCACCAGCGCGCTGATCTGGCCGCAATCCAGCAGCATCTGCGCGCCCTTCTCCGGATGGCTGCGCATGGTGTCGAACTCCCCGTCGGTCAGCTTGCCGGGCTTGTTCAGAATGGTGTCGGGAATCGCCATCTTGCCGATGTCATGCAGCAGACCGGCCTCGCCCGCCTCGCGCACCTGCCGCTCGGGCAAGCCGAGCTGGCGGGCCAGGGCGATCATCAGGGCACAGACCGCCACCGAGTGCATGTAGGTGTATTCGTCGCTGCTCTTCAGCCGGGCCAGACTGATCAATGCATTGGGGTGACGCAGTACCGAATCGGAGATCTCCTCGACCAGCTGGGTTACCTGGTCGATCGCGATGGCCTGCCCCATGCGTGCATCGCTGAACATCTCGACCACGGCGGCCTTGGACTGCGCGCACAGCTTGAGCGCGCGCTGCACCTCGTCCTCGAGGCTGGCACGAACCGGTGGCAGCGGACTCTCGGCCACGGCCTGCAGGCGGGCCTCGGTCTCGGCTTCGACCTCCTCGACAGTCTGGCTGGACTGTCCAGCGGCCACATCAAGCCCCTTGCTGACGTCGATCCAGACCTCGCGCACCTCGCTGTCGCGCACGCGCTGCAGGTCGCGCTCGCTGTCGAGCAGGAAACGTCCTCGCCAGAACGGATGGTCCATCCATGAACCACAGAATTCGTGAATGTACATGCCGAGGCACAGCTCGGTAACCGCAATACGTTTGAGCACGATGGAGGAGCCGATGATCTGGTTGTTTCAGTGCACAAGGATACGCCAGCCACGGACGCGGCACATTGCCAGCAGGCATTTATTTGTTGCCCCGGACGACGAACGCGCTCGTTATCATGACGCTGCCTGCAACAAGGAGAAGCCATGCGTCGACTGCTCATCGCCGGCAGCGTGATCCTACTGCTGCTGCTCAATACTCTAGTCCTGATCGGCCCGATGATGCTGATCGCCCTGCTCAAACTGGTGCTACCCGGCAAGCCCCTGCGCACGGCCTGTTCACGCGCGGTGATGTGGGTCGCTGAAACCTGGGCCGAGATCGACAAGCTGATCTTCGCCACCCTCACCCCCACCGTGTGGGACATTCGCGGCGGCGAGGGGCTGCGCCGCGACCGCTCCTACCTGGTGGTGAGCAATCACCAGTCCTGGGTGGACATCCCGGCCCTGGTCCAGGCCTTCAACCGCAAGACGCCCTACTTCAAGTTCTTCCTCAAGCAGGAGCTGATCTGGGTACCCTTCCTCGGCCTGGCCTTCTGGGCCCTGGACTACCCCTTCATGAAGCGCTATTCCAAGGCCTACCTGGCGCGACATCCGGAGATGGCCGGCCAGGATCTGGAGATCACCAAGCGCGCCTGCGAGCGTTTCAAGGACCTCAACGTTACGGTGGTCAACTATCTGGAAGGCACCCGCTTCACTGCAGCCAAGCAGGCGCAACAGGGCTCGCCTTACCAGCACCTGCTCAAGCCCAAGGCCGGTGGCGTAGCCTTCACCCTCGCCGCCCTGGGCCCGCAGCTGGACGCCCTGCTCGATGTCACCCTGGTGTATCCGGGCCAGCGCGCGCCGGGGTTCTGGAAACTGATCAGCGGCCAGGTACCCAGGGTGATCATGGACATCCGCACCCGCGAGCTGCCGCCCACGCTCTGGGCTGGCGACTACGAAAATGACCCGGAATTTCGCCAGTACATCCAGAGCTGGGTCAGCCAGCTGTGGCAGGACAAGGACGCACGCATCGCCGAGCTGAGGCAGGAGCTCTGAGGGGCCTGCTACAATCGACAACCGCCACTGCCAGGTTCGCTCCGTGACCACCGCCTTCGCTTCCCTGCCGCTGTCCGCCGCCATGCGCGACAACCTCGCCGCACTCGGCTATGCCGAGATGACGCCCATCCAGGCGGCCAGCCTGCCGCTGATCCTCAAGGGCCGCGACCTGATCGCCCAGGCCAAGACCGGCAGCGGCAAGACCGCCGCCTTTGGCATCGGCCTGCTGCACCCGCTGAATCCGCGCTTCTTCGGCTGCCAGGCGCTGGTGCTGTGCCCGACCCGCGAGCTGGCCGACCAGGTGGCCAAGGAACTGCGCCGCCTGGCCCGTGCCGCTGACAACATCAAGATCCTCACCCTTTGCGGCGGCGTGCCGCTGGGCCCGCAGATCGGCTCGCTGGAGCATGGCGCGCACATCATCGTCGGCACCCCGGGGCGCATCCAGGAGCACCTGCGCAAGGGCACCCTGAAACTGGACGGGCTGAATACCCTGGTGCTGGACGAAGCCGACCGCATGCTCGACATGGGCTTCTTCGACAGCATCGCCGAAGTTATCGAGCAGACCCCGGCCAAGCGCCAGACCCTGCTGTTCTCCGCCACCTACCCGGCCGGCATCGAGCAGCTGGCCGCACGCTTCTTGCGTGATCCTGAGCGCGTGCAGGTCGAAGCCCTGCACGATGACGGGCAGATCGAGCAGCGCTTCTACGAGATCGACCCCAAGCAGCGCATGGACGCGGTGATCCGCCTGCTGCGCCACTTCCGCAAGCAGCCGGCGGTGGCCTTCTGCGCCACCCGCCAGCAATGCGACGAACTGGCCGCCCTGCTCGAATCGGAAAAGATTTCCGCCGCCGCCCTGCACGGCGACCTGGAGCAGCGCGACCGCGACCAGGTGCTGACCCTGTTCGCCAACCGCAGCCTCAGCGTACTGGTGGCCACCGACGTCGCCGCCCGCGGCCTGGACGTGGCGGGCCTGGAGCTGGTGATCAACGTCGAACTGGCGCGCGATGCCCAGGTGCATATCCATCGCATCGGCCGCAGTGGCCGGGCCGGTGAGAAGGGCCTGGCGCTGTCGCTGGTGGCCCCGAGCGAGGCCTACCGCGCCCAGGCCATCGAAGAACTGCAAGGCAGCCCGCTGACCTGGCAGCTGCTCGGCGAACTGAAGGACAAGGGCGAGGCGCTGCTGCCACCGATGCACAGCCTGTGTCTGGCTGCCGGACGCAAGGACAAGCTGCGTCCGGGCGATATCCTCGGCGCCCTGACCGGCGATGCCGGCATTCCCGGCGACAAGGTCGGCAAGATCGCCATCTTCGACTACCAGGCGTACGTCGCCGTGGACCGCAGCGTGGCCAGGGAGGCTCTACAGCGCCTGCAGTCTGGCAAGATCAAGGGGCGCGCCGTAAAAGTACGGATGCTCTGAGAGGGGGGGGGGGAAACCGGGCCATGCGCAATATTCTGGTGGTGGAAGACAGCCCGCTGGTGCTGAAGATTCTCGAGCACCTGTTCCGCCAGGAAGCCGACCTGCAACCGCTGTTCTGCGCCTCCCTGGGTGAGGCCCAGGTGCTGCTGGAAGCCTCCTCGGCGCTGTTTTTCGCCGCCATCGTCGATCTCAACCTGCCGGATGCGCCGCATGGCGAGATCGTCGATCTGGTACTGCAGTACAGCGTGCCCTGCATCGTACTCAGCGGCTCCTATGACGAGCACCGCCGCGACGAGCTGTTGCTCAAGGGCGTGGTCGACTATGTGCTGAAGGAGAGCCAGCACTCCTACGAATACGCTTTCCGCCTGATCCA
This sequence comes from Aquipseudomonas alcaligenes, assembly GCA_900156135.1. Classification (GTDB taxonomy): domain Bacteria; phylum Pseudomonadota; class Gammaproteobacteria; order Pseudomonadales; family Pseudomonadaceae; genus Aquipseudomonas; species Aquipseudomonas alcaligenes_D. Next base: position 755,718 of record FTMP01000001.1, on the reverse strand, counting down.
CCGGCTGGAGCGCAACAGCCACGTGAAGATTCTGGTCGCCGAGGACTCGGACGCCACCCGCCACTTCATCCGCCGCATTCTCACGCCGCACCTGTACCAAATCATCGATGCCTGCGACGGCGATGAGGCGCTGCGCATCCTGCAGGAGCAGCCCGATATCGGCCTGTTCCTGGTGGACCACAGCATGCCCGGCATCAGCGGTTTCGAGCTGGTCAAGCTGTTGCGACAGAAGATGAAACGTCACGAGCTGATCATTCTCGGCCTGTCCGCCGACGCCAAGGGATCGCTCAGCGCCATGTTCATCAAGCATGGCGCCGACGACTTCCTGCGCAAACCCTTCTGCCCCGAGGAACTGAACTGCCGGGTGATGTCGAGCCTGGAGCGTCGCGACATGCTGCAGGCACTCAAGCAGGCGGCGCTGTTCGACTCGCTGACCGGCCTGTGCAACCGCCGCGCCTTCTACGAGCAGGGTACAGAGCTGCTGCGCCTGGCACAGAAGGGCAAGCGCACGGCGGGGGTCGCCATGCTCGACCTCGACCACTTCAAGCACATCAATGACAACTTCGGCCATGCCAGTGGCGACAATGCCCTGGTCCTGTTTGCCAGCGCCCTGCAACAGGCCTTCCCCGACGCCCTCTGCGGCCGCCTGGGCGGCGAGGAGTTCGCCCTGATCAGCCAGCTCGACGGTGCCACGCTAGGCGCACGCCTGGACGCGCTGCGCCTGCACTGCGCCACCCTGAAGTACGCGCACGACGCCCCAGCGCTGAGCTTCAGCGCCGGCGTCTGCCACGGTCAGCCACAGGATCTGGAGCACATGCTGCAACAGGCCGACATGCAGCTCTATCAAGCCAAGCGCAGCGGCCGTGGGCGCACCTTGGGCGCCACGGCTACAGACCATAGCGCTTGAATATCTCGCCGTAGCTGCCGTCCTCGCGCATGTTCTCCAGCTCGCGATCAAAGCCATCGACTATCTGTCGGTGCAGAGGATGGCTGCGGCGCATGAGGATATGCAGGTTGTTTTCGCTCAGCGGCGTCTCGACGAACTCCACGGCGTTACGGATTTCACGCAGATCGCGGTTGAGGTGGTACTGCGCTACCAGCTCGTCCTCCAGGGTCAGCTGCACCCTGCCAGCCGCCAGCATGCGCGCGCCCATGGCGAACTCCAGCACCGGCACCTTGCTCAAGCCCTGGGCCGCATCAAAGGCTGCGTCATAGCTGTAGCCCCGGACCACGGCAATGCTATGTGGCTGCAGGCTGTCCAGGCCGCTGTACTGGATGGGCATGCCGGCACGGCGCAGAAAGCGGATGCGATTGACCAGGTAGGGGCTGGAATAGAAGCCGTAGCGACTGCGTTCAGCGCTGTACCAGGCCGCGACAATCACGTCGTAGTCGCCCTGCTGTAGCCCCCTCAGCACCCGAGCCCAGGGCACCTCGACATACTCGACGGTATGCCCGGCACGTCGCAGGGCGGTACTCACCAGTTCCACCGCCAGCCCGTTGCCGGGCAGGCGCTGGTCGGTGAAGGGTGGCCAGACGTCGCCGACCAGGCGCAGATGCTCGGCGGACGTGAGCGGCGCCAGGAGCAACCCACCCCACAGCATCAGCGTGGCTATAGCTTTCATGCAGGCTTTCCGGCGACTGACGACACCCACAAGATTAGTCAGTAACGGAGGTCCGCGCGCGTCCACTCGGCTTGCCTTGCACAGACAGAATTTGGCTGCCGTAACAAAACTGGCACAGCTTCTGCTTAGTATCAGGTAACTCCAGTTTTGGGGACCTTGGTACAGGCAGGCCGGGGAATCCCCTCTTTTACACCGCAGGCAAAAAGGCCGCCCCAGAGGCGGCCTTTTTGCGTTCTAGCGGTACAGCTCGCGACGGAAGATCAGCGGTGCGGCGCCCTGGTAGATGCCGAAACTGGCCAGGCCCCGCGCCAGCTGGCGATTGGCACCATCCCAGGGATACTGCAGCCAGCTCGGCGAGGCGGGGAAACTGACCTGCACCGAGCCGTCATTGCCGGCACCGGGGGCGCTCAGCGACACGCTGCCGCCACCGGCGGACGGGCCCACCAGGGTCGGCGTGGTCTCGCCGAGGGCCAGGTTGCCGGTGAACATATCCAGTGCAGGCGTCCCTAAGTTGGTGCAGGTATCCATGCCTTCACGCTGGAAGCTGCCACCGGCGATGTTCTGCCAGGACTCCACGACCAGCGGTAGGCTCAGGCTCTGCAGCTCGGAGCCATGGGCATTGCCGATGCGCAGACGGCCGAGGCGGACTTCGCTGCCCGGCTGATCGGAAAAGGCGTAGACATAGTCCTGACAGGCGCCACCCGTGCCGTGGCAGGCGCCATCGACATCGGTCAGGCTGGCCGCCGGGAAACGTTGCTCGACCTTGGCATCGAAACGGTAGTCATCGCCACTGGGCAGCGGTGCCTGCTGATAGAGCAAGCGCTCGCCTGTCCAGCTGTAGATACGCTTGCCATCGCCATTGTCCGCCTCGGCGACGGCCAGGGTTGCCGTGCCATCGCTGGCGAGGCGCGCATCCAGCGTGGCAATGCCGGTAATGGAGGCGTAGGAGCCTACTGCGGGAGCGTCCAGCCGCCAGAAGGCACCACGGTCATAGTTGCGGGTCACGGCGTCACTGCGATTGCGGGCGGTGATGGTCAGCGTGGGCTGGAAGCCACTGGCAAACCCCATCGGCTGGCCCTGATAGCTAAAGGCGCTGCCGCAGCTGGGCGTCAGGCTGGCGATACCCTCGGCGCTCAGGTAAGCCGGGATAAAGCGGCCGACCAGATCGCTGCTGCCACCACTGACCGTCTCACCATCCAGATAGGCGCCAGGAGGAGGCGTGGCGGTGATTGTGAAGACACCGACCTCGGAAATCGAATGCGCTGAGCTGGTCGCGTTGCCCAACGCATGGTTATAGGCAAGTGGCGTGACCACGCCGTTGTCGCCACCACTCGGCGCCACCACCGCGCTGCTCAGGCCAATGTCGTCGTGGCGGAAGTTGGGCGTGGTGATATTGCCGCTGCACAGCTGCTCCGCAGTCAAGGCCTCGCCATCGGCCTGCCAGCCCACGGCACGAATGCTCAGCGGGAAGCTGTCTCCGGCGCGAATGCCGCCGGGGAAAACGGCGCAATCGGCGCCATTGCAGTCGCTAAGGACCCCGGTGATGGACGCCGGCCGTTGCAGGCATAGGCCGTAGGGTTTGCTTACAAAGGAGGCACTTCCTACCGCATAGGCCTCTTCGCTGAAGTGACTGGCATTCAGCCGCAACTTACCGGCGTCCGGGTAGCGCACCCAAATCTTGGCCTGAGCGTTCGCATCAAAATCCAGGGGCACTACCGTCGCTGTGGCAGATGCGGTCGAGACAAGCTCTGGCTCGGTGAGCGGGGTGTTGTAACGCAGCGCTATCTGGGGTTTCCCCTGAATCTCCGCAGGATCAGGATTCAGATAGTCTGACCAGAACGACACATCACGCTTCACACTTTTAAAGGACGGCTCACACTTCTGTGTGTCTGGATTCCGACTGCGCGCCGATACGGTAACGAGCTCAGACTCCTTGTTCGCCAGTTGCGTCGGGATGGAGAAAAAAAAGCCACTATCGACAAACTCAACCTGGCAGTTAGCCGACGAGCAGAGCGTTTGGCTGTTTGGTTTGGCAAGGGGAGACGAACTGGCCACCCCGAGACTCACTGTTCCTGGAGTGGTGACCTGCAAGTTGAAAGTAGCTTGCCCGCCACTAAAAATTCGCGGCATGTCGCCTACCCAGCCCGCACCTGGACTTAGCGTTACGGTGACCGGGTCGACATAAAGCTGCGTGCACGCCGCATTCGCACAGGCTCGGACGGTCACTGGCAGAGGATTGCAGGTCAGTGGCGTGGCCGTATCGTAGACCAGTTCAAAGTGATCAATCTGCTGGCCGATCGGCTTGATATCGGTCGCACAGACCTGCAGGTCGTCCAGTTCATGGATATTGGTCGATCCCCCGGTAGAGCCGGTCAGCGACAAATAGAAGTCGCTCGGCAGCGCCGCTTGCTGATTGGCGGCCGCCAGCACATTGACCGCATTGAGGTTGGGGAGCACCACGAAGCCACTGCCGGTGTCGCGCTCCACCGTTACCCGCGCCTGGTTGCTGAAGCGACCATCTAGGGTGATGCGGTAGGTATGCCCGGGCGCGGCGCTGGTGCTGCTGGCGCTGTCCACCCCCGGATTGAGTCCGGCAGCCGTGCCGGCGATATAGCGATAGCCGGAGGTATAGGGGCTGTTACCCGAACCACGGATGGCCACCGAGTCGGGAATCTGGCCTGGGCCTCCCGGGCCGCCCTCGGTCGAGAAGTTGCCGTACTCGTCGATGCCAACCCCCAACCAGCCACCAGCGAAACCCGGGTTCGCCGCATCGCCACGGGTACCGTAGCCCAGCGGACCGCCGAAGGCGCCGGGCTGCGGCGTCACGCTCGCATCGGACAGCACCACCGCGACACCATCGGCACCGCTGCCGTTGTAGGCGTAGTACTTGAACTGCACCTGGATATAGTTGCCGGCCGCCGGGAACAGGCGCTGCAGGGTGGACGAGGTGGAGACGTTGCCCTGGCTGCTGGTCAGGCGCATGCGCTGGCTGCTAACGGTCGGCGTGAAGGCCGTCGCCCCTCGGCTGGCCACCGCCCAGTCATCGCCCAGGCTACCGTCATTGAAGTTGTCGCTGAAGCACTGCAGGTTCAGGCCGCACGGATGACGCTCGGCCACCAGCGACGCGATCTGGGCTTCGGACAGGGCCACGTTGTAGATGCGCAGTTCGTCGAGTTCGCCATTGAAGTAGCGCCCAGCAAATCTCTGGTCCGCGCCCAGCTGCAGAGGGTCGCTGTTGGTGACCGGCGTGCCGCTGAAACTGGCCTGCCCGGCCAGGTTGCCGTTGATATAGATGCGCTGGTTACCTGCCGTGTAGCGAATCAGCACATGGCTCCACTGCCCGGTCGGCAGCGCCGTGGTGCTGTTGAACTCGCGCGTGGTGTTGGTCCCGGTTTGCCACCACCAGTTGATGGTGCCATCGGGATTGAGGTGGAACTCGTAGTTCTCGTCCTTTGACAGGATGCTCATCAACCCGGAAGTCGGCCGCGTACGCGGCCGGACCCACACCCCGATGGTGAAACTGCCCTGCAGGTCGAGCAGGTTGCTGTCGGCGCGCTGCAGATACTGGCTGGACGTTGCATTGAACACCCCATAACCACAAGTGCCCTGGGCATCCACTGTCGGCAGCGCGGGAGTGGTGCGCGCCGTGGTGGCGCCATTGACGGCGGCGCCACTCAAGCCATTTGGCGTGCCATCGAGCACTTCGCCAGCGGCGCCCGTCCACTGGCTCTCATCCAGTGCCCAGTTGAGGATCGGCGCGGGCCGGCAGGCGTTGGCCGGTGTCGAGCCGGGCGAGCAGGTGCCGGTCACGGTGCTCGGACTATTGACTTCGATGGTCGAGGAACCGGGCGCCGTGAAGTTACCGTAAGCAGTGGTAGTGTTCAGACTGACCGGTCCGTTGGCCGAGGTCACCGCTACATAGGACGTCGGACTGCCCAGGGTGCTGTCGTTGAAGGTGATGGTGCTGGCACCGCTGACGCTGCCCGAGAGCATGTTCACGCCCGTGAAGGTCGCCGGATTGTTACCCGCGTAGAACGGCCCCTGCAGCACCCCGCCGGTAATGCTAAGCCGATTGGAGTCCGAACGCGCACCGCCGGACAGGTTGGTGCCATTGGTGGTGATGGCGCAGCAGTTGCTCAGCACCAGCCCGCTGACACTGCCCCCCGTCAGGCTGATGCTTCCCGACGTGGCGGTCAGCGTGCCGATCACGGTCGAGTTGGTTGCGGTGATCGGATTGGAGGTGGCACGCAGGTTGATCGCACGGTCGGCGGCTCCCACCGTCGTGCCGGTCAGGGTGATTCGCCGCGCATTGACCGTGATCGTCGTCGCGCTGGACACCGTCAGCACATCACCGCTGGCGGTACTCAGGTCGCCATCGCAATTGAAGGTACTGCCGCCGGTGCGGCTCCAGTTTCCCGAACAGATCGAGGGAGTGCCCGATACCGCAGGATTACCGTTGGTGTTGAAGGTGTAGGTCACCGCCTGCGCCGGCAGCGCCAGCAGCGCAGCCAGCAGGGCCAGACAACGCAGGACAACGCGGCTCATCGTTCCACCGTGGCAGTCAGTTGGCGATAGGCATAATCCGGGCGCCCGCCTGGCGTGCCATTCTGCGCCTCGGCGGTGAAACGAAAGATCTGCACCGGATTACCCTCGTTATCGGTATAGCTGGCGCTGTTGCAGCTGACGCTGACGCTGAACTCGGCCAGCCCCGTACCGGTCATGCTCGGGGTGCCGGCGGCGCACAGGTTGCTCTGCACCGCCTGACTCATTCCCCACTCCAAACCGGCACGCGCGGCCTGGTAGGCGCGCGCCTGCTGGATGGCCAGGCTGGTGCTGCCATGCTGCACCGTGGACAGGCGCGCCATGGTGATCACCAGCAGGGTCACCACGATGATCAGGAACAGCGCCGCCACCAGGCCGAAGCCCGACGCGCGACGCAGGTGAGGTTCACGGCGCATTGTCGACATGGACCTGTTGCAGCAGTTGCAGGTTTTCCCCGTCCTGGGTTATGCCCAGGCTGAGCGTGAGCAGCCCGGCGCGCTGGGTGCTGCCGGATTGGTAGGTGAAGTTGCAGTTGGCCACACTGCGCGCCACCGGCTGTGGATTGGAGCCCGGCGGCGGGCTGGCCGGCAGGGTATCGTTGAGCGCGTTGTAGCTATAGCGCACCAGCTGGCCGCCCTGGCAGCGGTAACCCACCACCGTCTCGGCCAGGTACAGACGGTGCTGCGGCGACGCGAAGGCAAAGCGGAAACCGCCGACCGGCAAGTTGCCCAGGGCGATATGGCTCTCGCCGACCGGGGCGCCGGCCAGGCTGGTGAAGCTGGTGCCGGTCGGCGTGATCACCCCCGGATTGCCGTACTTCCACACATTGCTGCCCTGCTGCGGACTACCACCGGACTCGGCGCCGATGTTGTACAGCACCAGCCAGCGCGCGCCGGCGGGGTTGAACGCGCCGTCCAGTACCTGCAGGCTGTCGCAGCGCCCGCCCTGGGTGGTGCTGTTGCAGGTGCCGGCCGCGTCGCTGGAAAAGCGCAGGCCCTGCTCGCCGACGCGGTTGGGACGGTAGCGCGCCGCGCTGTGGATCAGCAGCAGCTCCACCGCCTGACCATCGGCGGAAACGCGCAGCGAGTTGGGCACGGCCAGGCGCACATCGCGGCTCATGCGCTGCAGGGCGCCAGCGGCGATATCCACCAGCTCGGCGCGCCGGCTCTGACCGATAAAGCCTTCCATAGGGCGTGACAGCACGGTGCTGATCATCACCCCCACCAGCCCCGCCAGGGCGATGACCATGACCAGCTCGACCAGGGTAAAACCGCGCAGGCGCCGCATCAGTAGCGCGTCCTGATGCCGTCGAGCGCCAGCGTCTGGCCCGCCGGGTCGGTAACCGTCACGCGGACCAGTAGCGCGTCGCTGGCGGCCAGGCCGGCCAGGGCCTGAGCGGTGACGGCGACCTGCACCCGATAGTTGGCCAGCGCGGCAATGGCCTGGCCACGGGCATCGCGCACGCCGTTGTCGTTCAGGCCGTTGTAGTCGCAGACATTGTCGAAGCTGGCGCGGCTGGCCGGCGGCGCCGGGCAGACCGCGTTGCTGCTGTCGAGGAACGGCTGCAGGAGGATTTCCTCCAGATAGCCCTCGGCAATGCTCAGGCTCTGCTGACGCAGCAACGGGTCGGCGGAGCGCCCGGTGATGGCGGCCATGGCGCTGTACAGCGCGGCGGCGGCAATGCCGATGATCACGATGGTGATCACCAGCTCGACCAGGGTCATGCCGGCCTGGCGCTTCATCGCACCATGCCGGTGTCGGCAGTCACGTTGATGGTGAAGCTGCCGAGGGTGGCACTCGCCGCGGCCGAAGGACGGCCGAGGGAGTCGAATACCACGGGAAAGGGGGAAGTGCCTGCCTCAACGCTGACACCATTGGGCAGTGGCGCGGCGAAGGGAGACTGGCCATCCGGCCCCTGCACCTCGCTGGTGAAGCCACCGGAAGTGCAGTTGGCGGCGCGGCGCAGGCGGTAGCCGCTGCCATCCAGGCTGACCTGGATCAGGCAGCCGCTGGCCACCGCTAGCTTCTGTCCATAGCGCACGGCGGCCAGGGATTCTTCGTAGAACAGGCGCTCGTCGAACACCCGCCGGTCGAAGAAACGCGGCCCCACCACGGCGGCGAGGATGCCGATGATCACGATAACCATCGTTAGCTCGACCAGGGTGAAGCCGCGCTGTAACACGTCAGCTCGGCTCAGCAGCCAGGCACCGTGGTGTTGCTATCGGTAATACCCGAGATGACAGGAGCGGTATTCGCAGCTGTGGGCTGGGTATAAGTAAAAGAGCAAGTTCCGAGAGTAACGGTCATCGCATTGCCGGCAAAGGCAATGGTGTAGTCGGCACCAACCAGCTGGGCTGCTGCCTGAATGCCCGTTGCACTCGCCTGTGGATATCCGAACACAACGTTGATGTTGGTGCCTTCCAGCGAAACAGTGGCTGGCGTGGTGAGATCACCCGTCACATTCCGGGCCAGGGCTGCGGAATGGACGATGCCACTCGCACTTTTGACTGCTCCCAGAGCACCGTTGATGGATGCCTGACGTGCATCCCCTCCCAGATCAGCAAACCGCGGCAGCGCAAACGCCGCCAGAATGCCCAGAATCACGATGACCATGATCAGTTCGATCAGGGTGAAGCCACCTTGTTGCCTTTTCATACGTACAGTCCCCGAGGGTCAGTTATTCGACGTAGGTAGTAGTAACGGTGCCGTTAGCTGCATCGTAAACAATCAGATCATCTGCCACACCGGCAGCGGAAGGATCACGCTGGTAGGTGTAAGTACAGACCTGCCCCGCCAGACCGGCCTGATAGTCACTACCGGTCGCGGTCGCCACGCTGGGCGCGGAGCCCTGCAAAACGTTGTTCCAGATGTCCACGCAGTCGCTGGCGCTGCCGAGAGTGGTGCCGTCATCAATACCCACCGGCCAGCCAGATACGTTCACGTCAACGTTATTGGCGCCAAATCCGGCCACGTTGATGTTCGGAGTCGTCACCCCCTTGCTGCGATTAACCTCCCACTGCGCCCGCACCAGCAGCACCGCCGAGGCCAATGCACCACCGGCACCACGGACTGCGGACTCATGTGCATCCTTGGTGGTGTCGATAAACCGCGGCAGCGCCACCGCAGCCAGAATGCCGAGGATGACGATCACCACCACCAGTTCGATCAGGGTAAAACCTTTGCTGTTCTTCATCTTGCTTCCTCTGTGACTCAAAAACCCTGCGCGGACAGTTCCGCGGCGGGAACTTCTTCAAGCTCCAGGGCAAAGGGGGCGCCCCTGGATTGTGACGCAGTCGACAGCCTCTCGGGAACCGTCGACAGGCGCCAGGCATGCAGCTCGTGCCCCCTTCCCTCCCATCCGTCGGCGAACCGGGTGCGGTACAGCACCCAGGCCTGCTGGGGCAACCAGTACCAGCAGCCGGCACGCGGCTCGCCGCGCGCGGCCAGTTCGCCGCAGTAGTTGTCCTGCTGCCAGCGCAGCAGCACGAACGGATTCTTGCGTTTCCAGGCCTCGTCCAGCACCCGGTCCTTCGCCATCTGCTCCGCCGCCAGGCCACTCAAGCTGGCGGCCAGGTGAGCACGGGTGGCATCCATGGCCCGCAGTTCGCTGACCTCGGCTATTTTCCAGCCTAGCGCCAGCACCACCGCCAGTGCCATGACCAGGATCAGTCCCCCGCCAAACAGGCGCGTGCGTCTGACCCAGTAATCGGCCTGGTAGTCCGGGCTCACGCGCCGCCCTTGGCCACCGAGGCCAGTTCCCACATCGGCAGGAACACGCCCAGCGCGAGGATCAGCACCATGACCCCCATGGCCACAATCAGGATCGGCTCGATGGCCGACGCCAGTTGTTTGAGGTCGTAGTCCACTTCCTGCTCGTAGAAGTCCGCCACCTCGACGAACAGGTCATCCAGGGCGCCGGTTTCCTCGCCCACAGCCATCATCTGCAGCACCAGCGGGGTAAACAGGCCGCTGCTCGACGCGGTACGGGTCAGCGCCTCGCCACGCTCCACACCCTCACGCATGCCCAGGATGGCCTGGCCGATATGCCGGTTGCCGACGCTGGCGCTATTGATCGACAGGGTCTGCAGCAGCGGCACGCCGGCCTTGTACATCATGGCGAAGGTACGGGTGAAACGGGCCAGGGCAATGCGCTCGAAAATGCCGCCGACAATGGGCAGGCGCAGCTTGGTGGCGTCCCACTTGAGTGCGCCGGCGTCGGTCTCGATCCACTTGAAAAAGGCATACAGGCCGCCGCCGAACAGCAGCAGGAGCAGCCACCAGAAGTCCTGGAAGAACTGCGAGGTGCCGATCAGCACCTGGGTGGGCCAGGGCAGGTCCGCCTTGAACTGCTCGAATACCTTGGCGAACGCCGGGATCACCAGCAGGTTGATCACCACCAGCGCCACGGCCATGGCGATCAGCACGAACAGCGGGTAGCGGGTGGCCTGCTTGATGCGCTTGCGCGTCTCGCGTTCCAGCTCCAGGTAGCCGGCCAGCTGGCGGAAGGCCTGGTCGAGCTGGCCGGTGTTCTCGCCGACACTGACCATGCTGATGAACAGGGTGGTGAACACCTTCGGGTGGGCATGCAGGGCCACGGCCATGTTCATGCCGCCTTCGAGGTCGGCGCGCACCTGCTGCAGCACCTCGCGGAAATACAGGTTGCGGTGCGATTCGGCGAGGCCGCCGATGGCACGGATGATCGGCACGCCGGCCTTGCTCAGGCTGTACATCTGGCGGCAGAAGATGATCAGCTCATCAAGATCGACTCGCTTGCGCCGCAGCTTCTCGTTGAGCATCGCGAGCAGGTCATCGCCGCCTTGCCCGGCCTGTTCCTCGATGGTCAGCGGGGTGATCTGTTGGGCCAGCAGCTCGCTGGCCAGGCTGTCGCGGCTGGCGCTCTGCAGGGTGCCGGCGACCTTGGCGCCCTGGGCGTCGCGGCCGGTGTAGCGGAACTGGCTCATGGGCGAATCCCCCCTCTCCCCTCGGGAGAGGGGCTGGGGGCAACGGCACCGAGGTGCAATCCGGTAAGCAGGCCGCTCCGACCCCGGATTGCATCCGGGCTACCAAAGCGCCCTCTCCCATGAAGGGGAGAGGGGGTGGTGCGGGCGATGCCTGAGCGGCCGCTCACACCAGCACCTCGTCGGCCAGGGTGGCGCAGACCTTGAGCACCTCCTCCACGCTGGTCACCCCGGCCAGGGCATAGTCCAGTGCGCAGGCGGCCAGCGGCCGGTAGCCGACACTGGCCTTGGCCGCCTCGGCAAAGGCCTGAGGATCGCTGCGGCGCAGCGCGGCAATCATCGCTTCGTCCATCTCGAGCAGTTCGTACACGCCGATACGCCCGGAGTAGCCACTGTTGTGGCACTGATGGCAGCCGCTACCCAGCTTGAAGGCGCGACCGGCCAGTGGCGCACCATGCAGGCTCTCCAACCAGGCCTGCTGCTGCGGCTCGGGATAGTGGTCCTCCATGCAGTTCTCGCACACCCGGCGCACCAGACGCTGGGCCAGCACGGCATTCAGCGAGGTGGCGACCAGGAAGGGCTCGGCGCCCATGTCGATCAGGCGCATGGCCGAGGTCAGCGCGTCATTGGTGTGCAGGGTGGACAGCACCAGGTGGCCGGTCAGGGCGGCGCGCAGGCCAATCTCGGCGGTTTCCTGGTCGCGCATCTCACCGATCAGGACGATGTCCGGGTCCTGACGCAGGGCGGCACGCAGCACGCGGGCGAAGGTCAGCTCGATCTTGGTGTTGACCTGCACCTGGTTGATCCGCGGCAGACGGTACTCGACCGGGTCCTCCACGGTGATGATCTTCTTCTCCGGGCTGTTCAGCTCGGCGAGGCCCGCATACAGCGTGGTGGTCTTGCCCGAGCCGGTGGGGCCGGTCACCAGCACCATGCCGTGGGGTCGCTGCAGCAGGCGCCGAAAGCGCGCCAGCATGTCGGCCGGCATACCGCCGGCATCCAGGCTGGCGATGCCGGCGCTCTGATCGAGCAGACGCATCACCACCGATTCGCCGAACTGCACCGGCATGGTCGACACCCGCACATCGATATTGCGGTTCTTCACCCGGATATTGAAACGGCCGTCCTGCGGCAGACGCTTCTCGGAGATGTCCAGGCCGGACATGATCTTCAGGCGCATGACCAGCGCCGAGGCGATGCGCTGCTCCTTCATCACCTGCTCGTTGAGCACACCGTCGATGCGCTGGCGGATACGCACCACGCCCTCATCCGGTTCGATGTGGATGTCCGAGGCCTTCATTTGCACGGCGTCCTCGAACAGAGTCTGCAGCAGGCGCACCACCGGCGCGTCGCTGACGTTGTCGGCGCCCAGCTTGGACAGGTCGAAGTCACTGTCCTGCAGCTCGCCTTCCAGCTCGCCGGCAATCGAGGCGATCTCACTGGTACGCCGGTACACCAGGTCCAGCGTCGCCAGCAGCTCGGCTTCGCGCACCACCGCCGGACGCACGCGGGTCTTGAGCAGGCGCTCCATCTCGTCCTGGGCGAACAGGTCAAGCGGATCGGACATGCCCACCAGCACACCACCACCTTCGCGCGACAGCGGGATGGCACGGAAGCGCCGGGCCATGGCCTCGGGCAGGGTCTGCACCAGCTGCTGGTCGAACTTGAAGTGCTTGAGCTCGATAAAGGGAATCTTCAACTGCTCGGACAGTGCGGTGAGCAGCTTGACCTCGGCAACGAAGCCCAGGTCGATCACCGTACGGCCGAGCTTGGAGCCGGTACGCTTCTGCTCCTGCAGGGCCAGTTGCAGCTGCGCCTCGCTGATCAGCCCGGTCTGCACCAGCAGGTCGCCGAGACGAACCTTGCGCTGAGTGAGGTCGCCGGATGGAATCGTGTTCTCTGTCATTCTCGACCTCCGAGCGCCGCAGCGCGTTCGCTGGCAAAGCGCCGGGTGCTTCCGTCCAGCCCCGCGCCCTGCAACGCTTGCAGATAGTGACGGGCCGCCTCGGCAGGCTGATCCAGCTGCTCCAGAGCGATGGCCAGGCCCAGCTGCCAGGTCGCCTGAGCGGGGCGCAGCGCGATCAGCTGTCGGTACAGCGCAGCGCTTTGCTGCCACTGCCCGGTCTGCTGGTAGCTGGCGGCCAGCAGTGCATGGTAAGTCGGCTCCTGCATCAGGCCGGGGGCGTGCTGCTCAAGGGTAGCGACTGCCGCCTGGGTATCGCCGGCCTGCAGCTGGGCGCGCGCCAGCAGCAGGCGCAGCTCGCTGTCCTGCGGCATCTGCGCCAGTTGGTTCGGCAGCCAGTTGAGCAGACGCTGCTGCTGCCCATCGGCCAGATAGGCCCGCGCCAGCCAGCGCATGACCTCGGGGTCGCGCTCGCGCCCCTTCTGCAAGGCCTCCAGCTCATTGATGGCGGATCGGTAGTCCCCCGCGCCCATGGCCTGACGGGCACGACTCAGCGCATCCGGCCGATAGGGTTCGATCTTCAGCTCGGGAGCGCTGGCCGGTTCGACTGGCGGGGCCGCCGGCGCGGCATCCGCAGGCGCCACCGGGGCAGTAGCCCAGGCCGGCATGTCGGGCTCGACCGCCGGTGCCTCGGCCGGCGCGGCGACCGGCAACGGCTCCGGCGCGGGTTGCGCTTCGGCAGCACTGGCGACTTCCGCCAGTGGCACCTCGATCCACAGCAGCCAGCGCTCACCGGCGGGCTCCAGGCGATCGCGCACCTCCAGCTCGCCGGCAAGCCCGACCAGCAGCACCTGTACATCGCGCCCCTGCTGCTCCACCCGCCAGGACAGGCTACGGCCATTGCGCTGCAGACGTCCGGATTGCGCCGCACCCTCCAGCTGCAGGCCGGGCAGGCGCAGGCTCACCGCGCCACTCTCCTCGGTACGCTGGTAGGGCACCGAGCGCTCCAGCAGCAGCTGCAGGGTCAGGCCGCGGGCATCATGCTGTGGCAGCACCTCCAGCAGACGCGGCGCACTCACGGGCACAGCGGCCACCTCGGAGGTAGGCTCGGGCCGGGTTCCGCCCCAGGGAATCTGCCCCTTGACCACCCGCCCGATCATCATCCCGACCAGCACGGCAATCAGCATCACCGCCATGAACCAGATCGAGCCACGGCGCAGACGCTCGATCCGCTCGCGGCGCGCGGCTGCCGCCTCATCCACTGCCTGCAGGCCTTCCAGCGCCAGGCGCTCGCCCGGTGCGGCACGACGCTCCTCAAGGTCACGCAGCATGTCGTTGACCAGGCTCATGGCAGCAGCTCCCGCCACTGGTCCAGCCAGGGCCACGCCCCGACCAGCGCCAGCACTGACAGGCTGACCGCTGCCAACCCCCAACCGAACCAGGCCGGCCGACGCGCCAGGAAGGGTTGCGCGCCCTCGGTATCCAACTGGGCCCGGCGCACATGGCCAGCGCTCACCTGCCGACACCCCTCGCCGAAGGCCACCATCAGCGCCTTGTGCGCAAGAATGTTGATCAGCCGTGGAATGCCGCCACTGCCACTGACCAGACGACGAATGGCACGCGGTGCAAACAGCGGCTCACCACGATAACCGGCCACCGCCAGACGCTCGCTCAGGTAACGCGTGCAGTCCCTCACATCGAGCGGCCGTAGCTGGTAAGAAAAGGTAATGCGCTGGCGCAACTGGCGGAACTCGTCGCGCGCCAAGGTGACATCCAGCTCCGGCTGGCCGAACAGCACGACCTGCAACAGCTTGGCACGCTCGGTCTCCAGGTTGGTGAGCAGGCGCAGCGCTTCCAGCGTGGCGGCCGGCAGCGCCTGCGCCTCGTCGATCAGCAGCACCGTGCTGCGCCCCTCGGCGGCCAGTTCGATCAGCCGTCGATGCAACGCATCCAGCACACCCTGGGTATCCAGCTCATCGAGACCACTGATCAGCAGTTCACGGGCCAGCGCCTGGCGTAGGTCCGCCGGGCTCATGCCGGGGTTGGGCAGGTAGGCCAGCTGGAAGCGCTCGACTGGCAGCGTATTGAGCAGCGCACGGCACAGCAGGGTCTTGCCGGTACCAACCTCGCCGGTCACCTTGACGAAACCCTCGCCTTCGCCGAGGGCCACACGCAGCAGGTTGAGGCAGGCCTGATAGGGCGCCAGCTGCACCAGGAAGCCGGTGTTGGGCGTCAGCGCGAAGGGCTTCTCGCGCAGGCCGAAGAAGGCCTCGTACATTGCCTTACCTCAGTTCCTTGAACGATTCCGCGCTGCGCCGGATCTCTTCCAGCCACACCTCGTCGCTGACCACTTGCGGCCGCATCAGGATGACCAGCTCGCTCTTCTGCATGGCCTTGCGCTGCTGCTTGAACAGGTTGCCGACGATGGGCAGGGTGCTGGCCCAGGGCACTTCGGCGTCGGTGTTCTCGTTGTTGTTCTGCAGCAGGCCGCCGATCACCACCACCTGACCGCTGCGAGCCCGCACGATGGAGTCGGACTGGCGCGAGGTGGACAAGGCCAGGGGCAGATTGAAGACGTTGTTCTCGCCCAGCACGATGGTCTTGTTCTGGTCCACGACCCGGCTGACGGTCGGCCGCACATGCAGGGTGACCACGTCGTGCTGGTCGATCTGCGGGGTCACATCCAGCGAGATGCCGGAGAAAAACGGCGTCAGGGTCACGTCCTGAGTCGGCTGGGTCACCCCGGCCACGGTGGTCGTGCTGCTGTTGGAGGAGACGTCGGTAACGAAGAACTCGTCGGTGCCGACCTTGATCACCGCCTTCTGGTTGTTCAGCGTGGAAATGCGCGGGCTGGACAGCACCCGCACCTCGCCCTGGGTCTGAAGTAGCTGAATCAGGCCAGTGAAATCACCGAAGCTGAGCACTGTGCTGAAAACGCCGTCGATCTCGCTGGGCCCCGTGAGTTCGGCGCCATCGATCCCCGCGCTCACATCACCGCCAATCTTTTCCCAGCTGATGCCGGCCTGAAAACCGTCATTGAGCTGAACCTCGAGAATCTTGGTTTCCAGTATCACCTGACGCTGCAGGTTGCGCTGGGCCTGTTCGAGGAAGCGCACCACGTTCTCCTGATCGGCACTGCTGGCGCGCACCACCAGCAGGCTGGCTTGCGGATTGACCACCACGCTGTTGCCTTCCTCCTCGCCTACGACGGCACGCACCACGCCTTCGACCTCTTTCCAGAAATCGACATTGCTGCTCGTCACCACCTTGCTGGCATTCAGCGTCGTTACGGAGGTGTCGCTGCTCGAGTTGCCGTTGTCATCGGAGTCACTGCTCTGGCTGCTCTCCACCTGCCCCGAGCTGACGCGGGTATCCGACTCACCGAGGCGCTGCAGGTTGAGGTAATTGAGGTCGTAGCTGCGCGTGATCTTCTCGTTCGGCAGGATCTGGTAGCCGTAGCTGGTGCGGCGGAAGTCGTAGCCGTAGCTGTCGCGCACCGCAGCGAGAACCTCTTCGAGGGTGACCCGACGCAGGCTGAAGGTGATGTTGCCGCTCACGGCCGGATGGACCACTAGGTTCTGCCCGGCGCTCTCCATCAGACTGAGGAAAAACTCACGGGCCGGCATATCCTTGGCGGCCACGTCAAAGCGTGGCCCGCTGGCGAACAGGGTACTGCTCAGCGGCGGCAACAGCGCCGCCTGAACGGCCGCTGGCGGTGTCACCTTGGTACTGGCCTGGGCCTGCTGCAGGCTCTCGTCGAGCAGCTTGCCGCTCTGTTCATAGAGCTGCTTGTCGCCATCGATGAAGGTCTGGCAGGCACTGAGCAGGCAGACCAGGCCCAGCAGCAGGCCACGTTTCGGCAGAGTCGGAGTCATCGGCATCATCGGCTCGGTTTGATTACAGGTTCGACCAGACGCAACAGCTCGCGCTGGCCCTGGCGTTCGATCAGTACGGCATGCGGCTGGATGGCCAGAATGCGCACGCCGCCATGTTCCTGGCCGACGCGCAGGGTCTGGCCGTCGATTACCGCACGGCTGCCCTGGGCGCCGCGCAGGATGGCCTGCAGTTGCAGTGCAGCCGGAGCCGCTGCCGCCCCTGCGGCGGGCAGCAAGTCGGCAGGCGGCCGGGTCGGGTCGACAGTCGCGTGCGCGCCGGCGCAGCCCAGCAACAGGGCCAAGAGCAAGGTTCTAGACACCGACCCATCCCGCCTTGCGGCTCAAGGTGAAGAGTTTCAGGCTGATCTTCGCCCGCCCCAGGCCGGCTTCACCGACGCGGTAGTCGAGGCTGTCCCAGTTCAGTTTCCAACCGCTGGCGTGGACCGCCTGCAGATACTGCAGCAGGTCGAAATAGCCCCCCTCGAGTTGCAGCACCAGGCCATGTCGGTACAGCACCGTCGGCAGCTCCGCCTTGGCGTCACCGGCCGGGACCGCTGCAGTCGCTGCCGACGCCTCGGCCAGGCGTACCGGCTCGCTGAAGCTCTGCATGCCGGTGAGACTCAGCCCCTGCTGGGCCTGCAGCAGGCTCTGCAGCACGGCTTTCATCTTTTCCGGGGTAAGCAGCGCGGCGGTACCCTCGTCGATCTGTCGCAGCAGCGCCTCGCGGTCGACCGATGCCGCCAGCAGCGCGCTGCGGTAGGGAATGTTGGGGTCGGCGGCGAGTCTGGCCTTGAGTTCTTCCAGGCCGACGGCGGCCTCGGCGCTACGCCCTTCGGCCAGGCGGATGGACGACTCCGTGCGCGCCACCGAGGCGCTCAGCGGATCGCCCACCAGCAGCAGATAGAGCATGCCGAGCAGCGCCAGGCCGACGCCATAGGTCAGCCACTGCTCACGCGGCGCCATGCCCTGCCAGCGTTGCAGCCACTTATTCATCGGCCTTCTCCTGGTCGGCGGGACGCGAAGACAGGTCGAAGTCGAGCAGGCCGTCCTCGCCGCGTTCGACATCCAGGCGCGCAAACTCGCGCCCGCTGAACACCGGGCTACGCCCCAGCGCGTCGAGATAGCCGGGCAGCAACTGCTGGCTCTGCGCGCGCCCTTGCAGGCGTAACTGGGTGCCGCCCTGATCCAGATGAATGCCGGTCAGCCACAGGCGCCCCTGCGGATGATGCTCGGCCAAGGCCTGCAGCGGCGGGACGAAGCCGGTGTTCTGCTGCTCGGCCAGCACCCGCAGGTAATTCAGCAGCCCCTGCAGCTGACCGTTTTCCGCCTGGCGGGCAGCGACTTCGGCGGGCAGCTGCGGATCGAGCTGCGGATCGACAAAGCCGCCCTTGGCTGTGGCCAGCACGCTCTCCTGCTCGCTGGCCTGCGCCTCGGCCAGCACCAGCTGCTGCCGGGCATCGCGCAGCTGCCAGTACTGCCAGCCGGCATGCAGCAGGCAGGCCAGCACCAGCAGCACCAGACCAAGAAGCATATGCCGCTGCCGTGGACCACCGCGACGGCGACGCTCGACCTGATAGAGGTTGAGGTTCTGCATCAGTCGGTCTCCTGACGCAGGGCAGCGCCGACCGCGGTCATGCAGTAGGCCTGCTGGACGGCATCCAGCTCGGCGCTGGCCTGGCCGGGGAACAGCTCGCGCAAGTCCAGTGCCTGCAGCTTGACCGCCAGGCCGCCGCCCATGGCCTGCAGCACGGCAGCGCCATCACGCTTGCTCGGCAGCAGCAGCAGACGATTGATATAGCCCTTGCCCAGCTGGCTCTCGAAATAGTCGAGCGAGCGCTGGATCTCCAGAGTCAGGGTGCCGTAGTCGCCGGCGGCGCCATCCAGGCCGTGCTCGATACGCCGCGCCATGTACAGGTCGGCACCATTCTGCACGCTGATCAGTCCCTCACTGGAGCGCAGGCGCAGCAGAGCGACGTTCATGCCCTCGGCGCCGGCCAGCAGGCCGAGGTTGCGAAACGCCATCTCGGTAACATCGATGCTGCGCAGGCGCAGACCGGCATGCCGGAACAGATCGCCCCAGGCCTGCATGCGCGCCTTGCTCAGCACGGCGCAGTAGGCCATGCGCGAGCGGCCGCGATAGGCATCGTCAGGCAGGCAGAAGGCATCCACCACGACCTGCTCCAGCGGCTCGGCAATCAGGTCCTTGACCCGCCAGCGCATGGCATCGCGCAGTTCCTCGGCGGGCACGTCGGGAGCATCGAGCAGGAGCATCTGATAGGTGGCCGGGTGCAACACCAGACTGACCGGCATGTCACCGAGCGAGCGCTCAGCCACCAGGCTCTTCAGCAGCGCCGGCTGCTCGGCGGGAGCCGCCTGGCGAAACAGGCAGTCGAGCAGGCGCGGCGCCTCACCGGGCAGGCGCTGCACGCGCGCCAGCGCTATGCCTTCCGGGCCGGTTTCGATGCCCAGCAGGCCGTCCGCTGTAGTTCTTCTTTTTGCGAACCACACCAACTGCAAATCCCACTGCGTCCTGCCGTCGCCGCCCTGCATGGGCCAGTCGCGTCAGGTGCATTGTAGAATGGTGGCTACAGACCTAGCTGAGCCCGATCAATGTTCCATGTCGTCCTGTTCCAACCGGAGATTCCTCCGAACACCGGCAACATCATCCGCCTGTGCGCCAACACGGGCTGCCACCTGCATCTGATCGAGCCGCTGGGCTTCGATCTGGACGACAAGCGCCTGCGCCGGGCCGGACTGGACTACCACGAATACGCGACATTAAAGCGCCACTATTCCCTGAACGACTGTATCACGTCTGTTCAACCCGACAGAATCTTGGCATTCACCACCAAAGCTAGCCACAGCTACGCGCAAATGGAATACCGCGCCGGCGATATGCTGCTGTTCGGCCCGGAAAGCCGTGGCCTGCCAGCCGAGGTGCTGGAGCAGTTCCCGGACGAATGCCGCCTGCGCATGCCGATGCGCCCGCAATGCCGCAGCCTGAACCTGTCGAATGCGGTGGCCGTGGTGGTCTATGAAGCCTGGCGGCAGCTGGATTTCGCCGGTTCCTGAAACGCAAAAGCCGCCCGAAGGCGGCTTCATCCTGCACCAACGGCTGATCAGGCCTGGGCAGCCTGCTGCTGGCGTTGCAGCTCCTGGGCATACAGGGCGTCGAAGTTCACCGGCGACAGCATCAGGGCCGGGAACGAACCGCGGATCACCAGGCCATCCAGCGCCTCGCGGGCGTAGGGGAACAGGATGTTCGGGCAGAACGCGCCGAGGGTGTGACCCATGGAGGCGGCGTCCAGACCCTTGATCAGGAAGATGCCGGCCTGCTGTACTTCGGCGATGAAGGCGATTTCCTCACCGGTCTTGACGGTCACGGACAGGGTCAGCACCACTTCGTGGAAGTCGCCGTCGAGCTGCTTCTGCTTGGTGTTGAGATCCAGGCCTACGCTCGGCGCCCACTCCTGACGGAAGATTTCCGGGCTCTTCGGCGCTTCGAAGGACAGGTCCTTCACATAGATGCGCTGCAGGGAAAATTGCGGCCCTTCGTTGTTCTGGGCGGCGCCGTTGTTCGCTTGTTCGGTCATGGCTGTTCTTCTTGTTGCGGGTTGCTGAAAGGGTTCAGGCCTGCAGCAGCGCGTCGAGCTTGCCGGCGCGCTCCAGGGCGTAGAGGTCGTCGCAGCCACCGACATGGGTGCTGCCGATCCAGATCTGCGGTACCGAGGTGCGACCGGCCTTGCGGCTCATCTCGGCACGCACGTCGGGCTGGCCGTCCACGCTGATCTCGCGGAACGCCACGCCCTTGCTGGTCAACAGTTGCTTGGCGCGAATGCAGTAGGGGCACCAGGCGCTGGAGTAGACGAGGACCTCGGGCATGTCACTTGACTACCGGCAGGTTGTCGCCGCGCCAGCTGGCGATGCCGCCGCCCAGCTTGGCCGCGGTGTAGCCGGCCTTCTTCAGGTCGCGGGCGACCATGCCGGCGTGCTGGCCCATGGCATCAACCACGATGATGGTCTTGGCCTTGTGCTTCTCCAGCTCGACCATGCGTTCGGCCAGCTTGTCGAAAGGAATGTTCAGCGCATCGACGATGTGGCCGCTGCTGAAGTCCTTGTGGTTGCGCACATCCAGCACCACGCCCTGCTCACTGTTGACCAGCGCCGTCAGCTCGCGACTGCTCAGGCTCTTGCCGCCCTTGCGCAGCTCGGTGACGATCAAGAGCACCAGCAGGAACACGAAGCATCCGCTCAGTACATAGTGGTTAGTGGCAAATTCAATCAGGTGGGCCAACATCGCGCGGTTCCATAGCCTTAAAATGGCGGCCAGTATACACAGCCCCACAGGTCGGCCAAGCCCCGCCCAGCGGTGACGCGGCGGGCCTGCATCGGTAAAATGCGCGACCTTTTTTGATCACCACGAGCGAGCCAGCCGCCATGAGCGCAACGCCCAAACCCCTGGTCCTGATCATCCTCGATGGCTTCGGCCACAGCGAGAACCCCGAGCACAACGCCATCTACGCGGCGCAGACCCCGGTCTACGACCGCCTGCGCGCCACCTACCCGCATGGCCTGATCTCCGGCTCGGGCATGGACGTCGGCCTGCCGGACGGGCAGATGGGCAACTCCGAGGTCGGCCACATGAACCTCGGCGCCGGCCGCGTGGTGTACCAGGACTTCACCCGGGTGACCAAGGCGATCCGCGACGGCGAGTTCTTCGACAACGCCGAGATCACCAAGGCTGTGGACCAGGCCGTCGGCGCCGGCAAGGCCGTGCACATCCTCGGCCTGCTGTCCGACGGCGGCGTGCACAGCCACCAGGACCACCTGGTCGCCATGGCCGAGCTGGCCGCCCAGCGCGGCGCCGAGAAGATCTACCTGCACGCCTTCCTCGACGGTCGCGATACCCCGCCGAAGTCGGCCCAGCCGTCCATCGAGCTGCTCGACGCCACCTTCGCCAAGCTGGGCAAGGGCCGCATCGCCAGCCTCGCCGGCCGCTACTTCGCCATGGACCGCGACAACCGCTGGGACCGCGTCGAGCAGGCCTATCACCTGATCGTCGACGGCCAGGGCCAGTTCAATGCCGCCACCGCCGTAGAAGGTCTCAACGCCGCCTACGAGCGCGGCGAGAGCGACGAGTTCGTCAAAGCCACCACCATCGGCGAGCCGGTGAAAGTCGAAGATGGCGATGCCATCGTCTTCATGAACTTCCGCGCCGACCGTGCCCGCGAGCTGACCCGCGCCTTCGTCGAGGCCGACTTCAGCGAGTTCCAGCGCCAGCGCGTGCCGCAACTGGCCGGTTTCGTCATGCTCACCCAGTACGCCGCCAGCATCCCGGCGCCCAGCGCCTACAAGCCGGAAGCGCTGACCAACGTGCTCGGCGAGTACCTGGCCAATAACGGCAAAACCCAGCTGCGCATCGCCGAGACCGAGAAGTACGCCCACGTCACCTTCTTCTTCTCCGGCGGCCGCGAAGAGCCGTTCGAGGGCGAAGAACGCATCCTGATTCCGTCGCCGAACGTCGCCACCTACGACATGAAGCCGGAAATGAGCGCGCCGGAAGTCACCGACCGCATCGTCGAGGCCATCGAAAATCGCCGCTATGACGTGATCATCGTCAACTACGCCAACGGCGACATGGTCGGCCACACCGGCGTGTTCGAAGCCGCGGTCAAGGCCGTGGAGACCCTCGACAGCTGCGTCGGCCGCATCGTCGAGGCCCTCGACAAGGTCGGCGGCGAAGCCCTGATCACCGCTGACCACGGCAACGTCGAACAGATGGAAGACGAGTGCACCGGCCAGGCGCATACCGCGCACACCTGCGAGCCGGTGCCCTTCATTTATGTGGGCAAGCGCCCGGCAACCATCCGCGAAGGCGGCGTGCTGGCCGACGTGGCACCGACCCTGCTGACCCTGATGGGCCTGCCGGTGCCGGCAGAAATGACCGGCAAGACCATCGTCCAGCTGCAATAACGCGGAGCAATCCGTGAAGCGCTCGCCGGCTGCTGCCTGCGGGCGTTTTTTTTGCACCACACCGCGGGCATACTAGGCCCTTCTTCGCTCCAGGTGCCGCACCCTCCATGTTCCGCGCCCTCGCCCTCGTTCTCCTCGCCAGCCTGACCGTCCCGGCCTTTGCCGACGACAAGGCGCAAACCCAGAAGCAGCTGGAAGCCGCCCGTGCCGACGTGGCCGAGCTGAAGAAGCTGCTGGAAAAGCTGCAGCAGGAGAAATCCGGCGTGCAGAAGGAGCTGCAGCGCACCGAGAAGGAAATGGGCGGCCTGGAGAAACAGGTCAAGGGCCTCGAAGGCGAGCTGAAAAAGAGCGAGGAGGAGCTCAAGCGCCTCGATCAGGAGAAAAAAAAACTCCAGCAATCGCGCCTTGAACAGCAACGCCTGATCGCCATCCAGGCTCGCGCCGCTTACCAGAGCGGCCAGCAGGAACCCCTGCGACTGTTGCTCAACCAGCAACAACCGGAACAGTTCGCCCGCACCCTCAGCTACTACGACTACCTGGGCAAGGCCAGGGTCGAACAGCTCGACGCCTTCAACGAAACCCTGCGCCAGCTGGCCAATGTGGAAAGCGACATCGCCAACCAGCAGAACCAGCTGCTGGCCCAGAAAAGCACCCTCGACAGCCGCCGCAGCGAGCTGGCCGAGGTACGCAAGCAACGCCAGGCGGCACTGGCCAAGCTGAACAAGGAATACGGCGCCGGCGACCGCAAGCTCAAGGCCCGCGAACAGGAACAGGCCGAGCTCGCCCGCGTGCTCAAGACCATCGAGGAAACCCTGGCCCGTCAGGCCCGCGAAGCCGAGGAAGCGCGCCGCCTGGCCGCCCAGGAAGCCCAGCAGGCACGCGATCCGAACCGCAAGCCGCTGCCGCAGGGGCCCGCCGTGTCAAGCGAAGGCGCCAGCTTCGGCGGCCCGTTCGCCAAGGCCAAGGGCAAGCTGCCCTGGCCGGTCAATGGGCGCCTGGTTGCGCGCTACGGCTCGCCGCGCGCCGGCGACGCCCGTGCCACATGGGACGGCGTGCTGATCGGCGCCAGCGCCGGCAGCCAGGTGCATGCCGTGCATGGCGGCCGCGTGGTGTTCGCCGACTGGTTGCGCGGTGCCGGCCTTCTGGTCATTCTCGACCACGGCAATGGCTACCTGAGCCTGTACGGCCATAATCAAAGCCTGCTCAAGGACGCCGGCGACATCGTCAGCGCCGGCGAGGTCATCGCCACGGTCGGCACCAGCGGTGGCCAGGACATCCCGGCACTGTACTTCGCCATCCGCCAGCAGGGCCGCCCCAGCGACCCGGCCCAGTGGTGCCGCACTCAGGGATGACAGCCGAGGCTGTCGCCTCATCATTTTGGGAGTTCACATGCAGCAATTCCGTCGCCTCACCCCCCTCGCCCTGGCTCTTGGCCTGATGCTCGGCAGCCCCACCCTGCTGGCTGCCGAGGCCGTCGAAGCGCCAGCTGTCGAAGCCGTGAACGGCAAGGCGCCGCTGCCACTGGAGGAGCTGCGCACCTTCGCCGAGGTGATGGACCGCATCAAGGCGGCCTATGTGGAGCCGGTGGACGACAAGACCCTCCTGGAGAATGCCATCAAGGGCATGCTCGGCAACCTCGACCCGCACTCTGCCTACCTGGAGCCCGAGGCCTTCGCCGAGCTGCAGGAAAGCACCAGCGGCGAGTTCGGCGGTCTCGGTATCGAAGTCGGCACCGAGGATGGCTTCATCAAGGTGGTCTCGCCGATCGACGACACCCCAGCATCCAAAGCCGGCATCCAGCCGGGCGACCTGATCGTCAAGATCGACGGCCAGCCTACCAAGGGCCTGTCGCTGATGGAGGCGGTGGACAAGATGCGCGGCAAGGCCGGCAGCAAGATCAACCTGACCCTGGTACGCGAGGGCGGCAAACCATTCGACGTGGAGCTGACCCGCGCCGTGATCAAGGTCAAGAGCGTGCGCAGCCAGCTGCTGGAAGACGGTTACGGGCTGATCCGCATCAGCCAGTTCCAGGTCAACACCGGCGAGGAAGTCGGCAAGGCCCTGGCCAAGCTGCGCAAGGACAACGGCAAGAAGCTGCGCGGCCTGGTCCTGGACCTGCGCAACAACCCTGGCGGCGTGCTGCAGGCGGCGGTGGAAGTGGCCGACCACTTCCTCAAGAAAGGCCTGATCGTCTACACCGAAGGCCGCATCGCCAACTCCGAGCTGCGTTTCAATGCCGATCCGGCGGACGCCAGCGAAGGCGTGCCGCTGGTGGTGCTGATCAACGGTGGCAGCGCCTCGGCCTCGGAGATCGTCGCCGGCGCCCTGCAGGATCACAAGCGCGGCGTGCTGATGGGCACCGACAGCTTCGGCAAAGGCTCGGTACAGACGGTGCTGCCGCTGAACAACGACCGCGCCCTGAAGCTCACCACCGCGCTGTACTTCACCCCCAACGGCCGCTCCATCCAGGCCCAGGGCATCGTCCCGGACATCGAGGTGGCACGCGCCAAGCTGACCCGCGAGGATGGCGGCGAGCTGGTCAAGGAAGCCGACCTGGCCGGCCACCTGGGCAACGGCAATGGCGGTGCGGACAAGCCCAGCGGCAGCAAGAAACAGCAGGCCCCGCGCCCGCAGGACGATGACTACCAACTGAGCCAGGCGCTCAACCTGCTCAAAGGTCTGAACGTCACCCGCGGCGAGTAACCCGCGGCGGCGAAACAAAAAACCCGGGCTTGCCCGGGTTTTTCATGCCTGATGCGCTTACTGCACGTAGCTCTGGAAGATCTGGTCGACCTTGCCGCTGGCACGCAACGCGTCCAGCGCCTTCTGCAGGCGCTCGACCACCTCATCCGGGGTTTCCGGATTCAGGGCCAGGTACAACTGGGCACTGTCGAAACGCAGCACGGTCTTCAGGCCGGTGATGCCTTCCTGCTTGGCCAGGTAGCGGCCAGCGGGGTCGCCAGTGGCCCACAGATCGATCTTGCCTTCCTGCAGCTTGTGCGCGTTTTCCTGGTCACGTAGCGAGCTGATCGGCTCCAGGCCCTGCTTGCGCAGGTGCTCGTCGATGGCATCGCCCTTGTAGGCGCCGACGCGGTAGGACTTGGCCTGCTCCAGGCTGATCAGGCTGATGCTGCTGTCGGCACGGGCCAGCATCACCCAGTCATCCGGGCCAATGGGACCGACCCATTTGAACAGCTTCTCGCGCTCCGGCAGCTTGGCCGCGACGAACACGCCGTGGTTCGGGTTCTCCAGAGCCATCTTGTAGATGCGTGCCCAGGGGAAACGCAGGGTCATGTGGTAGTCGATGCCAGCCTTCTTGAACGTCTCGCGCACCACTTCCACGGCGATGCCTTCGAGATTTTCCTCGCGAGCGTAGTTCTTGCCGTTATTGGCCATGTTGTAAGGCGGGAAGTTCTCGGTGAGCAACACCACCTTGTAGTCGGAGGGCAGCTCGGCGCGCACCACGGAGGAGAACAGCAGGCCTACGCCCAGCAACAGAACACTCAGTCGCTTCAACAACATATCCGTATCCTTGACAGTCGGGGACGCCCGCGGCGCAACGGCATCGCCAACCCGGGGGCGGCCAAAGGGTAGCAGAAGCGCGACGGGAAGCGCAGCACCGGCGGCCAGACGCCGGTGCTGTGGCGGCTGACCGCCAAGGTATTACAGGTAGCTGCTGGTGATCTCGTCGACGAAACCTTCGTTGCGCAGCTCGTTCAGGGCCTTCTGCAGGCGCTCGACCACCTCGTCCGGCGTCTCTTTGTTAAGCGCCAGGAACAGCTCGGCACTGTTGAAGCGCAGCACCACCTGCAGCCCACTAGCACCTTCCTGCTTGGCGATGTAGCGGCCGACCGGGTCGGTGGTGGCCCACAGGTCGATCTTGCCGCTCATCAGCTTGGCCACGTTCTCCTGGTCGCGCAGGGAGTTCTCCGGCTTCAGCCCCTTGCTTTCCAGATGCTGGCTGACGGCATCGTTCTTGTAGGCACCGATCTTGTACTTGGCGGCCTCCTCCAGGCTGCCGACCTTGATGGTGCTACCCGGCGCGGCGAGCAGTACCCACTCGCTCTTGGCCAGCGGCCCGACCCACTTGAACAGCGGCTTGCGCTCTTCGGTAAAGGTAGTGGAGAACAAGCCGTAGTTGGGTTTGTCCAGGGTCAGGCGGTAGATGCGGTCCCAGGGGAAGCGCAGGCTCAGGTTGTAGCCGATACCGGCGCGCTTGAAGACCTCACGCACCAGATCGGCGCTGATGCCGTCGATGTTATCGTCGCGGGCGAAGTTCTTCTCGTCGATGGCCATGTTGAACGGCGGGAAGTTCTCCGTCAGCAGGATCACCTTGTAATCGTCGGACAGCTCGGCATGCGCGCCGCCAGCCAGTAACAGCAGGCCGCACAGCAGCCCCTTGTGCAGATACTTCAACATTGCAGTACAGCTCCGGATTTATGGTTGTTTGGGCGACTTCTCTGCAAGTGGCCACTGCGGGGCATTGCACCCCGGAGTGGTCTTCGACCGGCACGCAGTCCGGTGCAGTGGCGAGCGGGCATAGTGCCACGCGCCAGGCCGACTGCGTTGAACTGCGTCACGCCGGTAGTCGCTCGCACCCAATAGCTCGCAAGAAACGAACCAATCAGCGACGAGCGAAGCTGCACTCAGTACTTCTGCATCACACCCTGCAGCGCACCCTCGCTGCGTAGCTGCTCCAGCGCAGCGCGCAGCTTGTCCACGGTGGCATCGGTGGTCTGCTGGTTGAGCGCCAGATAAAGGTCACCGCGACCGAAGGTCAGCACCACACGGAAGTCCTGATAACCCTGCTGGCGTGCCAGGTACTGGCCAGCGACGGATGAGGTCACCCACAGGTCGATCTGGCCCTTGGCCAGGCGCTCCGGGTTCTCCTTGTCGTACAGCGACTGCTGCACGTCCAGCCCCGACTCGACCACCTTGTTGGTCGGCGCATCGCCCTTGTAGCCACCCAGGCGGTATTCCCTGGCCTGCTCCAGGCTGCTCAGCTGGATCGGCGAGTCGGCTCGGGCCAGCAGCACCCAATCCTCGCTGGCAATGGGACCGACCCATTTGAACAGCGTCTCACGCTCCGCCGTGCGGGCCACCGAGAACAGGCCATAGCCGGCGTCCTTGAGCGCCTGGTTATACACGCGCTCCCAGGGGAAGCGCAGGATCTGCTGGCATTCGACACCCGCACGCTGGCACACCAGACGCATGGTCTCGGCGCTAATACCGGTGATGCCGTCGTCACGGGCGAAATTGCCGCCGCTGACGGCCATATTGAACGGCGGCAGGTTTTCCGTGAGCAGCACCAGGGATTCGGCACGTGCCTGCACGGTGCCGACCAACAGCAGGAACAGGGTCAGCAGCCTGGGGAACAACATAGAGACTCCTTGTCGAACTGGGAGATTCGCGAAGCGAACCGGAATGGCAATTCTAGCCAAACACACTGGTGACCGCTGGCGATTCCTGCACACGATGAAGCGGCCTCCAGCATGCCCATTCTCGGCCGATAATGGCATCATGCTCCGACAGCCCGGAAACCCGCTTCGCTATGCGCCTACGCCTCGACCCAGCCCGTGACATCGACGCCGCCCTGCTGCGCTATCGCAGCCTGTTCTGGGTGATCGCCCTGTTCAGTGGTGTCATCAATCTGCTCACCGTGGTACCGGCCCTCTACATGATGCAGGTATTCGATCGGGTGATGGCCAGCCGCAACGAGATGACCCTACTGCTACTGACCCTGCTGGCACTCGGCCTGTTCATCCTCAGCTCGCTGGTGGAATGGATACGCGGCCAGGTGATGATCAAGATGAGCGTCGGCATCGACCTCGACCTCGGCGAACGGCTGTTCGGGGTGGCTTTCCAGAAAAGTCTGAAGGAACACAACGCCAACCCGGCGCAGGTGCTCAGTGATCTGAATGCCCTACGCCAGTTCCTGACCGGATCGGCTCTGATCTCCCTACTCGACCTGCCGTGGATGCCGATCTTCCTCATCGTCACCGGTCTGCTGCATCCCTGGCTCGGCTTGTTCACCCTGCTCGGCGCCTTGATCCTGTTCGGCCTGGCGATATGGAACGAGCACGCTACGCGCGATGGTCTGGAAGAAGCCAATCAGATCTCCGTGCACTCGTCGAAGTACGTCAACAGCACCCTGCAGAACGCCGAAGTGATCCAGGCCATGGGTATGCTCGGCAACCTGCAGAAGCGCTGGGCCGCTCTGCAGCAGCGATTGATCGGCGCGCAGACCTCGGCCAGCGACAAGGCAGCGCGAATCTCCACCATCACCCGTCTGGTGCGCACCGCCTGGCAGTCATTGGCTATGGGCGTGGCCATGCTGCTGATTCTCGAGGGACAGATCACTGGCGGAGTGATGATGGCCGCTGGCTTCCTGATCAGCAAAGCCATGCTGCCGGCCGAACAGGCCATCAGCTCGTGGAAGCAACTGGACAGCGCCAAGGCCAGTTACAAGCGCCTGTGCCAGCTGCTCGACGAATTCCCGCGCAAGGTCGAGCGCATGAGTCTGCCAGCGCCCACCGGCGCGGTACGCATCGAGCGCCTGGTGGTCAACCCGCCGAACAGCAAGCGCCCGGCGGTCAACGGCATCGATCTGGCCCTGAGCAAGGGGGAAGTGCTGGCCGTCATAGGCCCCAGCGCATCCGGTAAATCATCTCTGGCTCGCGCCATGGTCGGCGTCTGGGCACCCGCCTACGGTTCGGTCCGTCTGGACGGCGCAGAGATAGGCCAGTGGGATGCAGAAGTGCTGGGCCCGCACCTCGGCTACCTGCCGCAGGACATCGAGCTGTTCGACGGCACCGTCGCCGAAAACATCGCCCGCTTTGGCCAGGCAGACTCGGCACAGGTCATAGAGGCCGCCACACTGGCCGGCATCCATGACATGATCCTGCGCTTTCCACAGGGCTATGACACTCCGCTGGGCCCCGGCGGCCTGGGCCTTTCCGGCGGCCAGAAACAGCGCATCGGCCTGGCTCGTGCGCTGTACGGCAAGCCGGCGCTGGTGGTATTGGACGAACCCAACTCCAATCTCGACGATGCGGGCGAGGCCGCCCTGGTCGCAGCCATCGACGCCTTGCGCAAGCATGGTTCGACCGTGGTACTGGTGACCCACAGACCGAACGTCCTCGCGGTGGTCGACAAGCTGCTGGTGCTCCAGGACGGCACGCAGAAGATGTTCGGCCCCCGTGATCAGGTGCTCAAGGCACTGTTTCCTGCTGCCAGCCCAGCCGGCGCCAGCCCAAGCACCCAGACGACCTGACCATGACAGCAGTACAGAATCTGCCCGCCGACATCCGCGATGCCAATCGCACCGCTCGCCTTGGCCTGTGGATCATCGCCATTGGTCTGGGCGGCTTCCTGATTTGGGCGGCGCTGGCGCCGCTCGCTCAGGGCGTGGTGGGTAGCGGCACCGTGGTGGTAGCCGGGGAACGCAAAACAGTGCAGGCCCTGACCGGCGGAGCGGTGGACGACATCCTGATCCGCGAGGGTGATCATGTAGAGGCCGGCCAGTTGCTGATCCAGCTCAACTCCATCCAGGCACAGGCTCAGCTGGAAGTGGCACTCGGCCAGTGGTTCAGTGCACGCGCCAGCGAAGCTCGCCTGAGTAGCGAGCGCCATGGCCTGGCGCACATCGACTGGCCCGCCGATCTGCTCAGCCACCAGTCCGATCCGCGCGCCAAACGCAACATGGAGCTGCAGGCCAATCTGTTCGAAACCCGTCGCGCGGAACTGGCGAGCCGTCTACAGATCGTCGAGAACCAAACGGCCTCGCTGCAGGAGCAACTGCGCGCCTACGAACAGATTCGCAACCACCTGGAAACCCAGCTCGACTATCAGCGCAAGGAACTGGACGGCCTGCGGCAGCTGGCCGCCGAAGGCTATGTGCCGCGCAATCGCCTGTTCGAGGCCGAGCGCAACTCCGCGCAGCTGAGCGCGCAGCTCACCTCCGGCATCGCCGACATCGGCAAGACCAAACAGGGCATTGCCGAGAGCAGGCTGCAAAGCCTGCAGTTGCAACAGAGTTTCCGCATCGAGGCGGAGTCACAACTGGCCAGCACCTCAGCCGAGGCCTCCAGCCTGGCAGAGCGCATCAAGGCATTGGAGTTCGAGGTGGATAATGCCGCCATCCGCGCACCGGTCGGCGGCCAGGTGATCGACTTGTCGGTGCATACCGAAGGCGGCGTGATTCCTGCCGCCCAACGCCTGATGGATATCGTGCCGCAGGGTTCGGCGTGGATCATCAAGGCCAAGTTCGAGCCGCTGGTAGCAGACCGCCTGAAGATAGGTTTACCGGTCAACCTGCGCTTCAGCTCCCTGAACAGCGCTACCCTGCCGGTCGTCGAAGGCAAGGTGCTGACCGTGTCAGGCGACCAGTTGCTGGATGAGCAGACCCGTCTCCCCTACTTTGCCGTCGAGGTGGAGGTCGGGGCTGATGCAGTGGCGAAGCTGCGGGCCCACGGCCTGGAGGTCAAACCCGGCATGCAAGCGGAGGTCATGGTGCAGACGGGAGAGCGTACCTTCCTCAAATACCTGCTGAGCCCGCTGGAAAAGCGCATCCGCGGCGCGCTGAAGGAAGAGTGAGATGCGTCTTAGCCTGTTCCTGATGAGCCTGCTTCTGGCCACTCCAGCGATGGCCACCGCAGGGCCTGCGCTGACGTTGCTGGATGCTTACGACAATGCGCTCTACCACGATCCAACATTTCAGGCTGCTACGTTCGACTTCCAGGCCAGCCAGCAGGAGGAGGCCATCGGCCTGGCTCCGCTGCTACCCCAGCTCAACGCCAGTGGCCGCTATGGCAGCACCCGCCAGCTCAGTGGCCGCGATCTTGACGGCAGCAATGAAGACCCGCGCTTCACCAGTACCGGCCTGAGCCTGAGCGCGCGCCAGGTGCTCTACGACCGCGCGCGGGCCGCCTATTACGCCCAGGCCAAGGCGCGCGGCGAACTGGGAGAGTCGCTCTACGACGATGCCTTCCAGGAGTTGTTCCCGCGTGTCGTGGAAACCTACTTCGAAGTGGCCAGGCAGGAAAACGAACTGAGCCTGAGTCGTCAGCAGAAAATCGCCATCGAGGGCCTGGTCAAGCAGACCCGCCGCCTGTTCGAGGTCGGCGATGGCACCATCACCGACATCGATGAGGCCCAGGCGCGTCTGGACTTGGTCAAGGCTCAGGAAATCGAGGCGGAGGCGCGCCTGCAGGCGGCTCTGCACGCACTCTCCGGGCGCACCGGCGTCCGCGTGGCAAGCATTCAGGCGATGGGCGAAAACCTGCCCGGAGCTGTGCCATTGCGCAGTGAAGAGGACCTGGCGTTCTGGCGGCAGCAGGCGCAAAGCGCAGCCCCCCGCATGGATGCCCGCCGTGACTCGGTACGCGTGGCCGAGGCCGAACTGCGCGCGCAGAAGGCCGGACACTATCCGCAGCTGGCCCTGGTCGGCGAACTCAGCCACAGCGACCGCGACGACCTGGCGGATGACTTTCGCCGTCAGTCCAGCTCGTATGTGGGCCTGTCGCTGGACGTCCCCCTTTACGCTGGCGGCGGTGTCAACGCGGCCTCACGCAAGTCGCAATATGCCCTTTCCAGCGCTCAAGCACAGCTCGATGACGAGGCCCGCCAGCTGTCCGAAGACATCGAGCGCAACTACCTGGGCGTGGTCAGCGGCTACGCCAAGTGCAAGGCCCTGCAAACCGCCGTGCGCTCCAACCAGCGCGCCCTGGAGTCAGCCGAGAAAGGCTATCAGGCCGGCGTCCGCTCCACGGTGGACATACTCAACGCCCAGCAGACCCTGTTCATGGCGCGCCGCGACCTGCTCAACAGCAAACTGCTGATGCTGCAGAGCTTGGTGGAACTGCACGCCCGTAGCGGCCTGATGAACCGAGCCGTACTGCAACAGGTGGAGGCGCTGTTCTAGCGGCGTGAAAGAGACCAGACTGGCTTTACCGACAACAATCACAAACAGCGAGACATCCCATGCATCCATCCGCGATGGAAAACGGCAAGTTATTCTTCGACACCTACCTCAAGCCGCTCGGCCAGGTGACCGTCGCCGATATCGGCGCGCAGAACGTCAACGGCTCGCTCAAGGATGTCTGCCCGGATAACGCCACCTATATCGGCGTCGACTTCGTGCAGGGCAAGGGCGTCGACATCATCATTGAAGACCCCTACAAGCTGCCGTTCGAGGATGGCTCGCTCGACGCGGTGGTCAGCAGCTCCTGCTTCGAACACTCGGAGTTCTTCTGGCTGCTGTTCAACGAGATCATGCGCGTCCTCAAGCCGACCGGACTGTTCTACCTGAACGCGCCATCCAACGGACTGTTCCACCGCTATCCGGTCGACTGCTGGCGCTTCTACCCGGATTCGGGCAATGCCCTGGCCAACTGGGCCAACCGCTGTGGCTACAACACCCTGATGCTGGAGTCCTACACGTCCTACCAGAGCAACGGCCTGTGGAACGACTATGTGGCCGTTTTCCTCAAGGACCGCGAACACCTGCCGCAGCATCCGCAGCGCATTCTGAGCAGCTTCCAGAACTACGCCAACGGCTTCATCCATGGCCAGGACGGCATTCTCAATCAGCAGGAGTTCCCGGAAGACGGGATGAAGCTGCGCATCATTTCCGAGACCATCGCCGGCCGCCTGCGCCTGAAGTGAGCCTCCCAGGCGCCGGCACCGGCCGGCGCGCATGGGGGCTAGCGCAGCTTGTCGCGCAGGGCCGCGAAGGCATCCCGATACTGAGCGAAGCCCTGCTCGCGCATGGCCATTTTCAGCGCATCACTGAGCACCGCCTCGAGACGGAACTGGTTCAGCCGACTGGCTGACCAGGCGCAATCGAAGGTGTTGTAAGCCCGCACCCGCCAGTTCGGCTCCAGAGTCAGGATCAGCGAGGCCAGGCGCTCCATCAGGAACACCTTGCAGGGGACGCTGCCCGGGTAGGAAGACTCGCGACGCAGCCCTTCGGCCAGTTCGCCCTCGCCGTGCTCGCAGAGTGCGAACAACTGCTCGTTGAGCGCCAGCCAGCGACGCCAGAACGGCGGGCGCGCGACGATGTAGTTGCTGAAGACGATCTGCCGCGAGTCCATCACCAGCTGCCGCAATGCCACATCGAGCCCGGCATGCCTGACGAAGGCCTGGCTGATGTCGAGAAAGCCGGGGTGGAACAGGTCTTCCTGTTCGAACACATTGAGGAAGAATGCCCCCATGTCGGGCTGCGGACTGAAGGTGCAGACGTCGACACCGGTGGTTGCGGCCGCCTGCACGAACTCCCTTACATGCAACGCATCCAGCCCGGTCTTTTCCTTGAAACGCGGCGAGAAAAAGCCATACCAGGCCTCCTCATCCAGTGGCTGCTCCAGCAGGAAACGGCGGATCGGCCAGTACTCGCGCCAGTCGTCACGCTCATGGGCCATGTTGTCGAGCAACTCGAAACCGGCCGGCATGCCCTTGAGGGTGGCGTCCGAATAGGCGATGTGGAACAGGTGAATCGGCTCGGCGGGCATGTTCGTTGTTCTCTCCAGCCTATTGGCGCACCTGGGCATAGGCAGCGGCGATGCCCGTTTCGAAGCTGCGCACGAAGCGCGGCATGTCGAACAGCAGGGAGGTCTCGCGCCCCTGCTGCAGGCGCAGGCGCAGGCCGCGCAAACGTTCAGGGTCGCGCGCCAGCTCAATGGCACACTGCTCGTAGTCAGCCAGATTCTCGGTGATCAGTTCGGGCAACTCCAGCGCGGTCAGCAGCGCGCCAGCCATGCGCGAGGCGAAGGTGCGGCCGGAGCGAGTGAGTACCGGCAGCCCCATCCACAGCGCGTCATTGGCCGTGGTGCCACCGTTGAACGGATAGGCATCGAGGAACAGATCGGCCACTGTGTAGCGTGCCAGGTAAAGCTCCGGCGCTACCCGCGGAGCGAACACCAGCCGGTCCGCGCTAACGCCATGGCGCTCGGCACAGGCGATCAGGTTGGCCTGCGACCACTGATTGTCAGCCAGCAGCCAGAACAGGCTGTCCGGCACCGCGGCGAGGATGCGCATCCAGCAGGAGAAGGTCTCCTCGTTGAACTTGTAGTTGTTGTTGAAGCAGCAGAATACGAAACGATCATCCGGCAGACCGCATTCGGCTCGGGTCGGCAATGGTGCCACCGGACGCTGACGGTCGCTGCACTGGAACACCGGCAGGTACAGCGGTTTCTCGCTGTAGAAAGGCTTCTCGTCTTCCGGAATCAGGTAGCGGTCGGCGATCACATAGTCGACGCAGGGCAGACCGGTTGGCCCGGGGAAGCCCAGATAGGTCAGCTGCAGCGGCGCTGGGCGATAGGCCAGGATGTTCGGCCGCGCCCCTGACGTCAGCCCCTGCAGGTCAACCAGCACGTCGATCTCGTGTTGGCGGATCAGTTGGGCGGCACTGGCGTCATCCAGGCCGCCGATGGGAATGAAATGATCCATCGCCGCCTTCACCCGCGCGCGCAGCGCCGAACCGTCCTCGCGGCTCCAGCAGAAGCCATAGACTTCGAAGCGCTCGCGGTCGAGCAACTCGAACAGTTCTACGGTCAGCAGCGACACCGCATGCAAACAGAAGTCCGAGGACAGGAAGGCGATCCGTATGCGCGGATGCACATACCCGCCGGACGGCGCCAGCTGTGCAACCCGCTGGTTAACCCGCTCGACCACGAAGTGCATGGCAGTAGCCAGCTGCAGCCCCGGATCATCGCTGGCCGAGAGCATGGCCAGCGGCGAAGTGGCCTTGAGCAGGTCGCCACGCGACAGCCCCTGTGGCGGCACGAACACCGGCCATTCGCATTGTTTCTGGCGCAGGTGCACCCAATGCTGGATCACCTTGGGCTGCTCCGGATCGGCCTGCAGGCTGGCGAACAACTTTTGCTCGGCCGGCTGCAACTGGCGGACCTCCTCCATCAGCCGCCCCATGGCGTTGAGCACCATGACATACAGCTCATGGTTGAGCCCGGGGCCTACCAGCGGATGGTCGAGCATCGACTGCCAGATGGTCAGGGCGTTGTCCGGCCGGCCCTGGCGTTCGATAACCGCCCCCAGGTTGAACCAGGCCTGGGTGAAATCCGGCTTGCGCTGGATCGCCGCCCGGTAGGCCTGCTCTGCAGCCGGCAACTGCTCCAGCTGCGACAGGGTTACGCCCAGATTGAACTGCACGATGTAGTCGGCACTGGAGCTGCAGTGCCCCAACCAGGTCTGGTACAGCCTCACCACATCGGCTGGGCGGCCAGCCAGACCGAGGCGCTCGGCCACGGCGATCAGCTGCATGGGTTCCAGGGCCGCCTGCTCGGCGAACTGCAACGCAGTCAGCAGAGCAACGTCCAGATTGGGGCTTTCGAGCGGGTTGGCGGACATGCAAACGCCTTATCGGGAATGAGTTGCACGGGCTTGCCCCGGCGATGCCTGCTGGCATCACCGGGGCATAACACC
Source organism: Aquipseudomonas alcaligenes (assembly GCA_900156135.1). GTDB lineage: Bacteria > Pseudomonadota > Gammaproteobacteria > Pseudomonadales > Pseudomonadaceae > Aquipseudomonas > Aquipseudomonas alcaligenes_D. Next base: position 719,405 of record FTMP01000001.1, on the reverse strand, counting down.
AGCCGCTACGTCACGAGTAGAAGCTGGTGTGCACGTTGCTGGCGACCAGCAGCTGGATATCCCCGTCGTTGTACACGTCGTAGCGGGTGCCGTCGACCTCGACGCTGCCGGCGGCCTGCCATTGCTCGGCCGAACCGGCAATCTGCACGTTGTCGTTGGCATCGCCATTGATCATCAGCTGTACCGGCTGCGAAGCACCCAGGCTGCCGGTATCGACCAGGCCGGTCTGACCGAACTGTCCGATGCTCTCGGCATCCAGCTTCAGCGTGCTGGCAACGCCTCCGTCACGGCCCAGATCGATGCGGCTGAGGCTGTGCTCGCTCACCGACGCCGGGTTGAGAGCCGTCAGATCAATGGTCTGGCCAGCCTCGCCGCTGCGGAACCAGGCGTCGACCATGCTGTGCACCTGGCCATCGACTGTCTCGTAGCTGCCGCTCAGGCCGATCCAGTTGCCGTTGTTCAGCTCACTGGTCTGCTGCGACTGCAGGTTGATGCTGGCGATACCCAGGCTCGACAGGCTGTACAGTTCACCGCCCTGGCTGACGCCATCCTTGTTGGCATCCATCCACACCCGCAGCGAGGCGAACGCTTCGTCGCTGGCATCGATACGGCCGTCGCCGTTGCTGTCCAGCTCGGCCAGGGCGGCGAAGCCGTCCTCAGCCTTGCTACCGTCATCAAGGGTGGTAGCCGTGCCGAACAGCTCGCTACCGTCGTTGATGCTGCCGTCACCGTTGCGATCCAGTGCCAGCAGGCCATCGCCCTCGCCGACCCAGCCGGTCTGGTCGAGATCGCCGTCACCGTCGATGTCGAACAGGGTGTTGGCCGCCCAGTGCTGGGTCTGCACGCCATTGCCGTCGAGATCGAGGATCAGCGGCGAGGTGGTCAGCACCGAAAGCTGTTCGGTACTCATGGCCGCCAGTTGCGAAGCGCTGAAGGCATCGGCCTGGGTCATGTTCAGTGCGCTCAACTGATCGGTGGTCAGCGCAGCGATATCCGCCACGTCGATGGCCACCAGCTGCGCGGTACCGAACTGGGCGAAATCACCGGCCTCGATGGCACCGACCTGAGCCGAGGTCAACGCCACCACATCGGCAGTTTCCAGGGCGGCGACCTGATCGCTGGTGAGCGCGGCGATTTGACTGGTGGTCAGCGCCTTGATCTGTGCCGTGGTCAGGGCCTGGATCTGGTCGGTTGTCAGCGCCGGAATCTGGTCGGTCGTCAGCGCCGCCAGGTCGGAGTTCTGCATCGCCTGGATTTGCGCCGTGGTCAGCGCTGCCAGATCCTCGGTTTCCAGCGCAGCCACCTGAGCAGTGGTCAGGCCGTAGACCTGCGACGCCGTCAGGGCCTGCACCTGCGCCGTGGTCAGAGCCTCGATCTGCGCCGTGGTCAGGGCCGCCAGATCGGAGATCTGCATGGCCGCGATCTGCGCCGTCGTCAGCCCCGCCACCTGGGCCAGGGTCAGCGACTCGACCTGAGCGGTGGTCAGCGAGACGATCTGCGAGGTGGTCAACGCCTGCACCTGGCCGACGGTCAGTGCCTGGATCTGCGCGGTACCCAGTGCGGCCAGGTCGGAACCCTGAATGGCCTGAACCTGTACGGTGCTCAGGGCCGCCAGGTCTTCGGTTTCCATCGCCGCGAATTGATCACTGGTTAGCGCGACGATCTGCGCCGTGGTCAGCGCCTGTGCCTGCGCCGTGGTCAGCGCCACGATCTGCGCAGTCGTCAGCGCGGAGACATCGGCCCCCTGCATGGCGGCCACCTGCTCGGTGGTCAGGGCTTGCAGCTGGTCGGTCGTCAGCGCCTGGAACTGCGCGCTGGTCAGCTTGACCACCTGCTCGGTGGTCAGCGCCGCGACCTGTCCGACTGTCAGCTCAACCAGTTGGGCGGTGCTGAGCAGCGCCAGGTCGGTGGCATCCAGTGCGCGGATCTGCTCGGTGCTGAGTGCAGCAAGGTCCTGGGTCTGCAGGGCCTCGACCTGGGTGCTGGTCAGCGCCTGGATCTGGGCCGTGGTCAGCGCCTGGAACTGCTCGCTGCTCAACGCCTGGATCTGCGCGGTGGTCAGCGCGGCAATGTCGCGAGTCTCCATGGCCTGCAGCTGATCACTGGTCAGCGCCTGGACCTGAGCGACGGTCAGCGCCGCAGCCTGCGCCGTGGTCAGGCCGACGATGGCAGCCGCGGTCAGGGCCTCGAAGTCGGCCACTTCCATCTGCACCAGCTGCGCCGTAGTCAGCGCACCCAGCTGGGCAGAGCTGAGTGCCGCCGCCTGCTCGGTGGTCAGCGCCACGACCTGCGCCGTGGTCAGCGCCGCCACATCGGCAGTCTCCAGAGCAGCCACCTGGCCGGCTGTGAGCAAGGCGAAGTCGCCGACTTCCAGCGCTGCAACCTGGGCCGTGGTCAAGGCCACGATCTGCGCCGTGGTCAGTGCCTGCACCTGGTCGCTGGTCAAGGCGACGATCTGCGCCGTGGTCAGCGCCGCCAGCTCGGCAGTCCTGATCGAGACCAGTTGGTCGGTGGTCAGGGCCGCAACCTGACTGGTAGTCAGCGCCGCCGCCTGCTCAGCGCTCAAGCCTTGCAGGGTAGCGGTGGTGATGGCCACCAGGTCCTCGGTTTCGATACGCGTGAGTTGTGCCGTGGTCAGCGCCGCCAGCTGAGCCGACGTCAGGGCTTCGGCCTGCTCGGTGGTCAATGCCACGATCTGCGCGGTCGTCAGAACGGCCACGTCGCGGGTCTGCAGGGCCACGATCTGCGCCGTGTCGAGCAGGGCGAAATCGGCCGCATCCAGCGCCGGGACCTGATCGGTGCTCAACGCCACGATCTGCGCCGTGGTCAGGGCCTTGACCTGATCACTGGTCAGCGCCGCGATCTGGGCAGTGCTGAGCACGGCCAGGTCACGGGTCTCCAGTGCCCGGATCTGGGCGGTGGTCAGGGCTGCCAGGTCCGCCGTCTCCATGGCCTGGAACTGCGCCGTAGTCAGCGCGGCAATCTGCGCCGTGGTCAGCGCAGCGGCCTGCTCGGTGGTCAGCGCAGCGATCTGCGCCGTGGTCAGGCCGCTGATGTCGGCGGTCTCGATGGCACGGATCTGCACGGTGTTGAGCAGGGCCAGATCGGCGGTCTCCAGCTGCGACAGCTGGGTCTTGCTCATGGCCTGGATCTGTTCGGCAGTCAGCACCTTGACCTGATCACTGGTCAGGGCAACCAGTTGGGCACTGGTCAGCGCGGCGACATCCTGAGCCTCCATACCCGCCACCTGCGCGGTGGTCAGGGCCTGGATCTGGGCCGTGGTCAGCGAGGCTACCTGGGCCCCGGTGAGGGCCTGGATCTGGTCATTATCGAGGTTCTGCACCTGCGCGGTGGTCAGCGCCGATACCTGCGCAGTGGTCAGTGCCGACACCTGCTCGAGGCGCAGCGCACCCAGCTGGGTGCTGCTGAGCAGCGCCAGGTCTGCCGTTTCCAGAGCACGAATCTGTGCCGTGGTCATCTGCGGAATCTGGTCGATGGTGATGGCCTGGACCTGCGCCGAAGTCAGCAGCGCGATGGTGGCAGTGGACAGCGCCGCCAGATCATCCGGCTCAAGCGCAGCAATCTGCGCCGTGGTCAGACTGACGACCTGAGCCGAGGTCAGCGCCGCCACCTGGGCCGCACTGAGCACCTCGATCTGTCCGACGGTCAGCGCCGCAATGTCCGCGGTTTCCATCAGCACGATCTGAGCAGTAGTGAGTGCGGCCAGTTGCGGAACCTCCAGCGCCTGCACCTGGGCAGTGGTCAGTGCCACCAGCTGAGCAGCGCTCAGCGCCTGGATGCTGGCAGTGGTCAGCGCCTGAATCTGCTGTGCCGAGAGGCTGGAGAACTGCGCGGTACTCAGCGCAGCAGTCTGCAGCGTGGTCAGCGCCGCAACCTGCTCCTCGGTCAGCGCCGCGATGTCGGCGGTACCCAGGGCCTCAAGCTGGGTAGTGGTGAGCTTGGCAATCTGCGCCGGCGACAGGCCATTGGCGAACTGCGCGGGAGTCAGTGCAACAATCTGCTCCGTGGTCAGTGCCTGAACCTGAGCGGAGCTCAGCGAGTCGAGCTGGTTGACCGTCAGGGCGGCCACATCCTCGGTGCTCAGCGCCTTGATCTGCGCGGTGCTCAGCGCCTGGATCTGCGCATCTGTGAGAGCCGTTACCTGGGCACTGGTCAGTGCCGTGATCTGCTCATTGGTCAGCGCACGCAGGTCCTCGGTCTCGATGGCGGCGATCTGATCGGCGGTCAGCGACGCCAGGTCGGTCGTTTCCATCGCGCGGATTTGCGCGGTGCTGAGGGCAGCAATCTGCTCCTCGCTGAGGGCTACGATCTGGGCCGTGGTCAGCCCCTGGATCTGTGCGGCCGTCAAGGCGGCGACCTGCTCGGTACTGAGCGCGACGATACGATCGGCGGCGAGCACCGCCAGGTCGGCGACCTCGAGTGCACGAATCTGCGCGGTACTCAGCGCACCGAGCTGTGCATTGGTCAGCGCGGCGGCCTGGGCGGTGGTCAGCGCCACCAGCTGGGCGTTGCTCAGCGCGGCGACATCCTGACTTTCCAGCGCTGCGACCTGCGCCGTGGTCAGCGCCTGGATCTGCAGCGTGGTCAGTGCCTGCACCTGCTCGGTGGTCAGCGCCTGCACCTGGCTGCTGGTCAGAGCAGCCAGATCCTCGGTTTCCAGGATACGGATCTGCCGGGTGGTCCAGGCCGCGACCTGATCGGTCGTCAGGGCCGGTACGCTATCGGTGGTCAGTCCCTCGATGAAGGCGACCTCGGCAGCCGTCAGCGCATCCGGACTCAGAGCAGCCTTTTGCTCCGGGCTCAGCGCGTTGATCTGCGCACTGCTCAGCGCAGCGGCCTGGGCAGTGCTCAACTCGACCAGCTGCTCGGGTGTCATCGCAGCCAGGTCCATCACTTCCATGGCGGCAATCTGGGCGCTGGTCAGCGCGGCGATCTGCGCCAGGGTCAGGTTGGCCACTTGGGCGGTGGTCAGGCTGACGATGGCTGCCGTCGACAACGCCGCAAAGTCCTGAGTCTGCAGTGCGGCAACCTGGTCAGGGCTGAGTGCGGCAATCTGCGAGCCGGTCAGCGCTGCGGCCTGAGCCGTGGTCAGCGCCACCAGCTGTACATCACTGAAGGCCGCGATATCGGCGGTCTGCAGTGCAGCCACCTGGGCGGTGGTCAGCGCCGCCACCTGGGCATTCGACAGCAACTCGATCTGCGCGGTGGTCAGCGCCACCACCTGGGCGGTGCTGAGCGCAGCGACCTGCGCGGTGCTCAGAGCAGCCAGCTGCGCAGCACTGAGCACCGCGATATCGGCGGTCTCCAGGGCACGAATCTGAGCCGAGTTCAGGGCTGCCAGATCGGCAACCTCCAGCGCGGCAACCTGCGTCGTCGTCAGCGCCGTAATCTGAGCGGTGCTCAGCGCAGCACTCTGGGTCGGCGTCAGGGCCACCACCTGATCGGTGGTCAGCGCAGCGACATCGGCAGTTTCAAGGGCACGTACCTGAGCCGTGGTCAGCGCCGCCACCTGTTCGCCACTCAGCGCGCGTACCTGGGCGGTGCTCAGGGCCACGATCTGCGCGGTGCTCATGGCCTGCAGATCAGCTGTCTGCAGCGCCGCCACCTGCAGCGTGGTCAACGCCGCCACCTGGGCGGTGCTGAGCGCCGCCACCTGGGCAGAAGTCAGCCCGGCCACCTGCTGCTGGTTCAGCGCGACCAGATCGGCGGTTTCCAGAGCACGAATCTGGGCGGTGCTCATGGCAGCCAGGTCGGCAGTCTGCAACGCGGCCACCTGGGCACTGGTCAGGCTGACGATCTGCGCCGTATTCAGCGCCGCGACCTGGGCCGTGGTCAGAGCCACGATCTGCTCGGTGCTCAGGGCCTGCAGGCTGGTGGTGGAAAGCCCCGTCAGTTGGCCAGGACTCAGCGCCGCGATCTGCTCTGCACTCAGCGCCCGCACCTGGGCAGTGCTCAAGGCCTGCAGCAGGGTATTGCTCAGCGCCGCCAGGTCAGCCGTCTCCACGGCTGCCACCTGAGCGGTGGTCAGTGCGCCAATTTGCGCGGTGGTCAACTTCGCCAGTTGCGCGGAGGTCAGTGCAGCGATCTGTTCCGCATTAAGAGCCGCGAGGTCGGCATTCTGGAATGCCACCACCTGAGCGGTGGTCAGCGCCGCCACATCGGCAGTCTCCAGAGCCGATACCTGCGCTGTAGTCAGCGCTTGAATCTGCGCAGTCGTCAGCGCACGGATTTGAGCCGTGGTCAGAGCCGCCAGCTGGTCGCTGGTCAGAACGGCCAGATCGGCTGTCTCAAGCGCCACAACCTGAGCGGTACTCAGCCCGGCCACCTGGGCCTGGGTCAGGGCACGCACCTGGGCGGTAGTCAGAGCGGCGATCTGAGCCTGGCTAAGCGCCTGCAGGTCTGCCACCTCAAGCGCTTCGATCTGCGCCGTGGTGAGCTTGGCCAGCTGCGCGGTAGTCAGCGCAGCCACCTGGCCACTGGTCAGAGCGGTTATCTGGTCAGCGCTCAGCGCCGCCAGATCGGCTGTCTCCATAGCGGCGATCTGCGCCGTGGTCAGCGCGGCCACCTGGGCATTGCTCAGCGCGGCCACCTGACCAGTGGTCAGACTACCGATGCGCAAGGTACTGATCGAAGCCAGGTCAGCCGTTTCCAGCGCCGCGATCTGGTCGACGGTCAGCGCGGTTACCTGAGCGGCGGTCAGTGCCGCTGCCTGGGCGGTAGTCAGCGCCACGATCTGGGCATTGCTCAGCGCAGCCAGGTCGAGAGTGGTCAGCGCCTGGATCTGCGAGGTGGTCAATGCCGCCACCTGAGCGGTGGTCAGCAACTCGACCTGGGTACTGGTCAGCGCAGCCACCTGGGTCAGGGTCAGGGCCTGGATCTGGGAGAGCGTCAGTTTGCTCAGCTGAGTACCACTGAGAGCCGCCAGGTCGACGGTTTCGATGGCTTTGATCTGCGCCTGGGTCAGGGCCTGCAGCTGGGAACTGCTCAGTGCAGCCAGCTGGGACGAACTCATCGCGGCGATCTGGGCGGTACCCAGAGCGGCCAGATCGGCGTTCTCCAGCGCGCTGATCTGGACCGGCGTCAGAGCCGCCACCTGCGCGGTGGTCAGGGCAGCCGCCTGAGCGGTGTTGAGTGCCACCAGTTGGGCACTGCTCAGCGCCGCCAGATCGGCGGCATCGATCGCGCGGATCTGCGCGGTGCTGAGGGCATTCAGGTCAGCAGTACTCAGGGCGGACAGCTGGTCACTGGTCAGCGCCTGGATCTGCGCAGTGGTCAGCGCCGCCGCCTGCGCGGTGGTCAATGCCGCGATCTGCGCGAGCTGCAGAGCGGCGATGTCCGCCGTCTCCAGCCTGGCGATCTGGCCTGGCGTGAGGGCAACCACATCGGCCGTCTCCAGGGCCGCCACCTGCTCGGTGGTCAGCGCCTGCAGCTGGGCACTGGTCAGGGCTGCCACCTGGGCGGTGGTCAGCGCTTCGATCTGATCGGTACGCAGGGCCGCGATGTCGGCAGTCTCCAGCGCCACCAGCTGAGCCGTTTTCAGGGCCTGCAGATCGGCCAGCTCGATAGCCTGAATCTGCGCGGTGGTCAGCGCCACCAGCTGCGCGGTAGTCAGCTCCTGGATCTGGGCGGTGGTCAGCGCAGCCAGTTGCTCGGCACTCAGGGCCTGGATATCGACGGTGTCGATCGCACGCACCTGGGCGGTGGTCAGCGCAGCAATCTGCGCGGCACCCAGGGCCTGGATCTGCACGCTGGTCAGGGCGGCAATCTGCTCGGTGCTCAGGGCTCGCAGGTCAACGGTCTCCAGCGAGGCAATCTGGCCGGCGGTCAGCTTGCTGATCTGCTCGGTCGTCAGCGCAGCCACCTGGGCGGTGCTCAGCGCGGCGACCTGCACGTCGGTCAGAGCCGCCAGATCGGCGGTTTCCAGCGCACGGATCTGGGCAGTGGTCAGGGCCTGCAGGTCGGCAACTGCCAGGGCAGCGGCCTGAGCAGTGGTCAGGGCCTGGATCTGGGCAGTGCTGAGTGCCTGCACCTGCGCCGTGGTCAGCGCCTCGATCTGCTCGGCGGTGAGGGCAGCGAGGTCAGCGGTTTCCAGCGCGCGGATCTGCACGGTGGTCAGGGCTGGAATCTGCTCCAGGGTCAGGGCCTGCATCTGCGCGGTGGTCAGCGCGACGATCTGCGCGGTGGTCAGGTTGACCAGATCGGCGGTCTGCCAGGCAGCGATCTGCGCGGTCGGCAGACTGGCGATCTGCGCCGTGGTCAGCGCTGTCGGCTGCGAACCGCTGAGGGCAAAGACCTGATCCTGACTCAACGCCGCCAGATCGGCAGTTTCCAGGGCTGCAATCTGCGCGCTGGTCAGCTGGGTGATCTGGCTGGTGGTGAGTGCCTGGATCTGCGCCGTGGTCAGGGCCACGATCTGTGCCGTGCTCAGGGCCTGCAGATCTCTGCTCTCCAGAGCGGCGATCTGGGTCTGGGTCAGGCTGGCGACCTGAGCGGTGCTCAGCGCCGCTACCTGGGCGGTGGTCAGCGCCACTACCTGGTCGGTAGTCATGGCGGCCAGGTCGGCAGTTTCCAGGGCGCGAATCTGCGCCGTGGTCAGGGCCTGAACCTGGCTGCCACTCAGGGCGGCAACCTGGGCGGTGGTCAGCGCCACAATCTGCGCACTGCTGAGCGCGGACAGCTGGGCGGTGCTCAGGGCCTGGATCTGCTCGCTGGTCAGGGCAGCCAGATCCTCGGTCTGCATGGCCAGCAGCTGGGCGGTGCTGAAGCCTGCCAGATCGCCGACTTCGATAGCGGCGACCTGGGCAGTGGTCAGCGCCACTACCTGGGCGTTGCTCAACGCGGCGATCTGGTCCTGAGTCAGTGCGGCAATCTGGTCGGTGGTCAGTGCAGCCAGGTCATCGGTCGCCAGAGCACGCACCTGAGCCGTGGTCAGCGCGGGCAACTGCTCGGAGGTCAGCGCACGCACCTGATCAGTGGTCAGCGCGATGATCTGCGCGGTGCTCAGGGCCTCCAGCTGTGAGGTCGAGAGCGCGGCGATGCGGTCAGTGCCCAGAGCCGCCAGGTCAGCGGTTTCCAGGGCACGCACCTGGGCAGTACCCAGCGCGGTTACCTGGTCGACGGTCAGTGCAGCGGCTTGAGCCGTGGTCAGCGCCGCCAGCTGGGCGGCACTCAACACCGCCACATCACCCGGCTCCAGCGCAGCGACCTGTGCAGTGGTCAACGCGGCAATCTGCGCGGCCTTCAGCGCAGCGATCTGCTCAGTGTTCAGAGCCTGCAGCTGTTCACTGTTGAGCGCAACAAGGTCAGCAGTCTCAATAGCAGCGATCTGGGTGGCGCCGAGCGCCTCTAGCTGCGACACGCTCAGGGCAGCGACTTGCGCACTGGTCATTGCCGCCACCTGGGCGGTGCTCAGGGCGGCAATTTGTGCAGTACTCAAGCCCGCGAGCTGGGTGGTCAGCAAAGCGGCCAGATCTTCGGTTTCCAGCGCACGTACCTGGGCCGTACTCAGAGCTTCGAGCTGGCCGAGCGTCAGCGCCGCCACCTGAGCGGTGGTAAGGGCGGCGATACGGGTATTGCCCAGCGCAGCGACATCGACGGCATCCAGCGCCACGATCTGCGCAGTGCTGAGCGCGGCCACCTGGCCGGCGGTCAAGGCAGCCACCTGGGAAGACGACAGCACCGCCACCTGGGCAGTGCTCAGACCCGCCAGGCTGCCGACATCCAGCGCAGCCACCTGAGCCCCCGTCAGAGCGGCAACCTGGCCTGCGGTCAGCGCGGCGACCTGGGCGGAAGACAGTGCCGCAACGCCGAGCGTACTCAGCTTGGACAGATCAGCGGTTTCCATCGCTGCCAGTTGTTCGGTGCTCAGTGCAGATACCTGAGCCGAAGTCAGCCCACGTACCTGGGTCTGGGTCAGCGCGACGATCTGCTCGGTGGTCAGCGCGGCCAGGTCATTGGAGTCCAGCGCCGCGATCTGGTCGGAAGTCAGCACAGCGATCTGCGCCGTGCTCAGCGCAGCCATCTGCAACGAGCTGAAGCCGGAGATGGTGGACGGTGCCAGGGCCGCCAGGTCGGAAGGCTCGAAGGCCGCAACCTGCTCGGTGGTCAGCGCAGCCATCTGGGCACTGGTCAATGCCGGCACCTGGTTCTCGGTCAGGGCGGCGATCTGCGCCGTCGTGAATGCCTGAATCTGGGCTACGGAGAGGCCGGAAATGGTGGCACTGCTAAGAGCCGCAAGGTCCTGCGGCTCCAGGGCACGAATCTGGTCAGTGGTCAGCGCCGCCAGCTGAGCAGAGCGCAGGGCAACAATCTGGTCCTCGCTCAGCGCGGCAATCTGCGCCGTACCCAGAGCACGGATATCGGCCGTCTCCATAGCGCCCAGTTGATCAGAGCCAAGAGCGGCCACCTGCTCGGTGGTCAGCGCCGCGACCTGGGCGGTGCTCAGTGCAACGATCTGCGCCGTGCCGAGCAACGCCAGGTCTCCAGCATCAATGGCAACTACCTGTTCGGTGCTGAGGCTGGCCAGCTGCGCGGTGGTCAGGGCAGCCACCTGAGACCCGGTCAGCGCCTGCACCTGATCGGTGGTCAGGGCCTGAACCTGGGCGGTCGTCAGGTTACGGATGATGGCGGTGGACAGCTGCTGCAGGTCTACGGTCTCGATAGCGGCAATCTGCGCACTACCCAGAGCGGCTACCTGACTGGAGCTGAGCGCAGCCACCTGTTCCTCGGTCAGGGCCACGATCTGATCAAGGCCCAGGGCACCGACATCCTGACTGTCCAGCGCCGCGATCTGCGCGGTGCTGAGCACGGAAATCTGGTCGGTGGTCAGCGCGGCTACCTGGGCACTGGTGAGTGCCTTGATACTGGCGGTGGAGAGAACGAGCAGATCGTCGATCTCCAATGCCGCTACCTGTTCAGTGGTCAGCGCCGCGATCTGGTTGGTGGCCAGGGCAGCGATCTGCGCCGTGGTCAAGACCTGAATCTGCTCGGAGCTGAGCGCCCGCAGATCGGCAGTCTCCAGCGCACGCACCTGGGCGGTGGTCAGCGCTTCAACTTGGGCAGTACTGAGCGCGGCCACCTGATCCGAGCCGAGCGCCACCACCTGAGCGGTGGTCAGCGCGCGAACCTGGGCACTGTCGAGCGCCGACAGTTGTTCCGCGGTCAACGCCGCCACGTCTGCGGTGTCGAGGGCGACGATCTGAGCGGTACTCAGCACCGCCACCTGATCACTGGTGAGCGCCACAACCTGGGCCGAGCTGAGGGCCTTGATAGTTGCGCTGGAGAGTTTCTGCAGGTCCGCGGTCTCGATGGCCGCGACCTGCTCGGTGCTCAGCAGGCCAACCTGCTGAGTACTCAGGGCGGCCAGTTGGGCACTGGTCAGGGCCGCGATCTGCTCAGGGGTCAGACCCTGCACCTGGGCATTGAGCAGGGCCGCAATGCTGGCCGTCGAGAGAACGGCCAAATCAGCCGTTTCCATAGCGGAGAGCTGGCCGACCGTCAGCGCACGGATCTGTACGCTGGTCAGTGCAGCCGCCTGGGCGGTGGTCAACGCGGCGAGCTGCTCTTCACCAAGCGCGCGCAGCTGGGCCGTAGTCAGGGCTCTGAAGGCGTTCAGGCTGAGCCCGGCGACATCTTCGGTCTCCAGGGCCGCGATCTGGGCGGTGGTCAGCGCGGCTATCTGCGCAGTGGTCAGTGCGGCCACCTGGGCAGAACTCATCGCCGCGACCTGCTCCTCACTGAGCGCACGCAGATCAATGGTATCCAGCGCCGCTACCTGAGCGGTGCCGAGGGCGGCAACCTGTTCGGTGGTCAGCTCGGCCACCTGGCCGGAAGTCAGGGCCCTGATCTGCAGCGAAGAAAGCTTGGCCAGGTCTTCGGTCTGTAGCGCCGCGATCTGCTGCGGCAACATGCCGGCCACCTGAGCCGTGGTCAGGGCCGCGACCTGGGCGGTAGTCAGGGCCTCGATCTGTGCGCTGTCCAGGACGGTCAGATCGCTGGTCTGCAGCGCCGCGATCTGTGCGGTGGTCAGGGCAGCGATCTGTGCGGTGGTCAGCGCGGCTACCTGAGCGTTGGTCAGACTGACGATGGCAGCAGTGCCCAGGGCCACGAGGTCCTGAGTTTCCAGAGCCGCGACCTGCGCAGGCAATAGCTTGGAGACCTGGTCGGTGGTCAGCGCCGCCACCTGGGCGGAAGTCAGGCTGGCAATCTGCGCGCTGCTCAGCTGACGCAGGTCAGCCGTTTCAATGGCGCGAATCTGGGCAGTGGTCAGGGCAGCCACCTGCGCCGTACTCATGGCAACGAACTGGGCACTGGTCATCGCCACAATATCGGAGGTCTGCAAGGCGCGGATCTGCGCGGTATCGAGCGCAGCTATCTGCGCGGTGCTCATGGCCCTGAAGTCTTCGCTACCCAGGGCAACGATCTGGGCGGTACTGAGCACATCGACCTGGTCGCTGCTCAGCGCCGCAACCTGCTTGCTGGTCAGCGCAACAATCTGCGCGGTGTTGAGCGCCGCCACCTGGGCGGTACTCAAGGCCGCCACCTGGGCGGTGGTGAGTGCCAAGACATCGGCAGTTTCAAGGGCAGCGATCTGCGCCGAGCCCAGAGCGGCAAACTGCTCAGAACTCAAAGCCTGCATCTGCGCAGTGCTCAGCGCCTTGATCTGGGCGGTGCCGAGCGCCTGCAGCTGCGACGTAGTGAGTGCCGCCACCTGAGTCTGGGTCAAGGCGGCGATCTGGGTAGCGGAAAGCTTGCTGATCGCCATGGTGCTCAGGGCAGCGAGATCGGCCACTTCAAGGGCACGAACCTGCGCCGTATTCAGCGCTACAACCTGGGCGCTGCCCAGCGCGGCAGCCTGGGTGCTGGTCAGCGCCACCAGTTGCGCGGTGGTCAGAACGGCCATGTCGGCAGCCTCGATGGCCACAACTTGGTCAGTGCTCAGAGCGGCAATCTGCGCGTTGGTCAACTTGGCGATCTGCGCGGTACTCAGGCCCTTGATAACACTGGCCGACAGGCCCTGGATATCGACGGTCTCGATCGCACGCAGCTGCGCGGTGGACATGGCGGCGACCTGGGTCGAAACCAGGGCGGCCGTATGTGCGGTAGTCCAGGCCGCAATCTGGGCGGTGGTCAGCGCCCCTATGTTGGCGGTGGTCAATGCCCCAATTTCGCGGGCGACCAACTGTTCGGCAGTCAGCGGTGCAGTGAGGGCATCGATCTGCGCGGTGGTCATGGCAACCAGTTGCGGGATGGTCAGCGCCTCGACCTGCGGAGCGGTCAACGCTTCCATCTGCGTGGTGGTCATGGCACGAATGTCGGCCGTTTCGATGGCCCTGATCTGGGCAGTGGTCAGGCTGTCTACCTGGGCGGCGGTCAGGCTGACGATCTGCGCCGTGCTCAAGCTGGCGATGGCTGCCGTGCTCAGCGCAGCCAGGTCCTGCTCTTCAAGCGCGGCGATCTGGGCGGTCTTCAGCCCGGCGACCTGCGCCGTACCCAGCGCAGCGGTCTGGGCAGTGGTCATCGCCACAACCTGATCAGTAGTCAGCGTGCCAATTTGCGCGCTGGTCAGCCCCTTGACGGCCAGCGTGCTCAGGGCGGCCAGATCCTGTTCCTCCAGCGCCGCCAGCTTGGCGGGCGCCAGCGCAGCAACCTGCGTCGAAGTCAGAGCAGCAGCCTGAGTCTGGCTGAGCGCCACCAGTTGAGCCGTGCTCAACGCAGCGAAGTCTGCCGGGTCCAGCGCGGCAACCTGAGCGGTCGTCAGCGCCACGATCTGCTCGGTGCTCAGGGCAGCCACCTGTGCACTGCTCATCGCCTTGATAGCCGCAGTCGAGAGCGAGGGTATGTCTGCACCCTCGATAGCCCGAACCTGAGCCGTGGTCAGCGCCACGATCTGGCTGACAGTGATGGCACCGACCTGCGCGGCACTGAGCAGTACGATGTCATCCGTGCTCAAACCGGCAAGGTCTAAGGCATCGATCTTGGATATCTGGGCCGTGGTCAGCGCCTGCAGCTGGCCGTCGGTCAGCGCGGCTACCTGAGCACTGGTCAGGCCGGCAATGGCTGCGGAAGACAACTTGGCAACATCCGCCACTTCCAGCGCAGCGATCTGCGCCGTGGTCATGGCCGTGATCTGCGGGCCGGTCAGGGCCGCTGCCTGCGCGGTGGTCAGGGCTTCCAGCTGGTCGACGGTCAGCGCACGGATCTGTGCCGTGGTCAGGCCGGCAATGGTTGCCGTGGACAGCACCGCCAGGTCCTGCGTTTCAATGGCCTGGATCTGCGCGGTTGTCAGCACGGCGATCTGCCCTGCAGTCAGCGCACTGATCTGCAGCGTGCTCAGCGCTGCGATGCTGTCGGACGTCAGAGCAGCAACATCCACCGCATCCATGGCACGAATCTGGGATGAGGTCAGGGCGGCTACCTGATCACTGGTCAGCGCACGCACCTGAGCAGTGCTAAGCCCCTTGATCGCGGCGGTATTGATGACCGCCATATCCTCAACTTCGATAGCCTTGATGCTATCGGTACTCAGCGCGGCGATCTGGGTCGCGGTCAGCGCCGCCGCCTGCACCGTGGTCAGCGCATCGACCTGCTCGGTGGTCAGCTTGGCCACCTGCGCGGTGGTCAACGCAGACAGCGCATCCGCGGACAGGCCAGCAATATCGGCCCCCATGGCCACCACCTGGGCGGTGCTCAGCGCCACAACCTGCCCCGAGGTGAGCCCCGCGAGCTGGGCCGAGCTCAGCGCGGCGACCTGCTCGGTGCTGAGGCCCTTGACGTCCAGCGAGTCGAGCCTGGCCAGCTGAGCCGCACTGAGCGCCTGAACCTGATCGGTGGTCAGGGCGGCGACCTGCGCGGAGGTCATGCCGCCGATGCTGGCGGTAGACAGCGCCGCCACATCCTCGACTTCAAGCGCGCGCACCTGAGCCGTGCTGAGGGCGGCCAACTGAGTGGCTTTCAGCGCCTGAGCCTGCAGGGTGGTCAGGGCATCGATCTGCTCGGTGGTGAGCGTGGCCACCTGGGCCGTGGTCAGCGCGCCAACGGCAGCGCTGCTGAGGGCAGCAAGATCAGCGGCATCAATGGCCTGGATCTGCGCCGTGCTGAGAGCCGCCACCTGCACCGAGGTCAACGCACCAATCTGGGCGCTGTCCATCGCCGCGAGTTGAGCAGTGGTGAGCGCCTGGACATCGGCAGTGTCCAGGCGAGCCACCTGCGCACTGGTCAGTGCCTGAATCTGATCGGTAGTCAGCGCCCTGATCTGCGCCGAGCCGAGACCGGCGATGACGGCAGTAGAGATGGCTGCCAGGTCGGCATCTTCCAATGCGCGAACCTGAGCGGTGGTCAGAGCAGCCACCTGCGCAGACGTCAGCTTGCTCGCCTGGAGGGTGGTGAGCGCCTGCACCTGATCAGTCGTCAATCCCGCAATCTGATTGGTCTTCAGCGTGGCAATCACGGAAGTGCTCAGATGCTGAACATCGGCCGCTTCCAAAGCGGCCAGCTTGGCGGGCGTAAGCAGGCCTACCTGCGCAGAGGTCAGAGCTGCTACCTGATGCGACTCGAGAGCGGCGATCTGTGCATTGGTCAGCACACCGATATCGGTGTCCAGAGCCGCGATCTGCGTGGTGCTGAGCGCCTGAATCTGCGCAGTGGTCAGCGCCGCCACCTGGGCGGAAGTCAGCGCCTTGATGTTGGCCGCACTCATCACAGCCAGATCACCGGCCTCCAGAGCGGCAACCTGAGCGTTGGTCAGAGCGGGCACCTGAACGCTGGTCAGGTTGGCGACCTGAACGGTCGTCAGGGCGGCGATCTGTGCAGTTCCCAGAGACGCCAGATCGGCAGTCTCCATTTTCTGCAGCTGTGCGGTTGTCAGGGCAGCGACTTGGGTGGCAGTCAGTGCGGCGGCCTGTGCAGGGGTGAGGGCAACTATCTGCGCCGTCGTCAAAGCCGCCGTTTGCGAGGCGTTGAGTGCTGGAATCTGATCACTGGTGAGGGCAGCGAAGTCCTGCGTCTGCATGGCGCGCAACTGCAGCGTGCTGAGCGCATCGATGCTTTCGGTGGAGAGCGCCCGGATCTGTGCAGTCGTGAAGGCCACCATCTGCGACGTGCTCATGCCCGCGATGTCTTCGGTGGTCAGCGCGGCAATTTGCGCGGTAGTCAACGCGGCGACTTGAGCGGTGGTCAGGCCAGTAAAGATGCTGCTCATTGTTTTTGTACCTGCACAGAGTGACCCGCCCCAGCCCTGCCACCCAGGCAAGCCGTCGCGGAGAGGAGATCCCGTTTTCGTAGTGACGGCAGATATCTTGCGACCTTTAGGCCCCAGGGGAAAAAATTCCGATATTCAGCCGCGCACAAACGTCAAATTCTTGGCAACAAATTTCTGCCACGAGCTTAGCATGCTGGCAGAAAGCCAGTTTGACTAGAGCCGTTCAGCCGACAGATGCACCACGGAGGGAGACAGGAGGCAGGGAGTCGGAGAGAGGACGAAGCCGCCTGGATAATCCACCGAGACGCTTCATTAGGTATAGAAGAGGAAAGCCGGGGGCGCATTGCACGCCCCCGTTTCGAATTGGCTTAACGCACCACGATGCCGCGGCTGGCCAGATAGGCCTTGGCCTCGGGCACGGTGTATTCACCAAAGTGGAAAATGCTTGCCGCCAGCACCGCATCGGCCTTGCCGTCGATGATACCGGCCGCCAGGTGTTCCAGGTTGCCAACGCCGCCGGAGGCGATCACCGGGATGCCCACGGCTTCGCTGATGGCGCGAGTTACGCCCAGGTCGTAGCCGCTTTTGACACCGTCCTGGTCCATGCTGGTCAGGAGGATCTCGCCTGCACCGAGGTCTTCCATCTTCTTCGCCCAGAGCACGGCATCCAGGCCGGTCGGTTTGCGGCCGCCGTGGGTGAAGATTTCCCAGCGCCCCGGAGCGACTTTCTTGGCATCGATGGCGACTACGATGCACTGCGAGCCGAAACGCGCGGCGGCCTCGCCGACAAACTCGGGGGTAAAGACAGCCGCCGTGTTGATTGACACCTTGTCGGCACCGGCGTTGAGCAGGTTGCGGATGTCCTGCACGGTACGTACGCCACCACCAACGGTGAGCGGGATGAACACCTGGCTGGCCATGCGCTCCACCGTGTGCAAGGTGGTGTCGCGACCGTCGACGCTGGCAGTGATGTCGAGGAAGGTGATCTCGTCGGCGCCCTGCTCGTCGTAGCGGCGGGCGATTTCGACGGGGTCCCCGGCATCGCGGATGTTCTCGAACTGCACGCCCTTGACCACGCGACCGTTGTCCACGTCCAGGCAAGGGATGATGCGTTTAGCCAGCGCCATATCAGCAGCCCTCAGCCCTTGAAGTTGTCGCAGAAGGTCTGCGCTTCGGCAACATCCAGGGTGCCTTCGTAAATGGCACGTCCTGTGATGGCGCCGATGATGCCGGGGGAACGCGCCAGCAGCAGCTTCTCGACATCGCCGAGGTTGTGGATGCCGCCGGAGGCGATCACCGGAATCTTGCTGGCCGCGGCCAGAGCCGCGGTGGCCTCGACGTTGCAGCCCTGCATCATGCCGTCTTTGGCGATGTCGGTATAAACGATGGCGGACACGCCATCGGCTTCGAAACGCTTGGCCAGATCAGTGGCCTGCACGCTCGACACTTCGGCCCAGCCGTCGGTGGCAACGAAGCCGTCTTTGGCGTCCAGACCGACGATCACCTTGCCCGGAAAGGCCTTGCAGGCCTCGGCCACGAACTCGGGCTCCTTCACCGCCTTGGTGCCGATGATCACGTAGCTGACACCAGCCTTGACGTAATGCTCGATGGTTTCCAGGGTGCGGATGCCGCCGCCGATCTGGATTGGCAGGTTCGGGTAGCGCTTGGCGATGGCGGTGACCACCTCGCCGTTGACCGGCTGACCCTCGAAGGCACCGTTCAGGTCGACCAGGTGCAGACGGCGGCAGCCACCCTCGACCCACTTGGCGGCCATGCTCACCGGGTCATCGGAGAACACCGTGGAGTCTTCCATGCGGCCCTGGCGCAGACGCACGCAGGCGCCGTCCTTGAGATCGATAGCGGGGATAATCAGCATTTCAGCGAGTCCTCAGGCCGGGCCCGCCAAGGCCCGGAATAAAACGAAAGCGGTTAGCAGCGGCCGTTCCAGCCGATAAAGTTCTGCAGCAGCTGCAGGCCGTGGGTATGGCTCTTCTCCGGATGGAACTGCACGGCGAACTTCGAGCCTTCGGCCAGCGCCGCGGCGAAGTCCTTGCCGTAGTGGCCACGACCAACCACCTGGGCCGGGTTGCCGGCCTCGATGTAGTAGCTGTGCACGAAGTAGAAGCGGCCCATGTCCGGAATCTCGTGCCACAGTGGGTGGTCGACCACCTGCTCGACCTCGTTCCAGCCCATGTGCGGCACCTTCAGGTGCTCGCCGCCTTCGTGCAGGTCCTTGCCGAAGAAGCGCACCTGGCCGGGGAACAGGCCGATGCAGTCGACCCCGCCGTTCTCCTCGCTGCGCTCCAGCAGGGCCTGCATGCCGACGCAGATGCCGAGGAAGGGGCGATCCTGGCTGACCTCACGCACCAGGCTGTCGAAGCCCAGGCGCTTGATCTCGGCCATGCAGTCGCGGATCGCACCGACACCGGGGAACACCACGCGATCAGCCTCGCGGATCACCGCGGCATCGCTGGTGACCATCACTCGGCCGGCGCCAACGTGCTCCAGCGCCTTGGCCACCGAGTGCAGGTTGCCCATGCCATAGTCGATTACTGCAACGGTCTGCATTTACAGGCAGCCCTTGGTCGATGGCATTTGCCCGGCCATGCGCGGGTCCAGCTCAACGGCCATGCGCAGGGCGCGGCCAAAGGCCTTGAACACCGTTTCGATCTGGTGGTGAGTGTTGGTGCCACGCAGGTTGTCGATGTGCAGCGACACCTGGGCGTGGTTGACGAAGCCCTGGAAGAATTCCTGGAACAGGTCCACGTCGAAGCCGCCGACCACCGCGCGAGTGAAGGGCACATGCATCTGCAGACCGGGACGGCCGGAGAAGTCGATCACCACACGCGACAAGGCTTCGTCCAGCGGCACGTAGGAATGGCCGTAGCGGGTCATGCCCTTCTTGTCGCCGACTGCCTTGGCAAAGGCCTGGCCGAGGGTGATGCCGACGTCTTCCACGGTGTGGTGGTCGTCGATATGCAGGTCGCCCTTGCAGTAGATGTCCAGGTCGATCAGGCCATGACGGGCGATCTGGTCGAGCATGTGCTCAAGGAACGGCACGCCAATATCGAACTTGGCCTTGCCGGTGCCATCCAGATTGATCGAGACCTTGATCTGGGTCTCCAGGGTGTTGCGCTCGACGGATGCCGTACGTTCGGCCATCTCCAGCTCCACAGGCTGCTCACGGGAAAAGGTCGCCATTATAGGCGGGCCGCGCCCGGAACGGCTACCGGCAGCGGTCGCCCGCCCCGGCTATCGGCGCGATTGACGGGGCTTTACACTGCGCCACCCGTCTACCGAGGAAGTTGCCATGCCCGTTGTGGTCGAAATCGTCAGCCGCCCCTCCGCCCAGGACCACACCGACCTGAGCAAGGTCTACGCCGACGCCCCGGACTGGCTGCTTGAGCCCTACACCAGCATCGACGCCCTGCTGGCCGACGGCATCGGCAGCGGCAAACTGATCGCCGGACGCTTCAACGACCGACTGCTCGGCGCCGCCTTGCTGGAGCGCGGCGAAGACCACTGGCGCCTGTCGCACCTGTGCGTGCGCAAGGTCACACGCAAGCGCGGCGTGGGCCGGCGCATCCTCGACGAAGCCAGGCGCCTGGCCCGCGAAGCGGGCAAGCCACTGCACCTGGCGGCGCCCCGCGATCACCTGGAGAGCCAGGCCCTGGCCGCGCGTACCGGCCTGCCGCTGGACGCCCTATAGGAACGAGCCCAGCTCGCGAATCAGCCCCGTAGCCCGGATATCATCCGGGAACCGGCAACTCCCAAGGTTACCCAGGCTACGCCTACGCCATCTGCGGCCTCGCCGCCAGCCAGAACAGCCACAGCAGGCTGGCCACGCACAACCCGGCCAAGCCGATACCGAACGCCCACTGCGCCGGCGCCAGCCACAGCCCCCAGGCCAGAGCGAACGCCGCCAGCAGCGCCAGACGGATGGCCTCCAGCCGCCACAGCTCGCGCCGTCCCTCGAACAGCCATCCCAGACTGACACAGCCGAACAGGATCAGCGGTCCAAGCAGCAGCGGCAGCCAGCCGGCCTGCTTGACGCTGGCGAGGTAGACCAGGGTCAGGGCATTGATCAGCACGAACTGGACAAAGGCATACCAGCGCAGCCCGGCCTGGCTGGGGCAGTCGAACTTGTCCGCGCCCATCTTCGGCCACGGCCGCGCGCGCACATCCGCCGGGCGCCATCCGGTGGGCATCCACCACAGGCGCAGCTTGTCCCACCAGGAGCGGGTCGCCACGGCATCGGCCCACAGCAGGCGCCACCAGGAGAACTGCAGGCGCAGCGGGTCGAAAGTACGCACCGGGGTGGTCACGCCATAACGCACCACCTCGGTCTCGTCGGCGAAAGTGCCGAACAGACGGTCCCAGACAATGAATACGCCGCCGTGGTTCTTGTCGATGTAGCGATCATTCTGGCCGTGGTGCACGCGGTGGTTGCTCGGCGTAACCATGAACCACTCGAGCATCCCCAGCCGCCCCACATGCTGGCTGTGAATCCAGAACTGGTAGACCAGCTGAGCGCCGAGCAGCACCAGGAACAGCGGTAGCGGCAGGCCAAGCAGCGCCAGCGGCAGGTAGAAGGGCCAGTCGAAAGCGGTCTGGAAGGCGCCCTTGCGTAGCGCGGTGGACAGGTTGAAGTCCTCGCTGGAATGGTGCGGCTGGTGCGCGCCCCACAACAGGTTGTAGCGGTGCAGGCTGCGGTGCGCCCAATAGAAGCAGAAGTCCACGGCAACGAAGCCGAGCAGCCAGGTCCAGGGCGAGGTCGGATCGAGCGTCCACAGCCGCGCGCGCTCGTACAGCCAGGCGTAGGGGATCACCAGCAGCAGGCGCAACGGCCCTTCCAGCAGCACGCGCAGCACGGCGGTATCGATGCTGGTCACCGCGTCGGCCAGGCGATAGGTGTGCCGCCCACTCCAGCGCTCGTAGGCGAGCTCCAGCAGGATCAGCAGGATGTACAGCGGTACGGCCAACACGGCGACGTTCATCGATACCTCGCGGACATACGTTCTTCTTATTCCCTCAGCCTAACTCCAGATAAAGCCCAGCGGGTGGGCCGCAGCCGCCATCCCCGACCTCCGTTGGCGCCATCCGCCCACCCGATAGAGGAACCGCCGCCCGACACCGCCATCCAATCCATGCAATCGCACCCTTGCGGTCTTTTGCCTGGCGCTGGCCGTAGCCCCGCGACTGGCCAGCGTTATACTCCCGCGCCTGACAGAAGAAATCCCACACAAGGACTGGTCCATGAAAGCCTTCGGCAAAATCCTGGGTCTGCTAATGCTCGGCCTGCTGCTGATCATCATCGGCCTCGGCTTCGCCCTCACCCACCTGTTCGATCCCAACGACTATAAAGACGAGATCCAGCAGCTGGCCCGCGACAAGGCCAACCTCGAACTACAACTCAAGGGTGACATCGGCTGGAGCCTGTTCCCCTGGCTCGGCCTGGAGCTGACCGACGCCACCCTGGCCAGCGCCGACAGCCCGGAACAGCCCTTCGCCAACTTGCGCCTGCTCGGCCTCTCCGTGCGCGTGCTGCCACTGCTGCGCCGCGAAGTGCAGATGAGCGACATCCGCGTCGACGGCCTCGACCTGACCCTGCAGCGCGACGACAAGGGCCGCGGCAACTGGGAAGGCGTGGGCCAGCCGGCCAAGCGCGAGGCCACCCCGACCACTGCCACTGCACAGCCGCCAGTCCAGCCGCCGATCGCCGGCGAAACCGAGCAACCCGCCCAGCCACTCAAGCTGGACATCGACAGCCTGACCATCAGCAACTCGCGCGTGGACTACCAGGACGCCAAGAGCGGCCAGCAGTTCAGCGCCGAGGGCATCGAGCTGTCCACCGGCGCCATCCGCGAGGGCGCCGATATCCCGATCAAACTGCTGGCCTTCCTCGGCAGCAACCAGCCGGTACTGCGCGCCAAGACCGAGCTGCAGGGCCTGCTGCGCTTCGACCGCGCGCTCAAGCGCTACCAGCTGCAGGACCTCAAGCTGGCCGGCGAAGCCTCCGGCGAGCCGCTGGGCGGCAAGACCCTGACCTTCGCCAGCCAGGGCCAGCTGCTGCTCGACCAGTCGGCCCAGGTGGCCGAGTGGACCGGCATCAAGCTCTCCGCCAACCAGCTGCGTGCCCTCGGCGAGCTGAAGCTGCGTGATCTGGACAAGACCGCCCAACTGGAGGGCAACCTGTCGCTGGCACAGTTCAACCTGCGCGAGTTCCTCGACGGCATCGGCATCGTCCTGCCAGCCATGCGCGACAACACCACCCTCAGCCGCTTCGAGATGTCCACCCGCCTGGCGGGCACGCCGACCAGCATCAACCTCAACGACCTCAGCCTGAAGCTGGACGACAGCACCTTCAGCGGCAATCTGGCGCTCAGCGATATCGCCAAGCAGGCCCTGCGCCTGCAGCTCAAGGGCGACAAGCTCGACCTCGACCGCTACCTGCCGCCGGAGAACAAGGACGCCGGCGCCGGCGCGGCACGCCAGAACGAGGTCAAGCAGGCCGTGGCCGCCGCCGGCAACAGCGGTACCACGCCGCTGCCCGGCGCGCCGACCCAGCAGGCCTGGAGCAGCACGCCGCTGCTGCCACTGGAAACCCTGCGCAAACTCGACATCGAAGCCGCCATCGGCCTTGGCCAGCTGACCCTGAGCAAGCTGCCGATCGAGGATGCACGCATTGCACTGACGGCCAAGGACGGCCTGCTCACCCTCAAGGAACTGCGCGGCGACCTGCACGGCGGCGAGTTCGCCGTACGCTCGCAGCTCGACGCGCGCCCAGCCATTCCCGTGCTGAGCGCAACCCCGCAGTTCAAACGCATCCCGCTGGAGAAGCTGATAGAAGCCCGAGGCGAGAAAGCTCCCGTGCGCGGCCTGCTCGATCTAAACGCCGACCTGCGCACCCAGGGCAACAGCGAGAAGGCCTGGATCGATGCACTGAATGGCAACGCCAGCTTCAGCCTGAACAACGGCATGCTGGTCGACGCCAACCTGGAACAGCAGCTGTGCCAGGGCATCGCCACCCTCAATCGCAAATCGCTGTCCGGCGAGCCGCGCGGCAAGGACACGCCGTTCGAGGAACTGCACGGCAGCCTGAAGTTCACCAACGGCGTGGCCAGCAACCCCGACCTCAAGGCGCGCATCCCCGGCCTGACGGTCAACGGCGACGGTGCCGTCGACCTGCGCGTACTGGGCATGGACTACCGCGTCGGCATCGTCATCGAGGGCGACAAGACCGCCATGCCGGACCCGGCCTGCCAGGTCAACGAGCGCTATGTCGGCCTGGAGTGGCCGCTGCGCTGCCGCGGCCCGCTGGAGCTGGGCGCCAAGGCCTGCCGCCTGGACAAGGACGGCCTTGGCAAGATCGCCGCCAAGCTGGCCGGCAACAAGCTGGAACAGAAGATCGAGGAGAAGCTCGGCGACAAGGTCAGCCCCGAGCTGAAAGACGCACTCAAGGGCCTGTTCAACCGATGAGTCCCGAGCAGTTCAACGGCGCCGTGCTGGCCTGGTACGACCAGCACGGGCGCAAGGATCTACCCTGGCAGCAGGGCATCACCCCCTATCGGGTGTGGGTCTCGGAGATCATGCTGCAGCAGACCCAGGTGAGCACCGTGCTCGGCTACTTCGACCGATTCATGGAGGCCCTGCCGAGCGTGCAGGCCCTCGCCGAAGCCGCCGAGGATGAAGTGCTGCACCTGTGGACCGGCCTCGGCTACTACACCCGCGCACGCAACCTGCATAAGGCGGCCAAACAGGTGGTGGAGCAGCATGGCGGCGAATTCCCGCGCTCGGTCGAGCAACTGGCCGAGTTGCCCGGCATCGGCCGCTCCACCGCCGGCGCCATCGCCAGCCTGAGCATGGGCCTGCGCGCGCCGATCCTCGACGGCAACGTCAAGCGCGTGCTGGCCCGCTACAAAGCCCAGCACGGCTATCCGGGCGAACCCAAGGTGGCCGCGCAGCTGTGGCAACTGGCCGAGCAGCTGACCCCGCACGAACGGGTCAACCACTACACCCAGGCGATGATGGACCTGGGCGCTACCCTGTGTACCCGCAGCAAGCCGAGCTGCCTGCTGTGCCCGGTGCGCGAGGGCTGCCGCGCGCACCTGCTCGGCCGTGCAACCGACTTCCCCGAACCCAAGCCACGCAAGGCGCTGCCGCAGAAGCGCACGCTGATGCCGCTGCTGGCCAACGCCGACGGCGCCATCCTGCTCTACCGCCGCCCCTCCAGCGGCCTGTGGGGCGGCTTGTGGAGCCTGCCGGAACTGGACGACCTCGACGCCCTGGGCGAACTGGCACGCCAGCATGCCCTGCACCTGGACGAGCCGCGCGAGCTGGCCGGATTGACCCACACCTTCAGCCACTTCCAGCTGGCCATCGAACCCTGGCTGGTGCGTGTCGAGCAGACCGGCGGCGCCGTGGCCGAGGGCGACTGGCTCTGGTATAACCTCGCCACCCCGCCGCGCCTGGGCCTGGCCGCCCCGGTGAAGAAGCTCCTCAAGCGAGCCGCGCAAGAACTGAATGCAGGAGAAGCCTCATGAGCCGCACCGTCCACTGCCGCAAACACAACGAAGACCTGCCCGGCCTCGACCGCCCGCCCTACCCCGGCGCCAAGGGCCAGGACATCTACGACAACGTGTCGAAAAAGGCCTGGGACGAGTGGCAGGCGCACCAGACCATGCTGATCAACGAGCGCCGGCTGAACATGATGAACGCCGAGGACCGCAAGTTCCTCCAGGCCGAGATGGACAAGTTCCTCTCCGGCGAGGACTACGCCAAGGCCGACGGCTACGTGCCACCGAGCGCCTGACGCGAGGGCGGGCTGGAAACCGCCCGCCGCCTCCCGAAAATTCGTAACCGCCCGTCTGCACTCAAATTTTTTTCATTCTCTCGCTTGACACTGCAACGCCAAATCCGTTTAATTGCGCCCCGTTGCCCAGGTAGCTCAGTCGGTAGAGCAGGGGATTGAAAATCCCCGTGTCGGCGGTTCGATTCCGTCCCTGGGCACCACTCATTATTTTCGAGTGGTGCCAAAACCACCCGAAAGCCTACAGAAAGCCCGCCTAGTGCGGGTTTTTTGTTGTCTGCAGTTCCCACCCCCTCCCTTGTAAGCCCGAAGTTTTGGGGGCATCGTTGGGGGCATCGTCGGTTCGGTCATGTCTCATGCCCCTACGAAGGTGCCCCAATGCCACGCCAAGCCACACCCCTGACCGACTCGGCCATCAAGGCCGCCAAAGCACAGGACAAGCCCTACAAGCTCGCAGACGGGCAAGGGCTGTATCTGGAAGTCATGCCCGGCGGCTCCAAGCTCTGGCGGTTGAAATACCGCTATGCCGACAGGGAAAAGCGCCTCGCATTGGGGGCATATCCCAGCGTGCCCCTACAACAAGCCCGCCAACGCCGCGCAGAAGCACGCGAGCTGCTAGCCCTTGGGGTTGACCCTGGCGCAGAGAAGAAAGCCGCCAAACAGGCGCAGCGGGCCTATGGAGTGACATTCGAAACGCTGGCGCGGGAGTGGTACGCCTACAACGCACCGCGCTGGGCAGAGAGCACCGCCTACAAGGCGAAGCTGTATCTGGAAAATGATCTGATCCCCGGCATCGGCGCCCGCCCGGTTAAAGCCATCATCCGCCCCGAGCTGGTCGAGCTGGTGCGCAAGGTCGAGGCGCGCGGCACGCTGAACGCGGCAGGCAAGATTCGCCAGTGGCTGCACCAGATATTTCGCTACGGCTTAGCCAGTGGCGTGGTCGAGAACAACCCGGCCACCGACCTGGACGTGGTAGCAGCGCCCGCCAAAGCAGCCCGCCACCACCCGCACGTCGCCTTTGACGAGTTG
Source organism: Aquipseudomonas alcaligenes (assembly GCA_900156135.1). Lineage (GTDB taxonomy): Bacteria > Pseudomonadota > Gammaproteobacteria > Pseudomonadales > Pseudomonadaceae > Aquipseudomonas > Aquipseudomonas alcaligenes_D. The sequence continues at coordinate 693,348 of FTMP01000001.1, read as the reverse complement.
CCCGAGTTGCTGAGCAGAATCGAATCGACCAACCTCAACACCCTGACCCGCTGCGCCATTCGCCTGCTGTTGCTGACAGCCGTTCGCCCCGGCGAACTGCGCCAAGCGCCGTGGTCGGAGTTCGATCTGGATAACGCGACCTGGACCATTCCAAAGCAGCGCATGAAAGCCCGCCGCCCGCATGTTGTGCCCCTGCCCCGCCAAGCCGTTGCCATCCTGCACCAGCTACGGGGGATAACCGGCGACTACCCTCTGGTCTTTGCCGGACAGCAGAACCCCGACCGGCCAATGAGCGAGAACACCATCAACAAGGCACTGCGACTGATGGGCTACGAAGGCCGCCAGACCGGCCACGGCTTTCGCCATCTGCTGAGCACCGAACTAAACGGGCGCGGCTATAACCGGGACTGGATCGAGCGCCAGCTAGCGCATGGTGATGCCGACGAAATACGCGACACCTATAACCATGCAACCTACTTGGAGCAGCGCCGTGAAATGATGCAAGCGTGGGCTGATTCGATAGACGCAACATGCACCAGCAGCAACGTCGGGAGCATACAGCTCAAAGCTTTGTAACAAGGATCAGTCGTGGGTATCGGTCTACCAAAACTGACTTCACAAGATGCAGCGCGAACAACAAGGAGGGACTTAATTGAAGGAAATGAGAAGCGAGCCAGTGGAGCTGACTTTGAATATCAGCGCGGAGCACGCCACGGCATTACAAGACCTTATCCAAAGAACCCAATGGGTTGAACTTCCATTCAGAGAAGCTGCACCTCTGCTAGAGGCCGAATGGATTAACCATCAAAACAAAGACCCTGCCCCCAAAATATTTGATCGGAATCTTTTTTTCACCCCCTCACTTATTGTGCAAAGCACAGATGAGCGGCGCTGGAATATGCCATTCACCCGCATTCTTGGGATACTTATGTCCTTGGAATACCAGAGAGATTTTAACGACCGCGGAGAATCATGGTTCAAATCCACAGTTGAAAGCCTCTTCGAAGTTATGAAAGAGCTCCCCCCAGAGCATGATTTACCGTTTCTTAATTTGTTGTGGGCGATGAACCCAGGCGTGGCAGACCTTATTGGAACCATCGCACGGAAAGGCGCTGACGCCACCCACAGAAACAACCGCAAGCGCAAAGCAGAGGCCCAAGCCGAATGGCAGGCAAGTGGGTGTGGCGCCATAGCGGACTTTGCGAGACGCCGTCACGATGCCTACTACGTAACAGAGCGCACCCTTGCTAGCTGGATTTCAGAGCACAAAAAGAAATTGAAATAAGCAACCTTACGGTCTGCCGGCAGACTGTACAGCCTGCAAGCAGACCGGGCTCCCCACAGCAGCAACTGTTGTCCAGCATTACCACCGTCGATTACACAAACCGCCCAAGGAGGCGCAGACGATGGCGATGCCAATCACGCAACCCCCTACAAAACCAAATCGCTTTATCAAGTTGGCGGCAGTTAGGGAATACACCAGCCTTTCCACATCTGAGATCTACCGGCGCATTGCAGCCGGCACATTCCCCACCCAAGTCACCTTGGGGCCAAAATCGGTCGCTTGGGTCGAATCGGAAATATTGCAGTGGTGCGATGCGCTCGCCGCTCAACGCGGGGAGGCGGCATAAATGAACGACATCGCTCAAAACAGCTCGCTCGGCACCAGCACCCACGCACAACGCGCCCGCCTGCTTTCGTGGCTGGAGGCAGGCCCCATCGACACAATAACGGCACGGCGAGAGCTGAATATCCTGATGCCCACTGCACGCATCAAAGAACTGCGAGAACGCGGGCACTCGATCATATCCCAGCGCATCAGCATGACCGATGAGCAAGGCCGCACCCATCACGGTATCGCGCTGTACTACCTGACCCACACCGGGGAATAACCATGACTGAATTTCAATGCTGCCGATTGGCGGCAAGGGGATCGGCTTGCCTGGGGAAAGGCTGCGCACTGTTGCTGGCGCTGCAACCGGCCGGGGCTGATCTGCTGCTTCTGATCATGCTGGGGGCTTTGCGATGGACCGCATAAGCCAATTTCACCAGACCCCGGAGGCGGCCTTCGGGCCGCTGAACTGGCGCCCCGTGCCTGACGGCAAGATTCACAGCTTTAGCGCCCCCGGAAAGGGGGCAGGCAACCCCCACAACTGGTACTGGCTGTCACGGTGCGGGCGCGAGGGCTGCTTTGGCGGCCCGGGCTGCGGCGGCACCTTTACGACCAATGCTCAACGCCCAAGCACGAGGTTTGGCCATGGCTAGAACGCGCGCAAAAGCCAAAGGGCGCAGTGACGGGTGGAGCTACTTTCGGCTGCCCCACAACCTCCTGAAATGCGAGGACTTCACCGGCCTGAGCGGTTCGGCACTCAAGGTGCTGCTGCATCTGGCCTCGCAGTACAACGGCAAGAACAACGGCGACCTATCAGCAACCCTCACCGATGTTAGAGCCAAGGGCGTGCGCTCATCGTCCACCCTGGCCGCTGCGATTGTGGAGCTACAGCAACGGAACCTGATCATCTGCACACGCACCGGGCGCTTTATGCGCCCCGGAGGCCGCTGCGCCCTGTACGGCCTGACGTGGCTCTCAATTGACGATTGCCCGGGCAAAGACCTGGAGCACCCACCCACCACAATTGCACTGCGAGGACTGAGCCTTGAAAGAACAAAAGACCCGCTTCGACTTTCGAACTGACACGGTTCGATTTTCGAACACGTTACCGGGCAACTGCGGCCGAAATCCCCCGAGAAAAGGGGCCATCAATTCGAATATCGAACCGATGGAAGCCGTCTCTGCGTTCGATAGTCGAAGCCCCTTATATATCTACCAAGGGGGCAGCCCTTGCAGAACACTCCGAGCAACAGACCCGCGACGGGAAGCGCGGAACAATCCCGCGATTTGCCAATTGATTTAGGTTCGGTCCAATGGCCAGAGCACGCGAAAAAGAAGCCACCGAGGATTACCGCACGCTGAATATCAGCGCCTTGAAACGAGACAACCTTCTACGGCCCGGCCTGTCTCTAGAGTGGGCATGGTGGCGGCAAGGCGAGAAGGTAGCGAGCATCGGCATAACCATCGAGAGCCGACACAGCATGCGCCTTCGCTATCAGAGCCGCAGCCGTGGCGGCGAACCCACTCAATACGACTATGCCGTGGCGATTGGCTGGACACCCTGCCATCTGGGCGGTGAGCGCCCTTGGCTGCACTGCCCGAGATGCGACAGGCGCGTGGCGAAGCTTTACGGCGGCACCCTGTTCGCCTGCCGCCATTGCATGCGCCTGAATTACCGCAGCCAGCAGGCCAGCAGGCGTGACCGCGCCCTGGACCGGGCCTGGACGTTACGCCGAGAGCTGGGCTGCGACTCCGGCCCATTCGATTACCCTGCCGACTACATACAGCGCCCAAAGGGCATGCACCGAAAGACGTTTACGCGACGCATCGAACACCTACAGCGAATCGAGCAGCGGGCTATTGCTGATTTTAAATCAACGCTTTTCAGACTTGGCATGCCCCTAGACAGGATTTACCCCTGATCCGCGCTTGCCCCCACCGCCATGCCCCCATACCATACCGGCCGAACCGAAATGGCTCGGGAAGCACTGGCAACAATCGCCAGCCCGGCTAGGGGTACTTTTTGTTTTAGGGGCATTTTTGGGGGCATAACCAACCCACCAAAACTGTGAAATCCAGGGATAGCGCGGCTTGCAGAGCACAGTTCGATTCCGTCCCTGGCACCATGAATACCGAAACCCCTGATTCCGCAAGGTCTCAGGGGTTTTTGCTATCTGCGGCGCAGGAAGCGCGCCGGTGAACGTGGAGCCTCCGATGGAATTCGTCCAGCTCGTCATCGACTTCATCCTGCACATCGACCGCCACCTGGCGGAGCTGACCGCGGCCTACGGCCCCTGGATCTACGGCATCCTGTTCCTGATCATCTTCTGCGAGACCGGCCTGGTGGTAACGCCTTTCCTGCCGGGCGACTCGCTGCTGTTCGTCGCTGGCGCCATCGCCACCCAGGACGCGATGAACATCCACCTGATGGTGATTCTGCTGATCATCGCCGCCATCCTCGGCGACGCCGTCAACTACAGCATCGGCCGCTTCTTCGGCGTCAGGCTGTTCGCCAACCCGGACTCGAAGATCTTCCGCCGCCGCCATCTGGAGATCACCCAGACCTTCTACGCCAGGCACGGCGGCAAGACCATCATCCTCGCCCGCTTCGTGCCCATCGTGCGCACCTTCGCCCCCTTCGTCGCCGGCATGGGCCACATGCCCTACCGCCGCTTCGCCGCCTACAACGTGGTCGGCGCCATCGCCTGGGTCACCCTGTTCAGCTATGCCGGCTATTTCTTCGGCAACCTGCCGATGGTGCAGAGCAACCTGCACTACCTGATCGTGGCGATCATCTTCGTTTCGATCCTGCCGGGGGTGATCGAGATTCTCCGCCACCGCCGGGCGGCCCACGGCAACACCTGATAGCCGCGAACCGAGACCCTTCACCTGCCTGGGGCGCTTCAGTACAATGCGCCCCGCCAGCAACACCCCAAAGCCCGATCGATGTATCGGGCTTTTTGTTTCGGCGCGACACACAACTGTCACGATGCGACAACTGGCCACAGCCGGCGCCGCCCCAGGCAGATGCCCGCTTGGCGCTGCCGCGAACGCTATGCTAGGTTCAGCCGCACGCTAGGAAGGCGGTCAGCAGCCGGAGCGCATCCGCATAACAAGAGGACCCCCTGATGGCCGAGGCACCGCCCGCGCTGGAAATCCGCAATTTGCACAAACGCTATGGCGACCTCGAAGTGCTCAAGGGCATCTCGCTGACCGCCCGCGACGGCGACGTGATCTCCATCCTCGGTTCCTCCGGGTCCGGCAAGTCGACTTTCCTGCGCTGCATCAACCTGCTGGAGAACCCGCACCAGGGCCAGATCCTGGTAGCCGGCGAAGAACTCAAGCTGAAGGCAGCGAAGAACGGCGACCTGGTCGCCGCCGACAACAAGCAGATCAATCGCCTGCGCAGCGAAATCGGCTTCGTCTTCCAGAATTTCAATCTGTGGCCGCACATGACCATCCTCGACAACATCATCGAGGCCCCCCGTCGCGTGCTCGGTCAGAGCAAGGCCGAAGCCATCGAAGTGGCCGAGGCGCTGCTGGCCAAGGTCGGTATCGCCGACAAGCGCCATGCCTACCCCAACCAGCTTTCCGGCGGCCAGCAGCAGCGTGCCGCCATCGCCCGCACCCTGGCCATGCAGCCCAAGGTGATCCTGTTCGACGAGCCCACTTCGGCCCTCGACCCGGAAATGGTACAGGAAGTGCTTAACGTGATCCGCGCGCTTGCCGAGGAAGGCCGCACCATGTTGCTGGTCACCCACGAGATGAACTTTGCCCGGCAGGTGTCCAGTGAAGTGGTATTCCTCCACCAGGGTCTGGTGGAGGAGCAAGGGTCGCCCGAGCAGGTGTTCAACAACCCGCAATCGGCACGCTGTAAACAATTCATGTCCAGCAATCACTAACGGAGCAACACGCATGCAGAACTATAAGAAGATCCTGCTGGCCGCCGTCGCCACCCTGGCTTTCGGCACCCAGGCCATGGCCGCCGACAAGCTGAAAATCGGCACCGAAGGCGCCTACCCACCCTTCAACCTGATCGACGCCAGCGGCAAGGTCGGCGGCTTCGACGTCGAGATCGCCCAAGCCCTGTGCGCCAAAATGGGTGCCGAGTGCGAAGTGGTCACCTCCGACTGGGACGGCATCATCCCGGCTCTGAACGCCAAGAAGTTCGACTTCCTCGCCGCCTCCATGTCGATCACCGAAGAGCGCAAGCAGGCCGTCGACTTCACTGACGCCTACTACACCAACAAGCTGCAGTTCATCGCGCCGAAGAGCAGCGACTTCAAAACCGACAAGGCCAGCCTGAAAGGCAAGGTCATCGGTGCCCAGCGCGCCACCATCGCCGGTACCTGGCTGGAAGACAACCTGGCCGACACCGTCGAGATCAAGCTGTATGACACCCAGGAGAACGCCTACCTCGACCTGTCTTCCGGCCGTCTGGACGGCGTACTGGCCGACAAGTTCGTCAACTGGGAATGGCTGAAGAGCGACGCGGGCAAGGAGTTCGAGTTCAAGGGTGATCCGGTATTCGACAACGACAAGATCGCCATCGCCGTGCGCAAGGGCGATCCGCTGCGCGAGAAGCTGAACGCTGCCCTGAAGGCCATCGTCGAAGACGGCACCTACAAGCAGATCAACGACAAGTACTTCCCGTTCAGCATCTACTGATGCGTCCGACCGCCGCCGCCTTCGGGCGGCGGCCGTCATTCTGCAGTAGCCTCCCATGATCTTCGACCTGCACGGCTTCGGCCCCGCCCTTGTCGCCGGCACGCTGGTGACCATCCAGCTGGCCCTGTCCGCCCTGGCCCTCGGCCTGGTGCTCGGGCTGCTCGGCGCATTGGCCAAGACTTCTCCGAACAAGTTCCTGCAGGGACTTGGCGGAACCTACTCGACCATCGTACGCGGCGTGCCCGAGCTGCTCTGGGTCCTGCTCATCTATTTCGGCACCGTCAGCGGCCTGGCCGCCCTCGGTGAGTTCCTCGGCGTCGGCAGCCTGGAACTGAACCCCTTCGCCGCCGGCACCATCGCTCTCGGCCTGTGCTTCGGCGCCTACGCCACCGAGGTGTTCCGCGGTGCGATCCTGGCCATCCCCAAGGGCCACCGCGAGGCCGGCATGGCGCTCGGCATGTCCAAAGGGCGCATCCTGTGGAAGCTGATTCTGCCGCAGATGTGGCGCATCGCCCTGCCCGGCCTGGGCAACCTGTTCATGATCCTGATGAAGGATACCGCGCTGGTCTCGGTCATCGGCCTGGAAGAAATCATGCGTCGCTCGCAGATTGCCGTAACCGCCAGCAAGGAACCCTTCACCTTCTATATGGTCGCGGCCTTCATCTACCTGGGCCTGACCGTCATTGCCATGACCGGCATGCACTTCCTCGAAAAGCGCGCCAGCCGCGGATTTGTTAGGAGCGCCTGATGAACTGGGAAGTGATCATCAAGTACCTGCCACGCCTGCTCGAAGGCGCGGCACTGACCATCGAACTGGTCGCCTTCGCCGTGATCGCCGGGCTGATCCTCGCCCTGCCCATGGGTATTGCCCGCGCTTCCAAGCACTGGTACGTGCGTGCCCTGCCCTATGGCTACATCTTCTTCTTCCGCGGCACCCCGCTGCTGGTACAACTGTTCCTGGTCTACTACGGCCTGGCGCAGTTCGACATCGTGCGCCACGGCCCGCTCTGGCCCTACCTGCGCGACCCGTACTGGTGCACCGTCATCACCATGACCATGCACACCGCCGCCTACATCGCGGAAATCCTGCGTGGCGCCATCCAGGCCGTGCCGCCCGGCGAGATCGAAGCGGCCCGTGCGCTGGGCATGTCGCGTGCGCAGGCGATGCTCTACATCATCCTGCCGCGCGCCGCGCGCATCGGCCTGCCGGCCTACAGCAACGAAGTGATCCTGATGCTCAAGGCCAGCGCATTGGCCAGCACCGTGACCCTGCTCGAACTGACCGGCATGTCCCGCACGATCATCGCCCGTACCTACCTGCCGGTAGAGATCTTCTTTGCCGCCGGACTGTTCTATCTGGTCATCGCCTACGTCCTGGTGCGCGCCTTCAAACTGCTGGAGCGCAAGCTGCGCGTCGACGCCTGCCAGGGTCGCTGATGTCGCCTATCCCTCTCCCGCCCGGGAGAGGGATAAACTGCGCCGCACCATCCTGATCTCACTGCCCGCATGATCCTCACCGGCCACGCCCTGCGCGAACGCTTCCAGGCCCTGGACGACTTCCTTGTCAGTCATCAGTCCCTCTGGCGCCCCAAGCCCTTCACCTGCCCGGTGTTGCCCTGGGAGGCCGAGCATGCCGAGCTGGCCGCCTGGCTGCGCCGCCGCAGCCTGGCGCAGGCCGACGCCGAGCACAATCACCCCGAAGAGCTGCCTGCGCCAGCCCCCTTCCCGGCGCTGGCGCGGCGCGCCGCCGAGCTCTCCGCCCTGGATCAACTGCCCAGCCGGGAACTCGGCCCGCTGCCCGAGCGCCTGAGCGTCGACGTGCCGGGGCGCAAGTGGCAGCAGATCAGCGCTTTCGCCGAACGCCTGCAGTTCAAGCGGCAACCGGCTCACTGGCTGGACTGGTGCTCGGGCAAAGGCCATCTGGGGCGCCTGCTGGCCCAGGGCGGCCAGCACCTGACCTGCCTGGAATACGACACGCAGCTGGTAGAGGCCGGACAGCGCCTGAGCGATCGCCTGCAGCTGGCCGCCAGCCACCTGCACCAGGATGTGCTGGCCGATGATGCCGGCCAGCGCCTCACTGCCGAGCACAGCCCGGTGGCCCTACACGCCTGCGGTGACCTGCATGTGCGCCTGCTGCGCCTGGCCAGCGCGGCCGGCTGCGCCCAGCTGGCGGTGGCGCCCTGCTGCTACAACCGCATCGCCGCCGAGCACTACCAGCCGCTGTCGGCAACGGCCCGGGCCTCGACCCTGCAACTGTCGCTGGATGATCTGCGCCTACCACTGGCCGAGACCGTCACCGCCGGCCAGCGCCTGCGCCGCCAGCGTGACCTGTCCATGGCCAGGCGCCTGGCCTTCGACCTGCTACAGCGCCAGCAACGCGGCGTGGATGACTACCTGCCAACCCCCTCGCTACCGACCAGCTGGCTGGACAAGGACTTCGCCAGCTACTGCCGCGACCTGGCCGATCTCCGGGGCGTGACGATATCTGGCGTGGTCGATTGGCCTGCGCTGGAGGGCGCCGGCTGGCAACGCCTGGCCCAGGTGCGCAACCTCGAGCTGGTCCGCGGCCTGTTCCGTCGCCCGCTGGAGCTATGGCTGCTGCTCGACCGCGCGCTGTTCCTCGAAGAGCAGGGCTACCGGGTACGCCTGGGTACGTTCTGCGCCCATGAGTTAACCCCGCGCAACCTGCTAATGCTCGCCGAACGGGACTGAGCTCATCCACAGAAGCTGTGGATAACTCTGTGCGTAGTTTCTGCAGAACTCGCTGCAAAGCGGACTCCGTCTACTCCGCAAGCGCTTGCCGATTTTTTGATCAAAGATAAAAAATCCATAAAAAACAGATTGTTATGCGAAACAAGGGCACAGCGCACAAAATCCGTGCAGCACGCCATACGCCCAGCTCTTCTTTGTGCATAAACACAAGGCTACTGATAGCCGGCCCCGCGCCCACCTGACTCAAAACAGACTGCACGCCTCGGTTTACAGGGTCGAAGCAATGGCTATAATGGCGGCCCCTTGCCGGTATAGCTCAGCTGGTAGAGCAACTGACTTGTAATCAGTAGGTCCCGGGTTCGATTCCTGGTGCCGGCACCATACAAAACGAAGGCCCGCAGCGATGCGGGCCTTTGTCGTTTAAGCAGCCTGTGCGCTGGCATACTAGGGTGACTCCCCTGGCGCAGATCGCAGCATGACCGCAGCTTCTACTCCCCACCGCCCGCGCTGGCGCAGCCTGGCCTTGCTGGCCCTGTTGCTCGCCCCGCTGCTGTGGCCGCTGCAGTTCTTCGCCGAACGTTATTACCGCGAGGAACTGCTCGAGCAGAACCGCCAGACCCTCGACCTGTACGTCGCCACGCTGTTCGGTACCCTGCAGCGCTACGAAGTGCTGCCAAACATCCTCGCCGAACTGCCACCGCTGCGCGCCCTGCTCGCCGCGCCGGCCGACGGCGATCTGCGCAACCGTGCCAACCTGTTGCTCGCCCAGGTGCGCCGGGAAACCGGTGCCGACGTGATCTACCTGATGAGCCCGCAAGGCCTCACCCTGACCTCATCGAACTGGGACCAGGCCGACAGCTTCGTCGATCGCGATTTCAGCTACCGCCCCTATTTCCGCGAGGCCCTGGCCGGCAAGGCGGGGCGCTTCTTCGGCCTCGGCACCACCTCGCGCAAACGCGGCTACTTCTTCTCCAGCCCGGTGCGCGATGGCGCGCGGGTAGTCGGCATCCTGGTGGTCAAGGTCGACCTCGACGATGCCGAGGCCCTGTGGGGCAATACGCCGGAGCAGCTGATGGTCACCGACGGCAACGGCGTGGTGATCATCTCCTCGCGCGAGGACTGGCGCTTCCGTGCCACCCGCGAGCTGGACAACGCCGAACGCGCCGCCATCGCGGCCAACCAGCCCTACCCGACCCAGGCGCCCGCACCGTTGCGCCTGGACGATCGCGCCTGGCTGACCCAGAGCCGCGAGCTGCAGGAAGCCGGGCTGACCGCCAGCATCCTCGCCCCTCGCCAGCTGATCGACCGCCAGGTACGCACCACCCTAGTGATCGGCGCTGCCGCCCTGCTGGTCGGCCTGCTGCTGCTCGGCCTGCTGTTGCAGCGCCGCCGCCACTACATCGAACGCATCGCCCTCGATGCCCGCGCCCGCCGCGAGCTGGAAATGCGCGTGCTGGAACGCACCCGCGATCTGGAGATGCTCAACAACCGCCTGAAAGACGAAGTACTGGTGCGCGAGCATGCCCAGCAGGAGCTAGTACGCACCCAGGACGAACTGGTCCAGGCCGGCAAGCTCACGGCGCTGGGCACCATGAGCGCCAGCATCAGCCACGAGCTGAACCAGCCCCTGGCGGCCATTCGCAGCTATGCCGACAACGCCGGCGTGCTGCTTGACCACCAGCGCCTGGACGATGCGCGCGGCAATCTCAAGCAGATCAGCGAACTGACCGGGCGCATGGCCTCGATCATCGCGCACCTGCGCGCCTTCGCCCGGCGCGACCGGCATGCACCGGAAAGCGTAGCGCTGCAGCCCGCCATCGACGACGCCCTGGCCCTGCTGGCCAAACGCCGGCGCGCCCTGGAAGTGGAGCTGGTCCGTGACCTGCCGGACGCCACCCTCTGGGTACAGGCCGGCGAAACGCGCCTGCGCCAGGTGCTCGGCAACCTGCTGGCGAATGCCCTTGATGCCCTGAGCGAGAAGGCGCCGCCAAGGCGCATCTGGATCAGCGCCGAAGTCACGACCGAGGGCGTCGATCTACGGTTGCGCGACAATGGTCCGGGCTTTTCCGCACAGGCGCTGCAGCATGCCCGCGAGCCCTTCTTCACCACCAAGACACGCACCCAGGGCCTCGGCCTCGGCCTGGCCATCTGCGAGACACTGATGCGCGCCCTGGGCGGCGAACTGCTGCTGGCCAACCACCCGGATGGCGGCGCACTGATCAACCTGCGACTGCGCAGCAGCACCCCCGGTGCCAACCTGCAACCGCCCGAGGAGTTTTCATGACGGCCATCGATGCCCGCACCCAGGTCCTGCTGATCGACGACGACGAGCACCTGCGCCAGGCCCTGGCGCAGACCCTCGACCTGGCCGGCCTGCGCGTCGAGCCCCTGGCCGATGCCCGCGGCGTGGCCGAGCGCATCACCGCGGACTGGGCGGGCGTGGTGGTCAGCGACATCCGCATGCCCGGCATCGACGGTCTGCAGCTACTGGCGCAGCTGCACCAGCAGGACGCCGATCTGCCGGTGCTGCTGATCACCGGCCACGGCGATGTGCCGCTGGCGGTGCAGGCGATGCGCGCCGGTGCCTACGATTTCCTCGAGAAACCCTTCGCCAGCGAGACGCTGCTCGATGCCGTGCATCGTGCGCTAGAACTGCGCCGCCTGGTGCTGGAGAACCGGAGCCTGCGCCTGGCCCTGGCCGACCGCAATGAGCTGAGCGCGCGCCTGATCGGCCAGTCCGCGCCGATGCTGCGCCTGCGCGAGCAGGTCGGCGCACTGGCGGCGATTCACACCGACGTGCTGATCCTCGGTGAAACCGGCGCGGGCAAGGAAGTGGTGGCGCGCGCCCTGCACGATCTGTCGGCACGCAAGAAGGGACCCTTCGTGGCGATCAACGCCGGCGCCCTGGCCGAATCGGTGGTGGAGAGCGAGCTGTTCGGCCACGAGCCGGGCGCCTTTACCGGGGCGCAGAAGCGCCGCATCGGCAAGTTCGAGTTCGCCAACGGCGGCACCCTGTTCCTCGACGAGATCGAGAGCATGAGCCCGGACGTACAGGTCAAGCTGCTGCGCCTGCTGCAGGAGCGGGTGGTCGAGCGCCTTGGCGGTAACCAGCTGATCCCCCTGGACATCCGTGTGATCGCCGCGACCAAGGAAGACCTGCGCGTGGCCGCCGACCAGGGGCGTTTCCGCGCCGACCTCTACTACCGCCTCAACGTGGCGCCCCTGCGCATCCCGCCACTGCGCGAGCGCGGCGCCGACATCCTGCTGCTGTTCCGCCACCACGCCGAGGCCGCCGCGCAGCGCCATGGTCTGCCGATCCGCGAACTGCAGGAGGGCCAGCGCGCGCAGTTGCTCAGCCACGCCTGGCCGGGCAACGTGCGCGAGTTGCAAAATGCCGCCGAGCGCTTCGCCATGGGGCTGGATCTGGGCCTGGACCTACCGCCTGGTGCAACACCAACCAGCGCCGGAGAGCAAAGTCTGGGCGAACGCGTGGAGGCCTATGAAAAGGCGCTGATCGCCGCCGAGATGGCCAAGGGTCACACCTCCCTGCGCAGCCTAGCCGAAGCGTTGGGCATACCACGCAAGACCCTGCACGACAAGCTGCGCAAGCATGGGCTGGATTCGGGCGGCGAAGACGACTAGCACCATAGTGCGGGCGGACACTCGCTACCCGCCCATACCCATTCGAGATATTCAGTCCAAGAGCTATTCGCCAATGCTGCAACGGCATTGAGCCATTACGAATAAGCGTCTTACTTCTGCAACTTGCAAGCGATAAAAGCTCAACTAGCTTATCTGCACGCCGCATCAAAAAAACGCTTACCAAGACCTCTAGATCGGCGCGCTTGCGAGTCACCGGGGTGCCCCTGGGCCTCATCTGCAGTACAGGGACAGTGGGATCGAGATATGGATAGCAAGCTATTGATCAAGATCAATACCCCTTCCTCCCATAAAGCGCCCAATGATTCTTAACTTCTCTCCACCATTTGGAGGTGTTAGATGTCCGATTCGGCAAACAAACTCAAACTGGGAGCGCTGATCGCACTCGTGATCGGCTCGATGGTCGGCGGCGGCATCTTTTCGCTACCGCAGAACATCGCCAACAGCGCCAGCGCGGGAGCAACGCTGATTGGCTGGCTGATCACCGGCGTGGGCATGCTGACCCTGGCCTTCGTATTCCAGACCCTGGCCAACCGCAAACCCAACCTCGACGGCGGAGTCTATGCCTACGCCAAGGCCGGCTTTGGCGACTACATGGGCTTCTCCTCAGCCTGGGGCTACTGGATCAGCGCCTGGATCGGCAACGTCAGCTACATGGTGTTGCTGTTCTCCACCCTCGGCTACTTCTTCCCGGTGTTCGGCGAGGGCAATACCCTGCCGGCCATCATCTGCGCGTCGGTGCTGCTGTGGCTGCTGCACTTTCTGGTGCTGCGCGGAATCAAGGAAGCGGCCTTCATCAACACCATCACCACCATCGCCAAGATGGTCCCGCTGGCCCTGTTCATTGTGATCGCCGCCATCGCCTTCAAGTTTGACGTGTTCACCACTGACTTCTGGGGCGCCGGCAACGACAAGCTGGGCAGCGTGATGGATCAGGTGCGCAACATGATGCTGGTCACCGTCTGGGTGTTCATCGGCATCGAGGGCGCCAGCATCTTCTCTGCCCGCGCCGAAAAACGTAGCGATGTCGGCAAGGCCACGGTAATCGGCTTCATAGCCGTACTCCTGCTGCTGGTGCTGGTCAACGTGCTCTCGCAGGGCATCATGGCCCAGGCCGAACTGGCCGGGCTGAAGAATCCCTCGATGGCTGGCGTGCTGGAGCAGGTGGTCGGCCCGTGGGGCGCCCAGCTTATCTCCATCGGCCTGCTGGTTTCGCTGGCCGGGGCCCTGCTGTCCTGGACCCTGCTGTGCGCGGAGATCATCTTCTCCTCGGCCAAGGACCACACCATGCCGGAGTTCCTGCGCAAGGAGAACGCCAACCACGTACCGGCCAACGCGCTGTGGCTGACCAACGGGCTGATCCAGCTGTTCCTGATCATCACCCTGTTCAACAGCTCCACCTACCTGAGCCTGCTGTACCTGGCCACCTCGATGATCCTGGTGCCCTACTTCTGGTCCAGCGCCTATGCGGTACTGCTGGCCGTGCGCGGGGAAACTTACGAGAACGATGCCGGTCAACGCAACAAGGACTTGTTCATTGCTCTGGTTTCCACCCTGTATGCGGTTTGGCTGGTGTACGCCGCCGGCGTCCAGTACCTGCTGCTGTCTGCCCTGCTCTATGCACCGGGCGCCATCCTGTTCGCCAAAGCCAAGCGCGAACTGGGACAACCCATATTCACCGGCGTCGAGAAGATCATCTTCGTCGTCGTGCTGATCGGTGCCGCCATCGCCGCCTACGGGCTGTATGACGGTTTCCTGAGTCTGTAAGAGAAGGAGTTCGATATGTCCAAGAAAGCCCTAGGCGTTCATTCCGAAGCCGGCAAACTGCACAAGGTAATGGTTTGCTCGCCGGGCCTGGCCCACCTGCGCCTGACCCCCAACAACTGTGACGAACTGCTGTTCGACGACGTGATCTGGGTCTCCCAGGCCAAACGCGACCACTTCGACTTCATGACCAAGATGCGCGAGCGCGGTATCGAGGTGGTGGAGATGCATAACCTGCTCGAAGAAACGGTGAAGAATCCCGAGGCGCTGAAGTGGATTCTGGACCGCAAGATCACCGCCAACAGCGTTGGCCTTGGCCTGCAGAGTGAAGTGCGAAGCTTCATCGAGAGCCTTGAGTCCCGTCGCATTGCCGAGTACCTGATCGGCGGTGTCTCCGGCGCCGATCTCGTGAAGTACAAAGAGTCCGACGTGGCGAAGATGTTCTGCGCCTACCAGGGCGAGTCCAGCTTCCTCTTTCCGCCGCTTCCCAACACCCAGTTCACCCGCGACACCACCTGCTGGATCTACGGCGGCGTGACCCTCAACCCCATGTACTGGCCCGCTCGACGTCAGGAAACCCTGCTGACCACGGCGATCTACAAGTTCCATCCGGACTTCATCAACGAAGACTTCGAAATCTGGTACGGCGACCCGGATCAAGACCACGGTTCGGCCACCCTGGAAGGGGGCGATGTCATGCCGATCGGCAACGGCACCGTCCTGATCGGCATGGGTGAGCGCAGCTCGCATCAGGCCATTGGTCAGGTCGCCAAGGCCCTGTTCGACAAGGGCGCGGCCGACAAGGTGGTGGTAGCTGGCCTCGGCAAATCCCGCGCCGCCATGCACCTGGACACCGTGTTCAGCTTCTGCGACCGCGACCTGGTCACCGTCTTCCCGGAAGTGGCCTACAACATCGTGCCCTTCGTGCTGCGTCCGGACGAGAGCAAACCGGGCGGCATCGACGTGCGCCGCGAGGAGAAGTCCTTCATCAACGTGGTCGCCGAATCGCTCAACCTGAAGAAACTGCGCGTGGTGGAAACCGGCGGCGACAGCTTCGAGGCCGAGCGCGAGCAATGGGATGACGGCAACAACGTGGTCTGCCTGGAGCCTGGCGTGGTGGTCGGCTACGACCGCAACACCTACACCAACACCCTGCTGCGCAAGGCGGGGGTCGAGGTGGTGACCATCAGCGCCAGCGAACTGGGGCGCGGCCGCGGCGGCGGCCACTGCATGACCTGCCCGATCATCCGCGACCCAATTGACTACTGATTGAAGCCAGCCCTGGCGGCTACCCGCCGCCGGGCGCCCTTTTCAGCTGCCCACAAGGAGAAAGAATCATGGCTTTCAACATGCACAACCGCAACCTGCTCAGCCTGATGCACCACAGCACCCGCGAGCTGAAATTCCTGCTGGACCTGTCGCGCGACCTCAAGCGCGCCAAATACAGCGGCACCGAGGTCCAGCACCTCAAGGGCAAGAACATCGCCCTGATCTTCGAAAAGACCTCGACCCGCACCCGCTGCGCCTTCGAAGTGGCCTCCTATGACCAGGGCGCCAACGTCACCTATATCGACCCGACCTCCTCGCAGATCGGCCACAAGGAGACCATGAAGGACACCGCCCGCGTACTCGGCCGCATGTACGACGCCATCGAGTACCGCGGCTTCAAGCAGGAGATCGTCGAGGAGCTGGCCAAGTTCGCCGGCGTGCCGGTGTTCAACGGCCTGACCGACGAATACCACCCGACCCAGATGCTGGCCGACGTGCTGACCATGCTGGAAAACAGCGACAAACCGCTGCACGACATCAGCTACGCCTACCTGGGTGACGCCCGCAACAACATGGGCAACTCGCTGCTGCTGGTCGGCGCCAAGCTGGGCATGGATGTGCGCATCGCCGGCCCGAAAGAACTGTGGCCGCACGATGATTTCGTCGCCCAGTGCAAGGCCTTCGCCGCCGAAAGCGGCGCGCGCATCACCCTCACCGAAGACCCGAAAGAAGCGGTCAAGGGCGTGGACTTCATCCACACCGACGTCTGGGTCTCCATGGGCGAGCCGGTCGAGGCCTGGGGCGAGCGCATCAAGCTGCTGCTGCCGTATCAGGTCAACGCCGAGATGATGAAGGCCTCCGGCACGCCGCGGACCAAGTTCATGCACTGTCTGCCGGCCTTCCACAACACCGACACCAAGGTGGGCAAGCAGATTGCCGAGCAGTACCCGCATCTGGCGGGCGGCATCGAAGTAACCGAGGAAGTGTTCGAGTCTCCGGCCTGTATCGCGTTCGAGCAGGCAGAGAACCGCATGCACACCATTAAAGCGGTCATGGTCGCCACCCTCGGCAACGTGTAACCGCCGTTGCCAGCGAGGCGGAGGCACAGCCAACGCCTCGCCCAGAAATTCTCTCAGGGTGGAAAAGCGTACAGCGCTTCTCCACCCGTTTTGATTCAGGAGATCAATATGCGACTCGTGATCGCTTTGGGCGGCAACGCCCTCCTCCGTCGCGGCGAAGCCATGACCGCCGAAAACCAGCGCGAAAACGTGCGCATCGCCTGCGAGCAGATCGCCAAGGTGGCGCCCGGCAACGAGCTGGTAATCGCCCACGGCAACGGCCCGCAGGTCGGGCTGCTGGCCCTGCAGGGGAACGCCTACGACCCGACCAACCCCTACCCTCTGGACGTGCTCGGCGCCGAGACCGAGGGCATGATTGGCTACATGATCGAACAGGAGCTGGGCAACCTGCTGCCGTTCGAGGTGCCCTTCGCCACCATTCTCACCCAGGTTGAAGTGGACAGCGGCGATCCGGCTTTCCGCAAGCCCACCAAGCCGATCGGACCGGTCTACAGCAAGGAAGACGCCGAGCGCCTGGCCGCTGAAAAGGGCTGGAGCATCGCCCCAGACGGCGACAAGTTCCGCCGCGTGGTGGCCAGCCCGCGGCCACAACGCATCTTCGAGATTCGACCGATCAAGTGGCTGCTGGAGAAAGGCAGTGTGGTCATCTGCGCTGGCGGCGGTGGCATTCCGACCATGTACGACGGCAAGAAACTGCATGGTGTCGAGGCCGTCATCGACAAAGACCTGTGTTCGGCGCTGCTGGCCGAGCAACTCAACAGCGACCTGCTGGTGATCGCCACCGATGTCGATGCCGCTTACATCGACTGGGGCAAGCCGACCCAGAAAGCCATCGCCCAGGCCCACCCGGATGAACTGGAACGCCTCGGCTTTGCGGCAGGTTCCATGGGCCCCAAAGTCCAGGCCGCCTGCGAGTTCGCGCAGAACACCGGCAAGATCGCGGTCATCGGCTCGCTGGCCAATATCGAGGCCATCGTGCGGGGCAAATCAGGCACTCGTATAAGCACTGCCGAGTCCGGCATCCGCTACTACTGACACAGCGGACGCAACGTCCGCTCAGGCAGCACGCTGAAGACAGGCCGTGACTAATTAGTCACGGCCTGCGTCACCCAGACATCCCGATTCATTTTGAGTCGCCACCCGGTATCTACCGCCTGGCCGGAATGGCCATTGCCCGCTCAACGCCTACCGGGGCGACCGAAGGAGTTTTGCGTGATGTCTCGTCTCCCCGTCATCGTTGGCTTCGGCGGCTACAACGCCGCAGGCAGAAGCTCGTTCCATCACGGCTTCCGCCGCATCGTCCAGGAATCGCTGGACGCCGATACCCGCCAGGAAACCCTGGCCGGCCTGGCCGTCATGATGAAACTGGTACAGGTGATCGATGGCCAGTACCACAGCCACGACGGCCAGCCCCTGAGCATGGCCGACATCGAGACGCAGTATGCGGCCGAGATTCTGTCCGGGACGTTGGTGCGGCGCATCGACAAGCGCCATCTGGACGTGGAAGCCGCCCACTGGCAGAAGAGTCTGACCGTCAGCGGCGCCCAGTTCACAACCCTGCGCAAACACCTGCCCGAGCCGCTGCCGGCCAGCTGGATGATCGAGGCATTGAACGAGCAGCAGGTACGCGTCACCTTGAATGACAGCTGCGAGTTCAAGGTCGATAGCTACCGTGCCCTGCCGGTGAAGTCCGCGGGCCAGCTGCCCAGCGGTTTCGAGCCAGGCGAGCTGTATCACTCGCACTTCCACCCGCGCGGCCTGCAAATGGCGGTCACGGGAGCCACCGATGCGCTGCGCTCGACCGGCATCGACTGGCGCACCATCCAGGACCGCGTGCAGCCGGATGAGGTCGCGGTGTTCGCCGGCAGCATCATGAGCCAGCTGGACGAGTACGGCTTCGGCGGCATGCTGCAGTCGCGCCTCAAGGGTGGTCGCGTCACCGCCAAACAGTGCCCGCTGGGTCTCAACACCATGCCGGCCGACTTCATCAACGCCTATGTGCTGGGCAGCGTCGGCACTACCGGCAGCGTCACCGGCGCCTGCGCCACCTTCCTCTACAACCTGCAGAAGGCCACCGAGCAGATCGCCAGCGGTAAGGCGCGCGTAGCCCTGGTCGGTAACGCCGAAGCCCCGATCACCCAGGAAATCATCGACGGCTACGGCGCCATGGGAGCCCTGGCCACCGAGGAGGGCCTGCGCAAGATCCAGGGCCGCGAGGAAGTCGACTTCCAACGCGCCAGCCGGCCGTTCGGCGACAACTGCGGCTTTACCCTGTCCGAATCCTGCCAGTTCCTGGTGCTGATGGACGATGCCCTGGCCCTGGAGCTGGGCGCCGATATTCACGGCGCTGTACCGGACGTGTTCATCAATGCCGACGGGTTCAAGAAGTCCATCTCCGCCCCCGGCCCGGGCAACTACCTGACCCTGGCCAAGGCTGTGGCCAGCGCCGTGCAACTGATCGGCCTGGACGCCGTACGCAAGCACAGCTTCGTGCATGCCCACGGCTCCAGCACCCCGGCCAACCGGGTCACTGAGTCAGAGCTGCTGGACCGCGTGGCTGCCGCCTTCGGCATCGAACAGTGGCCGATCACCGCAGTGAAGGCTTTCCTCGGCCACTCGCTGGCTACCGCCAGCGGCGACCAGGTCATCGCCGCCCTCGGTACCTTCCGCCACACTCTGCTGCCGGGCCTGAAAACCATCGACCGGGTCGCCGACGATGTGCATCGCCAGCACCTGAGCCTGGAAACTCGTGATCGTAAGGTCGAGGGCATGGAAGTGTGCTTCATCAACTCCAAGGGCTTCGGCGGCAACAACGCCACCGGCGTGCTGCTGGCACCTCAGGTGGCTGAGCGCATGCTGCGCAAGCGTCATGGCGACGCCGCTGTAAGCGCCTGGCTGGACAGGCGCGAAACGACCCGTGCTGCGGCCGCGGCTTACGACCAGCGGGCTCTGCGCGGCCAGTTCGACATCCTCTACAACTTCGGGCATGACCTGATCGATGACCGCGAACTGCAGATCGATGCGCAGCAGGTAACCATCCCCGGCTTCGCCCAGCCGCTGGTGTACCGCAAGGACGAGCGTTACGCCGATATGCTGTGACGTTCTGCCCCTCTTTCCCTCCGGGAGGGTGTGGCAGTTGCGCATAGCCTGAACAGCCCTCACCCCGCCCCCTCTCCCGGAGGGAGAGGGGTGATTTAGCGGTGCAGCACGTATTGACCGCTGAAACGCACCGCCTCGGCATCACCGGCCAGAATCCGGCTGTGCAGCCTGATGCGCGCCAGGCCACGCCGTCGGTACAAGGCCAGAAATCGCTCCCACTCGGCGGTGTCCGGCGCCACGCAACTGGCGACGGCATCGCTCAGCACCGGTTCGGCGTAGTCGATCTGCCCCTGCTGGATCACGATATGGCCATCCGTCACACCAGCCTCGCGCAAGCTCAGGTGCAACCAGCCCCAGCCGGCAAGCACCGCGCCGCAATACAGGCTGCCGCCGAACATGCTGCTCTTGTGGTTGAGGTTGGCCGCCAGCGGCAGGCTCAGGCGCAGCTCGCCGTTGCTCCAGTCCAGCACGCCCAGGCCCAGGGCCTGGGTCAGCGGGATGTCCTGGTGCAGCAGCTGCTCTAGGTAGGCGCGATCATCCATCAGTCCAGCGCGCGGGCCAGCTGGATCAGCTCGGCACGCCACTCGGCCGCCTGCGGCAGGCCAAGGAACGACGGGTTGAGGTAGCTCTCGCGGGCCTCGTAGGTCAGGGCCTCGCCCTTGAGGTCGAGCACCTCGCCACCGGCACCTTCCAGCACGCCCTGGGCAGCCGCCGTGTCCCACTGGGAAGTCGGCGCCAGGCGCGGATAGCAGTCGGCATTGCCTTCGGCCAGCAGACAGAACTTCAGCGAGCTGCCGATATTGGCCAGCTGTAGATCACCGAAACGCTCCGAGAGCCCGGTGAGCAGGCGCTCCTGGGCCGGGCTGGAATGGCGCTTACTGGCCACCAGGGTGAAAGCCTCGGCCGGCGCCAGCCGCACCGCGATAGCCTCGGGCTTGCCTACGGCCTCCTGGCGCCAGGCGCCCAGGCCGGCACCACCGTAGTAGCAACGGCCATTGGCCGGGATGCCGACCACGCCGAAGACCACACGCCCGCGCTCGATCAACGCGACATTGACGGTGAACTCCTCGCTGCCCGAGATGAACTCCTTGGTGCCATCGAGCGGATCGACCAGCCACCAGCGCTGCCATTCGGCACGCTCGGCGAAGGAAATGCCGGCATCCTCCTCGGACAGCACCGGAATCTCCGGCGCCAGCGCGCGCAAGCCGCTGGCGAGAATGTCGTGGGCAGCCAGGTCGGCAGCGGTCACCGGCGAGGCATCGGCCTTCTCGGTCACGGCCACGTCGTTGCGCCAGTGCGGCAGGGTGGCCTGACCGGCACGCTGAACCAGGGCGATCACCGCCGGCAGATAGGGATGACTCACGGTTTGAACTCTCCACGTTGGGTCAGCAGGTCGCGGACCAGATACAGGGCGGCCAGGGCACGACCTTCAGTGAATTGGGGATGCTGGGCCAGGGCGCTGAGCTCACGCAGATTGACCTTGTCCACGCGCAACGGCTCGGGCTCGTCGCCCGGCAGGCTTTCCGCGTACAGATCACGCGCCAGCACCACTTGGATCTTCTGGCTCATGTAGCCGGGTGACAGGCTCAGCTCGGCAATCAGCTCCAGACGCTCGGCACCGAAGCCGGCTTCCTCCTTGAGCTCGCGGTTAGCCGCCACCAGCACATCCTCACCCGGCTCGATCAGGCCCTTGGCCAGCGACAGCTGGTAGTCGTCGGTGCCGGCGCAGTATTCCTCAACCAGCACCGCGTGCTCGGCATCGAGCATCGCCACCACCATCACCGCGCCGTAGCCGGAACCCTTGCTGACCAGACGCTCATAGGTGCGCTCGACGCCATTGGCGAAGCGCAGCTGCAGCTCTTCGACGCGGAACAGGCGGCTGCTGGCGACGATTTCGCGGGCCAGCACCTGGGGTTTCTCACGCATCACTCGCTCCTTGATTCGAACGGGTATCATACCCCGCTGCCCCGAAATATCCGCGCCGGATATTCGCTCTCCGTCTGTTTCCGGACTTTGCCATGCATCAGTTGCCCTGGGCCGACATCGATACCGTTCTGCTCGACATGGACGGCACCCTGCTCGATCTGCATTTCGACAATCATTTCTGGCTGGAGCACCTGCCACAGCGCTATGCCGAATTGCACGGCATCAGCCGTGCGGCCGCTGATGCCGAGCTGCTGCCGCTGTTCCGCGCCCACGCCGGCACCCTGCCCTGGTACTGCACAGATTTCTGGAGCCGCGAGCTGAACCTCTCGGTGCGCGAGCTCAAGCGTGAGGTGGCGCACCTGATCGCCCTGCGCCCGGATGCCGATACCTTCCTTAAGAGCCTGCGTGCCGCCGGCAAGCGCGTGGTGCTGATCACCAACGCGCACCGCGATTCGCTGTCGCTGAAGCTGGAGCGCGTGGAGCTGGCGCCTTATTTCGACCGCCTGATCAGCTCCCACGACTACGGTTTCCCCAAGGAGGACCAGCAGTTCTGGTTCGCCCTGCAGCAGGACTTCCCGTTCGAGCCCGCGCGCAGCCTGTTCATCGACGACAGCCTGCCGATCCTGCGCAGCGCACGCCACTATGGCGTGGCCCATCTACTGGCTGTGCGCCAGCCGGACAGCCGCGGCCAGGCCAAGGACACCGAGGAATTCGCCGCCGTCGAGGACTATCACCAGCTCGCCGCACAGCTCACCGATCACGCCTGACCGAAGCCGCACCCAGCGGTTCGCCGCATGCACCACTTTTTGCGCAGCCCGTGATCCTCCTCGCAGCGCTGAAAATCATCACTTGCCCAGGCAGGCGGCACTGGCAGCATGTGCGCCATCCATCAAGCGAGGTCCGTAGTTCATGAAGTATTCCTCTCTGCTCCTGCTCACTCTCGGCCTGGCAAGCGGTAGCGCCCTGGCCGGAAACGTATCGGCCGGTGTTGGCGGCGCCCTGGGTGGCGCGCTGGGCACCGTGGTCGGCGAGCAGATCGGCGGCAGCACTGGTGCCACAATCGGTGCCGGTGTCGGCGGCGCAGCCGGCAGTGCGGTCGGCGCCGACAAGCGCAACCGCACTGAGGCGGCGATTGGCGGTGGTATCGGCGCGGCGGGCGGTCAGGTGATAGGCAGCAAGGTCGGAGGCAGCACCGGCGGCGTAGTCGGCGCGGCGGTTGGCGGTGGCGCTGGCGGCGCGCTGGGCAACTATTACGGCGACGATCACGACAGCGATGATCGCCGCCGCTATCGCGACGACCACCATGATCACGACGATCATCCCGGCCGCGGCCACAAGAAAGACAGATGGCACAAGAAGCACCACTGAGAAACGACAAGGCCCGCATGATGCGGGCCTTGTTTTATGCAGCACTGAAACCTTGCGCTATCAGATACCTTCGCGACGCAGCGCAGCGGCGGTGAAGTCGCTCTTCTTCAGCTGCACGTTGAAGTCGTACATCGGCTCGTTGTTGTCCAAGCCGTCGACGAAGTAACGCTCGCCCTTGAAGTCGTAGATGGTCTCCAGGGTGCTGAGGAACATGGGGATTTCGTAGTAGCTGATGGGATGCGCTTCCTGCAGGCCGACCAGTTCGCCGTTCTTGTCGTACAGGTCGACGGCGAGGATCTGCCAGCTGTCCTCGTCCAGGTAGAAGCGACGTGCGCCGTACGGATGGCTGAAGCCCTTGCGCAGCTTGGCGTCGACCACCCACACGCGGTGCAGCTCATGACGCAGCAGCTCGGGGTTGACGTGCTTCGGCTGCAGAATCTTCTCGTAGGGAATGCCCTTCTGGTGCACGGCGTAGCTGTTGTAGGGCATGAGCATTTCCTGCTTGCCGACCAGGGTCCACTCGTAGCGGTCAGGGGCGCCGTTGTAGGCATCCACCACGTCGGAAGTAGCCATGCCGTTGGTATCCGGCTGCATGGCGTCATAGGCCAACATCGGCAGGCGACGCACGCGGCGCTCGCCACGGTTGAAACGCCAGGCCTTGCGGATCGCCAGTACCTGGTCGAGCGTCTCCTGCACCACCAACGCCGATCCGGCGAGCTTGCTCGGTGCAGTCACCACGTACTTGTAGAAGAACAGGGTGTTGTCCAGATCCGCCGGTGTTACGCCCTCGCGGCCGTAGATGAACATGATGTCGCGTTCACGCTTGACCAGGACATAGTCGCCGCCCTTGAGGACGGCAGCATGATTGGTGGTCATGCGGGTCTGTTCGCCACGGTAGCGGGTGATGTGGTTCCAGATGACTTCCTGACCGCTCTGCGGAATCGGGAAGGGAATACCGGCGGCAGTGCCCTCGATACCGTTGCCACCGGCGATCAGCCCGGCGTTGGTCGCGTTGTAGCGGGTAGCATCGTAGATGCGTTGCGGCGCGGCGGCACTGCGGTGAGTCGGCAGGACACGAAGGTAGTAGTCCGGATTCCTTTCCAGCAGTCGCTGGTAGCCCGGGGTCAACAGGGCCTTGTACTGAGCCATGTTGCTCTTGTCGACGCGGTACAGTTCCTTGTCGGCGGCATAGGGATCCGGGTGGTGCATGCCGGGCTGGTAGTTGGCCGGTGGCGTGGACAATCCGCCTTCCCAGGAGGGAATGGTGCCGGCGGCATTGCCGGCACGCTCGCCGCCCAGCGGCATCAGATCTTGCCCGAGGCGCGCGGCCTGGGCGGCGTCGACGCGGGCATGCGCCGGCAGGCTGACGGCGGCGGCCAGCGACAGGACTGCAATAGTTCTCAGCACAGCTTTCTCCTCGCGGCACGCTCAGGCGCCGCTGTTCTTATTCGTACGACCCGTTCGGGTCGCGCATGCAGATTGCCGGTGGGTGAGGCATGGCCTTCCTGGCGCCGGGTGGACCCGGTCGTTTGGGCCCCGCATCCTGCGGAGCGTCGAATCTTTACTCGCAGCGTTGGAACTTGAGATCCCACACGCCATGCCCGAGGCGCTCGCCGCGCTTCTCGAACTTGGTCACCGGGCGCTCGCTCGGCCGCTCCACATAACCCGCGCTTCCAGCCACATTATGGTAGCCCGGTGCCAACGACATTACCTCCAACATATGTTCCGCGTATGGCTGCCAATCGGTGGCCATATGCAGCACCCCGCCAATCTTCAGCTTGCTGCGCACCAGTTCGGCAAACGCCAGCTGGACGATGCGGCGCTTGTGATGGCGAGCCTTGTGCCAGGGATCGGGGAAGAACAGCAGGACGCGATCAAGGCTGGCATCGGCCACGCAGTCGCGCAGCACTTCCAGGGCATCGCAGCTGTACACGCGAATGTTGGAGAGATTCTGCGTGAGCATGCCGTTGAGCAGGGCGCCGACGCCCGGCTTGTGCACTTCTACGCCGATGAAATCCTGCTCCGGCGCGGCAGCCGCCATCTCCAGGGTGGCATGGCCCATGCCGAAGCCGATCTCGAAGGTGCGCGGCGCGCTACGGCCAAACACCTGGTCGAAGTCGCGCAGGCCATCGGCCAGCTCCAGACCGTATTTCGGCCAGCCCTGATCGAGGCCACGCTGCTGGCCTTCGGTCATGCGCCCGGAGCGCATGACGAAACTCTTGATGCCGCGCCGCGGGCGCTCGTCGGCGCCTTCGTCTACCGGCTCGATGACTTCACTCATGGGGTTCTCTTACTTGATCAGGCCATCCAGCGGCGAGGACGCGCTGGCATAGAGTTTCTTCGGCATGCGCCCGGCCAGGTAGGCCATGCGCCCGGCGATGATCGCGTGCTTCATCGCCGCGCCCATCAGGATCGGGTTCTGCGCGTGGGCGATGGCGCTGTTCATCAGCACCGCCTCGCAGCCCAGCTCCATGGCGATGGTGGCGTCGGAGGCGGTGCCCACGCCGGCATCAACCAGCACCGGCACGCTCGCCTCTTCGAGGATGATGCGCAGGTTGTAGGGATTGCAGATGCCCAGGCCAGTGCCGATCAGGCCGGCCAGCGGCATCACTGCGATGCAACCCATCTCGGCCAGCTGGCGGGCGATGATGGGGTCGTCGCTGGTGTAAACCATCACGTCGAAGCCTTCCTTGACCAGCACTTCGGCGGCCTTGAGGGTCTCGATCACGTTGGGGAACAGGGTCTTCTGGTCCGCCAGCACTTCCAGCTTGACCAGCGTGTGGCCGTCGAGCAGCTCGCGCGCCAGGCGGCAGGTACGCACCGCCTCCTCGGCGTTATAGCAGCCGGCCGTGTTGGGCAGGATGGTGTACTTGTCCGGCGAGATCACGTCGAGCAGGTTCGGCTCGCCCGGGTTCTGCCCGATATTGGTCCGGCGCACAGCCACGGTGACGATCTCGGCACCGCTGGCCTCGATGGCCAGGCGGGTTTCCTCGAGGTCCTTGTACTTGCCGGTACCGACCAGCAGGCGCGACTCGTAGGTGCGGCCAGCCAGGGTAAAGGGCTTGTCGATGATGGCGCTCATGGCAGTTCCTCGGGCGACTAACCGCCGCCGATGGCGTGGACGACTTCCAGCTGGTCGCCGTCATGCAGGACGGTGGTGCCGTGCTGGCTGCGCGGCACGATGTCCAGGTTGAGCTCGACCGCCACCCGCTTGCCGGCTGCATCCAGGCGCACGAGCAGGTCGGCGACAGTGGCGCCGTCGGGTAGCTCGAAGGGTTGGCCGTTCAACTGGATGTGCATGGCTGGGCGGTCAGAACATGAAAGGGTCGGCATTCTAGCCCGATCAACCGGATCGACCAAGGTACGTGCGTACCATCGGTCAGGCCCGCCCGCCCCGCAGCGCGGCCAGCCCCAGGCACAGCCAGCCGGCGAGGAAGCTCACACCGCCCAGCGGGGTGATCATGCCGAGCTTGCTCAGGCCACTCAGGGTCAGGGCGTAAAGGCTACCGGAAAACAGCAGGATACCAAGCGCGAACAGGCTACCGGCGGCCTTCACCAGACGCCCCGGCAGGCGTTCGGCCAGTAGCGCCACGCCGAACAGCGCCAGCGCGTGCACCAGTTGGTAGTGCACGCCGGTCTGGAACACCGCCAGGTACTCGGCACTCAGCTGGCCTTTCAAGCCATGGGCGGCGAAAGCGCCCAGCGCCACGCCGAAGAAGCCGGCCACAGCCGCCAGCAGCAGAAAGACTCGTAACATCATGGCTCCCCAGACAGATTCAATGCGGCCGCTATAATGGCCGCTCCCTCCAACCGGGCCAAGCCATGCTGCGCACCCTGCTCCGCCGCCTGACCAAACTGCTGCTGTGGTTCGCCGCCCTCAGTGCCGTGCTGGTACTGGCGCTGCGCTGGATCGACCCACCCGGCACAGCACTGATGGTCGAGCGCAAGGTACAGTCCTGGGTCGACGGCAAACCGATCGACCTGCAGCGCACCTGGCGTCCCTGGCGCGAACTGCCAAACGACCTGAAGATCGCGGTGATCGCCGCCGAGGACCAGAAGTTCGCCGAGCACTGGGGCTTCGACGTCAGCGCCATCCGCCAGGCCCTGGCGCACAACGCCGATGGCGGCAACCTGCGCGGCGCCAGCACCATCAGCCAGCAGGTGGCCAAGAACCTGTTCCTCTGGTCCGGCCGTAGCTGGCCGCGCAAGGCGCTGGAAGCCTGGTTCACCGGGCTGATCGAGCTGCTCTGGCCGAAGCAGCGCATCCTTGAGGTGTACCTCAACAGCGTGGAATGGGGCGACGGCGTATTCGGCGCGGAGGCAGCCGCGCGCCACCACTTTAAGGTCGCCGCACCCTACCTGTCGCGTCAGCAGGCCAGCCTGCTGGCCGCCGTGCTACCCAATCCGCGCGCCTGGAGCGCCAGCCGCCCGGGGCCGCGCATTCAGCGGCGGGCCAACTGGATCCGTCAGCAGAGCTATCAGCTCGGCGGCAGCCACTACATCAACCAGCTGTCGCGACAGGCGCCGGATTGGTGGCCGCAGTGGCTGCCGCTGCCCTGAGACGCAACAGCCCCCAGGCGATCAGCGCCTGGCCGCTGAAGTAGCAGCAGACGATCACCAGCACGGCATGCGGAAACGGCTGGACGAACTTGTTCACCCCGATCAGCGAATCCGCCACCACGAACAGCATGGCCCCTAGCCACAGAGGACCCGGCCTTGCTTCCAGGCGGGTGGCGAGCAGCGCCATGAGCAGCAGGCTACCCAGGTAGATTGCCACCGGCACCTGCAGCGTGCCGGCGGCTGGCAACAGCCAGGCACCGGCCGTCAGGCCATAGATCAGTACCGGCGCCACCCTCGCCCAGGACCAGCAACGACCGCGACCGAGCAAGATGAAGGCGATGGCAAAGGCGATCTGGTTGACCAGGAACGCCAGCAACGCCTGGATGAACAGGCCGTCGCGATCGCCGAAATCGAGAAAGAAGTCACCGGCCGCCGCCGCGCCATAGCCCTGCGCCAGCCAGCGCCCGGGCGCACCGGGAAAGGTACGCCAGACCAGCAGGGCGAACAGCAGCATGGGCAACGGCTTGAGCAGCCAGCCCAGGGGATAGGGCTTGAACGGCAGCAGGGCCAGGTAGAGCAGGCCCAGGCCGATGGCGAGAACAAAACAACAACGCTGGGAGACGGACATGGACGGCACTCGCTCGGGGGATACAGGATCCTGCCGGCAAGGCGCCCTGCCCCGCCACACCGGACACGCCAGCCAAGAATGCCGAGGACGTCAGCGACTGAGCAATCGTCGCGGCACCGCTCGCAGCAACTGCAGCTGTTCGCCGCGCAGGTGCGCGGTCAAACCCAGCTGCGGATAGACCCAGGCTTCTCCCTCTTGCAGCTGCAGGCGCAGGCGCGGCTCGCCCATACTGGCGCTGAGGCCCGCCGCGGAGACGGCCTGCTGCGGCTGCAGGTTGAGCGCATCGATGCGCTGCCCGGTCAACTGCTCGAGCATCTGCGCCGATTGCGGCAGCTCCGCATCATTGGGCTTCACCCCGCTGGCAGCCGCCAGGCTGGCGCGCTGGGCATCACTGAGGGCCAGTTCGGCCTCCAGCGCCCAGGTGCCCGAAGCCAGGGACTGGCTATCGCGCAGCACCAGGCGCGGGCCATCGAGCTGTGGCTGCAGCCACAGCTCGGCCGCAGGCAGCCGGGCCTTCAACTGGCCCAGTGTCAGGCGGTCTTCGGCCAGCGGCTGCAGCACCCCTGCCTGCCACTCGCTCCACCAGGGCAGCGGCGCAGTCTTTTCAGCGCGCGGCTGCAGCCACCAGTAGCCAAGCAGGCAGCTGGCCAAGGCCACGATGGTGAACAGCAAAGCAGGCGGACGACGACTCACGAAAATGCTCCGGACAGAAAAAAGCCGCACCTGGGTGCGGCTTTGCGGGGTGCTGCAGCTTACGCCTGAATCGAGCCCTTCAGCTTGTTCATGGCGTTTTTCTCCAGCTGGCGGATACGCTCGGCCGAGACGTTGTACTTGGCGGCCAGGTCGTGCAGGGTCGCCTTCTCCTCGGCCAGCCAGCGCTGGTAGAGGATGTCGCGGCTGCGCTCGTCCAGGCCTTCCAGCGCCTCGTGCAGATTGGCGCTGGAGCTGTCGCTCCAGTCGGCATCTTCCAGCTGGCGCGCCGGGTCGTAGCGATGGTCTTCCAGGTAGTGGGCCGGCGACTGATAGGCGGTGTCGTCGTCGGCATCGGCGGCCGGATCGAAAGCCATGTCCTGACCGGACAGACGGCTCTCCATCTCGCGCACTTCACGCGGCTCCACGCCCAGGCTCTCGGCCACGGCATGCACTTCATCGTTGCTCAGCCAGGCCAGACGCTTCTTCTGGCTGCGCAGGTTGAAGAACAGCTTGCGCTGCGCCTTGGTGGTGGCGACCTTGACGATACGCCAGTTGCGCAGGATGAACTCGTGGATCTCGGCCTTGATCCAGTGCACGGCGAAGGACACCAGGCGCACGCCCATTTCCGGGTTGAAGCGCTTGACCGCCTTCATCAGGCCAACGTTGCCTTCCTGGATCAGATCGGCCTGGGACAGGCCATAGCCGGCATAGCTACGGGCGATATGCACGACGAAACGCAGGTGGGCCAGCACCATCTGGCGCGCAGCTTCCAGGTCTTGCTCGTAGTAGAGACTCTCGGCCAGCTCGCGCTCCTGCTCTACGGTCAGCAGCGGGATGCTGTTCACCGCATGCACGTAGGCCTCCAGGTTGGCGCCTGGGACTAGGGCATGGACAGGTTGCAGGGCAGTGGTCATCAAAAACCTCCGGTATTACAAGGCGGGTGCAGTCTAGCACTGCCGATTCTGAGCGGGGAACCGGTGGAAAAGTTCCCTTACAGATGCTCGTTTTTTGATCTAACTCATGGAGTAGCTAGCGTGGCGCAAGCTCGCTCAGGTGCCGCGCCACGGCCAGCCAGGCGCCAATATAGCCGAGGAACAGCGCCCCCAACAGCAGCGATAGACCATCGGCGACCGGCACGCCATCCAGGGCGAAGTCGCTGCCGTAGAGGCCGGCCAGGCGCACCACCGCATCGTTCAGCCAGTCCAGACCAAAGGCCAACAGCCCCCAGGCCAGCAGCCCGGCGCCCAGGCCATAGAGCGCCCCCATATAAAGGAAGGGGCGGCGCACATAGCCATCAGTGCCACCGACCAGCTTGATCACTTCGATCTCGCTGCGCCGGTTTTCAATATGCAGACGGATGGTATTGCCGATCACCAGCAGCAGCGCCATCACCAACAACAGGGTCAGGCCAAAGACGAAACGGTCACCCAGCCCGAGGATGGCGGTCAGACGCTCCACCCACTGCAGGTCGAGTTGCGCCTGGTCGACGCCCGGCATTTCGCTGAGGCGCAGGCGCAGGGCCTCGAGGCGCGGCTTGTCGATTTCCTTGGGAGTCACCACCACAACGGCGGGCAGCGGATTCTCCGGCAGCTCGCGCAGGGCCTGACCGAGCCCGGACTGCTGTTCGAACGCCGCCAGGCCAGCCTCGCGACCGATGAACTCGGCTTCGGCAACGTCATCCAGCGCGGCGATTTCGTCGCGCAGCTGCAGGCCGGCGTCATCACCGGCCTCCACCTTGAGGTACAGGGAAATCTGCGCCGCCTTCTGCCAGGAGCCGCCAAGACGTTCGACGTTGTCCAGCAACAGGGCCAGGCCCATGGGTAGCGACAGCGCCACGGCCATCACCAGGCAGGTGAAGAAGCTGCCGATCGGCTGGCCGATCAGTCGTCCGAGGCTGTCGACCAGGCTGGCACGATGGCTCTCGACCCAGGCGGCGAACAGATGGGAGAAATCCGGGCCCTGCTTGATCGGCTTGTCAGCCTTGCTCTGCACGGCGCCGACGCGCTCAGCAGCCTTGATATTGCGTTGCTTGTCGCTCATCAGCCGGCCTCCCCATCGCCGATCAATCGGCCGCGTTGCAGGGTGAGCATGCGGTGGCGCATGCGCGCGATCAGCGCCAGGTCGTGACTGGCGATCAGCACGGTAGTGCCGAGGCGGTTGATGTCCTCGAACACGCCCATGATCTCCGCGGCCAGGCGCGGATCGAGGTTACCGGTAGGTTCGTCCGCCAGCAGCAGGGCCGGGCGGTGCACCACGGCGCGGGCGATGCCGACGCGCTGCTGCTGACCGGTGGACAGGTCGGCCGGGAACTGCTCGGCCTTGTCCGACAGCGACACGCGCTCCAGCGCCGCACTGACCCGCTTGGCGATGTCCGGCTTGGACAGGCCGAGGATCTGCAGCGGCAGGGCGACGTTGTCGAACACGCTGCGGTCAAACAGCAGCTGGTGGTTCTGGAACACCACGCCGATCTGCCGGCGCAGGAAGGGAATCTGCGCGGTGGTGATCTGCGACAGGTCCTGCCCGGCCAGCAGCAGCTTGCCGCTGGTGGGACGCTCCATCGCCAGCAGCAAACGCAGCAAAGTGGACTTGCCAGCACCGGAGTGGCCGGTGACGAACAGGAACTCGCCGCGGCGCACGTGGAAACTCAGTTCGTGCAACCCGACATGGCCATTGGGGTACCGCTTGCCGACCTGCTCGAATCGAATCATCCCGGTTCCTTCTCCGCGAAGAGCGCCTGGACGAAGTCCTCGGCAACGAAAGTGCGCAGATCGTCGATGCCTTCACCGACACCGATATAGCGGATCGGCAGGCCGAACTGCTTGGCCAGGGCGAAGATCACGCCGCCCTTGGCGGTGCCATCCAGCTTGGTCAGGGCCAGGCCGGTAAGGGCCACAGCCTGATTGAACTGCTTGGTCTGGTTGATCGCGTTCTGCCCGGTGCCCGCGTCCAGCACCAGCAGCACCTCGTGCGGCGCCGTCTCATCCAGCTTGCCGATGACCCGACGGACCTTCTTCAGCTCCTCCATCAGGTTGTCCTTGGTGTGCAGACGGCCGGCCGTGTCGGCGATCAGCACGTCGATGCCACGGGCCTTGGCCGCCTGCACCGCGTCGAAGATCACCGAAGCGGAATCGGCGCCGGTGTGCTGGGCGATCACCGCGATGTTGTTGCGCTCACCCCACACCTGCAGCTGCTCGACGGCGGCGGCGCGGAAGGTATCGCCGGCGGCTAGCATGACCTTCTTGCCCTCCCCCTGCAGCTTCTTGGCCAGCTTGCCGATGGTGGTGGTCTTGCCGACGCCGTTCACGCCGACCACCAGGATCACGTAGGGCTGCTTCTCGGCGGCGATCAGCAGAGGCTGCTCGACCGGCTTGAGCAGCGCGCCCAGTTCTTCCTGCAGGGCCTTGTACAGCGCGCCGCTGTCGGCCAGCTCCTTGCGCGCCACGCGTTTAGTCAGGCTGTCGATGATCACGCCGGTGGCCTCGACGCCGACGTCGGCGGTGAGCAGACGCGTTTCCAGCTCTTCGAGCAGGTCATCATCAATGGCCTTCTTGCCGAGGAACAGGCTGGCCATACCCTCGCCCAGGCTGGCGCTGGTCTTCGACAGGCTCTGCTTGAGGCGGGCGAACCAGCCGCCTTGGTTGTCGCCAGGCTTGCTCTGCTCGACCTGCACGGGCGCGGCTTCGGCCTCCGGCTGTGGCTCGGGCAGAACCTCGACCGGCAGCGGCTGCTCGTGCACCGGATGGGTGACTGCGGTGCCGGCATTGATGCGAAAGCGCGAGAAGGCCGGGCGCGGTGTCTCATCCACGGCAACGGTCGGCTGGGCAGTGTCCGTAGACTCTGCTACGACAGGCGCAACCGACACGGGCTCGGTCACCGGCGCCTGCTCGGTGGCAGCAGGCACCACGACCACCTCGGCGGGTGCGGCCGGAGCCGGGGCCTCGACTGGGGCAGCCGGCGCAGTGGCAACCGGCTCCGCCGGTGGCGCCTCAGGTGTCGGCGCAGGCTGGGCCTGCTCGGCCGCTACCTGAGCAGCCTCCGGCTTCTTGCGCAGCCAGCCGAACAGGGATTTCTTCTCGCCGGACTGCTCCGGCGATGGCTTGTCGTCTTGGGAACCAAACATGGGGTCATCTCAAAGGGGGTAGGCGCCCGCGTAGCGCTTGGCTCTCCCCGAAATAGCTAGCCACTCACTTTGCCGGACTTCGGTGCCTGTTCTGCAGCCCCGGGGATGACGGGGCGCCTGCATGGACGTACCGAAAAGACCAGCACACACGATGTGCCCGCGACTTTATCACTTTAGGCTGCCACCGGGCAGCGTTCGCCGTCCTGCGTCGAGACGGGAATCCAATGGCCGTCATGGCCGATGCGCCACTTCGCCAGCGTTAATTCTGTACAAAAATCTATACAAACAAGCAGAATTGCAGCAATTTCAACTCTCGCAACGCCAGGTGACCCCATGCTCATTCGTCTTACTTACGCCAGCCGCGCAACCAATGGCGTCTCTTCGCAGCTGATTCGCGACATCCTCGACAGCTCTCAGCGCAACAACCCTGCCAAGGGTCTGACGGGCATGCTCTGCTGCAATGCGGAAATCTTCCTGCAGGTTCTGGAAGGGCCGCGCGCGGCAGTGAACGAGCTGTACACCCGGCTAGCCGATGATCATCGCCACAAGGACCTGACCATCCTCGACTACGCGGAAATCAGCGCCCGCCGTTACGCCAACTGGAGCATGGGCTGGGCCGGCGCGAAGCAGTCCAACCGCGAGCTGTTCCTGAAGTACTCCTGCAGTGATCGCTTCGATCCGTTCAGCATGCATGCCGAGCAAATCCGCGGGCTGCTGCTGGAACTGGAGGACAACGTCAGCGCCATCAAGCAGCCCTTGATCGACTAGCACGGCGCCTCGGCCGCAGAGAGTCTCGCTGCTTCGGGAGACGGATCGGGTATTCTGATGTCCCACCGTCAACGTCGCCCCGACTCTCTGACAGGACTGATCATCAATGAATTCTGCTGTTCGCTATGGCCTGAGCCTGGTGCTTGGCGCACTGGGCATGCCGTTGGCTGCCCTCTGCGCCGAACCCCAGCCGACTCACGAGTTCACCCTGGACAACGGCCTCAAGGTCATTGTCCGCGAAGACCACCGCGCGCCCGTGGTGGTCTCGCAGCTCTGGTACAAGGTCGGCTCCAGCTACGAGACGCCCGGCCAGACCGGCCTGTCCCACGCCCTCGAGCACATGATGTTCAAGGGCAGCCGCAAACTCGGCCCCGGTGAGGCCTCGCGCATCCTGCGCGACCTAGGCGCCGAGGAAAACGCTTTCACCAGCGACGACTACACCGCCTATTACCAGGTGCTGTCGCGTGACCGCCTGGCCGTGGCCTTCGAGCTTGAGGCCGACCGCCTGGCCAGCCTCAAGCTGCCGGCCGACGAGTTCGCCCGCGAAATCGAGGTGATCAAGGAAGAACGCCGCCTGCGCACCGACGACAAGCCGACCTCGCTGGCCTACGAGCGCTTCAAGGCCATGGCCTACCCGGCCAGCGGCTACCACACCCCGACCATCGGCTGGATGGCCGACCTCGAGCGCATGACCGTCGAGGAACTGCGCCACTGGTACCAAGCCTGGTACGCGCCGAACAACGCCACCCTGGTGGTGGTTGGCGACGTGACCAAGGACGAGGTACGCGGCCTGGCCGAGCAGTACTTCGGTGCCATTCCACGGCGTGACGTGCCGCCGGCGAAGCTCCCGCGCGAGCTGGCCGAGCCCGGCGAACGCCGCCTCACGCTGCACGTGAAGACCCAGCTGCCGAGCCTGCTGATGGGCTTCAACGTGCCTGGCCTGGCTACCAGCGCCGATGCCCGCCAGGTGCATGCGCTGCGTCTGATCGCCGCCCTGCTCGACGGCGGCTACAGCGCCCGCCTGCCGGCCAACCTGGAGCGTGGCGAGGAGCTGGTGTCCGGCGCCTCGGCCAGCTACGACGCCTTCCAGCGCGGCGACAGCCTCTTCCTGCTTTCCGCCACCCCCAACGTGCAGAAGGGCAAGACCCTGGAGCAGGCCGAAGCCGGCCTGTGGCGCCAACTGGAGGCCCTGCAGAAGACGCCGCCGAGTGCCGCCGAACTGGCACGGGTACGCGCCCAGGTGATTGCCGGGCTGGTCTACGAGCGCGACTCGATCACCAGCCAGGCCACCACCATTGGCGCGCTGGAGACCGTTGGCCTGTCCTGGACGATGATGGACCAGGACCTCGCCGCGCTGGAGGCGGTCACGCCGGCCGATATCCAGCAAGCCGCGCAGACCTTCTTCACCCGCTCGCGCCTGGCGGTCGCCCATATCCTGCCCGAGAACCCTGCTGAAGGAGCCCAGCCATGAGCGAGCGTAACGGCCTGCGCTACGGCCTGCTCGGCCTCGGCCTGATCCTGCTGGTCGGGCTGCTGACATTCATCGCCACGCGCACCGCGCAGGCACCAACCACCAATGCGCCGGCATCGACCCAGCTGGAATCCCTGGCCGCGCTGGAGGGCCAGGCGCCGAGCAAGCGCACTCTGGACATCCAGCGCTGGCAGACCGCCGAAGGCGCCCGCGTGCTGTTCGTCGAGGCGCGCCAGCTGCCGATGTTCGACCTGCGTCTGACCTTCGCCGCCGGCAGCAGCCACGACGACGTGCCCGGCCTGGCCACCCTGACCAATGCCATGCTCAACGAAGGAGTGGCCGGCAAGGACGTCACCGCCATCGCCGAGGGCTTCGAAAGCCTGGGCGCCGAGTTCGGCAACGGCGCCTACCGCGACATGGCCATCGCCAGCCTGCGCAGCCTCAGCGCGCCGGCGCAGCGCGAGCCGGCACTCAAGCTGTTCGAACAGGTGGTCGGCCAGCCGACTTTCCCCGCCGACGCCCTGGCGCGCATCCAGAACCAGTTGCTGGCCGGCTTCGAATACCAGAAGCAGAACCCCGGCAAGCTCGCCGCCCTGCAGCTGTTCGAGCGTCTGTACGGCAAGCATCCCTATGCGCATCCGAGCGAAGGCACCGAGCAATCCATTCCCGGCATCTCGGTTGCGCAGCTGCAGGCCTTCCACCAGAAGGCCTACGCCGCCGGTAACGTGGTGATTGCCCTGGTCGGCGACCTCTCGCGCAGCGAGGCCGAAGCCATCGCCGCCGAAGTCTCCGCCGCCCTGCCCAAGGGGCCGGCCCTGCCGCGCATCGCCCAGCCCGAGGAACCCAAGGCCGGCCCCAGCCATATCGAATTCCCCTCCAACCAGACCCACCTGCTGCTGGCCCAGCTCGGCGTCGACCGCCGCGCGCCGGACTATGCCGCGCTGATGCTGGGCAACCAGATCCTCGGCGGTGGCGGTTTCGGTACCCGCCTGATGGAGGAGGTGCGCGAGAAGCGCGGGCTGACCTACGGCGTGTACTCCGGCTTCAGCGCCATGCAGGCGCGCGGCCCGTTCATGATCAACCTGCAGACCCGTGCGGAGCTCAGCGAAGGCACCCTCAAGCTGGTGCAGGACATCCTGCGCGACTACCTGGCCAACGGCCCGACGCAGAAGGAACTGGACGACGCCAAGCGCGAGATGGTCGGCAGCTTCCCGCTGACCACCGCGAGCAATGCCGATATCGTCGGCCAGCTCGGCAGCATGGGCTTCTATGACCTGCCGCTGACCTATCTGGACGACTTCATGAGCGAAGTGCAGGGCCTCACGGTGGAGCAGGTCAAGGCCGCCATGGCCAGGCACCTGAATGTCGACAAACTGGTGATCGTCACCGCCGGCCCCAGCGTCGCGCAGAAGCCGCTGCCACCTCCCACCGACAAACCGGCCGAGCAACCCGCTGGCCCGCCGGAGCACTGATGCGCAAGTCCCCAGGCAAGAAACCCATGGAACACAACGGTAGCGGCCAGCTGCGCATCATCGGCGGCGAATGGCGCAGCCGCCAGTTCAGCTTCCCGATGGCCCAGGGCCTGCGCCCGACGCCCAACCGCGTCCGCGAGACGCTGTTCAACTGGCTGGCGCCCTATGTCGAGGGCGCCCATGTGCTGGACTGCTTCACCGGCAGCGGCGCGCTGTTTCTCGAAGCCTTGTCGCGCGGCGCCAGCAGCGCCCTGGCGCTGGACAGCAACAGCGACGCCGTCGCCAGCCTGCGCCAGATCCTCGCCACGCTGAAGTGCAGCAACGGCCAGGTATTGCAGGCCAACGCCCTGTTGCACCTGGAAAGCCAGCCAGCCACGCCCTATGACCTGCTGTTCCTCGATCCGCCCTTCGGCCAGGACCTGCTGGCCCCGGCCTGTGCGCTGCTGGAAGAAAAAGGCTGGCTGGCCAAGGACGCCTGGATCTACACCGAAAGCGAAACCGCCCCCTCGACCCTGGGCATGCCCGGCAACTGGCGCCTGCACCGCGAGCAGAAGGCCGGACAGGTGTATTACGCGTTGTGGGAAAGGCTCAGCTGAGCCCGAGCACGCCGCGGAAATAGCCGATGGTTTCGCGCAGGCCATCCTCCAGCGCGATCCTCGGCTGCCACCCCAGGTGCTCGCGGGCCAGCGCGATATCCGGTTGGCGCTGGCGCGGGTCATCCTCTGGCAACGGCAGGTAGGACAGCCGGGATTGCGCGCCACACAGGCGAATGATGGTCTCGGCGATCTCACCGATGCTGTACTCGCCCGGATTGCCCAGGTTCACCGGCCCGACGAAGTCGGCCGGGCTCTCCATCATCGCCACCACGCCCTCGACCAGGTCGGAGACGAAGCAGAAGGAGCGCGTCTGGCTGCCGTCGCCATAAATGGTGATGTCTTCGCCGCGCAGCGCCTGCACGATGAAGTTGCTGATGACCCGACCGTCATTCAACTGCATGCCCGGGCCATAGGTATTGAATATTCGCACCACTTTTATATCGAGTGCGTGCTGTCGGTAATAATCGAAGAACAGGGTCTCGGCACAACGCTTGCCCTCGTCGTAGCAACTGCGAATACCGATGGGATTAACCCGCCCCCAGTAACTTTCGGGCTGCGGATGGCACTCCGGATCGCCATACACTTCCGACGTCGAGGCCTGGAGAATACGCGCGCCCGTGCGCTTGGCCAGACCGAGCATGTTGATCGCGCCGTGCACGCTGGTCTTGGTTGTTTGCACCGGATCGCGCTGATAGTGTATCGGCGAGGCCGGGCAGGCGAAGTTGAAGATGCGGTCCACCTCGACATAGAGCGGGAAGGTCACATCGTGACGCATCGCCTCGAAACGCGAATGAGCCAGCAGATCCTTGATGTTCTGCCGCGTGCCGGTGAAGTAGTTATCCACCGACAGTACTTCGTGCCCCTCGGCGAGCAAGCGCCGGCACAAGTGCGAACCAATAAAACCCGCCCCGCCTGTCACCAGAACTCGCATATTTCTTCCGAGATTGTTTATGCCCCAAGTTGCCTTCGTGACCACCTGCAAGGGCCGCCTGCATCATGTGCAGCAGACATTGCCCAGCCTGGTCGCGCAAGGGCCGGCGGAAATCATCTTGGTGGATTACGGGTGCCCTGACAATACAGGTGACTGGGTCGAGCAGCACTTCCCCGGCGTCAAGGTCGTAAGGGTCCAGGACGATCCGGGCTTCTGCCTGCCGCGTGCACGCAACATCGGTGCAGCGCACTCCTACGCCCCCTGGATCTGCTTCATCGATGCCGATATCCAGATCAGCGAGGGCTGGCTCGGCTGGCTGGAGCAGAATCTGCAGGACGGCTGCTTCTACCAGGCCGAACCGGTCGACGGCGTACGCAATCCGGAAACCTTCGGTACTGTCGTCTGCCCGCGCGCCGCGTTCGAGGCAATCGAAGGCTACGACGAGGTTTTCCGCGGCTGGGGCGGGGAAGACGATGACCTCTATGCCCGCCTGACCCACTGCGGCGGCGTTCGCGCAAGTCACTATCCGGCCCACTTCGTCGCCGCCATCACGCATGCCGACGATGAGCGCACGACCTTCCATGCCATCAAGAGTGTGGAAGTACAGTGTTTGATCAACGCCTGCTATATCAAAGTCAAGAATGAGCTGCGCAACTACGGCATCCGCGATATCCCATTCGAGACGCGCCGACAGCTACTGAACTGCATAGGCGACAACTTCAAGCACCACAAACTGCAACCTTCGACCTTCACTATTCGCTTGCAAGCGCGCGACCTGGTCACCCAAGACGGGCAACGCGTCAATCTGCAACTTGAGATCGCCAAGCGCCGCCGCAACGGATTCTTCGGCGCACGCAAGACCACCATTAGCATTTTGCCCAGCAGGAACATCCACCCCTAGAGGTGCACCAGATGAAGATTGCCGTCGCCGGATTGGGCTATGTCGGTCTGTCCAACGCCGTGCTGCTGGCCCAGCAGCATGAAGTGGTGGCCCTCGACATCGACGCCGCCAAAGTGGACGCCATCAACCGCCGGCAATCGCCCATCACCGAGCCCGAACTCGAGGAATATCTGGCTGATCGGGCGCTCGACCTGCGTGCCACCCTCGACAGCCGCGAAGCCTATATCGGCGCGGACTACGTACTGATCGCCACACCCTCCGACTACGATCCGCACACCCACTGCTTCAACACCCAAGCCATCGAGGCCGTGATCCATCAGGCCATGGCCATCAATCCCGAGGCGCTACTGGTCATCAAGTCCACCGTGCCAGTGGGCTATACCCGCAAGACCCGCCAGGCATTGGGCTGCGACCAGCTCATCTTTTCTCCCGAGTTCCTGCGCGAAGGTCGTGCACTCCACGACACCCTGCACCCTACCCGCATCGTGGTCGGCGAGCGCTCCGCCAGGGCGCAGGTCTTCGCCGAGCTACTGAAAGAGTGTGCGATCGAGCCCGATGTCCCGATTCTGCTGACGGACTCTACCGAGGCAGAGGCCATCAAGCTCTTCGCCAACGCCTACCTGGCCATGCGCGTGTCCTACTTCAACGAGCTCGATACCTATGCCGCCAGCCATGGTCTGGACAGCCGACAGATCATTCAGGGCGTAGGCCTGGACCCGCGTATTGGCAGTCACTACAACAATCCATCGTTCGGTTACGGCGGCTACTGCCTGCCCAAAGATACTCAACAACTGTTGGCCAATTACCGTGACGTACCGCAAAACCTGATCCACGCCATCGTGGCGTCGAACGCCACCCGCAAGGATTTCATCGTGGCCGAGATACTCCGGCGTAAGCCGCGAGTGGTAGGGGTCTATCGGTTGATCATGAAGAGCGGCTCAGACAACTTCCGCGCCTCCAGCATTCTCGACATCATGCGCAGCATCCTGGCCCATGGCATCGAAGTGATCATCCATGAACCGGCACTCAACCAGGCCGATCATCTCGAGGCACGGGTAGTGGCGGACCTGGGCAGTTTCAAGCAGCAGGCCGACGTCATCCTCAGCAATCGCATGAACGAAGCTCTCGCCGATGTGGCGCAGAAGGTCTATACCCGCGATCTGTTCGGCCGCGACTGACTCTTCTCTCGCCTGCTCCGGCGCCTTACTCTGGGTCCTTTAGGCTCAGAGCTGCAATTGATGTCCACCCCCGCCTTCACACCCGCCTGGTGGCTACCCAGCCCGCACCTGCAGACCCTCTGGGCCTCCTTCTTCCGCAAGACGCCGCAGCTGCAGCGCCGGCGCGAGCGGCTGTGGCTGGCCGATGGCGATTTCATCGACCTCGACTGGCACGGCCCGCATGAGGCCGAGGTGCCGCTGGTGCTGGTGGCGCACGGCCTGACCGGCTCGTCCGGCTCGCACTATGTGCTTGGCCTGCAGCAGCAGTTGGCCGGCCAGGGCTGGGCCAGCGTGGCGCTGAACTGGCGCGGCTGCTCGGGCGAATCCAACCTGCTACCGCGGGGCTACCACTCGGGCGTGAGCGAGGACCTGGCGGCGGTGATCGCCCACCTGCAAGCTTGCCGGCCGCAGGCGCCGCTGTATGCGGTGGGCTACTCGCTGGGCGGCAACGTGCTGCTCAAGTACCTGGGCGAGACAGGCGAGCGCTCGGGCCTGGAGGCCGCCGTGGCGGTGTCGGTGCCGTTTCGCCTGGACCAATGCGCCGACCGCATCGGCATCGGCTTCTCGCGGGTCTACCAGGCGCACTTCATGCAGGCGCTCAAGGCCTACGTGGCCGACAAGCGCGCACGTTTCGCCGAGCGGGGCCTGGCCCAGCACCTGGCGACCCTGGAGGGTCTGGGGCCACTGGAGGACATGCGCACCTTCTGGGACTTCGATGGCCGCGTCACCGCCCCGCTGCACGGCTTCGCCGACGCCGACGACTACTACCGACGCGCCTCCAGCCGCTATTACCTGGGCGCCATCCGCACACCGGCGCTGATCATCCAGGCCGCCGACGATCCCTTCGTATTCCGCCACACGGTGCCGGAGCCCGGCGAACTGGCGCCCTGCACCACCCTAGAACTGCACGCGCGCGGCGGGCATGTCGGCTTCATAGACGGCAACCTGCGCCGGCCGGGCTTCTACCTGGAACGACGCATCCCGCAGTGGCTGCGCGAGCAGGCCGCAGCTCAGTAGAGCGGACGCCCCCACGGCCGGTAACGCAGGGAAAACACTGCGCGCGGATGGCAGCCCGAGTCCACCTCCGGCTCTTGCGGCTCGGCGCGAAACGGCTGGCCGGCGGTGCTGGTCTGGCGGAAGGCTTCATGGATCAGCCCCACGGCGCAGGGCAATGCCGCGCGATAGCGAGCCCTGGCATCGGCCGGTAGCGCCGCGGTGCCGGCACCATCCTGCCACCACAACTGGATACCCGGGACCTGCAAAGTCGTCAGCCAGTCGGCGTAGGCCGCCGGCGATAGACGCCCGGCGCTGAAGGCACTGAGATGCAGTGGCAACCGCTGCTCCTGACGAAAGGATTGCAGTTGGGCCGCGAAAGCTGCGCGCAGGGCCGGACTGCCCAGACTGCGGTCGTCCAGTTCGGCGGGCAGATACCAGCCCGCGACCGGCAGATGCCAGGCCGCCAACGCCACCTGCTGCTGGCGATAGCCGGCGAACAGGCGCTGCCAGTAGAACGGCAGCCCTTCGGCATCGGCAGCGCGGGTGAAGTAAAGCGGATCGTGCTGCAGCCCCAGCACCAGACTCAGCCCTGCCTGGGATGCCTGCTCCAGGCTGGCGCGCAACCAACCCTCGGCGCCGCCGAAATCCTCCTCGCCATGTCGGGTCCACTGCACGACCAGGGTGTCGACCCCGGCCAGCCGTGTGGCCTGCCAGAGCGTCTGCCACTGCGCGGCTTCGTGCCGCGCATCGCGGCTCTGCGGCTGGTAGAACAGCACTTCGCCCCAGGCCGGCGCCACGGCCAGCAGCAGGACGAGCAGCAGGCGGACGCGGCTCAGAACGCCAGCTCCAGACCGCCCATCCAGCCGTCACGCCGGCCAAACAGGTTGCCACCGAGGTTCCACTGGTATTCCATGCGCAGCGTCAGGCTGTTGTGGAAGGCGTTGTAGTGATCCTCGTCGAACCACAGCTGCCAGCTCAGGCCCAGTCCGGCGCGCAGGTCCTGCTGCTGATCCTGCTCGCTGCCCTGCAGCATGGCGTAAGGGCCGGCGGCCTGGGCGCTGGCGGTGTCCAGCTTCAACAGGTGGCCACGGCTGTAGCGGGCGACCAGGAAGCGCTGCGACTCATCCACCCACCAGGCGGCGTCCAGGTAGAGCAGGCGCTGCGCCCAGTCGTCCTCGGTCGGCCGCCAGTCGTTGCGATACTCACCCTGGTCGAGCAGCGAGACGCTGGCACGCAGGAGGACGTCGGTATCGCCCTCGGCGAAGTACTCGTGGAACACCTCGCCGCTGAAGTTGACGTTGTGGTCCCGCCACGGCGTATAGCGCAGGCCGGCGGCGCCACCGACCGTTTCGGTCAGGTCGCTGTGCTCGCCGGAACTGAACACCCGGCCAATGATCGACAGGCGCCCGCCCTGCAGGCCGATGTCGTCGGACAGCCGCTGATCGACATCCAGCTGATGAGCATTGAGCCCGCTCGGGCGCTGATCGGCCGTGCTGGTCACCCCGCGCGGGGCGAAGGTACTGGCGAAATGCCAACGGGTACGGTCGTTGTGCACCTGATAAGCGCGGCGGGCACGGAACAGGTCGTTGCTGAGCTTCTCGTCGCGCGGCGCGATCGCTGTTTCCAGGTCGATGCTGTGTTTCCAGTTCTCCAGAGCCTGGGGCACCTGACCGAAACTGCCCTGCAGGGTGGCCAGAGCATCGCTCAGGCGGTAGTCGTCGGGGCGCAGTCGCACGGCTTTTTCCAGCACCGGAATGGCGGCCTGACGCTGCGCAGGCTCGGGGCTGTTGCCCAGGGCGAATCCAAGGTCGGCCTGGATGCGTGGGTCTTCCGGTGCCCATTGCGCGGCGCGCTCCAGCCACGCCAGCTGCTGCTCGCGCTGGCCGGCGCTACCGGCAGCCATGCCGGCCTGGTAGTAGTCCTCAAGCGTGCCCCCCAGGGCCAGCACCCGCCGCCACCGCTGTACCGCTTCGGCATAATCCCCGCGCGCCACGGCCAGGTGGCCACCCTGGCGCCAGTCGTCGAGAGTGCTCGGTGGCAAGGCCTGCCAGTGCTGCTCGGCCTGCTCCAGCTTGCCGACAGCCACCTCGGCGCCCACCACCGCGCGGCGCACGGCCGCGCTCTGCTGTGCGGCCGGCGTTTGTTGCCAGTACGCCAGCGCCGCCTCGGGCTCGCCGGCGGAAGCCAGGGCGAAGGGCAGCAGCTCGGCGCTCGGCCGGTCACCCAGTGCCTGGCCCCGGCGCAGTTCCTCGACCGCCACACCGGGCTGCTCCTGCAGGTGGCACTGGCCACGGGCGCGCCATTCGGCAGCGCTGCTCGGCTGGCCGGCACTCAAGGCCAATACCTCGGCGCAGCGCTCACGCGCGGCCAGCGCCGCCAGCAACTCGCCACGGACGGCAGGCGCCAGGCGCGGCAGCAGGTCCTGGACCTGCTGCACACTGAGTTGGCCGCCCTCGACGCTCAGCTGCACCAGCCGTGCGCCCTGGGCGGCATCCAGACGCCGGGCCGTGAGCAGCAGCTCGCGGGCGCGCTGCGACTGGCCCAGCTGCTGCCAGAGGTAGCTGGCCTGCTCCAGCGAGCGCCCGGAACCACTGGCCTGGTAATGCCGCTGCCAGAGTTCGGCCGCCTGCTGGCGCCGGTCCAGTTGCTGCGCCAGGGTCGCGGCACGGGCCAGGCGGGCTTCGCCGGCCGGATGGGCGAGCAGCCAGTCGAGCGCCTGCGCCCCCCGGCCGGCGCCACGCGACAGTTCGATATAGAGGGGATCGTGCAGTTCGCCCGGCAGATCGCCGCGTGGCAGCAATTCCAGCGCGCGCAGCTGCTGCACCTGCGCCAGCCAGCGCTGCGGTTGCTCGCCCGGCGCACAGCTGGCCAGCACCTGCCGGGCCGCTGCGGCATCCCGCTCGGTCAACCAGGCGCTGCGTTCCAGGCAATCCTCGCCCAGCTCGGCAGCCAGGGCGTCGGCGCGCGCGCTATCGCCCTGCTGGCGGGCCAGCTCGAAGAGGCTGCGGCGCAGCTCGGCCGGCAGCTGACCGACTGCCTGCAGCGCCAGCAACTGCTGGTAGGCCGGCTCAACGCGGCCCTGGCCGATCCAGCGCCGGGCAGCATTGATCCGCAGCGCGGCGGCGGACTCGGGAGACGGCGCGCGGCGCAGCAACTGCTCCAATGCTTCGGTTTGGCCCAACTCGACATAAGCCTGCCCCAGGCGCTGCCAGTCCTCGGCGCTCAGACTGGCCTGACCGGCCAGGCTGTCGCGCACTGCCGGCCAGTCCTTCTGGCGTTCGGCGAGGCTGGCCTGCCACTGGCGCCAGGCATCGTCCTGCAGGCGGCCCGACAAGCCGGCCAGCCAGCGCCGCGCGGCCGGCACGCCGTCACGGCGCTCCAGGCGCAGGGCCTGGGCCTCCCACAGGTGCGCCGCCTCCAGCGGCTCGGCCTCGTTCAGCCAGGCGTCCAGGGTTGCTGC
Organism: Aquipseudomonas alcaligenes; assembly: GCA_900156135.1. Classification (GTDB taxonomy): domain Bacteria; phylum Pseudomonadota; class Gammaproteobacteria; order Pseudomonadales; family Pseudomonadaceae; genus Aquipseudomonas; species Aquipseudomonas alcaligenes_D. The sequence continues at coordinate 648,378 of FTMP01000001.1, read as the reverse complement.
CGGCACGCCCTGGTCGCTGGCGATCCAGGCCAGGCGCAGTTCCTTGCGCAACGGAGCGGCCTGTTCGGCCGGCAGCTTGGCGCAGATATCCAATGCCTCGGCATAGCGGCCCTGACGTTGCAGAGCCTGAAGCAGAATCCGCTGCGCTTCGGCATGCTCCGGGCTGATCTGTTCGAGCACATGGCGCACCAGCTTCTCGGCCTCGGCCGGCTGCCGATCGAGCGCCCGATAGGCGCGCTCGATATAGGGATAGCTGCGAAAGCGCTGCAGTTCGCTCGGCTCGGCAACCAGGTTCGGCGCACTCAGGCTGGCGCCAAGCAGGGCCAGTAACAGCAGGCTGAGCGGCACGCGGGGCTTGTGGCGCCTGCCGCTCATGACTGTTTCTCCTCGATCAGGACCAGGGCATGGCGCAGCTCGCCCTGCTGTTCGTCCAGCGCCCGCTGCAGCAACGTGGCACTGATCAGGCCGCGCTTGACCAGGGTCTGGCCGAGGCTGTCCTGCTCCGGCTCGAATTCGATCAGCACCTGAGCCAGCAGCGCCGGCGGCAGCATGCCCAGCTCCTGCAGCAGGTCACCGAGCAGCAGCAGGTGGCGACAGACCTGTTCCTGCAGCTCCGGGTCGACCTGCGGCGCGCGCAAGGCCTCCAGCAGCTGCTGCATGACGGCGCCATGCTGCTGCAGATACCAGTGGTGCAGACCGAGCGTCACCCGCCCGGGCGGCAGGATGCAGCAGTCAACCGGGCGCCCCAGTTGGCGGGCAATCACCGCGAGCACCACCGGGTTGGGCGCGCGCTCGCTGCCCAGCAGCAGGCGACCGTTGAGCTCGGCCACCGGCAGCATCGAGTAGCGCAGCGCCAGGCGGGCCGGGAAGAGTTCGATCAACCCTGGGCTGAGTTGCAGCGGGTCGAGCGCACGCCAGGGCCGCTCGGCCTGGACGGCCAATGCGGCAGCCAGTTGCTCGCCGGTGACCCAGCCACGCACCAGCAACTCGCGGCCCAGCCGGCGCGGTGCCCGGTAAAGCGCCCGGCTCAGCTGTTCGTCACTGATCACCCCCTGCGCCACGAGGATCTGCCCCAGCGGCGTACGCCGCGGCGTGTTGGCCAGCGCCGGCAGTTCATGGCTGGTCTTGTCCCAGGCCACCTTGCGCGCATCGCCGAGCTTGAGCACCAGGCGGATGGCGCGCAGGTTGGCGAAGAAGTTGACCACGTTGCTCCAGACCATCCGCGGGATCGACAGCAGGCCCTGCCACAGCCCGTAGTAGCGGGTGACGAAATAGCCGCGCTGGAACAGGCGGTTGAGCAGGAGGACGCCGTTGATGGTCAGCAGCGCGTGCAGCAGCGGGTCGTGGCCGAGCACCGAGTCGAAGCGCCAGCTGTCGACCAGCCAGCCGTTGAGCAGCCATACCGCCAGCAACTGGATGAACAGCAGGGTCGAGAGCAGGCCGATCAGGTTGATCACCGCCCCCCGGCGGTCGCGCCAGAGGAAGTAGTTGAGTAGCGGGCTGGTGGTCCAACCCAGGTTGGCCGAGCCCTGGAAGACGATGCCGGTGATCCAGCGGGCCTTCTGCTTGACCGCGTGCTCGAACGTGTCGGGAAAGTGCTCGCGCACGCAGATCACCCGGCTGGTGGCGCGGCTGCGACCGAAGCCGTCCTCGCGGAATGGCGAGAGCCTACGGTCATGCACGCTGAAACGGGCGAACACCTCGTTCATGCCCTTCTGCTTGAGACGGAAACCGATGTCGTAGTCCTCGGTGAGGCTCTGCACGTCGAAGGCGATGCCGTCGCCCTCATCCAGCAGCGCCTGGATCGCTTGGCGGCTGAAACAGGTACCGACGCCGGCGCTGGGCACCTGGCCGACCAATGCCTCGCGCAGAACGATGTCCTTGCCGTGCAGCTCGGCGAATTCGTCGACGTAGTGGCCGGCGGTGAACTGCCACCAGCGCTTGGCGTAGGGGTAGACCGGCACCTGGATCAGGTCCTTGCGCGGCAGCAGGTAGTTGAACAGGCGCAGCTCCAGCGGCTCGATCACATCCTCAGCGTCGTGCAGGATAAAACCGGCGAACTGCACCCCGGCCTGCTGCTCGAAGCGCTGAATGGCCTCGATGATATTGTTCAGGCAGTCGGCCTTGCTGGTCGGCCCGGGTCGCGCGCAGATCACCTTGTGTATGTGGCTGTAGCGGGCGCATACCTCGTCCACCTCGGCCTGAGTGGCCGGGTCGTTGGGGTAGGTGCCGACGAATATCTGATAGTTCTCGTAATCGAGGCTGGAGGCGGCCAGGCGGGCCATCTCGCCAATCACCCCGGTCTCCTGCCAGGCCGGCACCATCACCGCCAGTGGCTGTTCGCGACCCTGCAACAGCAGTTGGTCCTGATCGGGCGCACCGCCGCGGTAGAAGCGGAAGTACCTCACCACGCGGCGCACCCAGTAGAGGATGTCAATGAACAGGTCGTCGAAGCCCAGCACCAGCAGCACCACGGCCAGTACCCAGGTCAGCCCGCGCAGGCCGTACAGGTAGTAGGTGAGCGCATCGATCCACTCGTAACTCATGCCGGCACTCCCTGTGCGAGACCGAAGTACTCGCGCAGCCGCACCAGGATGCGGCTGCAGGCCAGGCCGTCACCGTAAGGGTTGCCGGCGCTGCGCATCGCCTGCGCGGCGGACGGGTCATCGAGCAAGCGACTGACCTCGGCGACGATGTGCGCAGCGTCGGTGCCCACCAGCCTGACGCAGCCGGCCGCCACCGCCTCGGGGCGCTCGGTGGTGGCACGCATCAGCAGCACCGGCCGGTGCAGCGAGGGCGCCTCCTCCTGCACGCCACCGGAATCGGTGAGGATCAGGCTGGCACGCTGCATCAGCCAGACGAAGTGCCGGTAGTCCTGTGGCGGCAGCAACTGCAGGTTGGCGATGCCGCCGAGCAGGCGATACACGGGGTCCCGCACCTGCGGATTGAGGTGCACGGGGTAGACGAAGCGCACCTGCGGGTAGCGCCGCGCCAGCTCGGCCAGGGCCTCGCAAATCTGTTCGAAGCCCGCGCCAAAGTTCTCCCGCCGGTGCCCGGTGATCAGTACCAGCGGCTCAGCCTCGGGCAACTGCGCCAGGGGGCCTTCAGCCGGTCGCCAGTCGAGCGCCTGCAGATGCCGGCACACCCACAGCAGGGCATCAACCACGGTGTTGCCGGTAACGCAGATGGCACTGTCGGCCACGCCTTCGGCCAACAGGTTGCGTCGCGCCGACTCGGTGGGGGCAAAGTGCAGCGTGGCGAGTAGCGTCGTGAGCCGGCGGTTGGCCTCCTCCGGCCAGGGCGCCTGCAGATTGCCGGTGCGCAGGCCGGCCTCGATGTGGGCCAGCGGGATGCCACGCTGAAAGGCCGCCAGGCTGGCCATGGCGCAGGTGCTGGTGTCGCCATGCACCAGCACCAGGTCCGGCTGCTCGGCGGCCAGCACGCCGTCGAGGCCTTCCAGCAGGCGCGCGCACAGCCCATTCAGGCTCTGGCCCTCGGTCATGGCATCGAGGTCATGGTCGGCGCTGAGCTCGAACAGTGCCAGCACCTCGTCGAGCATCTGCCGGTGCTGGGCGGTGACGCACAGGCGCACCTCGAAGCCGCCGTCGGCCTGCAGCGCATGCAGCAGCGGCGCCATCTTGATTGCCTCGGGGCGGGTGCCGAAAACCAGCAGTACTCGGGGGCGGGGGCAAGCGCGCGCGGCAGGGTTGGGCGTCATCGGGGGGCCATGGCAAGGGATATCCCCGCAGTATGGCCAGCCCCGTGCCGCGGACAGCTGACTTGCATCAAGCCGGGCTCAGCTCCAGCGGCACATAGAGCCGCTCGTAGAGTGCCTGCACTGCCGGCCCGGCGTCCTCGGCCAGATAGCCGCCCTCCAGTGCCAGCACCTGATAGATGCCCCGGCGCAGCATGTCCTGGCTGATGTCGCCACCCTGGCTGAGGGTGGTGCAGAGAAAGCGCACCCAGGAGGTCATGATGATCCAGCTGTTCAGCGTCAGCGCTTCGATCTGCGCCAGGGTCATGCGCAGGATGCCGGCCTCGACGAACCCCAGGTAGATGCCCTGGGCCGCCTGCAGGCAGCGCCGGGCGAAGGCGCGGTAGCGTTCAGCCAGCTCTGCGTCGGCGTCCAGCAGGTGCTCGAGGTCGCGGTGCAGGAAGCGGTAGTACCACATCGCCGCGAGCAGCGCCTCCAGGTAGAAAGTCTTGTCGGCCACCGTCAGCGCGCGCCCCTCGGGCCGGCGCAGGAACTGGTCGACCTGCGCCTCGTACTGGGCGAACAGCTCGGCGATGATCGCCTGCTTGTTGCGGAAGTGGTAGTACAGGTTGCCCGGCGACATGCCCAGGTGCGCGGCAATGTGATTGGTGGTGACGTTGCGCTCGCCCTGAGCATTGAACAGCTCCAGGCTGGCTTCGACGATGCGGTCACGGGTCTTGTTCTTCGGGGCCATGGTTCGGCTCGACACACGAAATGGGCTAGGGTCTGTTGACCCTAAAAGTACAGGGAAGCGCCGGCTATGACGACCGGCGACGACTCTGATTGACACTTTAGAGCATTTACTCTAAAAATCATCACTACTCAAATCCGCAGCAGCCCAAGAGGATGCACGCCATGGTCGCCGACGTTGCCTATCTCCAACAAAACCAACAACAGATAGACGCCCTGGGGCCGCTGCTGGCCGCCCAGCGCGCCGCCTACCGCGCCAACCCCATGCCCTCGGCCGAGCAGCGCCGCGCTTGGCTCAAGGCCCTGCGCGAGCTGATTCTGAGCGAGAAGCAGGCGCTGATCGACGCAGTATCCCGCGACTTCAGCAACCGCGCCGCCGAGGAAACCCTGCTGGCCGAGATCATGCCCAGCCTGCATGGCATCGACTACGCCAGCAAACGCCTGGGCAAGTGGATGAAACCGTCGCGGCGCAGCGTCGGCCTGGCCTTCCAGCCGGCCGCGGCCAAGGTGGTGTATCAGCCGCTCGGCGTGGTCGGCGTGATCGTGCCGTGGAACTACCCGCTGTACCTGGCCTTCGGCCCGCTGATCGGCGCCCTGGCCGCCGGCAACCGGGTGATGATCAAGATGAGCGAATCGACCCCGGCCACCTCGCAATTGGTCAAGGATCTGCTGGCCCGCATCTTCCCCGAAGAGATGGTCGCCGTCGTGCTGGGCGAGGCCGAGGTTGGCCAGGCCTTCTCCCGCCTGCCGTTCGATCACCTGCTGTTCACCGGCGCCACCAGCATCGGCAAACATGTGATGCGCGCCGCCGCCGAGAACCTGGTGCCGGTGACCCTGGAGCTGGGCGGCAAGTCGCCGGCCATCGTTTCCGCCGATGTGCCGCTGGAAGACGCCGCCGAGCGCATCGCCTTCGGCAAGACCATGAACGCCGGACAGACCTGCGTGGCGCCGGACTATGTCCTGGTACCGCAGGATCGCCTGGAAGGCTTCGTCGCCGCCTACCGTGCCGCCGTGCAGCGCTTCTACCCCAAGCTGGAAAACAACCCGGACTACACCGCCATCATCAACGAGCGCCAGCTCGGCCGTCTCAAGGGCTACATCGCCGATGCCGAGGCTAAGGGCGCGCAGCTGGTGCCGCTGTTCCCCGGCGACCAGGGCCGGCGCCTGGCGCACAGCCTGGTGCTCAACGTCAGCGACGAGATGAAGCTGATGCAGGAAGAAATCTTCGGTCCGCTGCTGCCGATCGTGCCCTACCAGCGCCTGGACGAGGCCTTCGCCTACATCAACGACCGCCCGCGGCCACTGGCCCTCTACTACTTCGGCTATGACAGGGGCGAGCAACAACGCGTGCTGCACGAGACCCACTCCGGCGGCGTGTGCCTCAACGACACCCTGCTGCACGTGGCCCAGGACGACATGCCGTTCGGCGGCGTCGGCCCCTCCGGCATGGGCCACTACCATGGCCACGAGGGCTTCCTGACCTTCAGCAAGGCCAAGGGCGTGCTGATCAAGCAGCGCTTCAACGCCGCGCGGCTGATCTACCCCCCCTACGGCACGTCGATCCAGAAGCTGATCCAGAAACTGTTTATTCGCTGAGGGCTGCCGATGAACGACATCGCCAACGCCACGCCGCAGCTGTCGCGCCGTGGCCTGCTCAAGGTCGGCCTGCTCGGTGGCGCCTTCCTGGCCACCGCCGGCGTCACCGCCAGCCTCAGCGGCTGCTCTGCCAGCACCCCGGCGACGGGCTACCAGGTGCTGCGTGCCAGTGATCTGCCCAGCCTGCGCGCGATCATCCCGGTGATGCTGGAAGGCGCGGTACGCCCAGAAGCCCTGCAGGCGGCGGTGGACGCCACCCTGCTGGGCGTCGACAACAACCTGCAGCACCTCTCGCCGGAGCTGCTCAAGCTGACCCAGCAGCTGTTCGACGTGCTGGCCATGACGGTCACCCGCGGGCCGCTGACCGGCATCTGGGGCAGCTGGGAGAATGCCTCCCAGGCCGATATCCAGCAGTTCCTCAAGCGCTGGGAACACAGCTCGCTGGACCTGCTGCGCATGGGTCATGCCTCGCTGCTGCAGCTGATCCTGATGGCCTGGTATGCCCGGCCGCAATCCTGGGCCCATTGCGGTTACCCCGGTCCGCCGCAGTTCTGATCAACGACCAGCAGCCATCACGCTCGCCCCTGACGCCGGGCAGAATGACAAGAATGAGAGCCTGAACATGCCTGTACCCGATATCTTCCGCGACGGCCTGGCCCGTGGCTGGACCACCTACAACGGCGCTCGCCTGGACAAGGATCTGCTGCTGGAGGCCGACGTGGCCATCATCGGCAGCGGTGCCGGTGGCGGTACCACGGCGGAAATCCTCAGCGCCGCCGGGCTGAAGGTGTTGCTGATCGAGGAAGGTCCGCTGAAGACCAGCAGCGACTTCAAAATGCAGGAAGCCGATGCCTATCCGCAGCTGTACCAGGAAGGCATCGGCCGGATGAGCAAAGACGGCGCCATCACCATCATGCAGGGCCGTGCCGTGGGCGGCACCACGCTGATCAACTGGACCTCCAGCTTCCGCACGCCGGAGCCGACCCTGCAGCACTGGGCCGACGCGCATGGCGTGAAGGGTCACAGCGCCGCCGACATGGCGCCCTGGTTCGAGAAGATGGAGCAGCGCCTGGGTGTCGCCCCCTGGGCCATGCCGCCGAACGCCAACAACCAGGTGATCAAGGACGGCTGCGAGCAGCTCGGCTACGCCTGGAAGATCATCCCGCGCAACGTGCGCGGTTGCTGGAACCTGGGTTACTGCGGCATGGGCTGCCCGGTCAACGCCAAGCAGTCGATGCTGGTCACCACCATTCCGGCCACCCTCGACAAGGGCGGCGCCCTGCTCTACCTGGCCCGTGCCGAGCGCCTCATCCATGACGGCGATCGCGTGACCGGCCTGGAATGCCTGGGCATGGATGAACGCGCGGTGGCCCCCAACGGCCGGCGCATCATGGTCAAGGCCCGCCACTACGTGCTGGCCGGCGGCGGCATCAACTCGCCGGCACTGCTGCTGCGCTCGCAGGCGCCCGACCCGCATGAGCGGGTCGGCAAGCGCACCTTCCTGCACCTGGTGAACTTCTCGGCGGCGCAGTTCGAGCAGGTCATCAACCCCTTCTACGGCGCGCCGCAGTCGGTCTATTCCGACCACTTCCAGTGGGATGACGGCACCGCCGGACGCATGTCCTACAAGCTCGAGGTGCCACCCATGCAGCCGGCCCTGGCCGCCACCCTGCTTGGCCGTTTCGGTGTCGACAACGCCTTGCGCATGGAGCAGCTGCCGCATACCAACGTAATGCTGGCGCTGATGCGTGACGGCTTCCACCCGGACAGCGCCGAAGGCCGCGTGGAACTGCGCGGCGATGGCACGCCGGTGCTCGACTACCGTATGACTGATTACACCTGGGACGGCCTGCGCCGGGCCTTCCACAGCATGGCCGAGATCCAGTTCGCCGCCGGCGCCAAGGCCGTACTGCCCATCCATGCCGCAGCCGAGTACGTGAAGACCCCGGCCGAGGCCAGGGCCTTGATCGATCGGCTGGAGCTGCGCCTGTTCCAGACCCGCCTGGGCAGTGCCCACGTCATGGGCGGCTGTGCCATGGGCGAGGACGCGAAGAACGCGGTGACCGACAGCCTCGGCCGTCATCACCAGCTGGAGAACCTGTCGATCCACGACGGCTCGCTATTCCCCACCAGCATCGGTGCCAACCCGCAGCTGTCGATCTACGGCCTGACGTCCAAGCTGGCCACCCTCCTGGCCGAGCGCCTCAAGGCATGAGCAAGCTGGTCGCCGCCCTGCTATTGATCGTCGGCATCATTCATCTACTGCCAGTGGTCGGAGTCCTTGGCGGCGACCGCCTCAACTCGCTCTATGGTCTCAACCTGGACGAGCCCAACCTACAGATCCTCATGCGCCATCGCGCCGTGCTGTTCGGCTTGCTGGGGGCCCTGCTGGTAGCGGCGGCCTTCCTGCCCGGCTTGCGCACCCTGGCGCTTCTTGCCGGCCTGGTCAGCGTGGTCAGTTTCCTCCTGCTGGCCTGGAGCACACCGCTCTATAACGAGGCCCTGCGCCGAGTGGTGGTAGCCGACTGGATCGCCCTGGCCTGCCTGCTGCTGGCAGCTCCTCTGCACCTGCGTTCGCCCTGAGGGTTTTCCCAAGGGGAAACGCTGCGCTACCATCCGCGCACCCCAACCGCTCCGAGCAGGACGATGCGATGAATCGAGTGTTGTACCCAGGCACCTTCGACCCCATCACCAAGGGCCATGGCGACCTGGTGGAGCGCGCTTCGCGCCTGTTCGACCACGTCATCATCGCCGTAGCCGCCAGTCCGAAGAAGAATCCGCTGTTTCCGCTGGAGCAACGGGTGGCACTGGCTCAGGAAGTCACCGCGCACCTGCCCAACGTCGAGGTCGTCGGGTTCTCCACCCTGCTGGCGCACTTCGTCAAGGAGCAGAACGCCAACATCCTGCTGCGCGGCCTGCGCGCGGTGTCCGACTTCGAGTACGAGTTCCAGCTGGCCAACATGAACCGCCAGCTGGCGCCGGACGTGGAAAGCATGTTCCTCACCCCGTCAGAGAAGTACTCCTTCATCTCCTCGACGCTGGTGCGCGAGATCGCAGCACTGGGTGGCGACATCACCAAGTTCGTCCATCCGGCGGTGGCCGAAGCCCTCGCCGAGCGCTTCAAGCGCTGAGTCCCAGCGCCCCGGCACGGGCGCCCCGGTCGCCCGTGCATGGCGTGATGCCCGGCAATCCGGCACAATTCGCCCATTGAATGCCTGTAAGTGCCATGCCCGTCGGGCCTGGCAGGAGTTGCCCGATGTCCCTGAAAATTACCGACGACTGCATCAACTGCGACGTTTGCGAGCCCGAGTGCCCGAATGGCGCCATTTCTCAGGGCGAGGAGATCTACGTGATCGACCCCAACCTGTGCACCGAATGCGTCGGCCACTACGACGAGCCGCAATGCCAGCAGGTCTGCCCTGTCGACTGCATCCCCCTCGATGACGCCAATGTCGAGAGCAAGGATCAGCTGATGGAGAAGTACCGGCGCATCACCGGCAAGGCCTGAGTCGCCCGCCACAACGCAAGGGTCGGATCTTCGCTAGGCTATGCACCTGCCCAGCACGGAACGAGCCCATGCCCTACAAGACACTTCTCGCCTGCCTGCTGCTGACCTGCACGCTCGCCGCCCAGGCCGCGGCGCCAAAGCCGCAGCAGGCCGCCGTCGCCACCGCCCACCCCGCCGCCACCGTCGCCGGTCTGGAAACCCTGGCCCATGGTGGCAACGCCTTCGATGCCGCCGTCGCCATCGCGGCCGCACTGGCGGTGGCCGAGCCCTATGGTTCCGGCCTTGGCGGAGGAGGCTTCTTCCTGCTGCGTCAGGCGGGTGAGAAGCCGAGCTACCGCTTCGTCGACGCCCGTGAGCGGGCTCCGCTGGCTGCCGGTCCCGACCTCTATCGGCGCAACGGTACGGTGCAGCGCGAGCTGTCGCTGAACGGCCCGCTGGCCGCAGCCATCCCCGGCCTGCCGGCGGCCCTGGCGCATCTGGCCGAGCGCTACGGCAAACTGCCGCTGAACGATTCGCTGACTCCCGCGATCCGCCTGGCGCGCGATGGCGTGGGTATCGATCGGGTCTACCGCGAGCGGGCCGAGTGGCGCCTGGAGGCCCTGAAGCAGGACCCAGCTAGCGCATCCATCTTCCTCGATCAGGGACAAGTTCCTCCCCTGCACGGCCTGCTGCGCCAGCCGGCGCTGGTACGCACCCTGGAGCGCCTGGCGCGCGATGGTCACGCCGGTTTCTACGCGGGAGAAACAGCACGCCTACTGCTCGAAGGTGTCAGGAAAAGCGGCGGTGTGTGGAGCGAGCGCGACCTGCGCGACTACCGGGTGGTCGAGCGCCAGCCACTGCGCATCGGCCTGGAGGGTGGCCTCGAGCTGATTACTGCACCGCCCCCTTCGGCTGGCGGCATAGCCCTGGCACAGAGCCTGCTGATGCTGCAGGAACTGCCCTGGCAAAAAGCCGGCGCCGTGCAACGCAGCCACTATGTGGTGGAAGTCCTGCGCCGCGCCTATCGTGACCGCGGCCTGCTAGGCGACCCGGACCAGGTGCACAACCCGCTGCCCAAGCTGCTCGCTCCTGACTATCTGGAGAACCTAGCCAAAGGCATTGCCCTGCAGCATGCCACGCCCAGCACCAGCCTGCCGCCGGCACCAGGCTGGCGCGAGGGCGATCACACCACCCACTTCACGGTGCTCGATACCGAGGGCAATGCGGTGGCGGCCACCCTGTCGATCAACCTGCCGTTCGGCGCTGCCTTCACTGCGCCTGGCACCGGTGTGCTGCTGAACAACGAGATGGACGACTTCGCCGCCGACCCCAGCGGCAACAACGCCTACGGCCTGACTGGCAGCCAGGCCAACCTCATCGCCCCGGGCAAGCGGCCACTGTCGTCGATGAGTCCGACCTTCATCGAAAGCAAGGCAGAACTGGCATCCTTCGGCACCCCCGGCGGCAGCCGTATTCCCAGCATGGTGCTGCTGGCCGTACTCGACTACCTGAACGACAAGCCGGTGCAGCAATGGCCCGCCACACCTCGCTACCACCACCAATATCTGCCGGATGTGATCGAGTACGAGCCTGATGCCTTCAGCGCCAGCCAGCTGCGCAGCCTGGAGATGCGTGGTCACAGGCTACAGCGGGTGGAACGCCACTACGGTAACCAGCAGGTGCTGCTGTGGAACAAGGAGAGCGGCCAGGTGGAAGCCGCCAGCGACCCGCGCGGCGTGGGGCGCGCCGCGCTGTGGAAATAGCCGCACCAGAAATGCAGAAGCCGGTCATCAGACCGGCTTCTTGGTTACCGCGAGGAAGGATCAGTCCTTCTTGTAACCGCTTTCGGTGCAGCCCAGGCAGCGCACGAAGGCGGACATGCCCGGCTCGACCACCAGTGCCTGACCGGCTTCCTTGACGTTGCCGCCGGCAGCGGTGAACGGCAGGCTGACCAGGAACATACCAGCACCAATCACGGTACCTGCGATCAGCAGCGGACGCGCGATGAGCAGATCGCCCGCCATGGCGTAGCCTTTGGGAGCATTGGCGGTATAGATGGGGTCACCGCTGGTATTCTGCTGAACCACTTCCGCCTGCGCCGGCAGTGCCAGCAGGCCAGTGGTCAGAGCCAACACAGCGGCGGTAGTGCGAAACAGGTTCATGGCGCGGTCCTTCATTTATGTAGTTATGGCAGAGCGTTGCTGCTAACTATAACAGCGCTCAGGCAATTGTCAGCGTGAACCCTGTCAATCACCGTAGAACGCATATTCCGGCTTCTTCGGCACATAGGGGCGGAAGAATGCCAGCAGCGCCTGCAGATCCGCCTCCGCATCGCCGGTCGGCTGGAACGGCGCCCCGATCACCACGCGGCGATTGGCGAAGTCCAGCGCCCCCGGCACGATCGGCACACCGGCGCCCAGGGCGATATGGTAGAAGCCCATCTTCCAGCGTTCGACCTTCTTGCGCGTACCTTCCGGCGACAGTACCAGGATGAACTCGCGGTTGTCGCGAAAGCCCTGGATCGCCTGCTCCACCATATTCAGGCTGAGGTGACGCTGGATCGGGATCCCGCCCCAGCTGCGCATCAGCCCGGCGAAGGGCCAGCGAAAGATGCTGTGCTTGCCGAACCAGCGCGCGTTCAGGCGCAGCACGAACTTCAGGGCGATGAAGATCACGAAGTCCCAGTTGGAGGTGTGGTGGGCGCCGATGGCGACGAACTTGTCGAGCCTTGGCAGCTCGCCCTCGATGCGCCAGCCCATGAGCTTCAGCGCGGTGCGCCCGACCCACTCGACGAGCGGGTTGGGCGGCAGGTAATTGCCGTACATCCTGGTTCCTACTGCTTGTTCTTATTCTGGTGGATCGCTAGCGCTGGCATTTCGGGCAGTACACGCTGGCACGCTGGCCCAGTTTCACCTCGCGCAGGGTGGTGCCGCAAACCTTGCAGAATTCGCCGCCACGGCCATAGGCGAACAGCTCCTGCTGGAAGTAGCCGGGTTGGCCGTCACCGCCGATGAAGTCGCGCAGGGTAGTGCCACCGCGCTCGATGGCATAGGCGAGAATGCGCTTGATCTCCTCGGCCAGCTTCACATAGCGCGCCCGCGAGACAGAACCCGCCTCGCGGCGCGGATCGATACCGGCCGCGAACAGGGCTTCCGTCGCATAGATGTTGCCGACGCCGACCACCACCGCGTTGTCCATGATGAACGGCTTGACCGCCATGCTGCGGCCGCGCGACTGCTGAAACAGGCGCTCACCGTCGAAAGCTGCCGTCAGCGGCTCCGGCCCCAGCTTGGCCAGCAGCTCGTGGTGCAGCGGGTCGTGGCTCCACAGCAGCGCGCCGAAGCGCCGTGGATCGGTGTAGCGCAGCGCCAGACCCGACTCCAGTTCGATATCGACATGCTCGTGCTTGGCCACGGGCGTACCCACATGCACCAGGCGCAGGTTGCCGGACATGCCCAGGTGGCCGATCAGCGTGCCGCTCTCGGCCTGGATCAGCAGGTATTTGGCGCGCCGCTCGACGCACTGGATGCGCTGCCCGGACAGGCGCGCATCCAGGTCTTCGGGAATCGGCCAGCGCAGGCGGCGCTCGCGCACCACCACACGGGTGACACGCTGCCCCTCGAGATGGGGCGCAATACCGCGGCGGGTGGTTTCGACTTCGGGTAGTTCGGGCATGCAGCGACTCGGTACAACGGTGTGCGGGCCGCCAACCCTAGCAGGAAGGCGGCAGGTGGGGAATCAGCCCGGTCCCAGGTCGCGGATCGTTTCCTTGAGATTCTCGAAGTCATACTCCGAGAACCCCACATACTCCAGCACCAGGGTCTGGATACTCTCCCACTCGTGGTCACACTCCTGGTTGCCCAGCACCTTGTAGGTCGCGCAGATATGCTCGGCCATCTTGAGGATCGCCATCAGCGTCTTCAGCGGTGCATCGCGGCCGGTATCGTCCTCGAACAGCGAAAGCGCATTGTGGTGGTTGGCGATGGCCTCGCACAGGTGCAGCGGCAGGTTCCACGACTTGGCGGTGAAGTAACCGACCACCGCGTGGTTGGTATTGAGCAGGCGATTCTCGGTATCCACTACCCGTCGCTCATGGCTGGCGCTGTAGTAGGCCTCTTCCAGCACCGTCATGTAGTTGGGGAACCGCTTGACCATCAGCGGAATGCCACAGTTGTGGAACAGGCCCAGGGTATAGGCCTCGTCCGGCGACTTGTAGCCGATGCGTTTGGCCAGCGTCAGACAGGTCATGGCCACATCCTGGGCCGTGTCCCAAAAGCGGTTCAACGTGACGATTGCCTCATCGGTCAGCTCACCCTTGATCGACTGGGCATTGATCAGATTGATCACGGAATTGCAGCCCAGCAGATTGACCGCCTGCTGGATCGAGGCGATGCGATTGGACAGGCCGAAATAGGGCGAATTGACGATCTTCAGCAGCGCGCCGGACAGGCCAGGGTCCTGGCTGATCAGCTTGGCGATGGTGCGCAGGTCCGGGCTGGGCATGACCTGTTCCATCTGCAGATCCACCATGATCTGTGGCTGCGGCGGCACGCTGATGCCCTGCAGCACCTGCTGGATCTGTTCAGCGGAAAGTTCGTGGGTCATGGCCGGAAACTGAAGTGTGAGAGTCGCCACAGTTTAGCCAAAGCTTTCCCGCCGCCACAGCCAACTTTTGTAAACGCCGCGAACCCGGCCCAACGGCTATAATCCCGCTCTTTTCGCGGAGTAGTCCCATGTCCCTGCCCAGCCTGCGCCTCAAAGCCAATGCCGATCGCCGCCTGCGCGCCGGCCACCTGTGGGTCTACAGCAACGAGATCGATGTGGCGGCCACGCCGTTGAACCTGTTCCAACCTGGCGACCAGGCCGTGCTAGAGGCCGCCGGTGGCAAGGCGCTGGGCATCGTCGCCATGAGTCCGAACAATCTGATCTGCGCCCGCCTGCTGTCGCGCGACGTCAAGCACGTTCTGGACAAGTCACTGCTGGTACACCGGCTCAACGTCGCCCTGAGCTTGCGCGAACGCCTGTTCGACACCCCGCACTACCGCCTGGTCTACGGCGATTCCGACCTGCTACCGGGCCTGGTGGTGGACCGCTTCGGCGATCACCTGGTGGTGCAGCTGGCCTCCGCCACCATGGAGCAGGCCAAGGACGCGGTGATCGAGGCACTGGTCCAGGTGCTCAAGCCGCGCGGCATCCTGTTCAAGAACGACTCCGCCGCGCGCGACGCCGAGGGCCTCACGCGCTATGTCGAAACCGCCTTCGGCCTGGTTCCGGAGTGGGTGGCACTGGAAGAAAACGGCGTGAAGTTCGAAGCTCCGGTGCAGGGCGGACAGAAAACCGGCTGGTTCTATGATCACCGCATGAACCGCGCGCGCCTGGCCCCCTACGTCAAGGGCAAGCGTGTGCTCGACCTGTTCAGCTATGTCGGCGGCTGGGGCGTGCAGGCCGCCGCCTTCGGCGCCGACGAAGTGTTCTGCGTCGACGGCTCGGCCCTGGCGCTGGACGGCGTGGAGCGCAACGCCGCGCTCAACGGCGTGGCCGAGAAGGTCACCTGCATCGAGGGCGACGTGTTCGAGGCACTCAAGGAACTGAAGGCCGCCGAAGAGCGCTTCGACGTGGTGGTCGCCGACCCGCCCGCCTTCATCAAGCGCAAGAAGGACATCAAGAACGGCGAGGCCGCCTATCGGCGCCTCAACGAACAGGCCATGCGCCTGCTCAACAAGGACGGCATCCTGGTCAGCGCCAGCTGCTCCATGCACCTGGAAGAGGACCATCTGCAGAACATTCTGCTGACCAGTGCCCGCCACCTGGACCGCAACATCCAGCTGCTCGAGCGCGGCGCCCAGGGCCCCGACCACCCGGTACACCCGGCGATCCCGGAGACCCGCTACATCAAGAGCCTGACGGTCCGACTGCTGCCCAACAGCTGAGTGCCGACCACCTGCGGTCCGCCAACCTTCCCCCGGCGGCCGCAGGCGGCGTAGAATCGGGGCATTCCTCGCCAGGCATCCTCCGGCGGGCTTGTGAGCCCGGGCCGAGCGGACGGAGATCCCGTCCCGCTGCACGCCCACCCTCGACGCGGCCATCTGCCGCCGACCCGCTCACCACACACCACTGCTTCCCTGATTAGCCGCAGGAATCCGTCATGCCCGACTACCGCTCGAAGACCTCCACCCACGGCCGCAACATGGCTGGCGCCCGCGCACTGTGGCGCGCCACCGGGATGAAGGACGAAGACTTCAAGAAGCCGATCATCGCCATCGCCAACTCCTTCACCCAGTTCGTGCCCGGCCACGTGCACCTGAAGGACCTCGGCCAGCTGGTCGCCCGCGAGATCGAAAGAGCCGGTGGCGTGGCCAAGGAGTTCAACACCATCGCCGTGGACGATGGCATCGCCATGGGCCACGACGGCATGCTGTATTCGCTGCCGAGCCGCGAGATCATCGCCGACTCCGTGGAGTACATGGTCAACGCCCACTGCGCCGACGCCATCGTGTGCATCTCCAACTGCGACAAGATCACCCCCGGCATGCTGATGGCCGCCCTGCGCCTGAACATTCCGGTGGTGTTCGTTTCCGGCGGGCCGATGGAAGCCGGCAAGACCAAGCTGGCCAACCATGGCCTGGATCTGGTCGACGCCATGGTCGTCGCCGCCGACGATTCCTGCTCCGACGAGAAGGTCGCCGAATACGAGCGCAGCGCCTGCCCCACCTGCGGCAGCTGCTCCGGCATGTTCACCGCCAACTCGATGAACTGCCTGACCGAGGCCCTGGGCCTGTCGCTGCCGGGCAACGGCTCGACCCTGGCCACCCACAGCGATCGCGAGCAGCTGTTCCTGCGTGCCGGCCGCCTGATCGTCGACCTGTGCCGCCAGTACTACAACGAAGGCAACGACAACGTCCTGCCGCGCAACATCGCCGGCTTCAAGGCGTTCGAGAACGCCATTGCCCTGGACATCGCCATGGGCGGGTCGACCAACACCATCCTGCACCTGCTGGCCGCCGCTCAGGAGGCCGAGCTGGCCTTCGACCTGCGCGACATCGACCGCATGTCGCGCAAGGTGCCGCAGCTGTGCAAGGTGGCGCCGAACATCCAGAAGTACCACATGGAAGACGTGCACCGCGCCGGCGGTGTCTTCTCCATCCTCGGCGAGCTGGCCCGTGGCGGCCTGCTGCATACCGACGTGCCGACCGTGCACAGCCCGAGCATGGGCGAAGCCATTGCCCAGTGGGACATCACCCAGACCCGCGACGAAGCCGTGCACACCTTCTTCAAGGCAGGCCCGGCCGGCATCCCGACCCAGGTCGCCTTCAGCCAGAGCACCCGCTGGGAGACCCTGGACGACGACCGCGAAAACGGCTGCATCCGCTCGGTCGAGCACGCCTACTCGCAGGAAGGCGGCCTGGCCGTGCTGTACGGCAACATCGCGCTGGACGGCTGCGTGGTGAAAACCGCCGGCGTGGATGAGTCCATCCACGTCTTCGAAGGTACCGCGAAGATCTTCGAGAGCCAGGACAGTGCCGTGAAGGGCATCCTCGCCGACGAAGTGAAAGCCGGCGACATCGTGATCATCCGCTACGAAGGCCCGAAAGGCGGCCCGGGCATGCAGGAAATGCTCTACCCGACCTCCTACCTGAAGTCCAAAGGCCTGGGCAAGGTCTGCGCCCTGCTCACCGACGGCCGCTTCTCCGGTGGTACATCGGGACTGTCCATCGGCCACGCCTCGCCGGAGGCCGCCGCCGGTGGCGCCATCGGCCTGGTCAAGGACGGTGACCGTATCCTGATCGACATCCCCAACCGCGCGATCAACCTGCAGGTATCCGATGCCGAGCTGCATGCCCGTCGCATCGAGCAGGACCAGAAAGGCTGGAAGCCGGTCGCACCGCGTGCGCGCAAGGTGTCCACCGCCCTGAAGGCCTACGCCCTGCTGGCCACCAGCGCCGACAAGGGCGCGGTGCGCGACAAGGCACTGCTGGAAGGGTGAATCGGCCTCGGGCAACGCGAGCGTTGCCCGGCGAGCGACCGGCCATGCCGATCCTGATAAGCCCGGCCCTGCGCCGGGCTTATGCTTTGTAGAGTGGGCGGAACTCGCAACGGGGAGCCTGGCATGAAGATCGGCCTGATCAGTGATACCCACGGCCTGCTGCGCACCGAGGCACTGGAGGCGCTGGCGGGCTGCGATCACCTGCTGCATGCCGGCGATATCGGCAAGCCGGAAATCCTCGACACCCTAAGCCGGATCGCGCCGCTCACGGCCGTACGGGGCAACAACGACGAGGGGCTGGCTTGGGCGGCCGAGTTGCCGGAACGGGTTGAACTGTCGCTGGGCGGCCTCGGCATCTACCTGACACACCAGGCTGCGGATGTGCCGGCGCATCTGCCCGACTCGGTGCGCATGGTGGTCACCGGCCACTCGCACCGGCCGCTGATCGAGGAGCGCGACGGATGCCTGTGGATCAATCCGGGCAGCGCCGGACCGCGACGCTTCAAGCTACCGATCAGTGTCGCCCTGCTGCATCTCGAAAACGGTGCCGTGCGTGCTGAGCTTGTAGCGCTTCAGCTGACCCCGACATAGCGGTCGCTGCGGTGATTGAGCGCCAGCACCAGATTGAGCATCACCGCGCCCAGCACCGAGAGGGCTACCTTGTCCGGCGTCACCACGAAGACAGCACCCAACACGATGATCGCATCGATGACCATCTGCACCGCGCCGGCACGCAGGCCGAAGCGCTCCTGGAGGAACAGCGCGAGGATGTTCACCCCGCCCAGGCTGGCCTTGTGGCGGAACAGCATCAGCAAACCCAGCCCCATGGCGGCGCCACCGAACAGAGCCGCATAGAGCACGTTGAGGTGAGTAAAGGCGACCCAACCCGGGGTCAGCTCGGCCAACAGCGACACCAGCAGCACCGCGCAGCCGGTGCGCAAGGTGAAACCCCAGCCCAGACGCCAGATGCCAAGCAGGTAGAACGGCAGGTTCACCAGACAGAACACCAGGCCGAACGGCCAACCGGCCAGGTACTTGGCCAGGAAGGCGATGCCTACAGTGCCGCCGGTAAGCAGCCCGGCATGGCTGTAGAAGGCAATACCCAGCGCCACCAGCGCCGTGCCAAAGAGCAGCGCCAGGGCATCCTCCCACAGCGGGTGACGGACAAAGAGCTGCGGTACGCCGTCCGGCACCTCCGTCGTCTGTTGCGCGTCACTCATGCAGCATGCACCGGCGACTCGACGGGCAGGTGGCAGAGGAAGGCACGCGAGGCCGCGCCATAGGCGAACCAGGTCTCCAACATGATGCCGGTGGCCTCGCTGAACTCGCGCAGGGCACGGCGCTGGCCCTTCGTGTTGTCGGCCTGGAACAGGTCGTAGTCATCGCACAGTAGCACCGTGCCCTGGGCCAGACGTGGACGAATCAGGTTCAGCGCGTCACGCGTTGATGCATAAAGGTCGCAATCCAGATGGACGACCGCGGCCGGTCGATCACCGATGGCGGCAGCATTGTCGGCGAACAACCCCTTGATCAGGCGCAGATCGGGTGCTTCGAGCCCCACGGCACGACAACGCGCAGCGGCCAGTTCAATGGGCGCGAAATAGGTACCGGCAGCGAGGCTGTCCTGCCCCTCACGGTTATCGGGCATGCCGGCGAAGGTATCGAAGCCATGGAAGACCGGACGGTTGGCCAGATACTCAGCAACCCCGCCCGACTGCTCGAAGGGCAGGTCGGCCCGCCCCGAAAGACGACGAGAGTGACGAAAGGCCAGCCACGAGCTGGCCAGGCTGCTACCGCGATACACGCCAAACTCGTAATAGTCCCCACCCAACTGGGTGGCGGAGGTATACAGCCAGGCGCGCGCCAGCGCCCCGTGCACGTCGTTGCGCTGCAGGTGCCAGCGCACCCGTAACCTCCAGTAGGCAAGCCGGATCTTGTCCAGAGTCGTCAACACAGGTGATCTCCCTTCAGGCGATGGCGTTCAGCGGCGGCGCCAGGTTTCGAAACGATAGGCCGGGGTACTCTCGCCGGCCTCGTGCTCCTCGCACTCGCAGCAACACCAGTCATCCTCGGCAAAGACGGGAAACCAAGCATCGCCCTCGGGTTGCAGCGCTACGCGGGTCAGGTACAGGCGCTCGGCCAGGGCCAGGCCCTGCTCGTAAAGCTGGGCGCCGCCGATCAGCATCACTTCCTCCACGCCCTGCTCGCGGGCCCACTGCTCGGCACGGACCATAGCAGTGTCCAGCGAGGCACACACCTCGGCCCCGTCCAGCGTCAAACCGGCCTGGCGGCTGACCACCAGATTGAGCCGGCCCGGCAGGGGGCGCCCGAGCGAATCCCAGGTCTTGCGACCCATGATGATCGGCTTGCCAAGGGTCTTGGCCTTGAAGTGCTTGAGGTCTGCCGGCAGGTGCCAGGGCAGTTGGTTGTCGCGACCGATCACGCGGTTTTCCGCGAGGGCAGCGATCAGGCAGAGAGGCAGAGGCTTGTTCATGGTGGCGAGGATACCGATTGGCAGGTCCTCAGGCCACCTGGCTAGTGCCCGGACGCTTGCCGACTACCCGGTTGCGTCCCTGCTCCTTGGCCAGGTACAGCGCCACATCGGCGAGGCGCAGGGCATCCGCCAGCCCCTGGTGGGGCTGCGGCACCAGCCAGGCCAGACCGATGCTGAGTGTCACCACCGGCGCCACGGCAGACGCCGCATGGGCCAGGGCCAAGCCCTCCACTTCGGCGCGCAATTGCTCCAGCAGCCGCATTACAGCCGCCTCATCCAGGCCGTACCAAAGACCGACGAACTCCTCGCCGCCGTAGCGCGCGGCCACATCCAGCGGGCGCCGCGCATGAGAGCCCAACACCTGGGCCACGGCACGCAGCGCTTCGTCGCCGGCGCTGTGCCCATAGTGGTCGTTGTAGTGCTTGAAGAAATCCACATCCATCATCGCCACGGCAATCGGCTGGCCCTCGCGCTGGGCATGACGCCAACCGGCTTCAGCGCGTTCGCCAAAGGCACGGCGGTTGAGCAGACCGGTGAGCGGATCCTTCTCCGCCAGGTCCTGCAGCAACCCCAGGGCCAAGAAGTTCTGCCGGGTGGCGTACTCGAGGAAGTAGCAACCGACCGAGCCGATGACGTTGGCGGTAGCCAGGAAGAACAGGTTGTACAGCAGCACCTCCGCGTCCAAGCCGCTGATCAGCTCCACCGCCAGGTAGGCGAGGAACGTCAGCCAGCCGCACAGCGATGCCACGGCGAAACGCAGGCCGGTGAGGAAATAGAAGAACACCGTGGCCAGGATGATGCCCTCGTAAGGCAACGGAAACGCATGAGCCCTGGCCACCCAGATGATCCCCGCGATACCCAGCCCGCAGACCAGCGCACACAGGCCGCCAAGCACTTGCAGGTAGGGATGCAGTCGCTGGCGATAGGTGGCCAGCCAGGTCAGCAGCAGCGTTGGCCCGATCAGCCCCAGGCGGATGCCCAGCACGCCGGTACGCACTTCCGGCGGCAGGCTGATGGAATCCAGCACGGCGAACGCCAGGAACAGCACGATGGCCACCAGCAATGCCCAGCGCATGCGCAGCAGGAACACCCCGGCGTGATAGCGGTTATACGCGGCCTCCAGCTCGTCGTCGAAACGCAGGGTGCGGAAACCCTCGCGCATCTGGCGCAGATAGGGCGAGTCGCGATTGACCCAATCCAGGGGTGGCAGCTTCATGGCGGCGCTCTTGTCCTTGTTCTAGCCAAAGCCTAGCCGCAGCCGGCCGCAGACCACAACTCGGGCACTCCCCCGGGGCGCGGTGCAGCGGTTATGCTTGAATCTCGACCCGCAAACGGAATGCCGCGTGACAGAGAGCTCCCCGCATCCCCGCTCGCGCCTGCAACGGCTCTGGCTGTGCGAAACCATCCGCCTGCGCGAAGAGCACAGCGGCCCGCTGGAGGACGGCGAGGCCAACCGCCTGGCGCGCCAGGCCGGCAACCACCTGGCCGCGCGCATCGAGGCGCGCGCCCTGTTCCTCGCCACGCGCGACGGCCAGGCCAGTGCCCTGCAGCACTGGCTGCAGGGCGCGCGTCTGGCGCTGCTGGCGTTGCTCCTGCTGGCCCTGACCGGTGGCGCCGGTCTGGCCTTTGCCGCCCTGGGCGAAGGCGCCACCATCAACCTGTTCTGGGCCCTGGGCAGCCTGCTCGGCCTGCACCTGCTGAGCCTGCTCGGCTGGCTGTTGGGCATGCTCGCCGCCGGCGAACACCAGAGCGCCCTCGGCCGCCTGTGGCTGTGGCTCAGCGAGAAACTGGCACGTGACGCCGCAGCGGCGCAGCTGGGGCCGGCCCTGGTTCTGCTGCTGCAGCGCCAGCGCCTCAACCGCTGGCTGCTCGGCGCGCTGGTGCATGGCCTGTGGCTGCTGGCGCTGGGCAGTGCCCTGGTGATGCTGCTGCTTCTACTCAGCACCCGCCGCTACGGTTTCATCTGGGAGACCACACTGCTCTCGGCCAACACCTTCGTCGCCCTCACCCACCTGCTCGGCTCATTGCCCGCCCTGCTTGGCTTCCCCCTGCCGGACGTCGATACCATCCGCGCCAGCGGCACCGCCGCGCTGGCCGACGAGGCTACCCGCCACGCCTGGGCCGGCTGGCTGCTCGGCGTACTGCTGGTGTTCGGCCTGCTGCCGCGCGCCCTGTGCCTGCTGCTGTGCCTGGGCTGCTGGCAACGCGGCCGGGCACGCCTGGCGCTGAACCTGAACGACCCGGCCTACCGCCTGCTGGCCGAGCGCCTGCAGCCACAGAGCGAGCACCTCGGGGTGATCGATGCCGCCCCTGCAGCCCTGCCGCAAAGCCATGCCGGCAGCCAGCTGCAGGCCAGCAGCGGTGCCGTGCTGGTGGCCGTCGAGCTGGATGGCGCGCGGCCCTGGCCGCCGGCACTGTCGGCCGCGGTGGCCAACGCCGGCGTACTGGACAGCCGCGAGCAGCGCCAGCAGCTACTCGATCAGCTCGGTCGCTTCCCGCCGGCCCGTCTGGCGGTGGCCGTCGACCCGCGCCGCTCACCGGACCGTGGCACCCTGGCCCTGCTCGGTGAACTGTCGCGCACGGCCGGTGCCACGCGCATCTGGCTGCTGCCGCCCACCCCGGGCGAAGCGCTGGACAGCCAGCGCCTGGGCGACTGGCACGAGGCCCTGCGGCGCCTCGGTCTGGCCTTTGCCGACAGCGCGCCGCTGGCCTGGCTGGAGAGTGGTCATGACTGATTGCACCCTCTCCCCAACCCTCTCCCATAAATGGGAGAGGGGGCAGTCCGTGCATGCTGTGACCAGCTGGAGTCACCCCTCGCCCGCTGGCGGGAGAGGGGCCGAGGAAGAGGGCCGCAGATGACTAAGCCGCTGAAACTCGCCGTGGTCGGCCATACCAATGTCGGCAAGACCTCGCTGCTGCGCACCCTGCTGCGCGATGTCGGCTTCGGCGAGGTCTCGCACCGGCCCAGCACCACCCGTCATGTCGAGGGCGCGCGCCTGTCGGTGGATGGCGAGGCGCTGCTGGAGCTGTACGACACCCCCGGCCTGGAAGACGCCATTGCCCTGCTTGAGCACCTGGAGCGCCTGGACAGGCCCGGCGAGCGACTGGACGGCCCGGCGCGCATCGGCCGTTTCCTCGACGGCACCGAGGCGCGCCAGCGCTTCGAGCAGGAGGCCAAGGTGCTGCGCCAGCTGCTGGCCAGCGACGCCGGCCTGTACGTGATCGACGCCCGCGAGCCGGTGCTGGCCAAGTACAAGGATGAGCTGGCGGTGCTGGCAGGCTGCGGCAAACCGCTGCTACCGGTGCTCAACTTCATCCACGCCGCCAACCAGCGCGAGGACGAATGGCGCGACGCGCTGGCCCGCCTGGGCCTGCACGCGCGGGTCGCGTTCGACACCGTGGCGCCGCCGCTGGACGGCGAGCGGCGTCTGTACGAAAGCCTGGCCCTGCTCATCGAGTCTGCCCGGCCGCAGCTGGAACGGCTGATTGCCGACCATGAGGCGCAGGCCGAAGCCCGCCGCCAGGCTGGCGCGCGACTGATCGCCGAACTGCTGCTCGATTGCGCCGCCTGCCGCCGTAGCGTGGCCGCGCAGCCACAGATCGAACAGGGCGAGATCGCCGCTCTGCACCAGGCCGTGCGTCAGCGCGAACAGCAGTGCGTGGAAGCGCTGCTGCGCCTGTACGCCTTCCGCCATAACGACGCCCGTGCCGCCGACCTGCCACTTACGGACGGGCGCTGGGGCGATGACCTGTTCAACCCGGAAACCCTGCGCCAGCTGGGGGTGAAGGTCGGTGGCGGCATGGCGGCCGGCGCCGCCACTGGCGTGGGCATCGACCTGCTGGTGGGGGGCGTCACCCTGGGCGCCGCCGCGCTGCTCGGCGCGCTGGCCGGCGGCGGCCTGCAGACCGCGCGCAACTATGGCGGGCGCCTGCTCGGCAAGCTCAAGGGCCAGCGCGAGCTGACCCTGAACGACAACCTGCTACGCCTGCTCGCCCTGCGCCAACGCCAGCTGCTCGGTGCACTGAACGCGCGCGGCCACGCAGCGACCAGCGCCATCCAGCTCGACCCCCTGGGCGACGACAGCTGGCGCGAGGGTAAGCTGCCCGAGGCATTACGCCGCGCCCGCGCTCACCCGGACTGGTCCTCACTCAACCCCGGCGCACGCCTGGAGCAGGTGGAGCGGCGCCAGCAGGTCGACGCGCTGGTCAGCGAACTGCAGCGCTAAGCCAGCACCCGCCGCGCCAGCGCCTCGATCCAGCCCAGGTCGACGGGTAGCCCCGGCACCTTGGCGGCCTCGTCCCAGCGACGCAGGCGCAGGATGTCGCCACACAGCGGGTCGCGCTCGAACGCACAGGCCTCGGCCTCGCTCATCGGTCCGCCCTGCCAGTCCAGGGTCTGCCTGCTGGCCAGGCTGAGCCCGGCCAGGTAGCCCGGCTCACGGGCACACAGATAGCGCTTGGCCGCAACATGACCGGCTACCAGGTCGCAAAGCCGCGCGGGAAAGCCGAGGCTGCGCAGCCAGTGAGCGCCGACCCGCTCATGCCCCTGGCGGCCCAGCTCGCCCATGCGGTTGTCGGCCGTCAGCGGCGCGCAAAAGTGGCCGACATCGTGGCAGAAGGCGGCGAGGACCAGCTCCTCGTCGGCGCCCTCCTGCCGCGCCAGCTCGGCAGCCTGCACCATGTGTTCCAGTTGGCTGACCGCTTCGCCGATGTAGTCGGCCTGAGCCTGCTCACGGCACACCGCCAGCAGTTGGTCGACCGCCGCTACCGGGGTCATGCCGGGCTGGCCTCGGGCCAGGCGGCTTCACCGAGCAACGCGGCGACCGTGCGCTCGCCCAGGCCGAGGCCGACGCTCATGCCCAGGCCAGTGTGCATCAGTACGGCGGTTACCCCCTCGGCGGCGCGCAGCACGCTGAACGGGCCAGGGCCACGGGAGCCATACACACCCTGCCAGCGCTCCAGTACATGCAGACGACTGCCCAGGGTGTGCTCGGCCAGGTCGATCAGCAACTGGTCGACCGCCTCCGCATTGAACGGCGCGGCGTCGCTGCCGTAGTCGTGGGAGTCTCCGATGATCAGCTCGCCATAGGGCGTCGGACTGACCAGCAGATGGATGCCGTGCTCCTCCAGCGCCGGATAGTCGCGGCGGATCTCGGCCTGGATCGCGGCGGCCTCGGGCAGGTCGGCGAAGGCGCCATAGTGCACACAGCTGAGGCCGGTGAGCACCGCATGCTGCAGGTCCAGCGGTCGTTCCAGGCGCGCGCGCAGCATCTGCAGGCGGCACACTGAGGGCTTGAGCGCGGCCATGGGTTCGGCCAGCAGGGTCTGGTAGTCGTGCCCGGAGCAGACCAGGATGTGCCGCGCAGTGAAGCGCCCGGCGGTGGTCAACGCGCTGCCGGACTCGACATCGCGCACCAGGGTGGAGAAGTGGAATTCGACGCCGAGGCCGCGCAGGTAGTCGACGATCTGCGGCAGCGCCTCGCGCGAGTACAGCTGCTGGTCGTCCAGCCCGTGCAGGGCGGCGCGATGGTGGGCGAAGCGGCCGCCGTACAGGCCGTCCAGGGCGGCGCCGCGCAGCAGCTCCACGCGGTAGCCAAGCTCTTGCGCACGGCCGGCGCAGAAGGCTTCGAGCATGGCCTCCTCGGCCTCGGTACGGGCGAATACCAGCGAGCCCTGCTGCTTCAGCGCCAGGCCTGCGGCCTTACCCAGCTCGGCCCACAGGCCATGGGCCTGGCGCGCCAGGTCGAGCATCGGCCCCGGCGCCTGGCCAGTGACCAGAGCCTGGCCGAAGTTGCGGATGGAGGCACCGAGCGGCATGGCGGTACGCTCGAACACCTTGACCTTGAGGCCGCGCTTGGCGCCGGCCCAGGCATGGGCGAGGCCAAGCATGCCGGCACCGACGACCAGCAGGTCGCAGTTGTATTGGCTCATGGGGAACTCCTGGAAATCTGTAGCCCGGATGTAATCCGGGGTGGGTGTTGCAGGTGTCCCGGATTGCATCCGGGCTACGGGCAGGGCTCCCCTCGCCCACTTGTGGGAGAGGGGGCCGGGGGAGAGGGGCTTGTAATCTCCCCCTCTCCCCAACCCTCTCCCGTGAACGGGAGAGGGGGCTGTCCGTGCAGCCTTACTGGGCGACCGGCTCGGATTTGCCGTCGTAACGCTTGCGCCACTCGGCGAGGATGCGGTCGCGGTTTTCCGAGGCCCAGGCGAAGTCGTTCTTGATCAGGCGCTGCTCGTAGTCGGCCGGCAGTTCCTGGAAGCGCTCAGCGATGCCCGGCTGGGCCAGCACGGCGAAGTTGGCCTTGTACAGGTCCATGGCCTCGCGGCTGGAGGCGAAGTCGGCGAGCTTCTTGGCGGCGTCCAGCTGGTCGGTGCCCTTGACGATGCCGGTGGCCTCGATCTCCCAGCCCAGGCCTTCCTTGGGCAGCACGATATCCAGCGGCGCGCCCTTGCGCTTGAGCTGCACGGCCGGGTACTCGAAGGAGATGCCGATCGGGAATTCGCCCGCGGCAGCCAGCTTGCAGGGCTTGGAGCCGGAATGGGTGTACTGGCCGATGTTGGCGTGCAGCTTGTCCATATAGGCCCAGCCGCCGGGCTCGCCGAAGGTCTGCAACCAGGCACTGACGTCCAGGTAGCCGGTGCCGGAGGACGCCGGGTTGGGCATGACGATCTTGTCCTTGTACACCGGGTTGGTCAGGTCTTCCCATTTGGTCGGTTTGGGCAGGCCCTGCTTCTCGGCCTCGATGGTGTTGAAGCAGATGGTCGCGGCCCATACGTCCATGCCGACCCAGGCCGGCGGGTTGGCGGCATCGCGGTAGTTGGCGCCGATCTTGTCCAGGTTGGCCGGGGCGTAGGGCACCAGCATGTCCTGTTGCTTGAGGATGGCCAGGCTGGAGCCGGCCAGGCCCCAGACCACGTCGGCCTGCGGGCGATCCTTCTCGGCCAGCAGCTTGGCGGTGACGATGCCGGTGGAGTCGCGTACCCACTTGATGCGGATGTCCGGGTGCTGCTTCTCGAACGCTTCCTGGTAGGGCTTGAGCTGCTCGACTTCCAGCGCGGTGTACACGGTCAGCTCGGTGTTGGCCTGGGCCTGCAGGGTGCAGGCAGCGAGCAGGCCGGCGGCCAGGGCGGTGCGTTTGAACATGGTGGGGCTCCTAGTGGTGTGGCTGTTGGCGTTGGTTGTTCGGCGCGTTGCGCTCAGCAGGCCTGCGGGCTCTCGCCACGGGCCAGGCGGGCGTTGATGTGGTCGATCACCGCGGGCAGTTCGGCGATGGTGTCGATCAGGTAGTGCGGGCGGCTGCCGCTGAACAGGTCGTCGATGCGCGCGCGCTCGGCGGCACGGCGCTCGGCCGGCAGCGCCTGGTAGTCGGCCCAGGAAAGGCCCAGGAAATTGCCGGAGAAGCGCAGCGCCACGGTCCACATGCCGGCGGCGCGGCCTTCGAGGATGCCCGGCTCGGTGTCATCGACCTTGACGCAGGCGGCGACGTCGTCGAGGCCCAGGGCGATGACGTTGGCCAGGGCCTGGGCCGGGCTCGGACGGCCCTTCGGCACCTCGTCGGTGGCGACCACGTGATCCGGGCGGTAGCCGTTGGCGGCGGCCAGTTCGACCACCTTGCCCATCACCGCCAGCGGGTAGCCGGAGCAGCTGCCGATGCGCAGGTCACGCTCGCGCAGGGCGGCGATGGCTTCAAGCGCGCCAGGGATCAGCGCCGAGTGTTCGCCGACCTTGGCGATCTGCAGCGGCATGAAGCGTTCATAGATCGCCGTCACATCGGCGTCCGTCGGCAGGCGGCCGAAGCGGCGCTGGTAACGCTCGGCCACGGCCGGCTGATCGCAGAGGGTGCGGATATGGTCCCACTTGCCCATGCCCATGGGGCCGCGCGCCTCCTCCAGGCTCAGCTCGATATCGAACTGGGCGAAGGCCTCGACGAAGATGCGCGTCGGCGCGAAGGAGCCGAAGTCAACCACGGTGCCGGCCCAGTCGAGGATGGCGGCCTGCAGGCGAGTGGGGTGTTGGTAGCGCATGGACAGTCTCCGAACGGTTAGTGACCGGGCGCCGCGCGCCAGGCCTGGGAGCGGCGCAGCAGGCCGCGCGAGGCCCCGGCCAGCAGCAGCGAGACGGCGGCGGACGTGAGCAGGATCAGGGTGGACATGGCGGCGGCGCCGCCGACGTTGCCGGCGTCGTCCATGTTCAGCACGGCGATGGCGGCCAGTAGGCTGTCCGGGCTGTAGAGGAAGATCACCGCCGACACCGTGGTCATCGCCGAGACGAACAGGTAGCGCACGATGTCGAGCAGCGCCGGCAGGCAGATCGGCAGGGTCACCCGGAAGAAATGGCGCAGCAGCGGCACCTTCAGCGACAGCGCGGCGGCCTCGAACTCGCCATCGAGCTGGCGCAGGGCGGCGCTGGCGGTCATCTGCGCAGTGGTCAGGAAGTGCGCCACGGTGCAGATCACCAGCAGGGTCAGGCTGCCGTAAAGGCCGTGCAGCGGGTTGGCCGGCAGGTTGAAGAAGAACACGTAGCCGAGGCCGAGGACCAGACCGGGCACCGCCATGGGAATGAAGCAGAGCAGGCGCAGCAGCTGGGTCAGCGGGCTCTGCCGGGTCTTCTCCAGCAGGTAGCTGCCGAGGAAGATCAGCACGCCGCCGAACAGCGCGCAGCAGGTCGCCAGCAGCAGGCTGTTGCGGTAGGCCAGCCAGCCGCCGGGCAGCTCGGAGAAGGCGTAGTGGTGCAGCGACAGCGACAGGTCATACGGCCAGAACTTGACCAGCGACGAGTACACCGCCATGCCGAACACCCCGAGCAGGCAGGCGCAGACCAGCAGCACCAGCAGCAGGAAGGCGCCATCGCGGCCACGACTGGGCTGCGGGTGGTAGACCTGGGCGCGACCGCCCATGGTCTCGCGCTGGCGGCGGCGCAGCCAGAGGTCGACGGCGAAGCTGAGCAGCGCCGGCAGCAGCAGGAACAGGCCGATCAGCGCACCGCGGCCGAACTGCTGCTGGCCGACCACCGCCTTGTAGGCTTCCAGGGCCAGCACCTGGTAGTCGCCACCGACCACCACCGGTACGCCAAAATCGGTGACGCACAGGGTGAACACCAGGCAGGCCGCGGCGAACACACCCTGGCGACTGCCCGGCCAGGTGATGCTGCGGAACGCGCGCCACCGGGAGGCACCCATGCTCGACGCGGCGTCGAACAGCCGCGCATCGGCCAGGGCCAGGGCGCTGAGCAGCACCATCAGCGCGTGCGGGAAGGTGTAGATGGCCTGGCCGAGGACGATGCCCCAGAAGCCGTAGATGTTGTCCGTCAGCAGGTGGCGCAGCACGCCCTGGTTGCCGAACAGGTAGATCAGCGCGATGCCCGGCAGCATCGACGGCGCCAGCAGCGGCAGCAGCGAGATGCCACGCCACAGGCCCTTGCCCGGCACGCAGGTACGTTGCAGGGCATAGGCGAAGGCGTAGGCCAGCGGCAGCACGATCAGTACCACGGCCAGGGCGCTCTTCAGGCTGTTGCCGAGCAGCCAGCGGAAGTTGGCGCTGGCCACCAGCTCGCGTGCCGCGAGCAGCCCACCGCCCTGCCCCGGCTCACCAGCCAGGCCGCGCCAGAGCATGGCCAGCAGCGGCAGCAACACGGCGAGCAGCAGCAGCGCCAGCAGCAGCCACTGGCCGCCACGCACGAACAGGCGATCGGCCAGGTCGGCCGGCCAGCGCCGGGCCGCCATGGGCAACCGTTGCGAGGCGAGCGCTTCCATCAGGCAAATACCTGCAGGCTGCGCGGCGGAAGGGCCACCCAGATCTCGGCGCCACTCAGGCGCGGCATGGACTCGGGCGCCAGCTCGGCGAGCAGGGCGTGCCCCGGCAGTGCATCGAGCTCGAAGCTCAGGCGGCAACGGTTACCGAGGAAGGTGATCTCGCGCATCTGCGCCGGGAACAGGTTGTCCTCGTGTACCGGCGGGTTGATCACCACCGCCTCGGGACGGCAGAACAGGCGGCCGCGTTCGATATGAGCGGCAGTCCGGGGCTGCTGGCCGTGCAGGCGCAGGCTGAGGTCGCCAACGCGGGCGTGCTCGCCATCGCGCTCGAACGGCAGCCAGTTGCCCTGGCCGACGAACTCGGCGACGAAGGGCGTGGCGGGCGCGCGGTAGATGTCCCGGGGCGAGGCGTACTGCTCGACGCGACCGTGGTTCATCACGGCGATGCGGTCGGCCATCAGCATGGCCTCGTCCTGGTTGTGGGTGACCATCAGGGTGGTGATACCGAGCTGGCGCTGCAGGGCGCGCAGTTCGCCGCACAGATGCTCTCGCACGCGGGCGTCGAGGGCCGACATCGGCTCGTCGAGCAGCAGCAGTGACGGGCTCGGCGCCAGGGCGCGGGCCAACGCCACGCGCTGCTGCTGACCGCCGGAGAGCTGCGCCGGGTACTTCTGCTCACTGCCGGCCAGGCCGACCAGTTCGAGCATCTCGCTCACCCGTGCGCGGATCGCCTCGCGGCCCTGACCGGCCAGGCCGTAGGCGACGTTCTGCGCCACCGTGAGGTTGGGGAACAGGGCGTAGGACTGGAACAGGATGCCGTAGTCGCGTGCCTGTGGCGGAAGGTTGGAGACATCGCGCCCGGCAAAGCGGATGGCGCCGCTGTCCTGCTGTTCCAGGCCGGCGATGCAGCGCAGCAGAGTGGTCTTGCCACAGCCGGACGGGCCGAGCAGGCAGACCAGCTCGCCGGCGCCGATATCCAGCGACACGCCGTCCAGCGCCTTGAAGGCGCCGAAGCCCTTGTGGATGTCGCGCAGCTGCAGATCGACGGTGGCCATGAGCGAACCTCGTGATGAATCGAACGAGGTTCATCCTGGGCGCGCCGTGCTAAGGCTTTATGGCAATTGGGCAAAAGCTGCCGATAGTGGCATCGGCGGATTTGGGTATTGCTCCCTCTCCCTCCGGGAGACGACTGCATGGATGCAGGAGGTAGGGCGACGCAGGAAGCCAAAGCCGAGGGTTGGGGCGGCCCGCGCAGGGTGAGGGAGGGGGACGAGTGGCCTGGAAAACCCTCACCCCTGGCCCCTCTCCCATGGGGAGAGGGGAAGCATTGCCTAGGCGCCTTCGCGGGCCAAGGCCAGGAAGGCCGCCGGCAGGCGCGCGCTGCGGCGCTCCTTGAGGCAGTAGAGGTATTCCGGGATCAGCGGTGCGTCGTCCAGCTCGATCACCCGCAACGCGGGGTTGTCCGGCACTTCGTGGCGGGCGATCACGCTGACGCCGATGTTGCGCAGCACGGCCTCGCGGATCGATTCGCGGCTACCGATTTCCAGCACCGCGCCGGGCACGGCGCCCGTCTCCCGCAACATCTGTTCGGTCAGCACACGAGTGGTGGAACCGGCCTCGCGCACCAGCAGGCAGTGGCCGGCCAGGGCCGCCGGCGACAGACGCTGCTGTGCCGCCAGCGGGTGGCTGCGGTGCACGGCCAGCACCAGCGGGTCCTGGCCCAGCACCAGGCGGGTGAAGCGTGCGTCCTGCTCCAGCTGCGAGGAAGCCGCGAGGTCGACACGGTATTCCTCCAGCGCCTCGATCACCTGCTGCGAGTTGCCGATCTCCAGGGTCACCTGCACCTGAGGCAGGCGCTCGCGGAAGCGTTTGACCAGGTCGAGCACATAGTAGGGAGCGGTGGCGGCGATGCGCAGGCTACCCTGCAGCTGGCCGCAGTTGCGCAGGAAGAACTCGATGTCGGCCTCCTGCTGCAGCAGCTGCTGCACCATCGGCAGCAGGCGCGCGCCCTCTTCGCTCAGGGTCAGGCGGCGGCCGCCGCGGTAGAACAGCTCGACACCGTACTGCGCTTCCAGGTTACGGATCTGCGTGGTGACGGTAGGCTGGCTGAGGCCCAGCTTCTTCGCCGCCTGGGTGATGCTGCCCAGGCGGGCGACCATATGAAAGGCCTTGAGCTCGGCCGCCAGCATGGCTTACACCGCGACCGGCGCGGGAATGTGCGGGTGGGCCTGGTAGTTCTGCAGCTCGAAGTCTTCGAAGCGGAAGGCGAACAGGTCCTTCACTTCGGGGTTGAGCTTCATGGTCGGCAGCGGCAGCGGCTCGCGGGTCAGCTGCAGGTCGGTCTGCTCAATATGGTTGGCGTACAGATGGCAGTCGCCGCCGGTCCAGATGAAGTCGCCGAGCTGCAGGTCGCAGACCTGAGCAATCATCATGGTCAGCAGGGCGTAGCTAGCGATGTTGAACGGCACGCCGAGGAAAATGTCGGCCGAGCGCTGGTAGAGCTGGCAGCTCAGGCGGCCCTCGGCGACGTAGAACTGGAACAGGGCGTGGCATGGCGGCAGGGCCATCTGGTCGACCAGCGCCGGGTTCCAAGCGGAGACGATCAGGCGGCGCGAGTCCGGGTTCTTCCTGATCATCTCGATCAGCTTGCTGATCTGGTCGATCGACTCGCCGTTCGGCGCCGGCCAGCTGCGCCACTGGTAGCCGTAGACCGGGCCGAGGTCGCCGTTCTCGTCGGCCCACTCGTCCCAGATGCGCACGCCGTTGTCCTTCAGGTACTTGATGTTGGTGTCGCCCTGGAGGAACCACAGCAGCTCGTGGATGATGGATTTCAGGTGGCACTTCTTGGTGGTCACCAGCGGGAAGCCATCGGCCAGATTGAAGCGCATCTGGTGGCCGAACACCGAGTAGGTGCCGGTGCCGGTGCGGTCGCTCTTGAAGGTGCCGGTCTCGCGCACCAGGCGCATCAGGTCGAGGTACTGTTTCATCTCAGCTCCGCTGAAGGGTCGCGGGCGCCAGGGCGCCCGGGCAAAACACGCATTTTAACCAAGTCGCGGCGGATTCAGGCCGCCGCCTGGCGGCGATGGGCCCAGACCATCAGGCCAATACCGCCGAAGATCATCGGCAGGCACAGCACCTGGCCCATGGTCAGCCAGTTCCACGCCAGATAGCCGAGCTGGGCATCCGGCACGCGGACGAACTCGACGATGAAGCGGAACACCCCGTAGCAGGCCGCAAACAGGCCGGACACCGCCATGGTCGGGCGCGGCTTGCGCGAGTAGGCCCAGAGGATGACGAACAGGGCCACGCCTTCGAGGGCGAACTGGTACAGCTGCGACGGGTGACGCGGGTCCGGGCCGCCATTGGGGAAAACCATCGCCCAGGGCACGTCGGTGACCTTGCCCCACAGCTCGGCGTTGATGAAGTTGCCGATACGCCCGGCACCCAGGCCGATCGGCACCAGGGGCGCGATGAAGTCCATCAGCTGGAAGAAGCTCTTGTCGTTGCGCCGGCCGAACAACCAGGTGGCCAGCATCACGCCAATCAGGCCGCCGTGGAACGACATGCCGCCTTCCCAGACGCGCAGGATCTTCAGCGGGTCGGCCAGGTAGGCGGACAGGTCGTAGAACAGCGCATAGCCCAGGCGGCCGCCAAGGATCACGCCCATGGCCACCCAGAACACCAGGTCGGAGAGTTTCTCCTTGCTCCAGGTCGGGTCGAAGTCTTTCAGCCGGCGGCTGGCCAGCAGCCAGGCGCCGCCAATGCCGACCAGGTACATCAGGCCGTACCAGTGGATCTTGATGACGCCGAGGTCCAGCGCCACCGGGTTTATCTGCGGGTAAGACAGCATCGAGCAATCCTCAGATCAGGAAATTCACGCCCACGCAGAGCAGCAGCAGGGCAAACAGGCGCTTGAGCAGGCGCGGCGACAGCTTGTGCGCCAGGCGCGCGCCGAAGCGGGCGAAGAACATGCTGGTGATAGCGATACCGGCCATGGCCGGCAGGTAGACGAAACCGACGCTCCATTCCGGCAGCTGCGACTCGCCCCAACCGATCAGCATGAAACTCAGGGCGCTGGCGGCGGCGATCGGCAGGCCACAGGCAGAGGACGTCGCTACCGCCTGCTGCATGGGCACGCTGCGCCAGGTCAGGAAGGGCACGGTCAGCGAGCCACCGCCGATGCCGAAGATCGCCGAGGCCCAGCCAATCACCCCACCGGCAGCCGTCAGCCCCAGCTTGCCTGGGACCGCGCGACCGGCCTTGGGTTTCAACTCCAGGCCCATCTGGATGGCAATGACGATGGCGAACACGCCAATGATCTTCTGCAGCAGCGGCCCCTGAATGGCCGCGGCAGTGAGCGAGCCGAGGCCGGCGCCGAGCAGGATGCCGAGGGTCATCCAGGTGAAGATCGGCCACAGCACAGCGCCCTTGCGCTGGTGCTCGAGCACCGAATTGATCGAGGTGAAGACGATGGTGGCCAGCGAGGTGCCCACGGCCAGGTGGGTCAGCACGGCCGGGTCGATGCCCTGGGCCGTGAAGCTCAGCACCAGGACCGGCACGATGATGATGCCGCCGCCGACACCGAACAGCCCGGCCAGCACGCCAGCCGCCGCGCCGAGCAGCAGATAGAGCAGGAATTCCATGTACACCCCCGGAAACGAAGCGGCATGGTAACGGATGGCGTGCGACGCCTCCACTTGC
The DNA here is from genome assembly GCA_900156135.1 of Aquipseudomonas alcaligenes. Classification (GTDB taxonomy): domain Bacteria; phylum Pseudomonadota; class Gammaproteobacteria; order Pseudomonadales; family Pseudomonadaceae; genus Aquipseudomonas; species Aquipseudomonas alcaligenes_D. Next base: position 613,920 of record FTMP01000001.1, on the reverse strand, counting down.
CCCGGCGGATGCAGTAGGCTCGGCGCATACCCGAACCGGACCCCGACATGTGCCTGATCGTCTTTGCCTGGCGCCCCGAGCACCCGCAACCGCTGGTGCTGGCGGCCAACCGCGACGAATTCTATGACCGTGCCAGCCTGCCCCTGGCCGAGTGGCCGGAGGTGCCCGGCCTATATGCCGGGCGCGACCTGCTGGCTGGCGGTACCTGGCTGGGCGTGACGGCCGGCGGCCGCTTCGCCGCGCTGACCAACATCCGCGACCCGCGCCAGCCCAAGGGTGAACGCTCGCGCGGCGAACTGCCGGTGCAGTTCCTGCGCGGTGATGCTGACGCCGCGGACTTCCTCGCCGGGCTACTGCCATGCCTTGATCAGTACAGCGGCTTCAACCTGCTGCTGGGCGATTGTCACGGGCTGTTCTTTCTCAACTCCGAGCGGGGCGAGGTAGAGCGCCTCCAGCCCGGCCTCTATGGTCTGTCCAATGCCGACCTGGACACGCCATGGCCCAAGGTGCTGCGCGCCAGCTCCAGCCTCGCCGCAGCACTCGACTCCGCCGAGCCTCTGCAGTTGCTGGAACTGCTCGCGGACCGCCAGCAACCTCCCCGTACGCTGCTGCCGGATACCGGAGTGGGTCTGGACTGGGAAATGTTGCTGGCCACCATCTTCATCGTCGGCCCCGGCTATGGCACCCGCGCCAGCACCGCCCTGGTGCTGCAACGCGATGGCGGCCTGGATCTGCTGGAGCGCAGCTTCGACCGCAATGGCGAGCCCATTGGCGACGTCCGGCTGGCGTTGCCCTGAACCTCAGCGCGGCGGCTGGCCGACCGTGAAGCGCGCACTGAGAACCCCCAGGCGCCGCGCCAGCTCGCGTAGCCGCAGGCTGTCACCATCAAGCACCCCGGCGTCCTCGGCATTCTGCTCGGCTACCTGCTGCACCTCGCTCAGGTGTTGGCTAACTTCGGAACTGGCCTTGGCCTGCTCGTTGGTCGCCGCCGCGATCAGCGTGCTCATCTGGCTGATGGCCTCGATCTCCGCGACGATGGCCAGCAGCAGCTCGCCGGCCTGCCGGCTGTCCTCGACGCACCGCACCACGCCCGCCTGACTCTCCTGCATGGCACTGGCGGCCTGGCGGCTGCTGTGCTGCAGGCGAGCGATGATGTCCTGAATCTCCGCCGTGGACACCGCCGTCTTCTGCGCCAGATTGCGCACCTCGTCGGCCACCACGGCGAAGCCGCGACCCTGCTCGCCGGCACGCGCGGCCTCGATGGCGGCATTCAGCGCCAGCAGGTTGGTCTGTTCGGCAATGGCGCGAATCACCTCCAGCACCCGGCCGATCTGTTGCGACTGCTCGGCCAGAGCCTGCACCTCGGCGCCGGTGCCGTCGATGCGCGCCGCCAGACGGCCGATTTCCTCGGCACTCTGCTTCACCGCTGCGCGCCCCTCGGCCGCCTTGCTGGTGGCCGCCTCTGTGGCCAGTGCCGCCTGTTGGGCATGCCCGGCGACCTCGTCGATGGCCACGCTCATTTCATGCATGGCGCTGGACATCTGCGAGATTTCGCCCAGCTGGCGCCCGGAACCCTCGCGCAACTGGCGGGTGGCACGCGCCAGGCTGTCGCCAGTCGCCGCCAGCCCCTGGGTATCCTCGACCACCTCGCCCACCATGGCCTCCAGCTGGGCGAGGAAGTGATTGAAGCGCTGGATCACCGGGCCGACCTGACTACCGCGCAGCCGCAGGTCGATGCGTTCCTCCTCGGCCGTCAGCCCCTCCACTACCTGCAGCAGGGCCTCGCCCTCACGTGCCTCGGCATAGGCCTGGCGCGCCAGGTAGATGAGGATTGCGCTCTCCAGCACCACATAGAAGGCATGCAGCAGAATCACGCCCCAACTGCCCTGAGGCACCACATACACCCCGACTCCCTGCTGTTGCAGGGCGAAAAAGGCCAGGTGATGAATAGCGATCAGACCAGCGGCCAGCACGATCGGCAACCAGTCGCGGTAATAGACGAGGAAGGCCAGCAGCACGAAGATGCCAAAGTGCATCTCCAGCACACCCCCGCTCTGGTTGATGTGCAGGGCGGACATGACCATGAAGGCCAGCCCCACGCAGCAGCGCATCAGGCGACTGCCGGGTACCAGTGCGTAGAGCGCAGTCAGTGCCGCTGCGGTACCGCCGCCGACCAGCAGCGCCTGCCCCCAGGTACCGTGCCAGGCGGCCAGCCCGAGGGAATAGAGAAACATCAGCCACAGCACCGCCAGCATGATGCGGTCGGCGCGGCGATAGTGGGCGTCGAGACTGAAAGCGGACGAATTCATGCACTCACCGGGGGTAGAGGCTCATCCTGAGCAAAAAACTGTACAAAACGAAAACACTGTACAGGAATTATAGCCCGATATCTTCTCCACACCCTGCCAGGGTCACTCGGGTTGCCAGTCGCAGAAGCAACCCACCGCCAGGTTGCTGTCGGCCTGCACCGGGCGCCCCGCCACCAGCGCCTCGAGGATCGGCTCGATGAAGCTGTTGCTGGAGGTGCACAGGGCACCCTCGCTGTACGGGCCGAAGTAGGCGAGCCGGCCCTGCTGGTCCCAGATCGCCACCGCCGGGCTGGCTGCCAGGCTCTCGCTGCCGGGCAGCGCCGGCAGGGGCTGCAGCTGCTGCAGGTTGTCCGGCAGGCGGCCCTCGCTGCCGGCCTTCTGTACCGCATAGAACTGCACGCCACGCGGCGCGAACTGCTCGACCAGCTCGCCGAGGTGCTGCTGGTTGCCGACATTGCACGGGCAGGCCGGGTCCCAGAAGTGCACCAGGCGGATCGCCCCGGGCCCGGCCAGCTCCGCCGGCAAGCGCAGCTGGCTGCCGATGAACAGCTCGGTGCGCTCGTCGAACGGGCGGATATAGCGGGCCTGGAACCACCAGAAGGCGGCCAGCATGGCGGCCAGCCAGAACAGTGCGACAAGACTGGCGATGATGATGCGGCGACGGGAGTGCATAAGCGAGGACACGAGGCAAAGGGGCCTAGCTTGCCACGCCGCGCCCGACAGCTGAATATCGGCTGTCACCCACCCCCAGCGAAGATGCCATGACTGCCATGTACCAGCCCCTGCCAGAGCCCTTCCAGCCCGAGCGCCTGCGTGCTGGCCTGCGACCCTTGGCCGCGGCCCTGGCGGAGTCGGCGGACGAGGTCCTGGCCTACCAGCGCTACTACGGCCTGGACCTGCCGCATCACGGCCACGTGCATAGCCGCCTCGGCCGCTTCCAGAGCGACGGGCTGGACCTGGTGGCCCAGCTGTGGCTGCCGCCGGAGCCGAAGGCGACGCTGATTCTGCTGCACGGCTACTACGACCACATGGGCCTGTACCGCCACGTGATCGACTGGGCGCTGGGCGAAAACCTCGCCGTGCTGGCCTGCGACCTGCCGGGCCACGGCCTGTCCGCCGGGCCACGCGCCAGTATCGACGACTTCTCCGCCTACCAGCGCGCCCTGCAGGGCCTGTTCGCCGAGGCCGCCAGCCTCGACCTGCCGCAACCCTGGCACCTGTGCGGACAAAGCACTGGCGGCGCCATCCTGCTGGATTTCCTCCTGCTCGGCGAGAAACGCCCGGAGCCCGGCGCCACCATTCTCCTGGCGCCGCTGGTGCGGCCGCGCGCCTGGGGTCTGTCCAAGCTCAGCTATCACCTGATCGGCCCGTTCCGCCGCGAGATTCCCCGGCGCTTCTCGGAGAACTCCACCGATGCCGCGTTCCTCGACTTCCTGCGCCACCGCGACCCGCTGCAGCCACGCCACCTGCCGACCGCCTGGGTCGGCGCCCTGGCCCGCTGGATTCCGCGCCTGGAGCGCGCGCCGCGCAGCCCGCTGAACCCGCTGGTGGTACAGGGCGAGGACGACATGACGGTGGACTGGAGGCATAACCTGCAGGTGCTGCAGGACAAGTTCGACCAGCCGGAGATCCTGCGCCTGCCTGGCGCACGGCACCACCTGGTCAACGAGCACGAGGACATCCGCCGGCGTTACTTCGCCTTCCTCAGCGAGCGCCTGCGCTAATCACCTGGTCGCCCAGATGCAATCCGGGGGCGGCGCTGCCCGTGCACCGACGAGACTCGCCCACGCCGCTAGATGCCCTGCTGAGCCGGCTGCAGGTCGCCGCCGCTCTGGCCTGCCGCCAGCCCGGCGCGCAGCGCGGCCAGCGCGGCCTGGTAGTAAGCCTTGCCGCCGGCGGACTGGGCGAAGCTGACGAACTCGTCCAGCTCCGGGTCGGAAAGGTCGCGGTAGACATACAGCAGGGTGTTGTCGATATCGCCCTCGATCTGCTGCATCAGGCGCTCGCGCTGGCTCTGTACCAGCATCTGCGCCTGCTCGCCGCCGAACAGACCGGGCACCATCGAACTCAGGCTGTCGGCCGCCACCGAGGCCAACGCCAGGCTGACCTCGGCGCCGGCGGCGGTAGCCGGCAAGGCCTGGGCCAGGTGACGAATCAGCAGGCGCCGGGTGGCGTCGGCCTCGACCCGGGGCAGGCCATTGGCATGCGCGGCCAGCTGGTCGCGCGCAGTAGCGCGGGTTTCGGCGGCGATGATGCGGCGCCCCAGCGGCGACTCGAAGAACTGCAGCGCCGGCTGCGGGTCGGCCAGGCTCATGCGCAGGGCCGCCAGGGCGCGCTGCTCCATGGCCGCCGGCGCGAAGCGCTGGTCGCTGTTGTTCACCAGCGCCTGGTAAACCGCGGGCGGCAGGCTGGCCTGGTAACGCTGCTGGGCCGCCTTGAGGGCCTCGCCGAAATGCGCGCGCTGCTCCGGCCAGCCAGCGCTCTGATAGAGCCGGGCATGATCGTCGGCGAGGACGGTGGCGCTGCACAGCAGCAGGAACAGAGCAAAGACGACGCGCATGGGGCACTCCTGTAGGGCGCGGCTATTGTAGGGGCGCGCGAGCGACGCTGGTAGAATCCCTCCATGCACGAGCAACTTCTCCAGCGGCACCTGCCGCAGATCATCGACGACCTGGCCGCACGCGGCTGGTCACGGCTGGACAACGTCCTGCCTGCCAATCTGACCCACGAACTGGCCGAAGAGTGCCGCAAGCGCGCCCGCGCAGGCGTCCTCAGCCCGGCCGGGGTCGGCCGCGGCCAGGGCCTGGCAGTGCGCGAGGGCATCCGCGGCGACAGTATCCAGTGGCTGGAACACGGCCAGAGCGCGCCGAGCGACGGCTACCTGCAGGCCATGGACGAATTGCGCAGCGCCCTCAACCGGGCCTTCTATCTCGGCCTGGAAGATTTCGAGTGCCACTTCGCCTGCTACCCGCCGGGCGCCTTCTACCAGAAGCACCTCGACCGTTTCCGCGACGATGACCGGCGCACTGTCAGTGCCGTGTACTACCTCAACGAGGCCTGGCAGGCCGAGCAGGGTGGCGCGTTGCGCCTGTACCTGGCGGACGATACCGAGCTGGACGTGCTGCCCAGCGCCGGCACCCTGGTGCTGTTCATCTCCGCCGAGCTGCCCCACGAAGTGCTGCCGGCCACCCGCGAACGCCTGTCGCTGACCGGCTGGTTCAGGCGGCGCTGAAGCATGCTCCCCGCTTTCCCCGGGAGAGGGCGGCACTGTCACATGCGCTTTCAGTCACGGCGTAGGGCGGGTGCAACCCGCGCTGCCGATCGCGCGGGGTGCACCCGCCCTACGCGAACCTTGGAGGAATGATGGAAAAGCTGCTGGTCAGCCGTTGCCTGCTCGGCCACAAGGTTCGCTACGACGGCGGCGCCCACGGGCCCTACGATCTGCTGCAACGCTGGCAGGACGAGGGCCGCATCGTGCCACTGTGCCCCGAAGTGGCCGGCGGCCTGCCGACGCCACGCCCGCCGGCGGAAATTCCCGGCGGCCAGGGCGGCGCGGTGCTCGACGGGCGCCTGCCGGTGCTGACCGACGATGGCGCCGATGTCACGGCGGCCTTCGTCGCCGGTGCCGAGATCGCCCTGCGCCTGGCCCAGCAGCACGGTTTGCGGGTCGCCGTGCTCAAGGCGCGCAGCCCGTCCTGCGGCAACACGCACAATTACGACGGCCACTTCAACGGCACCCTGGTCGCCGGCGAGGGCGTCACGGCAGCCCTGCTCAAGCGCCACGGCGTCCAGGTGTTCAACGAGACCCAGCTGGCCGAGGCGGCTGCCGAACTGGCCCGCCTGGAACAAGGCGACGACTGACCCGGCGCCAGGCGCCGTAGCGCCTAAGGTCAGAGCAGGACCCTCTACGCACAGGAGCCTGCCATGCGTCCATTGCTACTGCCCCTGGGGCTGACCGCCCTGCTCTGCTCGCTACCCGTCCAGGCCCCGGCCGACAATTCGGTGCCCCAGCTCCCCGCGCCGGAAGGCGCCCAGGTGTATTTCATCACGCCGCAGGATGGCGCCACCGTCGGCCAGACCTTCACCGTCAGATTCGGCCTGAAAGGCATGGGCGTGGCGCCGGCCGGGATTGATGTGCCCGCGACCGGGCATCATCACCTGCTGGTGGATGTCGCCACGCTGCCACTGCTGGATGCGCCCCTGCCGGCGACCGAACAAATTCTGCATTTCGGCAAGGGCCAGACGGAAACCGAGCTGACCCTGCCGCCGGGCACCCACACGCTGCAGCTGCTGATCGGCGACAAACACCACGTGCCGATGGACCCGCCAGTGATCTCCGAGAAGATCCGGATCACCGTGCAATAGCAGCCACGACCGTGGCTCGGACATTCCCTCTCCCCGGTGGGGAGAGGGCTAGGGAGAGGGGCCGCAACAGCCCTCTCCCCCTGCCCCTCTCCCGTAAACGGGAGAGGGGAGCTATCCCCGCGGTTTGGGCGGGCGATGCCGACCTACCAGGGGTCCTGGAGGTCAACGTACCTGCGGTGCGGTCAGCTTTTCCAGCAGCGCCGCCTGGGCGTTGCGCGGGTTGGCGTTGCCGAACGGCGTGATGCGCTGGTAGCGACCATCCGGCTGCAGCAGCCAGGCCTGGGTGTTGTCGGTGAGGTAGCTTTCCAGCTCCTTCTTGACCCGGGTGATGAGCTTCTTGCCCTCCACCGGGAAGCAGGTCTCCACGCGCTTGTCGAGGTTGCGCTCCATCCAGTCGGCACTGGAGAGGAACAGCTGCTCGTCACCACCGTTACCGAAGTAGTAGATGCGGCTGTGCTCAAGGAAGCGACCGACGATGGAGCGCACCTGAATGTTGTGCGACACCCCCGGAACCCCCGGACGCAGGCAGCACATGCCGCGCACCACCAGGTCGATGCGCACGCCCATCTGGCTGGCCTTGTACAGCGCGCGGATGATCTTCGGATCGGTCAGCGAGTTGACCTTGGCCATGATGTGCGCCGGCTTGCCTTCGCTGGCGAACTGCGCCTCGCGGGCGATCATGTCGAGCAGGGTCTTCTTCAGGGTGAAAGGTGCGTGCAGCAGCTTCTTCATGCGCAGGGTCTTGCCCATGCCGATCAGCTGGTTGAATAGCTTGGACACGTCCTCGCCGAGCGCCTCGTCGGCGGTCAGCAGGCTGTAGTCGGTGTACAGGCGGGCATTGCCGGCGTGGTAGTTGCCGGTGCCGAGGTGCGCGTAGCGGCGCAGCTCGCCATTCTCGCGGCGCAGGATCAGCATCATCTTGGCGTGGGTCTTGAAGCCGACCACGCCGTAGATCACCACCGCGCCGGCAGCCTGCAGGCGGCTGGCCAGCTGCAGGTTGGACTCCTCGTCGAAGCGCGCGCGCAGCTCGATCACTGCGGTGACTTCCTTGCCGTTACGCGCCGCATCCACCAGCGCATCGACGATCTCCGAGTTGGCCCCGGAGCGGTACAGGGTCTGCTTGATCGCCAGCACGCTGGGGTCCTTGGCGGCCTGGCGCAGCAGGTCGATCACCGGGGTGAACGACTCGAAGGGGTGCAGCAGCAGGATGTCCTGCTTGCCGACCACGTTGAAGATGTTCTCGGCGTTCTGCAGCAGCTTGGGGATCACCGGGGTGAAGGGCGCGTGCTGCAGCTCCGGGTGGCTCTCCAGCCCGGTGATGCTGAACAGGCGGGTCAGGTTGACCGGGCCGTTGACCCGATACAGCTCGTTCTCGGAGAGGTTGAACTGCTTGAGCAGGAAGTCCGCCAGGCTCTTGGGGCAGGTGTCCGCCACTTCCAGGCGCACCGCGTCGCCGTAGCGGCGGCTGAACAGCTCGCCACGCAGGGCGCGCGCCAGGTCTTCCACATCCTCGGCATCCACCGACAGGTCGGCGTTGCGGGTCAGGCGGAACTGGTAGCAGCCCTTCACGCTCATGCCGTGGAACAGGTCGTCGGCGTGGGCGTGGATCATCGAGGAGAGGAACACGTAGTTGTCGCCGGGGCCGCCGACTTCTTCCGGCACGCGAATGATGCGCGGCAGCAGGCGCGGCGCCGGGATGATGGCCAGGCCGGAGTCGCGACCGAAGGCATCGACGCCTTCCAGCTCGACGATAAAGTTGAGGCTCTTGTTCACCAGCAGCGGGAAGGGGTGCGTCGGGTCGAGGCCGATCGGGGTGATGATCGGTGCGATCTCGTCGCGGAAGTAGCGACGCACCCAGGTCTTCAGCTTGGTGGTCCAGTAGCGGCGGCGGATGAAGTTGATCTGGTGCTTGGCCAGCTCCGGCAGCAGCACGTCGTTGAGCAGCGCGTACTGACGCTCGACCTGCTCGTGGGCGATCTCGGAGATGCGCGCCAGCACCTGGCTCGGCAGCAGGCCGTCGGCACCGGCCTGTTCGCGGGCGAAGTTGATCTGCTTCTTCAGACCGGCAACGCGGATCTCGAAGAACTCGTCGAGGTTGCTGGAGAAGATCAGCAGGAACTTCAGCCGCTCCAGCAGCGGGTAGGACTCGTCCAGCGCCTGCTCCAGCACGCGGATGTTGAACTTCAGCTGTGACAGCTCGCGGTGGATGTACAGGCTGCTGTCATCCAGGCCCGGAATCACCAGTGCCGGCGCTGCCGGTTCGGCGACGGGCGCCACCTCGGCGACGACCTCCACCGGCACGGGCGGTTCGGCCTCGAGCTGGGCGTCGACGATCTGCTTGTTGCTGAGTCCCTCGGTGTTCATGTCCTGCTTCCCTGGGGCGCTTCAGCGCCCCGCTTTCAAGAGTTCTGCCGCACGCACGGCGAAGTAGGTGAGGATGCCATCAGCGCCGGCGCGTTTGAAGGCCGTCAGCGATTCGAGAATCACCGCCTCGCCCAGCCAGCCGTTCTGGATGGCCGCCATATGCATCGCGTACTCGCCGCTGACCTGGTAGGCGAAGGTCGGCACCTTGAAGGCGTCCTTAACCCGCCAGACGATGTCCAGGTAGGGCATGCCCGGCTTGACCATGACCATGTCGGCGCCTTCGGCGAGATCGGCACCCACTTCGTGCAGCGCCTCGTCGCCGTTGGCCGGGTCCATCTGGTAGCTGGCCTTGTTGGCCTTGCCCAGGTTGGCGGCCGAGCCGACTGCGTCGCGGAACGGACCGTAGTAGGCGCTGGCGTACTTGGCCGAGTAGGCCATGATGCGCACGTTGGTGTGCTCGGCCAGCTCCAGGGCCTCGCGGATCGCCTGGATGCGCCCGTCCATCATGTCCGACGGCGCCACCACCTGGGCACCGGCCTCGGCGTGCGACAGGGCCTGCCTGACCAACGCATCGACGGTCACGTCGTTCATCACGTAACCCTCGTCATCAAGGATGCCGTCCTGGCCGTGGGTGGTGAAGGGGTCCAGGGCCACGTCGCTGATCACCCCTAGCTCGGGGAACTTGGCGCGCAGCGCGCGGATGGCGCGCTGCGCGATGCCGTCCGGGTTCCAGGCCTCGGCGCCGTCGAGGGATTTCTTCTCCAGCGGGGTCACCGGGAACAGCGCCAGCGCCGGAATGCCCAGCGCCACCCAGTGCTCGGCTTCCTTGAGCAGCAGGTCGATGGACAGGCGCTCGACGCCGGGCATCGAGGGAATCGCCTCACGGCGGCCTTCGCCATCGAGAACGAATACCGGCAGGATCAGATCATCGACACTCAGGCGATGCTCACGCACCAGGCGGCGGGAGAAATCGTCACGACGGTTGCGGCGCAGGCGGGTAGCGGGGAACAGGCGATTGGCGGGGGTAAAGCTCACGACGGACTCCAGAACCCGCACGGCGGGCGAGTGTGACAGGTATAGCCGACCATTATGACCAAATAATGACTGTCACACCCAGACTGCGACGGGCAGCCGCAGTTCCCTTCAGGCCGGCTGTGCCTGCGCCTGCCGCGGCCACAGCAGCCAGGCCAGGCTGGCCAGGCTCCAGGCCGCCAGCAACCACCACACCAGCATGCCGCCCCCCACCAGGCCCACCTGCTGGGCCCAGAGCAGCGCGGGCAGGTTCAGCGCCAGACGCAGCAGCTCCAGGCCGCGGGCAAAGGGGCGGTTCTCCAGCCAGATTCCGATGGCATAAAGGCCGAAAGCCACCCACAGCCAGGCGCCTGCGATCACGTCCAGTGTGTGCTGCCCCGCCACCGCCACCAGCCAGCTGGTGCCCAGCACGTAGCTGGTGAACTGCAGCGCGGCATAGACCTTCGGCCCGCGCGCCAGAGGTACCTCGAACTTGCGGAAGCTGGCCAGATCCGGCTTGTCCAGCGGATAGCGCGCCGCCACATCGGCCGGGCGCCAACCGGTGGGCATGAACCAGATGCGCAGCCTGTCCCACCAGGAGCCGGCACGTACCGCGTCGCGCCACAGCTGCACGTAGAACTGCAGGTTGGCCCACAGCGGGTTCCAGCTGCGCAGCGGCGTGGTCACGCCGAACACCACCGGCTGCTCGTCCAGTTCCTCCTGGAAGGTGCCGAACAGGCGGTCCCAGAGGATGAACACGCCGCCGTAGTTGCGATCCATGTACACCGGGTTCTGCGCATGATGCACGCGGTGGTTGGATGGCGTGACGAAAAACCATTCGTACCAGCCCAGCTTGGGCACGTGGCGGGTATGCACCCAGAACTGGTACAGCAGGTTGAGCGCGGCGACCGTGACGAACACCAGCGGCGGCACGCCGGCCACGGCCATCGGCAGGTAGAAGATCCAGCTCAGCAGAAAACCGGTGCTGGTCTGGCGCAGGGCGGTGGACAGGTTGTAGTCCTCGCTCTGGTGATGCACCACGTGTGAGGCCCAGAAGATGTTGCGCTCATGGCCAATGCGGTGGTTCCAGTAGTAGCAGAAGTCGTAGAAGACGAAGGCCAGCACCCAGACCCAGGGCTCGTCCGGCAGCACCGTGAGGTGCAGGTGCTCGTAGGCGAAGGCGTAGCCAAGTACGACAATCGCCTTGCCCAGCAGGCCGCTGGCCTGCGACAGCACGCCGGCGCTGAGGCTGTTCAGCGAGTCCGCCAGGCGGTAGGTGCTGACCCCGCGCACGCGGTCGACAACTAGCTCGAGGGCGATCAGCAGGAAGAAGAAGGGAACGGCGAGCAGGATCAGGTTCATGGTTCGGCACTGCGCAGGTTGACCTAAGCTGATCCTATGCCTGCCCCGCCGGATGCTCGCGGCGGCGAATGCCAGCCCAAGTGGCATTTGGCGACATGCCACTGCTCGACGCTCGCCCCGGCAATCGGCGAAACTGGCGCGCAGTCCCCTTGCCTGGCTATTGGAGAACAGCATGCACAAACGAGTCGCGGTCATCCTTTCCGGCTGTGGCGTCTACGACGGCGCGGAAATCCACGAGAGCGTGATCACCCTGCTGCGCCTCGACCAGCGCGGCGCCCAGGTGCAGTGCTTCGCCCCCAACATCGCGCAGATGCACGTGATCGACCACCTCACCGGCGCCGAAATGCCGGAGAGCCGCAACGTGCTCACCGAGGCCGCGCGCATCGCCCGTGGCGACGTGATGGACGTACGCGAACTGAAGGCCGAGCAGTTCGACGCGCTGATCCTGCCCGGCGGTTTCGGCGTGGCCAAGAACCTCTCCAACTTCGCCCTGGAAGGTGCCGGCTGCAGCGTGCAGCCCGATGTGCTGGCCGCTGCCCAGGCCTTCGCCCAAGCCGGCAAGCCGATCGGCCTGATCTGCATCGCCCCAGCCCTGGCGGCGAAGATCTATGGCGAAGGCGTCACCTGCACCCTGGGCGCCGCCGACGATCCTGCCGTAGCAGGCCTCACCGCCATGGGCGGCCAGCACGTCGAGTGCACGGTCGAGGACATCGTCGAAGACAGCGCGCGCAAGCTGGTCAGCACACCCGCCTACATGCTGGCCGAGTCCATCGCCCAGGCCGCCGCCGGCATCAACAAGCTGGTCGACCGCGTCCTGGAGCTGGCCCAGGCGCACTGACAGGCCGTTCCGGCCATTGTGCGCGGCGTCCCCGCCGCGCCCCTGGCCAGTAGCAGCGTCCTGCGGCAGCGTGTGCGCCACAGTCGAGCCGCAGGAGCGCAGCATGAGCAAACCGGTCTTCCAGCTATCCGAGGAACAGCGCCAGGGCGTGGAAGCCTTCTTCCAGCGCATCCCCTTCAATCAGGTGCTGGGCATCCGCATCGACGAGCTGAGTGGCGACCGGGTGGTGATGAGCCTGCCGATGAAGCCCGAGCTGATCGGCAACTTCGTCCACGGCATTCTCCATGGCGGGGTGATTTCCTCGCTGCTGGACGTCGCCGGCGGCGCCATGGCGCTGATCGGCGCCTTCGACAAGCACCAGCACCTGAGCCAGCAGGAGCGCATGCAGCGCCTGTCCAAGCTGGGCACCATCGACCTGCGCGTGGACTACCTGCGCCCCGGCCGCGGCCAGCTGTTCAGCGCCACCGCCGTGCTGCTGCGCTCAGGCAACAAGGTGGCCGTGGTGCGCAGCGAACTGCACAGCGACGACGGCACTCTGGTAGCGGTGGGTACCGGCACCTATCTGTGCGGGTAGACCGTCATATTTGCTGATATCCACGCCCCCTCTCCCTCCGGGAGAGGGCTGGGGTGAGGGTGCCGCAAGCGACTCGGTGCAACAGGCAACACTCTCTCCCCCTATCCCAAAGGGAGAGGGGAGCAGTAGCTACCTCATCAGGCGGGTCAGAATGCGGTCCAGCGAATTGGCGAAGGCCTGGCGGTCCTTGTCCGAGTAGGCCGCCTGGCCGCCGCCCATCTGCCCCTGCTCGCGCAGGTCGGTGAACAGGTTACGTATCGCCAGACGCTCGCCCATGTTGCGCTCGTCGAACTCGCGGCCGCGCGGATCGAGGGCCGCCACGCCCTTCTTGACCAGGCGATCGGCCAACGGGATGTCGCTGCAGATCACCAGCTCGCCGGGCACCGCGTGCTCCACCAGGTGATCATCCGCCGCATCCGGGCCGCTCGGCACCACCACCAGTTTCACGCAGGCAAAGTTCGGCCGGGCCACCGCCTGGCCAGCCACCAGCACCACCTCGAAGCCGCGCTTGAGGGCGAACTTCACCACCTGGTCGCGGGCCAGCCGGGGGCAGGCGTCGGCATCGATCCACACACGCATGTTTTGACAATCCTCGGGGAACAGCGACTAGTATGCCCGAGCCCATCAGGCTATCGACAATACAGGCGACCCCATGCAGTTCTGGCAACGCATCGAAGAACCAGCCCAGGTGCTTGTCGCCGGAGCCAGCCGCGGTATCGGCCTGGCGCTGACAACGCAGCTACTCGAACGTGCCGAGGTGGCCAAGGTGTTTGCCGTGGCGCGTCACGCCCCTGCCAGCGCCGATCTGCTGGCCCTGCAGGTTCGCCATGGTTCGCGTCTGCAGCTACTGGCCTGCGACCTGCGCAACGAAGCTGCCGTGGCCGCGCTGGCCAGCCAGCTGCTCGCGCAAACGGCACGCCTGCACCTGCTTCTGTGCAGCGTCGGTATTCTCCAAGAGGATGCTGCACGCGCCGAAAAGAGCCTGACACAGCTCAGCCTTGAAGGACTGATGGCCAGCTTCAACAGCAATTGCTTCGCCCCCATCCTGCTGCTCAAGCACCTGCTGCCACTGCTGCGCGGCAAGCACCCCTGCAGCGTGGCGGCCCTTTCAGCCAGGGTGGGTTCGATCGGCGATAACCGCCTGGGAGGCTGGTACAGCTACAGGGCCAGCAAAGCGGCACTCAACCAGCTGCTGCACACAGCCAGCATCGAACTCAAGCGGCTCAACCCGCAGAGCTGCGTACTGAGCCTGCACCCCGGCACCACGGACACGGAGCTATCGCGCCCATTTCAGGCCAAGATCGCCGCAGACAGCCTTTTCAGCCCCGAGTTTGCCGCCCGCTGCCTGCTGCAGCAGGTGGCCGAACATGGGCCGGAAGACAGCGGCAGCTTCTGGGCCTGGGACGGACAGCAGATTCCCTGGTAGATCAGGCGGCACGCCGCACGGTCGCGAGCAGCGCCGCGGCGGCCACGAACAGGCCGCCAAAGGTGCGGTTGAGGATGCGCTGCTGACGCGGCGAACGCAGCGCGCGCAGTACCCGCGCGGCCAAGCCGGTGTAGCCGGCCATCACCACCAGATCGACCGCGACCATGGTGGCGGCCATCAGCAGGTACTGGACCAGCAGCGGCGCCTTGGGATCGAGGAATTGCGGCAGCACGGCTAGGATGAAGATGATCGCCTTGGGATTGCTGGCGTTGACCAGAAAACCGCGCAGCACCAAGGTCAGCGGGCGACCCAGCGGCCGCTCGCCCTCGCCTGCGGCGATCTCGCCGGGCACGGCGACCCACTGTTTCCAGCCGAGGTAGACCAGGTAGGCCACGCCGAACCACTTGATCAGGTTGAAGGCCAGCTCCGAGGTGGCCAGCACGGCACCGAGGCCGGCGGCGACCACGGCGATCTGCATCAGCAGCGCCAGCTGCAGGCCCAGTGCATTCCAGTAACCGCGCAAGAACCCGTAACGCAGCCCGGCGCTCATCGAGGCCACCGCACCGGCACCCGGCGACAGGCTGATCACCCAACAGGCGACGAAGAAGGCGAGCCAGGTTTCCAGAGTCATAGACAGTTACCTCGACAACAAAAGGCGGGCAATCAGCCTACTCCCGCCCTCCGGTCAGCGCCAGCGACGCACCGACTTCTGGAAAAACAGGCTATTCGGCACCTGGATCAGCGCATTGGCTGCCTCCGGGTCCTCCAGGGTGGTGTAGAACAGGTTGATCGCCATCACCCGCCCCTTGACCCCGGGCTTGTCGGCGCTGTCGATCACCTCGACGGTGTCACCGATGCGGAACGGCCCCATGCTGAAGATCAGCAGGGCGCAGAACATGTTGGAGAGCACGCTCCAGATGGCGAAGAAGGCCACCGCGGCCACCGCGACGAAGCCGGTCAGCGCCGTCCATAACACCTCGGCGGACACGCCCAGGCGCTCCAGCACCAGCATCAGCGCGCTGCCCATGATCAGCCAGCGCAGCAGGCCGCGCAGCGGCAGCCACAGCTCGGTCGGCAGCGCCGCGTAGCGCTCGCCAAGGCGGGTGATACCGCGTCCGACCAGGCGCTGGACGGCCCAGGCCAGGAGCAGGATCAGCAGCACCTGCCCGGCCAGAATCAGCGGCTCGCGCCAATCACTGAGCACTGCCAGCTGCTCCATCACTCGCTCTCCTCCAGTTGCTGCTGCAGCGCCTCCAGGGTTTCCAGGGCCTCCAGCCAGGTCTCCTCCAGCTCGGCCTCGCGGGCCTTGAGTGCGGCCTGCTCGGCCAGCAGCTCACGCAGCTCGTCCTTGCGCGCGGACTCGTACAGGCCGCTGTCGCCAAGCTTGTCTTCGACGGCGGCGAGCTTTTCCTGCAGCTTGCCCAGCTCCTGCTCCAGCTTGTCGGCCTGTTTCTTGTGCGGTGCCAGCTGCTGGCGCAAGGCGGCGGCAGCCTGACGCTGGGCGCGCTTGTCGGTCTTGTCCGCCGCCGGGGCGGCGCTGCTTTGCGGTTGCTGACGGGCACGGTAGTCGACCAGCCAGCGCGCGTAGTCATCGAGGTCGCCCTCGAAGGGCTGGATACGCCCGTCGGCCACCAGCAGGAACTCGTCGGTGGTGCTCTTGAGCAGGTGACGGTCGTGCGAGACCACCAGCACGGCGCCGGCGAAATCCTGCAGGGCCATGGTCAGGGCCAGGCGCATTTCCAGGTCGAGGTGGTTGGTCGGTTCGTCGAGCAGCAGCAGGTTGGGCTTCTGCCAGGCGATCAGGGCCAGGGCCAGGCGCGCCTTCTCACCACCGGAGAAATTGACCACCACTTCGTCGCAGCGTGGGCCGCGGAAGTCGAAGCCGCCGAGGAAGTCGCGCAGGGTCTGCTCACGCTCGCCCGGGGCAATACGCTGCAGGTGCAGCAGCGGGCTGGCCTTGGCATCGAGCGAATCGAGCTGGTGCTGAGCGAAGTAGCCGATGGCCAGGTTCTCGCCGCGCGCCAGGTTGCCACCGAGCACGGTGAGGTCACCGGCCAGGGTCTTGATCAGGGTCGACTTGCCGGCGCCGTTGGGGCCGAGCAGACCGATGCGCGCGCCGGGCGCAAGGCTCAGCTTGACCTTGTCCAGCACCGTCTTGTCGCCATAGCCGAGACGCGCCTCGGACAGGTTGAGCAGCGGGCTGGAGACCTTGTCCGCCTCGCGGAAGACGAAGTCGAAGGGCGAGTCGACATGCGCCGGGGCCAGCTCTTCCAGGCGCTCCAGGGCTTTGATCCGGCTCTGCGCCTGGCGTGCCTTGGTCGCCTTGGCCTTGAAGCGGCGAATGAAGTCTTCCATGTGCGCGCGCTGCGCCTGCTGCTTCTCGTAGGCCTGCTGCTGCTGCGCCAGGCGCTCGACGCGGGTGCGTTCGAAGGCTGAGTAGCCGCCGCGGTAGAGGGTCAGCTTCTGCAGTTCAAGGTGCGCGACGTGGTCGACCACCGCATCAAGGAAGTCGCGGTCGTGGGAAATCAGCAGCAGGGTGCCGGGGTAGCCCTTGAGCCAGTCCTCCAACCAGAGGATGGCGTCGAGGTCGAGGTGGTTGGTCGGCTCGTCGAGCAGCAATAGCTCGGACGGGCACATCAGTGCCTGGGCCAGGTTCAGGCGCATGCGCCAGCCACCGGAAAAGTCGCCGACACGGCGGTCCATCTGTTCGCTGGTGAAGCCCAGGCCGGCCAGCAACTTGCGCGCACGGGCATCGGCCGTGTAGCCCTGGGCATTGTCCAGCTCGGTATGCAGGCGGGCGATGGCGGCACCGTCGTGGGCGCCCTCGGCCTTGGCCAGCTCGGCCTGGATCGCGCGCAGGTGCACATCGCCATCGAGGACATAGTCCACCGCCAGACGTTCGAGGTTGTCGACCTCCTGGCGCATGTGCGCGATGCGCCAGTCGGCCGGCAGCTGGCAGTCGCCGGCATCAGGGCCGAGCTCACCGCGCAGCAGGGCGAACAGGCTGGATTTGCCGGCGCCGTTGGCGCCGATGAGACCGACCTTCTGGCCGGCGTGCAGGGTCAGTTCAGCGCCTTCGAGCAGGCGCTGCGGACCACGCTGTAGAGTGAGGTTCTGGAGTCGGATCATAATGGCCGCGGAGTCTACCAGCTTCGCCCGGAGCACCCTATGCCAGCTGACCTGTGGAATTTCGCCCTGGCCTGCTACGCCCGTCCCGGCGTGGAGCAGGTCTTTCTGCGCCTGCAGGACAGTGGCGCGGACGTCTGCCTGCTGCTCTGCGCGCTATGGCTGGAGCGCCGGCAAGTCCCCTACGACGCGCAGCGCATGGCGCAGCTGCATGCCATCGCCGAGCCCTGGCAACGCCAGGTGGTGCAGCCGCTGCGCGCGCTACGGCAGGGCTGGAAGGCCGCAGCGCAGCTCGACCCGCAACAGGCGCGCCTGCGCGAACAGGTCAAGGCGCTGGAGCTGGAGGCCGAACGGGAGCTGCTCGGCAGACTGGAACAGCTGGCCCAGAAATGGCAGGCCACGGACGAAGCCGTGGCCTGGTTGGAAACGCTGCTGGACGACCACGACGCGCGCCATCTGCTGCGCGCCGCGGCCACTCAGACTTAAGCGCTGGGCGGCGTGCTGCCGTTGCTGGCGGCAGGTGTGGCTGCCGGAGCTGGCGCCGCGCTGGCCGGTGCTGCCGGTTTGGCGGCTGCAGGCTTGCTGGCCGGCTTCGCAGCGGGCTTGGCGGCTGCCGGTTTGGCCGCTGCGGGCTTCTTGGCTGCCGGCTTCGCCGCAGGCTTGGCAGCAGGTTTTGCCGCCGGCTTCGCTTCCGACTTGGCTGCTGCGGCTTTGGCTGGGGCCTTGGCAGCAGCCGGTTTGGCCGCAGGCTTAGAAGCTGGTTTGGCGGCGGGCTTCGCGGCTGCCTTGGCCGCTGGCTTGGCGGCCGGTTTAGCTGCAGGCTTGGCCGCAGCTGCCTTGGCCGCAGCTGCCTTGGCCGGAGCCTTGGCGGGTTTGGCAGCAGGCTTAGCGGCAACCGGTTTGGCCGCAGTCGATTTCGCGGCGGGCTTGGCCGCAGCCTTGGTCGCCGGTTTGGCAGCCGCCGGCTTGGCGGCGGGTTTGGCAGCACTCTTCGCAGCAGGCTTGGCAGCGGGTTTCGTGGCTACTTTGGCAGCGGGCTTGGCAGTCGCCTTCTTCGCGGCCGGCTTCGCCGAGGGTTTGGCGACAGCACGGCTGTCCAGCGCCTTGGCGGCAGCTTCGCGGACCTTGCCCACGCCCTGCGCCAGCTTCAGGCTTTCCTGGGCATCACGCTTGAGCTGGGCAATGTAGCTGCGGGTTTCAGCCTGACGGGTCTTGAGCGCCTCAAGCAGCTCTTCCAGCTCGGCCGCAGCGGCCTTGGCTTTTTCCTGCGTCTTGGCCTTGCCGGCCTTGGCCGCATCCTGCAGCTTGCTGCGGGTGTCGTGCAGTTTTTCCTGCGCTTTGACGCGCTGCTTTTCCAGCTTGGTCAGTAGCTCTTCGGCCTCAACCAGCGCCTGGGTGCAGGCCTTTTCCAAGTGTTCGAGCAGACTGTGGGAAAGTTGCTGAAGCAGGTGCAAAGGAGTGCTAACGGACTTCTTATTGTTGGTCGGCATGGCGTGCCTCCTAACGGACGTTGGTGACCCCATACTAGACGCCTGACTCGCCAGTCGCTAGCGCCCACGCCAGCAACCTGCATAATCGCCGGCACATTTTGCGGAGATATCGACCATGTTGCGCTTCTGGCTGCTAATGCTGTGCCTCTGTTCATCGCTGGCGTACGCCGCGCAGCAGGATGAGGATCTGGCCTACAGCCTCGGCGCCAAACTGGGTGAGCGCCTGCGCGGCGAGGTACCCGACCTGCCGCTGCCGGCGCTGCTCGAAGGCCTGCGCCAGGCCTATCGCGGCGAGGCGCTGCGCCTGCCGCCGGAGCGCATTGACGCGTTGCTTGAAGAGCACGAACAGCGCAGCGCCGAGTCCCGTGAAACACAGGCGCGTCTGGCCGAGGTACGCTTCCTGGCCACGGAGAAATCCCGCTACGGCGTACGCGAACTGGCCGGTGGCGTACTGGTGCGCGAGTTGCGCGCGGGCAGCGGTGCCAAGCCTCGCAGCAACGGCAGAGTGCGGGTCAACTACCGCGGCGAGCTGGCCGACGGCAGCCTGTTCGACCAGAGCGAAGGCCCCCAGTGGTTCCGCCTCGGTGCGCTGATCCCCGGCTGGCAGACCGCACTGCGCGAGATGCCGGCAGGCGCGCGTTGGCGCGTGGTGATTCCGGCCGAGCAGGCCTACGGTGCGGAAGGCGCAGGCGACCTGATACCACCGAATGCGCCCCTGGTGTTCGAAGTGGAACTGCTCGAAGTCGCCAACTGACAGCCAAGAAAAAGCCGCCTCATGGGGCGGCTTTTTCTTGAGTGATCGAGTGGCTCAGAGCGTGGTCGCGGTGGCCTGTTGCCGATGGGCGTTGTGCAACACCTCGATCAGGCAGTCTTCCAGTTCGAAACGCTCATGCAGCAGTTGGCCGAGCCGTTTGAGCTCGCCATTGAGCGAGGCGGCATCGCGGCAGTCGCCGTTGTCGCAGCGATCATTGAAAGCCAGTGCCACCTCGGTGATGGCCTCGATGCGCGGGTAGATCTGCTTGGCCAGCTCCAGGCCACGCTGGTCACCGAAGGCCTTGGCCTCGCTGGTCAGTTGTTCGTAGACCTCGAAGTGGCCGGCCGATACGTAGTCGACCAGAATCTCGCAGAAGCGCTGCACGCCCTGCCCGGACGCCGCTCCCTGAAGGTTGTCGCTGAGCGCGCCGAAGGCGCTCACCAGTTCATGGCGTTCCTGCAACCAGCGATCGATCAGCTGGTGTACGCCACCCCAGCGTTCCTGGGCGTTCTGGCAGCTCTCGAGCATGATGTCCTCACTTCCCTACTGGTGAATGCGAATACGCCAGCCCCGAGACATTTTATTGTCAGCTCGCGAATTCTCGGGGGACGCCTCACCAAAAACGGCGGTTTACTGACAAGGCGTAGGGCCAGAGTATGCCCACTCGGCGCGGGCATCAAGTCATGCCGATCGGGAATCGTCAGGCACGACGAAACAGTTGGAACAGGGCGAACAGCGCCATGCCGACGAAAGCGAGCAAGCTCCACTCCGGCACGCTGAGGCCGAACAGGGTCCAGGTCACCTCGGCACAGTCGGCAGTGCCATGAAAGACCAGGCGCGCGATTTCCTGCAGGGGCAGCGCCTGCATCATGAACTCCAGGCTCGGCAGGCAGGCTTCCAGCTGGTCAGCGGGCACCCCCTGCAACCACACCTGACGCACCGCCGTGGCGCCACCACCGACGGCAAACAGCAGGGCCAGCACGGCATATCCGCGTTGTCCGCCACGGGCCGGGCCATGGATGGCCGCGATCAGGCAGACCAGCGCGAAAAGAATGACGAAGACGCGCTGAACGACGCACAGCGGGCAGGGGTTGAGGCCGACCACATGCTCCAGATAGAGCGCACCGCCCATCAGGGCCAGGCAGCCGATAAAAGCAAGCAGGAACAGGGTACGCGGGGTGGCCAGCGCCATGGGAACTCCGATGCGGGGCGAGAAAGGCGCCTACGGTAGAGGAAAGCCGAGCGGCCTTTCAAGGTAATGGCAGACGCCCCGTCAGCGACAGGGCGCCATACGTCAGGCCGATGGCTGGGGCAGCTCGGGCAGGCGCTGGCCTTGCAGCGCCAGCAGCTCCTGCAGCAGACGATTGCTCTGCTCGGCCTCGCCCTGGCTGGCCAGCAGGCGCGCCAGCTCGGCGCAGGCCTCGGGGCTGCGGGCAAACTCCAGGCTGATCTCGAAGTATTCGCGCGCCTTGCCCCACAGGCCGTTCTGCAGGCTCAGACGCCCCAGGGCGAGGAGCAGTTGTGGCGCCTGCGGATGCTGCTTGAGCAGCGCCTCGGCAGTTTGCAGCTGGCGCGCCGGGTCGCGCCCGCGCAGCTGGCCGTAGAGGCGCACCAGACGTTCGTCGTAACCCTGCTTGAGCGCCTTGCGCAGTACCTCCTCGGCCTCCTCCTGGGCCCCCAGAGCGCGCAGCTGGCGGGCATAGGCCAGCAGCAGCTCGGCATCCTGGCGCTGCGCCGAGGACAACTGTTGCCAGGCGGCTGTCAGGGGTTGCAGGGCTAGCTCACCCTGCTCCAAACCCTGCTCGCCGGCACGTTGCAGGCGATCTATCCAGGCCTTGCGCTCAAGTTCGGCGAGCGCCTCGCCCTCGACCACACGGCTCTTACGCAGCTCCGGCAGCAGGTCCAGCAAGGCTGCCCAGTCGCCGCGCTCGACC
This sequence comes from Aquipseudomonas alcaligenes, assembly GCA_900156135.1. Lineage (GTDB taxonomy): Bacteria > Pseudomonadota > Gammaproteobacteria > Pseudomonadales > Pseudomonadaceae > Aquipseudomonas > Aquipseudomonas alcaligenes_D. The sequence continues at coordinate 592,367 of FTMP01000001.1, read as the reverse complement.
AGTGTACGCTGCAGCTGCTCAAGCACCGCATGATGCCGCGGATGACGCTCGCGCATGGCCTGCAGGGTTTCCAGGGCGCCGTCGAGATTGCCACGCTCGCGTTGCAGCTCAGCATGGGTCAGGGCCACGGCCAGCTCGGCCTGCGGCTGACTGCGCAGGGCCTTCTCCAGCAGCGCCTCGCCCTCCTCAACCCGCCCCAGCTTGTGCGCGGCACGGGCGGCGCCCAAGTAATACATCAGCGGCTGACGCTCGCCCTCGGCGGCCAACGACAGGTGACGCACGGCACGCTCCCAGCGCCCCTCGATCAGGTCCAGCAGGCCCTTGTCGGCGGCCAGCTGCTGGCGCTTGCCACGGTTGCGCCGGGACCAGGGATTGACCACTCCACCGGAGGCCAGCAACACCCGCACCAGCCAGCGCAGGCCGACGAACAGGCCCCAGGCGAGCGCCAGCAGAAGTAGGAACACCCACAGGCTGGACTCGTAGCGCAGGCCCTTCCAGGCGATCAGCACGTAGCCGCTGTGCTCGGCGACGGCCAACCCCAGCAGGGTAGCCGCGCTGACCACCAGCAGCAGAAGCAGGACGGCGCGGATCATTGCCCGTCCTCCTCGATGGCTTCGATATCCGGCTCCAGCGCCGGCTCGGCTTGCGCATCGGGCATCAGCTCGGCGGCCTCGCGGCGCTTGAGATAGGCCTGCAGCACGTCGAGCGCGCTATCCAGCTTCGGCAGCTGGGCCACCACCGGCTGCTCGGCCAGCTCGCCGATGCGCTGGCGCAGAGCCTGCACAGCCTGGTTGTCGCGGTCGAAGTAGCTGTCCAGCACATCACCGGCGGCGGCCAGCGCCTGACGATAGACTTCCGGCTCACCATTCAGCGCGCCCCATTGCGCCTGCTCCAGGGCCAGGGCCAGCGTCAGGCGTACCTGCGCCAGGCTCTGCCCGGCCAGCTGCGGACGCACGTCCTGATCGGCGTGCAGGTCGAGACGCACATAGCGCGACACCTGCTGCCACAGTTCTTCCCAACGGCTGGCATCGCTAGCGTTGTTGGCGCCGGCCGGTGCTTCGGCCGGCACCAGGTACTCGGGCGTCAGCGTCTGCAGCTGGGCAGCCTGGCTGCGCAGGGCGGCCAACTGCAGGAACAGGCCGCTGCGATCCAGTTGCGGCAGGCTGCGCAGGGCCTCCAGCACCTTGATCAACTCTCCACGGGCGGCGAAGGCCTGCGGATCGTTCTGCGCCCGCAGGATGTCATCTGCGCCCTGCACCAGGGCGATCGCGCTGTCGACGTCCTGCAGCGCCGAGAGGCGCAGCATGGCCAGGCGCAGCAAGTGCTCGGCCTCAGCCAGGCGCCAGTCCTCGCGGCTCTTGCCGAGCAGACCGGAGAGACTTTGCGCCAGGCGTTGCTGCTCGCCCTGCAGGCTCACCAGCAGGTCGCGCTGAGTGGCCAGCTGGTCCGCCGAGGGCAGACCGGCCAGCTTCTTGGCCACGCTATCCTCGCTGCCCTGCAGCCGGGTCTCGGTCGCCGCGCCGATTTCGCGCAGCCGCTCCAGCTGCTCCGCCGCTTGCCCCTGCTGCTGATGCAGCTGCCAGGCGCTCCAGCCGCCAACACCAAGGCCGGCCAGGCCGATCAACAGCGCCAGCCAGGCGGGGCCGCGCCCACTGGCCTTGGTGGCTGCCTGCGGGGCCGGCTCCACGGCGAGTGGCGGGGTCTGTTCACTGATCTGCGGGGTGGTTTCGCTCACGAGTCCTTCCTTATGCATCAGAGGCCGGCGCTGGATGGGCGCGCAGGGCCGCCAGAACAGCCGCAGCACTGGCGCCGCGACAATCGATGACCTGCCGGGCGCCCGCCGCGCGGGCCAGTTCGGCCACCCGCGGGCTGGGCACCAGCAAGGGTAGCCGAGCCAGCTCCGCCCAGGCACTGGCAGCGAGCTGCAACAGGTTTTCCAGCCCCTGGGCGCTGCTCACCAGCAGGGCGTTGAGACGCTGCGCCGCCACCAGCTGCGGCAAGGTGCCGCTGGGGTAGTGAGGACACAGACGCCGGTAGAGTTCCAGATAGTCGACCACGGCGCCACGCGCGCGCAGGGTCTCGGCGATCAGCTCGCGCCCACCCTCGCCGCGCATCAGCAGCACCCGTGGGTTCGCCACGCACAGCGCCTGGTCGAGTTCAGGCAGGGCCAGCAGCGCCTCGCTGTCGTCGCCCACGCTCGGACAGCAGGCCTGCAGGCCATGCGGCTGCAGGTACTGGTCGAGAATCTGCGCGGTGGCGGCGCCCACGCTGAACCAGCGCGGGCCGGAAGGCGGTTGCACCCAGTGGCGTTCGAGCAGGGCCAAGCCCAGGCGCGCGGCCGGCTTACTGACCACGATAACGGCACTGTAGCGCTCAAGATCGCGGAGGATGGCGCACTGCTCGGGCGTTTCCGCCAGCGCCTCGGTTTCCAGCAGAGGCAGACTGCAGCTGTAGACGCCAGCCTCGGCCAGGGTGGCAGCCAGCGCCGCGCACTCGGCGGCCGGGCGGGTCAGCAGCAGGCGCCAGCCCGTCACTCGGCCGCCGCCTCGCCGTACACCGCCTTGAGAATGGCCTCGGCGCCCTGCGCCAGCAGCTGCTCGGCCACCTGCACGCCAAGCGCCTCGGCATCACTGCCACGGCCTTCGGCACGCAGCAGCAGGCCGCCATCGGGCTGGCCGACCAGGCCGCGCAGCCACAGCTGTTCACCTTCGCGCAGGGCGTAGCAGGCGATCGGCACCTGGCAGCCGCCGTTGAGGCGCTTGTTCAGCGCGCGTTCGGCGGTCACCCGCGCGGCCGTCTCGGCATGGTGCAGCGGCGCCAGCAGCGCGTGAATCTCGGCATCGGCGGTGCGGCACTCGATGCCCACCGCCCCCTGACCACCAGCCGGCAGGCTGTCGTCGACGCTGATCGAGGCACGGATGCGCGCCTCGAAGCCCAGGCGGATCAGGCCAGCGGCGGCGAGGATGATGGCGTCGTATTCGCCGGCATCCAGCTTGGCCAGGCGGGTGTTCACGTTGCCACGCAGGAAGTGAATCTTCAGGTCCGGGCGGCGCGCCAGCAACTGCGCCTGGCGGCGCAGGCTGGAGGTGCCGACCACGCTGCCGGGTGGCAGTGCGTCGAGGCTGTCGTAGGTATTGGAGACGAAGGCGTCGCGCGGGTCTTCACGTTCACAGATGCAGAACAGGCCGAGCCCCTCGGGGAAGTCCATCGGCACGTCTTTCATGGAGTGCACGGCGATATCGGCCTCGTTCTCCAGCAGGGCGGTTTCCAGTTCCTTGACGAACAGACCCTTGCCGCCGATCTTCGCCAGCGGCGCGTCAAGCAGCTTGTCGCCACGGCTGACCATGGGCACCAGGCTGACCTTTAGCCCGGGGTGAGCCTGCTCCAGGCGGGCCTTGACGTACTCGGCCTGCCACAGGGCCAGGGCGCTCTTACGGGTGGCGATGCGGATTTCGCGGGACATGGGCAATTCCAGAAGACGAAATGCCGGGGATGATAACAGGATGACCGGCGCACGCCCGCAGGCACGATCGCCGCAGGCTGCATCCGGGGGGCTTACAGGCTGTGCATCAGCTTGCGCACACCGGCCACATGGCGCCGGCTGACGGTCAGGGCGTCCGGCCCCAGACCCTTGAGATAGAGCTGGAAGTGCCCCAGCGGCGTACGCTGCAGGCGCTCGATACGTTCGCGGGCGACCAGCGCATTGCGGTGGATGCGCACGAAGCGCTCGCCGAACTCATCCTCCAGCGCCTTCAACGGCTCGTCGAGCAGCACCTCGCCACCCTCGTGGCGCAGGGTCACGTACTTGTGGTCAGCGATGAAGAAGATCACCTGCTCCAGCGGAATCAGCTCGATACCCTTGCGGGTGCGCGCGCTGATATGGCTGCGCGGGCCGGCGCCGTTGCCGGGCATAGCCGGGCGCGTCAGCGCCGCCAGCTGCACGCGGTTAGGCCGCTCGGCCTTCTTCAGCGCGACAGCCAGGGCCTCCGGGCGCACCGGTTTGACCAGGTAGCCGACGGCACTGACGTCGAAGGCCTCCAGGGCGAACTCGTCGTGCGCGGTGCAGAAGATCACCGCCGGCGGCGCTTCGCGCTCGCACAGCTTGGCCGCCACCTGCAGGCCATCGAGGCCGGGCATGCGGATATCCAGCAGGACCACGTCCGGCCGCAGGCTGTCGATCAGCGCCAGCGCTTCTTCGCCGTTGCTGGCCGAGGGCTCGAGGACACGATAACCCTCGAGTTCGCCGACCATGCGGATCAGGCGCTCGCGGGCAAGGGGTTCGTCATCGACGATCAGCACATTCATATTGCTCGGGCTTCCTGCATGAGTCTCGAACAAGGATAGCGTAGACAGGTGAAGTGGCGCCCGTCACGGCGATCCACGCTGAGACTCGCGCCGGGGCCGAAAAGTGCCGCCAGGCGCGCATCGATATTCACCAGGGCCTGGTGGGTTCCGCGCGACGGCTGCTGATCGGCGACTTCCTGGAAGGGATTGCTCACGCAGAGCTGGAACACCCCATCACGGTAGTCCGCCTCGATCCGTACCAGTCCGCCCTCGATGCGCGGCTGGATGCCGTAGATCAGGGCATTCTCCAGCAGCGGCTGCAAGGTCAGCTGGGGGATCGGCAGATCCGCCGGCACATTTTCCACCTGCCAATCCAACTGTAGCCGGTCGCCGAGCCGATAGTGCTCGATCGACAGATAACGTTTGCCCAACTCCAGCTCCTCGCCCCAGGACACCAGGGTGCCGGGCTTGGCCAGGCTGGCGCGGAACAGGTCGGACAGGTCGAGCACCGCCTGCTCGGCCTTGACCGGGTCGACCACCACCAGGCTGGCGATGCTGTTCAGGCTGTTGAACAGGAAATGCGGACGGATACGCGCCTGCAGAGATTCGATGCGCGCCTTCAGCTCAGCCTGCTGTTGCTTGCGCCACTGACTCTGCAGGTAGAAGTAGCGCAGCATCAGACCGGACATGATCAGGCTGATCAGCGCGTGACGCAGGTACAGGTTGACCTCGCCCTCGCGCGGCAGCACGCCGCCCAGGTTGAAGTAGTCGGCCACCGTGGTGCAGGCCAGCGTCAGCGCCACCACCAGGGCACAGCACAGCGCCCCGGCCAGGGCCGCCCGCAGGCGCGCCAGCAGCGGCCGCAGGCGGCACAGCAGCGCCGCCGAGAGCAGCACGATCCACTGCACGAACAGCGAGGTCAGCGCCAGGCGCTCCCAGTTGAACGCGGGCAGCATGGGCTCGGCCAGCACCAGCACCAGCACCAGCAGCTCGGCCAGCAGCACCAGGCCAAGCAGCGCCTCAGGCTCGCACAGCTCCGGCAGGAAGAAATCGTCGTCCGGGGCCAGGGTGCGCCCCTTGTTGAACCATTGGATTTTCATCCCTGCAGTTTCCTTGTGTGCGCCACCAGGCGGCAAGCCAGAGCGGCCCGGCCGGGCCAAAACGGCGACCCAAATGCCGCCGAACCACGCAAACTGTGACGGCGGCAACAGATCGGCGCGGCCTCGGTTTTCCCGGCAAGGCTGTTATTATCGGCACACTTTGTCCGTTTCGCAGGCGCCCGCCGCGTCTGCCCTGCCACGAGTCCAGCTATGAGCAGCGAAAAAACCAACCAGTCCTGGGGCGGCCGCTTCAGCGAGCCCGTCGACGCCTTCGTCGCCCGCTTCACCGCCTCGGTCGACTTCGACAAGCGTCTGTACCGCCATGACATCATGGGCTCGATCGCCCACGCGACCATGCTGGCCAAGGTCGGCGTGCTCACCGCGGACGAGCGCGATGCCATCGAGGCGGGCCTCAAGCAGATCCAGGCCGAGATCGAGGCCGGCCAGTTCGACTGGCGCGTCGACCTGGAAGATGTGCACATGAATATCGAAGCACGCCTGACCGACCGTATCGGCGTCACCGGCAAGAAGCTGCACACCGGCCGCTCGCGCAACGACCAGGTGGCCACCGACATCCGCCTGTGGCTGCGCGACGAGATCGACCTCATCCTCGGCGAAATCACCCGCCTGCAGCAGGGCCTGCTGGGCCTGGCCGAAGCTGAAGCGGACACCATCATGCCCGGCTTCACCCACCTGCAGACCGCCCAGCCGGTGACTTTCGGCCACCATCTGCTGGCCTGGTTCGAGATGCTGTCCCGCGACTACGAGCGCCTGGTCGACTGCCGCAAGCGGGTCAACCGCATGCCGCTGGGCTCGGCCGCGCTGGCCGGCACTACCTACCCGATTGCCCGCGAGATCACCGCCGAACTGCTGGGTTTCGACGCCGTTGGCGGCAACTCGCTGGACGGCGTGTCGGATCGCGACTTCGCCATCGAATTCTGCGCCGCCGCCTCGCTGGCGATGATGCACCTGTCGCGATTCTCCGAAGAGCTGGTGCTGTGGACTTCCGCGCAGTTCCAGTTCATCGACCTGCCGGACCGCTTCTGCACCGGCTCCTCGATCATGCCGCAGAAGAAAAACCCGGACGTACCGGAGCTGGTGCGCGGCAAATCCGGCCGAGTGTTCGGTGCCCTGACCGGCCTGCTGACCCTGATGAAGGGCCAGCCGCTGGCCTACAACAAGGACAACCAGGAGGACAAGGAGCCGCTGTTCGACGCCGCCGACACCCTGCGCGACAGCCTGCGCGCCTTCGCCGACATGATCCCGGCGATCAAGCCGAAGAAGGACATCATGCGCGAAGCCGCACGCCGTGGCTTCTCCACCGCCACGGACCTCGCTGACTACCTGGTGCGCAAGGGCCTGCCGTTCCGCGACTGCCACGAGATTGTCGGCCATGCGGTGAAGTGCGGCGTGCAAACCGGCAAGGACCTGGCCGAAATGAGCCTGGACGAGCTGCGCCAGTTCAGCGAGCAGATCGGCGACGACGTGTTCGCCGTGCTGACCCTGGAAGGCTCGGTCAACGCCCGCGACCATATCGGCGGCACCGCGCCGAACCAGGTACGCGCCGCCGTGGCGCGTGGCAGGGAACTGCTGGCCAGCCGCTAAAAGCTCCCTCACCCCCGCCCTCTCCCAAGGGGAGAGGGAGTCAGCCAGAGCAGCCCGCCGCCTCACCGAACCACCCCTCTCCCAGCGGGAGAGGGGTGGAGTGAAGGCAAGCTGGCAGATCACTCATAGCAAGGAACGCTCCATGAGCCTGCATATCCGCACCGCCACGGCCGAAGACGCCGAACTCATCCTGCGCTTCATCCTTGATCTGGCCATCTTCGACAATGCCGAGCATGAGGTGAAAACCGACGCTGCTGGCCTGCGCGACAACCTCTTCGGCCCGGGCTCGAACGCTCACGCGCTGATTTGCGAGAGGGATGGCACGCCGATCGGCTACGCCGTGTACTTCTTCAACTTTTCCACCTGGCTGGGCAAGCAAGGTCTCTTCCTGGACGACCTCTACGTCAGCCCGGAGCACCGTGGCTGCGGTGCCGGCAAGGCGCTACTGCAACACCTCGCGCGGATTGCCGTGAGTCGAGACTGCGGCCGCTTCGAGTGGCTGGTGCTGGACTGGAACCAGCCAGCCATGAACTTCTACCAGTCGTTCGGTGCTCGCCCGCTAGACGACTGCATCCCCTACCGCCTGACCGGCCAGGCGCTGCTCGACTTCGCCGCCAGCTGAGTACCGTCCGGCGCCCTGCGCTTGGGGCGTCCCAGCGGCTCATCTATCTTGCCCAAACGTCCCGCCCCACCAAGGCCGCCTCCATGCGCTCACTCCTGGCACTGCTGCCCCTTTTCCTGGCCACGCTCGCCAAGGCCTCTCCCCTGGCCATCCCGGCCAATGCCAGCTGGCACCTGCAACTCAACGGCCCCCTGCAGACGCCCAACCGGCAGGTCTACGACATCGACCTGTATGACACGCCCAAGCAGACCATCACCAACCTCAAGGGACAGGGCCGTATCGTCATCTGCTACTTCAGCGCCGGCACCTGGGAAGACTGGCGTAGCGACGCCAAGCTCTATCCCAAGGCCGCCATCGGCAAGCCGCTGCCGGAGTGGCCCGGCGAGCGCTGGCTGGACTATCGCCGCAGCGATGTGCGCACACTGCTGGCCAAACGCCTGGACCTGGCCCGCAGCAAGGGCTGCGACGGCGTCGACCCGGACAACGTGGACGGTTACAGCAACGACAACGGCCTCAAGCTGACCCGGGCCCAGCAGATCGACTTCAACCGCTGGCTGGCCAGCGAAGCACACAAGCGCAACCTCAGCGTCGGCCTGAAGAACGCCGTCGAACTGCTGCCGCAGCTGGCGGCGTACTTCGACTTCGCGGTCAACGAGAGCTGCTACCAGTACGAGGAATGCGGCGGCTACGTGCCCATGCGCCGCCAGGGCAAGCCGATCTTCATCGCCGACTACCGCGCCTACAACGCCAAGCTGTGCAGCCGCGCCAAGACCTCGGGCTTCCGCCTGCAGTTCTTCAAGCTCGACCTCAAGGGCACCGGCAAGCCTTGCCCCTGAGCCTCAGACCTTGCTGCGCAGATGCGCCATGAAGGCGACCATGCCGGCCTCCTTCTGTGCCGCGATCAGCTGTACATGCGGGTTCTGCTGCAGGCGCTGCAGCAGCTCGCGAGCGGCGGGGAAGTCCTGCAGCAGTTCGAATCCGAGGACCTTGTGCGCCACCGCCTCGGCCAGGTCGGTGCTGTAAAGGAAGTACAGGTCGGCCAAGCTGAATTGCTCACCAGCAACATAGGGCGCGAAGCGTCCGTGGCGCTTGAGCGCGGCGATACCGGCCTGCAGTTCGCTGCGCGCCTTGTCCTTGATTGCCGCCTCGACTGGGGTGCGGAAGAACGCCTCGGCGTAGCAGCTGCGCGCCGGCAGCTCGATATACAGCTCGATCTCGCGCATCAGCGCGCGCACCTGGGCCCGCGCGAACGGCTCGGCCGGCAACAGCGGGCGGCCCTGACCGAGGTCTTCCAGGTAGTCGAGGATGGCCCCGGTCTCGCTGATGTAGCCCTGTTCGGTCTGCAGCACCGGCACCTTGCCGCGCAGGCTGATGGCCAGGAAGGCCTCGTCCTGGCTGCCGTAGACGCTGAAGGTGTCGAACGCCAGGCCCTTTTCCAGCAGGGCCAGGTGGACCATGTTGTAGTAGTTACTGACGGCGAATCCGTGGAGTCTGAGCATGGCGGCTTACCGATTTGGGAAAACCCACTTATAGCCGGCCGACTGCGTGCGGAAAGCTCCATCAGCCGGCTGAATGATGGCTGTGGCAGACTACAGCGCCGCCTCCGAGGAAAAGCCATGAGCGAACATGACCACGACGACGATGAAGCCTTCGCCGAAGAAACCCTGATCCAGGCCATCGAGAACCAGCTGGAAGCGGACAACCCGCCGGCAGCCAAGGCCGTGTACAACAAGCTGACCCTGGTCGGCTACGAACGCGAGGAAATCCTCGAACTGATGGCCCTGGTCCTGGCCCACGAGATCGATGCCATGTTGCGCGAGGACCGCCCCTTCGACGGCGCCTGGTATGAGCAGGCCCTGCGCGCCCTACCGGAGCTCCCCGCAGAAGAATGAGCCGGCCTTGACCAAGGTCTATTTCCGCCGCAGCCGGAGGTTGCTAAGGTGCAATGGCCTCGTTGCGGAAAGGTCACTTCATGGCCGCGCGCTGTTTCCGGCTCTGCCTAGCCATTCTCCTGCCCCTGCTGTGCGCTCCGGCGGCCACGGCCGACGAGGTCTATCGCATCGGTGCCGAGGACGACTGGTACCCTTTTACCGCGCTGCGCGATGGCAAGGTGCAGGGGATGTCCGCCGATCTGGTGCGCGCCGCCTTCGCCGCCAGCAATACCCGCGTCGAACTGGTGCCCTACCCCTACTCGCGCTGCATGGAGCTGACCCGAACGGGCCACCTGGCGGCCTGTTTCAACACCTCGCCGGATGCCGACATCGCCAGCGAATTCCGCCTGCCGCAGGAGCCGCTGTTCAGCGATGACATCCTGCTCTGGGCCCGCCGCGACAATGCCCGCCCGGTCACCAACCTCCAGCAGCTGGCCGGGCGCAAGGTGGCGGTGACCATCGGCTACGAGTACGGCACACCCTTCGATAGCCTGACCAGCGTGGAGCGCGTGGCGGTGCGCCGCGACCTCAATGGATTTCGCATGCTGGCGCACGAGCGGGTGGCCTACACCGCCGCTTACCGCAGTATCGCCACCGCCCTGTTTGCCGAGAACCCGGAACTGGCCGGGCAGTTCGTGCCAGTCGCCACCCTGCATCGTCCGCAGCTGTTTGTCTCATTCTCACGGCACCATCCACAGGCCGAGCTGCTGCTGAACCGCTTCGACAGCGGCATGCGCGCACTGCATCGTGACGGGCGCTACGAGCGGATCATCGAGCACTGGCAGATCCATGATGCGACGCCCTGAAGCGACGCTTCTACACTCAGGCAAATCCTCACAACAACAAGAGCGCAACGACCATGGCCTACACCCCCGAGCTGATCGCCGAGCTGGAAATTCTCGCCCTGTACAACCTGGACAACCACCAGGAAGGGCTCAAGGTGCACAACAACGCCTCCAACCGTGCCCAGATGGCCATCACCCGCCTGTACGAGAAGGGTCTGGTGACCCAGGCCGACGGTGGCTACCTGACCAGCCTGGGGCTGGATGCCGCCGAGCATGCCCAGGCGCTGCTGACCATTCTGCGCACCGAGCCGGTACGGGCCTGATCCAGAGGGGCGGAGCGGCCCCGGATTTTCCCTTGCAGCGGCGGCCAGGTGCCGCCGATACATTGGGCAGAGATGGCTGCCAGATGCCCCACGGCACTGGTAGTCTTGCTGCCACCACCGCTCCGAGCTGTACATGACGCGCACCCTGGAAATCCGCCCGGATATCAATGAAGGCATCGATCGCAAGGTCCTGGGGCAGCTGCGCGCGCGCTTTCTCAAGGTCAACGATGGGCGCCTGGGGCGCGCCATGCAGGCGCTGTCGACGCGCCAGCAACTGGTGCTCAAGCTGTTGCCCCTGCTGTTCCACGTCAACCATCCGCTGCTGCCGGGCTATGTCTCGGCCAGCACACCGGCCGGGCTGTCCGGCTACGAACCGGATGACAATACCCTGGCCGAAGCCCAGCGCCTGACCCGCTCGTTCGCCTACAAGGCACGCCGGGGCACGCCCGGCAGCAAGCCGCCAACGCCGATCCAGGGCCTGTTCCTGATGGGCAGCCTGGGTACGGTGGCCCAGGCCGAACAGAGCGACATGGACCTGTGGGTATGCCATGACCCGACACTCGACGCCCGCGCCCTGGCCGAACTGCGCAAGAAATGCGATCTGCTGGAGGCCTGGGCCGCCACCCAGGGTGCCGAAGCGCACTGCTTCCTTATCGACCCGGCGCGCTACACCCTGGGCGATCGCGAGGCGCAGCTGACCTCCGACGACTGCGGCACGACACAGCACTATCTGCTGCTCGACGAGTTCTACCGCACCGCCATTTGGCTCGGCGGACGCACGCCCCTGTGGTGGCTGGTACCGGTGTACGAGGAGGCCAACTACCGCGCCTACACCCATGCCCTGCTGAGCAAGCGCTTCGTCCGCGCCGAGGAGGTGCTGGACCTTGGCCACCTGGCGCGCATTCCGCCGGGCGAGTTCATCGGTGCCGGCATGTGGCAACTGTTCAAGGGCATCGAGTCACCCTACAAGTCGGTACTCAAGCTGCTGCTCACCGAGGTCTACGCCAGCGAGCATCCGCATGTGGAGTGCCTGAGCCTGCGTTTCAAACAGGCCGTGTACGAGGGCCGCCTGGAGCTGGACGAACTCGACCCCTACATCGTGGTGTACCGCCGCCTGGAGGAGTACCTCACCGCGCGTGGCGAGCTGGAGCGCCTGGAGCTGATCCGCCGCTGCCTGTACCTGAAGATCGGCAAGCGCCTCAGCGTGCCGCCACGCCAGCGGGCCAAGAGCTGGCAGCGCCTGCTGTTCGAGCGCCTGACCGGCGAGTGGCGCTGGAGCCAGCGCGAACTGGCCATGCTCGACAGCCGCAGCCAGTGGAAGGTGCGCCAGGTCAGCGCCGAGCGTCGCGCGCTGGTCAACGAACTGACTTACAGCTACCGCTTCCTGTCGCAGTTCGCCCGCAGCGAACAGACCGCCATCCCGCTCAACAGTCGCGACCTCGGCGTCCTCGGTCGACGCCTGTACGCCGCCTTCGAACGCAAGGCCGGCAAGATCGAGTTCATCAACCCCGGCATCGCCCCGGACCTGGCCGAGGACACCCTGACCCTGGTGCAGAGCTCCAGCCAGGAAGCGGAAGGCGAAACCCAGTGGGCGCTCTACCAGGGCAGCCTGAATGGCCAGGAATGGCCGGATTTCGCCCCGCTCAAGCGCACGCGTCAGCTGATCGAACTGCTCGCCTGGTGCCACCGCAACGGCGTGATCGACGCCAGCACCCGCCTGTCGCTGCACCCCGGCAGCAGCGACCTCAGCGAGTTCGAGCTGTCCAGCCTGCTCGGCAGCCTGCAGCAGGTGGCGCCGCTGCCCCTGCCGCCGGTCAGCGAGGAGGCCCTTCTGCACGCAGCTGAACCGGCCGACACGCTGCTGCTGGTCAACGTCGGCGTCGACCCGCTCAAGGCCCACAGCCAGCTCAATGTCCACCTGACCACCGGCCGCACCGACTCACTCGGCTATTCCGGCGTGCGCGAGAACCTGGTGCTGACCCTCGACCAGGTCAGCCTGAACAGCTGGAACGAGCTGATGGTCAGCCGCTACGAAGGCCCCAACGCCCTGCTCGACTGCCTGCGCGACTACCTCAACGCGCTGCCGGCCGACGGCCGCCGGCCACGCCTGGAAGTGCGCTGCTTCTGCCGCAACCGCGCCCAGGCCATCGCCCAACGGGTCGAGGAACTGTTCCGCGACACCCTGACCAGCCTCGCTGGCGCCGCGAACAGCCGCTACCTGCTGCAGGTCCAGCAGCACTACCACGTACTGGAGCTGTTGCCCGGCCAGGTCAGCCACGCCGCCCTGCACGACCTGCCAAGCCTGCTCGAGCATCTGGGCGAGGAACAGCCGTCCTACAGCCCGCTGTACCTGGACCGCTACGCCCTGGAAGGCGAGGACCTGGCTCTGATTCTGCCGCTGGGACGCCCCGACTGTATCCAGGTGTTCTACCGCATCGATGGCGCCCAGGCCGAGCTGACGGTGCTCGACGAGCACAACGCACTGTGGCGCCAGCGCCTGCCGTATCGCGACGAGCAGAGCCTGCTGACGCCGCTACAGCGCTTCCTGCAATCGGTGCTGTACCGCCGCAACGCCCTGCTGCCACTGGACAGCCCGTTGCCGCCGGCCGCCCTGGACATCCTCTACTACGAAGTGCTGCCGGCACCACCGCAGCGCGCCAGGCACCTGGAGCGCCGCGCACCACCACAAGCACAGGCCGCCCACTCCTTCTACGACGTACAGGCCATCATCGAGCCGGCCGACAGTGGCCGGGTGCATGTCACCCTGTACTGCAACCACCGCGAATTCTCCGAACTGGAATACGGCGCCGAGCTGTTCGCCGCGGTGGCACGGCACATCCTCAACCAGCGTCGTGGCGCCGAGCGCTATCCCTGCTACATCACTGACCTTGATCTATCGCGCATTCTCGGCGACGGCCAGGCGCAGACCATCCACTATCTGCGCTATAAGGCCCAGCTGGAAGGCGCGCTCAACAGCGCCCTGCAAAACGCCTGAACGGCAAAGGACTGCCCAATGATCTTCACCACCCTACTGAGCACGGCGCTGCTGGGCGGCGTTGTCTACCAGCGGCGGGCGGCACTGCAGCGCAAGCGCGCCCGTTTCATCGACGGCTACTGGTTCCCCGAACGGCTGCGCGAGAAGCTGCTGGAGCGTTACCCACACCTGACGGGCGAACAGATCCAGTGGGTGCTGCTGGGGCTGCGTGAATACTTCCAGCTGTGCCGCCTGGCCAGGGGCGCGATGGTTGCCATGCCGTCACGCGCGGTCGATGTGGCCTGGCACGAGTTCATCCTCTACACCCGTCAGTATCAGGCATTCTGCACATCCGCCCTCGGCCACTTCCTGCACCACACGCCGAACGACGCCATGCCCAGTCCGCAGACTCCCAGCGAGGGTATCCAGCGCGCCTGGCAGCTGGCCTGCCAGCGCCTCGGCCTGTCGCCGCAGCGCACCGAGCGCCTGCCCTGGCTGTTTACCCTGGACGCCGACCTGGCCATCGACGACGGCTTCCGCTACAGCCGCCAGTGCGATGCCAAGCCCGGCAGCATCGGCAGCGACAGCGGCTTCTGCGTCAGTCACTTCGGCTGCAGCTCCGCCGGTAGCTGTGGCGGTGCCGCCGGTGACGGAGGCGGCGACAGCGGCGGCGGTGATGGCGGAGGTGGCTGCGGCGGCGGTTGTGGCGGCGGGGGCGGCGACTAGTCAGCCACGCATCGGCGCCTGCGGGTGCTGCAGGGCGTACAGGTAGCAGTCGGTCATACTGTGGTTGGCGGCCACGCCGGCGTAGCTGGCAGTGAAGGTCACGGCCTGACCGAGGTGCTGGTACAGCAGCTCGCCACTGACCGCAGCCGGAATCTGCGGCACCAGATCACTGTCATTGACCAGGCGGAAGGTTGGCACCCCCAGGCCGTTATAGGCTGCAGCGAAGTCCGGCGCCGCCAGACGCGCACTGGCGAAGTTGTAGTGCTGCAGTGCCTGGTCCGGCCAGCGCTCATGCAGGTCGAGCACGGCCAGGCTGGACAGCGCACTGCCCAGGCTGTGCCCGCAGACCCACAGCGGCCCGCTGGGCTGCAGACTGTCCAGGGCGGCCAGGGCCAGGTCGCGCAGCGAGGTGTAGAGCTTGAGAAAGCCTGCGTGCAAGCTCCCCGCAGCGCCGTCCTGCCAGGGCCACCTGGCCTGCTGCAGGTCCAGATCGTCGAGCCAGTCCTGAGCCGACTCGGTGCCGCGCAGCACCAGATAGGTTTCGCCCTGATCGTTGGCGGCGGCGAAACCGAAGGGCTCGGACTCGTTGATGAAGCGCAGGTCGCTGAGGATGCTCCAGATCGGCGCGGAGAAACGCCAGCCGTCAATCTGCGGCGCGCTCCAGTGGAAGTCCTGCGGGCGCCGCGGCCGGCCCTGCGCCAGCCATTGCTGATACTGGACATAGGCCTGCTCGACCAACTGAGCACAGCGCAGTGCGCGGTCGAGGGAGAAGCTCTGCGGGAAGTACAGGGGCAGACTGGACATGGCGGCCTCCTTGCCGGCGACGGGACTATCAGACTCTAGCCGAGTGACAGGCGCGTGGCTGCGGAAATCCTGGCACGGCACAAAACATCGATCTTACTGATATTTGATACGAGCAAGGACCATTATTCAATCGAATAAACCTGAGAGAAGCTGCCACCTCCAGCAACCTCCCAGGAAACCGCAGCATGGCCAGATTCATTCACGAACACGCAGACAATGGCACCCTTGCCGGCTTCGGCCTGCTGTCCGTCATCGCCAGCGTGCTGCTGGCCCTAAGCCTGGCCGCTACCGACGCATCCGGGCCGGAGCACCCCAGCCCCGCGCTACAGCCAGCACTGCTGGCCCTGCTCGGCGCCATACGGGTGGGAGGCTAGCCATGCAGCTCTCCACACCACACGCACTGCTGCTGTTCCTGCTGCTGACGCTGATCAACGGCCCGGCGCTGGCCGGCAAGGGGCAGGTCGCCGGGGGCGGCATCGCCCGCACCATCGAATGCAATCAGAACATTGCGCGCTATCTGGAACTGGACGAGCAGCGCCGGCAGCGCAGTGACACTCCACCGTGCCGCGAAGCGTTTCGTCTGTCGCGGCGCTTCCTGCTGGCCTAGCGCAGGTACTCGCCAGCCGCTTCCGGCTGGTATTCCACGGCCAGCAGGGTGAGCTTGAGCGGCTTGCCGGCCGGACCCGGCCAGTCGATCTGCTGGCCGACGGAGAGGCCGAGCAGGGCCGAGCCGACCGGGGCGAGAATCGATACCTTGCCTTCGCCGCCAGCCGCCTCGGGAAATACCAGGGTCAGGTGCCAGTCCTTGCCGCTGCCTTCTTCGCGGCAATGCACCCGCGAGTTCATGGTCACCACCCCGGCCGGCACTTCGTCGTGGCCCACCACCTGGGCACGCGCCAGCTCCCTTTCCAGCGCCTCGGCGGTCGGGCCGAAGTCCTCCAGGCTGTCGAGCAGGCGCTCCAGGCGCTGTAGGTCGAGACGAGTGATGGTAATGGCGGGGGTGTTGCTCATGGCGGCGGGTTCTCTCCTTGGGCCAGATAAAGCAAAACCCCGCCCGAAGGCGGGGTTTTGATCATTGAGTCAGCTTTCGGTGAAGCTACCACAAGCCCGGCAATAAGCAAGACCGGGTGGTCATCGGGAAAAGGGCGGCGGCCGCAGACGCTGTTGTGCGGCCTGACAGATCGCCCGACGTCGCTCGCTGCCGGCCCGCCCCCATTCGAGTATCTCGCTCAGGCTGCGACCACAGCCCAGACACACATCATGGTCGTCCAGGCAGCACTGCCGACGGCAGGGCGAGTCGACGACCTCAGAGTTCGTCGAACTCGAGCTCTTCACCGGCCTGCTCGCGGGTTACCCGGGTCAGCAGCTCGCCCAGCGGCTCTTCGCTGGTGTCGCAGATCCACAGGCCCTGCGCCTCGTCGTAGTCGAAGTGGAAGCCGCCGGAGCGCGCCGCCACCCACAGCTGGCGCAGCGCCTCCTGGCGGCTGAGGATCACCTGGCTGCCATTCTCGAAGCGCACAGTGAGCACGCCGGCGGAGTTTTCCAGATCGAGGTCCAGGTCGCTGTCATCGAAAATGTCTTCCACGGCCTGCTGGGCGGCATCGACCAGGTCATGGAAACGGGCTTCGCTCAAACTCATTACAACGTCCTCAGGATTGGGAGGCGGAATCTAGCAGACTTTGTCGGTAGGCGCCGGGGCTCTGCCCGGTCCAGCGGCGGAACGCGCGCGCCAGCGAGCCGGCCTCGCTGAAGCCGACCAGGAAGGCGATCTCCGCCAGCTCCAGCGCCGGGTCGCGCAGGTAGTGCAGTACCAGTTGCTGGCGGGTCTCGTCGAGCAGTTCGCTGAACGACAGCCCGGCCTCGCGCAGGCGGCGCTGCAGCGTGCGCGCACTCAGCTGCAAGCTGTGCGCCAGCAGCTCGAGGTCGGCGCCCTGCTCCGGCAGCTGGCGCGCCAGTTCGCGACGCGCGCGGTCGAGCACGCTGTGGCCCTGGTTGAGCTGGCCGAGCAGGCGGTCGGCGTGAGCGTCGAGCAGCTGGCGCAATTGGGCGTCGGCCTGGCCCAGCGGGGTGTTCAACAGGCGCTTGGGAAATACCAGGGCGTTGTCGGCCTGACCGAACAGCACCGGGCAGCCGAAAATGCGTCGGTGCTCGGTGGTATCGGCCGGCGCCGGGTGCTGGAAGCGCACTTCGGTAGGCGAGATCTGCAGACCGGTGATCCAGCGCCCGAAAGTCAGCCAGCCGGCCAGCGTCTCCTCGCTGTGCTGGCGCTGCTGCTGGTGCACCAGCGGCTCCCAACTGTGCGCCACCTGCGGCTCCAGCCCCGCGCGCGGCGGCTCCTCGTCAAGGTCGACGCGGCCCAGGTTGCCCACCAGCGCGGCGTAGCGGGCCTGGCGGTGCAGGGCATCAGCCAGGGTCGCGCAGCTCATGATCAGGTAGCCGAGCACCCCGTAATAGCCGGGGCGCATGGCCTCGCCTAGGTGCAGGCCGAGGTTGTCGTCGCCGGTCAGGCGCACGCCCTCGCCGAGCAGCTCCAGGTAGGTGCTGACAGCGATGCGCTGGTCGCGCTGGGCCAGGATCGACGGGTTCAGCTGCACCTTGGCCAGCAGCCCGGCGCTGGCGAAACCCTGGCGTTCCAGGTAATCGAGCAGGCCCTGCAGGTAGGCGACCGAGACCGAGCTGGCGGCGGGAACGGGGACTTCCATCGCGACTCCGTGATTTTTAGCCGCCATGCTAGCCGCAAACCCGCCGGCGCGGGCAAGCCGAACGCGCCACGACAAGGGGCGCAGCCCCCGCCAGGCGTGCATAGGCAAGGGGCCGGGGGGTGGGTATACTCCGGGCCATTCACGATTTTGCAAAGGACACCACCATGAAGCGCCTGCTGCTGCCCTTCATCGCGCTCGCCGTATTCACCGCCGCCCTCGCTGGCTGTGGCCAGAAAGGCCCGCTGTACCTGCCCGACGACGACAAGACCGTCAAAGAACGCGACAAAGACGTCTTCCTCTAAGGGGGTTACATGCAAGCCTTTACCAGCCGCGACGGGCAACTGTTCGCGGAGGGCGTGGCCTTGTCCGCCATTGCCGAACGCTTCGGCACGCCCACCTACGTTTATTCCCGCGCCCACATCGAGGCGCAGTACCGCGCCTATGCCGATGCCCTGGCCGGCATGCCGCACCTGGTGTGCTTCGCGGTCAAGGCCAACTCCAACCTGGGCGTGCTGAACGTCCTGGCGCGTCTCGGCGCCGGCTTCGACATCGTCTCCCGAGGCGAGCTGGAGCGCGTGCTGGCCGCCGGCGGTGAGCCGGGCAAGATCGTCTTCTCCGGCGTCGGCAAGACCCGCGACGACATGCGCCGCGCCCTCGAAGTGGGCGTGCACTGCTTCAACGTCGAATCGGTGGATGAGCTGGAGCGCCTGCAGCTGGTGGCCGCCGAACTGGGCAAGACCGCCAGCATCTCGCTGCGGGTCAACCCGGACGTGGATGCCGGCACCCACCCCTACATCTCCACCGGCCTGAAAGAGAACAAGTTCGGCATCGACATCGAGCAGGCCCCGGCCGTATACGCCCGCGCCGCCGAACTGGCGAATCTGCGCATCGTCGGCGTGGACTGCCACATCGGTTCGCAGCTGACCAGCCTGCCACCCTTCCTCGACGCCCTGGAGCGCCTGCTGGCGCTGATCGACCAGCTGGCCACGCAAGGCATCCAGATCCAACATCTGGACCTCGGTGGTGGCCTCGGCGTGCAGTACCGCGACGAGCAGCCGCCGCTGGCCGGCGACTACATCGCCGCCGTGCGCGAGCGCCTCAAGGGCCGCGAGCTGGCCCTGGTATTCGAGCCGGGCCGCTCCATCGTGGCCAACGCCGGCGTGCTGCTGACCCGCGTGGAGTATCTCAAGCACACCGCGCACAAGGACTTCGCCATCGTCGACGCGGCGATGAACGACCTGATTCGCCCGGCCCTGTACCAGGCCTGGATGGACGTCACCCCGGTGCAGCCGCGTGACGGCGAGTCGCGCCAGTACGACCTGGTCGGGCCGATCTGCGAGACCGGCGACTTCCTGGCCAAGGGCCGCGAGCTGGTGCTGGCCGAAGGCGACCTGCTGGCCGTGCGCTCGGCCGGCGCCTACGGCTTCGTCATGAGTTCCAACTACAACACCCGCGGCCGCGCCGCCGAGGTGCTGGTGGACGGTGAGCAGGCCTTCGAGGTGCGCCGCCGCGAGACCCTCGCCGAACTCTACGCCGGCGAAAGCCTGCTGCCGCAGTGAGGGCGCGATCATGCTATTGCGCTTCACCAAGATGCACGGCCTCGGCAACGACTTCATGGTCCTCGACCTGATCAGCCAGCACGCGCATATCCAGCCCAAGCACGCCAAGGCCTGGGGCGACCGCCACACCGGCGTCGGCTTCGACCAGCTGTTGCTGGTGGAGGCGCCAACCAACCCGGACGTGGACTTCCGCTACCGCATCTTCAACTCCGACGGCTCGGAAGTAGAGCAGTGCGGCAACGGCGCGCGCTGCTTCGCCCGCTTCGTGGTGGACAAGCGCCTGACCGTGAAGAAGCAGATCCGCGTCGAGACCAAGGGCGGCATCATCGAGCTCAACCTGCGTCCGGACGGCCAGGTCACCGTGGACATGGGCGCGCCGCGCCTGATCCCCGAGCAGATCCCCTTCCAGGCCGACGCCGAGGCGCTCAGCTATACAGTGGAAGTGGACGGCGAGCAGCATGTGCTGGCCGCCGTGTCCATGGGCAACCCGCACGCCGTGCTGCGTGTCGACAGCGTCGACACGGCGCCGGTGCACAGCCTCGGGCCGAAGCTGGAACACCACCCGCGCTTTCCCAAGCGGGTCAACGTCGGCTTCCTGCAGATCATCGACCGCAAGCAGGCGCGCCTGCGCGTGTGGGAACGCGGCGCCGGCGAAACCCAGGCCTGCGGCACCGGCGCCTGCGCCGCCGCCGTGGCCGCCATCCGCCAGGGCTGGATGGACTCGCCGCTGCAGTTGGAGTTGCCGGGCGGCAAGCTGTCCATCGAGTGGGCAGGCCCGGGCCAGCCGGTTATGATGACCGGACCCGCCGTTCGCGTGTACGAAGGACAGGTTCGCCTATGAGTACGCAGGATCAGATGCCACTGGATGCCGAAGCCGTTGCCGACTACCTGCGGCAGCACCCGGAATTCTTCGTCGACCATGAGGAACTGATCCCCGAGCTGCGCATTCCGCATCAGCCCGGCGAGGCCGTGTCGCTGGTGGAGCGTCAGGTCAAACTGCTGCGCGAGCGCAACATCGAGATGCGCCATCGCCTGTCGCAGCTGATGGACGTGGCCCGCGACAACGACCGCCTGTTCGACAAGACCCGCCGCCTGGTGCTCGACCTGCTCGACGCCGGCAGCCTGGAAGAAGTCATCGGCGCGGTGGAAGACAGCCTGCGTCACGAGTTCCAGGTGCCCTTCGTCAGCCTCATCCTGTTCAGCGAAACGCCGCTCGGCGTCGGTCGTTCGGTCAGCTCGGCCGAGGCCCACCAGGCCATCGGCGGCCTGCTCGGCGGCGGCAAGACCACCTGCGGCGTGCTGCGCCCGGCCGAGCTGGAGTTCCTCTTCGGCGCGGACGAATGCACCCAGGTCGGCTCGGCCGCCGTGGTCAGCCTGACCCACCAGGGCCTGCATGGCGTGCTGGCCATCGGCAGCCCGGACCCGCAGCACTACAAGAGCAGCCTCGGCACCCTGTTCCTCGGCTACGTCGCCGAAGTCCTGGCCCGCGTGCTGCCACGCTTCGCCGCGCCGCTGCGCTCGGTGCGCTGAACCCCGGGCCGCGCGCGGCCCATCGTCGTCTGCCGGAGTCGCCATGCAGAGCAGCCTCGACGCCTTCCTCGAACACCTGCGCAGCGAACGCCAGGTGTCCAGCCACACCCTGGACGGCTATCGCCGCGACCTGCACAAGATCCTCGCCCTGTGCGAGAAGCAGGCCGTCGCCAGCTGGGACGCCCTGGATACCCGCACCCTGCGCGCCATGGTCGCGCGCCTGCACGCCCAGGGGCAGTCCAGCCGTTCGCTGGCGCGCCTGCTCTCGGCCGTGCGCGGCTTCTACCAGTACCTCAATCGCGAGGGCCAGTGCCGGCATGACCCGGCCAACGGCCTGTCCGCGCCCAAGGGCGAGCGCCGCCTGCCACGCGCCCTGGATGCCGACCGCACGGCGCAGCTGCTGGACGGCGGCGTGGAGGACGACTTCATCGCCCGCCGCGACCAGGCCATGCTCGAACTGTTCTATTCCTCCGGTCTGCGCCTGTCCGAACTGGTCGGCCTGGATCTCGACGGCCTCGACCTGCCCGCCGGCCTGGTGCGGGTACGCGGCAAGGGCAACAAGGCGCGCGAGCTGCCGGTCGGGCGCCAGGCCCGCGAGGCCATGCAGGCCTGGCTGCCGCTGCGCGCGCTGAGCAACCCGCAGGATGGTGCGGTGTTCGTCGGCCGCCAGGGCAAGCGCCTGACCCCACGCGCCATCCAGCTGCGGGTGCGCCAGGCCGGTGTGCGCGAGCTGGGCCAGCACCTGCACCCGCACATGCTGCGGCACTCCTTCGCCAGCCACATGCTGGAATCCAGCCAGGACCTGCGTGCCGTGCAGGAGCTGCTCGGCCATGCCGACATCGCCACCACGCAGATCTACACCCATCTGGACTTCCAGCACCTGGCCAAGGTCTACGACGGCGCCCACCCGCGAGCCAAACGCAAGAGCGAGACCCCATGAGCCTGCGCCTGATCACCTTCGACCTCGACGATACCCTGTGGGACGTGGCCCCGGTGATGCACGGCGCCGAGGCCGCCTTGCGCGACTGGCTGGCTGCCGAGGCACCGCGCCTGGGGCCGGTACCCATCGAGCACCTGTGGGCCATTCGCGCGCGCCTGCTGGCCGCCGAGCCCATGCTCAGGCATCGTCTCAGCGAGCTGCGCCGGCGTATCCTGTTCCACGCACTGGAGGAGGCCGGCTATCCACAGAGCGAAGCGCAGGTGCTGGCCGAACAGGGCTTCCAGGTGTTCCTCGAGGCCCGCCACCGGGTCGAATTCTTCCCCGACGTGCACCGCATCCTCGAACACCTGGCCGAGCGTTACATCCTCGGCGTGATCACCAACGGCAACGCCGAGGTGGCCCGCCTGGGCCTGGCCGACTACTTCCGCTTCGCCATCAGCGCCGAGCAGGTGGGCATCGGCAAGCCTGATCCCAAGCCCTTCCACAACGCCCTGCAACGCGCCGGGGTGGAAGCGCCGCAGGCGGCGCATATCGGCGACCATCCCGGCGATGACATCGCCGGGGCCAAGGCCGCCGGCCTGCGCGCCATCTGGTTCAACCCGCAAGGCAAGGACTGGCAGGGCGAGGCCGCCCCTGACGCGCAGATCCGCCGCCTGGCCGAGCTGCCGGCGCTGCTGGCAGGCTGGAGCGCCATGCGCTAGACCCGCCCATGAAAAAGCCCGCCGGATGGCGGGCTTTTTCATGGCGGCGACCGTCCTCAGATAGGGCGGCTGCCGTACTTGCTGTCTGGCTTCTTGGGCGGATCAGCCACCACGTTGGCCTCGATCTCCTGGACCTTGCCACCACGCGAAAGGAACTCCTCCATGGCACGGGCCAGGGCGTCGCGCTCCTTCTGCTTGGCTTCTACACTGGGCAGTTCCTCGACTTCCTCGGCCGCCTTGGCCTTCTTGCTCGGCTTGCTGCCAGGCTCTACGGCATCGCTGCCATCGTCCTCGCCATCATCACCGGCATCGGCCGCTTCCAGCTCCTCGCCGTCATCCTCGTCGGCGCCTTCCAGGTCGTCCTGTTCCAGTTCTTCGTCGCTCATGTTCTACCTCATGACTTGCGCAAAGCAGGTTACTTATAGCCCAGTGGCACGCATTGCAAACATGCCACCGGAAAAAATTCTTCGGCCTTCAACGCCATTCACCCTGCAGGATCGCCAGTACCCGGCGTGAACCGCCATGATCGCGGTGCTCGCCGAGATAGATACCCTGCCAGGTGCCGAGCGCCAGGCACCCCTCGCTGACCGGCAGGCTCAGCTGACAACCGAGCAGGCTCGACTTGAAGTGCGCCGGCAGATCGTCCGGACCCTCGTAGTCGTGCTCGTAGCCACCGTCACCCTGGGGCACAAGACGGTTGAAGAAGCGCTCGAAGTCACGTCGTACCGCACCATCGGCATTCTCGTTGATGGTCAGCGAAGCGGACGTGTGCTGCAGCCACAGGTGCAGCAGACCGATCCGGCACTGGGCCAGTTCAGGCAGCGCCGCGACCAGTTCGTCGGTCACCAGGTGAAACCCACGCGCCCTTGCGCGCAGGCTGATCAGCCGTTGTTGCCACATGGCAGGCATCCGCAGCCTCCGATGGCGGCGCATTTTAGAGCCTGTCGCTGACCATTTCACCTGGCCCGTGGGGGAATTTTCCAGGTAAACATTGCCCAACAAAAAGGGCGCCGAAGCGCCCTGGTATTCACTTGCGGGTGAACTCCGGGTAGGCCTCCAGGCCACACTCGGCGATATCCACCCCCTCGTACTCGTCTTCCTCGCTCACGCGCAGGCCCATCAGCAGCTTGATCAGCCCCCATACCACCAGGCTGGCGACGAACACCCAGGCGAAGATGCAGGCGGCGCCGAGCATCTGCACGCTGAGGTTGGCGCTGGAGTTGGTCAACGGCACGGCCAGCAGGCCCCAGATACCCGCCGCGCCATGCACCGAGATGGCGCCGACCGGATCATCGATGCGCAGCCGCTCCAGCATGAGGATGCTGAACACGACCAGCACACCGCCCACCGCACCGACCAGCACGGACTGCACGGCACTCGGCGTGGCCGGCTCGGCGGTGATCGACACCAGACCGGCCAGGGCACCGTTGAGGATCATGGTCAGGTCGGCCTTGCCGAACAGCAGACGCGCCACCACCAGGGCCGCCAGCAGGCCACCGGCGGCCGCCAGGTTGGTGTTGACGAACACCGCGGCCACCGCGTTGGCATCGGTGATGCCGCTGATCTTCAGCTGCGAGCCGCCATTGAAGCCGAACCAGCCGAGCCAGAGAATGAAGGTACCGAGGGTGGCCAGCGGCAGGTTGGCACCGGGAATGGCGTTGATCTGCCCGCGGCTGCCGTACTTGCCCTTGCGCGCGCCGAGCAGGATGACCCCGGCCAGAGCCGCCGAGGCGCCGGCCAGGTGCACGATGCCGGAGCCAGCGAAGTCCTTGAAGCCGAGCTGCTTGAGGAAGCCGCCGCCCCAGGTCCAGTAGCCCTCGATCGGGTAGATCAGGCCGCACATGACCAGGGCGAAGGCCAGGAAGGCCCACAGCTTCATACGCTCGGCCACAGCGCCGGAGACGATCGACATGCAGGTGGCGACGAATACCACCTGGAAGAAGAAGTCGGCGCGCTTGGAATAGGCCGGCGCACCTTCACCACCGGCCGCCACCACATCCGCCGCATGCTCATTGCCGATCAGGAAGCCGAAGTTGGGCAATACACCGCCGTGGGCGCCGCCATACATCAGGTAGTAGCCGACCAGCAGGTACATCACGCAGGCCAGGGCATAAAGGACGATGTTCTTGGTCAGGATCTCGGCGGTGTTCTTGGCCCTCACCAGCCCGGATTCGAGCATGGCGAAGCCAGCGGCCATCCACATCACCAGAGCGCCACAGACCAGCAGATAGAAGGTGTCCAGCGCATACTGCAAGGGAATCAGTGCGGTGCTTTCCATCTAGTACTCCGTTGTACCGTTGTACGGGTGCGCCGCCGTTGGCGCAGAAAGAACAACGCCCGGCGAACCGGGCGTTGGGCAAGACAGCGAGCGTTACAGGTTGTAGCCGCGCTCGTTGTGCTCGGAGAGGTCGAGACCAACGCTCTCGGACTCTTCGCTGACACGCAGGCCCATGACCAGGTCCAGCACCTTGAGGATGATGTAGGTGACGATACCGGTGTAAACCACGGTGACCAGCACGCCGACGATCTGGATCCAGACCTGAGCGCCGATGTCTTCCACGGTGCCGAAGCCGCCCAGCACAGGTGCAGCGAACACACCGGTCAGGACCGCGCCGACGATACCGCCGATGCCGTGTACGCCGAAGGCGTCCAGGGAGTCGTCGTAGCCCAGTTTGCGCTTCAGGCTGGTAGCGCAGAAGAAGCAGATCACGCCAGCGGCCAGACCGATTACCAGGGCGCCCATCGGGCCGGCGGTACCAGCAGCCGGGGTGATGGCGACCAGACCGGCAACCACACCGGAAGCGATGCCCAGAGCACTCGGCTTACCGTGGGTAATCCACTCGGCGAACATCCAGCCCAGAGCGGCAGCGGCGGTGGCGATCTGAGTCACCAGCATGGCCATGCCCGCAGTGCCGTTGGCGGCGACGGCAGAACCGGCGTTGAAACCGAACCAGCCGACCCACAGCATGGCAGCGCCGATCAGGGTGTAACCCAGGTTGTGCGGCGCCATCGGCGTGGTCGGGAAGCCTTTGCGCTTGCCCAGAACCAGGCACGCTACCAGGCCGGCGATACCGGCGTTGATGTGCACCACGGTGCCACCGGCGAAGTCCAGAACGCCCTCATCCCACAGGAAGGCACCGTCGCCGGACCAGACCATGTGGCACATCGGGGCATAGACCAGAGTGAACCAGACGGCCATGAAGATCAGCATCGCGGAGAACTTCATGCGCTCGGCGAAGGCACCGACGATCAGCGCCGGGGTGATGATGGCGAAGGTCATCTGGAAGACGATGAACACGCTTTCCGGGATCGCATACACCAGGCTGTTGGTGTCGACGCCGCTGAGGAAGGCTTTGTTCAGACCGCCGATGAAGGAATTGAGGTTGGTAACACCCTTCTCCATGCCGGTGGTGTCGAACGCCAGGCTGTAGCCGTAGACCACCCAGAGAATGCTGATCAGGCCGGTGATGGCGAAGCACTGCATCATCACCGAAAGAACGTTCTTCGAACGCACCATGCCGCCGTAGAACAGCGCCAGGCCGGGAATGGTCATAAACAGAACGAACGCCGTGGCGACGATCATCCACGCGGTGTCACCGCTGTTCAGTACAGCCTCGTCAGCCATGGCGATGCCGGGGGTTACGAGGGACAAAAGGGCTCCAAGCCCTGCGAATTTACGCAGAGTCATGTGTTTTTCTCCTGGGGCGTGTGGGGTTCTGAGGCTTAAACTGCGTCGGTGCCGGTTTCGCCGGTACGGATGCGGATGGCCTGTTCCAGATTGACGACGAAGATCTTGCCGTCACCGATCTTGCCGGTGTTGGCCGCCTTGGTAATCGCCTCGATGACACGATCCAGCTGATCGTCGGCGATGGCCACGTCGATCTTCACCTTGGGCAGGAAATCGACCACGTACTCCGCGCCGCGGTACAGCTCGGTGTGGCCCTTCTGCCGACCAAAGCCTTTGACTTCGGTCACGGTGATGCCCTGCACGCCGATCTCCGACAGCGACTCGCGCACGTCGTCCAGCTTGAACGGCTTGATGATGGCAGTGACTAGCTTCATGAAACTCTCTCCCGTTTGGATGGACTCGCCCCAGGAAAACGAACCCGGCTCAAGTCTAAGCGCAGTGTCTGGCTTTTGAAACGCATCGACCGCCGTGATCAACCGCCGTCCGATGCTCACCAACCGCATCCGGTGAGGCACTCCCCCGCCTCAGCCTGCGCACCGGTACTGCATCGGTGCACGCGTCACAGGGGGTTAAGCAGAAAGCTTGCCAGCTATGCCAAAAGGCCACTTTTTCATGCAGTTAGGCCGTACCTAGGAAAATGGCGCGCAGCGACCGGACAGTCACTGCACATCATTGGTGCATGATCAGTGCTGGCCATGAGCAAAAATCGTGCATCGCCCGCGCACGTCCTGAGCACCGTCGCCTGCGTGCTACACTGCCGCGGTTCGTCATCGAAAAGACCCCCGCCATGCTGCCGCCCAAAGCCATTCTCGACACCCTCGCCAGCCACGCCTCGCGCCTGTTCAGCGGTGACAACCCGCTGCCGCGCAGTGAGATCGAAGCCCAGCTCAAGGCCCTGTTGCAGAGCGCCTTCGGCAAGCTGGACCTGGTCAGCCGTGAAGAATTCGACAGCCAGATGGCCGTACTGGCGCGTACCCGTGCGCGCCTGGAAGCCCTGGAAGCCAAGCTGGCAGAGCTGGAAGCCAGGCAGAACCCACCCGCCGAATAAAGCTCGGCGGGCATGTGATCAAGGAGTGATCCATGTCCCTCGCCATCGTCCACAGCCGTGCCCAGGTCGGCGTCGAAGCGCCGGCCGTCACCGTCGAGGCGCACCTGGCCAACGGCCTGCCGGCCCTGACCCTGGTCGGACTGCCGGAAACTGCGGTCAAGGAAAGCAAGGATCGCGTGCGCAGTGCGATCCAGAACGCCGGTTTCGATTTCCCGCCACGGCGCATCAAATGTCGTCAAGCATTTTCTTCTGAAATGAGCAGAGTACCGATTTCATAGTTTTCGCTAAGCAATCCTAGAAACCACTAGCCCCCTGATTGGCGAGAACTGCGCCCGGGTTGGTTACCTAGGGAAAGCGCAGTAACGAGTACTGGCAAGCATGAACAGGTTTTAGGCGCGCTGGAATCTCCGAGGACGGGTAACCCTACAGATCGGTGTACGTCTTAGCCTCGTTGGCGTACCCTCTGCGCTTACATATCTAGAGACTAGGAGCGTAAGAGGCCCTCACATACCTCTGGCTACCCACACTCACTTGAGATTAATGGCAGTATTAATGGCCATTTTTGCATCACTACCGATACGCCATTCCGGTGACAAGTGAAGTGAATCGTCTTAACCAAAAGAATTTTTGAGTACGGTGTAGAATGAACCAGACCGCTAATAATTTAGACGTTGTATATGGCGAATATACAGACCTAACACAGGTTCGAGAATTTGTTTCTGGCGTCAAAGACTCTAACTGTAGCGGAACTCTCTACATCGGCTATCCCGTCCTATCTATTGATGACGGAAAAATTGAATTCGATGCACTTTTGGTGTCGCCAAGCAAGGGCGTTATCATATTCGATCTGTATTCTGCAGGAGAATTAGCCGATTACACGCCCGCAATGATCTCTACTGCATCGACAGGACGACAAGAGCAACTATATGCAGCCTTATTTAACAGACTTAACTCCTTCAAAGAGCTAAGAAAAGGCCGCTCACTTGTAGTTGACATATCAACAGTAACTATCAACCCTCTCGCAGATGACATCAAGACGGAAGATGACTTCAATGAGATATCAATTGATCTGCTAGGCGACTTCTACGAATCAATAGATGAGTCTGCTCTGACACCAGAGCAAGAGCAACATCTGAATGCTGCAATCCAACGAATTTCTAACCTCAAGCCCCAAAAGAAACGTTTAAATATCACTCGAGCAGACTCTCGCGGCGCAGTAATTAAACGAATTGAGGAGCAAATCGCCAACTTGGATCTTTGGCAAAAGCGGGGCTCAATCGAATATGTCAACGGCCCACAGCGTATTCGAGGGCTTGCAGGCTCAGGGAAAACCGTTGTTCTCGCTCTTAAGGCTGCATACCTGCACGTCAAGCGACCTGACTGGGACATTGCAATAACTTTCAACTCTCGGGCGCTTTATCAGCAGTTTGAAAGCTTGCTAACTAGATTTGTTTATTCGCAAGTCAACGACGAGCCGGATTGGACTAAGCTTCATATTATGCACTCCTGGGGAGACTCATCCAAACCGGGCATCTACTCTAGAATAGTTCATGAAATAGGCTCTCCCTACCGCGATTTCTCTTCAGCCTCCAGAAAGTGGACATATGCAACAGCTTTTACCGGTGCCTGCCAAGAAGCTCTTGATGCTTTAGGCGATCGCGAACTCGACCTATTTGACATGGTTTTAATTGACGAAGCTCAGGATCTTCCGTCGCCCTTTTTCAAGCTCGTCTACCAAATTACAAAGGATCCAAAACGAATAATTTGGGCATATGACGACCTGCAAAACCTTGGCGACACTCAACTCCCATCCCCTAAAGATTTATTTGGGGTAGATAAGAAAGGCGATGCTCTTGTCACTCTTAAGAACAAAGAGGATTACCCTCAAGAAGACATAGTACTTCCTCGCTGCTATCGCACACCTCCAGAATCCCTTGTCGTGGCTCACGGCTTAGGCTTCGGGATATATAGAGAACCTGTAGTGCAGATGTTCCCACAACCTAAGATCTGGGAACGCTTAGGATACAAAGTAAAGGATGGCTCTCTGGAGTTTGGCGAAGACGTAGATTTAATTCGCGATCCAGAAAGTGTACCTGAGTTCTTTGCGAGACTGCTAAAGCAGGACGAGATAATACAGTTCAAAAAGTTTTCCGACACGAGCGAGCAGTACAACTGGGTTGCATTCGAAATAAATAGACTTATTGCCGAAGAAGATCTGCAATGCTCTGATTTTTTGATAGTCATTCCAGACACGTATCGAAGCAAGTCAATTTCCGCAAAAATGTTGATGGCATTGCAAAAGCAAGGGCTCGCAGGGCGCATACCTGGAGTGAACTCATCAAGAGACTCGTTGTTCTCCGAAGAGATGATCTCCATCACCCATATTTACAGAGCAAAAGGGAATGAAGCCCCGGTTGTCTTTGTTATTGATGCAGACTATTGCAATCAAGGCAAAGAGCTAAAGCAAAAGCGAAATATTCTATTCACCGCAATAACACGGTCCCGAGCTTGGGCTTATGTTTGCGGAACAACTATTGCTTTCGATGGCATTGTTGCCGAATACGACAACATAGTGGACAACGGGTATTCGTTGAACTTCGAATACCCGAATGAAGTAGACATACCACAGCTTTCATCCGCCGCTGACGCTCAGAGCCTCGTACTTGAAGACAGTGACTCTTTCGCCAAAGTCAGAGACGTACTGGAAGAAGTCAAGAATGTTCCCTGGGAACAAATACCCATCGACATTCAAGAGGTGTTAAAAGGATTAGGGCCGCAATGAATCCCATTTCAGCCACCCAAGTCTTAAACAGCTTTCTATACAACGGCTATGAGCAAGGTATTTTCAGGCATGTTAACACGCACCTTGCCACTCAAGGAGGGGCGCGACTATTTAGTGTCGCGCCCGCCGTTGAAATAGGAATGATCGACACTCAAAATCTAAGCATTGATGAATATATAAGAATAATCTCGGAAGAGAGATACTCAGCAATCCTGTCTGATTACTCGCTATTGTCATTAGAATGGGAAATAAAAGACTCCGAGATTAATCGTCATCGATACATGTATATCCCATGCCCCATAAGGACAGGCATAATACATGAGCGACCTCCAGAAATTGAAATTGCAGACTTTTTCGCCCAATTAGACAGAACCAACCTCAACAACAACTTAATCAGCCAAGGCTATCTACGATTTGACTACACCAAGGACCTAGTCAAAAAAGATATAATTCACCCAATTGCACACATGACAATGATCTCACCTGATTGCAGAGTAGCCCTTCGCGCACCACTTTCAGCGGCAGATTTTCTAAACTTTATTTTTGACAATTTTTACCCGAGTTACTGTAGCACCTGGCTAGATTACCAACCCCATCTCCGGGTACTTTGCGAGGATACAATCCGCCCAGAAGAAATCGGCAGAATGCATTTGTACTGGGCAGATGAATTCTAATGCGGGGCATCGCTGTCACTGAGAAACGTTGCTTGCGCATAGACGAGAGGTAACCGGCTGCGATCCTACTTTTAAGCTACCAACTGGAGCCTGGATAAAAGCTTCAAGAAGTCACTTGGCATTGTGGCAATTATTGCCGCCACCTAGTCGCTTGGTAGCTCTGTATTCAACAGCGCTTCAAGTTTCTCAATTTTGCCCCTTATGCAGGAATTACGATCCCACTGCACACTGAACTTCTTACTCTAAACCTTCTGTTCCACCAACATCAGGTAACGGTTGCGGTTATAGGTTTACCGCATCGTGACTCTCCTCGAGCATCCTCATCAAGCTTTTCAAAAGTAATTTCGAAAATGGCGCCGGTTGTCGTTTTGCGCGATACGGATTCGACGTACGAATCTTCGAAGATATTGTCTGCAAGGTCACCAGGCTGCACGCCTGGGGTGACATAGAGGGCGGTCAGCTCGTCAACAAGCGCTTTGATGATTTCTAGGCTCATTTCAACAGTGCCCTCAGCTCCGCCATTATCACTGCCACATGCTCGATGGCGCTCATTCGCACCCACCGCCAGCCTTTGGCTAAGAACAAAGGCTGGCTCTCCTCCACGGGGTGCACTACTTTCTACGCATCGGCCAGGACGGCCATTTTCAGAAGGGACGCCCAATGCGTTACATCAACTACCTGCTTATCGCCTTCACCTCGGCCCTTTGCGCCACTTACTCGGTGCTTTGGCTGACGAAGCCTTCCCCACTCGAGAGCACAACAATTCCTCCATTGATCTTCAATGAGACAAAAGGGGAAATCGTGATATGGGGTGGATGGAAAGCAGTCGAGGGCTATCAGAGCCCAGGAAAAAATGCGGTCGAGGTTCGCTGCTATCGCGAGCTAGGAACCTGTAACGAGGCTCTCGCCACGATTCTGCATCACACGGAGGGCGAAGATCTGGAGGCTCAGATATTCACCTACCAGATCACTCGCTGGGATGAAGCTGGCGTTGATGCTGTCGCCGAGCGCTCCATGGGACTGTGCTTGGAGAGACGTCTGATGATTCACCTACAGGATAAAACTGCGGCGCTAAGATGGTCGCCTCCCGCTGGATGCGACGCTGACAAGGGGCGAGCGGTATTAGTGGGCGACCCGTTATAAAACGACCGAGACCCAAGAGCCAGAACTATGAGTTTGTATAAAGCCTCGCCTCCTCAACTTTGTTTGGTTGTTTCAGCAGTGTTGGCGCTATCCAATACAGCTATGGCTGCGAACACTCCGTGTTCAGGAAGCAAAGGAGGCATCGCTGGGTGTGATGGAGATCTGCTCCAACGATGGGTCTATCAGTGGCTGAAAGAAAAAGCTG
This sequence comes from Aquipseudomonas alcaligenes, assembly GCA_900156135.1. Lineage (GTDB taxonomy): Bacteria > Pseudomonadota > Gammaproteobacteria > Pseudomonadales > Pseudomonadaceae > Aquipseudomonas > Aquipseudomonas alcaligenes_D. The sequence goes on along the minus strand of FTMP01000001.1, from coordinate 560,241 downwards.
CTCTGCCTATTTTGGCACCCTTCGTCAGCGTCTAATCCTCAGCAGATGTTGGATAGCTCTGGCGATTGCCTGTGCGGAATCAGCATTTTTTTTGCACCAGCCTACGCGGAGGGGTGTACTGTCTGAGACCCCTGCCGGAAAGAAGAGCTATCGCAGGGCTGATACTTTGAATTCTCGTGTGCTTGCCCGTGGTGAGTATCCGCTGCTAGCCCGCAACTTGGGGGGGACTCAATCTGGCTTGGGCAGCGAAGGTCTTCTCGATCGGTGCCAATCGGTCAAGCAAAAGATCTACTGGTTTTCCCTGGTACCCAAAGGCAGCCGGGCAGCCCTAGAGCGGTCTTTATAGTCAATTATAGAGTGATTATAGAATCTGCTCTGACCGCCTAATTTTGCTCGCTCCGTTTACGGCCAAAAGCAGTAGCTCGGATACGCCTACAAGACGAAGAATGAGTATTCGCATCGACTCCGACAGTAATTCGCATGCCTGATCGACACCGATTCGCACGCAAAATCGCCACTACACTGATTTCCAAAATCGCCAGCCAATCGCACAGCGTGGACAGTTAATTGCATCCTCCGGCACCTATTTGCATCACTTAGACAGCCATGCGCATGCTCCAATACCTATTCACATCCTCCGGCAGTGAGCCACCTTCGCAGGTTCAAGGGTTGCAGTAGAGAATACTGTCGCCCGACATTCAAGCGGGCTAATTCTCGTCATGTCGGGCGTGCATGATGTCCCAGAACTGATGGGCCTAAATGATTCACATGTAAAAGCTATAGCTGACCTGTGGCTTCTCCGAGGTATCCACGTATTTCATGATGTCCCCAACCTTGTTGGCGCACTCCAAAGTAATGGGTAGGCGTCCATCAAGTTGGGTGTTGTTCCAGTTCATCTTGGTCAACCCAAGGATCTCCTTGCACAGGTCTTCCAGGGATGAGTCGCTTTCAAACGCTTCCACGCGCAACGGGCTTGGGATGTACATGCCTGGGTAGGTCTTGTAGAAGTCGACAATCCCCTTCGTGTAGAGCACGCCTTGAGTTTCCGACAGGCTCAGCAGCGTTCCCCGGGTTGGCGGGTAGTTCTTGTCGCTGAACAGCCGGATATCGGTGGACGTGATCGACACCAAGTCTTTTGTCCTGATCCCCTTGGCATCCAGTACCCTGGAAAACCCTGATACTTCGGTAGGCCTGAACCTGCTGGACTTGTGGATCACGACGCGAGCCGGCTTCTGCATCAACGCTTTTTCATACTCAGCCAACGCGCTGTCGAGCAGCTCATACGCCTGAGATTCGTCCATGTAAGGGCGCTTGTCCCGCTTGTCCAGAGACACTGGTGCACCGCGCAGAATGACCCCATGTCCGAACTCGTCGAACACTTGAGCCAGGCTGGTCGAGACGGTTTCGCCATCCCGGCTCTTGTAGAACCCTATCCCGATGTAGCAGGTCTTGGGCTTGAACTTGTCCTCGACCAACCGCCACGGCACAGTGCGGTTGCCCTTGTAGTAGAGGGCGGTACAGAAATTCCAAGCCTTGGTAGCGAGATCTTGCTGATCGATCGAGGGTTTGACTGACAGGATGGTCTTCTCGCGAACGAGTTGCAGCGGAATGCCCAGGTGCATGCAACGCGCTTTGAGAAGCCGACGGAAGTTGTGTTCCAGGTAGGCTTCCAGCGACTCGGTGTCTTTGTCCCCAGTCGCCTTGGTTAGAGAGTCGAAGATGTCATTTGGGACGACGCAAACGATGACGTCGATGGAGCGGTTCTCGGACAGAAATCGAATCTGCTCATAGTAGAGCTCAACGCATTTTACGACCCGGTCTTCACGGGCCGTGATCTTCGATATGTTGTTGATTTCTGACTTCTGCAGGGTTCGTGTGTACTGGGGAGAGGACAGAATTTTGGTGTAAAACCCATGGTATTCATCCACGCCACCAAACCCCCGGAACAGATTGGGGAACTTGGTTTCTTCCTTTCCGACGATTCCGCGTTTGCATTTGTCCAGCCATTCGTCCAGGAGATCAACACCTTCACCGCGCCCGACGATGCCAATGCGTAGTTCACTACGCCTCAGCTCATCGCGCTTGTCATAAACTCCCAGGGTTTCGATGCCAGTCCTAGGGCATATGTGCGCGCCGTTTCCGAACTCCAGCAGTGGCTCTTTGAGGATTTTAATCTTCAAGGGCTAACTCCTCATCAGGCTCAGCGCCAATCTGTTCGCCTTCTACCAGTTTTTCTTCGCAAGTAATCTCTAATAGCTCGCCGAAGAATTCTACTTCATTCGCAGGGCTGTCCAGGGCAGGAGTCGAGGCAGAGTTATTAGGTAAAGCTTTAGTAATCGGGTTGTTGATTGAACGCAAGTAGTAGGCTAGGAATCGAACTATGTTTCGTACGCTCTGGTTAAACTCAAGTCTTTTTTGCTTTGATAGCAAATCCTCATGGAATCGAGACTTGCGATTTCCATCATAAGTATAAAGCCAACTAGGCACAATGAGTGCGTACCACTGCTGCGCAATGCTGGTAAAGCTCAGTTCGAATGATAAATGAACATGGTGGGCGAGACGCGTGGGTTCTCGCTTGGACATCACCTTTTCGTAAACTCGACGAGTTGATTTCTTTTTCCCTACCCAGTCTTCTTTGCGGCCTTCGTCGTCTGGGTTGTGAGGTTTGAAGAAAAAGAACTTCTCTCGGCGGTCATACACAATGTTGTGAGGCTTGACGGTCTCACGCACATGGTTATTCAAAAGCAGCTTGAAAATATTGATATTGTCGTCGATCTCAGATTCGGAGAGGTCGCGGGACTCAAGTGCTTCAATGGTGCCTACATCAACGATATGTCGAATACTGGAGTTGTTGATGTCCTCGAAGGTGAAGATTCGATTTTCGAAAACCACCCAGTCATCCGTGCCAGATCCATTGAGCAGCAGGGCCATTTTCACAAGGCTGTGCCTAGAGCAACTATTTTTTCGAAAGTTCAGGTGTTCGCGGGCTTGCTCAAGGATTGAGGCCTCATTCAGCAGCAGTTCGGCGACGTATACTTTTTCAGGCGGTGTTACCGTAATTAGGTTGGAAGTCAGTGTATGAGATTGAAGGTTTCCCTCAGCATTGAAGTCCAGATATGCCTTGATGTCCCCCAAGATAATTTTGAAGTCATTCAACACCCGCTCCTGAGCGGGGATTCGAAGCCCGGACACCTTGGCTAGGATGTCGCCAAGATCAATGATGTGATTCTTCGTTGAAAACTCGAATGCGCCATTTGTGATGGCGTCAATCGCGGACTGGCTGTAGGAAGCCTGCTTGTTGGTCAGCATCAAAACGTACAGTTCATCAAACGTGTTGTAGAACTGCTTGTCGACGAAGTGGGTCAAGGTCTTTTTGACCTTTTCCAGAGAAGTGGTGGCGGTAACCTGGAAGGCGACACGGTCATGGTCATCACCCAGATCGATGCCGGGGAAGTTTTTCTGCCGCCTATTGAGGTTAATCAGATTGGGTAGGTTGTAGGCTGCTTTCAGAATCGGAATCAGCGCGTCTTCCAGCGACAGGTTGATGTCAAGCCTGCCTTGTTTAGTCGATAGGTCAACCTGGTTAATGATTCTGCTGACGACATCCCTTAGTTCATTCTCAATCTCTAACTGTCTCAATGCTAGACACTTCCCTATTGACCGAATCGATAGTGGCGCTGATACGGGAGCTGAGGCCGCTGGGAGTGGCATCGTACCACCATGGAATGGACAACTGTTCTGGGTTGATTGCCAGCCCCATTCTGCAAGGCTGCTGCGCTTGGCAGGCAATACGATGCTGGTCAGGTGAGCTGGATGCGCTCGCATCGGGTGCACAAGCGCTGGACACCTCAATCAAGGCTCTCCTTCGATTGTGCACGACCGGTGATTCCTTAGCTGCCTTCAGCAGTGGGGCTCTCGGCGGGCTCGGCCAAACCCAAGAGACGCTTTCTCACGTCGGGCTCACATTTGTGGCAGGCAAAGTATTTGATTCTTTCCATGTCACCTGTGACGAATTCATCGCATCTCTCACACGCGACTGCTCCCCAGCCACGGTCGAAGCACGATACGCAACTCCACATGCCCTCGATGAAAAATACCGAGGGTTGAGGGTGCTGACACTTGTGGCAGGATGCGATGTGGACGTGGCCTTTCTCGCACCAGTCGTCGCCCTCGGGAAATTGTTTGGTGCAGAGGTCTATCAGGATGTCGGTGGTGATTTGATGGCCGCAGGCAGGACAGGCATGCAAACCCTTTTGAAAGAATTTAAACGGAGCATTGCAGCCGGGGCAGGGTAATTCTGCGTTGCACTCTTCCACTGCAGTGTCATCAACCCCGCAAACCATGCAGGTGTAGTCGGTCCCCCATGAATGGGTTTCGCCGACAATTGCGGCAGACATGTGGCAATGACCGCAGGGAACGATCTTGTTGCCTTTCTTTTCCTGGATTTCGATCTGAGGCTTGAGGATCTCGAATCGGGCTTTGATGAAGTCGCCCTGACGCATCATGCGTTGGTTAAGCACCTGGAGTTCCACTGAGTAGGGCTGGAATACCGCCTCCCAAGGGCCGGTCAATAATGCATGGAGGTAGTGCCAGGATGCCCACGTTTCCACAATCACGCCGGCTTGTGTCTTACTCGGATTATTCATGCCTGAGTGGGCAAAATGGACGATCTGATTGCGGTGCTCGCCAAGGGCCTTGAAGTTGTCGGAAGCATCCTGGTCGATTTTCTCGCCAAGAATCGATTGGATTCGCTTCAGCGCGTCATCCAGGTAGACCGACAGAAAATCTCCCACGGCAAGGTTTTGTAGGTCACCGGTTTCGGGCTTCGCGAGCATGAGTGTCCAATGCTCTTTCATCAGTCGGGCTTTCAGGAACAGCTCGATCGCCGTGTACATATCGACAATGGCATTCTTGGGTTTTTGCTGTAGGTGGTCGATGGATGTATTGACGAAACCTAAAGCGTTTCGCACCAAGGCATCGAAAAGCTCTTCCTTTGTCCGCCGCTCCTGCTTCAGCCACTTCCGTGCCATAGTCCCTCACTGTGCCCGTTCTGACGTTGTTGGGCTGGATGCATGCTGATTAAGCAGTCCTATTCGCGGGCTCAATCTATCGTATCGGGAATCCATAACGCTCATTAGCAGTACTTGAAATGGCTATTGACCCGCTTCTCATGTCCTCTGGAACCAGAGTTCTCTTCAGCATGCGAAATTGCACTTATCTGACCAGGCAATTGCATTGATGCTGACCACCCGCTTGCATCCGACTTGACCAGCGGGCGGCAGAGACGCGAAGGCAGAGACTGCCCCATTGCTGCCGGTAGCGATAGGCAGCAACCGGCCAGGAGCGGACGTTTAGAGTAGGGAAATAAATCTGTCCCCATTTCGGTCTATTACTTGCCCTGTTTTTTGCTAAAAGCAGAGATAATTTTCTCCCATACAGACAGGTCAAAATCTTCGGACAGCATGAGAGAGGCGGCTGACGGGTTTATGTTAACAATCTCACGATACTTGCTCTGAATTTTGTACCCATCCTCGCGGTAGGACTTCAACGACTCCGCAAGAGAAATTATTTGGTCGGTTTTAATCACAAGCCTAACCGCTGTCCCTGAATAGGAACAAGAAAAGTAACGCTTACCCTCTGTGGCTTTGGTGAGTAACATTCCGGTGTCGCCGCTAGCAATAAAAAAATTTCCACCGTTCCTACAAATTCTGCTTGTCATGTACAGGCCAAACCCAGAGTTTGCCCATGGTCCACGTTGGCGTGTTCTGGATCCTTTGAATGCCCGACCAGATACTGCTGGCATAAGTGCATAATTTATTGCGGATTTATCGCTACTCACATCTAAGTGCGGGTTTCGAGAGAGCGTTGTCCTAAGGCCAACCCCTCGATCAATTATTGCAACCTCGACTTTGTGCTGAGTAGGCCAGTACTGTGCGCATATCCCAATTTGACTGGCTTCGCTGTGCTCCACTACATTTCTCATTATCTCTCTAAGAGAGTATGAAAGTGTGTCATGGATATCTCCTGATGCTCCATTGCAAAGCATGCTAGCAAGGTGCTTGCTCTTTTCCTCGATTATGTTTCCGACTTCTGTTCCTTCTGTCAGGGCTTGGTGCCTGAGTTCATCACATTTGAGAATGGTTAGAGGAAGGTAGCGTGAGCTTCCTTTTGCCTGGCCCGGATTATTACCAAAATCTATTCCGAAGGCCTTAAAGAAGCCCATGTGTGCTGCATAGGTCATCTTCTCGTGGTTTCGGCACTCGAATTTTGCGGGTCTATTTCTTGCGACGGCACGTTGAATTTCGCTTGATGCAACAAGCATTGCAAAGGGTTCAACATGGCCGACGCCAGAAAAATCAACAGCAATGTTTTCAACGTCAGAGATCGATGCTAGGTCGATTGACATCTTAAGAGAGCTTTGAAGATCGAGAATGCTTGGTATTTTTATGACAATATTTTTTGACATTGTTTCTGTTCTTCTGCGTGCGCCTAACAGTGCTTTCCTTATCAAGTACAGCGGTACTATCAAGCCAGCCGACGAGCCACCACTCGCACTTCGGCCTTTTTCATCGACATTGTTTTCGCAATTTCTGCCTGGCGTTGCTTACGTGCCTGACTCCGCCTAGCGGACTGTTCACGGTTTGGAATGATGCGCTTGAACCCAGGCCCAACCCTGCTTGACTCTTGGAGTAATTGTTCATTAAAGCCGCGAACGATAAGCCACCACCACTCCAGCACTAGGACAGGCGTCATGCAGATGCTGAAGTACGTGAGCTGTTCTTTGAATGCCATTTGGCGCGAAAGCAGCATTAGCGCTCCGAGCATTATGACAGTGATAGTGAGGAAGGCATTGAAAAGTGCCCCCTCTTTAGCAATTTGGCGCTGAATTGCGAATGGGCATCTACGGATGCTTCTGATTTTTCTGAGATCACTTATAACCCATCTCTTCCCTACCTTGTGGAGCTTGTCGGACACGACAGGAAGAACCTTCCTAGCCAACCACAACGCTGCACCAATGATCGCCGGAACAATCAGATCCTTCATCGTGGGGAGGAGATTGGATAGTTCAGCTTCTGACATTGCCGCTCCTTGGCGTGGTGATTCTGACTGTATTCATGGTTATCAGCACAGCTCCTGTGCAAGAGGCTAGGCTGCCTAGAAGGCAGTTTGCCATCTATCTTCGCAAGGATCACGTCATGAAGACGTCTGAATAGTACCTAGCTCCGTAGATGCCACTGATTGCCTGCTTTTGGCCGATTTCAGCCGGTGACGATGGGCTGCTACCGGCCAGAAGCAGCCGCTCAACATTGAGGCTAGATGATCGGAGATCAGTGCTAAAAACTCAGGCCTATTGGAAGAAGGCCTGAGTTCAATGCTCCGAAAGTTACTGCCAGTTGGCCGCAATCACCGACGCCAGTGACGCCTGGTAGTTTTCTGGCAGCGAAGTCTGCCCTGCAGCGGGCGGAGCAAACGCAGCCATCGCATTGACCAAATTTTGTACCTGGCTATCTAGCAAGGTCTTACCATCGGCGGTCTTGAACTGCTCGACGTGATAAGCATTGCCTAGATACCAGTCCTTGACCGTTAGCTTGTCAGAAGTCCCAATGATGCTCACTTCAAGGTTGTTCGACAGCTTGCGGAACCAGAGTTGGTCAGTAGCGATACCTCCCAAGAACTGCGCTAGGTCGGCATTCCCGGCAGTTGCATCATTCTCCACAGCCGTATCAGCGCCATACCCGCGACCCAGTACATAGGCGTCGTTGCCTGTCCCACCGGTCAGAGTATCCGCGCCGCCTTGGCCATCTAGGGTGTCGTTACCCGCTGCACCACTCAGACTGTTGGCACCGCTGTTTCCGATCAGGATGTTGTTCAGCGTGTTGCCGGTGCCGTTGAGAGCCGCGCTGCCAGTGAGGGTCAAGTTCTCGACGTTATTGCCCAGGGTTAGGGTGACGCTGGACTCCACCGTATCGATCCCTTCGTTGGCGTTCTCGGTCACCGTCTCGGTAGCGCCGTCCACCACATAGGTGTCGTTACCGGTACCGCCTTGGTACTTGTCGATGCCCCCCTTGCCATCCAGCCGGTCGTTGCCGGCGCCGCCGACCAGCGTGTTCACCGCGCTGTTGCCCGTAAGCACGTTGTCCAGTGCATTACCGGCGCCGTTGAGGGCACTGGTACCGAGTAACGTCAGGTTCTCGACGTTGTTGCCCAGGGTCAGGGTGACACTGGACTCCACAGTGTCGATCCCTTCGTTGGCGTTCTCGGTCACCGTCTCACTGGCATTGTCCACGACATAGGTATCGTTACCCGTACCACCCTGATACTTGTCGACGCCGCCCTTACCGTCCAGCCGATCATTGCCAGCACCGCCGACCAGAGTGTTCACACCGGTATTGCCGGTAAGCACATTGTCCAGCGCATTGCCGGTGCCGTTGAGGGCGCTACTTCCGGTGAGCAGCAAATTTTCGACGTGAGTGGCGAGGGTCAGGGAAATGCTGCTTTCGACTGTGTCTACCCCACTATCCAAGCTCTCGTTGATTACATCGCCTGCGTTATCTACCACATAGGTATCATTACCCAAGCCGCCGGAAAGGGTGTCTGCACCGGTGCCGCCATTGAGGCGGTCGTTGCCTTTGCTCCCCAGTAGGATGTCATTGCCGCCCGAGCCGCTGAGGGTGTCGTTGCCGAAGCTGCCTTCGAGCGTATCTGCACCGCTGGTGCCGTTCACGGTCAGATTCTGCAACGCGCCTACCAGCACGTAGGCTTTCTCGCGACGGGTGTTCATCCCGTCGGAGACGTCATACTCAAACCAGGCTTGCCCCCGGAATCCCGCACTAGGCACGAAGGTGATTTGCCCAGTTTGGGCGTTAAACTCGATACTGCCGGTTGAGGCGTCACCAACACCAACAATTTGGTGGCTATCGTTGCTGGGATCCACGTCTTCAGTCAGGAGCTGAGAAGTCGAGAGGGCCAGGGAAGAACCTTCGACAACTTCATAGTTCTTGTTGACTCTGACATTCACCAGCCCCTCAGAAGTTTTGATCCGATCCGAGAGCGTATAGGTGAACGAAGCGATGCCGGTGAACCCTGCATCGGGTATAAAGGTGATCACCCCTGTGTTGACGTCATACGCTACCTGACCGTGCAGCGCACCACCCACGGCGGTCACCTGCAGATTGTCAGTCCACGAGGTTTCCGGGTCCCAGTCGTTCAGTTTCAGGTCATTGGCAGCAATGCTCAGCGGCCGGCCTTCCACTGTCGATACGGTGTCCAGCATTGCTTGCGGTGGCGCTTCGTTCAGTTTCACTGCGTCTAGGATTTGTTGCGCAGTCAGTGTCTCCCCACCGGGAACTTGGATGTAAGTGTTAGCGAATGCTGTATTGAAGCCACCGCTATACAGGTCGATGAAGTCCTTGAGTACGATACCGTCCGAACCGGAGAAGTTCAGATAAGCATCCGTGTTCAAGCGGCTGTACGTGAGCGAGCTTAACGAGTAGCCCTCGATCAAAATATCGGCGGATGCACCCGGGGTCCCGTTATAGCGAAAGCTGTCGCGGCCATCGCCAGACGAATAAAGTACGGTTATGGTGCCGCCAGCACGTATATCAATGGAGTCGTCTCCACGACCACCGGCCACGGTGTCGTTCCCTCCGTAGAGTGTGATCGAGTCGTTTCCTTCTAGGCCATAGACCACGTCGCTGCCCTCACGCACCACGAAAGTGTCCGCCATGTTGGAGCCAATCAGAATGTCGTTGCCGACCTTACTGTCCCCCAAGAAGAATCCACCTCCAACCAGGCGTGTGTATTGACCATAAGTGTCTGCATTAGGGCTATAGTTAGTACTATTATAGCGAACACTGATCCACTCACTGTCATTTACAATTTTGCGCGCATCTAGGAGTACCCCATTGAGCTGACCTGCTGCGATGTCATTAATTTGAGTTCCATCAGAAAACTTCAGGCCGAAGTAAGTAGCCTTACTTCCCGCAGCACCGGCCAAAAAGAAATTTTCTTGCCAGATACGATCTCCGTAATTATTTATGTTCACCATGTTCAAATGATTGCCTGAGCGCAGATAATTAAAATCGCGCTGGAGCATATCTATGAACTCAATATTCGCAAAGTCGTAGTAAGTATCGCCACCATCTCCTTCGGCGTACCTGATAGTGAGCTGCACGTTGCTGCCGCTGACGGTGTCTTCACCCTTCCCGGCTGTGATAGTGGCTGCCCCTTGAGCCTTCACCACGTCGTTCCCATCGCCACCGTAAACTACATCCAGCCCACCCCGGGTTAGGATGTAGTCATTGCCATCACCACCGTAAATCACATCGTCTCCAGCACCAGCATCGATGAAATCATCGCCTGCGCCACCAAAGAGCTGATCTTTGCCATCCCCCCCTTCTAGAGTGTCGTTGCCTTGATCACCATTCAGGATGTCATCACCACCTAGTCCTGAAAGCTGATCATTTCCGCCGCCACCCGAAATTGTGTCTGCAAAAAGTGCAACACCGCCTAATATGTCGTCGATGCCAGTACCTTGTTGAGCTAGGCCCCAAAGGGTCAATTGGTTAGCATTCCAAACTGCACCATTGGCAAAGCGAACCTCTTCGACCCAGCTTCGCCCATCGGTATAGCTATACCAGTTTTTGACTGAGATCCGATCAATGCCATTGGCATGAGCGAGTACTAGGTCATTGCCCACATGATGGATCGTAATGTCGCCAGAACTGATGCTATCCGCATAGATAATTGCATCAACACCGGCAGTGTCAGAAATGATGTCCGCACTATCACCATCCGCAATCGAGTAATGGTCATCACCGGCACCACCGTTTAACTGATCATTACCCTTACCACCCACCAGAAGATCGGCGCCTGTATTACCATTAAGCGTGTCATTACCAGCGAGGCCGTACAGCATCCCTCCCTGATCGGGCAGGGCCCCCAATACATCGTTAACCTCAGTGCCGATCTGCACCCGTAAGTTCTGCCGTATCCAGTTATCGGTCCAGACTGTACCGTCAGCGAATTCGATACGCTGTATCAGAGCCACCCCAGAGGCTAGCCAGTTGGCTAACACTAAGGTGTGTCCGGTACTGATGTTGATCAGCAAATTTTGTGAAGAGTCGGCGACAAGCTCCACATCGGAAGGATCTAGACCGGGGGAAAAGCGTAAGGTGTTAGTACTGCCATCGGCAGTCTCGAAAAGAATGTCGTTGCCCTGCCCACTGGCGTAGAGATAAATATCAGCACCGTTGCCACCCTCTAACAAGTCGTCCCCGGTGCCACCATCCAATGTGTCGTCGCCGCCACCGGCTGTAAGAGTGTCGTTTCCCGATAACCCTGATAGTTGATCGGACAAATTTCCACCGAGCAATCGGTCCCCCCATGTATCTCCCATGAGAGAAAAACCATTACTCAATAGTTCAGATGTGCTCAAGATAGTGCCGTCACTGAACTCCAAATACCCAACAGAAACACTACTTACCACATCATCTAAATTGAAATTATGGAGAATAAGTCGACCCGAAAAAGCACCATCAATATGAACTACTAAAGCCCCCTCCCCCTCAGGGAAAATACTGACATCTTGTACCGCTATGCCCTCGCCGAAGACAATGCGATTATGTAGAGGAGTGCCTTCTGGTGAAATATGTCCAGTAGTATCATAGATATGATCTGCACCACCGCCTCGCTCATACAGATAGATATTCCCGCCCCCGGCGCCCGTAAGCGTGTCATCGCCACGCCCACCTCCAAACACCGAACTCCCTCCAGTAGCAGTCAACTGATTGCCCATGGCGCTGCCATTCAGCCTCGTGCCACTTTCTATTGTTGTCACATCTACTTGATCATGGGAGTTCCGGCCATACAAATACTCTAGGCTAAAAGCTTGGCCATTAGAAAACTTAACCGTCTTGATGCCGCCAAACCCATCAACAAGAATAAACGAATCATTGCTGCTGTACTTGATACTAATTGCGCCGCCAATATTCTGTATAATTAGGCTCTCGGAGCTTATTCCTGCTCCGAATTCGAGAATATTTTGTCCCTGCCTATCTTGAATAGACTCGGAGTAGCCTGTTGCAATCTGCTGACTGTCGCCCAAGCCAAAGAAGTATGTGTCATTTCCTTCCCCGCCGGAGACATAATCCATCCCCGAACCGCCATTTATAAAATCATCTCCCCCACCACCAATTAACGAATCATCTCCCGTGCCCCCAAAAAGAGAATCGTCTCCTTGTGCTAGTGCTGATATGCCACTTCCATCACCAATAAGTACGTCATTACCCTCTGCACCATAGAGCGCATCATCTCCACCGTCACCAAACAATGAATCATTACCCACGCCACCATCTAAGAAATCGTCACCATGATGGGCAGCGTCCAAAGAATTCAAATCACCTGATAGCTGATCGTTTCCAGCCGCACCATAAATGATGTCGTTGCCTCCAGCACCAAATAAGCTGTCATCACCTTGCCCACCATCAAGCAGATCTTGGCCATGGAATTCTCCAGCTAGAATTCCATTGTCCCCCACAACCTGATCATTGCCGCTCCCACCATATAGCGAGTCATTGCCGCCATCTCCCCACATGCTGTCATTACCATCCTCTCCGTTTAGGTAATCATCACCATGAAGGCTGGAATCTATGGCAGAGTTATCACCGGAAAGCTGATCGTTATCAGCTCCGCCGTAAAGAGCATCAGCCCCTCCATCACCAGACAAAGTATCATTCCCAGAACCACCGGACAGATAGTCGGAGCCATCTTGGCCTGATGGGTTAATACCATTATCGCCAGCGAGAACGTCATCCCCCGCCTCACCTAGGAGTACATCACTACCTCGACCTCCGAAAGCCACATCATTATCTGCCCCGCTATTTATATAATCCTGGCCATGTTCACCAAATATCCAATCCTCCCCAAAGCCGCCATAGATATGATCATCATCGTTAGTGCTCTCCATGATGGAGATCCCCATTGATACGAGATCAACAATGTAATTATTAACCTCTAAGCCTGTGCTGTGCGTTTCGCGCTCTATGCGGCGTGTTACGCTCCAGTCAGTAGCACTCCAAACTATTTGAGAGTCGCCATATATAACATCATCCCCAGCGGCTCCGAATATTTGGTCCTCTCCGCTGCCGCCAAGTAGTATGTCTTTCTGCTCGGCACCTACAGCAATGTCTTTGCCTGCGCCACCGGATAAAGCATCTCCTCGACCTGATCCACTGTTAGTTTGAGAATTTGTTCCGGTCAGCCCCTCTCTACTAATGTATTCAGCAGCATATATATGATCATTACCACCTAGGCCTATGAGCCTATCTGAGTCATCACCACCTATTAGGAGAGAACCTGTAGAACCTGCAGCTATTCTATCTAGGCCCGCCCCTCCCAATAGAGTGTCCTTGCCTTCATCGCCATATAGATAATCATCATCGTCCCCCCCATCTAGCCAATCATTTCCTCCATCACCAGTTAACGTGTCTCTACCAATGCCACCATCAAGTGTGTCGTTACCAGAGCCCCCCCATAAGTGGTCGTCCCCGGCTCCACCTACAAGCCGGTCATGCCCACCATGAGAGCTCATTAGCTGATCACCACCGCCATGCCCAAATATCTCATCACTGCCATCGGTATCGTGAAGATAATCTATTCGATCAGATTCGATGACATTGGGCTCTACAATAATATTGCCCCATTGATCCCTGCTAACTTGAATTCCAGGAGTCTCTGGATCCTGATCAACCGGTTTCCTATCACCATTTATTACATTTAGACTAGGCGTTTCCGGAATTTCAGTTTCAGGATCTTCCTCTCCAGAATAGCCCTCTAGAGATATGCCAAAAGAGCCACTAACATAGCCTTCAATTACAATGTAATCCGTTTCGCCATAAGCAATAACGAGATTTTTGCTTCCTCCACCATTATCTTGGAGCGTGAAGCTTATTTCTTTCGACTCACTTACCCAGACATTACCTTCCGGAGTTGTCCGCTTCCCTACCGGACAAGGCTGTCCATTTATATAAATTACCCCTAAATTATCTTCATCTGAGATGCGATCAAAACCATCCCCGCTACTAAATTCATATCGATCATCCCCTTCGCCCCCTGCAAGATGATCAGCTCCTTTTCCTCCAAACAGCTGATCGCTACCTTTACCACCCTCAAGATAGTCACCGCCGTCGTCTCCTTTCAGGGTGTCGTTCCCACCCATGCCATAAAGGCTGTCATTTAAGTCACCCGCATTAATTAAATCACCTTCTTTCCCACCATAAATGCGGTCACTTTTAATGGAGCCATCCAGCGAATTGTCGCCTGAGTTGGCCTTAGTTAAACTGCCAAAAATTATTGCTCCGTTATCAGTTGACCAACTCTCAGGGCTGGTTACGGTCCGCCGGCCCGTGTGTTTATCATCGAAAGCAAATGGAGTCTGCGGTGCTACATCGCCGAACCCCACATCGATTAAGGCCTTCAACATTACAGCGCGATCAGACAGCCAGCTTTCACTTAATAGATCCAACTCCAGATTCGCATGCCCAGCGTAGATTGCGCTATTCCCAACGAGGGCTAGTGGGGATAGTTCAACTAGAGCGTATCTATAAGCAAGACTATCCGCGCCACTAGCAGTGGCAAGCTCTGTGAGTTCTGACGGGGAGTACGTTGTCAAGTCTACAAATCGAGCAATCTGGCCAACATTGGCCATACCCTCCAAGTGCCTTACAACTGCCAACGACCTAGAGGCATATTCATCTACACTTCCCACCGGCGAGCGATCACGTTTAAGGAACAGCCCTTCTACATATTGAAGAAAACTCTCAACCCCTTTAGTTCCAGGATCATTTGAGTACAAACTCACCAAAAACTCACGCTTTAAAATATCAAGAACGCCTCCTGAATCCAAAGCCTGGATCTTGTTCATTATCTCTTGGTGCCACAGTTCTTTAGTGTCTATGAAGTCGCCGTTATTTAACTCATGCTCGAAGAACACATTTGGCGGAACCTGATTAGGTATAAAACTTGTCCCAGGCGGCTGATCTGACTGCAGATATGCTTTTAGAGACTCTCTAGCAACATACGCTTTCGAATCAGGATCCAATGCCGACCTATAGTCTTCCTCCTCCCATGTAATACCTACAGGAGATGGAATTCTTGCCAGTGGTATCCCAGGTACCTCAGTGGCTAACCATTGATTAAACGGAATTGGAGGGTTGGTATCCTGCATGAAAACTGTATGGCCAGTCAGCCTATCTATAACTCGCAGAAAGCGACCATCTGAATCAGCATGACCAGTTAGATCAATTTTTTCGTATCGCTCACCAACAAACTCATCAAATCGATTACCTAGTTCCTCAGGTGTGTAATCCGTGTCATAGTAAAAAAAGTCCAGACTCATCAAGCCAAGCTTTGAGGCATTAAATGCCCCGCTCGTAAATATTATATCTCTATATGAGGACCAGCCTTCTGCAGACATGGCAAACTGCAGATTTCCAGGGAATAGCTCTCCCAGCCCTTTTGATGCCCAAGTCTCATAGTCCGCACGTTGCATTTGCGTCTTAGTGAGAACTCCATCTCCCCCCAAGCTGGAAGTAGCCAAGTCCCCTACAATAGCGCTCAAAGTTCCCGCAATAATGTCAGCGCTAAACTTATCCAGCGTGAGCTCGTAACTCTCCTGATTCATCAATTTTGCGAGATAATTACCACTCATAGCAAGGCCACCCCACGCCCCGCTGTAAGTTGTTATTTGCCCTTGAATGAGAGCTTGGTACTCGCCGGTAAGCTTATAATATTCCCAGTAAAAGCCACCTCGGTCCCCCTCAGAAAGCATTTGCGAAAGGCGCGCAACATCATTTTGAGTCAAAGAAACTTCCATATTTCAATCCTCACCATTATTTATTGCAAATTTGTTTTTCTAGAAAAAATTTAACCCGACTTTCAAGGTCAACCAGGTGGCTCACATGCCGCTCATCAAAGCTTAGTTCGTAAAAGATGTCTTTATCTAACTGAGACTCCAGCCTACACCGCGCCCCTGAAACACACCCTAACACCCAGGAGAAATCTGCTTTATCTTGAGGTATTAAATAATAATCTAGATTTACAAGTGGATTGCCGGCCCCCTCGTAACGATAATATCCATTAGAAAGGGTCGCTCTAGGTGATGCCTTAAGCAATTGCGACCACCTTTTCTGCCGCGAAGCCAAGGTCTGATCTAACACTTTGACACCAACTTCGCGCTCGCCCCCCTCCGAAAATCCATTTTTTTCTACATATAAAGACCAAGCCTCAAGTGAAGAAATGTCAAGGCTCAAATCCAAGCCAATGCCTTCCCCTTCATTAAATGAGTTGCTCCAGCGATAATATGCCTTGGGAACGCAATAGCTATTACCCCCAAGATCAACACGATATATGGCTAAATTTGTTGATTCATTTCTCCGCAGTTCACCATCAAAAAACATTATCCGGGATGCCGCAGCTAGAGCTAGGAAAACAGCTATTGCTGCGACCCCAAAATAGGCCTTCCTATATTTCACAGGCTTCTCCTCGCATACAAAATGAAAATTCAGCTCTATTATTCTCTTTTAGCAGAATTTCATATTTCTCAATTCCAGACCTAACCCCATAATGGGCGACGCTTAACAACACTGGCGCCGCTTTATAGGCCCGCCTCAGGACGACCTCTCGCAAATGCTGCCCTATTGCTATAGAGATATTTGGTGGTGATAGGAAATCAACTAAGAATCCGTTCTCGCCATGCGAAACTACTTCCCGCACTGGTGCTGTATCTGATCCAACAATCAGGCACCCACTCGCCATTGCCTCCAACAACGACCACGACAGCACAAACGGATACGTCAGATAGACATGCACCGCCGACACCTGCAGCACTTTGCGGTAGGTGTCGTAAGGCACCTTGCCAAGGAAGTGCACCCGCTCCAGATCGACCGGGTTCTCGCGCAGCATCTTGGTCCGCCAGTTCGGCGCATCCTTGGGTTTGCTGCCGTAGCTCACCCCGTCGCCACCGACTATCACTACCTGGCAGGTCGGGTGTTCTTTCAGCACTTGAGGTAGCGCACGCATGAAGGTGTGAAAGCCCCGATAGGGCTCCAGATTGCGCGCCACGTAGGTGATGATCGGCTCGCCGGCCTTGAGCACCCGCCCGCTGGGCAGTGTCAGGGTGGCGTTTGGATCAGGGCCGAGCAGATCGGTGTCGATGCCCTCGTGGATGACCTGGATCTTGTCGCGATATGCCGCCGGATGCAGGCTGTGCTGCCAGTGCGTCGGGGTGATGCCCTGGTCGCAGTTCTCCAGATTGAGCAGGTGCAAGGCGTTGCGGCTGCGAATGCGCGCGAAGTCGTCCACCGTTGGCGGAAACTCGGGGTCGAAGCCTAGGTCCGCGCCCTGCGCGTGGTAGTAGTACTCGCAGAAGTGGATCAGCCGGGCGTTGGGGAAGGCGTCCTTGGCATAGAGGGTCTCGCCCCAACCCGGATGGGCGACTATCACGTCAGGCCGGTAGCCCTTGGCCTTCATGTCCAGCAGCAGGCGCAGCACCTGCTGGCCATGCAGCACGGCGTCCTCGAAGGAGCGCACGTAGGGGTGGGCCTGCGGGCTCGCCGTACGGTGTGGCTTGTAGCGCAGCAGCTTGACGCCCGGCAGGCCGGGCGCCGTGTCCCGTCCGATGGCCAGGACCTGGTAGTCGGGTTGCTGGGCCAGGTGCGCCGCGATATGGCGAAATTGGCCCGGAAAATTCTGGTGTATGAACAGCACTTTCATCCGGATGCGCTCTCCCTGGCATCGGTACCACTAGCGTTCGTTCAGGCTCTCGTTCTGGTACTCCCTGAGCGGACTCAGGAAGTAATCAATCACCTTTCTCTTGTCAGTCTTCACTTCCGCACGCACTGCCATGCCTGGCGATAGTTCAATGCGGCTCTCGCCGACCTGGATACTGTTTTCCTTCAGCTGAATCCGAGTGCTGTAAACCAGCCCCAGCTTCTCGTCCTCGATCGCGTCGTTAGAGATGTTCAGCACGGTGCCGTGCACCACGCCGTACTTGGTGAAGGTGAAGGTCTCGACCTTGACCTCGACTTCCTGGCCCGCGCGCACAAAGCCGATGTCCTTGTTCTCCAGCATGGCTTCCACTTCCACCGGCTGATCCTTGGGCACGATGACCATCAGCGGTTGGGCTTCGGTAACCACGCCGCCAGGGGTATGGATGGCCAGCTGTTGCACGGTGCCGTCCACCGGGGCAGTGAGGCGGGTCAGGCGGTCGCGCTGTTCGGCCTTGGCCAGCTCCTGTTGCAGGGCGGCGCTGCGCTGTTCCGATTCATGCTGTAGGTCGAGCATGGTGCGGCGGGTCTGGGCGATCACGCCCTGGCGACGGCGCTCGGCCTCCAGCTTGGCGGCCTGGAGCTCGACGACGTGGGCCTGCTGAATGGCCAACTCACGCTCCTGATCCATGCGCCGCTGTTCTCTTTCAAGAAAGGCGTGCTTGCCGAGGATGCCTTTGTCCAGCAGGCGCTTGTAGTCGGCAGCCAGCTGGCGGGTGATGGGCAGGGACTCCTGCAGCTTGGCCACCCAGGCCTGGGCGGCTTGGATCTCGGCCACGCGCTGGGCGATCTCGGCGTCGCTCTGCTCCAGGGCGGCCCGGAGCTCCAGGTACTGGCCCTGCAGCCAGGTCTGCGCCGAGGCCTGTTGCTGCGCTGTGGCCTGGGGGATGCGCTCGGCCAGCGAGGCCGGCGGCCGGTTCTGCTGGATCGACTCCAGCAGTGCAGCAGCGCGGGCACTATCGACCTGGGCGGCGAGCAGGTCGCTCTTCAGGCGCTGCACGTCGGCGCCGGTGATCTGCGCATCCAGCTCCACCAGCAGTTCGCCTGCTTTCACCGCCTGGCCGTCGTAGACGTGGATGGCTTTCACCACCGCCACTTCGCTGGGCTGGATGATTTTGCTCTTGCCGCTGGGCACGATCTTGCCGCTGGCGGTGGCGACCACGTCGATCTCGCCGACGCAGGCCCAGATCAGCGCCAGCACGGCGAAGGCCATGATGGTCCACTGGATGATCCGTGGCGCCGGGTGCACCGGTGCTTCCTGCAAGGCCAGGGCGGCGGGCAGGAACTGCACTTCGTGGTTCAGTCGCGCGGGGGCATCCATGGCCTTGCGCCGTTGCCAGGAGTGGCGCCAGGCGCTGCGGTAGCGATTGAGTAATTCACGTTTGGCGCCCATGGCTCAGCCCTGCTGCAGTCGGTGCAGGCGCGAGTAGTGGCCGGCCTGGTGGGAAAGTAGTTCAGCGTGGCTGCCTTGCTCGACTATCTGCCCGCGGTCCATGACTACGATGCGGTTGGCATCGCGCACGGCGGACAGGCGGTGGGCGATGATGATCACCGTGCGACCCTTGCAGATGGCCTGCATGTTCTGCTGGATCACTCGCTCGGACTCATAGTCCAGGGCGCTGGTGGCCTCATCGAAGATCAGCACTCGCGGGTTGCCGATCAGCGCGCGGGCGATGGCGATGCGCTGGCGCTGGCCGCCGGACAGCGAAGCGCCATGTTCTCCGACCACGGTGTCGTAGCCTTCCGGCAGCTCCAAGATGAACTCGTGGGCACCCGCCAGCTTGGCCGCCTGAATCACCGCCTCCAGCGGTGCCCCCGGGTCCGTCAACGCGATGTTCTCGCGAATGCTGCGGGCGAACAGCATGTTGTCCTGCAGCACCACGCCGATCTGCCGGCGCAGCGAGGAGACATCGGCCAGGGCCAGATCCATACCATCAACCAGTACCCTGCCACGCTCGGGGGTGTAAAGACGCTGCAGCAGGCGGGTCAGGGTGCTCTTGCCGGAGCCGGAGCGGCCGACCACACCAATCACCTCGCCGGCGTTGATCTGCAGGCTGACGCCACGCAGCACCTCGGAGCCGTCCGGGCGGTAGCGGAAGTGCACCTGGTCGAATTCGATCTGGCCCTTGAGCGGCGGCAAGGCGCTGCGGGTGGCCTGGGACAATTCGGTGCGGGCGTTGAGGATGTCACCCAGGCGCTGCACCGACACGCCGGTCTGCTGGAAGTTGGTCCACAACTGGGCCAGGCGCATGATCGGCTGCGACACACGGCCGGCCAGCATATTGAAGGCAATCAGCTGACCTACCGTCAGATCGCCCTCGATGACCAAACGCGCACCCAGCCACAGGGTAGCCACGGTGACCAGCTTGCCGACAAAGCCGACGCTCTCGTTGGCGATGGTCGACAGATTCTGGGTCTTGAAGCTGGCGGCCACGTAGCCGGCCAGCTGGTTGTCCCACTTGCGGTTGATCTGCGGCTCCACCGCCATGGCTTTCAGGGTGTCGATGCCGTTGACCGTCTCGACCAGGAAGGCCTGGTTCTCCGCGCCACGACTGAAGCTCTCGTTAAGCCGGGCGCGCAGCACCGGGGTGATCAACAGGGAAATCAGGAAGTACAAAGGCAGTGAGAGGATCACCACCAAGGTCAGCCAGCCGCTGTAGTAGAACATCACCGCGATGAAAACCACCGAGAACAGCACGTCGAGGATCAGGGTGATGGCGTTGCCGGTGAGAAAGCTGCGGATGTTCTCCAGCTCCCGCACCCGCGCCACCGAGTCGCCCACTCTTCGCGCCTGGAAATAGGCCAGCGGCAACGTCACCAGGTGGCGGAACAGCCGTGAACCCAGCTCCACGTCGATGCGGCTGGCGGTGTGGGCGAACACGTAGCTGCGCAGACCGCTGAGCAGGGTCTCGAAAACCATGATGCCGAGCAGGCCAATCGCAATCACGTCCAGTGTCGACAGGCCACGGTGCACCAGCACCTTGTCCATCACAACCTGGAAGAACAGCGGCGTCAGCAGCGCAAAGATATTCAGGACAAAGGACACCAGCAGCACTTCGCCGAGCAGCTTGCGGTACTTGACGATGGCCGGGATGAACCAGGTGAAGTCGAACTTGGACAGCTCGCCGGCCAGTGAGGCCTCGGAGCGAATCAGCAACAGCTCGCCGCTCCAGCGCTGCTCCAGCTGCTCGAAGGTCAGCACCTCCGGGCGCTGCGCGCGCGGGTCGTGAATCAGCGCCTTGCCGTCGTCGAGGCGGGCGATGATGAAGTAACGGCCTTCGTGGTCGGCGGCAATGGCAGGCAGCGGCGTGGTGTCCAGCCGGCTCAGCGAGCTGCGCGTGGACTTGGCCTTGAGGCCCAGCTTCTTGGCGGAAAGAAGGAGTTCGGCGCGGCCGAAACGCCGGCCATCCTCAGCGAACTCATGAGCCAGTTGCTCAGGCGAGGCGGCCACATTATGGAAGCGCGCCAACATCACCAGGCACGCCAGGCCAGTATCCAGCTCGGGCGGGGCACCCGTTCCTTGGGGTTCGTCCAACATCTGCAATCCCTGCATAGACATGTGTCAGTTGCGAGAAGCTATCACCTTGCCTAGATAGGTCAAGTAGGGATATCTACTAGGCCAAGAAGCAATATAGCTTCTGTGACAACTCTCATCGCCAGTCTAGTGCCTGCAAACAGGTAAGCAGCCCCACATGGGAGAAAGGAGGCCCCAGCGAAGGGCTGCTAATGGCCGATTTCAGCCAGTCCCAGCAAGCAGCTATGGGCCGGTTAGCGCCCCATGCCCTGGCTAATCATCGTTGTCCTCCCGTACGCGGAGGACAAATCCATGAACACCATTGCTACCTAACCCAGAAACAACAAGGGCCGCAGTCGCGGCCCTATCGTGCAGCTTTAAGCTTACTGCAGCCAGCTCTCAACAGTCTCGGCGCCGTACTGTTCTTTCCAAGCTTTCAGTACCTTGTGGTTGCCGCCTTTAGTTTCTACAACTTCACCGTTATTCGGGTTCTTGTAACGCTTCAGAGCACGCTCACGACGAGCACCTTTCACCGGCGCTGCGGCGGTCTTGGCAGCATTCGGCTCGAGGAGGGCGATAACGTTGCGCAGGGAGTAGTTGTAGTCGGCCAGCAGGGCGCGCAGTTTGGTTTCAAACTCGATTTCACGCTTGAGTTTCTCGTCGCCTTTCAGAGCTTCGAGACGCTTTTGCTGCTCGGCGATTTGGGCTTCCAGAGCTTTGTATTCGGCAATGATTGACATTGATATTTCCCTAGTTTTTTGGGGGGTGTGTCGAAGAGATATTAAGTGGCTATAGGGTATTAGAAACGGCAGGTCGAAAGAAGCTTCCACCCGCCTGAATCGAACGCACAAATACGATGAACCGCGCCGTCTTTCCTAGACACTTGATGACTGTTTTTGGCCTGGAGTCGCCGGTCGCGGCAGGCTGGAACCGGCCAGAAGCAGTCCGTCCATCCTCTATCAGTCCGGGATGGCCACGCCGCGCTGCATTAGGCTGCTCCAATAGTGCGGTATGACGGCCAACGAGTCGCACTTTACGAAGCTATGGAAGATCGGTTAGCCGGTATTTGCCGGTGTCGATCTTCACTATGAGCTTCTGCGCGCAGAGGCTACTGATCGTGCGCCCCACAAGGCTCTCGAGGGAGCCAACTAAATCGTCGACTACCAACACTTCGCATAACCATCGCACCATCTGAGATTTGGTGGCGACAGCCGCCTCGCGGCGCATCCGAAACTCAACGATCGTCGTGGCTAGTGCCAGGAAGTCTACCTCGGTAATTCCTCTCACGATGTCATGAGCACCCGGGAAATGGTAATCCCCAACCAGTGCCGCGACCTCAATGATAGATTGCCCCTTCGACGTTGATCGCACGGAGCCCAGATCAGCCGCTTGCAATACAATCTCTGAGACCCTGTCCTCGTCCAATGGCGTGGCCTGGCAGGTCTGACATCCACCGAGCACTTCATGCGGCGTAGTGTTATTGCATTTGGCGCAGATTCGGAGAATTCCGTCAGTCAGCCCGTTATGCGCATGGTCAACACCAGAGATGCGTAGGCTTGTCGATAATGAGAGCCACCAGCCCCAAAGCTGAGCCCCGCGGCTGTTCCATTTGGTGCCGCCTTCATAGATCCATCGCCTCCAAAGGCTTGCATAGACAAATCCTTCACCGAAGACCTCATGCCTTCCAATTAAGCCTGCATACTTCTGCACCCTGTTGTCGATGAACCGCGGGGCTTGATCACGGGCATCCTTTTCGAGGAATACGGCGCGGCTCGTATTCTTCAGTCCATTGCGCAGAAAATCTGACTTTACGCTGCGCAGCCCAATGAGCATGTCGATGGGCACAATGATGTAAGCACACGTAGTGGCTCGCCCGAGAGCGCATGCCAATGTGGTGTCGTCCATTTCAAAACCCGCTACGACAATTACAACGGGTTTTTCCATACCGCGATACGCCGAGATCGTGGAGCATGAAACATCGCTCCCCTCAAGGGTCAACGAGAACTGACTGAGTACAATCATGTCCTGCTTCGTGACACCGGCCTTCGTGAAGTCCGCCGTTATGGTTTGGACACTCTTTGAGACATCCCAGCTGATGCTTCTAGACAGGTCTTGCTTGGAGGTTGGCCGAGGGCTGTACACTTCATGGTTTGGCGGCCGCATCCCCATCATGGTCTGAGTGATGCCGCCGGGATTCCTGTAGACCGTCGTCAGGTAGAAGAAGCGCTCACCGTAGGCATCCTCCAGGAATCGATAGGAACAGCCCTTCTCGATACCGGGCAGCACCTGCAGCTCATCTGCAAATACGAACTTGCGTGCATTGGCGAAATGGTCACGCAATGCTAAGTGATCATCCTCATTGAGGGCCTGGGCCTCGTCGACGATCAGCGCTGCATACTGGTGATCCACCGTTCCATGCAGAGCTAGGTGATGCTTGTCATAGTTGGGCTCAACAGCACGGTTTTCTCTATTCCGTATACCGAGGGACTCGCAATACGAATGAAAGGTCTGGACCGTGACCGAACGGCCAAAACGGCTCAGTTGACGAGCAACTTTCTGCGTGATTTGACGGTTCTTCAGCAGGAAAAGCACCTTGAGCCCCTGGAGCGCAAATTGCTCAGCCAAGGACCGCGCAATGAGCGTCTTACCGCTACCGGAGAAGCCCGCAATCAGCCGCTGATCAGTATCAAGGCACAAGGAGACCTGACTCGCCTGCTTGTCGTCTAATCGAAGCCACAGCGCTCCATCTGCGACGATCTTGCGGCCAAGATATCCGTCCCGAACTTCCCGCGGCCAAACCGCGTCAAGGAATTGCTCGACCTCACGGCCGAAATTGTCCTGAACACCATAATTTAGTGCGGCTTTCCAGTGCGCCATAAGTTGCAAGATGCGCGCGGGCATGTCTCTACGATGCTTCTGCAGAATCAGAATACCATCGGGGATCGGACGATCGAGCGGTACGTATGCGCTGGCGATTTGCGAACTCTCAAGATCGAAGTCCGGAAAGTGCACTGCGTACCCGACTGGACACTTTAACTGCCACGACTGCAGCATCTTGGTGAGGACGAAAGTATTGTCCCTGACCTGATTCAGTGGATCGATTTCGTATCCATCACGCTCGTGAATGAATCGAACGCCGGAAGGCTTGTAGAGCCCCGACTTCGTTTCGATGCAAAGCATGCCCAGCTCCGCATGCAAGATCACGAAATCCACTTCGCCGGATAGGTGCTTTCTGTTTATGGAGACCTGCAGGTACGCCTGCAGCTCTTGCGAAAACACCCGCTTGGTCCTGCCCAGCAGCCAAGGCAGCGAATGGATGACGGTGAAGTTATCGTCGAGCGCCGCCAGCTCCTGAAAGAGGGTGTATTCGCCTTTGCTGCGGAATTCCGCTTGATCGAATACTGGAAAGAATCTGGCCATGCTCTCGCCTTATACTCTAGGTGTCGGGCTGGCCCACTGGGCTATGAAGTCGCCGATTCTTTCCTCTATACGCCAACGAATTCTCGGAGCAAGCAGTCTGAGAATACACGGTGCGCTGCACCCTCGGCTACTGGCCGGAGTACGGCTGGGTATGGAATACAGGCGACCAGCAAATGCTGCTGCGACAATGCGGGCCGGAGGCCTGGTTAGAAGGCAATCAATTATCTATGCCGAGATAATTGCAGATAATCTCGCGATCCAGGGCCGGCTTAAGGACAGAAAACCTGCCCGAAGGCTTGCGTCAGAGCACCTGCGGACAACGGAGCCGAAGCTTCATTCCGCATCAGCGCGCTCACAACGAGCTGGGGAGCCTGGTCGGTGGCTCAGCGCTGTGCTGCTCCTGAAATGACAAAGGCGGCCTCAACGAGACCGCCTCAAACCAAGTTTCATCACCGGTATACACACCCGGGAGAGGAAGCTCTTGGGCAGGGGCCAAGAATAACACCGATCAAAGCGTCACTGCGAAGACGATGCTGCCACGCCGAGCCTCCTTCAGGTAGACCGTAGATCCGCAACCTCCGCTTGGATACTGCTGAGAATCTCATCCGCCTCTCCCTCCGGTGCCTGTTTTAGATAGGCAAGGATGAGCAGGGAGGCGGGATGAACCGAAAGAATTGCTGCGACTTGCTCGATCTTCTCCAACGAAGGCTTCCACTTGCCGCGCTCAATTGCACTGATGTAGCTCTGGCTGGGGCCCAGTCCCTCCTGGGGCAATTCCCTCTTTTGCCGAAGCTCTTTAATCACCAGCCCAAGCGCTTCATTCAGTTCCAATTTTGCTGCCTCGCAAAAGGAACGATGAAGCCTTTTCGAGGCCGAATGAGCTATGCTGTATATAGCTTAAATGTAGAGAGCCATCGATGTTCACCACCCACCGGCATGCCGAAATCCCGCTCGCGCCAGTATTTGGGGAACCTTACCAACTGTGGCGCTTTGTTGAGCTTGAGCAGCATCGTCCCTGGTTTTGCGTAACCCTGAACATAGGTAAGGGTCGAGCGAACTGGAGAACGATGTACCTTGTTGCGTCCGAGGCAGAGCTAGAGCAGATGCTGGAACGTGTCGCTGCCCACGCCAAAGTAGAGGACGTGCAGGTCATCACTCCTGCACACCTGAATGGAACCGGCACATGGCAGATGGAGCCGCTTGCCGAACTGGTCCGCATCTCCGATACCGATGAACAGGTACTGGGCTATGACCTCAAAACCGCGTCAGGGGTTATCTACTCGGATAGAGATCACATCAGCTCGTCCAGTGTGGGGCGCGCTCAAATCTACCGTTCCACGGTCGCCTAACTACACGTGTGATGGGCAGTCTCTCTGAGGAAATCCTCAAACGAACTCAGTGCCTAGCTGAAGGGAGCCTGTTGTTGGCTCGAGACCTTCTTCATCTAGGTAGTCGCAGGGCAGTAAATCAGGCCTTATCTCGGCTAGCGAAGGAAGAGCACTTATTACGTTTGGCACGCGGCCTATACGTAGCGCCAATCGTTAGCCGCTTTGGTAGGCGATCTCCTGCGCCGGAGATGGTGATCCGATCCCTTGCTGAAGCAACCCGTGAGGTGATCGTCGTCCACGGTGCACGGTCAGCCAATGCCTTGGGCTTGACGCAACAGATGCCTGTCCGGCTGATATTCCTCACCAGTGGGAGATCAAGAATCCTGCATTTGGGTAAGAGCGAGATCGTGATCAAGCATGCGCCGAAGTGGCAGATGGCTCTCGGAGCTTCATTCGCGGGCGAAGCGGTCAGAGCACTGGCCTGGATGGGTCCACGTCACTCACATGAGTCTGCGGCGAAGTTAAAAAAGCTGCTGCCTGCTAGCGAATGGCGGGCCGTGCAATCAACTAGATCTCTGCTCCCGGCCTGGATGGTAGAGACCATTTAACACACAAAACGGGATCGCTGAAGTATGCCAGTCGGAGCGATTCATCGTCGGTTGGGTTTACCAATAACGCCTTACCAGATGCACCATGCCGCCCTGGATGGACTTCCGATAAAACTAACTGCAGACCTAGCGCATGAGTTAGGCCTGCCATGCTCTCAAGTCGCAAAGTGGTTAGGAGCATCACCTCGTCGAGCCATTATGGCTCCACGATCAAGCGAGGTTCTCTATCACCTTGTCGAGGTTTTGGATGCTCTTTTGGAGCTCTACGATGGCAATCTTGATGGGGCCCTCCGATGGCTGACCTCGCCAAATCTGACGCTCGCGTCCGAAAGGCCGGTAGAGCTGCTCGTCACTGGGCCTGGCTGTCGGGCAGTGCTCCAAGTAATCCACTCGATCGAGCATGGCCTGCCTGTCTAAACAGTCTCCAATCGGTATCGGTTAAAGAAGGCACGCCTGGTCCAACCACCGGCTGTGCCGACTGCCGACCAGCTTTTGAAAGGGTTTACTGTTCAGTGGTCAAGCGGCTCGCGAATTTTTCGATCCGCCTGCTCAAGGGAGTAGAAAGTGTGTGTCCGCAGGGCAAACAGAATCCACCGCTACGCAAGCAGCACTGCACCGTCGGCTTTCGCCTTATCTTTGGGCGATCGTGGTCGCGTAGGGAGCGGCGCAATACCGTAGTAGCGGCACAGTGCCTGGTAGCTCGGGTTGATTTCCGGCCCCAAGCAGTCAGCCTTGGTCACGGCAGCCTTGAGATTGTCAGGAACCAAGAAGCGCGAGACGCCACCGAATGCTCAAACATGTGTATGTGCGAGCTAACTCAGTCGATGATCCGTTGTGTTCAGGTTGCTTCGCAGTACGTGTAGCTAGAGCCTCCTAGTACACTGACGAAAACCTGCGCCGGCCGACCGAACAACTCCAAGGTCTTGGCCTAAAGCGTGGTGATAAAGTCGTCAATGAACTGCCCAGACTATTCTTCCTGTAACTCCTTGAGGAGCTTGCGAAGCCGAGCATTGTCCTCTCTCAACTCCTTCAACTCCAAGTTTTCTTTTCTTAAAGTAGACGAAAGTTTAATTTGCGCCCTTGAGACGTAAGGCAACAGTGACTCAGGGTTTGACTGCCCCATAGACGGAGCTACCGAGTACGCTATTGAAGAATCCGACGTGTCTAAGCCTGCTTCCTTGCGTTCCAAAATCTCGTCGTGGATTCTATCATTCGCGTATTTGTGCCTAAAGGCGTGAGCGGATGCTCGCTCTGTTACGCCAATACTTTCGAACGCACTTGAAAAAATACCGGTGACAGACGAATTAGAAAGGGGTAGCCCTGTGGTATGTGACAAAAAGATCCTGTCTTGAGTATCCCGCCCTGACACGTTCTTTTGACCAATCAAAGTGGCTCTATGGGTCTCAATAAAATCTTGAATTTTATATGTCAGCATGGGAGGGAACTTGTATGACTTCTTATACCCAAACTTCTGAGAGTCCGGGACAACCGTTAAGAAATCACGCTTCTCAAAGTAATCATCTGCCACCATAAACTGCGAAACCCGCAAAGAGTTAACTGACCCCCTTCTCAGGCTAACTTGAGACATAATATCCATCATCAATATATTGCGAGCGGCAATATATGAAGACCGCCCACCGAGAAAATGTGTCTTTATGTCGTCGCAGTCTTGCTCTGTTGCTTCATATGCCGATCTATGACGAGACGATGAGCCTGAATCGGAAAACAATAATGGGTAGCACCCTTTCGCTCGACGCTTTGACTTAATGAGCTTCCCAGCACTGTCGATGACCAAGTTGCTGGTTACCTGCCCATCTGGACCAATTAACTTAATGTAATCTGGGCGTTTCCACTGAAGCCACACCAGATACTGATAAACACATACGAGTCGACTATTTACGGTTCTTTTATGAGCTTTGACGGAGTCACCGAAACGCTTTACCAAACGTTTCTGTTCATCATCTCTAAATTTGGTAATCGAATGATTTCCGATATGGGAAATTAATATGTTATTCTCCGAAATCCATGCCAGAAATGGAGTCACATGATAGACCATGTTACGAACAGTAAGAGAGCTTAAAGCCAGTTTCTTCGCCAGATGAATTGAATAATCAAGCAGATTATAATCGACCATCTTCGTAACCGAATCATAAGCGACTGCATATCTATAATCTTCAACCTCCACCCAAGAAACAGATATTCGATTTTGGCTACTCATCGGAAATATCTCGAAGCGGAGCGACCTTTTTGAGAGTCGCAGTCAGTTCAGAAATCCTCCGTTCAAGGTTGCCATTCTCCTTCTTAAGCAGAAAGAAAAGCGACTTCTCCTCCGCCAATATATTCTGCAATCGCGAAATTTCCGAGCGAAAAGCGGCCTCTTGCTCTGAACTCTGCAACCGAAGTATAACCAGTTGTCGCTCTAAGACAGACGAATACTCCTGGTATATTGCCAACCTCTCTTTTAATGCCTTGATCTTCTCTAATTTAGTAGCGCCGCCCTCCGCCCTCTGCCGAATAGCCACAATGAGAGTCTCAATGTGAGCCCGCAAGTGCGGATACTGATTGAGCGTATCATTTGCACTGCGTGCGCAATTTGGATTTTGCTCTCGCACGCATATTGAATTCTCAGAAAGATCCCAAAAATTAAACTGCCGCACACTCTTCGGATAGAACTCCTTCCCGCCGCCATCAGGCCTACCTGGCACTCCTGTTGCAGCCCAGGACTCAAGCAGGGCTATTTTCGATTCGATCCGATTAAGCGCTTTAAGTTTGTTGGCAGATACCTTACTCATCATTAACTTCCAAACTGCAAATTATAATGCTGGATGAGTTTCTCTAAATTATCAGCATCTGTCTTTAGCGTCCGAAGCTCTAACGAGCCGGCTTGCATCTCCGCAGCCCGATCTTTCATAGCAATAAAATCAGCTTTCAAATTCTCCAAAAACTTAACGTTTGTACAATGCAGAGAGCACTTAGAGCACAACTCCGGGGACGCCCGCATCTTTTGGGGCCCAGTCCCGTCAGAACTGCGACATGCCGCAGTCAACTGAGCGCGGGCCGAGCCTGCCATACAGTTCCCGTGTTTGAAGGGTTCAGGCAAATACCCCTTACCTTGAAGCCTACTGGCAACCTTATTAGCTCTCGCCTCAATATCAAGCTCGCCAAAATCGACGCTCTTCATGAAACGCTTGTAAATTGTACGAACGAACCTTGAGAACCCTCCCGCATGACTATCACCAGTAATAATCGAAAACACTATATCGCCTAATTTTTCATTTGCGACTTCGCGCATTTCAGACTGAATATCAACTATATGCTTCCGGCTAGATAACGAAGCGTGCTTGGAGCCATAATAGGTATCAATACTTTCGAGCTCAGAGACATTATCCGGATCTGTAACGTAAGTTTGCGTTTGAACCAGATCACCATGTCGAAGATGATGAGATAGATAACGAATATCTGAAAACTCATACCTATACATGAAGAGGAGGCAATACATTCTTCTGAACATATGAGGTGTCACTGGAAAACTTCCAACATCTTCATTCAAAGCCAAAGAGAGAAACTGACTAGCCGCCCCCTCTGGGCCGCCTTCGAAATGGAACCAACATTTCTTCTTGCCAACTCCATCAATTCTACTCATCCGGCGGTAGCTAAATAAAACTCTCTCGCGGACAGGAGCTGCATCCCAAACATCTCGACCAAGAAGCTTGTCGAGAGAAACATAGCAATCCTGCAGCCGCTCAAGAACTGATATAGCTTTAACAGTAGATTCCCCGACATAGAATATGTCGTAATCCTTAAGGCTCTTCTCCACATATATCGTCAACTCAAACAGACCGGCGCTTTCTTTGACTTCCTGACAGCATCCATAATGAACACCGAACTTGCGATGCTCAATTTCATCTCGCCGACGCGCATTTAGTGCTGCAATAACAATAAAGCAAGCGGTCTGCAAGCATTGAATCAATTCACGCACGGACAAACCATCTCGTCCATAACGGCTATCAACCCATTTTATTTTTAAGCCTGTCAGTTCTTCAATTTCTTTTCTCGCTAAAGAATTATTGAGGACCTGCGCGTGATAACAACCTAGAGTTGTCTTTCCTTCCCTAGAGGCATTAACCACAGAATCGCAGAGCTCGGAAAGAATTTTTATCACATACTCAGAGCAATCATAAATCCATTTAAATGCGCTGGACAAGAGTATCCCAGCAATGGCTGGCGACATATTGATGGTTTTACCTGGCGGAGATGTAGCCCTTTTTGCACGCGTTACGTGCTCAACATATGGGAATATATGAGATCCATCAGTAATACCGTACAACATATTAATTGCTTCAAGTGTCTGACGTAGAATGCTATACCCATAACCATCAGGCGAAGCGGACTCCTCTTCAGCCGCCTTGGGCAACTTCGAGAGCCAACCTCTCTCTAACTGGAAGAGTTTAATCATTCGGAAGTAAACAGCCACCTCTCTAGCCTCGATATTCGTAGCCAAGAGCTTTTTTACTTCTTGTGACCTGACCGAATTGTTTTGATTATTACCTATAAAAAGAGCATGCCCCCTATCTTCTTCAGAGAGAGCAGAAAGCGCCTTCTCCAATCTCACATTGATGGACAGTGCGCTATGCCATCCACCCTCAACCAGCAAGTCAAACAATCTATCAAACAGCGCCTCCGTCAACTGACTTAACTTATAAACATTGTTGAACCACATGTATTCAAAAAATTTGGCAAGCGTACCAACAATAAATGCCACCCTAGTATGTCTTGACTTTGAAGGCTCCACTCGATACAAAAACGCATCAACCACCTCAACTATTGCAGCCGTTAAGTCAGTCCTGCTCAGCAATGGCAAGCCATCTGGATATACAACATTTGGCGCCAACCAATATTTATTCAAATCCACTGGATAGAACTGTTCTTCATCAGCGCGTGCATCCAGCCTTCTAACTAGCAGTACGAAATCTTCCGTAACCACTAGGTCAGGATGTAGTTTTCTTACCACTGTGGGTGTCGCGCTTTGTCCTATTGGATTTTTATCCCCACCCTCAAAATCCTGCGAACCACGGAGTTTTCCTTCAATTTCCATCATCCAATCTCCCTCTCTACCTCGCGAAGAAACCCCGAGTAGCTTGAATCCTTTATGTAATCGTAAAGCGCGATATTAAATAGAAATGCAGCAGCATGAATTGCCTCAAACTTGTGCCTGTTCTCAAGGTACAGTCTCTGCCAATTACCTATGTAGTACTTCCGCTTTCTGACTAGGGCGCGCAGCGCTTCCTGATCGATCACGATCATCTGATTTGGACAACCACCATTTACATGGCATTGCTCTGCACGACAAATACCATCAACCAGTTCTAAGCCAGGAGGGACATCAGTCGGGGATCTACAAGAAGTACCATCACCGACTGGAGTCAGGTCTAAGAGATACTTTGGTCCGCTCGTTGATTTGGTGGTACCTGCAACATCCTTCTCCTTCAGGCGCCATAAAATTGTCGATTCAAACTTGCGCTGAAAATCTAAGTTGACCGCTGAGGCCAACCTATGGAAAACCAGTTGCTGAAGGTAGCCATGAGTTGTTATAGAAAATTTATGACCTGCACCCCGACGCACAGGATCTATACTGCCTTTATTTGCCAAAATATCTTTAGCCATGACTTGCGTGCGAATTTGCTCATATGAGTAATTAGGCAAACCGTGACGTTTCGTAAACGATCTCAGATCTATAAATATGCCAATGCTTTGATCCTCATACGCCGCAAACCCCAGCCCCCAAGAAAACCATAAACGCTGATCATCCTTATCGAGCAATCCAAATTTTATTAATTGATCTCTATTCCAAATAAGCAGGCCAATTGCTTTTATCCCATAGGGATAGTATTTATCCAAATGAACAGGAGGGGTATAGTTACCCGTTTTTTGCTTGAAACCCATTAGCTCATAACCCCCGTCTTGGGGCGAGATGGAGCTCCGCTCCATCTCTATTAATGAACCAGTGTTCCAACCTGTATGACAAAGCAAAATATTTAATATCGCCTTCATTTCCAGAGTTTCAAGTCGATATTCTAAGAAAAATAGTCGCCTACCCAATATAGGCACACTGAATCTTTTACTTAGCTGATCGGCATATCGACTAAACCACTCAAAGGAGGGTTTGTACTCACGATCAAGATGACACAATCGATCATCGTCAATTACCTGCAGAACTGCCGACACAATACTTTCACACGAATTGTTGAAGATTCCGCATGATTCCCAAGCTGGCCTTGAAATTTTCTTGCGCAACAGGCGGCGAACTATTTGTAGCAGTGTACGGCCAGGGTCTATCTCCCTACACTCTTTCAAGTACTCTCTAACTTCTTGATGCCACTCTAACTCGCGACCACCCGCCTCAACAATTTTGCTCAGATCAAATTCAACTTTCTCCAACGCCTTACTATGGAGTTCGTTAATAGCATTAAACTCAATTGCCCCAATTGGTACATTAAGACCTTCAGGCGCGGTTGAATCTGCGAAATCGCTAATCATTTCTCGTGGATTTCGCTTATACTTCAAGCTTGACTTGAATCCAACTGATTGTCTGTGGATGGGGCTTTCCAAGCCTAATCTGTCAATCCACTCAAATATCAAGCCTCTGAAATTTTGAGATAGCTTGTATTTTGTTGACAGCGACAGCTCTGACTGGCGCGCCTCCTCCTCCAAATGAAAGAACATCTCTCTCAGCTTAGAGTCGGCCAATTCGGTCACCATGAGATTTTTAACTTTATTAAATATCTCATTTTTACAACCCAATTTAATGGCATCAATAAATAGCGCCACAGTCGAAGTATGCAGCTTTTTAACTTCCGAATTTTCAGAGAGAAGTATCAGCAGCCGATAAACCCAAGAATCTGGATTTATTTCCAATTCTTCAGTTCTGATCTCGACAGTAGTCGCATAGATCCGTGAATACATTTTGCCTTCACAGAATATAGAGATGATTTTTTTCATGCCTTGCTCAAGCAGAGTCTTAGAGTCCTAGCCAAGCGGCAAGGTACGCACGATATGAGTACCTTGCTCATCCCTAATATGGCATTTACGTCCACTCTCAACCTGGCGCCTGCCGACCTGCCCAAGTATGAAGACCACCGCTATTTGATAAAAAGACCAACCCAAATGATAATCGGCCAATTCGGTTGATAAATCGTGAGGGTGCATGGGGGCTGTACAACATGAATCCCTGGTCTTGGAGGGGGTCTGGCGAATCGCAGCATTCGGCGCAACCGCACCTCACATCTCATCCCCCGGCAATCCTTCCTCAGACATCCGCTTCTTAGTGAAGCTGCGAAATCTGGAAAAGCCGCAGACCAAAGTCGTTCAAATGCCCGTGGGTGAAATGCCCCTGCTTTACCACGAGGCAGTCCTCATCGATGGACGCATCTCCAAAGAAGAACGCTTTCAGCCCAAACTCCGCCATGGGGCCGAACTGCTCAATTACGCTCCGAGCAATCTCAAGATCTTTCGCCGCCTGGCAACCGAAGATGGCGAGCTCATCATCCCAGCGAGCAGGAACGGCGCTCCACCCGCCAATGACGCCTTCAACGGATACTTTCTAGGCATCGGGCAGGGTGATGACCCATATAGCCTCATAATTCCCGCTGCAGAGGTCCTACGGTTCTTCTACGCAACGTCCGATAGCTTCACCAGAGCCCTTTTCGACGGCAGCATCCTGGATCCGCGCGGAAACCTCTTCTACGAGGAAAAGCTGGACGAGGACGGTACCGGTTCGATGATGCTTCGGAAGAAAGTCAGGGACGCTGATGCGCGCTATCTGAGCCGCTTCGCTTTCAGCCCCTACGCCATGAAACAGGCCAAGAACCTACACCTGCGCTGGGCGGCTCGAAATGCGTCCGGAAATCATGCATTCGTTAGCGTGTTCCCCCCGATCGATGTCGAGGCTGAGACAACATTCCTTTACCGGCAAATAGAAGCACCAGGCCGCACGAGGAAGCTGATAACCAAGATATTGTCATGTAAGTGTCCACCACCGTGCATGCGCCTTCTTACAGGGCGCGAAACCGATGCCAAAGGGGATAGGCCTATCGCCGATGGACAAACGGTGCGTGGAGCTTTTAAAGGGCATAACGAAACACCACCAGACACACTCTCTGATCAAGCGCCCACCGGTGAATCGAGCAACTCCATCGAAGACCCAGCAATCGATGACCGCTTTCCGGAGTTCAATGATGTTGACGTGATACCTCACAGCAGGGATCAAGTAGAGGATCGGAGTGGCGCCAAAGCTCGCTTACTAACTCCTGCACCGATATCTACTGGCTCGGTGGTGCCTGGCAGAGGCACAGGAGGGCCTGTCGCAAGAACCGGGGTAAGCGGAGCGCTGCGGATAAAGAAAGAGAGCCAGAGTCCGGACAAGGTGCCTAAGCAGGCCGCCGACATCGATGCCTCGCCCAGTGAGCTTGGACACACTGCAGTGCTTCAGAGGCTGGCCTGGATGGAGCTTTATACCCAGGCTGCTATTCGCTACTGCACCGTCTTGCCTGACGTGTCTACCGTTGGCACTGTTCCGGTGAATGTTTACCCTTCAACCGTCAGCGGCCGACAGAAGAAGTGGCTCTACGCCGACACTGAGAAGACGAAGCGCCGCTTCGCAATCGTGGCAGAGATCAAGTACCAGGAGCGATATCGCTACCTCCTTGAGCTCCAGCAGATCGGGAATCACCAGTACTCAACGATTGTGTTCTGGAGCGATGCCGAGGGGCCGATTGAGGACGATGACATTGCAATGTTGCTCACGTCATGCGCAACCGAGAGCAGAGCTACTTTGGTTGCTGGCGGTTGCCCGCATATCCAGTGGGGGCGGATCATCCACTCACAGGCTCCAGACCTTGAAACGAACCGCGACACAGCGCACCGGTACTTAGAGCGCATCGTGGATGCCCAACCTACATCACCGCACGGCAGGGCCTGCAAGGAATTCGAGCTCCCGGATAGCTGGTGATTAACCCCGGGTCCTCAGACGAGCAGCAGCCTGCTTAGCTCTTTCCTGCTCCCTCACCACAGCCTGCTCCGCAATCCGCTGTTGAATCTGCGTGTAGAGTTGGGCTTGCTCGTTATCCCTATCAGCTACCGTCACAACCAGAGAGTAAGACTCTTTCTCTGCCGCAGAAGGGCTCCAGTCCTTATCCACCCTAGCAACGACCACAAACCACTTCTCGCCGGGCTTGCCTTGCTTGAATGTCCAACGGGACGACTGGACCGTACCGTGGTTTCTCATCTGCTCTGGAATATCACGGCTTGAATGCTTGGCTTCTTTTAGTATCGCCGTCTTCTTCTTCATTTCTTGATTGAAGTGCCTCTGCACCTCCTCCAAAGACGAACCTATGACCAATCGGTAATAAATCTGAGTGGCCAAGTACTCAATCCGAGTAGTACGGACCACCGGTGAGTATGCAAGCGTTATTGTTAGCTCTCGCGTCCCGCGAGCTGAGCGTAAGTAATCATTTGGTAATGGCAGCTCGAAGAACTGGCATCCTTCGCTCTCGATGGCTTCCTCTGCCATCAATACGACGACGCTATCGGTAGACCGGAAAAGATCAGTCTCACTCACTACGCCATAACCCGCCACATCTCTTGCTACATCGCGGTTGCGAGTAGCCTTAGCCGTTTTGTAGCCCTCTCTGAACTTTTCAGAAAACGACGAGTTAACCTCGTCTGGCAGATAGGCCTGATTGACCAGCAGTGCACGCAGCATGTTCGCTGAAGCCGCCGGGTATTCGTTCAGCAGGCGCCCGGCTAGGTGAGTGATGTACGGTGCCGCCAAGCTCGTTCCGCTCATCTCCTTGAAAACGGTGTTCCCTCTCCAATGGTGGTTGAGAGTGAGTACACCCAAACCCCGCATATGCGGCGCCCACTGCGCGTTAGCCTGCCTCATGGGGCTGGCAAAGTTACCGCCGGCCGCAACGAGCTCAGGCTTAATAGCCCCTTTCACCGACGGCCCATGCCGAGTAAAGGGTGATGGCTGGTTTTCTGAGGCAGGTGAGAGCTGGTAAATCTCTGGATGTTTCTGGCTATCAAAAGTGGCGTTGTGCCGGGAGATGCTCCCCACCGTCAATACCGTCATTGCTGGAGCCGGATCGATGATGGCGCTCTGGGGGGCGACCAGGTATTCCGGGTACTCATCGCGCCAGCTATTGACCGGTAAAGGTGGGTTCTCGGAGCCACGAAAGTTTCCTGTAGAGACCACAAACAGGATATTAAAGCGCCGGGAAAGGACATCCAGGATGTAGGCCAGCCCCCTGACATGGGCACCATCGTAGGGAGCATTACTGTTCCCCAGAGAGAGGTTGAAGATTCTGCAGCCAAGCGCAACAAAATGCTCCACAGCCTTCGTCAAAGAAACCTCGAGCGTTAGCTCGTCATAGACCGCATTACCAGTACGCGGGCACTTCTTCATCACCTTGCCGTTGAAGAGCCAGAATTCCGGCCTCCAGTAATTCGAGTTGTTACAACCTTCCACGTCTCCATACAGAGCCACGCCGGCCACAGCGGTACCATGGCCAGCTTCGTCAGCCTCCCCCTCTTCATCGACAAACGACGCGCTCTCCGCCATCGCTGGCTTCAAGAGCGGGTGGTTCCCATTGATACCGCTATCCAGAATACAGACCCGCGCCGCGCTTTCCGGTGGCGATGGGATGTTGAGAGGCAGCTCGTTTATGTCCCGGTTGAGCTGCTGAACGCTGATCCCAGTGGCTGGGATAAGATCCACCAGGCGAACATCGCGCTGATTCAGCAGCAGCTGTGCTTGCTCACGAGTCACCTCCACTCGATACATAAGGAGGCTGTCCAGATTGATGCTGTCGAGCTTTTTGATGCGCTCAGCGACAAGCCAGGCTTCGAATGCAGTCATGAGATTGTCGCGGATCGGGTGATACGCGACCTGAATAGGCCATAACTCGACATCAAGCTTGAAAGTGGGGGTATCCGGAAGCCCTATATTTTTGAGCGCCCAACTCTTACGATCCTCGGCAGACCAGGCTTCTACACCCGCGATAGCTTCCAAAATCTGACGCTGGGACAAGACATCATCCATGACACCTAGCTTCGACAAATGATCAGCGAACTTGACAAGGCCGGCCTCCGTCGCGAACACCACACAAAGCTCCTTGCCCTCCTGGCTGATGAAGTCCAGTCCATGGATTGAGAGATTAGAGAAACTAAGAGTGCCCTCATATTTCAACTTGAGGACGAAGGGGGAGTTAGCTGACGAGCCGACTTGCTTCTTGGCTTGCCCTTCAGCCTTAGCAAAATAGGCGTTGAGCTTCAGACCATGCCCGCGGCGATCTTCGCGAGTGACGAAATGCGGCTTGCCCTTTTTTCGGCGAGTGTTATCCAGAACTTCCCGTGCGATGCTCAGATGCTTGTAGGTCGCCACTGCTTCTTCCTTGAAGGCTAATGCTTAGGACTTCCTGAGGTCCTCCCGTACAAGGGCGCTTTTCAGCTCCTTGATGGTCAGAAATTCTTGCTCCCGCAGGATCATCCGCTTAGCGGCACGGCGTATGACTCGCTCGATGTCCGCTCCGCTCTTACCCTTAAATTCCTTCAATACTTCTTTGTCGTCAATCTCGAATTGCCGACGGATCCCTCGCAGCTTCAGCGACAGGATTTCCTTCAGCTGCTTCTCATCGGGTAGCGGGAATTCGATGGACTCATCGAAACGCCGCCAAATAGCAGAGTCCAAAATCTTCTCATGGTTTGTAGCAGCCAGAATCAAACTACGACCTTCGTATGAATCCATCATTTGAAGGACGGCATTCACAACGCGCCTCAGCTCACCATGGTCGCCACTATCGCCGCGCTCTTTACCGATCGCATCAAACTCATCGAAGAGAACCACAAACGGGTGCTGGGCAATAAAGTCGAAGACCTTACGCAGGTTGGCCGCAGTCTCACCCAAGAACGAAGAAACCAAGGCATCCAAGCGGACGATCGCTAGAGGCCGATCAAGCTCAAAGGCTACGACCTCTGCCGCCAGTGTTTTCCCGCAGCCAGGTGGACCGAAGAAGATCACCTTGCCCGCGGGTTTCATGCCGTAGCTTCGCAGCACATCGGCACGACGGTTCTCCTCGAGAATTTCCTCCAGCGCAGCAGAGCTGCTGGGGGGAAGAATCACTTCATCAAGGGAACGTTTAGGAGTTCTTATATCAAGCAGTGGTAAACCACGTTCTTTATCCACAGGAACGTCATAGTGAATCCGCGACGTATTGTCGGACGCCTTGAGATTGAGATCACTGCCATACAGGATCTGCTCTAGATCATTAGCCAGAAGATGGTGTTGCTTCTGCCGCTCTTCTTCGATGACAGCTTTGGAGGCAAGGCGAAATGCATCGGCGTCGCCTGCCGTGCCTGCTCTGAACAGCTGCCTGAGAATTTTGCCATTGGCCATAATCACCACCCTCTGAATTATTGCTTTATTCGCTTATATAGACTTCGACAAACCCTATCTCGACTACATAATTTGCAATAACCCGTCTCGCATTTTGATCTTCATAATCAGGGATTCCATTCCTAATTAAACATCTGAAACCACATGAAACCAACGCCTTGTTGCAGGGCAACTGGCATGGCGGCGTAGCCTAGTTCACTTTGAAGTGGCCTTAAACGGCTGCCCATGAAATTCCGCCGAACTGCAGCCTGTCACACAACCTCACGACCGATAGCCAGCGCCATCCAGGAAGGTAAGAGCGATCGCACCGAGCCCAGGGCCTGCCAGTCGATAGGAGCCAGTTGCTGGCGCAGCTTCTCCATCACCGCCCCCACATGCGCCTCTCCCAGCCAGGCCAAGGCGCGGATAACAGCACCGGCAGTCGTAGCGCCGAGCAATAGCATCCACTTAGGGGCGTGCCTGACCTCTGCCGTGACATCTCCCACCTTAAGCGTCCGAGTGCGCCCGCTGGTGAGAAACACCTCCCCACCTGGGGCTTGAGCCGAAAGACCCAGCATGTGCGCTGAGCGCGCCCCATCAAG
Organism: Aquipseudomonas alcaligenes; assembly: GCA_900156135.1. Taxonomy (GTDB): domain Bacteria; phylum Pseudomonadota; class Gammaproteobacteria; order Pseudomonadales; family Pseudomonadaceae; genus Aquipseudomonas; species Aquipseudomonas alcaligenes_D. The sequence continues at coordinate 520,514 of FTMP01000001.1, read as the reverse complement.
GGCGATCTCTTCTTGATTCTTCGAGGCTAGACCGCGAATGACCTTATCCATCGCCGGCGCTCCTTGCCCACCCTGGCCAGCAATGGACGAGACGTAGAGCCCACGAGCAGCACGAATAAGTTGCCCAGCCTTCGCCAATCGTGAAAACGCCTGATCCACGGCCGCACGGCTTCCCAGGTGCAGAAAATCCTTGGGGCTGAGCATGTCGCCCTCAGGCAGTTGCCTGCTGTGTTCCAGGATTGATTCAGGAAGGGTCTTCATAGGCCTCAGGCAACTATCATCGTTTGCATGTCAGAAATATTAACTATTTTCTGACATCGGTCAAGTAATGATCAACCGTGACGCTAGGAGCTTTCTCGTGATCGCTACCCGCGGACGCCTATCAACTCATCCCAATGCGTCGTGTAGCGCTGGCTCAGCATGTCGCTGCGCATGGCCCACTTAGGCTTCTCGGGGATCCGTCCTACGCGGATGGCACCACGACCTTCCTTCAGGTTGATCTGGTCGATCGCCGCCATGAGTTGGCCTGCACCAGGTCGAGGCTTGGGTGCGAAAAAGTCCGGTGCCAGCTCTCCGCGTCGGCTCAGATCCATCAGCAAGATGGAGCACTTCGAGAATGGGTACCCCGGCCGGTAGATCTGCCCTAGCCCACGCTGGGCAAACGCGAGAATCTCGCGAGTGTCATCGGTGGCCGCGGGCAGTGCCAGGGTGACCGCATTGGCATAGCGCGGTCCTTTGAGGTCGGCCAGCTGGGTCTGCAGGCCAACCTGAATGGTGCTGCACAGCGAAGACTGACTGCGTAGTTTTTCCGCGGCCCGGCTCACGTAGGCGGCCAACGCCTCGCGAATGGGCGGCAGTTCTGATTGGCGTTCACCGAACATCTTGCCCGAACAGATGGCCTCCTTCGGCGGCGGCCCCTCTTGGAGGCTGATGCAGCTGATTCCTCGTAGCTCGCGTGCGGTGCGCTCCATGGTCACCCCGAACGTGTCCCGGAGAGTGCTGATATCGAACTGGGCCAGGTCCCAGGCAGTGGAGATTTTCAGTGCAGATAGCCTGGCCGCCGAGCGGTGGCCCCCCCCCCCAAACCTCACTCACTGGCGCCAGACGCAGTAACTTATCCTGCCGGCTTGGGTCGGTTAGGTCCAATACACCTCCGGTGCTTTTCCACTTCTTCGCCGCCCAATTCGCCAGCTTGGCCAGGGTTTTCGTGGTGCTGACTCCCACCCCTACGGGCATGCCGATCTCACGTGCTAGCCGGTTAAGAATCTGATGCCCGAGGCCTTCCAGATCGAGCACCCCAGGCTTCGTCGATCGAGTAAACCTCAATCCCGTGCAGCATCTCGGCCATGATCCGCATCACGCGATTGCTGATGTCGGCATACAGCGTGTAGTTGCCCGAGCAGGCCACCACGCCCTGGCGACGCAACTCTTTGCGCACCTTGTAGTAAGCTGCTCCCATCTCGACGCCGAGGGCCTTGGCCTCGGCGCTGCGGGCGATGATGCATCCATCGTTATTCGAGAGAACCACAACAGGCCGGCGCTTGAGTGCGGGCCGGCAGATGCGCTCGCAGCTGCAGTAGAAGGAGTTGCAGTCGATCAGCGCGAACACACGCCCAGAAGTATTCATTTGGCAACTTGGCTGACCACGAAACGAACCACCCCCCATACCTCGATAGGTACATCGCCATCGAGTTGAACATCCCGAATGTGGGATTCGGCAGCCTGTAGCCAGCGACCACCGAACATGTCCTTCACGACCATGCGCACCTGGCAACCATCACTGCCCAGGTCAACGACAACAAGGCAATCATCCACATGGCCTGCAGCTCGATTTACGATCAGCCGGTCGCCCTGGAAGATGCCAAACCCCACCAGACTCATATCCAGTACCTGCACCGGCCAGATATGAGGTGCGGCGAGATCGGTCAGCAGGTCGAGTGAAAGCCCCTGCTCTTTTTCGTCCTCGGCAGGGGATTGAAAGCCGGTAATACGCAGACCCTTGGCTACGTCGGTGAGCAGGCGCTCGCGAAGGTGCTCACCTCGGGCGAGTATGGAAAGAGATGACATCGAAACGCCCAGAGCAATACTGTATGGATAAACAGTATTTGAGATGATCCGGCGCCGGTCAATCAGAACAGAGGGAGACGCCGACAGGTGGAGTGGATGGCTCTAGTCCGCGACCAGTTCATCGCGGCTGATCTTGACCTGCTTCGGCGCCTCAATCCCCACGCGGATATGCCCGTCACGCTGCACCCGGTGCATGTGGATGGTGATGCCATCGCGCAGCAGCAGCGCGAGAAGCTTGTCGGTGTCGACGCCGGGGTCGATGGTGAGGCGGATGCTCTCGCCTTCACGGCGAGTGATTGTCAGAAATCCCATGGCGAAATCCATTTCCGGTTGGGGGGTGTGCGTCCTACGTAAGCAGTCTAGAACAGGAAGACGGACACCGAATGTGCAGCTGCGCGCAGCTCGAAGAGGTAGTCGATGTGTGGAGGTGTTGAGGCCCGCGGGGCCGAGAAGATCTGGAAGATAATCCCAAGGCAGCCCTGCCAGTGCTCCTGGAAGGCTCCGGCCAGCTCGATTCGATTCAGTGGGGGCGGCGCAAGGAGGAGCCTGGCGAAGGTCCTCCGGGGGGTTGGGCGAGAATCAGCACTGTGCAGACCGGCGGATGGGCCAAGTACCGGCCGTTGCGAGGGCTGGCCATGGTGCACCGCTTCATGGAAAAGGGTGGTCATCCAGGCGGCAAGAACAGGCAGTCCCATAGGTTCGACGTACCGGAAGGCTATGCTTTGGGGTAGCTGGTACTGGGAGAAGGAGAACAGCGGCGGGTCTATATCGTGACCAAAGATGCACCGGCTGAGTACGCCTGGATCCATGACCGGTGGCCGCTGCTGGAGGAGCTATAAGGCACAGGCTCCCTAGCTTCAGGAGGACCCAATGAGCTGCTTAGAGTTGCTGAAGCCAGTAACTGAAAGTGTTCTTTCAGCAGGCGCACTGCTGGCCGCGGAATGGGAACGTCCAAACGGGCCACGAGGCCACGGAGACAAGGCCGATATCGACGCAGAGATCGAGGTTGTACTTCGGGCGGGTCTTCTTGAGCTGCTGGATTGCGATTTCTGGGGAGAGGAGACCGGGGCCCGCCTGACTGATCACGAGTACTGCTGGGTAGTGGACCCCAATGACGGAACCCGTGATTTCCTGCTTGGCCGGAAGGGGTCGGCGGTATCGGTGGGTCTTCTGCGCAACGCAAGGCCGATTCTCGGGGTAGTTTTCGCTCCCGTCACACTTGATCGCGGCCCCGATTGCATCTCCTGGGCGACAGGATGCAACAACGTTATCCGCAATGGTAGAGAAGTGCTTTCGCAGTTAGCGCAAGCCACCTTGGCGCCCGGCAGTCACGTGCTCGTGAGCACAGCAGCAGCCAACAAGCCTGAGCTCAATGCTGAGCTGTGCGCGCCTGCTGACTTCATTCCGATGCCAAGCATTGCTTACCGACTGGCTCGTGTAGCGGCTGGTGACGCTGTCGCGTGCGCATCTCTGGTACCGGTTTCAGCCCATGATGTCGTCGGGGGTCATGCACTACTGATTGGCGCGCATGGCGTACTGCTCAATCAGGATGGGCATCCAATTTCATACGACTCAAAGGCTCAGATGGCGACAGTGTCCCAACGCTGCTTCGGCGGCGCCCCAGAAGCTTGCAGAGACCTTGTCCAAAGAGACTGGAACCGATTGTTCAGTGACCGCCGGAACATCTCCGGCTACTGAGCGAATTCAGCCAGGCACGGCTATCCGAGGTGAACATGACTGCACGGTCATTGAATTATGAATTTCCGCATAAAATCGCATAATCCGCATTCAGACAAAGAATCCACCAACCGATAGGAAAAAGAAGGCAATTTATTGCGACTATCTCTCCACCAGCGCGAATCTATGCCGTTACGTGATTTTATATGGAATTATTCCAGGCCAATAATTATTGCCCTGGGATAATTTTCCGGATGGGCTTCTGCGTAAGACTGCTCATCAGAAACAGACCAACGATAGAAGCGCCTCACCCTGGCTGATTTTGATGACAGGATTTTGGGTCGCACCGACATTCCGCCTGTGATTCGATGGTCAGGTGCCGCGTGGCATGACTACGAAGGTTCAGAAGAATGGACGAGAAGGCAAAGCTAGTTCTGAGCGCTCTGGGCATGATGATGCTGTGCGGGTCAATTTCATGGGGCAACGCCACAGTCACCCTGTTTATGTATGCCTGGGATATGACCGTTGCATTTGGCCTCAGAGAGGTCTTTGGCTACCTAGTGGTCACTGGCGTTGTAGGCATTCTGTCTGTGCTGACGATTCCGATAGTCTTTGTGTTCAGTCTCGCCATGACCATTGGGCCATGGACAGAGGTCCAGAGCAGATAACGAGGCAGACTGGGCGCACAAGCTGTTGTGCACCCAGACTGGTTACCCTTCCTGCCAGCAAGAGAGTTGGCATGCCTATCAAATAGGTGAAAATGGCGGCAACCTCTTACCTTGCAGCAACAAATGTCTGCTTATAGCTGATCTTTATGATCGATGGTTTTCAGACAGTAACGGATGCTGGCGACAGACTGCTATTGGCCTACTCCGCTGAAGAACTCGGTTGAGTTGCTGAATGCAGCTGGGGTTATTCACACAACAAGCCATTTAATTTACTGAAAAGGCGAGCAAAGTGGCCGTATTGAGCAAGCCTTTACGCACCTCACTCGGAGCATTACCCGTCCAGCGTTTAAATGCTCGGCGAAAATTGCGTAAATCGCTGAAACCACTTTGAGCAGCCACCTCGGCCAATGACAAGTCATTACGTCCCAACAAGACCAAGGCACGGGCCCTCCGCTCTTGATCAATGATGGCTTGGTAACTCAACCCCTTCTCCTCGATACGCCTACGCAGTGTGCGCTCACTAATATTTAGAGAGTCCGCCAGTTGATTCAGCGTAGGCGGTGAATTTAGTTGCTTGCGGACCTCACGCTGCAGCCCTTCCACCAACTCTGAACGTTCTTGGTCAAAACCTCTAATATCCTTGAGCATCTCGATTACTTCAGCCGCGACAGCATCGTCACGAGTGGCAAGCGGTTTCGTTAACAAGATCTGGTCGAACTCAATGAAATTGTGAGAGGTGGAAAAGAATGGAGTGCACTCGAATACCGTCTCGTAACGCGCCCAATGAGCCGGACGCATGTAGCTCAGGCTTAACTGCTTTGGGGTAACTTGCAATCCGGTGAGATGACGCGCGATACCTAGAGCACTAGCCATAGCCTCCTCGACGTAGAAAACCGCTACATCCGGCTCATAAAAGCGTGGCTCCAAGACTATGCGAATACCGGAGTTCTGCACTTCCATACGGTAATCGAGCATCGCACCAGCATATCGCTGGTAACGCATGACAAGCTCTATAGCATCACCCAGAGTTGCACTGGCTTGCATACCCAAACCAACAACACCCAATGACACTGCCGTTTGCCTGACACCAACGTCCAACCCGAGACCGTTGTCGCCCCACTGCGTGAGGATGCGTCTAACCAGAAGGTAACTCTGCCGATGTGACAGACGAAAACCCGGTCGCACCAGATCCTCCGCATTAAACCCAAGCCCCAGGCATAGCCGCTGCACGTCGGCATTACGTTCGCCCATTACTTGCATCAACAGTCTTGAGACGTGCGCGGGTGCAGACGCGTTGGAAAAACGAGGATCGTCGATAGCTTTCATATAAAGGTTGTCCATGAGTTCAAGACAGACGTTAACCCGGCTTAACGATGACGAACAGAAACGACCATAACGCCGTCCGTTTTAACCCCCCTCGCTGTCCTGGTACGCCCTGATCTAACAGGGGGCCTGGGCCTACCTTGAGCGGCATCATCAGCACTGCTTATGGAGACCTAGATGTCTAACGAAACCGCCTACCACGACTGTGGCAACAGCGTCTGCATTATCGGTGGCGGGCCTGGCGGCCTGTGCATGGCTCGCGCACTCAAACGACAAGGACTGGAATATGAACAATTCGAGCGACACAGCGACTTCGGCGGTCTCTGGGATCTAGAGAATCCGGGGACGCCGATGTACGAATCGGCACACTTCATCTCATCTCGCGACTTGTCGGGCTTTCTCGACTACCCGATGCCCAAGCACTTCCCGGACTACCCAAGCAATCGACAGATTCTCGAGTACCTACGCTCCTTTGCCCAAGCCTTCGGTCTCTACGACAAGGTACGCTTTAACACCACTGTGGATCACGTCGAGAAAGATCAGGAAGGGCGCTGGATCGTGACCCTGGCTAGCGGAGAACGCCGCCGTTATATGGCCCTTGTATGCGCCACAGGCTGCAACTGGGATCCAAACATGCCTGAAATCAAGGGCTACTTCAGTGGCGAGATACGCCACTCGGTCACTTACCGCCACCCCGAGGAATTCAAAGGGAAGCGCGTGATGATTGTGGGTGCAGGCAATTCGGGAGCCGATATTGCCTGCGACGCCGCTGCAAATGCGCAACAGGCTTTCATCAGCCTGCGTCGTGGCTACCACTTCATCCCAAAGCACATCCTCGGCCTGCCGGCAGACGAAGTTAGCGAAAAAGGCCCCCAACTACCCATGTGGCTGACCCGGCTGGTATTCGGTGGCCTCCTGCGTCTGATCAATGGCAACCTCGAACGCTTTGGGCTACCCAAGCCTGATCACAAACTCTTCGAAAGCCACCCTCTTCTCAATAGCCAGTTGCTGCACTACCTGCAGCATGGCGATATCAAGGTACGCCCCGACATCTCACACTACGTGGGTAACCAAGTGATATTCAAGGATGGAAGTAGCGAGACAGTCGATCTGGTGCTCTACGCTACCGGCTACAAGTGGAGCTGCCGCTACGCCACTGACTACTTCGAGTGGAAGGGTGGCCGACCGCAGATGTACCTGTCGATTTTCAGCCGACAGCACCACAACCTGTTCGGCATCGGCTACCTGGAAACCAACTCCAGCGCCTACAAACTCTTCGATAACGAAGCCCACCTGGTCGCCTGCTACCTGGCCGATCAGCTCAAGCGTCCTACCCAAGCCGGTGAATTCAAGAGCTTGATCCAAAATGACGAGCCAGATTTATCCGGTGGCATCCAGTTCGTGCAGTCGCAGCGCCATGAGGTATATCTGGAGGTGCATGCTCTCAAGAAGCACATGCAGAGCCTGCGTCGGCGTATGGGCTGGAGCGACCTGAACGAAGGCTACTTTAGTTCCGTCCGAAAGCAGCCGGGCTACGTCACCGTCAGCCTGCCGCAAGCTTCCTGAGGGCTCACCAACATGAGCGAAATCATTCTCATCACTGGTGCGGCTGGCGGCATCGGCCAATGCTTGAGCCAGCAATTGATACAGCGTGATGCTGAACTAATCCTAGCGGACCTCGATGCTAATCGCCTCGCCGCCCAATGTGCCGGTCTAGGCGTGCGAGCCCGCCCCTTTGCTATTGATATAACAGAGGAGCAGCAAATCGATGGCCTGATAACGTTTATCCGTGAACGCTTCGGGCGGCTCGATGTGCTCGTCAATAACGCTGCCATAGTGCGCGTTGGGTCGTTCGCTGATCGCAGCACGGCCAGTATTCGCCGGGAGCTAGATATCAATCTGCTGGCACCGCTGATGCTCACGCACCGCTGCTTAGATCTGCTGGACCACTCGCGCAATGCGCGAGTGGTAAACACCATCTCCATCGCAGGCATATTCCCAACAACGGAAAGTCCGATCTACAGCGCTAGTAAATTCGGTCTGCGCGGCGCCATGCTCGCGTTGGCTCCAGAGCTGGAGCAAAGGGGTATTCAGGTATCCTGCATCATGCCCTCAGCCACGGACACACCCATGCTTCGACATGAGGCGGTTTCAGGTGGAAGTCCCCTGCAATTTCTCGACCCGCCGCAAACCGTGGAAACTGTTGTTCGGCACATTTTGCAGGTGCTTGCGAAACCAAAACTTGAGACTGCCCCAAAACGCAGTGAGCTTTGGCTGACTCGCTTGCTGATGCTCTGCCCCAACCTACTACCCCGCTTAATGCCGCTGCTTCAATCGTGGGGTGAGCGCGGCCTGAAGCGCTACCTCAGCGATCTGGAAAAGCGAGGTCTTGCTGAGCAAAGGAACGGTAAATGGCGGTTGATAGCCGAGACTCACGAATAACCTCAGCATATATGGTCAACAGCTTGAACCGCATCAAGGGCGAGTCCAAATCAGGTTGATCTGTAAAGTTACTTATGGGCCCTGGGAGTAAACTTGAAACTAGCTTTGACGATATGAACTAAGGGCTGTAAACACCTAGCGCCTGTATTTAACTAAATTGCCCCTGGCGATTCGAGAGCGCCAGGGACTGTACTACTCAGCGAGGCAAGGGCTGCATGCCAACGCCCACCCCACTGGCGTAAACGATATTCAGACTGCCGAGTGGCAGGAGTGCAGCCAAGCCCTGGCGATCAGGACGAATAAGCGTCTTGAAATTTGTCAGCCTGGCATCGGCCGATGCCACCATGCCGCCGTTGCCGACCATAGCAATGCGACCGTCGCGCAGCTCAGCAATATCAGTGATGGATGTCTCCGCCTCCAGCTGAATGGCTTGCCAAGTCTCGCCCTTGTCAGCACTCATCAGCAGACGCCCGCTCATGCCGGCCACAAGAATGCGTCCGTCTCGGAGTGACTGCCCCGTCCAAAGGGAGCCGTCGACACCAGTATCGAGCGCCTTCCAGTTCAGTCCTGCATCATAGGAGCGATAGAGCTGCCCCGCTTCGGCGGCAATGTACAAGCTTCCCTCGGGACCGGCAAAGATCTGGTTAAGGTGATAATCGTCTGCGCTGACCCGGATCGGCGTCCAGCTCTTCCCAGCATCGGTTGTACGCGCAGCATAGCCATAGGCGCCAGTGACGATACCGATGCCGCCGTCGAGCATCAGGATCGAGAGCAACACCGGACGATCATCAAGATGCTGCACCTTCCAGTGTTCACCACCGTCCTCAGTGTTGAGCACGACACCTTCATGTCCAACGGCCCAACCATGCAACGCATCGGTGAAGGAGAGCCCGGTAAGCAGCGCATCCACGGGCACGCTAGTAGCCTGACGCCAAGTTTTCGGATCATCACCGAGCAGAATGACACCATGGTCGCCGGCCGCCACCAGGCGCTCGCCTGCACGGGTCAACGCCACCATCGGCGCGTGTTGTGCCCCCGGCAAATGCAATGCCGGTATATCCTCGGCCAGCACCTGACTCGGCGAAAACAGACTACTGCACAGCAATACCGTCAGCAGCGGCGTAAAAGTACGGAACCCGAACATCATGTAAGGCCTCGGTCAGTGCGCGATACGCGGTGCCCGAACGGGACCACGGCGCGGGATCAGGTGGTCAAGTATGATGGCGATAGCTGGCAACAAGGTTATGGCCATAAGCATGTTGACCATGAACATGAATGTCAGTAATTGCCCCATATCGGCCTGGAACTTGAGTGGTGAGAATGACCAGGTGGCCACGCCTATGGAGAGAGTGACGGCCGTGAAGAGCGTCGCCACGCCGACTTCGCGCAGTGCCTGACGAAAGGCGTCACTGATATTCAGGCCCTCTGCCAGGTGTTGCTGCAGACGGCTATAGATGTAGAAGGCGTAATCCACGCCTATGCCTACAGCGAGCACCATAACCGGCAGTGTGGCCACCGTAAGGCCGATATCCAGCTCTTTCATGAACCAGTAGCCAAGAAAGGTGGCCAGGGTAAGCGGCAGGCAGCAGGCAATCATCGCGCGCCAGTCACGGTAGACGAGGAATACAAGCGCCATGATCGTCAGGTAAACGTAGAGCATCATCGGCAGCTCAGATGACTCCACCACATCATCGGCTGCGGCCTGGATACCGGCGTTACCACTGGCCAACCGCAGAGTTATGCCATCACGTGGATGCTCTTGGGCATATTTTTCCACCGCAGCAACCACCCTTTTCAGGGTGCTGGACTTATGATCGGTGAGATAGAGATTGAGCGGCAGGACAGTACAGTTCTCATTGAACAGGCGCATCGACTCAGGTACCTGATGCACCGCCTCCCCCAAAGCTGACGGGTGATCAGGAAGCTCTGCCCATTTCGGGCTGCCTTCATTCACACCCGAAGCAGCGAGCTTGCTGAGTAGCGGCAGCGATTGCGCGGAGAGAACACCTGGGACGTTGGCCATGTACCAGGTGAGACGATCGAGATAATGCATCACGCGTGGGTCGTAGCAGCCTCCCTCCGGCGTCACCACAACCACGGTGAATACATCGAGACCAAGACTGAAGCGACTGACCACGCTGGCCATGTCCTGATTGTAACGCGAGTCTTCACGTAGCTCTGGAGCACCCGGCAGAACATGGCCGACGTGCCGCCCCTGACTTTGCCAGAAGGCAACAGCGAGCAATATCAAGCAGCCAATGGTTCCGAAAAATGCATAGCGAGGTTCAGCCAAGCATCCAATACGGATCATCAATGTATCGCGCTTGAGTTGAAGGCGCTGCAGGCGAACGGCGTAGGCGGGATCGAAGCGTAGGTAGCTGGCGAGCACCGGCAGCATGATCAGGTTGGTGACAATTTTGTAGACAACACCGATGGAGGCAGTAATCGCCAGCTCACGAATCATGGGAATCGGCACCATGATCAGAGTGGCGAAGCCGACGAAAGCAGTAACCAACGCAAGTGTGCCGGGGATGAACAAGCCACTGAAGCTACGACGAGCAGCCGTCATGGCATCAGAGCCGCTGCAGACCTCCTTGGCAATAAAGTTCACCTGCTGAACACCATGGGATACACCGATGGCGAATACAAGGAAGGGTACCAAGATAGCCAGTGGATCAAGGTCATAGCCCAGCATTGTAAGAGTGCCGAACTGCCAGACCACAGACGTCAGCGAGCACACAAGAGGCAGCATAGTCAGCGGCCAAGAGCGGGTGTACCAGAACACTGCTGCAGCCGTGAGCAGAAACGCCAGAGCGAAGAAACTTACTACGCTGGAGGCACCAGCACTGATATCGCCCATCTGCTTGGCGAATCCGATGATCTGAATATCAAAGTGTTCATCACTGAATTTTGCGCGGATGTCGCGCTCAAGGTCGGCGCTGAAGGCTTGATAGTCAAGCCGCTGGCCAGTCTGCGGATCGACCTCAGCCAGTTCAGCGGTGACCATCGCACCCGAGTCATCCGTGGCGACCAGGCTGCCGACAAAACCACCCACAATAGTGCGCTCACGGATCCCTGAAATGGCTGCTTCATCGAGATTATCAACGGTGACGTCGCCACCAATGACATCCTCGGACTTCATCCCCTCCTCGGTGATTTGTACCGCGCGAGTGTTGGGTGTCCACAGCGAAGTAACGGTAGTTCGGTCGACACCAGGCATAAAAAAGATGGCTTGGGTCAGGTCATGCAGGCGCGTCAAGGCAGGAGCGTTCCAAATGTCGCCCTCACGAGCATGCAGCACCACGACAAGGCGATTTGCCCCGAACAGGACGTCGCGGTATTGGTTGAACGTCTTGATGAAGGGATGCTGCTGAGGCAACTGTTTGTCGAACCCTGCCGACATGCGCAACTGCACCGCGAAAACAGCCATAACCAGGGTGACCAGGAGCATTACCAGTAAGGTGGCCAAGCGACGCCGAAAGAACAGCCGCTCGAGTTGTAAAACCAGGGACGACAACATGGTAAATATTCCCACATAGAGCAAAGGCCCCCTCCTGAGCAGAGGGGGAATGGATCAGAAGGAGTAGGACAGGCTGGCGCTGACGAAATCCCGATCTTTTAGACCAGCCAGACTGCCGCCGCCCCAGTAGTTGACCCACTGAAGACCGCCCTTCCATCGCGACTGGTAGTTGAGGAATAACGAGGCTGTCAGCGATTTGCGTCCCTCTACCTGCATGCCATTGGGCGAGGTGCCCTCAACTTCGTGGGAAAAATCCAGTTGCGGGGTAAGGGTGGCCCCAGTACCGAAGGCATCCTGATAGTTCATAGCGAACTCGACGATGTAGGCCCAAGCCGCCCGATCTGGAAGGGAATAGTCAGTCAGCAGATAAGGCACGCTGCCATCTGTTTCCAGTCCAGGATAACGAACGCTGAGTATTTCGCCGATCAATACGGCGTCATCGGCTCCAAGCGTCTCGGGGATGAAACCTAGAGGGTCACTAGCAGAAAAGCTGTAGGTAGCGTTGACATCGAACTGCCATTTTTTCTCAGTGACATAACCTGGGTGGCGCCCCACGTCGTACACGCTGTTCTCATCGAAGCTACCGCCCATGATCGAACCGAAGGAAACGGTCGGATCGACCGAGACGCTGTCCTCAGGACGGTAGGAAAGCTCCGCCCCCACGGCAACCGGGCCGAGCATTGTATTCATCGATAGGCCGTAAAGGTCGCGGTCCTCACCATAGCTGAGGAAGTAATCTGTTACGTTGCCGGCGCGATCCCCTGAGTAACCGACAAAGGGGGTCTTTTCGTGGTAACGCTGGTAAAAGAGACCGAACTCGGTGTCAATCGAATCCGCCATCCAGCGCAGCGCAATGCCGTACTGACCACCATCAGAAGGACGGTCTTTGCCAGCATAGGGAATAGCTAGGCCCAGAGCGACCATCTGGGCGTCGGTTAGCCCACTGACCCGCGGCGAACCACAATTACCAGTAGGTGTCACTAAACTGCAGAAGCCTGCACCTCGTACACCCTCAATCACGGATGTGGACAGGTAGATCGGACGGTTTCCCTCACCTACAACATCTGCACTAGAAAAGTAGGTGCCAGCTGCATTCAGCTCATACTCGCGCCATTTGAGCTGATAGTAGCTTTCGAGGCTCAGCGACTCCGTCAGACCGATATTAAATGACACCATCTGAGCGGGAATAAATACTTCCTTGACCTGAGTGCCTGGTGTGTTGAACTTGGTCAGGTTGAAGGCATTGATCTGGTTGATGCCGCCGGAGAAGAAGATTTCCTCGCCCCAACTGATCACCTGATTACCGACCTTGATCTTGGCCGGCATGTTGCCCACCTCAAACCCCTTGGCAACCCAGAGGTCAAGCAGGTCAATTCGCTGAGTGGCGGCATCGCGAGCATCCTCGTCTAGCGAGACGTCACGCGTGTTATCCATTTTAAAATCTTTCAGCCAACTGACACGGCCCAAGGCACTCCAGTCATCGTCGAACTTCAGGCTCAACTCATGGATACCCTTGAGCACGTGAGAAAACACGTCATGCTTGTTGTAGTTCAGGTCGCCGTCATCGGCATTACTATAGTTGTTATCGACATTGGCATAACCGGTACCACTGGCTAGGTTGTAGTAACGCGATAGTTCATTGTCGACACCTGGGTTACAGCCACCACTGTCGTTCCCAATTATGCTGCAATCTCGTGATTGCAGACGCTGAGACAAGCCATAACTCAGGGTGGAATCAAAACTGCCCCACACCCTCTCACCCTCGCCACCGAAGGTGAAAGCCATGGCAGGAAGGCTGCCAGCCCCAGTTGCCAAAAGGAGCGCCAGGGTTAGACGGCGTGGAGTGAAGATCTTGGTCGTCGAAGTCATTCGATTGCTCTCCCGTGATCAGCGTTCGCCGCGCCGACGAAGTTCACTTGGGTTAAACATGCCGTCATTGACGTCGCCGGTATCACCCGCCTTGAGATCAATCAGTTCGCCCTCCTGCATGTAGTCATCGACCAGATATCGCTTGGCGATCAAGTCGTACATTTCAAAACCAGCGTTGATGCAAGTCCCCAGCTCTGGCGCGACGACGAGACTGTGATCCTGTACACGCCAGAGGTTGCCCTTGGCGTCGTAGTTATCCACGTGCTGAAGTGACCAGCTGTCCTCATCGAAATACATCATGCGCTTGGCATAGGTATGGCGCTTACCCGGTTTGACAGTGGCCTGAACCACCCACAAACGGTGAAGCTCGTAACGCTTCACGCCTGGCTTGAGCGAGTCGGTCTGTAGTAAATCGGCGTACTTGTTTGTCTTAGCAGCGAACTCATAGGTGTTGTACGGGGTGACCAACTCCCGCTTGCCAAGCAGCTTAAAGTCGTAGCGGTCTGGGGCGCCGCTGTACATATGGATCTGATCAACCATGTAGAGGCCGTCGGATCCAGCCACCGGATTGTCATAAGCGAACGAAGGCGCGCGACGAACGCGGCGCTGGCCAGGGAAATAGATCCATGCATCCTGAGGACGGTCCATGTAGCTATGAATCATGTAGAGCTCGCCGGCACGTGCCGATGGCGTTAGTACCTCGTAGAGATTCTTGCTCTCGACACCATATGCTTCGCTGCCGACCTGTAACTCCGGGTCGCTGTGCGGATAGAACTCATAGTTCCACTGTTTTGCTTCGAAAATACTGCCTGAGCGACTCGGCAGCATCAGTGAGCTCTGATAGCGCCGGCCCTTGCCCATGTAGCGCATCTTGTAGTTCCAGACCACTTCGATGCCGGACTTCGGCTCGGGGAAAGGAATTGCCGCGCCTGCAGCATTCTCCAGACTCCAGCCATCTGCGCCGATGTGAGCCTGCCCAGCGAACTGCTTAGTGCGATCCAGCACGCTCTGCGGATAGCCACAACTACGATAACTTGGGTAGACGTTTATGAAGTAGTTGGGAGTCTGCTTGATTAATGCGACCTGGCCATCGGGTAAACGGTCAGCGTACTGACTGACGTTGGCGGCATTGATGGTGAACAAGGGTTTTTCACCAGCCAGCGGATCAGGATCACGTAGTTTCCAAGTCGCAGGCATTTGTGCCAAACGCCCTTCCCAGGCGGGAATAGTGCCGGAAGCATTACCCTCTTGCTGGGCGCCGAATGGAGTTAGCTCAGCGTATGACACCTGGGCCAGACCTAGCAGGGTTAGACAACCCAGGATTCGAAGTGACGTTTTGCTGGAAGTGTGCACGGCCCTCTCCTTTCTGATTCTTATTGGACTCGCCGGGCCCTGTCAGGGATAAATCCGGCGGCATTGCCGCTAGCAGAATCTCACTCAACTGGGCCCCTTTCTTGCCAGGAGACGTCAGAGTTTTTGGCATTCGATGCCAATAATTTGCAGGTAAAAAGACACCGGCCTAAGCCGGTGTAAATGGGATGCGCGGATAACATGCCAAGGCATTCGGTGCTATCAGCGCGGGGGTAGCAAGCCCAACTGTCGGCCGTTAATTCGGTCGACCACACGCTTGAGCAGCAGGCGTGGCAGAGTCCAGTTCATAATCCAGCCCTGTCATCTGCATAGCGGGTTTTTGGGGTGTGGAGGTCGAGAGCAAGCCAGACCTCATCGGCGACGCGCATAGACGTCTTGCCGCCGCCAAGCTAATGCCACTTGAAACTCCGGGTACCACAAATGAGCGCATACCCGCCCCCCACTCAATTCTTGAGATCATTGAGTATGTAGTGGGCAATCGCCGAGAGAGTCTCTTCGCCGAGGTAGGCTTGCGGCGGCATCTCAGGGAAGTCGCTGCGCTTGCGCTCGGGATTGGCAATGAACTTTGCCAACCCCTGAGGATTGTCCTTATACAGTGCCTGAATCGACTGCATGGATGGCCCATGTAGCACGCTTCCGTATGCATGGCAGCCAGTGCACACCGCCAGGTAAGTGAAGCGCCCTTTCTGCTCTGCAGTCAGCGGTACACTGGGGATGGGCTCGTCCAGACGCACAGTACTGAGACTGGCATAGGTTAGACCGTCGGCACAGCGGTTCCAGCGCTTGATGCCTAAAGATTCGACGCCGGCCTGCTGGACCGTGCAACTGTCCTTCTCCTTACCGGTGGCGATTACTTCAAAGCCAGACCTTCCGCTGGGTGCGATGAATTCACCAATCACGCCGGTGGGTTGCTCGCCGTTGCTATTCCAGGTGTTCTTGAGCACCTGGATACGATCGGGGTAAGGATCCACCTTGGGGTCGTCGGGAAGACCGAAGGTTAAGGTGTCCAGCACCATCACCCCGACGCTGTGGTGATTCTCGATGAGGTTGTCTTCGATGCTGACCTCGTCGGCACCAACAATGAGAATGCCCGAGCCCTCGGGAACACCAGCAGCGATCGAGCTGGCAGGGGCGAAGTTCTTCAGGTTGTTGCCGACGATTCGGTTGTTTTTTATGACCATGTCGCGGCTGTCCTTGACTGGAAGCCCCGGGATCAGCGAAAGGACAATACCACTGGAGTTGCCGGTAACCTCGTTGTCGGCCATCAGCGCCTTACGGGTGTTCTCCAACTCCAAACCGATGACGTTGCCATATGCCTTGTTGCCAATTACGTCGATATTGTCGCTCATTCCGACATAGATACCTGCATCCTCGGCGCCAGTGATTTCATTGCCTTTGACTAGGCCATTCTTACCAAACTGCGGAAAGATGCCGTAGAACGCACCCTCGACATAGTTGTCGAGAATCTGAAAGTTGTTGGCGCCCTGGGTCATGATCGCATTGCCCTTAAAGCGTTTTACGTGCAAGCCCTGGATCACCACGCCATGACCTGCGGCCAGAACGCCATCGTTCAGACGGTTCTCACCGTCGAGAACGGGACGTTTGCCATTGCGCACCACCCCTTTGAGGGTGATGTTCTCCTTATCGATAAATACTGTTTCCACATAGCGACCGGGCTCTACCAGTACCGTGTCCCCTGGCTGCGCCTTACGTACAACGTCCTGGATGCTTTGGCCCGGCTCGACACGCAATTCCGCGGCTTGGGCAGTCGCTTGCCAGGTGGCCAGACTGAGGGCGATCGCCCCTAGGGTGAACAAATTTTTCATGGGGAGATCCTCTTAGTCGACTTCTTTGCCGGTGAAGGGGTCAGCGCCGCCGTGGCCAAAAGAGGCGGTGGAGCGCCGTGCGAGCAGATACGGATGGGCTTCGAGGAAACGACTGCGCTGTTGAGCAACTTGCTCGGCCATAACCTCATCGTTCACACGTCGGGCAAGGCCAGCCATGGCACGCATTTCGTCGGCGTATGCCTGAGGCTCAGCAGCATTGGCCGGGACAGAGATGGCGGCTTTGATTACCTCTCGGGCCTCCGGGTACTGGCGCTCGCTGATAAGTACCTCAGCTAGCCAGCGACGCATCACCATGTCCTGAGGATTCACAGCGACGCCCTGCTTGAGCAGTTCGATGGCACGCAGCGGATCCCCCCCAGCAAACTCGGGCAACAGGAAGGTCATTCGACCCAGCAACATCAGCGGCAGGCCGCCAAGAGTTTCGGGTTTCTCGGCGATAACCGCCTCCAACTCGGGCAGCGCCCGAGCAGCAGCCCTTGCCGATTCCACCGGGCTAGACTCTTTCACCGTCGAGGCCATCCAGAAGGTGGCACGCAAGGTGCGGAACTCAACGGACTTTCCAGCCAGCGGCTCCAGTTGCTCAATCAGCGCCTCGCCATGACTGCGAGCCTGTTTCCAACGCAGGCGCAGTTCGGCGCTGGTTTCAGGACCGGAATAGAGACCCTCGTACTCACTGGCGAGCAGGTCCAGATAGTCGATCTGGGTGACCAGTGCGCCGAAACCCAGCTCGACATTACCTGGCTGCGCCTGGGCAAGCTGGAAGCCATAAAGTGCTGCGCACCCCAATTCGCTGCGGCTCCACTTGTGACTGGCGAGACTCTGATAAGCCTGGGCCATGGCCTCTGCCGACTCCGGCTGGGAACAGGCAAGTTTCGGCTGGGCAGCTTTCTCGTACCGAGCGATGACCTCTGGCCGAGACAGCTCAGCCGCAACGGACACGCCGCGCTCGGATTCGGCCTCGGCCTGGGCCAGTGCCGGGGCGATGGCCAGCGCCATACTCAGCAGCAACTTGGAATGGTTCATGGAGACTCCGCTTCGAGGGTGGTAGAGGGCTTTAGGCCCGAGGGAACGACATCCGGTATACGCGGCAGCAGCAGCTCATCTTCGAGGCTATCGAGGAACGCGACGATGTCGGCCTCCTCCTGGTGACTGAGCTGCGGTCCACGAGTCATGTGTATGTGCCAGTGCAGCTTCAGCGGAACGCCAGCCGGCGCTGCATGACCACGGGTGTCGTTGTAAAAATGCACCGCATCACTGAGGGTTTGCGCCTGGCCGGCATGGAAGTACGGAGCAGTGCGGGTGATATTGCGAAGCGTCGGTACCTTGAAGGCTCCCAGCAGATCCGGGTCATTCGAGCGCTTGCCGGCACCAGCGTCGAAACCTTGCCCGGCAGCATTAGGCAGTCCGATCACGGCGAGTTCGCTGTCAGTAAACAGGGGCGGGATATGGCACTGGGTGCAGCGCCCTACAAAGCCCCGAAAGTTGTTGTAACCGCGGACCTCCTGGTCCGAGAGAGCACTGCTATCGCCATGCACATAGCGGTCATAACGACTGTTGAAGCTCACCAGGGTGGACTGAAAGGCAGCCAGCGCGCGGGTAGCCGTTTCCACGCTCGGAGCCTGGCCGAAGGCTTGCTGGAACAGTGGCGGGTAGCCAGGCGCGGCATTAAGCGATCGCAAGAGTTGCTCGGGGGTGTTGGCCATCTCGTCGGGCGAGAACAGCGGACGCTGGGCCTGGGCCGTCAGGCTCTTCTCGCTGCCGTCCCACATCCATTGCTTGAGGAAGGCCACGTTCCACAGGCTTGGTGTGGCACGAGGCAGCGGTGTCCGACTGCCGTCCGCACGCTTTACACCAAGGGCCTGGGCCATGCCATCGGATAAGCCCTTGCTCGGCTGATGACAGGAAGCACAGGCGAGGTCTCCGCGCCCGGACAAAAGCGGGTCGAAGAACAGGTAGCGACCGAGGTCAATCTGCTCTGGCGTGTACCGTGCAGGCTCCGTCGGAAGAGCAGCACGCAGGCCACCGTGAGCCTCGGGGGAGTCGTAGAAGTCATAAAGCGTGCGGAGCTGACAGGTACCATCGGCGAGCCTCTCGAAGCTCGGCGGGCAGTCTCCACTGAGGCGCAAAGGTGTCTGCGCCCACGCCAGCGGGGGCAGGAGTAGGATAGGCAACAAGGCCAGAAAGGCGCGCATCTTTAGCGTCCCTGCTGGCCAATGTACTGGACGAGGGTGTCGAGAGTGGCATCGTTAGGAATGGCGACAGCCATAGCGCGCATCTGGGCGCCATTGGCATCATCCGGATGCGTGCCACGCAGGCCCTGACGAAACTTCAGCAACTGCGCTTTCAGGTAGCCGCTGTGCTGACCGGCTAGGCGCGGTGCACCAAGGCTGTCGAAACCTTCAGCACTGGCACCGTGACAACTAGAACAGGACGAATATAATCCGCGAGCTGCAAAGCCCTGAGGCGCGGGCGGCCGCGGAGCCAATACGGAGGGCTGCGCGGCGAGATACTCGGCTAGAGCAGTGATGTCGCCATCACTTAGACCTTTGGCTATACCGGCCATCAGTTGGCCTTCCGTGTCAGCGGCTGCAGTACCGCGCACGCCGTCACGAAAGTGCCGCAACTGCAGAGCCAGGTAAGGAGCGGAAAGACCAGCTAAAGCCGGGGCCTTGAGCGCTTCGCTGCCACCAGCATCAGTCTGGTGGCAGGCCTGGCAACGCTGCTGGAACAGCTCCTGCCCAGATGCCTGAGCAGCCAGCGGCGCTATCGTGCTTAGGAGCATAATGCCCCACAGTGCAGAACCTTTCACCTCGCACCCCCGACTCTCGGATTAAACGAGGTCAAAGGCTATCGAGGAGCCTCCTGTACTGGCTTGGCAGTAGGCGACAGAGATTTTGACAGGTCACGCCAAACGCCAGATCAAGCGCAGCGGGCCTTCTGCCGGTATTGCTGGGGAGTGAGCTCGGTCCAGCGGCGAAACGCACGACTGAAGGAGCTTGCTTCGGAGTAACCAAGCATTAGTGCCACCTCTGTGAGGTTGTGCCCGGAATCGGTGACGTACTGCAGAGCCAAAGCACGTCTCACATCTTCCACAAGCACGCTGAACTCGATTTGCTGTTCGCCGAGACGGCGCTGCAAGGTTCGGGCACTCATACCTTCACTGCGGGCAACCTGCTCCAGGCTGACGTAACCGTAGGGAAGGCGGGCGGCAATTATCTGGCTAAGGTGGCTGATCAGATCTGACTCGGCCAGACGCGCTTGGCGTTGCTCTTCAATGCCAGCCACTAGGACCTCATGCAGACGAGCGTCTGCAGTCAGCAGGGGCCGCTCAAGCAGATCGAGGCTGTAGTAGAGGCGGTTGCTGCCGGACGAAAACACAACCGGGCAGCGGAAGATATCTCGGTGCACCGTGATCCGAGACGGTGCAGCGTGCTCGAACTCCACTCGCACCGGGTAGAGTTCACAGCCAGTAATTTCGCGCAGATTCGTGGCGATGAGCGAAATTGATAGCTCAGCATCTTGCCGGCGCTTAATGATGGTTGGGTCAGTAAGTTGATAGTCGATCACCACGTGCTCGGCTGTCATGTATGCATCTAGGCGGGTAGCTTGGCTGTGAACAACGATGTAGCGACTCATGCAAGCCAGTGCGGCAGCGATGTTAGGCGCGCTACGCACGACATGACCAAAGGCTCCCAGAGAGTGCCAAGTCGGCTCAGC
This sequence comes from Aquipseudomonas alcaligenes, assembly GCA_900156135.1. Lineage (GTDB taxonomy): Bacteria > Pseudomonadota > Gammaproteobacteria > Pseudomonadales > Pseudomonadaceae > Aquipseudomonas > Aquipseudomonas alcaligenes_D. The sequence continues at coordinate 500,013 of FTMP01000001.1, read as the reverse complement.
CCCAACCTGCACACCGATGTCTGGATCGACTTTGCCGGCCAGCAACTCCCAAAGAGCCACAAAGCGTGACAGCGGAATAGCACAATCAGCACGTGCGAGTACCGAATGGTCTAAGCCAGCATCCTGCAAAAAGGGCTCAAATAGCTTAAGTCTTTGCTGGAAAAAAGACTCGGTGTAGATGGTGTGGACACGACGTGGTTTGGACATGAAGGCTAATCCGATCCAGTCATTTGTTGTTCTTCTTTTTGAAAAGGGCAAGCACCGGGCAGGCAGTGCCGATGTACTAGCCTACGCCCGATTCGAAATATTTTGCAAAGAAACTTGAGCTTAAAACTACGATTAGCGCATCAGCAAACGACTTTGCAGTGATTTCTGTTCAGCCGAAAGCCGGAAGCCAAGGTCGACCGACCGGAACGGTAGAAAGCGATCCTAAGAGACTGCCGCTTCATTCATTTTGGTCGAGCTCAACCGTACGCACTAATAGACCAGTCGAGTGAGCGGGAGTCGGTGGACGTGGTCTGTTCAGAACTCGACGTAGCGCGGTCATGCCCCTACGCCCATAGCCAAGGGCGCTGCCGTGCTGATGCAAACCGCGTCGCCAGGTCAATCAGGGTCGATGATCGACTGGTACGCCAGCCGCCTATTCCGACAGATGTTGCGCCAATATCGGATGGAACAGAGCATGAGCCGTCGGGGTAACAGCTAGCAGAATCACCGATGGAGCGGTTGTTCCAGAGCCTGCAGTCGGAGTGGGTTCTGCAGACAGGTTACCCAGCAGCCCAGGAGGCACAGCGGGACATCAGTCACTACCTAATGCATCGCTAGAACTGGATTAGGCCGCTTCTATTCAACAGCAGGCTAAAGCCTGCCGTTGTAGAAAAAACGTAATCCACTGTCAGGGCTTGCTTGACCACCACATCCACTTTGCACCGGCCGCAAGCTCTCCCGTTAGGCTGAGTTCTTGGCGCCCGCCATAAACAAATGCTCGAAGCCTTGGAGTGTACTGTCTACGAAGCGAGCATCTGTGGTGGCGCTGGGGAACTGCAGTACGCCATGGATGACTAGCGAAGCTAGCCCATGTGTATAGGACCAACCTGCAAGCGCGGCTCGCCGCACATCAGCGCTTTCAATTTCACTTCCGAGTATCTCGGCCATGATGCGCTTGAGTTCACCCAAGGCCTCATCACGGGCTTCGCGATATTCGATTGGCACATCGCTATCAGCCAGCTCGGGGCCGAACATTAGTTGATAGAGCGCAGGGTTCGCCCGGGCAAAACTAAAATAAGCCAGGCTGGCATCGCGAAGTTTTTGTCTGCCATCTTCATGCACGCTCTCAATCCGCAGAACCTTCGCTAGCTCTCGAAAGCCCTTGGCAGCCACTTGGCCGACTAGCTCGGCGCGGTTTGCATAGTGGTGATATGCCGCTGTCGAGCTGACCCCGACTCGCTCCGATACGGCGCGTAGTGAAAGCTTTGCTGGACCTACTTCTTCGAGCATCTCCCGGGCGGCGCTCAGCAGTAGCGGGGCGAGGTTGCCTACGTGATAGGTGTCCCGGGTTCGTTGGGGGTTCTTGCTCATGCGCTAGCAGGGTCTGGGTGAGGAGTGGACCTTTGAAATCTTATCACCTGAAAATATCTTGACACTGATAAGATGCAATCTTAGCATCGCAAACATTGCCGCGAGAGGTGCACCCATGGCTCCAACCTACGAATGTTTCGACGTCATTGTCGAGGGCGGCATCGCCCATTTGAGACTCAACCGCCCCAATAAGGCCAATAGTCTGACAAGGGCTTTCTGGAGTGAGCTACCGGAGGTGGTTGATGACCTGAGCCGCTCGGGGCTGGTGCGGGCAATGGTCATCTCTGCAGAGGGGAAGGTGTTCTGCGCTGGCCTTGATATGCAGATGTTTTCCAGTGCCAAGGAATTTCACGCGACTTGTCCGGAGGAGCGTGAGTTGCTGCAAGTAAATCTGGAACGCATGCAGGGTGCTCTAAACGCTCTGGAGATGGCGCGCTTCCCGGTACTCGCAGCAGTGCAAGGCTCTTGTGTCGGTGGCGGCTTCGACCTAATTGCGGCTTGCGACCTGTGCTTCGCCACAGATACAGCAAAATTTCGCATTGAGGAAACCAACGTTGGAATGATGGCAGACCTAGGGATTTTGCAGCGATTGCCGAAGCTGATTCCCTCAGGCATTGCTCGCTATCTGGCACTGACTGGAGACACGTTAGAGGCTGTCGAGGCTTATCGCTTAGGGTTAGTGGCCAAGATCTTCCCAACTACTCAGGATTTGCTCGATGGTGCATTTGCAGTGGCAAGGCGCATTGCAGAGCGCCCGCCGGTTGCGATCAACGGAATCAAACGCGCAATGCTCTACAGCCGTGATCACGGTGTCTATGAATCCCTGGCACACACGGTGCTGCTACAGAGTTCAATCCTTAATGGCCGGGATATTTTGCAGTCGGTTGGAGCACGCGCATCTGGCGCATCTACTCAATTTGCCGACCTTATCGAAATACAGAAAACCTTTTAACCCATTTTTGACTAGATCTTATCGCCGATAAGTTTGAGGTGTGAATGAAGCATTATGACGCCGTTGTGATTGGTGCAGGCAACGCAGGGCTGACTGCAGCCACCGCCCTGCAGCGCGGTGGTAGTCGCACCCTGCTGTTGGAGCGGCACAATATACCAGGAGGCTGCGCCACGTCCTTCGTACGCGGTAACTTCGAGTTTGAGGTCGCGCTGCATCAGCTCAGTGGTCTTGGCACCGATGACAAGCCATTTGTCATGCGCAAGTTCTTCGACAAGCTCGGCGTTATGGATAAGGTCGAGTTCATCCAAGAGCACGCACTGTATCGCCTAGTTGTACCTGGTGAGTTGGACGTCACTTTGCCAGCCAGTTGGTCGGGTATTCGGCATCTGCTACAGGGCATGTACCCAGCTGAAAGTGAAGCAATCGAGCGCTTTATGCTGGTATGCGAAAAGATCACCCTGGAAAGCTTCATGACCCTGCCGCAGGCAAGTCGCGCCAACAGTGAGGACATGCTCAAGTCCAAGTGTCCGTACTATGTACAGTATGGCTTTCGATCCGCGCGTGATGTCCTCGACGAGTTTTTCGGTGACGCAAAGCTAAAGAATATCCTGGCCACATACTGGCTGTACCTTGGAGTGGCGCCGAGTATGCTGCCGTTCGCTGATCTGGCAGCGATGTTATACGCGTACGCTGTATTCAAGCCCTGGCACATAAAGGGCGGCTCCCAGGCTATGTCCAATGCGTTGGTGGAATCTTTCATCGAGGCCGGTGGCGAGGTGCGCTTCAACTGCGGCGTGGAGAAAATTCACACCAATGCTGGGCGCATCAGCGGCGTCAGCCTGGAAGGCGGCGAGCGGGTCAGTTGTGCTGCAGTGGTATCAAACGCCAGCCCGCTGATCACCTTTAACGAATTACTCGACCTAGACCGCCCACCACTGAAGATCCAGCAGGACTTCAAGTCAAGGCGAATGGGCACCTCAGCTTTCGTCATTTACCTCGGACTGGACTGCACACCTCAGGAGCTGGGTGTGACTACTGCCTCGAGCTTCATATACGAGACCCTCGACGAAGAGCAAATTCACGCGCGCATGGGCAGTCTTGAACCGCCACTTGGCGGCATGCTTACTTGCTACAACCTAGAAGACTCAAGCGCTGCACCGGCAGGTAAAAGCCAAGTGGTGCTGGTCTGTTTGCAGTACGGGGACGTATGGAAGTCGGTAACACCGGAGCGCTATGCACAAACCAAGTATGAGTTCGCCGAGAAGCTGATCAGGGTTATCGAAAAAGTTTATCCGAAGGTGCGCCAACACATTGAGGAGGTCGAGGTGGCTACTCCGCTGACCATGATGCGTTATCTCAATACGCCTGGGGGCGCGATCTACGGTTTTCAGCAGAGTACACAAGACTCGGCTCTGTTGCGTGAGCGCTTGGATAGCGTGCCAGGTCTTTACCTAGCTGGATCCTGGACTTCTATGGGTGGCTTTCAGCCAACTTACATGGCTGGTGAGTCAACTGCGCGTGCTGTTCTCAAACAACTTAAGGTAAACGAGGTGGATCATGTCTGAGCAGAACGCCCTGAATGTGATCGCGGGCTATTCCGAGGCTATGGCGGAGAAGCTTGCCCTGGAGCAAAGTGGCAGCGATTTCTACGAGGTGCGTGGAGAGGTAGGCAGCGCCGTCGCGCAACTACACCCCAAGCGCTTGGAGCTGGAGGTCAGTGAGATAATCGAAGACACACAAACTACCAAGACATTGCGCCTGGTTGCAGTCGACCATAGGGAATTGCCGCCGTTCCAAGCAGGTCAATACATCAACCTATTTGTCAGCATCAACGGGGTACAGACGGCCCGGCCATATGCAATGTCCTCGTCGCCTTTGCAGAGAGCTTATTACGACCTGACCATAAAGCGTGCGCGAGGTGGTTTCGTCTCCAACTACCTGATTGACCATGTACAAGTGGGTCAACGCCTCAGCAGCTCAGGGCCTATGGGTACCTTCCACCACAACCCGCTATTCCATGGCGACGACCTTGTGTTTCTGGCGGGCGGCTCGGGTGGAGCCCCAGCGCGCAGCATTTTGCTTGATATCCTGAACCGTAATCTGCCGCAGCGTTTCCATCTTATCTATGTCAACAGCTATGTAGACGATGTGATTTTTGGTGATCAGTTTCGCGAACTAGCCAAACTTCATGATCAGTTCACACTGACCGAGGTGATCTCGCGCCCCCCACCGGGTTACTGGGGATACACAGGGCGTCTCACACAAGCCATGTTGCAACAGATGCTGGGTGAGATTGGCAATAAAATGTTTTATGTCTGTGGACCAACACCATTCAACGAAAACTGTGTAGCGCTTCTTCGTGAGATGGGCGTGGAGCGTCGGCGCATACGCGTTGAAGCCAACGGCGCGCCCAAAGATCCAAACGAGCAGCTGGGATGGCCTAAAGGTATAAGCCTTGACGACGAGGTGAAGGTCACGGTGCAGGGCAGAGGCAGCTTCCGTAGCAAGGTCGGCGAACCACTGCTAAACGCCCTAGAGCGCAATGGTTACTTCGTTGAGAATGCCTGTCGATCGGGGGAGTGCAGCCTGTGTCGGATCAAGCTGATTTCAGGCTCGGTGTTCAATCCGCAAGAGGCACACCTACGCCGTTCCGACCGAGACTTTGGGTGGATTTATTCCTGCGTGGCGTTTCCCACTGGTGATATCGAGGTTCTGCTCTGAACAAGTGCGGAGGTGATCATAACGCCCGGCGTTCATAGCAACCAAAACTAGGAGAATGAGCATGATCAGTGCACCGCGTTGGGAAAAACACTATCCCCCGCACCTTCATGGCTACCGAATTAGCGCTGAGTCGTTACCTACGAGTCTCGCTGTTTTTGCGCGGAGGAGTGCGCAGCGTTTCGCTGACGCGCCGGCATTCACTCAAGTGCTTCCCAACGGTTTGCATGCCGACCTATCTTTTGCTGACATAGATCGACTATCCGATGCCTTTGCAGCCTATCTTGTACATGAGCAAGGGATGCAGATCGGCGATGTTGTAGCTTTGCAGTTGCCGAATAGCTTGCACTACCCAATCTCAGTTTTAGGTGCTTGGAAGGCTGGTCTTATCGTCACCAGCGTCAATCCTATGTACACCGAACGTGAGCTCGATGAGCAGCTTACCGACAGTGGCGCCAAACTGTTGGTGGCTTGCGATTTGTTCGCTAATCGTGCCGAGCCAGTCGTCGAGAAACTTGGTATCGCGCTCATGTTGACTAGCCTCAGCGACTTTTTTCCGGAGTCGATTGCCAAGGCTATTCAACAAAAGCTTGTAGAACAGGCGAGCGATGATATGACCCCTAAGCTAGCATTTACGCGATTCACTCAGGGGTTAGAAATTGGCCTTGAACATGCTTGGGTAGAGGAGCGAGACCACCCAGTCGCGTTATATCAGTACACAGGAGGTACTACTGGGAGGAGCAAGGGCGCCGTACTAAGTCATTCCAATCTGGCGTCGGTGCTTCGCATGGCTGAGGATTATGTGAATGCCTTCGGTGCCCCAGTAGAACCGGGCGATGTAATCGTAACTATTCCGCCTTTGTACCACATCTTCGCTTTTACCTTTAACTTCCTACTATTTTTTTGCAGTGGTGCGCGTAATTTGCTGATCGCTAATCCGCGGCCTCTGGCTAATGTATTCCCGGCTTTCGACAAGTTTGCTGTCCGTTGGATGAGTGGTGTAGACACACTATATGCTGGTTTGCTTAGCGAACCCTGGTTTCAAGCAAACCCGCCAAAGCTCAAGCTCGCTATATCTGGTGGCACCTCTCTGCGACCATCGACCAGCAAACGTTGGCGCTCGACGGTTGGGCAGATTCTGGAAGGTTACGGCCTGACCGAGAGTTGCTGCTTTGTGGCATTCAACCCGCCTGGCCCGAAGGGGAGAGCCGGCACTGTCGGCTTACCGTTGCCCGGCAGTGAAGTCCGCGTCGCCGATGAGGATGGGCATGAACTGGCACCAAATACTCCAGGTGAGTTGCTTGTGCGCGGACCTCATATTATTGAGCGCTACCTCAATCGTTCAGATGAAACCCGCGGGGCATTCATCGATGGCTGGTTCCGTACCGGCGATATAGCGGTGATGGACGAGGAAGGTTATATCCGCATCGTCGATCGCAAGAAGGACATGGTTCTGGTTTCCGGTTTTAACGTCTATCCCAACGAGGTTGAAGACGTTATCGCCGAACATCCTGATGTCAGGGAAGTAGCGGTGATTGGCGTCGCCGATGAAGTCACAGGTGAAGCGCTTTTTGCCTTCGTTGCACTGCACCGACCGGGACTTGACGCTGAGGCGATCATTAGCCACTGCCGCAAGCGGTTGACGGGGTACAAGGTGCCTAGACGCTTTGAGTTTCGCGAGAAACTGCCTAAGTCGCCCATCGGCAAGATACTCAGGTCTCAGCTTCGTGTTTAAAGCTTTAAGTTATCCTATCTATGGCGTTTAGTTTGCCGCTTTAAACATGCGACCAACTAAAAAATCAAAGCCATACACTTTATGAATGTTAGCTAAGTGTAAAGTGCGGGGCGGCATGATTAAGCGTAGACGCAAGTTCGATAAAGACTTGGCGATTCGCCAAGCCATGGAAGAATTCTGGCGGCATGGTTATACCGGCGCGACGCTTGCCAGACTCAAGATTGCAATGGGCGGCATTTGCTCCCCTAGTCTATATGCGGCTTTTGGCTCAAAAAAACGTCTTTTCGAATATGCCCTCGAGACTTACTACAACGATGAGTTGCTTCCTTCGTTGCAATTGGTTGAATTAAACTCGCTTGAGGCTATCGACAGTTATTTAAGGCAAGTTGTAACTCGTTTCACTACGGATGGAAAGCCTCGAGGATGTCTTGTTGAGGTCTGTCAGGCAGAGTCGTTTGCCTGGGGTAGCTCTCTCCAGCGGCAGCTTTCTGCCTTGCGCGAGCTGAACACTCAGGTGGTTCTGCGTAGTTTGGAGCAGGCTCAGCTAAGCGGTGTGCTGGTGCTTCGGATGGAGCCACGACGCCTATCAGAGTTAACCAATCTTTTGATCTCAGGTCTTTCTGGCATGGCGCGCAAAGGTGCAAGTAGGGAGCACTTACTCGAAGTTGTAGAAACCTTCCTGGACTGTATTTTGCTAAGGACGAAGGATCCTAAAACGCATTTCGATGGTGGGCAAGTATCTCTAGATCATCAGCATGAAAGATAAGGTCAGCATAAAATTATATGCAGACTACTATTCGTCGCCGGACTGAAATTAAAAGGGAAATTCTCGTACGCGAGCACATACTCAATTTACAAATTACGCTTATTAACAATGGTTATTAATATAATACCGACAAGAATTTATAAAATGTTGCTGCGACCTCAGGCCACCAAATATCTACTTTACTCGTCGATCACTCGGCAAATCCAGAACGGCAGGGAGCGATTATTCGTCAAAGTGTACACAAATTTTCACCTCTCTGAATCCTCTTCTAGAAATTAAAGAATGTTGCTGAAATTTACATTCCGCATCGAAACGCGAAATTTTTCGAACGTAGATCTAATTTAAGCTTAGCGACATGCGACCTAGTCGAGCATGAGGCTTAAGCACCCCCAGAATGTAGGAAAAATCAAAGCAAATATCGCAGCGATTGACAACTATCAGAGGCTAGCTGTGACAGAAGTTATCAATGAACGGCATATCGGAACTCTAATAGAGACATATGCACGATATAGACTGCGGGAGTTAGGAAATGACTGACATCACGGTCTTAGATCTTCTGGTTGATCGCGCCGACCTGGCTCGTGTCGAGCTTCGCAAAACCACACTCGAAATTATCGATATTGTTGAAGGCCAGGTTCTTCTTAAGGTGGATCACTTCGGACTCACCGCTAATAATATAAGCTATGCTGCATTTGGCGATGAGCTAGATTACTGGAAATTCTTTCCTGCCCCAAAAGGATGGGGCATTGTACCCGTTTGGGGTTTTGCTGAGGTGCAATTATCGCGCTGTATCGGTATCGAGCCGGGCGACCGTTTCTATGGCTTTTACCCTATGTCTAGCCACTTGCTGGTTGAGCCGACGCAAGTAAAAAAGGGTAGCTTCTTAGATGCTGCGGAGCATCGACAATCACTTCCGCTTATCTACAACCAATATTTACGTGCATCTAATGACCCTCTCTATAAATCCGCCAGCGAAGTAACCCAGATACTCCTGCGGCCTCTCTTCACCACGTCTTTCCTACTCGAAAATTTTATCGCTGAGGACGGATTTTTTGGTGCTAACCGTGTGCTTTTTACTAGCGCATCCAGCAAAACCGCCATAGGTACCAGCTACATATTAAGTAAGAAGCGTAGCAGCCGCGAGCAGAGCATTAACACTATAGGCCTCACATCACTAAAAAATAAGGCTTTTGTCGAAAATCTTGGCTGCTATGACCAAGTGTTGGATTATGACGAGATTTCTGAACTCGACACTCAAACGCCAACGCTAATCATCGACTTCTCTGGCAATACTGAACTTCTCAGTCGGCTACATAGGCACTTTGGCCAGAAACTGAAGTACAGCTGTATGGTGGGGGCGGCACATTGGAATCATCGTGGCTGCTTGCAAGAAGATGTTCCCGGGCCTGTGCCAAAGCTATTCCTCGGCCCTACGCATGCGCAGCGTCTTCTGAAAGACTGGGGCGGTGAGTATTTTCATCGATGCCTGACTGAACACTGGTTTGCTTTTTGTATCTTCGCTGAGCAATGGTTAGATATTGAACGCAGCGTAGGCTCGACGGCAGTCAAGCAGGTATATGAGTCCCTAGTAAGTGGAGATATCAGCCCACGAGTCGGTCATATTCTCTCGCTGCTGGATAGCGCATAGACAGTCTGCATGACATGGAATCCCGGGCAATCACTCTATTGGACGTCAGCACCGTTCATTCGATTATCCGGCTTTACGGGATAACTCAGTATTCAATGGGTTATCCCGTTTTTTTCTATATAGCCGTTGTCCACGGTAATTGATACTATTCACCTCCAGAACGACTCCAGTGGTCGACCAACTCATCGGTACGATCCGGAATCCGAGGTGTCTTGCTGAGTACAAGGCACCGGACATTGCCGACGTACTCCTGAATCACATAGAGAATGCCGCCAACGTCGACTCCCAACTCCTGAAGAACCTCATCTGGAATGCGGATAGCGCCATCGCCATCCCAGTCTTCGATAGTCACTTGCTTGGGGTCCATTTCTTTTCTCCACCTCTATGATCGCCTTCGGCTCGGCCCATCTTAGGGCACGGTCAGGCCGCTGCCGAGATCATGTGTTGCGTTAGTAGCTCTGGCCGTTAGCGGCCGCCAGTGAGAGGCAGCTACCGGGCACGAACACCTGATGCGGCCGAGTGGCTAGAGCTGCTCCACTTATTTGGCTTGCTTCAGATGGTTTCGAAGTTCATCGATGCGACCGGGTTGGGCCAAACCGTGCTGACCTTCACAACAAACCAGATGACCCAGCTTCGTCTCCGGCCATCGATCTGAGTCATCGTCAACCGACACCCAATTCGTTTGGTGGGCGCGATCAACATACCGGCAGATTTGTTCATACCGCGAGGCGGTATCCCACCAGCTCTCATCCAGCCAACCTTTGCCCATTGAGCTATGCCAAGTTGCGCCGATTACCCGTGCTTTAAGCGGGGCGGGCAAGTAACTTCGGGCGCGCGCAAAACCCAAGTGACGCACCCAGCTTGTGCTCAGAACCACTTGGACTTTGGGGAAGTCGTCCAGTACTTCTACCAATAAGTCAGCCCACATGAAAAGCGAGCCTTCAGCGCGCAACATGGGTCCTTTCCTGGTCATGAAAGTAGCGTCCGGATGCAGCACACCATCAAAGTCGAGGAAAAGCACTTGGGGCAGGCTCGCAGCATCGTGAGGAGGTCCGAGTTGATGGTCTATCAAAAGCTAGATTAGAGGGTACCAGAGGTACGCCAGGGGTCGGTATCGCAAGATCCTCGGGCTGCACTGGGCGGTTATACTGAGATGGCATCATCCGGCTAAAGACAGTCATCAAGTGTCTAGGAAAGTCGGCGTTGCTCATCGTATTTATTCGCTATATTAAGGTAGAATCGAATTTTCTTTCGACCTGCCGTTTCTAACGCCCCACACCTTAACATCTCTTCGACACCACGAAAAAATAGGAAGATATCAATGTCTATCATTGCCGAATACAAAGCCCTGGAAGCCCAAATCGCCGAGCAGCAAAAGCGCCTCGAAGCCCTGAAAGGCGACGAGAAACTCAAGCGTGAAATCGAGTTTGAAACCAAACTACGTGCCCTGCTGGCCGACTATAACTACTCCCTGCGCAACGTTATCGCACTACTTGATCCGAATGCTGCCAAGACCGCCGCTGCGCCGGAGAAAGGTGCTCGTCGTGAGCGTGCTCTGAAGCGTTACAAGAACCCGAATAACGGTGAAGTTGTAGAAACTAAAGGCGGTAACCACAAGTTACTGAAAGCTTGGAAAGATCAGTACGGCGCCGAGACTGTAGAGAGCTGGCTGCAGTAAGCTGAAAGCTGCACGATAGGGCTGCGACTGCGGCCTTTTTATTGCTGGGTTAGGTATCAATGATACTTATACTGAATAGCCCCAGATTTCGTAGATACTTCCAAACCTCAATCGAAGCATGCTAAGCCACTGGGGAACAGTCCGCTTCTGGCCGGTTTCTGCAGATCGCGATTAGGGCTTGTGCTGGTCTGCAAGCGCTTGGTCAGCCGGAATGCAATTGACTGGTCAGTGGTTGTGCAAATTGTTGGTTAAATCACTGCAATATCGCACTTGGAACAAAGAAACATTCGTCTAGAAGAAAATGTGTAGAAAAAGCGGAAATCAAGAGCGGCAATTTGGCCCACGTGGATTCCATCGATCACGGGGCGTGACCTTGTGCTTGACCGACGAGACCCCTAGTAGGCCATTCACCTCATCGGCGCTCCCAGCACCTCCATGCCGCAGCAAATAGTCCTTAGCAGCTGAACGCTCCTGCTGCGACGGTGCATAGTCCTGATCGAATAGCTCGGTCCGAATAGCCGCATGCAGCCAATAGGGCAACGGATGCCGATAGTTGGTGAAGTAGGAACTGGACACACGACTGGCTCGTGCTATATCAGCGAACTGGTGAGGCCAGCTCACCAGCAGGTCCTGCGCCATACCCATCAAACGGGCACGATCGCCCAATCGTAGACATTCGAAGCGCTGCAATGCATGTTCGCAGGGATCGAACAGAAGCTCTCCATCTCTTAGCGCAAAAAACTCCCGCAAGCGCCGGCAACGGCCGGGCTGATTTAGCCGCTGTAGGAGGCACTTCAAGCCGCTGAAGAACGCCGGCGATAAAATACCTGCCCCAGGTAGCTCCACACTCCAGCCGTCGGCCAGAAGCTGGCACAACTGCCGCTGAAACCGAACAAGGCTCTCTGGTGCCGAAACCTCATCCCAAGGCTCGTGACACCAGTCGTGACCACATTTCCCACAATGCATCATCGGTTCAACCGAGGGGAGCAACCGGCATCCGAAGTCTGTGGTGTGGAACTCAATCGGTCCGTGGCACCAAGGGCAACAATCACGAAGATAGGTGCCATGGACTGGGCAAACCACTGCAAGCGCGAGTCGCCAATACCGTCGGAAGTAGGGGATAGGATCGCCGGCCAAGCACGCACAGCACATCTGGGTTGTGTACGAGCAGATTCGACGACGGTCATTTGGCGAGCGCCCCATCGGCATCAACCAGTCAACGGGACCTCGCTCCTTTGGTGCCTCGAACCACAGCAGCCCCTGATATGCCCACATCCCAGTCGAGCAGGCCTGCTCATAGGTGCACCCCACACGCGTCACAAGTCGTCTCAGCAGCTCCTCGTCAGGTACACGATCCAAATCATGAGTAAGGAGCTGGGAACTGAACCCGAGAACATCAGTGGCGAGGCATTGCAGCTTGACCGCATTGCCTCGTGCAAGGCGAGTCATCCAGGACAACAGTGATTCATCCTCTCGGGGCCGACTGCGATAGGCCAGGAGAGGATTTCGAGGATCAAAAGGACTGAGAGCGCCCCGTCGCAGGCGGTACATAGCCGGCCGCCTCCAGATACTCCTTAGCGATGTGCTTGGGCTCGATGATTTCGTCGCCGCTGCGAATGGCCATCTCTGCCAGCACCGTAAGGATCTTCACGCTTTCACCCAGCAGACCGTTACTGAAATGAAGGAGCTGCAGCAAAGCATGCTCGTCCATCAGATTGGAAGGGTTCGCAAGCTTGAAATGCTTCAGGATCGTCTTGATGAAACGGGCATATTCCTCAAGGCGTTTGTCAGTCCAAGCAGGGAGATAAACAGGCCGAAAGCGGTTCCCGATAGATTCATCCCTGGCCAGGATCGGCTCAATCTGAGGGACACCCGAGATCACTACCGGCACCCGGAGCGTGGTGCAGATACCTCTGATGGCGTTAAGCATCCGCTGATGCTGTGTGTGCGAGCCGCCGTTAAGGTTGAAGGCCTCGTCGATGATCACCATCTTCGTTTCCAGATGGCTCAGAAGGATACAAATCCTGTGGAGCATCGACTCGTCAGACTCACGAGCAGAGCCAGCCACATTGAATTTACTCAGGATTCGGTAATACAGCCGGCCCTCAATCGGAGCTGCAGGCATGTCGATTAGCAGCACCGGCAGCAAGGCCTTTTCTGCATTGGGATCAGACACCGGCGGGTTACGCTTCAGGAAGTTTTGCAGGATGCTGGACTTGCCGTTCTGGCTTCTACCGAGGAGTGCCATGCATGGCATTCGGTTTGAGTCAGGATGGATCATCAGTTGCTCAAGGTGATAGCGCACCTCTAGGGCGGCTTCATAGCCAACCCAGACTTCCTTCCTCAACTCGAAGATGCGTTGCTCCGTCTCGGGTGAGACGGGCTCGCGCATGATCTTCGCAACCATAGTTAGGCCTCTTCGAACTCTTCAAAATCAGGAAGATTTTGCAGGTCGATTTTGCCGAGTGAGGCCCGATTCGGCCCCTTGGAGGGAGTTTTACTTTCCCCGGCCAAAGTTTCCTGAAGCGTTGCTTGCGCTGGGCCTGCTGACTTCTTAGCCCCCACCTTCCGGTGTGCGCGCTCTCGCTCACGCTCTCTTGCCGCACCGCGAGTCAGGTTAGTCTCATTGTGGACGATGGCACGTCGCTCCTCGCGAGATCTGAAGATGGTGTCCTCGTCCACCTCAGCGGTCCCACGGTTATCGATAAAGCGCCGTATGGCCTTCAGTTCCCAGAAGCTAATAGGTGGTCGGCTCATATTGCGATAGCCGATCTCGAAGTACTGCTTCAGATCAGGGTCCCAGAAATACAGCGTGCTGATATTCCTGGGGTCGTATCTGAAAATGAACTCACGACCTTCTTTGCTGTTCGTTTTCGACTTCGAACCTATCCACCTTTCCAAGATAGGCCCGTAGTAGTCGATGCACTCCCAACGAACGCCATAGTTCTGGATGGTGCGAATGACGATTGGAAGGAAATCCAAATACAACTGCTCCGGGTTTCCAGAGATCGGAAGAACGCCGGCGCCTGGGAAATCATCAGTTCCAAAGAGCCCCTCATAGAAGCGCTGTAGAGGAGTTCGGGGCTCCTCAGCGTATGGACTCTTCAGATCTGCACTCTTGCCCTTTAAACCCGAATGAATCTCTACGTGGTACTCACCTAAAATCAGGTGGGCCAGCCATTTTTCGAAATTCTCCAAAGTAAGGACTGCATTGCCTGCAGAGTCATACTCGGCCTTAGCCCCCACGTTCTGGAAGGTTGTTCCGCTGATCTCGTGGATTCTCGTGTTCAGAGTGCCGAGATAGCGCTCGATGTAAGCCCCGTACTGAGGTTTCTTTTTCTTCCGGAACCTAGCCTTGAACCCATGCTCCTGAGACGCCGCCTCTAGCGCCTGCCCTTGAAATTCTTTCGCGTTGTCGGAATGGATGACTCGTGGCTTACCCTGACAGGGCCAATCGTAATTTACCCCCAAATCTCGCATCCATTTATCTTTCGGCAATATCGCGTTAGTGATCGCAAGCCCTGTTGCGATGGTTCCCGGCGGGTCAAATGAGATGTACCAACCGACTACCATGCGCGAGAACGTATCGATCACAACCGTGATCCATGGGCGACCGATAGCGACCCGGTCAACGGAATCAACGAGCTCTACATCCACCCATGTATGGTCGATTTGCCAGAGCGAATAGAGTCCATTTACACCAGGCAAGGATCCGCCATTGACCCGGTACTTCAAGGCGGCATTCTCCCCGTTGCGAGCGAGCTCACGCTCAACAGGTCGAATTTCGTTCAGGCGATTTAAGAACGTTCCTTTAGCAGGGCTCTGCAATCCAAGTGTCCGGCACTTGTCCTTCAGTTCTCTGTAAACGGCTGTCGGGCCGGGCTTTTCAGCCTTGAGATACTTATCCTTGATAACCTGCTTGATAACCGCCTCAACTTCTGTGCTCAGGCGTTTCGTCCCTGCATCACCACGGCGGCGGCGCAGCAGGCAACGAATATTTCGACTCTCTTCTAGCTTATTCAGCCAGCGATAAACCGTCGGTTGAGAGGCAAGCAACTCTTCCGCGACAGCTCGAACTTCTGCAACTGATCGCCGCCTGAACATCAGAGGCTCTAGCCAGTGAAACTTATGGGCAGCTTCCTCCCATGCGTCTGGATCGACCTCACTGAGCTCAACTGTACTTATTACCGCCCGCTTCCCCATCGAACGGCTGATGTCAGCAATCAGAACCGTCCTTTTCTTGCCGGTTTCGACAACCGAGACCTCAACTGCAGTGGTGGAGACAAATCGCAGCACACATACGTGCTGCTCTTCGATCGTCAGGATCGCACCTGGCCCAACGTGAATGGTCGACGTGCTCATTGCTTCATAACTCCGAGTGTGATCACTCCACGATCAGTGATCCAAATCGGCGAGCTCATATTGAACGGTTGGGTCAGATCCGTACCTACCAGCTCCAAGGTCACCAGATTCCACAACCAGGGGGTCAGCCTAGCCTGCTCCATCTTGTCGCTCGTGATGTAGGTGAGCACCTCCCTAGAAGTACCTTTTTTCCCTTCATAGAGCGCTTCGAGAAGCAATCGCTGCATCCGACCTGCTTCTGGCTGCTCCCCTAAACGAAAGCTTCGGTAGTGCATGAAGTGTTCGACATTGACCAGATAGGGCGTACGAATCTCGGTTTCGGTGATGATCTTGAAGCGGCAACCGTAATCCCTTGCCCACCTCATAGCGGCCTGGAATTTTGGTCGTAAATCGGCCCACTTCGCTGCCAGCTCTACTCGAGTTTTCACCTCATAGACGGTGGGCTTGAGCCAAGGCTCCTCAGCTTGAGCATCTGCCGTGTAAGAGACGATCACATCCGGAGTGAACTCACGCCAACGCCCATTCGGAGCACGCCAACGAATTTTGAACGGTTGGGCCTGATAGCCCCGAACGCGATTATCGAAATCGAGCAGCGAAAGGAACTGTTGTTCCAACATCGACTCGGTGCGCTGTACACGCACCCCCTTGGAGTTCGGGATGTAGCCGGTATTGGTGTAAGAGCTGGGGCCAATCTTACGGACAGCCATGTGCAGCCCCTCCATCAGCTCTTCGAGATGCTGGGGGAACTGGTACGGGGTCACGTCTTTGATATGAGGGCGCACGGCGCATTATTCTCACGCGAAGTGATCTTTTTATCATATAGCATTTTCCTTCATACCAAGGACGGCGGGCGTTTCGACCTGGCCATCGCCCTCGGCGTGCTGGCCGCCAGCGAGCAGGTACCGGCGGCCAGCCTGGCCGAACTGGAATGCCTGGGCGAGCTGGCGCTCTCCGGTGAGCTGCGTCCGGTACAGGGCGTGCTGCCCGCTGCCCTGGCCGCCCGCGCCGCCGGCCGCACCCTGGTGGTGCCACGGGCCAATGCCGAGGAAGCCAGCCTGGCCTCGGGCCTGAGGGTGCTGGCGGTCGACCATCTGCTGCAGATCGCCGCCCACCTCAACGGCCACACACCATTATCGCCCTATCAGGCCAATGGTCTGCTGCGCCAGGAAGCGGCTTACCCCGACCTGGCTGAAGTACAGGGCCAGCTGGCGGCAAAGCGCGCCCTGCTGATCGCCGCCAGTGGCGGCCACAACCTGTTGCTCAGTGGTCCTCCGGGCACCGGCAAGACCCTGCTGGCCAGCCGCCTGCCCGGTCTGCTGCCGCCGTTGTCCGAGGAGGAGGCGCTGGAAGTGGCGGCCATCCACTCGGTGGCCAGCCACGCGCCGCTGACGGCCTGGCCACGCCGCCCCTTCCGCCAGCCTCATCACAGCGCCTCCGGGCCGGCGCTGGTCGGTGGTGGCAGCCGCCCGCAACCCGGCGAGATCAGCCTGGCCCACCACGGCATCCTGTTTCTCGACGAGCTGCCCGAGTTCGACCGCAAGGTCCTGGAGGTCCTTCGCGAGCCTCTGGAATCGGGCCATATCGTGATCGCCCGGGCTCGCGACAAGGTGCGCTTCCCCGCGCGCTTCCAGCTGGTGGCGGCGATGAACCCCTGCCCCTGCGGCTACCTGGGCGACCCCGGCGGCCGCTGCCGCTGCACCCCGGAACAAATCCAGCGCTACCGCGCCAAGCTATCCGGGCCACTGCTCGACCGCATCGACCTGCACCTGACCGTGGCGCGCGAAAGCACCAGCCTGCTGGCTAGCAGCCAAGCTGGCGAAAACAGCGCCCAGGTCGCCGCCAGCGCCAGCTCGCGCGCCAGGGCTGCGCCAATGCCTTCCTCGACCTGCCGGGCCTGCAGCAGCATTGCCGCCTGCCCGAAGCCGACCGGCTGTGGCTGGAACAGGCCTGCGAACGCCTCAACCTGTCGTTGCGGGCGGCCCATCGCCTGCTCAAGGTGGCGCGCACCCTGGCCGACCTGGAAGGCGCCAGCGAGATCGGCCGCGCGCACCTGGCCGAGGCCCTGCAGTACCGGCCCAGTAGCGGCAGCTGATCCAGCGGGATAATCAGGAGCAGACTTCTCAGAGAAAAAAGCTATCGATCTGTGCTAGGATGGCTGGCCTTCCGCCCTTGGCGGCCCATCCGATAACAAGGAGAGCTAGCTCAATGGAGGCATCTTCGTCTTCGCTCAACCGGCCGGTATTCTTCGGCTCCGCCCTTCTCATCCTCGCCCTTGTGCTCTACAGCGTGCTGCTGCCGGAGCATGCACAAGACCAGTTCGCCTGGCTGCAACGCTGGATCATCGACAAGGCCAGCTGGTTCTACGTCCTCACCGTCGCCCTGATCCTGATCTGCTGCGTGTTCCTCGCCGTCAGCCGCTATGGCGACCTCAAGCTGGGCCCCGACCACAGCCAGCCCGAGTACCGCAACACCACCTGGTTCGCCATGCTGTTCTCCGCCGGCATGGGCATCGGCCTGATGTTCTTCGGCGTGGCCGAACCGCTGATGCACTTCACCGCCCCGCCGGTGGGCGAGGCCGGCACGGCGCAGGCCGCGCGCGAGGCGATGAAGCTGACCTTCTTCCACTGGGGCCTGCACGCCTGGGCGATCTACACCATCGTCGCGCTGATCCTGGCCTTCTTCTGTTTCCGCCATGACCTGCCGCTGACCCTGCGTTCGGCGCTCTACCCGCTGATCGGCGAGCGCATCCACGGCCCCATCGGCCATGCGGTGGACACCTTCGCCATCCTCGGCACCGTGTTCGGCGTGGCCACCTCGCTGGGCTACGGCGTGCTGCAGATCAACAGTGGCTTCCACCACCTGTTCGGCCTGCCGGTGAGCACGCCGGTGCAGATCGGCCTGATCGCCGCCATCTGCGCCCTGGCCACGCTGTCGGTGGCCAGCGGCCTGAACAAGGGCATCCGCATCCTCTCGGAGCTCAACCTGGCGCTGGCCGTGTTCCTGCTGCTGTTCGTCCTGGTGCTGGGGCCGACGGTGTTCCTGCTCAAGACCTTCGTGCAGAACAGCGGCGCCTACCTCTCCGAGATCGTCAGCAAGACCTTCAACCTCTACGCCTACGAGCCGACCGACTGGATCGGCGGCTGGACCCTGCTGTACTGGGGCTGGTGGCTGTCCTGGTCGCCCTTCGTCGGCCTGTTCATCGCGCGTATCTCGCGCGGCCGCACCATCCGCGAGTTCATCTGCGGCGTACTGTTCGTGCCGGCCGGTTTCACCCTGCTGTGGATGACCGTGTTCGGCGACACCGCCATCCACCTAGTGCTCAAGCAGGGCCTGGGCAGCCTGGCCGAGACGGTGAATGCCGACAGCTCGCTGGCGCTGTTCGCCTTCCTCGAACAGTTCCCGCTGAGCGACCTGCTGTCGCTGGTCGCGGTGGCCATGGTGGTGGTGTTCTTCGTCACCTCGGCCGACTCCGGCGCCCTGGTGGTCGACATGCTGGCCTCCGGCGGCAGGACCGACACGCCGCTGTGGCAGCGCCTGTTCTGGTCGATCCTGATCGGCGTGGTGGCCATCGCCCTGCTCCTGGCCGACGGCCTCAAGGCGCTGCAGACGGCCACCATCGCCAGCGCCCTGCCCTTCTCCATCGTCCTGCTGGCGGCCATCTGGGGCCTGCTGCGCGCGCTGAAACTGGACGCCACCAAGCGCGGCGTGCGTTTCCAGGCGCTCAACGGTTCACGCCCGCTGGCCCGCCAGCATGGCGGCTGGCAGCGTCGCTTGCGCAACCTGGCAATGTTCCCGCGCCGCGCCCACGTCACCCGCTTCATCGACGAGGTGGTGCAGCCGGCCTGCCAGGCGGTGGCCGAGGAGCTGCGCAAGCAGGGCCTGCCGGCAACGGTCGAGAGCGGCGCCGACGGCCGCGTGCGCCTGGCCGTGGCGCATGGCAGCGAGACCGACTTCAGCTACGAGGTGCGCCCGCGCGCCTTCGCCCAGCCCAGCTTCGCCCTGCGAGACACCGGCGACGACGGCAACGAGGAGCGCAAGTACTTCCGCGCCGAAGTGCACCTACGCGAGGGCGGCCAGGACTACGACGTGATGGGCTGGGTACGCGAGGCGGTGATCGACGACATCCTCGACCAGTACGAGAAGCACATGCACTACCTGCACCTGGTGCGCTGAAACGAAAAAGCCCGGCACATGCCGGGCTTTCTCTAGGACCTACAGGATCAGGCAGCGCTGCGCTGTCCACCTTGCTGATGCTGGCGGCAGGCCTCGCCGAAAGCCTCGAACATCTTCACCGAGTCCGGGTTCTGCGCAGCCTGCCATTCCGGGTGCCATTGCACGGCGAACAGGAAGGGCGACAGGCTTGGCGCGTGGAAAGCCTCGATCAGACCATCTTCGGCACGGGCTAGCGGCTCCAGCCCCTTGCCCAGGGTCTTGATGCCCTGGCCATGCAGCGAGTTGACACCAATCTCCTCACGGCCGAGGACCCTGGCCAGCCAGCTGTTCGGCTCGACACGCACCTTGTGCGCCTCGGCGTACTGCACGTCCACCGGGTCCTCGGGGTTCTCGCGATGGTCGTTGAAGCCCGGCTCGGCATACACCTTCTGGTGGATGTCGCCGCCCAGAGCCACGTTGATTTCCTGCATGCCACGGCAAATGCCGAAGACCGGCAGACCGCGTGCGATAGCGGCCTTGATCAGCGGCAGGTCGAACAGGTCGCGGTCGCGATCCTGGCCCTTCTCCGGGGTGAGGTTCTCCTGGCCGTAGAGGGTCGGGTCGATGTTCGAACCGGCACCGGTCAGGTACACGCCGTCGGCCATGTCCAGGTATTGCTCAAGATCGTCGGTACCACAGCAGGTGGGCACCAGCACGGGTACGCAGCCGGCGATCTCCACCAGCGGCGTGATGTATTTGTGAGTCATTACCTGATAGTCGTGGCCCTTGCGCTCTTGGGCGCCCATGGACATCAACACGACGGGTTTACGCTTGGCAGTGGAAGTTTTTGCACTGTTCTTGTTGGACATACGTCACCTTGGGGCAGATCGATCTGCCGTTGCTGTGCAGGTGGGTCGGGAGATCGACGCGCTACCTGTTTGGCACGGTTCCGTCTGTCGGCGGCGTAGCTGGGCCTCACCTGGAGGCATGGGAATGGGAGGTAACGGACCACCCGCGACGGCCGCATAACAGTCGAACCGCCCGCACAGTCTCTCCAGAGACGTAAAATATGTCAAACATTTCAGGCGGATGGCGTAAAAGGACCATATAGCAATCAGGGCTACAGGCGCCAAAAAACGGACATATTCCGCATAAGCTCCTGCTAGAGCGCGGCTTCATGGTCCATTATTTTTTACGCACCCGGCATGATGCGCTCGACGGCTGGCAGACGCATCTGTGCCACCTCGGCCAGCAGGAAGTCACGCAGCCGACGCAGGCGCGCCTGCGCTCGATGCGTCTTGGGCCACACCAGGTAATAGCTGCAGCCGCTGTACACGGCGGTCGGCCGGGGCAAACCCAGACGCCCAGCATTGACGTCCTCGGCGACCAGCAGCAGGTCGCCGATGGACACCCCGTAACCACGCGCGGCGGCGACGATGCCCAGCTCCAGCATGTCGAACAGCTGGCCGCCCTTGAGCGGCACCCGGTCGGCCAGGCCGGTGGCCTGCAGCCACTGGCGCCAGTCGCGGCGATCCGGGGTCGGGTGCAGTTGCTCGGCGGCCTGCAACCGGGCCAGATCCCAGGGGCCGTCCTGCGCCGCCTCGGCAGCGCACACCGGGATCAGCCACTCCTCGAACAGCAGCACGCTGTCCCACTCTTCGGGAAAGTCGCCATTGCCCAGCAGCACGGCGCAGTCGAACGGTTCATGGCGGAAGTCCACCTTGTCCACGTCCATCCAGGCGCTGGTCAGCTGCACCTCGCTGTCCGGGTTGGCCAGGCGAAACAGCGACAGGCGCGCCAGCAGCCAGCGCATGGTCAGGGTCGAGGGCGCCTTCAGGCGCAGGTAGGCATCCTCGCTGCGCAGGGTAGCGCAGGCCTTCTCCAGCGCATCGAAACCCTCGCGCACGCCGGGCAGCAGGCCGCGCGCCGTCTCGGTCAGCTGCAAATTCCGGCCACTGCGCTCGAACAGGCGGCAGCCGAAGTGCTCTTCCAGGGTGCGGATATGCCGGCTCACCGCACTCTGGGTGATGGCCAGCTCGGCGGCAGCACGGGTGAAGGAGGCATGTCGGGCCGCCGCCTCGAAGGCACGCAGGGCATAGAGCGGGGGCAGGCGCCGGCTCATGCGCCAAACCCATGATTATTAGTCATGCCAGGCATCGCTTTTTTCCTTTTGTGCGCGTCGCGTCGACTCCCGAGAATGGCGCCATTCTCCGCCCGCCGGATTTTTTCCGGCAAGTCTTCTCTTGAGCCTGACTCATCATGCCGCAGTCCGTCCGCACCGAACTGGTCGCCCTCTTCCGCCTTGCCGGTCCGTTGATCGCCGCGCAGCTGGCCCATGTACTGATGGTGTTCACCGACACCCTGATGATGGGCAAGCTGGGCCCCGCCGAGCTGGCCGCCGGCGGCCTGGGCGCGGCCAGCTATTCCTTCGTGTCGATCTTCTGCGTCGGCGTACTGGCCGCGGTGGGCAACCTGATCGCCATCCGCCATGGCGCTGGCGACAGCACCGGGGTCACCCGCCTGGCGCAGAACGGCCTGTGGCTGGCCGGCGGCCTGGCCCTGGCCAGCGGCCTGCTGCTGTGGAACCTCGGCCCGCTGCTGGCGCGCTTTGGTCAGGAGCCGCACAACATCGAGGGGGCGATGCAGTT
The DNA here is from genome assembly GCA_900156135.1 of Aquipseudomonas alcaligenes. Lineage (GTDB taxonomy): Bacteria > Pseudomonadota > Gammaproteobacteria > Pseudomonadales > Pseudomonadaceae > Aquipseudomonas > Aquipseudomonas alcaligenes_D. The sequence goes on along the minus strand of FTMP01000001.1, from coordinate 477,776 downwards.
TCTCTCCACCCTGGTGTTCGCCCTGCCCGGCTACCTCGGCTTCATGGCCCTGCGCGGCTTCCCGGCGGCCATCGGCCGGCCGGGCCCGGTGATGGCCATCAGCATCGGCGGCGCGGCGGCCAACTTCGCCCTCAACTGGGCGCTGATCCACGGCTGGTTCGGCCTGCCGCCGCTGGGACTGGCCGGCATCGGCCTGGTCACCGCACTGGTGGCCAACGTCATGACCCTGCTGCTGTTCCTCCACCTACTGCGCCACCCGGCCTACGCCGCCTACCCGCTAGCCCGCGGCCTGCTGCGCCCGCGCCTGGCCGAGCTGCGCGAGCTGCTGCGCCTGGGCCTGCCGATCGGCGGCACCTATGCGGTGGAGTCCGGCATGTTCGCCTTCGCCGCCCTGTGCATGGGCGCCATCGGCAGCGACGCGCTGGCCGCGCACCAGATCGCCATCATGTCGGTGTACGTGGCTTTCATGGTGCCGGTGGGCATCTCCTACGCCACCACCTTCCGCATCGGCCAGCACTATGGCGCCGGACGCCTGGCCGACGCCCGCCGCGCCGGACGCCTGGGCATCGGCGGGGGCGCCTGCTGCATGCTGGCCTTCGCCTTGCTGTTCTGGCTGGCGCCGGAATGGGTGGTGGGGCTGTTCCTCGACCACCAGGATCCACAGTTCGCCGCCGTGGTGGCGCTGGCCGTGAGCCTGCTGGCGGTGGCCGCCTGGTTCGAGCTGTTCGACGGCATCCAGACCATCGCCATGGGCGCGATCCGCGGTCTCAAGGACGGCAAGACCACCCTGCTGGTCGGCATTCTCTGCTACTGGGTGATCGGCATTCCGCTGGCCTGGACGCTGGCATTCCCGCTGGGCTGGGGCGCCGAAGGCGTATGGTGGGGCCTGGCCGGCGGCCTGGCCTGCGCGGCCATCGGCCTGACCCTGGGCTTCGAGTGGCGCATGGCGCGAATGCTAAGGCCACAGGCGGTAACGGCTCAGGCCTGTCTGTCGTAGCCCGGATGCAATCCGAGAGAGGGGATGGGCGACCCCCGTCGGGGTGAGAGCTGCCGGCTCAGTCCCTCACCCTCGCCCTCTGGGAATGGTGCAACGCGCGACGCCGCTGCCTACGACGGCAAGCCTCCGAGCAGCGGCTGGCGCAGGCCGAACACCAGGAAGCGCGCCAGCTCGGCCAGCGGCAGCGGCTTGCTGATCAGGTAACCCTGCACCTGGTCGCAGCCGAACTGGCGCAGCAGGGCCAGTTGCTCGGCGTTCTCCACGCCCTCGGCGACCACCTCAAGATGGAGGTTGTGCGCCAGGTTGATCATCGCCCGCACCAGCTGGCGATTCTCCGCGCGCTCTCCCATGCCGGCGACGAAGCTCTTGTCGATCTTCAACAGGGTGATCGGCAGGTTGTTGAGGTGCACGAAGGAGGAGAAGCCGGTGCCGAAGTCGTCCAGCGAGAAGCGCACGCCGAGGCGGCCGAGAGCCTGCATGGTCTGCCGCACCTGTTCGCTGCGGCGCATCACCGCCGTCTCGGTCAGCTCGAACTCCAGCCACTGGGCATCCACCCCGCGCTCCTCGATCAGGCGGCCAAGGGTGCTCAGCAGCTGGCTGTCCTGAAACTGGCGGAACGACAGGTTGACCGCCATGTGCAGGGTCGGCAGACCACGCCCACGCAGCCACTGCATGTCGCGCAGGGCACGGGCGATCACCCAGTAGCCCAGCGGCACGATCAGCCCGCTCTCCTCGGCCAGCGGCACGAACTCGTCGGGGCCGAGCAGGCCGCGCTCGGCATGGCGCCAGCGCACCAGCGCCTCCAGGCCGAGGATGCGCCCGCTCTGCAGGCACAGCCGCGGCTGGTAGTGCAGCTCCAGCTCGTCGCGGCGCAGGGCACGGCGCAGCTCACCTTCCAGATCGGCCATGCTGCGCGCGCCACGATGGATGCGCTCGTCGTACAGATGATGGGTACAGCCCTGGGCGGCCTTGGCCTGCTGCATGGCGATGTGCGCGTGCCACAGCAGCGGATCGGCGCTCTCGCCGGCGCGGGCATGGGCCAGCCCCAGGCTGCAGCCGAGCAGCAGGCTCTCGCCGTCCAGCCAGTAGGGCTCGGACAGTACCTCGGTGATGCGCTCGGCCACGCGCTCGGCGCGTTGCGGATCGCGGCGGTTGTCGATGAGCAGGGCGAACTCGTCGCTGCCCAGGCGCGCCAGCGCATCACCCGGCTCCAGCTGGGCCTTGAGGCGGTTGACCACCTGCAGGATCAGGCGATCGCCGGCCTGATAGCCGAGGGAGTCATTGACGTGCTTGAAGTTGTCCAGGTCGAGGTGGCCGAGGGCCAGGCCGCGTCCCTGATGCTCGGCCAGACGCCCGGCGAGCAGGGTCTGGAAGCCCTGGCGGTTGGCGATACCGGTCAGCGGGTCCTGTTCGGCCAGACGTTGCAGGGTCGCCTGCAGCCGCCCTCGCTCGCCGGCATAGCGCAGGCAACGGCGCAGCAGATCAACATCCAGGTTGTCGCGCACCAGCCAGTCACAGACATCGGCGGGCTCGACAACGGGCTCCTCGTCGAGCAGCAGAATGGTCGGCAGCAAGCAGCGGCCAGGCGCCGGCTGGCAGGCGGGCGTTGTCAGCAGCAGGCCAAGCCCGCCATCGTCGAACAGGCTGCTGGCCGCCTCCCAGGACGGTGCGGTGATCAGCGGGAAGGCGCCGCCAAGGGTCTCGAGTCGCGCGCGCAACAACGCGACCCACTCTGGCTGTTCGGCCAGCAGGACCAGGCGCAAGGGTTCGACGTGCGCGGACAAATGACCTCCCCAGGGTCAGGAAAGACAGACTTACCTCGTCTGCATGCACCGTGTATTCCGGCGTTCTCTTTCTGCCTGTCCTTGTGCAGATCTTTGCGCATCCTGCGGCAAAGGCCAGGCAGCGGCAACGGGTTGCGACTGGCACAAGCGTACATGATCTTTAAAAATAGTGACTTAGCCCACAATCCTTACGCTTTTTATTGGGAACCCGGCCTGCCGGGCGGCGGTCTGCATGCGCCCCGGCGGCGCCCTGCGGCTGCTAGAATGCCGCCTCGTTTTTTCTGACCGAATTCCCCCCATGTCGCGACTCAATCCCCGGCAGCAAGAGGCCGTGAACTACGTCGGCGGCCCGCTGCTGGTGCTGGCTGGCGCCGGCTCCGGCAAGACCAGCGTGATCACCCGCAAGATCGCCCACTTGGTGCAGAACTGCGGTATCCAGGCCCGCCACATCGTCGCCATGACCTTCACCAACAAGGCCGCGCGCGAGATGAAAGAGCGTGTCGGCACGCTGCTCAAAGGCGCCGAGGCGCGCGGTCTGACCGTGTCCACCTTCCACAACCTGGGCATGAACATCATCCGCAAGGAATACGCGGCGCTCGGCTACAAGCCGGGCTTCTCGATCTTCGACGACGGCGACATCAAGGCCCTGCTGACCGACATCATGCAGAAGGAGTACGCCGGCGACGATGGCGCCGACGAGATCAAGAACACCATCGACAGCTGGAAGAACGACCTGATCCTGCCCGACGAGGCACTGGCCAATGCCCGTGGCCCCAAGGAGCAGACCGCGGCCATCGTCTACCTGCACTACCAGCGCACGCTCAAGGCGTACAACGCGGTGGACTTCAACGACCTGATCCTGCTGCCGGTGAAGCTGTTCCAGGAAAACCGCGACATCCTGGAGAAGTGGCAGAACCGCATCCGCTACCTGCTGGTGGACGAATACCAGGACACCAACGCCAGCCAGTACCTGCTGGTGAAGCAGCTGGTCGGCATGCGCAACCAGTTCACCGTGGTCGGCGACGACGACCAGTCGATCTACGCCTGGCGCGGCGCGCGGCCGGAGAACCTCAACCTGCTCAAGGAAGACTACCCGTCGCTGAAAGTGGTGATGCTGGAGCAGAACTACCGCTCCACCAGCCGCATCCTCAAGTGCGCCAACATCCTTATCGCCAACAACCCCCACGTGTTCGAAAAGCAGCTGTGGTCGGAGATGGGCCACGGCGACCCGATCCGCGTGATCCGCACCCGCAACGAGGACGCCGAGTGCGAGCGCGTGGCGCTGGAAATCCTCACCGAGCACCTGCGCACCGAGCGCCCGTACAGCGACTTCGCCATCCTCTACCGCGGCAACTACCAGGCCAAGCTGATGGAGCTGAAGCTGCAGCACCACCAGATCCCCTATCGCCTGTCCGGCGGCACCAGCTTCTTCGCCCGCCAGGAGGTGAAGGACCTGATGAGCTACTTCCGCCTGCTGGTCAACCCGGACGACGACAACGCCTACCTGCGGGTGATCAATGTGCCGCGCCGCGAGATCGGCTCCACCACCCTGGAGAAGCTCGGCAACTACGCCAGCGAGCGTGGCATCTCGATGTACGCCGCCAGCGACGAGCTGGGCCTGGCCGAGCACCTGGACAGCCGCTATACCGAGCGCCTGTCGCGGTTCAAGCGCTACATGGACAAGATCCGCGAGCTCTGCGCCGGTAACGACCCGATCGGCGCCATTCGCAGCATGATCATGGATATCGACTACGAGAACTGGCTACGCCAGAACGCCTCCAGCGACAAGGTCGCCGAGGCGCGCATGGGCAACGTCTGGTTCCTCGTGGAGGCGCTGAAGAACACCCTCGACAAGGACGAGGAAGGCGACATGACCATCGAGGACGCCATCGGCAAGCTGGTCCTGCGCGACATGCTGGAGCGCCAGCAGGAAGAGGAAGAAGGCGCCGAGGGCGTGCAGATGATGACCATGCACGCCTCCAAGGGCCTTGAGTTCCCCTCGGTGTACATCATCGGCTTCGAGGAGGAGATCCTCCCGCACCGCTCCAGCATCGAGGCCGATACCATCGAGGAAGAGCGGCGCCTGGCCTATGTCGGCATCACCCGCGCCAAGCGCAACCTGGCGCTGACCTTCGCCGCCAAGCGCAAGCAGTACGGCGAGATCATCGACTGCTCGCCGAGCCGCTTCCTCGATGAGCTGCCGCAGGAAGACCTGGTCTGGGAAGGCCAGGAAGACACCCCGGTGGAGGTCAAGACGGCGCGCGGCAACGATGCCCTGGCCAGCATGCGCGCCATGCTCAAGCGCTGACCAAGCGGCACCCCGGGTAGACTGCACGCTTCCGTCGTCTCGCAAGGAAGCGCGCCATGTCCCATCGCCTGTACCTGTACAACAAGGCCGAAATCGGCAGCAGCGAGGATGACTGCCTGCCGCTGATGGAGTGGGGCTACGAGCTGCCCCTGTTGCTGCACCCGCTGTTCGCCCAGGGCGCCTGCGTCGGGAACAACTGCTACAACGACCCGCACAGCGAAGAAGGCCTGTACGCCGAGGCCCCCGCCGGCATCGAGGCGCTGCGTGCCTTCTATGCCTTCATCGAGCGCCACGCCGGCAGCCTGCTGGACGATGTCGAGGCCTTCCGCAACGCCCACGCCAGGATTTTCCAGCTGCTCGACGGCCGTGCCCGGCATGCCTGGTTCCACCTGGACGCCTGGGACCTGTTCAACATGAGCGACGACGACCGCCGCGCCCAGGCCGACGCCCTGCTGGAGGAGATCGCGCGCAGCAACGCCTGCATCCGCGAGGCCATCGACAACGACAATCCGCGGCTGCTGGACAACTGCCCCGGCGTCGATGCGCCCTGGGCCGGCAGCTTCCGCGCCCTGCTCAACCAGGCCGCCTACGACTACGGCTGGGAACCGCTCGGCTCGATGCTGCCGGTGCAGGATGAGGATGCGCCGCAGATCTTCTGCGAGAACCAGCGTTACGGCCTGCGCGCGACGGATGGTCGGGTGCTGATCGAGCCCCGCTACCAGGCCTTCTACGAGTTCGACGGGGCCAGTGACCGCGCCTGCGTGCAGCTGGACGGGCGCTTCGGCTATGTCGACCGCCAGGGCCGCGAAGTGATCGCCTGCCAGTTCGAGGAGGCCTACGATTTCGCCGGCGAGCACGCGCTGGTCGCCGAGGGCGGCAAGCTCGGCCTGATCGACCTGCAGGGCCGGCTGACAGTACCTTGCCAGTTCGATGCGGGCGAACCGCTGGACCACGGCGGCAGCTGCTGGGCCGTACAGCAGGGCGAGCTGTGGGGGGCGATCGACCCGCAGGGCAACTGGCAGCTGCCCGCGCAGTACCAGCAGATCCAGGCGTACGAGGGCTACTACGCCGCCCGACCGGCGAAGGGTCCGCAGCACCTGTTCACCACCCGTTTCCACGACCTCGGCGCCATCGGCACCGACAACCTGCAGAGCTTCGACCTGGACGGCCGCGAGATCTACCTGATTCGTCGCCGCGACGGCCAGCAGTGGCGCTGGCGCGCTCTCGACGACCAGGGCCAGACACTGCTGCCCGGTGAGTACCAGGCGCTCGACTACCTGTACGACCTGCAGGCCTGGCAGGTGCGCGACAACCGTCTGTACGGCCTTTATCGCCATCAGCAGCAGCGCTGGCTGCTGCCCTGCGCCTACACCCGGATCGAATTGCAGCTCGGCTGCCGGAGCGCCGACGGCAGCCACTACTGCCGGGTCCAGGAGGGCAAGCGCTGGGGGTTGTATCGCGGCGGTGCACAGCCCGGCTGGAGCGCGGAGCCGCGCTTCGAGCGCCTGGAAAGCCTGTACGACAACTATTTCAGCGCCTGCCTGGAAGGCCGCTGGGGCATCCTCGACAGCGACGGCCAGTGGCTGCGCGAACCGTTCGACCAGGCACCCGCCGAACGTCGCTTCGTGCAGGGCGAGGAGCGCGCACTGGTGTTCCACGACGACCTGGCCTGGCGTCTGGAGGAGGACGGCAGCAGCCAACCGCTGGCCGCCGAGCGCGCCCTGCAGATCGTCGACCGCTACGCCCAGTTCGGCCTCAGCGAAGTGCAGCAGGCCTGCCTGCAGCGCAGCGCCGGCGATCTCTGGCTAGCACTGGACGCACACCGTCGCGGCCTGGCCGCCCTTGAGACGCAAGACTATGAGAAGGCCCGGCCGCTGCTGCTGCAGGCCGTAGAGCTGGGCAACAGTGATGCGCTCAACGACCTCGGCTGCCTGCTGGACCATGCCGACCAGGACCATGCCGGCGCCCTCGCCTATTTTCAGCGCGCTAGCGACGCCGGCTCGGCGCTGGCCGCCCGCAACCTGGGCGACTGCTACCGCCAGGGTCGGGGCTGCGCCCAGGACCGGGCGCTGGCGCGCCACTACCTGCAGCTGGCCACCGAGCGCGGCCACCGCCCGGCCCACCTGGAGCTGGCCCAGCTGCTGTTCGAGGAGGAAGCCGACTACGACCTGGCCCTGCAGCACTTCGAGGCCGCCTGGCGCTACGGCGACAAGGATGCCAGCGCCAACTACCTGGGCTGGCTGCACGAGCAGCGCGAGGACTATGCCCAGGCCCGGCGCTACTACCAGCACAGCCTGCGCCGTGGTGACGGCTACGCGCACTGGCGCATGGGTCGCCAGTACCTCCACGGCCTGGGCGGCAAGGTCGATCCGGGCAAGGCGCGCGAGCACCTGCAGCAGGCCTGCACCGAGCAGTACGAGGACGCCTACCTGGACCTGGCCGAGTTGCTGCTCGGCAACGCGGCCGACCAGGAACAGGCGCTGGAGTGGCTGCGCAAGGCACTGGACGCCGGCGTCGCCGGCGCCCGCGAGCGGGCCGAGGAACTGCTGGCGATGCGCCGCCAGCCCGGTCCGCTGGCGCGCCTGCTCGACCGGCTGCGGCAATAAACCGCAGCCTGCACAGTTAATGGCAGGCACAAAAAAACCGCCCGAAGGCGGTTTTTTCAGAAGCTGGCGGTTGTTACAGACCGGACATCTTCTTGATCGCACCCATCAGCTCGTCGTCCGAGCAGGTGGCGCAGGTGCCTTTCGGCGGCATGGCGTTGATGCCGGCGATAGCCGACTTGAGAATGCCATCCAGGCCGCCCTTGGCATCAGCACGCGCTTTCCAGGCAGCGGTATCGCCAACCTTCGGCGCACCCAGCACACCCGCGTTGTGGCAGGCGCCACAGTGCGCGGCGATCACGTCGTCCGGCGACTTGGCGCCACCACCGGCAGCCACGGCAACGGCGCCGACGCCCTTGCACTCTTCACCCTGGATGCAGACCTCGCCAACCGGCTTGATGCGCTCGGCGATCTCATCATTGGTCGCAGCCTGAGCGCTCACAGCCCACAGGGCCAATACGGCAGCTTGAGCCGCCAGCATCTTCTTGATCAGGTTCACGGTACACCCTCATTGGCTAGAAACGCCCGCGGCCACGGTTTCGCGAGCGGGCGCAGTATAACGGTTCGGCCGGCTGGCCGGAACAACCCAACTTGTCGCAGGGGCATTGCGCAAGGCAACGCCCAAAACCGACTCAGAAGTTCGCCGGCGTGGTGGCGCTGATCAGTCGCGCCGGCTTGTCGTAGGGGTTACGGAAGCGGTGCGGCTTGGTGCTGTCGAAGTAATAGCTGTCGCCCGGCTCCAGCACAAACACCTCGGCGCCCACGGTCAGCTCCAGGCGCCCGTCGACCAGCATGCCGGCTTCCTCGCCGTCATGATTGAGCATTTCCTCACCGGTGTCGGTACCCGGCGGGTAAGTCTCATCGAGGAAGGTAATGGTCCGATTGGGGTGCGCCTTGCCAATGAGCTTCATGGTCACGGCACCGCTGGAAAGGTCGGTCAGTTCGTCGGCCCGGTACACCACCTGAGTGTGGTTGTCCTGCTCCAGATCGAGAGAGAAAAACTCCACCAGCGACATGGGGATGCCGCCGAGCACCTTCTTCAGCGAGCTGATCGAAGGGCTCACGCTGTTTTTCTCGATCATCGAGATGGTGCTGTTGGTGACACCCGCCCGCTTGGCGAGTTCACGCTGGGAAAGGCCTTTGAGTTTACGAATAGATTGCAGTCGAACACCGACGTCCAATGCGGGGGTCCTCCCTGGGAGCAAGGCATCTGGGTGGCCGTATGATGCGGCCAGTGTTCAGTATTTACAACACTGCAAACGCAATTGCCCCGCCCCGTGACGGCTAGCCCCCGGAATAGAGCCTCGGCACCCGCTTCAGGTTGCAGAACAGCTGGTACGGAATGCTGCCGCAACCATAGGCCACGGCACTGGCGGAGACGTTGCGGCCCCACAGCTCGACCCGACTACCCAGGCCTGCGCCGGGCAGGTCGGTGAGGTCGACAGTCAGCATGTCCATGGACACCCGGCCGATCAGGCGGGTCATCTGCCCATCGACCATGATTGGCGTGCCAGTGGCGGCATGCCGCGGATAGCCATCGGCATAGCCCATGGCAACCACGCCGACGCGGGTCGGCCGCTCGGCGACGAAGCGCGCGCCATAACCCACCGGCTCGCCGGCCGGCAGCTCGCGCACGCTGATGATCTTCGACTCCAGGGTCATCACCGGGCGCAGGCGCGCGGCCTGGGCCTGGTCCTGCTCGAAGGGCGTGGCACCGTAGAGCATGATGCCGGGGCGCACCCAGTCGCTGGCGATGGCCGGCCACCCGAGGATGGCCGGCGAGTTGCGCAGGCTGACCTCGGCCTGCAGGCCGGTACGGGCCTGTTCGAACACCGCGACCTGCTCCTCACTGCGCGGGCAGTCCAGCTCGTCGGCGCGGGCGAAGTGGCTCATCAGCACGATCTTCTCGACCTTTCCGCTGGCCAGCAGGCGGGCATGGGCATCACGGTACTCGGCCGGATGCAGACCGACCCGGTGCATGCCGGAGTCGAGCTTCAGCCACACCTGCAGCGGCCGCGCCAGGCGCGCGCGCTCGATCGCCTCGACCTGCCAGGCGGCATGGACCACGCACCACAGCTGGTGCTGGTCGATCAGGCTCAGCTCGCTCTCCTCGAAGAAGCCCTCAAGCAGCAGGATCGGCTTGCGGATACCGGCATAGCGCAGCTCCAGCGCCTCCTCGATGCAGGCCACGGCGAACCCGTCGGCCTCGGCTTCCAGGACGGCGGCGCAGCGCGTGGCGCCATGTCCGTAGGCGTCGGCCTTGACCACTGCAAGCGCCCTGGCACCGCTGATCTCGCGGGCGAGGCGGTAGTTGTGGCGCAGGGCTTCGAGGTCGATCAGGGCACGGGCGGGACGCATGGTGGCTACTTCATTCGGTTAAAAAAAGCCCGGCGGGGGTGCCGGGCCAAAGGGATGTTCAGGCTTGCGCGGCGACGACCATCATCTCCACCAGCACGCGCGGGTCGTACAGCTTGGCCTCGACGCAGGCACGGGCCGGGGCGGCACCCTCGGCCACCCAGGCGTCGTACACCTCGTTCAGGCCGGCATAGTCGGCCATGTCCTTGAGGTAGATGGTCACCGAGAGGATCCGGGTCTTGTCGCTGCCGGCCTCGGCCAGGAAACGGTCGATGTTGGCAAGGGTCTGACGGGTCTGCTCACGGATATCGCCGTCGTAATCGTCCGCCAACTGGCCCGCCAGGTGGACGGTGCCGTTGTGGATGACGATTTCGCTGTAGCGCTTCTCAATGCGCAGGCGCTGGATGGACATGCTTGTGGCTCTCCTTGGTGCGGCCATAACGGGAAATATCCAGGCCTTCGGCGCTGATCTGCGGACGCTTGTTCGCCATCAGGTCGGCGAGGAAACGACCGGAGCCGCAGGCCATGGTCCAGCCAAGGGTACCGTGTCCGGTGTTGAGGAACAGGTTGCGGTAGGCGGTGGCGCCGACGATGGGCGTGCCGTCCGGGGTGGCCGGACGCAGGCCGGTCCAGAATTCGGCACGGCTGACATCGCCGCCTTGCGGGTAGAGATCGTTGGTGATCATCTCCAGGGTGGCGCGGCGGGCCGGGTTGAGCGACAGGTCGAAACCGGCGATCTCGGCCATGCCGCCGACGCGGATACGGTTGTCGAAGCGGGTGATGGCGACCTTATAGGTCTCGTCGAGGATGGTCGAAGTCGGCGCCATCGCCGCATTGGTGATCGGCACGGTCAGCGAGTATCCCTTGAGCGGGTAGACCGGCGCCTTGATGCCCAGCGGCTTGAGCAGCTGCGGGCTATAGCTGCCGAGGGCGAGCACGTAGCGGTCGGCGGTTTCCAGCTTGCCGTCGACCCACACGCCATTGATGCGGTCGCCGGCGTGGTCCAGGCGCTCGATGTTGCAGCCGAAGCGGAATTCGACGCCAAGGTCCTTGGCCATCTGCGCCAGCTTGGTGGTGAACATCTGGCAGTCGCCGGTCTGGTCGTTGGGCAGGCGCAGGGCGCCGGCCAGCTTGTCCTTGACCCCGGCCAGGGCCGGTTCGACGCGAGCGATGGCGTCGCGGTCGAGCAGCTCGTAGGGCACGCCGGAGGCTTCCAGTACAGCGATGTCCTTGGCCGCGTTGTCGACCTGAGCCTGGGTGCGGAACAGCTGGGTGGTGCCCAGCTGGCGGCCTTCGTAGGCGATGCCGGTCTCGGCGCGCAGCTCGTCGAGACAGTCACGGCTGTACTCGGACAGGCGCACCATGCGCTCCTTGTTCACCGCGTAGCGGGCGGCGGTGCAGTTGCGCAGCATCTGCGCCATCCACAGGTACTGGTCGATATCGGCGGTGGCCTTGATCGCCAGCGGCGCGTGCTTCTGCAGCAGCCACTTGATGGCCTTCAGCGGCACGCCCGGGGCAGCCCAGGGCGAAGCGTAGCCGGGCGAAACCTGGCCGGCGTTGGCGAAGCTGGTTTCCAGGGCCGGGCCGTTCTGGCGGTCGACCACCACCACCTCGAAGCCGGCACGGGCCAGATAATAGGCACTGGCGGTACCGATCACACCGCTGCCGAGCACCAGAACACGCATCTTCGCCTCCTCGCTGCGGGGCGGGCCCGCGAGCGTTTGTTATTTTGACCGTAGATGGGCGCAGTATAGGAAGGCGCAAGTAGCGATATTCACTGTTTATCGCTCAGCATTTGGCGTTAGTTCTCGACGCAGAGCGTTTTCACAGGATTGCATCCAGGCGATATGGCTATATATTCGCCTCAACGCCAGTGAATTATCGCGTTCAGTTATTCCATACGGAGAACATCATGCGCACCCAGCACCAGAGCCGCCGCGAGCTGGACAAGATCGACCGCAACATCCTGCGCATCCTCCAGGAGGACGGGCGCATCAGCTTCACCGAGCTGGGCGAGCGGGTCGGCCTGTCCACCACGCCCTGCACCGAGCGCGTCCGCCGCCTGGAGCGCGAGGGCATCATCATGGGCTACCACGCCCGGCTCAATCCGCAGCAACTCAAGGCCAGCCTGCTGGTGTTCGTCGAGATCAGCCTGGACTACAAATCCGGCGACACCTTCGAGGACTTCCGCCGCGCCGTGCTCAAGCTGCCGCATGTGCTGGAGTGCCACCTGGTCAGTGGCGACTTCGACTACCTGGTGAAGGCGCGGATCAACGAGATGGCCAGCTACCGCAAGCTGCTCGGCGACATCCTGCTCAAGCTGCCGCATGTGCGCGAGTCGAAGTCCTACATCGTCATGGAAGAGGTCAAGGAGTCACTGACCCTGCCGGTGCCGGAGTAAAGGCAGCGGGCTAGACCAAGCGTTGGCGAGTACTGGCAATCAGCCGGTGTACCTGGCGCTCGACCGCAGGCTCGATCGGCGTTTCCGGCCCCTGGCCGCGCGGGCAGGGCAGGTTCGGCGTGGTGCCGAACAGGCGGCAGATCAGCGGACGCTGGTCATACACCGTGCAGCCCTGCGGACCGAGGTGCACGCAGTTGTACTCGGCCAGCGCGGCCTCATGCTCGGCCTCGCTCTTGACCGGCAGGCGCACCAGTTCCTCGGACGACGCCGTCACCGGGCCGCAGCAGTCATGGCAGCCGGGCACGCAGGCGAAGCGTGGAATCTGCCGGCGCAGCTGGTCGATCTTGCGGTCGGTGCAACTCATAGGCGGGCCTTGTGGTGAGTCCCGCTAGTGTATCCGCGCGACAGCGGCGTCGATGACTGCGAGTGAAAAGAGTTTTTCCTGGGGCGCTCTTGGCGCCTGGCATGGGCCATGCTTAAGCTGCGTAAAATTTTAACAACACACAACCCAGGATTTCGCACATGAACGCCCGCGTTCACCAGCCGCAACGCCCCGCCGTGCACAGCGACCAGCACGCCGCCTCCTACTACGCCGCCACGGCCAACCGCCAGCTGAGCTACCCGACACTGGCAGGCGAGGAACTGGCCGACGTGTGCATCGTCGGCGGCGGCTTCTCCGGCCTCAACACCGCCATCGAACTGGCCCGCAAAGGCTTCTCGGTGGTGCTGCTGGAAGCCCATCTGGTCGGCTGGGGGGCCAGCGGGCGCAACGGCGGTCAGCTGATCCGCGGGGTCGGCCATGGCGTCGAACAGTTCGAGCCGGTGATCGGCGCCGACGGCGTGCGCCAGCTCAAGCTGATGGGCCTGGAGGCGGTGGAGCTGGTGCGCCGCCGCGTGGAAGAGTTCCAGATCGACTGCGACCTGACCTGGGGCTACTGCGACCTGGCCAACAAGCCGGCCCACCTGGACGGCTTCGCCGAGGACAAGGCCGAGCTGGAAAGCCTCGGCTACCGCCACGAACTGCGTCTGCTGCAACCGCAGCAGATGCACCAGGTCGTCGGCTCCGACCGTTACTGCGGCGGCATGATCGACATGGGCTCGGGCCACCTGCACCCGCTCAACCTGGCCCTTGGCGAAGCAACCGCGGCGGCCTCGCTGGGCGTGCGCCTGTTCGAACACTCGCCGGTGAGCCGCATCGACTACGGCCCCGAGGTGAAGGTGCACACCGCCCGCGGCAGCGTGCGCGCCAAGACCCTGGTGCTGGCCTGCAACGCCTACCTCAATGGCCTGGACCCGGAGCTGGGCGGCAAGGTACTGCCCGCCGGCAGCTACGTGATCGCCACCGAGCCGCTGGGCGAAGCCCGTGCACGCGCGCTGATCCCGCAGAACATGGCGCTGTGCGACCAGCGCGTGGCGCTGGACTACTATCGCCTGTCGGCTGACAACCGCCTGCTGTTCGGCGGCGCCTGCCATTATTCCGGTCGCGATCCTGCAGACATCGCCGCTTATATGCGACCGAAAATGCTGCAAGTCTTCCCCGACCTGAAAGACGTGCGGATCGACTTCCAGTGGGGCGGGATGATCGGCATCGGTGCCAACCGCCTGCCGCAGATCGGCCGCCTCAAGGATCAGCCCAACGTCTACCACGCCCAGGCCTACGCCGGACACGGGGTCAACGCCACACACCTGGCCGGCAAGCTGCTCGCCGAGGCGATTGCCGGCGAACAGGGCGGCGGCTTCGAGCTGTTCAACCGCGTACCGCACATCACCTTCCCCGGCGGCAAGCACCTGCGCTCGCCGCTGCTGGCCCTGGGCATGGCCTGGTACCGCCTCAAGGAAGCGGTCGGCCTGGCCTGATCCCCCTCACCACAGCGTCCAGAACGGACGCTCGACCTCGGCCCGGGCCTGCGCCCGGCTGAGGCCGATATCGCGCAACTGCTCGTCGCTGAGATGACGCAACGCCTGACGCGTCTGCAGGCGACGGCGCCAGGCCCGCCAGCGCCCGAACAGCACCAGCGCGACGCCGAGCCCTCCACGCGCGGACTGCTCTGCCTCCGGACGGACTGTTTCCTGGCGTTCCCATGGCTGCGGCATGTCGACCTCCTTGCACCGATCTGTATGGAGGACCATGATGCGGGTCGCACGAAACAGGATACAGATTCAAAGAATGGACTTTTGGCCCATACAGATCCTGTGTGCGCCCCACTGAATCCTGCTTTTTGCCGTCATCTGTATGGTCTGACGGAGGCCGCCATGCTTTACCGCAACCTGGCCGAGATCCTCGGCGAACGCATCGAACAGGGCCTGTACCGCCCCGGCGATCGCCTGCCCTCGGTGCGCGTGCTCAGCCAGGAGCACGGCGTCAGCCTGAGTACCGTGCAGCAGGCCTACCGCGAACTGGAGGACGAAGGCCTGGTGGAGCCCCGGCCCAAATCCGGCTACTTCGTGCCACACAGCCGCCAGCGCCCGGCGCTGCCCATGGTCGGGCGCACCGCCCAGCACCCGGTCGACGTGTCGCAGTGGGACCAGGTGCTGGAGCTGGTCAACACGCCGGCCCAGGCCGACCTGGTGCAGCTGGGCCGCGGCATCCCCGACATCGACGCGCCCACGCTCAAGCCGCTGCTGCGCAGCCTGTCGCGCCTGAGCCGGCGCCAGGGCCTGCGTGAGCTGAGCTACGGCAGCCTGGCGGGCGAAGTCCTGCTGCGCGAACAGGTTGCGCGCCTGGCGCTGGATTCCGGCTGCCAGATCGCCCCAGACGACCTGATCATCACCACCGGCTGCCACGAAGCGCTCTCTGCCGCGCTGCGCGCCATCTGCCAGCCTGGCGATATCGTCGCGGTGGACTCGCCGAGCTTCCACGGGGTGATGCAGGCGCTCAAGGGGTTCGGCTTGAAGGCCCTGGAGCTGCCTACCGACCCGCTCACCGGCATCAATCTGGAAGCGCTGGAGATGGCCCTGGAGCAGTGGCCGATCAAGGCCATCCAGC
The DNA here is from genome assembly GCA_900156135.1 of Aquipseudomonas alcaligenes. Taxonomy (GTDB): domain Bacteria; phylum Pseudomonadota; class Gammaproteobacteria; order Pseudomonadales; family Pseudomonadaceae; genus Aquipseudomonas; species Aquipseudomonas alcaligenes_D. The sequence goes on along the minus strand of FTMP01000001.1, from coordinate 462,342 downwards.
TCACCCCGACCTGCAACAACCCGCTCGGCTACGTCATGCCCGAGGCCAATCGCCGTGCCCTGCTGGAGCTGGCGCAGCGCTACGACCTGGCGATCATCGAGGACGACATCTACGGCGACCTGGCCTACCGCTACCCGCGCCCGCGGACCATCAAGTCGTTCGACGAGGACGGCCGCGTGCTGCTCTGCAGCTCCTTCTCCAAGACCCTGGTGCCGGGCCTGCGCATCGGCTGGATCGCGCCGGGGCGCTACCTGCAGCGGGTGCTGCACATGAAGTACATGAGCACCGGAATGAGCGCCCAGTTGCCACAACTGGCACTGGCCGAATTCATTGGCGAGGGCCAGTACCAGCCACACCTGCGGCGCATGCGCAGCCAGTACGCGCGCGGCCGCGAGCGGATGACGGCCTGGGTCAGCCAGCACTTCCCCGCCAGCGCACGGGTCAGCCAGCCGCAGGGCGGCTTCATGCTCTGGGTGGAGATGCCGCAGGGCTTCGACAGCCAGCGCCTGAATCGCCTGCTGGCGCCGCACAAGGTGCAGATCGCGCCCGGCAGCATCTTTTCCGCCGCCGGCAAGTACCGCAACTGCCTGCGCATGAACTTCGCCACCGCCATGACCGCCAACCTGGAGTGGGCGGTCCGGCAGGTCGGCCAGACGGTGGGCGAGCTGCTCAGCGCAACGCCGAGCGACGCGGCGCCCTAGTCAGCTGCTGGCGCCTGGAACGCCCCACGGCGCCAGGCCAGCCAGACGAACAGTGCCGCGCCAACCGCCATCAGCAGGGGCAGTGCATGGCCGCTCAACCACTGGCTGGCGGCACCGGTGGACAGCGGCCCGAGCAGGCAGCCGGCGCCCCACAGCAGGGCAATGTGGGCGTTGGCACGTACCAGCGCGTCGTCCCGGTAGAACTGCCCGACCAGGATCAGCGACAGGGTATAGAGCCCGCCGGCGGCGGCCCCGAACACCACCAGCAGCGGCCAGATCAGCGGCGTGTGCAGTAGCGAGGGAATCGCCAGACTGGACAGCAGCAGCAGCACGCCGCAGACGCGGAACAGCGTGGCGCGCGACACCCGGTCAGCGAGCAGGCCGATGGGCAGCTGCAGCAGGGCGTCACCCACCACCACCACGCTGGCCATCAGCAGCGCCGTCTCCTGGGCGAAGCCTTCGCGCAGCAAATAGACCGGCAGCAGGGTCAGCACCATCGACTCGAAGGCGGCAAACAGCACCACGGCCCAGGCAATCGCCGGCAGGCGCCGACAGAACAGCCCCAGACCGCGCCCGGAAGCGCTGTGCGCATCGACCTGCGGCGCGCCGCTATGGCCGAGCAGCACGACGCTGCCCCCGACCAGCAGCGCCACCGACAGCCAGAAGCCGAGGTCGCTGGTGCTGCCGATGACCGTCAGCGCCAGCGGCCCAGCCAGCTGGCTGAGGGCGAATCCGGTGCCGTACAGCGCCACCAGACGGCCGCGCAGGCGCTCCTCGACCAGCTGGTTGATCCAGCTTTCGCCGAGGACGAAGACCACGGTCAGGGAAATGCCGATCAGCAGGCGCAGCAGCAGCCACAGCGGGTAATAGGGCAGCAGGGCCAGCAGGCCGACCGAGAAGGCGCTGGCCAGCAGACACAGGCGCAGGGTGCGCGGCGTGCCCAGCGCGCCTGCCAGACGCCCGGTCAGGCGCGCCCCGAGCAGCACGCCGACGGCCGGCATCGCCGCCATCACGCCGATGGCGAAGGGCCCGTAGCCCCAACTCTCCAGGCGCAGCGACACCAGCGGCAGGGTCACCCCCAGCGCCAGCCCGACGATGACCACCGCCGCGGTAACGGCGAAGTAGGTTCCCCAACGCATAGCCCATTCCTTTCCGGCCAAAGCAAACGGCCGGGTTCCCAAGGAAACCCGGCCGCAGGTGTGGCTCACTCGGGAGCCGGCCCCGAGGGGCGGACCTTAAAGTACGGTCAAACCAACCCAACACCGATGAAGGTCTTCTGGGCTAAGGCCAGGACCAACGACCAACGGGAGTAACAGCCGTTAGGCTGGCCCGAAGGGCGAGCGTCAGCGAGTCAGGCGCCCCGCCGCTTTTAAGCGCAGCGTACTGCAGTACGTGAGCATTAAAAGCGAGGACGCAACGACGACCAGGAGATCGTCCTGCGTACTTAGAGCTTGATCCAGGTGGCCTTGATCTCGGTGTACTTGTCGAAGGCGTGCAGCGACTTGTCACGGCCGTTGCCCGACTGCTTGTAGCCACCGAACGGCGCGGTCATGTCGCCACCGTCGTACTGGTTGACCCACATGCTGCCCACGCGCAGGGCCTTGGCAGTCAGGTGTGCCTTGGACAGGTTGCTGGTCCAGATCGCCGCCGCCAGACCGAAGATGCTGTCGTTGGCGATGGCGATGGCTTCCTCGGTGGTGTCGAACGGAATCACCGTCAGTACCGGGCCGAAGATCTCCTCCTGGGCGATGCGCATCTTGTTGTGCGCGTCGTCGAAGATGGTCGGCTCGACGTACACGCCGCCGGTCTCTTCGAGGGTGCGCTTGCCGCCGCAGAGCATCTTGGCCTGATCGGCATGGCCGGCTTCGATGTAGGACAGCACGGTGTTCAGGTGGCCCTGGTCAACCAGCGCGCCGACCTGGGTTTCCGGATCCAGCGCATGACCGACCTTCCAGCCCTTGAGGGCCTCGACCACCATGGGCATGAACTGGTCCTTGATCGAACGCTGCACCAGCAGGCGCGAACCGGCGGTGCACATCTCGCCCTGGTTGAAGCAGATGGCCATGGCGGCGGCCTCGGCGGCCTCCTTCAGGCAGGGCGCGTCTTCAAACACGATGTTGGCGCTCTTGCCGCCGGCTTCCAGCCAGACGCGCTTCATGTTCGATTCGCCAGCGTAGATCATCAGCTGCTTGGCGATCTTGGTCGAACCGGTGAACACCAGGGTGTCGACGTCCATGTGCAGGGCCAGGGCCTTGCCCACGGTGTGGCCGAAACCCGGCAGCACGTTGAGCACGCCGGCCGGAATACCAGCCTCCAGCGCCAGTTCGGCCATGCGGATGGCGGTCAGCGGGGATTTCTCCGACGGCTTGACGATCACCGAGTTGCCGGTGGCCAGGGCCGGGCCCAGCTTCCAGGCGGTCATGATCATCGGGAAGTTCCACGGCACGATGGCGGCGACCACGCCGACCGGCTCGCGGGTCACCAGACCCAGTTCGTCGTGCGGGGTGGCGGCCACTTCGTCATAGATCTTGTCGATCGCTTCACCGCTCCAGCGGATGGCGCGTGAGGCACCGGCCACGTCGACGCTCAGCGAGAAAGCGATCGGCTTGCCCATGTCCAGGGTTTCCAGCAGGGCCAGCTCTTCGGCGTGGGCGTCGAGCAGGTCGGCAAAGCGGATCATGATCTTCTTGCGCTCGACCGGCTTCATCTGCGACCACACGCCCGACTCGAAGGTGGCGCGGGCATCGCGCACGGCGACCTCGGCATCGGCAGTGTCGCAGCTGGCGATCAGGCCGAGGACACGACCATCGACCGGGCTCACGCACTCGAAGGTCTGGCCGGAAACGGCATCGCGGTGCTCGCCATGGATCAGGGCGCGGCCCTCGATCTGCAGATTCTTGGCGCGCTGTTCCCAGTCGGCACGAGTCAGGGTGGTCATGCGGGAGATCCTCAGTGAAAGCGTGTGGCAAATAGGCAACACGCACTGTCAATTATTCTGCCAGGCCGATTGCCGGCCATCGTGCGCACAACACTAAACCAGAGCGCGTCGCCTTTTCAATATTTTTGACAAAGGCCCGATCAGGCGCCTTGAATGTTCGTTTTATCAAACATAGACTGCCGTCCATCGACAGCCTTACAACAACAGGAAGCCCACGCCATGAATGTCGCCCAGATCATCGACTTCGCCAGCGCCACCACCGCGCCGGAACACTATCGCCCGGCCGCCGAGAAGATCCTCAAGGGCGACCCCGAGCAGAGCGTACGCAACCACTACGGCAGCCCCTGCGGCCAGTTCAACGTGGGCATCTGGGAAGGCGCCGTCGGCCAGTGGACGATCAACTACACCGAGCACGAGTACTGCGAGATTCTCCAGGGCGTGTCGGTGATCCGCGACCAGGATGGCAATGCCAAGACCGTGCGTGCCGGCGACCGCTTCGTCATCCCGGCCGGCCTCAAGGGCACCTGGGAAGTGCTGGAGCCCTGCCGCAAGGTCTATGTGATCTTCGAAGCCAAGGCGTGAGCCCGGCCGAACACCCGATTCAGAGTCACCCTGATTAGCCCGCATCCGCGGGCTTTTTTTCGCCCGCAGTTTTTCGCAGGCAAGAAAAAACCCGCCGAGGCGGGTTTCTTCGTACAAGGGCCGGATCAATTACTTGATCTTGGCTTCCTTGTAGGTCACGTGCTTACGGACGACCGGATCGTATTTCTTGATCTCGATCTTGTCCGGAGTGGTGCGCTTGTTCTTGTCGGTGGTGTAGAAGTGGCCGGTACCGGCGCTGGACACCAAACGGATCAGTTCACGCATGATTAGCTCCTTAAACCTTTTCGCCGCGAGCGCGCAGCTCGGACAGCACTACGTCGATGCCACGCTTGTCGATGATGCGCATGCCCTTGGCGGAAACGCGCAGACGCACGAAGCGCTTCTCGGACTCGACCCAGAAGCGATGGTGCTGCAGGTTCGGCAGGAAACGACGACGGGTTTTGTTGTTAGCGTGGGAAACGTTGTTCCCGGTTACCGGACCCTTACCGGTAACTTGACAGACTCTCGACATGCCTCAGCCCTCTAAACCACATGCCCAACCCGGCATGGGTTGGCCGCTTGAACTCAATAGTCATTTGGCGCTCAGCGCCGCGTTTCTCGGGGGTCTTACCGGCGTTTGGCGTTGCCGCTGGACCGGGCCCCTAGAAAAGAGCGCTGCTTTATACCAGAACACCCCGGCAGTCGCAAGAATTCCCGCGTACCGCCAACCAGCATAGTCCCAGAAGCGGCGGCCCTTCGCGCCGCAGGCACCCCGACCACTCGTCGCCTGGGTCGATTGTCTGCCCGCTGCCTTTGGTCTAGGGTTGCCTCTCGCCTTTCGGAGGAACCGCGATGCGCATCGCCGCCCTGCCCCTGCTGCTCGCCCCGTTACTGAGCCAGGCCGCCACTCTCAGCGTCTGCACCGAAGCCAGCCCGGACGGTTTCGACGTGGTGCAGTACAACTCGCTGACCACCACCAACGCCTCGGCCGACATGCTGATGAACCGCCTGGTGGACTATGACGCCGCCGCTGGCCAGCTGGCGCCTAGCCTGGCCGAGCGCTGGGAGGTATCCGCCGACGGCCTGAGCTGGACCTTCCAGCTGCGCCCGGGAGTGAAGTTCCAGCGCACCGCCTGGTTCACCCCGAGCCGTGAACTGAACGCCGACGACGTGCTGTTCAGCTTCCAGCGCATGCTCGACCCGACCCATCCCTGGCACAAGGTCGCCGCCAGCGGTTATCCGCACGCCCAGTCCATGCAGTGGCCGGCGCTGATCGAGCGCATCGAGGCGCCGACGCCGCTGAGCGTGCGCTTCGTGCTCAAGCGCCCGGACGCCACCTTCCTCGCCACGCTGAGCATGGGCTTCGCCTCCATCTATTCGGCCGAATACGCCGCCAAACTGCTGGCCGACGGCACGCCGGAGAAGCTGAACGCCCAGCCGGTCGGCACCGGCCCCTTCGTGCTCAAGCGCTTCCAGAAGGACGCGGTGATCCGCTACACGGCCAACCCCGACTACTTCGCCGGCAAGCCGGCCGTCGACGGCCTGGTGTTCGCCATCACCCCCGACGCCAGCGTGCGCCTGCAGAAGCTCAGGCGCGGCGAATGCCAGATTGCCCTGTCGCCGAAGCCGCAGGATGTGCAGGCAGCGCGCGCGGAGAGTCGCCTGGCAGTCAGTGAAACTCCGGCGTTCATGACCGCCTTCGTCGCCCTCAACAGCCAGCACCCACCGCTGGACAAGCCGCAGGTGCGCCAGGCGATCAACCTGGCCTTCGACAAGGCCAGCTACCTCAAGGCGGTATTCGAGGGCAGCGCCACGCCGGCCAGCGGCCCCTACCCGCCGAACACTTGGAGTTACGCCAAGGATCTGCCGGGCTATGCCCACGACCCTGCCAGGGCCCGCGCGCTGCTGGCCGAAGCCGGCCTGGCGGACGGTTTCAAGACCACCATCTGGACCCGCCCGTCGGGCAGCCTGCTCAACCCCAACCCGTCTCTCGGCGCCCAGCTGCTGCAAGCCGACCTGGCCAAGGTCGGCATCCAGGCGGAAATCCGCGTGATCGAGTGGGGCGAGCTGATCCGCCGCGCCAAGGCCGGCGAGCACGACCTGCTGTTCATGGGCTGGGCCGGCGATAACGGCGACCCGGACAACTTCCTCACCCCGCAGTTCGCCTGCGCCTCGGTGCAGTCCGGGCTGAACTTCGCGCGCTACTGCGACCCGCAGCTGGACCAGCTGATCAGCGAAGGCAAGGCCGCCAGCGCTCAGGCACAGCGCAGCGAGCTGTATCGCCAGGCGCAGACGCTGATCCAGCAGCAGGCCCTGTGGCTGCCGCTGGCGCATCCCACCGCCTTCGCCCTGCACAGCGACAGGGTCAGCGGCTACCAGGTCAGCCCCTTCGGTCGCCAGGATTTCGCCAAGGCCCGCCTGGCACCCTGAGGCCGCATGGCGGGCAGCGCCCGCCCTAGACCCAGCCGAACTCGGCCATCGACAGCGGCTCGCCGTCGCCGACGATGAAATGGTCGAGCACGCGTACCTCGATCAGGCCGAGCGCCTCCTTGAGCCGCTCGGTCAGCTGGCGATCGGCCTGGCTGGGCTCGGCGACGCCGGATGGGTGGTTGTGCACCAGGATGGCGGCAGCCGCATTGTGGAACAGCGCGCGCTTGACCACCTGGCGGGGATAGACGCTGGCGCCGTCGATTGAGCCGAAGAACAGCGCCTCGAAGCAGATCACCCGGTGCTTGGCGTCGAGGAACAGGCAGCCGAACACCTCGTGCGGCTCGTGGCGCAGGCGCGCCTTGAGGTAGTCGCGCACCGCCTGCGGGCTCTCCAGGGCGGAATCCCGGCGCAGCCGCTCGGCCAGATGACGGCGACCCATCTCCAGCACCGCCTGCAGCTGGGCGAACTTGGCCGGGCCGAGGCCCAGGCGCTGGCTGAAGGAATCCAGGTCGGCCTCCAACAACGCACGCAGGCTGCCGAAATCGGCCAGCAGGTGACGGGCCAGGTCCACCGCGCTCTGCCCGGCCACCCCGGTGCGCAGGAAAATCGCCAGCAGCTCGGCGTCGCTCAGCGCCGCAGCCCCCAGTTCCAGCAGTTTCTCCCGCGGGCGTTCCGCTGCGGGCCAGTCGCGTATGCTCATGACATCTCCCTGTCCGTCGGCCCGCTGTTCCGGCGCAGGCCCTGTGCTATCTTAGCCCGGCTTTTTTGGCGCGGTGACCGGCCTGGGGAGGTGTCGCCGCCGCGCTGCTATCCACACCACATTATTAAAGGCAGGCCTATGCAGCGGCTGTATCGGAAACGCATCGTCCTGGGCGTCGGCGGCGGCATCGCCGCCTACAAGAGCGCGGAGCTGGTCCGTCGCCTGCGCGACCAGGGCGCCGAAGTACGGGTGGTCATGACCCGTGGCGGCCGCGAGTTCATCACCCCGCTGACCCTGCAGGCACTGTCCGGCCACCCGGTGCACCTCGACCTGCTCGACCCGGCCGCCGAAGCCGCCATGGGTCATATCGAGCTGGCCAAATGGGCCGACCTGGTGCTGATCGCCCCGGCCACCGCCGACATCATGGCGCGCCTCGCTCAGGGCGTGGCCGACGATCTGCTGACTACCCTGGTGCTGGCCACAGACGCCCAGGTCGCCCTGGCCCCGGCGATGAACCAGGCCATGTGGCGCGATGCGGCCACTCAGGCCAATGCCGAGATTCTCGCCCAGCGCGGCCTGCACCTGTTCGGCCCGGCCGCCGGCAGCCAGGCCTGCGGCGACGTCGGCCCCGGGCGCATGCTGGAAGCCGAGGAGCTGGCCCAGCGCGCCGCCGACTGCTTCCAGTGGCAGGCGCTGACCGGCAAGCACGTACTGATCACCGCCGGCCCGACCCAGGAAAACATCGACCCGGTGCGTTACATCACCAACCACAGCTCCGGCAAGATGGGCTTCGCCCTGGCCGAGGCCGCCGTGGAGGCCGGCGCCCAGGTCACCCTGGTGACCGGCCCCGTGAACCTGCCGACACCAGACCGGGTCAACCGCATCGACGTGGTCAGCGCCCGCGACATGCTTGCCGCCTGCGAGGCCGCCATGCCCTGCGACCTGCTGATCGCCTCCGCTGCCGTGGCCGACTACCGCCCCGAAGTGGTGGCCACCCAGAAAATGAAGAAGGACCCCAGCAGTGGCGAAGGCCTGCTCCTGCAACTGGTGCGCAACCCGGACATCCTCGCCACCATCGCCGGCCGTGAAGATCGTCCGTTCAGCGTGGGCTTTGCCGCAGAAACCGAGAACCTGCTCGACTATGCTGCGCGCAAGCTGAAGGACAAGAACCTCGACCTGATCGTCGCCAACGACGTGGCCAACCCGACCATCGGCTTCAACAGCGAAGAGAACGCCATCACCGTGATCGATCGCGAGCTGCAGGCCAGCGCCTTCGCCCAGACCAGCAAAAGCAAGATCGCCCGCCAACTAGTGGCCTTCATTGCCGAGCGCCTCGACCGCGCCTGATACCCATCGTTTACGGAATCCACCATGCACGCTCTGCAAGCCAAGATCCTCGACCCGCGCCTGGGCAGCGATTTTCCCCTGCCGCACTATGCGACCCCCGGCTCCGCCGGCCTCGATCTGCGCGCCATGCTCAAGGAGGACAGCGTCCTCGAGCCAGGGCAGACCCTGCTGATCCCCACCGGCCTGTCCGTGTACATCGGCGATCCCGGCCTGGCAGCGCTGATCCTGCCGCGCTCTGGGCTGGGCCATAAGCATGGCATCGTGCTCGGCAACCTGGTCGGCCTAATCGACTCGGACTACCAGGGCGAGCTGATGGTGTCCTGCTGGAACCGCGGCCAAACGCCCTTCACCATCGCCGTCGGCGAGCGCATCGCCCAGCTGGTGCTGGTACCGGTAGTGCAGGCACATTTCGAGCTGGTCGAGGAATTCGACGCCAGCCAGCGCGGCGCCGGCGGCTTCGGCCACTCCGGTAGCCACTGACCCCGCCCGCTCGGGATGAATTGCCAGGGAGACGTCGCGTGAAACTCAAGCGTGCAGCCAAGGATAACGAACCACTCATTGCCGCCGCTCCGGCCAAGCCAGCCAAGACCGGCAACGACTCGCAGGCGCTGCTGCCAGGCGCCATTGCCGCGCTGGGCGGTCTGGTGCTGGCCTGCGCGCTGCTCGGCTTCGGTCTGAGCAGCAGTGGCAAACAGCAGCAGCAACAGCTGGTCGAAGCCTGGGGCGGCAGCCAGGCGAGCGCCTTGCAACAGGCTCAGCAGCAACTGCTGGCCGACACCCGGGCCGCCGCCAACGACCCAGCGCTACTCACCGCCCTGCAGAGCGGCGACCGCAGCCTGATCGGCACTGCCGAGCGCGGCTTGCAGCACTGGCAGGGCGTGGTCGATGCCCATATCAACCTGCCGGCACGCGCCGCGCTGGACGTTGGCCGCAGCGGCCCGATGAATTTCGCCGCGCTGGATATGCTGCGCCGCCTGGAAAATGGCCAGCAGCCCGCCATCGAGGCCTATAAGGTCGGCGAACGCTGGCTGGCCTACAGCGCCGCGCCATTGCGCGCCGCCGGCAGCGATCAGCTGCAGGGCACCCTGCTGCTGGTGGTCGATCTCGAACGCCTGCTCGGAGCCCTTCCGGCCATGCCGGAAGAGGCCGGACAAGTCCAGCTCAGCCAGCAATTCGGCAATGGCGCTGCGCAAATCCTGCTGCAGCGCGGCAGCGCTGGCGATGCGCAGGCACTGCGCTTTGACACGGGCAACCCCAACTGGCAACTCGACTTCATACCAGGCCCGACCAACAGCGGCCTACCCGTTTCACCCGTGATACTGGCCATCACAGCCCTGCTGACCCTGGCCGGCGCCCTGCTCGGCCTGGTACTGACCCGCAACCACCTGCTCGGCCGCCTGCGTGATGACGTACAGCAACTGGCCGGCATGGTTCAGGAGCTTTCCAGCGGCAAGTCGGTCAAAGCCTTCAGCATGCAGTTCGCCGCCCTCGACGGGCTGGCGCAGAGCCTCGCGCGAATTCCGCGCGCCAAACAAGAAGCCTCAAGACATGAGGCCGGCAGTACCCCGATCACTGCCCCCGCAGCGGTGTCCAAGCCTGCGCAATTGGCAGACCCGCTGTTCCAGGCCACCGATATCCTCGATATCGACATTCTCGACGAAGACCAGGATCTCCTGGGATTGGAGCAACCCCTCATGGATAGCGCCGTGCAGAACGTACAGACCCCTCCGAAACTCCCCGCCAGCATCTTCCGCGCCTACGACATCCGCGGCGTAGTGGGTGACACGCTCACCACCGAAGCCGCCTACTGGATCGGCCGCGCCATTGGCTCGGAGAGCCTGGCGCAGGGCGAACCGAACGTGGCCGTCGGCCGTGACGGCCGCCTGTCCGGCCCACAGCTGGTGCAACAGCTGATCCAGGGTCTATTGGATTGCGGCTGCCAGGTCACCGACATCGGCATGGTGCCGACCCCGGTGCTGTACTTTGCTACTAACGTGCTGGAAGGCAAGTCCGGGGTGATGCTCACCGGCAGTCACAACCCGCCCGACTATAACGGCTTCAAGATCGTGATCGCCGGCGACACCCAGGCCAACGAGCAGATCCAGGCGCTGAAGACCCGCATCGACAACAACGAGCTGGCCAGCGGCGTCGGCAGCGTCGAGCAGATCGATATTCTCGACCGCTACTTCAAGCAGATCCGTGACGACATCGCCATGGCCAAGCCGATCAAGGTCGTGGTCGACTGCGGCAACGGCGTGGCCGGCGTGATTGCCCCCCGACTGATCGAGGCCCTGGGCTGCAGCGTGATCCCGCTGTTCTGCGAGGTCGACGGCAACTTCCCCAACCACCACCCGGACCCGGGTAAGCCGGAGAACCTGGAAGATCTGATCGCTCGCGTAAAAGCCGAAGGCGCCGATCTGGGCCTGGCCTTCGACGGCGACGGCGACCGCGTCGGCGTGGTGACCAACACCGGCACCATCGTCTACCCGGACCGCCTGATGATGCTGTTCGCCAAGGATGTGGTGTCGCGCAATCCGGGCGCTGACATCATCTATGACGTCAAATGCACCCGCCGCCTCGGCGCGCTGATCAGCGGCTATGGCGGCCGCCCGGTGATGTGGAAGACCGGCCACTCGCTGATCAAGAAGAAGATGAAGGAAACCGGCGCCCTACTGGCCGGCGAGATGAGCGGCCACGTGTTCTTCAAGGAGCGCTGGTTCGGCTTCGACGACGGCATCTACAGCGCTGCGCGCCTGCTGGAGATCCTCAGCCAGGATCGCCGCGACGCCGAGCACGTGTTCTCCGCCTTCCCGCTGGACATCTCGACGCCGGAGATCAACGTTACCGTCACCGACGAGAGCAAGTTCCGCCTGATTGACCGCCTGCAGCGTGACGGCGTTTGGGGCGAAGCCAACCTGACTACCCTGGACGGCGTGCGCGTCGACTATCCGAAGGGCTGGGGCCTGGTGCGTGCCTCCAACACCACACCGGTACTGGTGCTGCGCTTCGAGGCGGAGACCGAGGACGAGCTCACGCGCATCAAGGAAGTCTTCCGCGCCCAGCTGTACAACGTCGCCCCCGACCTCAACCTGCCGTTCTGATCCGCCTTCGGAGTCCGTTCCACCATGACCCTCAATCGTGATGCCGCCGTCCAAGTCGCCAAGGTCCTGTCCGAAGCGCTGCCCTATATCCGTCGTTTCGTCGGCAAGACCCTGGTGATCAAGTACGGCGGCAACGCCATGGAAAGCGACGAGCTGAAGGAAGGCTTCGCCCGCGACATCGTGCTGATGAAGGCGGTCGGCATCAATCCGGTGGTGGTACATGGTGGCGGCCCGCAGATCGGCGATCTGCTGAAGAGACTCAGCATTGAAAGTCACTTTATCGATGGCATGCGCGTCACAGACGCGCAGACCATGGACGTGGTGGAGATGGTCCTCGGCGGCCAGGTCAACAAGGATATCGTCAACCTGATCAATCGCCATGGCGGCAGCGCCATCGGCCTGACCGGCAAGGATGCCGAGCTGATCCGCGCCCGCAAGCTCACCGTGACCCGTCAAACGCCGGAGATGACCCAGCCGGAAATCATCGACATCGGCCACGTCGGCGAAGTCACCGGCGTCAATACCGAGCTACTGAACATGCTGGTCAAGGGTGATTTCATCCCGGTGATTGCGCCGATCGGCGTGGGGGCCGATGGCGAGTCCTACAACATCAATGCCGACCTGGTAGCCGGCAAGGTGGCCGAGGCGCTGAAGGCCGAGAAGCTGATGCTTCTGACCAACATCGCCGGCCTGATGGACAAGCAGGGCGAGGTATTGACTGGCCTGACCACCGAGCAGGTGGATGGGCTGATCGCCGACGGCACGATCTACGGCGGCATGCTGCCGAAGATCCGCTGCGCCCTGGAGGCCGTGCAAGGCGGCGTCACCAGCGCACACATCATCGATGGTCGCGTGCCGAATGCGGTGTTGCTGGAAATCTTCACCGATAGCGGCGTCGGCACCCTGATTACCAATCGCAAGCGCCATCACTGATGGCACCGCGCGGCGGGGTCACTCGCCGCGCAGCTCCACCAGGCGCGCACGATCGGCGGCGAAGGAGGCTTCGGCTTCCTTGCGGCTGGCCTGGTAGCGCTGAATGTCCTTCTCGACCCCCAGCTGTTCGGTTTTAATGTTGTCAATCTGTACCAACAAGTGCTCCGGCACTTGACCGCCTGACCTCTCGAACTCCGCAGCCTTGGCCTGCAAATTGGCCTGCTGCGTGCGCAGCGAATGGAGGTTGCTCTGTGCAACGCTGATCAGCCCATTCAACTCGGCCAACTTGCGCTCAAGAGCCCGATCGACATCCGCAGGCTCGGAATAGATGCGCAGCAATTGTGCATCGGAGCTGGCCTTGGCCTTCTCCTCGGCCTGCCGCTGGCGCTCTTCCAAGCTGGGAGCCGGGGGTACAACCCGCACGACTCGCCCTTTGTCATTGAGTACTTCATAACCCTGGGAAACGTACTCAGGTGGTACACCCAGGCGATCAAGCACCACACGTCCATTCTTATCCGTGTAACGGTAAAGTTCGGTGGGTACGGACGTCTTTTCTTGAGACGGCTGGGCTGCAAAGGCGGAAACTGCAGCTACTGAAAGAAGCAACGAGCCGAGAACCAACTGTCTGAGCATGTAAGACACCTGTGCTATTGGTCTAGATGCCGTACTGCGCGCGGTAGGCCTCAACCGCCGGCAGGTGTTTCTTCAGCTCGGCATCGCCCGCCAGATAATCCAGCACCTGCTCCAGCGACACAATACTGATCACCGGCATGCCGTAATCGCGCTCCACTTCCTGGATCGCCGACAGCTCACCCTGGCCGCGTTCCTGGCGGTTCAGCGCGATCAGCACGCCAGCGGCCTGGGCACCCTGGCCCTGGATGATCTGCATCACCTCGCGGATCGCCGTGCCGGCGGTAATCACGTCGTCGACGATCATCACCCGCCCGGCCAGCGGTGCACCCACCAGGGTACCGCCTTCGCCATGATCCTTGGCTTCCTTGCGGTTGAAACACCAGGGCAGGTCGCGACCATGCTGCTCGGCCAGCGACACGGCAGTGGCGGCCGCCAGCGGGATGCCCTTGTAGGCCGGGCCGAACAGCACATCGAAGTCGACACCGGCCTCCATCAGTGCGGACGCATAGAAGCGTCCGAGCTTGGCCAGCGCCAGGCCGCTGTTGAACAGGCCGGCATTGAAAAAGTATGGGCTGGTACGCCCGGATTTGAGGGTGAACTCACCGAAACGCAGCACGCCGCGTTCGATGGCAAAACGGATGAATTCGCGTTGATACGCCTGCATGCAAAGCTCCGTACGGCACGGATTTACTAGGGTCTGCTGGCGTTTTTCACGGGCCGCGTTGCCGCGTCAAATGACGCCAGGCTAGGCGCGGGATGCAAGCAATGGCAATGCACTGGCAAGTCCCGCAACAACGCATGGCGCCATTTGACGCGCAACCCGCAGGGACGGGCCGCGAAAAAACGCCAACAGACCCTATGAATTTAGCTAATGGGAATGAGCTCGGGTATCATACACGCAGGTGTTTTTGGGGGCCATTTATGCGGATCATCAGTGTGAACGTGAATGGTATTCAGGCCGCGGTCGAGCGAGGTTTGCTCAGCTGGCTGCAGGCCCAGAATGCCGACGTGATCTGCCTGCAGGATACAAGAGTCTCCTCCTTCGAACTGGACGATCCGGCCTATCAGCTGGATGGCTACTTTCTCTATGCAGCCGATGCCGAAGTGCCTGCCCAGGGTGGCGTGGCGCTCTACTCGCGCCTGCAACCCAAGGCAGTGATCCACGGCCTCGGCTTCGAGATGGCCGACCGTTACGGACGTTATCTGCAGGCCGATTTCGACAAGGTGAGCATCGCCACCCTGTTGCTGCCGTCCGGCCAGGGCGGCGACGAGAGCCTGAACCACAAGTTCAAGTTCATCGACGACTTTACCGGCTACCTGGACAAACAGCGGCGCAAGCGGCGCGAGTACATCTACTGCGGTTCGCTGTATGTCGCGCACCAGAAGCTGGATGTGAAGAACTGGCGTGACAGCCAGCAGCTGCCGGGCTTCCTCGCGCCAGAACGCGCCTGGCTGGACGAAGTGATCGGCACCATGGGCTATGTCGATGCCCTGCGCGAAGTCAGCCGTGAGGGCGACCAGTACAGCTGGTGGCCGGATAGCGAACAGGCGGAGATGCTCAACCTCGGCTGGCGCTTCGACTATCAGTTGCTCACGCCCGGCATGCGCCGCATCGTGCGCAACGCCAAGCTACCGCGTCAGCCGCGCTTCTCCCAGCACGCGCCACTGATCGTCGACTACGACTGGCTGCTCAGCGTCTAAGCAGCCAGCCCGACCCATGGCCTCAGGCGCGCAATGCGCCCCAGGCCTTGCCCGCCACGCTCACCAGCACCAGCACCAACGCCCCTACCAGCACGCCGAACACGGCATCGATCAGTGTCGGCGCCAGCACGGCCAGGACGCCACCCACCGCCGCAATTGCGCCTACAGCCTCGACCCAGTGATGGATCAGCTCGTGGGCGCCCGGGATGCCGTGGGTCAGGATGCCGCCACCGACCATGAACATGGCCGCGGTGCCGACCACCGAGAGCAGCTTCATCAGCCAGGGTGCCAGCCACAGGATGCCACGCCCCAGGCTCTGGGCCGCGGCGCTGGCACGCTGACTGAGGTACAGGCCGGCGTCATCCAGCTTGACGATGCCGGCCACCAGGCCATACACGCCGACGGTCATCAGCAGCGCGATGCCGGACAGCACCATGACCTGCTGCATGAAGGCCTGCTCGGCCACCACGCCCAGGGTGATAGCAATAATCTCGGCAGACAGAATGAAGTCAGTGCGCACCGCGCCCTTGATCTTGTCCTTCTCGAACGCCTGGATGTCCACCGCCGGATCATTCAGCGCCTTAACGTGCTCGGCATGGTGCTGCTGATCCTCTTCCTGGCTGTGGAGAAACTTGTGCGCCAGCTTCTCGAAGCCCTCAAAGCAGAGGAAGGCACCACCGAGCATCAGCAGCGGCGTCACCAGCCAGGGCGCGAAGGCGCTGATCAGCAATGCGGCCGGCACTAGGATCAGCTTGTTGATCAGCGAACCCTTGGCCACCGCCCAGACCACCGGCAATTCACGCTCGGCCTTGACCCCGGTGACCTGCTGGGCATTCAGCGCCAGATCATCGCCGAGCACACCGGCGGTCTTCTTCGCCGCGACCTTGGTCATCACCGAGACGTCATCCAGCACGCTGGCGATATCATCGAGCAGAGTTAACAGACTGGCTCCAGCCACTTCCGATTTCCTTATGTGAGTGGTTACAGAAAAAGGCCCCGCAAGCGGGGCCTTCGCATTACTTGATCAGCCGCCAACACAACGGGTAGCGGTAAGAGCGGCCTTCATTGGCCTTGATCCCGGCAATGATGGTCAGCACCAGCGCCGCGAGACCGAGCAAGGGCAGCAGCAGGAAGCCGATGACCACCACGGCCAGCAGCATGCACACCAGCGCGGCGATGGACACGGTGATGTGGAAGTTCAGCGCCTCCTTGCCCTGCTCGTCGACGAAGGGATCGAAGTCGCGCTTGAGCTGCCAGACCACCAACGGGCCGAGCAGGTTGCCGAAGGGAATCAACAAGCCGGCAAAGGCCGCAAAGTGGCAGAACATCGCCCATTGGCGGGCTTCCGGGCTCGGGGTGGGGCTGAGGTTCTGCTCTTCCATGGGGCTCTCCGCAGGTTGGGGAAATCAGTCGGCCAGGGCGGCACGTTGCAGCTCGAACAGCTCGCGCATGCCCTGCTGGGCCAACGCCAGCATGGCATTCAGCTCTTCCGGCTGGAAGGGGGCGCCTTCAGCCGTGCCCTGCACCTCGATGAAACCGCCAGCGTCGGTCATCACCACGTTGAGGTCGGTCTCGGCAGCCGAGTCCTCCAGGTAGTCCAGGTCCAGTACCGGCTCGCCCTGGTAGATGCCCACGGACACGGCGGCAACCATCTGCTTGAGCGGCTCGCCCTTGAGCGCGCCGCGCTTCTTCAGCACCTTCAGCGCATCGACCAGCGCCACCATGGCGCCGGTGATGGAGGCGGTACGGGTACCGCCATCAGCCTGGATCACATCGCAGTCGATATAGATGGTGTTTTCGCCCAGCTTGCTCATGTCCAGCGCGGCGCGCAGCGAGCGACCGATCAGGCGCTGGATCTCCAGGGTGCGCCCGCCCTGCTTGCCGCGGCTGGCCTCGCGGGCATTACGCTCACCGGTGGCACGCGGCAGCATGCCGTACTCGGCGGTCAGCCAGCCCTGGCCCTGGCCCTTGAGGAAGCGCGGCACGCCGGCCTCGACACTGGCCGTGCAGATGACCTTGGTATCGCCGAACTCGACCAGCACCGAACCCTCGGCGTGCTTGGTGTAGTTGCGAGTGATGCGCACGGAACGCAACTGGGTGGAAGCACGGCCGCTGGGACGTTTCATCTGCTGATACCTGTAGAAAACGGAAATCTCGGGCGCCGGGCGCCCAAACCTGCCGGCATTATAGGGCCGCCATGGACGGCGCGACACGCCAGATTGGGCCGGTGGTCGCACTGCGCTACAATCCCGCGCCTCATTCGCCACTCCACGAGGTTCCCCCATGGTGCACAGCATGACCGCCTTCGCCCGCGTCGAGTCGGCCGCGGCACACGGCACCCTGAGCTGGGAGCTGCGCTCGGTCAACCACCGCTACCTGGAGCCGCACCTGCGCCTGCCGGAGGCCTTCCGCGACCTCGAAGGTGCGGTGCGCGAAGCCCTGCGCCAGGGCCTATCGCGCGGCAAGGTCGAGTGCACCCTGCGCTTCGCCGAGGAGAGCCGCGGCACGAGCCTGCAGATCGACAGCGAGCGCGCGCGCCAGTTGATCGATGCCGCCGAGCAAGTGGCCGCACTGATCCGCCAGCCGGCACCGCTCAACCCCTTGGAAGTGCTGGCCTGGCCGGGCGTGCTGGTGGCAGACGCGGCCGACCCGCAAGCACTCAACGCCGCCGCCCTGCAGCTGTTCGAGCAGGCCCTGGGCGAGCTGAAGAACGGCCGCGCCCGCGAAGGGGCCGAGCTGGCCAAACTGCTCAACGAGCGCCTGGACAACATCCTCGAGGAAGTCGCCACCCTGCGCGTACTGATCCCGGAGATGCTGGGCAACCAGCGGCAGAAGATCGAGGCACGCTTTGCCGAACTGCAGGCCGAACTGGACCCGCAGCGCCTGGAGCAGGAGCTGGTGCTGCTGGCGCAGAAAAGCGACGTGGCCGAGGAGCTGGACCGCCTGAGCACCCACGTCACCGAAGTGCGTCGCGTGCTCAAGGCCGGCGGCGCCGCCGGCCGGCGCCTGGACTTCCTCATGCAGGAACTCAATCGCGAGGCCAATACCCTCGGCTCCAAGGCCTTCGACCCGCGCAGCACCCAGGCCGCCGTCAACCTCAAGGTCCTGATCGAGCAGATGCGCGAACAGGTCCAGAACATCGAATAAGCCGCTAGGCTTGAGCCAACGCCTCACCAGGACAGCAAGATGACCGTCACCACCGGCACCCTCTACATCGTTTCCGCGCCATCCGGCGCCGGCAAAACCAGCCTGGTCAAGGCCCTGCTCGACAGCGAGTCGCGCATTCGCGTGTCCGTCTCGCACACCACCCGCGCCATGCGTCCGGGCGAGGTCGACGGGGTCAACTACCACTTCGTCAGCCGCGAGATCTTCGGCGCCATGGTCGAGCGCAGCGAGTTCCTCGAGCACGCGCAGGTCTTCGACAATTTCTACGGCACCTCGCAGACGTGGATCGAGCAGACCCTGGCCGAAGGCTTCGACCTGATTCTGGAGATCGACTGGCAGGGCGCCCAACAGGTACGCCACCTGATGCCGCAGGCCAAGTCGATCTTCATCCTGCCGCCGACCCAGGAAGCCCTGCGCCACCGCCTGACCAACCGCGGCCAGGACAGCGGCGAGATCATCGAGCGCCGCATGCGCGACGCGGTCAGCGAGATGAGCCACTACGTGGAGTACGATTACTTGGTGATCAACGACGATTTCGCCCACGCACTGGACGATCTCAAGGCGATCTTCCGCGCCAACCAACTACACGCCGAGCAGCAGGCCAAACGCCACGCCGGCCTGCTGAGTGAACTGCTGGCCTGACCGTCCACCGAAAATCCTTTCCTTAATGCTGGTGATTTTTTAGACTATTCAGTCCGCTCGCCCATCCGGGCCCAGCCTTATTTGCTATTTGCCACGAGGAACACCATGGCCCGCGTTACCGTTGAAGACTGCCTGGAGAACGTAGACAACCGCTTCGAGCTGGTCATGCTGGCCACCAAGCGTTCCCGTCAACTGGCCACCGGCGGCAAGGAACCGAAGGTCGCCTGGGAAAACGACAAGCCGACCGTGGTCGCCCTGCGTGAAATCGCCGCCGGCCTGGTCGATGCCGAATTCGTTGCTCAGGAAGACCTGGTCGAGGAAGAGCCGCTGTTCGCCGCCGCCTTCGAGGAAGAGGCCAACGAGCCTCTGTAAGCCCATGCCTGGTCGAAGTCTCGCGGCACCGGGTTCCATACCAGCACGGCAGGGGGCACGCCCATGCCGAGCATAGACACCCTCGCCGAGCGACTCTCGACCTACCTGGCCGCGGATCAGGTCAATCTGGTCCGCCGCGCCTACTTCTACGCCGAACAGGCCCATGACGGGCAGCGCCGCCGCAGCGGAGAAGCCTACGTCACCCACCCGCTCGCGGTTGCCAACATCCTCGCCGACATGCACATGGACCATCAGAGCCTGATGGCGGCCATGCTGCACGACGTGATCGAGGACACCGGCATCGCCAAGGAAGCCCTGCACGCCCAGTTCGGCGAGACCGTCGCGGAGCTGGTCGACGGGGTCAGCAAGCTGACCCAGATGGACTTCCAGACCAAGGCCGAGGCGCAGGCCGAGAACTTCCAGAAGATGGCCATGGCCATGGCGCGCGACATCCGCGTGATCCTGGTCAAGCTGGCCGACCGCCTGCACAACATGCGCACCCTGGAAGTGCTGGCCGGCGAGAAGCGCCGACGCATCGCCAAGGAAACCCTGGAAATCTACGCGCCGATCGCCAACCGGCTGGGCATGCACAGCATGCGCGTGGAGTTCGAGGACCTCGGCTTCAAGGCCATGTACCCGATGCGTTCCGAGCGCATCCGCACGGCGGTCAAGCGCGCCCGCGGCAACCGCAAGGAAATCGTCAACAAGATCGAGGAATCGATCACCGCCTGCCTGCAGCGCGAAGGCATGCAGGGCGAAGTGATCGGGCGCGAGAAGCATCTCTACAGCATCTACAAGAAGATGCGCGGCAAGCGCCGGGCGTTCAACGAGATCATGGACGTCTACGCCTTCCGCATCGTGGTCGACAAGGTCGACACCTGCTACCGCGTGCTCGGCGCCGTGCACAACCTTTACAAGCCGCTGCCCGGCCGCTTCAAGGACTACATCGCGATCCCTAAGGCCAACGGCTACCAGTCGCTGCACACCACGCTGTTCGGCATGCACGGCGTCCCCATCGAGATCCAGATCCGCACGCGCGAGATGGAAGAGCTGGCCAACAACGGCATCGCCGCGCACTGGCTGTACAAGTCCGCCGAGGACGAGCAGCCCAAGGGCAGCCACGCCCGCGCCCGCCAGTGGGTCAAGGGCATCCTCGAACTGCAGCAGCGCGCCGGCAACTCGCTGGAATTCATCGAGAGCGTGAAGATCGACCTGTTCCCGGACGAGGTCTACGTGTTCACGCCCAAGGGCCGCATCATGGAGCTGCCGAAAGGCTCCACGGCGGTCGACTTCGCCTACGCGGTGCATACCGATGTCGGCAACAGCTGCATCGCCTGCCGCATCAACCGCCGCCTGGCGCCGCTGTCACAGGCCCTGGAGAGCGGCTCGACGGTGGAGATCGTCACCGCCCCCGGCGCGCGACCGAACCCGGCCTGGCTCAACTTCGTGGTTACCGGCAAGGCACGCACCCATATCCGCCACGCGCTCAAGCTGCAGCGCCGTTCGGAGTCGATCAGCCTCGGCGAGCGCCTGCTGAACAAGACCCTCACCGGTTTCGACAGCCACCTGGAGAAGATCGCCCCAGAGCGTATCCAGGCCGTGCTGGGCGAATACCGTCTGGATGTGCTCGAGGACCTGCTGGAAGACATCGGCCTGGGCAACCGCATGGCCTACGTGGTAGCGCGCCGCCTGCTGGCCGAAAGTGGCGAGACCGCACCGAGCTACGATGGCCCGCTGGCCATCCGCGGTACCGAAGGCCTGGTGCTCAGCTACGCCAAGTGCTGCACACCGATCCCCGGCGACCCGATCGTCGGCCACTTGTCCGCCGGCAAGGGCATGGTGGTGCACCTGGACAGCTGCAGGAACATCGCAGACATCCGCCACAACCCGGAGAAGTGCATCCCGCTCAACTGGGCCAAGGATGTCGCCGGCGAATTCAACGTCGAACTGCGCGTCGAGCTGGAACACCAGCGCGGCCTGATTGCCCTGCTCGCCAGCAGCGTCAACGCCGCCGACGGCAACATCGAGAAGATCGGCATGGACGAGCGCGACGGCCGCATCAGCGTGGTCCAGCTGGTCATCAGCGTGCATGACCGCGTGCATCTCGCGCGCGTCATCAAGAAGCTGCGCGCCCTCAAGGGCGTGATCCGCATTACCCGTATGCGCGCCTGAAGCGCGCGGCCCCAACAAGAAAGCCTATTGGAGTTGTCCATGAGCAAGACCGTCATCACTTCGCCCAACGCCCCGGCCGCCATCGGCACCTATTCCCAGGCCATCAAGGCCGGCAACACCGTGTACCTGTCGGGCCAGATCCCGCTGGACCCGAAGACCATGGAGCTGGTGCAGGGCTTCGAGGAGCAGACCGTGCAGGTGTTCGAGAACCTCAAGGCAGTGATCGAGGCCGCCGGCGGCTCGTTCAAGGACGTGGTCAAGCTGAACATCTTCCTCACCGACCTGTCGCACTTCGCCAAGGTCAACGAGGTCATGGGACGCTACTTCGAGCAGCCCTACCCGGCCCGCGCCGCCATCGGCGTGGCCGCCCTGCCGCGCGGCGCGCAGGTGGAAATGGACGGCATCCTGGTCATCGAATAAGCCCCATGCGCTCCCTGCTCCCTCTCCTGGTTGCAGCCCTGCTGAGCGGCTGCGCGGGTTCCGCCAACCCGGACGGCACCTGGATCAACCAGTCGATCATCGACGCCGCCCGCCAGGGTGGCCCGCTGCGCGAGGCATTGCTGGCCTACGGCCCCAACCTCGAGTGGCAGCTGGATAGCCGCCAGGGGCTGGCCACCTACAGCAACGGCTTCGAGGCGCCGCAGGGCCGCCTCGGGGCCGGTGCCGAGGGCCAGTGGCGCGTTGACTTTCAGGGCAACCACCACGAATTACTGACCCTGCAGGGTCAGCAGCTGATGCAGCAGGCCAGCGCCCAAGGTCCGGAACAACACTTCGCCCGCCCGACCCGCGCGGTCGAGGCCGGGGCGCCGATCGGCAGCAGCTTCGAGTGGGCGTTGTACGACGCCTACCTGGGCGGCGAATGGAAGATCCGCAAGGGCGTCGGCGAAGGCGGCCTGGTGCTTTTCCACCCGGACGGCCGTCTGGAGGGCCTGCCCGGTGCCGAGCGCTATGCGCTGTGCCTGGCCGGTGACTGTGCGGCGATGACCGGTGAGCACGACAGCCTGTGGCTGCAGCTGGGCCAGCAGGGCGCCCCTTGGTTGTTCGAGCGCGACGGCGACGAGCTGCGCATCTTCCAGGCGATCAACCGCGCCACGGTGGATGAAGTGCCCGACCTGCACCCCGGGCGCCAGGCCTGGCTGCTGGAGCGCGACTGATGCCACGCGCCCTGATCCTGTTCTGCCTCCTGCTGGTAGGCCTGCTGGCACAGGCCGAGCAGCGCCACTACGACGACAGCGGACGCTACCTGGGACGCACCGACGCCGACGGCCGCGCCTATGACAGCTCCGGGCGCTACACGGGGCGCACCGATGCCGATGGCCGTCAGTACGACGCCTCCGGACGCTATACCGGCCGCACCGATGACGACGGCCGCCGCTATGACGACAGCGGCCGCTATCTCGGGCGCCAGGATGAGGATGGTCGACGCTACGACGACTCCGGGCGCTACCAGGGCCGCACCGATCCGGACGGCCGCCACTACGACGGCAGCGGCCGCTACAACGGGCGCAGCGACGACTGAGCGTCCGCCAGCACCGCCGCATAGCCCTCGCGATAACTGGGGTATTGCGGCACCCAGCCCAGCGCGCGGGCGCGGGCGTTGCTGCAGCGCTTGCTGCCGGCACGGCGCACACTGCTCTGCTCGGCCCAATGGGTAACCCCCAACTGCTCGCGCAGCCACCCCACCACCTCATGCAGCGGCGCCGGCGCGTCGTCCACGCCCAGGTAGCAGTCAGCCAGCGGCGTGCCGGCGGCATCGGCCTGCAACAGGAAGGCCAGCAGGCCCGCCGCATCGTCGGCATGGATGCGATTGCCATACAGCGGCGGCTCGCAGGCGACCCGGTAGCCCTGGCGCACCTGGTTGAGCAGCCACTGGCGACCGGGGCCGTAGATGCCGGTGAGGCGTACCAGGGTCGTCGGCAGGCCACTGTCCAGCGCCAGCTGCTCGGCCTCGCGCATCACCCGTCCCGAGTAGCTGCCGGCCTCGGCCGGCGACTGCTCGTCGACCCATTCACCGTCCGCTTGGGCATAAACGCCACTGCTGGAGACGAACAGCAGGCGCTGCGGGCGCTGCCCGCGCTCGGCCAGCCAGGCCAGCACATGGCGCAGCCCCTCGACATAGGCACTGCGGTAACCGGCCTCATCGTGCTGGCTGGCCGCCACGCAATACACCAGATAATCCAGCGGCCCCTGTGGCCAGGCCGGCGGGCAAACAGGCTGCTGCAGGTCGCCCGCCACAGGCAGCACGCCTGTCGGCAGCTGTGCGACATCACGCCGCAGGCCGTACAGGGTCCAACCGGATGGCTTGAGACTGAGCGCCAGGCGACTGCCGACATCGCCGCAGCCAGCAATCATGAGGGTCTTGGGCATGAAAAGGTTCTACCTTTCTAGAGCAGGAGGATGGCCGACCGACCTGGGTGGCGACGGCGTTGAAGTTACAGTGTTTCTTTCCCAAACAAGAATTACTTGCAATAATACAGGACATTTTGCACGCGGGTCCCCACTTCCCTCGTCCAATGCTTCCTCACTTCAGGTCCGGCCAGCATGAATTCTAACGCCCTCCGCGCCCTCAATCGCCTTCCCCTGATAACCCTGGCATTGAGCCTGCTGCTGCCGCTGGGCGCGCAAGCCGAGCCGGTGGTACCGGGCACTCCTGCGCCGGTCACCGCCACCTCGTCGAGCGGCGCACCTATCGAACAGATCGGCAGCGCGCAGGCGCCAACCACTGCAGCGATAACCCATCCTCAGGCCGAAGCCCTCAAGGCCAGGCTGGATGCCCTGGGTGAGCCCGCCAGCATCGAGCAGGTCGAAGCCGTGCGTCAGGCGTTCCTGCAACAGAACGGCATCGCAGGCGCAGATGCCGAGCAACTGTTCGCTGCCGTGCAGGCGCTGCAGGCCGAAGACCCGGTAGCGGACGAGGTGACACACGACCTGTCGCCCTGGGGCATGTACCAGAACGCCGATCGGGTGGTGAAAGCAGTCATGATTGGCCTGGTTCTGGCCTCGATCCTGACTTGGACTGTGGGGATCGCCAAGGGCCTGGAGCTGATCGTCGCCCGCCGCCGCCTGCAGCGCGAACTGCCTGACCTCAGGGCCGCGCGCAGCCTCAATCAGGCCGCCGAGCAGGCCCGCGCACGACACAGTCTTAGCGCCCGACTGATCGAGGACGCCCGCGATGAGTTGCGCCTGTCTGCCGGCTGCAGGGACAAGGAAGGCATCAAGGAGCGCGTCAGCTTCCGCCTCGAACGCCTGGTCGCCGCCAGCGGCCGCGGCATGAGCCAGGGCACCGGCGTACTGGCCACGATCGGCTCCACCGCACCCTTCGTCGGCCTGTTCGGCACCGTGTGGGGCATCATGAACAGCTTCATCGGCATCGCCGAATCGCAGACCACCAACCTCGCCGTGGTCGCCCCGGGCATCGCCGAGGCCCTGCTGGCCACCGGCCTGGGCCTGGTCGCGGCAATCCCGGCCGTGGTCATCTACAACGTCTTCGCCCGCTCCATCACCGGCTACAGGGCACAGGTCGCCGACGCTTCCGCGCAGGTTCTGCTGCTGGTCAGCCGCGATCTCGACCAGCCCGCCACCGAGCGCACCCAGGCGCCGATCGCCAAGGTGGTATGACCCATGGGGCTGCATCTGCATGAGGGCGGTGACGACCTCCAGGAAAACCACGAGATCAACGTCACGCCCTTCATCGACGTGATGCTGGTGCTGCTGATCATCTTCATGGTCGCCGCGCCGCTGGCTACGGTAGACATCAAGGTCGACCTGCCGGCCTCCACCGCCAAGCCGGTACCACGTCCGGATCAGCCGGTGTACCTGAGCATCAAGGAAGACACCAGCCTGTACCTAGACAACCAGCAGATCGACCCGGTACAGCTCGGCGCAGCGCTGGACCGACTGACCGCCGGCGACAAGCAGAAGACCATCTTCGTCCGTGGCGATAAGGGCGTGGACTATGCCGACCTGATGAGCGTGATGGACCACCTGCGTGGCGCCGGTTACCTGAAGATCGGCCTGGTCGGCCTGGAAACGGTCGGCAAGCAATGAGCCCGGCGCGTCGCCTGCCGCTGTGGGCCCTCAGCCTGCTCGCCGTGCTCGGCCTGCATGCCGGCCTCTACTACTTGGCCCTGCTGTGGAAGCCGGCGCTCACGCCGGTCCTGCTAGAGCCGGCGGCGATGCTGATCGAACTGGAACCGGTGGTCGCCCCGCCGCAGCCGACGCCGCCGCAGCCGGTGGCCGAGCCGGAGCCCGAACCCATTCCCGAGGTGGTCGAAGCGCCAGAGCCCAAGCTGGCCATCGTCAAGCCCAAGCCACAGGTCAAACCCAAACCGCAGCCGCCCAAGCCGGAGGTCAAACCGCAGCCGGAAGCCCCCAAGGTGGCCAGCCGGGAGACCAGCGCGGCGCCGGTGCGCGCGCCGGTCCAGCAGCAGACCAGCCAGGGCGAGATCGACCGCGAGCGCGCCCTGTGGATGGCCAAACTGCAGGCCTACCTGAGCAAGCGCCTGCACTACCCGGACCTTGAGCGACGCTTCAACCGCCCCGGCAGCAAGCATGCGCTGCTGGTCAACTTCACCATCGATGCCCAGGGCCGCATTCTCGCCAGCGAAGTGAAACAGTCCACCGCGCGCAGCTCCTTCGACCGTGACGTGCAGCGCCAGCTGCGCAAGGCCAGCCCGGTGCCGCCGCCACCGGCCAAGGTGCTGAGCGGCAACCGCATGACCATCGATTACCCGCTGAACTTCACCCTCACCCGCTGAACGCCGGGCGCATCGTGCATGCGCCTTGGTTCCATTGAATACAGTCGCTATGCTTGCCGGCATCTCAATGGAATTTACCTATGACCCTCACCGAGCTGCGTTACATCGTCACCCTCGCCCAGGAACAGCATTTCGGCCGCGCCGCCGAGCGTTGCCATGTCAGCCAGCCGACCCTGTCGGTGGGGGTGAAGAAACTGGAAGACGAGCTCGGCGTGCTGATCTTCGAGCGCAGCAAGAGCGCGGTGCGCCTGACCCCGGTCGGCGAAGGCATCGTCACCCAGGCGCAGAAGGTGCTGGAGCAGGCCCAGGGCATCCGCGAACTGGCCCAGGCCGGCAAGAATCAGCTGACCGCACCGCTGAAGATCGGCGCCATCTACACGGTCGGTCCCTACCTGTTCCCGCACCTGATTCCGCAGCTGCACCGGGTTGCGCCGCAGATGCCGCTGTACATCGAGGAAAACTTCACCCATATCCTGCGCGACAAGCTGCGCACCGGCGAGCTGGACGCGATCATCATCGCCCTGCCGTTCCAGGAAGCCGACGTGCTGACCAAGCCGCTGTACGACGAGCCGTTCTTTGCCCTGCTGCCGGCCGGCCACCCCTGGGCCGCACGCGAGAGCATCGACACCGAGCTGCTCAACGACAAGAGCCTGCTGCTACTCGGCGAGGGGCACTGCTTCCGCGACCAGGTGCTGGAAGCCTGCCCGAGCCTGCGCAAGGGCGGCGAGGACGCAGCCAAGCACACCACGGTGGAATCCAGCTCGCTGGAGACCATCCGTCACATGGTCGCCTCGGGCCTGGGCATCTCGATCCTGCCGTTCTCCGCAGTGGACAGCCACCACTACGCCCCCGGCGTGATCGAGGTGCGCCCGCTGACGCCGCCGGCGCCGTTCCGCACCGTCGCCATCGCCTGGCGCGCCAGCTTCCCGCGGCCCAAGGCCATCGAAGTGCTGGCCGACTCGATCCGCCTTTGCTCGGTGGCGCGCCCGCAGGGTGAAGCCCTGCCGGCATGACCGAGCTGGCCCAGGTCCCGGTCACCGCGCTGAAAGGCGTGGGTGACGCGCTGGCCGAGAAACTCGCCAAGGTCGGCCTGGAAACCCTGCAGGACGTGCTGTTCCACCTGCCATTGCGTTACCAGGACCGCACCCGCATCACCCCCATCGGCGCCCTGCGCCCAGGCCAGGACGCGGTGGTCGAGGGGGTGGTGGCCGGCGCCGACGTGGCCATGGGCCGCCGCCGCAGCCTGCTGGTGCGCCTGCAGGACGGCACCGGCACCCTGTCCCTGCGCTTCTTCCATTTCAGCCAGGCGCAGAAGGATGGCCTCAAGCGCGGCACCATGCTGCGCTGCTACGGCGAGATCCGCCCAGGCGCCACCGGTCTGGAGATCTACCACCCGGAATACCGCGCACAGAGCGGTGACGAGCCGGCCCCGGTGGAGCAGACCCTAACGCCAATCTATCCGACCACCGAGGGCCTGACCCAGCAGCGCCTACGCCAGCTCAGCCAGCAGGCCCTGGCTCGTCTCGGCCCGCACAGTCTGCCGGACTGGCTGCCAGTCGAGCTGGCCCGCGACTACCAACTCGGCGCGCTGGACGAGGCGCTGCGCTACCTGCACCGCCCACCGCCGGATGCCGACCTCGACGAGCTGGCCGAGGGCCGCCACTGGGCCCAGCACCGCCTGGCCTTCGAGGAGCTGCTGACCCACCAGCTGTCGCTGCAGCGCCTGCGCGAGCAGGTGCGCGCGCAGCTGGCGCCGGTCCTGCCGAAGGCACAGACGCTGCCGCAGCGCTTCCTGGCCAACCTTGGCTTCGCTCCCACCGGCGCACAGCTGCGCGTGGGCGCCGAGATCGCCTACGACCTCAGCCAGAGCGAGCCAATGCTGCGCCTGGTGCAGGGTGACGTGGGCGCGGGCAAGACCGTGGTGGCGGCACTCGCCGCCTTGCAGGCACTGGAGGCCGGCTACCAAGTGGCGCTGATGGCACCCACCGAGATCCTGGCCGAGCAGCACTTCCTCAATTTCAGCAAGTGGCTGCAGCCACTCGGCCTGGAGGTCGCCTGGCTGGCTGGCAAGCTCAAGGGCAGGGCCCGCGCGGCGGCCCTGGAGCAGATCGCCGGCGGTTGCCCGATGGTGGTCGGTACCCACGCACTGTTTCAGGACGAAGTGCGCTTCCAGAAGCTGGCCCTGGTGATTATCGATGAACAGCACCGCTTCGGCGTGCAGCAGCGCCTGGCGCTGCGCCAGAAGGGCATCGACGGGCGCCTGTGCCCGCATCAGTTGATCATGACCGCCACGCCCATCCCGCGCACCCTGGCAATGAGCGCCTACGCCGACCTCGACACCTCGATCCTCGACGAGCTGCCGCCTGGGCGTACCCCGGTGAACACGGTGCTGGTCGCCGACAGCCGTCGTCTCGAGGTGGTCGAGCGGGTTCGCGCCGCCTGCCGCGAGGGGCGCCAGGCCTACTGGGTGTGTACCTTGATCGAGGAGTCCGAGGAACTCACCTGCCAGGCCGCCGAAACCAGCTACGAGGAGCTTTCCAGCGCACTGGGCGAGCTGCGCGTCGGGCTGATCCACGGACGTATGAAACCGGTCGAGAAGGCCGCGGTGATGGATGAGTTCAAGCGCGGCGAACTGCAGCTGCTGGTGGCCACTACCGTCATCGAGGTGGGCGTCGACGTCCCCAACGCCAGCCTGATGATCATCGAGAATCCCGAGCGCCTGGGTCTGGCCCAACTGCACCAGTTGCGCGGGCGGGTCGGGCGCGGCAGCGCGGCCAGCCACTGCGTGCTGCTCTACCATGCGCCGCTGTCGCAGCTCGGCCGCGAGCGCCTGGGGATCATGCGTGAGACCTGCGACGGCTTCGTGATTGCCGAGAAGGACCTGGAACTGCGCGGCCCCGGCGAGATGCTGGGCACCCGCCAGACCGGCCTGCTGCAGTTCAAGGTGGCCGACCTGATGCGCGATGCCGACCTGCTACCGGCCGTGCGTGAAGCCGCTCAGGAGTTGCTGGCGCACTGGCCACAACACGTCGCCCCACTGCTCGAACGCTGGCTGCGCCACGGCCAGCAGTACGGGCAAGTGTGACGCAGCTCACAGACAGCCGTTGGTCGCCCGTCCGGCGGCCGAGCGAACTCCACGAGGCGCTGGTTATACTCCAAGGCACGTAGTTCCTGCCGGATGTCGCCCCATGACCGAAGTCGCCCTTGCTCCCGATACTGCCCCGCGTCCACCGGCCGTCATCCTGCAGCTGCTGGAAAAACTCGGCGTTCCCTGTCACATCCGTCCCGATCACCCCGCCCTGGCTGCCAGCCGTCGCGTGCAGGCCGCCCTGCTCGACGACACCGTCGGGGCCATGCTGGTGCTGTTCCCGCAGAGCCAGCTGCTCGACCTCAATCGCCTGGCCGAACTGACGGGTCGCAAGCTCACCGCCGTCAAGCCCGAGCGCATGGAGCGCATGCTGTCCAAGCACAGCCTCGGCGTGCTGCCCGGCCTGCCGCCGCTGACCAGTTCGCCCTGCCTGTACGACGAGCGTCTGCTGCAGGAAAACAGCCTGCTGGTGGAGTCCGGTCAGCCCGGTGTCCTGCTGGAGATCGGCAGCGAGCATTACAAGAGCATCCTGCTGGCCAAGGCCAGTGCCGCGCGCTTCGGCGAGCCGCTGACGGGCATTCACCCGAACCTCAATCGCCCGGACGATGATCGGGCGGAAATCACCCAAGCAGTGCAGGCCTTCACCGCCCGGCGCATCCAGCAGCGCCTGGAAGAGACTATCGAGATCCCGCCGCTGCCGGAAACCGCGCAAAAGATCATCAAGCTGCGCGTCGACCCGGACGCCACCGTGGACGACATCACCGGCGTGGTCGAGACCGATCCGGCGCTGGCCGCCCAGGTAGTCAGCTGGGCAGCCTCGCCCTACTACGCGGCGCCCGGCAAGATCCGCTCGGTGGAAGACGCCATCGTCCGCGTGCTGGGCTTCGACCTGGTGATCAATCTGGCCCTCGGCCTGGCCCTGGGCAAGACCCTCAGCCTGCCCAAGGACCAGCCGCAACAGGCCACGCCCTACTGGCAGCAGGCGATCTACACCGCTGCCATCATCGAGGGTCTGACCCGCGCCATGCCGCGTGCGCAGCGCCCGGAAGCCGGCCTGACCTACCTCGCCGGCTTGCTGCACAACTTCGGCTACCTGGTTCTGGCGCACGTGTTCCCGCCGCACTTCTCGCTGATCTGCCGGCACCTGGAGGTCAATCCGCATCTGGGCGCCGGCTATATCGAACAGCACCTGCTGGGCATCACCCGTGAACAGATCGGTGCCTGGCTGATGCGTTTCTGGGACATGCCGGAAGAACTGGCCACCGCCCTGCGCTTCCAGCACGACCCGAGCTACGACGGCGCCCACGCCGCCTACCCGAATCTGGTGTGCCTGGCGGTCAACCTGCTGCGCAGCCGCGGCATCGGCAGCGGCCCGCAGCACGAGCTGCCCGACGAGCTGTTCGAGCGCCTAGGACTGACCCGCGAGAAGGCCGAAGACGCACTGGACAAGGTGCTGCAGGCCGAAGCCGCGCTGCGCGAACTGGCCTCGCAGTTCAACCACCCGCACTGACTGCGGCGCCAAGCATGAAAAAGGGGCCTCGGGGCCCCTTTTTGCTTACTTGAGCCCGGCCCGCCGCGCCGCGAAGCCCTCGGGCAGCGCCTGCGCGCTGGCCTCCAGCACGGCCCGCAGCGGCGCCTGCTCGTACAGCGCGGCGTACTCTGCCAACTGCTCACTGGGCGTTTGCCGGTAGGCGTACAGCATGAAGGCCTCGATGCCCTTGGCGCTTGACTCGCGCAGCGGCGGCAACTGGGCCGCCGTCTGCTCGGCCAGGGACTTCTCGTCGAGGTCGCCGCCGCGGGCGCGCAGCGCCAGCAGGGCCTGGGTCTTGCCAACCTCGTAGCGCAGCAGGGTAGCCAGTTCGGTGGTATGGGCGGCCTTGTCCAGGCGCTGGACCAGCTCCAGGCGCTTGCCCAGCGGCGGACGCTCCTGCAGCTGCTGGCGGTAGGCAGCCAGGCCACCATCCTCGCCCACCGCCCGCTCGGCGGTGGTGAAATGCCGCGCCAACGGGCTGTCGAGCAGTTTCAGCGCGGCATCCAGCTGCTCGCGCTTGACCTGCTTGGCCACCCTGGCAGCCAGATCACTACACAGGGAAGCGGCCGCGAAGGCCTGCGCCAGAGACTTCTGTTGCTCGGCCTGCATGCCGCGCTGCAGCAGCGGTGCGGTCTGCTCGCACAGCAGTTTGACGCCGGACAGCTCCAACACACGCTCCAGCGTCTTGTCGGCGGCAAGCGCGGGGCCGGCCAATATGAGCAGGGCAGCGATCAGAAGGTGAGGCAAACGCATGGGCGAAGATTCCGTGGCAAAGGCCCAGCCTAGCCAACTGGCACAGGCAGGACCAGCAAGGGAGAGCGGTTCAGGCCGCTTTCTTGTCCTCGGTCTTCTTTTTCTTCTTCGGCACCACGTGCTTGAGCAGGCCCTGGAACCAGATCACCAGCGCCGGGTTGCCCTGGATCTGGATATCCTTGTTCTGGATGCCCTGCATGAAGGCCAATTGCTTGTTCTTGGCATTCATGGTGGCGAAGCCATAGACGGCGTCCTTGAAGCCGATGGCGAAGGCCGGTTCACGGGCCTCACCGGCATGGCTGGTAACGCGCTTGTCCTTGATCCGGTAATGACGAGCAACCTTACCGTCAAGGGTGTGCAGCTGGAACACCAGCTCCTTGCCCTCCAGCTGCTGCTGGAATTCGGCATTGGTACGGCTGGCCTTGGCCATCAGACGGCCCAGCATCCAGAGGAGAAAGCGGAATTTCATGGCACGCAGCCTCGAGGGTAATGAAATCGGCGGCGCATTGTAGCGGATGGCGCGGCGCACTACATCCCGTCAAACGGGCGGTTTGCGCGCGCAGGGGAGTGGCCCGGAGCCGTGCGGCTCCGGGCCGGGACTTGCTCAGTTGACGGCGTCGCGCAGGGACTTGCCCGGCTTGAAGGCCACGGTGTTGCTGGCCTTGATCTTGACCGGGGCACCGGTCTGCGGGTTCTTGCCGGTGCGGGCACCGCGATGACGCTGCAGGAAAGTACCGAAACCGACCAGGGTGACGCTGTCCTTGCGGTTCAGCGCGCTGGTGATTTCTTCGAGCACGGCGTTGAGTACGCGGTTGGCCTGGTCTTTGGTCAGATCAGCCTTTTCGGCGATAGCCGCGGCGAGTTCAGGTTTGCGCATAGATGCCTCTTTGACGGTTTGTTGTTGTTGTGTCCGTGCTGTCCGTCCGGAACAGCGCCAAAGGCGCCGCAACGGCTCTGCGCTGCGGCAGACCTGCGGGAGAATGGCACGCCATCCGGTATGGCGCCAGTGTTGCCGGGCGGTTTGCACGGCCGATAACACGACGATAGCGACAGAACGCCTGCCATTTCCGCCAGAAGCACTGCAATGGCCCGATTCATCCCCTCGGAAAAGCAAACGGCGGCCCTCAGGCCGCCGTTGCGATACACCGTGCTAGAGCGGATCAACCGATCTCGATCATCTCGAAATCGGCCTTGCCCACACCGCAATCCGGGCATAGCCAGTCGGCCGGCACGTCTTCCCAGAGCGTGCCGGGGGCGATGCCGTCGTCGGGCCAGCCCTGGCTCTCGTCATAGATCAGGCCACAGACCACACATTGCCACTTCTTCATGCTCTACCTCATCGTGGGCCGTCTCTGGCGGACGTTGCCCTGGTTAAAAATTCGCCGTAAGCGATTTTAACGTCGCCTTGGGCGACGGCCCAAGCGGGGTGGCCGTCGGGGATGGCGAACCATCGGAAATCAGCAGGCTTTGTACTGACATGGACGTCGCCGCGCAAGTGTCCGAGGCGCCCCTTCGTCGTGCTAAGCTCGCCACCGTCCCCGAGCTCCGAAGTCGTTGTCGTGCCCTCCTCCGCCCTCGCCCATCCGCCCCGTTGGCTCACTGCCACCCAGCTGCATCCGGCTCCCGCGCCGCTGCTGCGTGACTGGCTGTTCGACCAGGGCTCACTGACCCGCCGGCTCACCACCCTCAGCGCCGAACGCTTCACCGTGCAACCGCTGCAACAAGGCTGGCAGGTACTGCGCGCCGACGAGTGCAGCGCGCTGCAGGTGCCGGCCGGCAGCCAGGGCTGGGTACGCGAGGTGTTCCTGCTGGGCGCCGGGCAGCCCTGGGTGTTCGCCCGCAGCGTGGCCGCTCGCCAGGCCCTGGAGGGCTCAGGCTTCGAGCTGGGCAAGCTGGGCAGCCGCTCGCTCGGCGAACTGCTGTTCAGCGACCGCGCTTTCGTCCGCGGCGAGCTGCAGGCATGCCGCTACCCGGCGGCCTGGCTGCCGGACAGGGTGCGCACCGAACAGCTGTGGGGGCGTCGTTCGTGCTTTCGCCGCGACGGCCTCGGCGTGCTGGTGGCGGAAGTGTTCCTGCCGGCCTTCTGGGATCACGCGGCCGCGAACTAGCGCCGCCCTAGCTCTGCATAGCCTCGTATAATCGGCGCATCCGGACCGGAGACCCGCCGATGTACCAATCATTCCTGCTCGCCCTCAACCGCGTTCACCCGCGCACCTGGGACTTCGTCCAGCTGATGCGCCTGGAGAAGCCGATCGGCATCTACCTGCTGCTGTGGCCGACCCTCTGGGCCCTGTGGGTGGCGAGCAAGGGCATGCCGGACCTCAAGTGGCTGCTGATTTTCGTCCTCGGCACCCTGTTCATGCGCGCCGCCGGCTGCGTGATCAACGACTACGCTGACCGTCACTTCGACGGCCATGTGGCGCGCACCAAGGCACGCCCGCTGGCCGATGGGCGGGTCACGCCGCGCGAGGCGCTGATCCTGTTCGCCGTGCTGGTAGCGCTGAGCTTCGTGCTGGTGCTGTTCACCAACCTGACCACCATCCTGCTGTCGTTCGGCGGCCTGGCCCTGGCAGCCTGCTATCCCTTCATGAAGCGCTACACCTACTACCCGCAGGTGGTGCTGGGCGCGGCCTTCAGCTGGGGCATGCCGATGGCCTTCAGCGCGGTGACCGGTGAGCTGCCGCCGCCGGAAGCCTGGCTGCTGTACATCGCCAACCTGCTGTGGACGGTGGCCTACGACACCTACTACGCGATGACCGACCGCGAGGACGACCTGAAGATCGGCATCAAGTCCACCGCCATCCTGTTCGGCGAGGCCGACCGCCTGATCATTCTCACCCTGCAGAGCCTGGCCCTGCTGTGCCTGGCCATGGCCGGCGCGCGTTTCAGCCTGGGCATCTGGTTCCTGCTCGGCCTGCTCGGTGCCGCCGCTTGCTTCGCCTGGGAGTTCTGGAGCACCCGCGGGCGCGAGCCGCAAGCCTGCTTCGCCGCCTTCCTGCACAACCATTGGGCGGGGCTGGCCATTCTGCTCGGCATCGTCGTCGACTACGCACTGCGCTAGGCACAGCTGGCGTTTCGTCACCGCCGCGACGGAGCCCGGCGCATGCCTGGCGCAGAGATGTCATATCGCTGCAATAATTCCGTTATCTAATGCGGCGCACAGACAAGACGACCCGAGGCTCGATCCATGGTTGGCAAGAACATCCTCATCGTTGACGACGAAGCTCCGATCCGCGAGATGATCGCAGTGGCCCTGGAGATGGCCGGCTACGATTGCCTGGAGGCGGAAAATACCCAGCAGGCGCATGCCCTGATCGTGGACCGCAAGCCGGACCTGATCCTGCTCGACTGGATGCTGCCCGGCACCAGCGGCATTGAGCTGGCCCGGCGCCTCAAGCGCGACGAGCTGACCGACGACATCCCGATCATCATGCTCACCGCCAAGGGCGAAGAGGACAACAAGATCCAGGGCCTGGAAGTCGGCGCCGACGACTACATCACCAAGCCCTTCTCGCCGCGCGAGCTGGTCGCTCGCCTCAAGGCCGTGCTGCGCCGCACCGCGCCGAGCGACGGCGAGTCGCCAATCGAAGTCGGCGGCCTGCTGCTCGATCCGATCAGCCACCGCGTGACCATCGACGGTAAACCGGCCGAGATGGGCCCCACCGAGTATCGCCTGCTGCAGTTCTTCATGACCCATCAGGAGCGCGCCTATACCCGCGGCCAGTTGCTCGACCAGGTCTGGGGCGGCAACGTGTATGTCGAGGAGCGCACTGTGGACGTACACATTCGCCGCCTGCGCAAGGCTCTGGGTGAAGCCTATGAGAATCTGGTGCAGACGGTGCGCGGCACCGGGTATCGTTTCTCCACCAAGAGCTGAAACAGTCGTAAGGAAGCGCTAGGTGAACCAAAACTGGCGCGGCGCCCTGGTGCGCCGCCTGTTGTTATTGCTGGCGGTCTGCAGCCTGGTCGGCCTGATCACGGGTCAATATGCCTGGGCACTGGCCATCGGTCTCGGCGCCTACCTGCTGTGGCACCTCAAGCAACTGCTACGCCTGCATGCCTGGCTGCGCGAACGTCAGCCGGATGATGCGCCACCCGAAGGCTACGGCCTGTGGGGCGAAGTGTTCGACAGCATCTACCAGCTGCAACGTCGCGACCAGCGCGTGCGCGGTCGCCTGCAGGCGGTGATCGACCGCGTGCAGGAGTCCACCGCCGCCCTGCGCGATGCGGTGATCATGCTCGACAGCGAGGGCAACCTGGAGTGGTGGAACCGCGCCGCCGAGCAGTTGCTGGGCCTCAAGACCCCGCAGGATAGCGGTCAGGCCATCACCAACCTGGTGCGTCACCCGCGCTTCAAGGAGTACTTCGAAGCCGGCCAGTACCAGGAGGCGCTGGAGATCCCCTCGCCGCTCAGCGACCGCCAGCGCCTGCAGCTGCAGATCACCCGCTACGGCAACAACGAGCACCTGATGTTCGTTCGCGACGTGACCCGTCTGCATCAGTTGGAGCAGATGCGTAAAGACTTCGTGGCCAACGTCTCCCATGAACTGCGTACGCCGTTGACAGTCATCTCCGGGTACCTGGAGACGCTGCTAGACAACGTCGAGGACGTGAACCCGCGCTGGCTGCGCGCCCTGCAGCAGATGCAGCAGCAGGGCTCGCGCATGCAGAACCTGCTCAATGACCTGCTTTTGCTGGCGAAGCTGGAAGCCACCGATTACCCCTCGGACAACCAGCCGGTGGCGATGGACCTGCTGCTGCTGTCCATCCGCAACGACGCCCAGGCCCTGTCCGGCAGCCGCAACCACCGCATCAGCCTGGAGGCAGACCACCAGGTACGCCTCAAGGGCAGCGAGGCCGAGCTGCGCAGCGCGTTTTCCAACCTGGTGTTCAACGCGGTGAAGTACAGCCCGGACGAAAGCGAGATCCGCATTCGCTGGTGGGCCGATGAACAGGGTGGGCACTTCAGCGTGTCCGACAATGGCATCGGTATCGAGGCCAAACACCTGCCGCGCCTGACCGAGCGCTTCTACCGCGTCGACTCCAGCCGTGCCTCCAATACCGGCGGGACCGGCCTGGGCCTGGCCATCGTCAAGCACGTCCTGCTGCGCCACCGCGCGCGGCTGGATATCGCCAGCGTGCCGGGCAAAGGTAGTACCTTCACCTGTCAGTTTCCCGTGCAGCAGCTCAGCCGCCGCGAGTAGCGGTGGCGCTGCGGCTTGCAATCACCGGCGTCAGCCGCCACCCTGTAGCGATCTTTTGCTAGCCCCTGCCGCCGATGGACCCTTCCAGTAGCCTTTCCACCTCCGCACTCTTCGCCGATCTCGGCCTCGTGCTGTTCGCCCTGTTCCTCGTCCTGCTCAACGGCTTCTTCGTCGCCGCCGAGTTCTCCATGGTCAAGCTGCGCTCGACCAAGGTCGAGGCCATTGCCGAGCAGCATGGCTGGCGCGGACACATCCTGCGGACCGTGCACAATCAGCTGGATGCCTACCTGTCGGCCTGTCAGTTGGGCATCACCCTGGCCTCTCTCGGGCTCGGCTGGGTCGGCGAGCCGGCCTTCTCCGAGCTACTTACTCCGCTGCTCAGCGCCATCGGCATCGAATCGCAGAAGCTGGTCCATGGCATCTCCTTCTTTGTGGCCTTCTTTATCATTTCCTACCTGCACATCGTGGTGGGCGAGCTGGCGCCCAAATCCTGGGCGATCCGCAAACCGGAGCTGTTGTCGCTGTGGACGGCCGCGCCGCTCTATGCCTTCTACTGGCTGATGTACCCGGCCATCTACCTGCTCAACGCCAGTGCCAATGCCATCCTGCGCTTCGCCGGCCAGGGCGAGCCGGGACCGCACCACGAGCATCACTACAGCCGTGACGAACTGAAGCTGATCCTCCACTCCAGCCGGGCGCGCGACCCCAGTGACCAGGACATGCGCGTACTGGCCTCGGCTGTGGAGATGGGCGAACTGGAAGTGGTGGACTGGGCCAACTCGCGCGAGGACCTGGTGCACCTGCCGCTCGACGCCAAGCTCGACGAAGTGTTCACCCTGTTCCGCCGCCACAAGTACAGCCGCTACCCGGTGTACGACGAGGCCAGCGGCGGCTTCGTCGGCGTGCTGCACATCAAGGACCTGTTGCTGCAACTCTCGCTGTTCGAAATGCTGCCGTCCAAGTTCAACCTGGCCGACCTGATGCGGCCGATCGAGCGGGTGACCAAGCACATGCCGCTGTCCGAGCTGCTGGAGACGTTCCGCAAGGGCGGCGCGCATTTCGCCCTGGTCGAGGAAGCCGACGGCAAGGTGGTCGGCTTCCTGACCATGGAGGACGTGCTGGAAGTGCTGGTCGGCGACATCCAGGACGAGCACCACAAGGCCGAGCGCGGCGTGCTCGCCTACCAGCCGGGCAAGCTGCTGGTACGCGGCGACACTCCGCTGTTCAAGATCGAGCGCCTGCTCGGCATCGACCTTGACCATATCGAGGCCGAGACCCTGGCCGGGCTGGTCTACGAGAGCCTCAACCGGGTGCCGGAAGAGGACGAGATGCTCGAGACCGAGGGCCTGCACATCATCATCAAGAAGATGAAAGGCCCGAAGATCGTCCTGGCCAAGGTGCTCAAGCTGGACTGAAGCACTGGCGCGCCGACCTCAGGCCGCGCGCGCCTGCTCGGCGCCCGGCAGGCTCATGCCGTGATCCAGATGCTGGTCCACCAGCCACTTGCCGTGGGCCAGCGAGGCGCGCTGGGCGCTTTCCAGATCGGCAAGAAAGGCGAATCGCAACGGCAGCGGGATGCGCTTGGTGCTATGGCCGTCCGCCAGGGTGATCTGACAGCCGGCCGCCCAGGGCGTGGGGATACCCGGATGCTCCATGACCATCGCGCGAATGACGTGATCACGGTAGATGCAGTGCTGATTGTTCATGGCCTGGCCTCGTGCGGTGACGGGAAGACGGTCCCGTCACCATAAGACCAGATCGCCCGGGCCAGACGCCGGGGCGACGACCGGCTGGGCTACTCGCCACCCACGGCGAAGTTGGGCAGGCTGTCGACCGGCTGGGCGAAGTTGAAGGGAATGGACTCCAGCGCCAGGCCGACGTTGCGCTGAACCACGAAGTGCAGGTGCGGGCCGGTGCTGTTGCCGGTGTTGCCGGAACGGCCGATCTGCATGCCGGCCTCCACGCGCTGGCCTTCGCGTACCGCCACCGAGCCGCGCATCAGGTGCAGGTAGACGCCCATGGTGCCGTCATCGTGGAGGATACGCACGTAGTTGCCGGAGGGATTGTTACCGCGCCCGCTCTGGTGATTCTCGGTCTTCACCACCATGCCACCGCGCGAGGCGACGATGGGCGTACCTTCGGGCATGGCGATGTCCATCGCATAGCGGCCCTTTGGGGTGAAGTGGCTGTACTTGCCGTTTGCACCCTGGGTCAGCCGGAACGGGCCGCCCAGCCAAGGCAGCGGGTAGCGGAACAACTGCGGCTGCAGGCGCGGATCGCCCATGGCGTAGCGCAATCTGGGCTTGTAGCTCATCGGCTTGCCCGCTTCCAGCGGCGCCAGGGTGGTCAGGCGGATGTGGCTGCGCGGCGGCAACACCCAGCGGATCGGCTCGTCCGGGGCACCGGCAACGTTGACCAAGCGCTCCAGGCGCAGCTCGACTTCCACCGGCGCATAGAGATCATTGCGTAGCACCAGCGTCTCGCCGGCGTCGTGCTTCTTGGTCTCCAGCTTCACCAGATTGTCGAGCTTCTCCACCATGCGGTCGCGGAACACGAACACCTGGGCACCGGGCACGGCCTTGTCGCTATAGGTCACCGTGCCGTGCTGGTCGACATATTTGTAGATGGTCAGCGCACTGGCTTGGCCGGCGGCCAGCAGCAATGCACAGAAAATGAATGAACGCCCTAGCATAAGTTCGCGGATCTAATGGTTATTGGTATCCGGGACTGGCAAGACTAGCAGCGCCGAAAGCGGCTCGCGAGCCTCGCTGGCGCGCGCTGTGCGGCAATCGGCAGGTGTGGCTGGGGAAAGTCCGCGGTATCCGACGAAAGGCGCGACACAGCAGCCCCGAGGGTGCCGCCAGCGCCTGCGCCAGGGTGTAAACAACCTGCAAGCCGCGATGCACAACGCCGCCTGTGAGCACCACTGCCATGCGCGAGGCCCTGGAGCGAACTATGCACCCGGAACGAAATGCTTCTGCGCAGTGCCGCGGGCGATCAGGCGCGACAGGTAGTCGAGCTTCTGCGGATCCTTGTCGACGAACTTGAAGGTCAGCTGCAGCCACTCGCTGTCGGGCTTGGGCTCCAGCGCCGCCACCGCGTGCAGGTACCCATTGAGACGCGCGGTTTCGGCGGCCTCGCCCTGCTCCAGGTCGAGCACCGCACTCTCCAGCACCTGCGGCAGCAACTCGGCGCGTTTGACCACCAGCAGGGCCTCCTTGAGGCTCAGCGCCTTGATCACGCAGGCCATGCTACCGCCGGGCAGGCGCAACTGACCCTGCCCGCGTCCACCGTTGTTGGCCGAGGGTTTTGCCGCTGTCGGCGCTGACACAGAGGCTGCCACCGCTGCGGGAGTGACTTTGGCAGCAGGCTTGACCACCTCAGCCTTGCCGCCGGTCAGCGCCGCCAGCGAGTCGTTGGCCAGGGCCCCTGAGCTGAGCATCTTCGGTGGCGCGCTCGCCATCAACGCCTGCAGTTTGCCAGCGCGATGCAGCGCCTTCTTGACCTTGGTCACCAGCTGGTCGTTGGAAAAAGGTTTGCCGATGTAATCGGACACACCGGCCTGGATGGCCTGAACCACGTTCTCTTTATCACCGCGACTGGTCACCATGATGAAAGGAACGACCTTGAGGCTCTCCTGCTCACGGCACCAGGTGAGCAACTCAAGGCCGGACATCTCCGGCATTTCCCAGTCGCACAGGATCAGGTCGGCCGGCTGGCGGGCGAGCATCTGCTGGGCTTTGCGTCCATTGACCGCTTCCTCGATCTGGACGCCGGGGAAATGATCGCGCAGGCCCTTCTTCACCAGATCGCGAATAAAGGTGGCGTCGTCCACCACCAGCACACTGACTTTGCTCATCGACCACTCCCGACAACGATGTCGACAAGCATAGCCGCGGATACTGGCCCAAGGCCAACCGCATGAACCGGGTCATGCGGTTGGCCTGTTTTACTCGGCCTTGCCGCCCTTCACTTCTTCCTGCATGCGCGCCAGGCCCATGTGACGGACATCGGTGCCGCGCACCAGGTAGATAACCAGCTCGGCGATGTTGCGCGCGTGGTCGCCGATGCGCTCCAGCGAACGCAGTACCCAGATGATCGACAGCACACGGCCGATGGCGCGCGGGTCTTCCATCATGTAGGTGACCAGCTCGCGCAGGGCGGTCTTGTACTCGCGGTCGACGGTCTTGTCGTACTGCGCCACCGACAGCGCCAGGTCAGCATCGAAACGGGCGAAGGCGTCCAGCGCCTCCTGCACCATCTTGCGCACCTGGTCGCCGATATGGCGCACCTCGACATAGCCACGCGGCGCTTCGCCGTTCTCGCTCAGCTCGATGGCGCGCTTGGCGATCTTCGAGGCTTCGTCACCGATGCGTTCCAGGTCGATCACCGACTTGGAGATGCTGATAATCAGGCGCAGGTCGGAAGCGGCCGGCTGGCGGCGGGCGAGGATGCGCATGCACTCCTCGTCGATATTGGTTTCCATCTGGTTGATCTGGTCATCGATCTCGCGCACCTGCTGAGCCAGGCCGGAGTCGGCCTCGATCAGCGCGGTGACCGCGTCGTTGACCTGCTTCTCGACCAGACCGCCCATCGCCAGGAGGTGGCTGCGCACTTCCTCCAGCTCGGCGTTGAACTGCTGAGAGATGTGATGGGTGAGGCTGTCTTTGTTGATCATCTTGAAGTCCTTGGCAGTGCTTCTGTCTCCCCTCTCTCACCGGAGGAGGGGGCGGGCCGCGTTCGGATGAGGAAGCCCGGCCTGGCCTGAAGCACCCTCACCCTAACCCTCTCCCAAGGGGAGAGGGGACTGTCCTGCATTAACCGTAACGGCCGGTGATGTAATCTTCGGTTTGTTTTTTCGCCGGGTTGGTGAACAGGGTATCGGTGTCGCCGAACTCGATCAGCTTGCCCATGTACATGAACGCGGTGTAGTCGGAAACCCGCGCGGCCTGCTGCATGTTATGGGTGACGATGACGATGGTGTACTTGCTCTTCAGCTCGTAGATCAGCTCTTCGACCTTGAGGGTGGAGATCGGGTCCAGCGCCGAGCAGGGTTCGTCGAGCAACAGCACTTCCGGCTGCACCGCCACGGTACGGGCAATCACCAGACGCTGCTGCTGGCCGCCGGACAGGCCAAGGGCGGACTCGTGCAGACGATCCTTCACCTCGTCCCACAGGGCGGCGCTCTTCAGCGCCCACTCGACGGTCTCGTCGAGCACGCGCTTCTGGTTCACGCCCTGGATGCGCAGGCCGTACACCACGTTCTCATAGATGCTCTTGGGGAACGGGTTGGGCTTCTGGAACACCATGCCGACGCGGCGGCGCAGCTCGGCAACATCCACGCCCTTCTGATAAATGTCCTGGCCGTCGAGCAGGATCTGGCCATCCACGCGGCAACCGTCAACCAGGTCGTTCATGCGGTTGAAGGTGCGCAGCAGGGTCGACTTGCCGCAACCGGACGGGCCGATGAACGCCGTGACGCGCTGCTTGGGAATGTTCATCGACACATCGAACAGCGCCTGCTTGTCGCCGTAGAACAGGTTCAGGCCCGGTACTTCCAGGGCGACCTTCTCCTCGGCCAGGTTGAGGCTTTGCTTCTCGCGGCCAAGGGCGGCCATGTCGATACCGTGGGTCTGTACTTCGTGCTGCATGGGAGGCTCCCTACGCTAACAAATCGTTCAGGCCGCCGCAGCCGACGCTGCGGCGGCGCAGTTAATCAATGATCCAGCGCCTTGTACTTCTCGCGCAGGTGGTTGCGGATGAAGACAGCGCTCAGGTTGAGCAGTGCGATGACCAGCACCAGCAGGAACGCGGTGGCGTAAACCAGCGGGCGGGCGGCTTCGACGTTGGGGCTCTGGAAGCCGACATCGTAGATGTGGAAGCCCAGGTGCATGATCTTCTGGTCCAGGTGCAGGTACGGGTAGTTGCCGCTCACCGGCAGCGCCGGGGCCAGCTTGACCACGCCGACCAGCATCAGCGGCGCCACTTCACCGGCGGCACGGGCCACGGCGAGGATCAGGCCGGTCATCATGGCCGGGCTGGCCATCGGCAGTACCACCTTCCACAGAGTCTCGGCCTTGGTCGCGCCGAGCGCCAGGGAACCCTCGCGAAGAGCACGCGGGATACGCGCCAGACCTTCCTCGGTAGCGACGATCACCACCGGTACGGCGAGGATCGCCAGGGTCAGCGAAGCCCACAGCAGGCCCGGGGTACCGAAGGTAGGCGCCGGCGCGGACTCGGGGAAGAACAGCCGGTCGATCGAGC
This sequence comes from Aquipseudomonas alcaligenes, assembly GCA_900156135.1. GTDB lineage: Bacteria > Pseudomonadota > Gammaproteobacteria > Pseudomonadales > Pseudomonadaceae > Aquipseudomonas > Aquipseudomonas alcaligenes_D. The sequence continues at coordinate 419,328 of FTMP01000001.1, read as the reverse complement.
CACCCAGCACATAGACGAAGAAGCCGAGGCCGAACACGCCGTAGACGATGGCCGGCACCCCGGCCAGGTTGTTCACGGCGATACGGATGATACGGGTCAGGGTGCCCTGCTTGGCGTACTCACGCAGATAGATCGCCGCCAGCACGCCGAACGGAGTCACCATAACGGCCATGATCAGGGTCATCATCACGGTGCCGAAGATGGCCGGGAAAATACCGCCCTCGGTGTTGGCTTCACGCGGCTCGTCGCTGAGGAACTCCCACAGCTTGGCGAAGTAGAAGCCAATCTTGGCACCCACGCCCATCGCGTTCGGCTGGTAGGCACGTACCACCTTGCTCAGCGTAATCTCCTGCTCGCGCCCCTCAACGGTCTTCACCGTCACGCTGTCGCGCGCCAGTTGCTGATTGAGGTCGGCCAGCTCGGACTCGAGCCCCTTGTACTGAGCGTCAAGCTCGGCACGACGGGCATCGAGATCGGCCTGTGCAGCCGCATCCAGGCGACCCTCGAGCTCCAGCCCACGGCCTTCCAGGCGCAGGCGCTCCAGACCGTGGTTGATGCGACCGATCTCTTTCTTCTCCAGCCGCACCAGCTGCGCATGCAGCTCGTCGACGCGGGCGATACGGGCCTGCAGTTCACCCCAGGCGGCGTCTCCCTCGGCTACCAGCTGACCGTCCTGCTTGACGTTCAGCAGGTAGCCATAGAAGTTGCCCCACTCGCGGCGCTCGAGCACCACAATATCCTGCGGGGTGCCCGACTCGCTCAGCCACTCGGCCACCACCCAGCTGAAGTCGGCGCCATAAACCTCACGGTTACCGACCTTGTACAGCTCGCGAGTCATGAACTCGCCGCCCTGCACATCCACCGGCAGGCCAGCGGCGGCCAGGCGTGCACGCGGCACCTCCTCTTCCTGTACCCGCTCGCCAGCCATCACGCGGACGGCTTCGCCGGGCACCTGGTAGTTGGCCACGACCACGTCGGCCGGCCAGAAGTGGCCGAGGCCACGCACGGCAATCACGGCGAGCAGGCCGATGGTCATGATCACGGCGATGGCCACACCACCGGCGGTCATCCATACCCAGGGCGCACCGCTCTTGAACCAGGACTTGAAATTTTGCTCTTTGCGTTTCACGGACTACTCCCAGTTCTCAGAGCGACGCGTATTTCTTGCGCAGGCGGTTGCGGATCAGCTCCGCCAGGGTATTCATCACGAAGGTGAAGCTCAGCAGCACCAGCGCGGAGAGGAACAGCACGCGGTAGTGGCTGCTGCCCACCTCGGATTCCGGCATCTCCACCGCCACGTTGGCGGCCAGCGTGCGCAGACCCTGGAAGATGTTCATGTCCATGATCGGCGTGTTGCCGGTGGCCATCAGCACGATCATGGTTTCGCCGACGGCACGACCCATGCCGATCATCAGCGCCGAGAAGATGCCCGGGCTGGCGGTGAGGATCACCACGCGGGTCAGGGTCTGCCAGGGCGTGGCGCCCAGTGCCAGAGAGCCGAAGGTCAGGCTCTTGGGCACGCTGAACACGGCGTCCTCGGCAATCGAGAAGACGAGCGGGATCACCGCGAAGCCCATGGCCAGGCCCACCACCAGGGCGTTGCGCTGGTCGAAGGTGATACCCAGATCGTTGCTGATCCACAGGCGCATGTCACCGCCGAAGAACCAGTTCTCCAGATGGCCGCTCATGCCCAGCGAACCGGCGCCCACCAACAGGATCACCGGGATCAGCAACGCCGCTTCCCAGCCTTCCGGAATCACCAGACGAATGCGCTCCGGCAGGCGGCTCCAGGCGTAGGCGGCGAGCAGCACACCCACTGGCGTGAGCAGCAACAGGCTGAAGATGCCCGGCAGATGGCCCTCGACATAGGGCGCCAGGAACAGGCCGGCGAAGAAGCCGAGGATCACCGTCGGCAGCGCCTCCATCAGCTCGATCACCGGCTTGACCTTGCGGCGCATGGCCGGGGCCATGAAGTAGGCGGTGTAGATGGCCGCGCAGATGGCCAGCGGTGCGGCCAGCAGCATGGCGTAGAAGGCCGCCTTGAGGGTACCGAAGGTCAGCGGCGCGAGGCTCATCTTGGGCTCGAAGTCGCTGTTGGCAGAAGTGGACTGCCAGATGTGCTTGGGCTCGTCGTAGCTCTCGTACCACACCTTGCCCCACAGCGAGCTCCAGGAAATCTCCGGATGTGGGTTGTCGATGTAGAAGCGCTGCAGACCGGCCTTGGACTCCAGCAGCAGGCGATTGGCGCGCGGCGACAGGGCGCCGATGGCGCCGCCTTCGACGACCTGCTCGGTCAGCAGGGTGCGATGCGCGGTGCTGTGGAAGATGCCCAGGCGCCCTTCGCTGTCCAGGGCCACGAAGCCCTTGCGGCGCTCCTCGGGAATGATCTGGGTGATGGGCGCGTCGCCCAGCTGGAAGCCACGAATGTGGGTGAGCACGGATTTGCCATCGGCATCACGAACCATGAACCACTGGCCGATACCGCCCTTGCTGTCACCGACCATCAGCGAGATACCCGCCAGCAGCGGATTCACCGTGCTGACTTCGGCGTCGCCCTGGAGCAGGGTGTAGCGACCATTGAGGGTCTTGCTGCGCAGGTCGAAGACATCGGCGGTGGCCTTGCCGTTGATCACGAACAGCCACTGCTGACGCGGGTCGATGATCATGGCCTTGATCGGCTCGGCGATCTGCGGCAGGTCGATGCGGGTCTCGTCGAGGGTGACCTCGCCGGTCATCATGTTCTCTTCACGGCTGATGTTCAGCAGTTGCAGCTCGGCACCGACCGAGCTACTCAGCATCAGGCTGTCGCCGTTCTCGCTGATGGCGACATGCTCCAGCGGACGCCCCTGCGGGTCGAGCGTGATCGGCGCTTCGCCGAAGGGGTACTCCAGCTGCGGCGTGATGGTCTTGACGTTGTTCGGGTAGGTCACCTTGTAGACGTGCTTGAACACCAGCACCTGGCCGTTGGACAGGCCGAGCGCTATACGGTGGCTGCCAGGTTGGTCCTCCACCACCGAAACGATGCTGGCACCCGCCGGCAGGGCCAGCTGGTAGTCGTTCATGGCCACGCCATCCTTGAGGCCGAAGAACTGCACCTTGCCGCTGCGTGACAGGCGCATGGCGACCTTGTTCTGCTCTTCCACGGCCAGCAGCAAAGCCTCGCCCTGGCCAGCCAGCCAGGCCGGCTGCTGCGGCTCGCGGGCCTCCAGGTCAGCCCCGCCGAAAAGCGGTGCCACCACATAGGCGAGGTAGAAGAAAATCAGAGTGATGCATGCCAGCACCGCCAAACCGCCAATGGACACGTACCAGCGCGCCATGCGGTCTTTGAGGGCGCGGATGCGCCGCTTGCGTTGCAGGACGGGGGTATCGAAATCGATCCGGTGGCTGTTGGAAGCACTCATGCGGTTATTGGCCAAGTCATTCATGAGGAGTTCTCGGGCGCGGCGGACACAGCCCGCTCAATGTGAGGTACGTCAATCTATCCGCGTTGTATGACAGAAAGATTACAGAGCGGTGACGCGACTACGCCCGCGACTCAAAAGAGTAGCGGGCGTGCCTTGGACGCGCCGGGGATGGGGCCCGACGCGCCTCCGGGGCTGATTACAGACCCAGTTCCTTCTTGGTCTTCTCGATCACTTTCAGCGGCAGCGGGATGTAGCCATCCTTCACCACCACCTGCTGGCCCTGCTGGGACAGCACGAGTTTGATGAATTCGGCCTCCAGCGGGCTCAGCGGCTTGTTCGGCGCCTTGTTCACGTAAACGTAGAAGAAGCGGGCCAGCGGGTACTTGCCGGACAGGGCGTTGGTCTCGTTGGCTTCCTCGATTTCACCCTTCTTGTTCACCAGGGGAACGGCGCGGACGCTGGCGGTGCGGTAGCCGATACCCGAGTAACCAATCGCGTTGACGGTGCTGGAGATGGACTGGACCACGGAGGCCGAACCCGGCTGCTCGTTGACGTTGGCCTTGAAGTCACCTTTGCACAGGCCTTCTTCTTTGAAGTAGCCGTAAGTGCCGGATACCGAGTTACGACCGAACAGCTGGATCGGCTTGTCAGCCCACTCGCCGGTCAGACCCAGATCACCCCACTTGCTGATGTCGCTGCCGCCGCACAGCTTGGTGGCGGAGAAGATGCCATCAACCTGCTGCATGGTCAGCTGCTTGATCGGGTTGTCCTTGTGCACGAACACGGCCAGGGCGTCGATGGCCACCGGCACGGCGGTCGGCTTGTAGCCGAACTTCGCCTCGAAGGCCTGCAGTTCGTTGTCCTTCATGGCGCGAGACATCGGGCCCAGGTTGCCGGTGCCCTCGGTCAGAGCGGGCGGCGCGGTGGAAGAACCGGCGGCCTGGATCTGGATGTTCACGTTCGGGTAGTTCTTCTTGTACTCCTCGGCCCACAGAGTCATCAGGTTGGCCAGGGAGTCGGAACCGACGCTGGACAGGTTGCCCGATACACCGGAAGTCTTTTCATAGCCCGGGATGGCCGGGTCGACGGCGGCGAACGCGGATGCAGCGCCTACGCCGGCAGCGGCGAAGGTCAGGGCCGCCATCAAACGCTTGAGTTTCATGCCTTGCTCCTAGCAGGAAGGGGTTGTGATGGAACGGGCCCAAGTATCTGTAGGCCGCATGAAGACTCTATGACTGGATTGTGACAATCAGATTAAAGCGCACTAAAAAGATGAAGGCCCGCGAACGGGCCTTCTCGAACAGCGCGGCCGAGGTCAGGCCAGCGCTACCGGGCGGCTCTCGCGGCGCCACAGCAGCGCGCCGATCAGCATGAACAGCAGGCACAGCGCGCCAACGTAATAAGCCGGCCCCAGCGGGTTCCACTTCAGCAGCAGGCTCACCAGGACCGGCGTCAGGCCACCGAACACCGCATAGGCCAGGTTGTAGGAGAACGACAGACCGGAAAAACGCACCACCGCCGGGAAGGCCTTGACCATCACCATGGGGATGGCGCCGATCATGCCCACGCACAGGCCGGCCAGGGCGTAGAGCGGCATCAGCAGCTCGGGACTGGCCTTGATCTGCGAGTAGAACAGCGAGGAGCTGCCGAGCAGCAGCAGGCCTCCGACCAGAAAGGTCGGCCCCGGGCCGAAGCGGTCGGCCGCCAGGCCGGCCAGCACGCAGCCAACGCTGAGGCAGACGATGGCCACGCCGTTGGCCGCCAGGGTGTCGGCCGGGGTGAAACCGTACTGGCTCTGCAGCAGGGTCGGGGTCATCAGGATCACCACGACGATGCCGGCCGACAGCACCCAGGTCAGCAGCATGGACAGCAGGATGGCCGGACGATGCTCGCGCACCACCGCCTTGAGCGGCAGTTCGGCGGCCAGCGACTGGCGCTGCTGTAGCTCGGCGAACACCGGCGTTTCGTGCAGCCAGCGACGCAGGTACATGGCCATCAGGCCGAACAGGCCGCCGACCAGGAAGGGAATCCGCCAGGCGTAGGCGGCGATCTCCTCCGGGGTGAACAGGCGGTTGATCGCACTGGCGGCCAGCGAGCCGAGCAGGATGCCGGCGGTCAGGCCGGCGGTCAGGGTGCTGCAGGCCAGGCCGATGCGCCGCGCCGGCACGTGTTCGGCAACGAACACCCAGGCGCCCGGCACTTCGCCGCCAATGGCCGCGCCCTGCATCACGCGCAGGGCCAGCAGCGCCAGCGGCGCCCAGATGCCGATCTGCGCGTAGGTTGGCAGCAGGCCCATGAGCAGGGTCGGCACCGCCATCAGGAAGATGCTCAGGGTGAACATGCGCTTGCGCCCGAGCAGGTCGCCGAAGTGCGCCAGGACGATGCCACCCAGCGGCCGCGCCAGGTAGCCGGCGGCGAAGATGCCGAAGGTCTGCAGCTGGCGCAGCCATTCCGGCATGTCGGCCGGGAAGAACAGCTTGCTCAGCACGGCGGTGAAGAACACGAAGATGATGAAGTCGTAGAACTCCAGCGCGCCGCCCAGGGCGGAGAGCGAGAGGGTCTTGTAGTCGCTGCGGTTCAGCAGGCGCGCCACGGGCGCGGTGGGGGCATGCTCGGCGGACATAGGAAGGCTTCATTATTGGAATGGCAAGGCTGCGCCGCACCATAGCAAATCATGCTGCCTTGCCACAGTTTTCTGGCGGAAAGCGGAACCCTGCGGTCGTTCTTTGACGCTCGCCTCTATATACTGCGCACGGCCCGCGCGGCCAGCCAATGACAAGAACCCACTTCGGGCCCCAGCAGCATGATCGAACTCGAACAGGAAGACCCCATTCCCCAGGGCGACCTCGCCTTGCAGATCACCGCATTGCCGCGTGAAACCAACGGTTTTGGCGACATCTACGGCGGCTGGCTGGTCTCGCAGATGGACCTGGCCGGCACCGCCATGGCCAGCAAGGTGGCCGGCGGCCGGGTCGCCACCGTGGCCATCGACCGCATGGCCTTCCTGGTCCCGGTAGCCGTGGGCGCGCAGCTGTCCTTCTATACCCAGGCGCTGGAGATCGGCCGCAGCTCGATCCAGATGCTGGTCGAGGTGTGGAGCGACGACCCACTGTCCAGCGAATGGCGCAAGGTCACCGAGGCGGTGTTCGTGTTCGTCGCCATCGACGGCAGCGGCCGCACCCGCCCGGTGCCGCCGCGCCGCGGCTGAGCTGGCGCCCGCTTTCCCTCACCCCAGCCCTCTCCCAGAGGGAGAGGGCGTACTCCGCGAACATCCCGCCAGCCATGCGCTGGCCTCCCCTCTCCCCCGGGAGAGGGGCCGGGGGTGAGGGCCAGGCAGGCAACGCCCTCCCACAAGACGAATGCTCAACCCTTGGCCTTTCCCGCCAACTGGCATCAAATACACCGGGACTTTCGGGAGACAAGGCATGAGCCAGGCACAGATTGAACGCATCGAACTGGGCGAGCTGACCTGCTGGCGCGTGCGCCTGGGCGATGCAGAGCTGCTGGTGGCGCAGCAGGGCGCCCAGCTACTGAGTTACCAGCGCGGCGAGCAGCCGCCGCTGATCTGGCTCAGCGAGCAGGCGGCCTACCAGCGCCACCAGTCGGTGCGTGGCGGGGTGCCGGTGTGCTGGCCCTGGTTCGGCGACCTCGGCCGCAACCCGCTGGCGCTGCAGGCGCAGCACGACAACCTGGGCGCCGCGCCCTTCCACGGCGGCGTGCGCGCGCTGGACTGGCAACTGCAGGGCATCGACAGCGAAGGCGAGGCCGTGCACCTGCGCTTCACCTTCGACAGCCGCCAGCAGCCGCTGGCCGACTGGCCGCATGCGGCCCGCGTCGAGCTGGACATCCGCCTCGACGAACGCCTGCACCTCGACCTGAGCAGCCACAACCTCGGCCCGGCGCCGCTGGCGCTGAGCCAGGCCTTGCACAGCTACTTCGCCGTCAGCGATATCCGCCAGGTGGCCGTGCGCGGTCTGGACGGCTGCCGCTACATCGAAACGCTGGAGGACTGGCAGGAAAAACGCCAACAGGGCGAACTGAGCTTCGCCGGCGAGACCGACCGTATCTACCTGGATGTGCCGCCGCGCCTGCACCTGCACGACGCCGGCTGGCGCCGCGAGCTGCTGCTGGAAACCCGCGGCTCGCGCTCGGCCATCCTGTGGAACCCCTGGATCGACAAGGCCCAGCGCCTGTCCGCCTTCGCCGCCGACGCCTGGCAGCGCATGCTGTGCATCGAGACGGCGAATGTCTGGGACGACTGCGTGACCCTGGCCCCCGGCGAGCACCACCGCCTGGGTCTGAGCCTGTGGAGCGAGTAGAGCGGGTGAAACCCGCGTTATCTGCCGCGGGTTACACCCGCCCTACTGCGCAATACGCCTGAGCGCCCTCGCCCGCCCAGCTGGCAGAGGGACAAGGGATCAGAGGTCGCCCTCCTCCACCAGCCGCACGGAGCGGGCATCCAGGGCATAGGCAGCATCGGCGAGGTCGTTGTTGACCGTCTCGATGTGCAAGGTGCCGTCAACCCACAGCGGTTCATAGATATCGTTCAAGGCAATGCCCTTGGGGTAGCGCACCAGCACGATCTGGTTCGGCGGGGGCGGCGGCACGTGGATGCAGGCGCCCGGGTAAGGCACCAGGAACAGCAGCGTGGTGCGGCCCTCGGCGTCGCTTTCCAGCGGCACCGGGTAGCCGCCGAGACGAATGCGCTTGCCATCCAGGCGCGCCACCGTCTTCTTCGAGTACATCACCGCCGGCAGCCCCAGCTCCTGCTTGAGCCCACCCTGCTGGCCGAACGAGCCGGCCGCCTCCGGGCTGTCATGGATGATCTCCGGCATCGCCTCCAGGGCCAGCTGGTCCTCCTTCGGCATCAACTCCAGCCAGTCCAGCTCGGTGGGTTCGGCGTGAACCAGCGTACTGCACAGCAGCAGGGCGAAGAGGAACAGACGACGCATGATGACTCCATTGCAGGGCGGCGCGCGAAGCGCCGCCGTGGGTTTCAGCCCTTCTTCAGGGCACCGTACAGCAGCAACAGTACCACTGCGCCGACCACCGCGCCGATGAAGCAGGCCGCCTGCCCGGCCTGGTAGATGCCCAGGGCCTGGCCGCCGTAGGTGGCGGCGATCGAGCCGCAGATGCCGAGCACGATGGTCATGATCCAGCCCATGCCGTCATTGCCCGGTTTGATGAAGCGCGCGACCAGGCCGACGATCAGACCGATGAAGAGAGTGCCGATGATGCTCATGCCAGGCTCCTTTTGCGAGGGCGGAAACGAACAAGGCGCACCCGGGGGCGCGCCTTGTTGTGACCGAAGCACGGCAGCGGGGTTCAACCCTGGATCAGCGCCTCGACCTCGGCGATACGCGCCTTCAGGCTGGCCATGTCGGCGCAGCGCAGGGTGGCGTGGCCGACCTTGCGCCCGGCCTTGAAGGCCTTGCCGTAGTGGTGCAGGTGGCAATCGGCAATGGCCGTCACCTTGGCCACGTCCGGCACGCTGCCGAGGAAGTTGAGCATGGCGCTCTCGCCCACCTTGGCGGTCGAGCCCAGCGGCAGGCCGGCGACGGCGCGCAGGTGGTTCTCGAACTGGCTGCACTCGGCGCCTTCGATGGTCCAGTGCCCGGAGTTGTGCACGCGCGGGGCGATCTCGTTGGCCTTGAGGCCGCCGTCGACCTCGAAGAACTCGAAGGCCAGCACGCCGACGTAGTCCAGCTTGGTCAGCACGCGGCCGACATAGTCCTCGGCCAGCGCCTGCAGCGGGTGCTCGGTACTGGCGATGGACAGGGCCAGCACGCCGCTGTCGTGGCGGTTGTGCACCAGCGGATAGAAGCGCGTCTCGCCGTCGCGGGCACGCACGGCCACCAGCGACACTTCGCCAGTGAACGGCACGAAGCCTTCAAGGATGCACGGCACGCTGCCCAGTTCGGCGAACGCACCGACCACATCCTGCGCCTGACGCAGCACCTTCTGGCCCTTGCCGTCGTAACCCAGGGTGCGGGTCTTCAGCACGGCCGGCAGGCCGATGGCGGCGACGGCAGCGTCGAGGTCGGCCTGCGACTGGATGTCGGCGAAATCGGGGGTCGGGATACCGAGGTCCTTGAACATCGACTTCTCGAACCAGCGGTCACGGGCGATGCGCAGCGCCTCGGCGCTCGGGTACACCGGCACGAACTGCGAGAGGAACGCCACGGTCTCGGCCGGCACGCTCTCGAACTCGAAGGTCACCAGATCGACTTCGTCGGCCAGCTGACGCAGGTGCTCCTGGTCGCCGTAGTCGGCGCGGATATGCTCGCCGAGCGCCTGGGCGCAGGCATCCGGCGCCGGGTCGAGAAACGCGAACTGCATGCCCAGCGGGGTGCCCGCCAGGGCCATCATGCGGCCCAACTGGCCGCCACCGATTACGCCGATCTTCATCTATAGGGCCTCGATCAGGAACGCGGGTCCGGGTTGTCCAGCACGGTCTGGGTCTGCTCGTCGCGGAACTGCTTCAGACGCTCGTGGAACTGCGGGTGCTGGTGGCCAAGGATGCTGGCGGCCAGCAGGGCGGCATTGATCGCACCGGCCTTGCCGATAGCCAGGGTGGCAACCGGAATACCGGCCGGCATCTGCACGATAGACAGCAGCGAGTCGACGCCGGAGAGCACGGCCGACTGCACCGGCACACCAAGCACCGGCAGGTGCGTCTTGGCGGCACACATGCCCGGCAGGTGGGCAGCGCCACCGGCACCGGCGATGATCACCTGGATGCCACGGCCCTCGGCCTGTTCGGCGTACTGGAACAGCAGGTCCGGGGTACGGTGGGCGGACACCACCTGCACCTCGTAGGGAATGCCCAGCTTCTCCAGCATCTCTGCGGTGTGACTGAGGGTGCTCCAATCGGACTTGGAGCCCATGATCACGCCAACCAGTGCGCTCATCGTTTTGCCTCTAGCTCGGGCGCCTGTCGGCGCGACAAAAACCAACAAGCCACGCATTCGGCGTGGCTTGTCATGTGAGGGTTCGGACCAGGGTGGCCCGGAGGCGGGGCAGTATACCGAAAAGCCACGGCAGTCGCGCCTATGGCGTGACCGTTTGTCCGCCGCCAGTCACCCGGCGCCCCCGCAAGGGGCTTGAGGGCTACCCGGAGGCTGACGCAGACTGCCACTGCCCCCGCCGGAAAAGGAAGACCGCATGCCACCTCGTTACGCCTTGCCTGACTCGTGCCGTACGCCATACCTATATATAGGCATGGCAATGCCTAGCAATGACCACAAACACCCAGTATCGGACATCATGCCTACCCCTAGGCATGTCGTATAAACACTAGTTATGAGCCAATCAAGGAAATCGCATGAAGTGGTATGCAGACGATTCTGACATGAGAACCATCAAGGATCTAAAAGTCCCAAACATGATCCTACTGGGCGGAATCGCTGTAAGCCATGAGAACGAAAGACCACTACGGGAGGCAGTGGAGAATGCAAAAAGTAAATTTGGCAACAAACGACTTACCATAAAGTGGAATTTTAAAGATCTAAAAACAAAATATGAAGAGCAAGGAATAGCTCCGGATCACGCAAGAATGATGACGCAGATGTTTGATCTGCGTCGTGAAATTTTCGATGCTGTATCAAACATCGACTTCACTATTATTGTTTCAGCAGTTCTTGGTTACAGTAGCGACAGAAAAATATTAGTCGACCTTAAGTCAGACCTTTCAAGACATGTATTTTCCAACGGCCTTATGCGATTTTCACAACATATAAAAGAGTGCAATCCTGACAGGGCTGATGTTGTATTGGACTGGCCAGACGGCAGCATCTCCAAGCCCTTCGATGTTGAATATGCTTGTGCGTATTCAAAAGGAAAAAGCAAGGATGGTATTGACTACATGTCCGGAAGCCTAGAATCTCTCAAATTCAATGACTCAATATCTTATACACGCATGCCTCACAGCACATTAATGCAGCTATCAGACATGATTATTGGAGTAACGAGAGAATTTATGCAGCACGCACTTGATGAAGAAAAATCCGGTCACGGAGTAAAGCTACTGAGTACGGTCGCCAATAAATTTCGTGGCTACCCTAATAACGTTATTGGTCGCGGCATCAGTGTAAATACCAAGGCCGTGAAAACTCGAAAAGCGATAGAGCAAAAATTTAAAGAACTCTATGTCATTGGCTCATAACAATTGGTTCAAATCGCTCACTTCGCTCGCTGGGACCGGCTAAAGCCGGCCCCTTAACCAAACGTTATAAGCCACTCATGTCCAAATACGCATGCTACGAAACAGATTTGAAAGAAATGTCGCATGAGGACATAGCAATACTGTGCGCTTCATTAGCCTCAATCGACCAAACAGATGATTTTGAAGATACTCTCTTACTAGCTGCATGCAGAAACAAACAAATAGAACTAATTGAGTACTTCCTATCCCTCGGGGCAAATCCAAATTTCTTGAATGGCTGCGGAGATACACCACTTCACGTTCTTATCGACACCGTAACCCATGACGAGAAAGCATCCTTGAATTGCATTGAAATACTTCTTGATGCAGGAGCAGATATTGAAATTAGAGGATACATGGGGAAAACACCTTTCCTCAGAGCCTGTAGCAGAGATTCACTTCCAGCGCTCAAATTGCTAGTGCATCGAGGGTGCAACACATCGGCAACTCTATCCGAGCACGGAGAGGAGTTAGATGCTCTATTTTTCGCAAAAATATTCAAATTAAAAGCAGAGCTAGTCGATTACATAAAATCAGTAATGGCTCATAACTAATGGTTCAAGCCGTTCGCTTCGCTCACTCGGGACTAGCTAAAGCCAGCCCCTTAACCAAACGTTAGAGGCAAAGCGTGAAACTTAAGTGGCTAACCTTACCGCTGATCGCGATCCTGGCTGGCTTGGCTGGTCTATATAGCTATGCACACACGCTTCCCTCTCTTGCTTTTCCCTTAAAATCAATAAATGCACTTGCTCTTTCTGATGGCGGGTCTCTAACAATTGAGCTAGCAGATGCAAAGGGCAACGAATTTTACTTCGGCATCAAAGGGGAACTAGAAACGCCCCGTGAAATGTATCCATCCTTTTATATGCGTACTTTCCTAGGCATCCCCCTAATGGTCACTCCGGAAATTGGCAGTGCAGAGGAGCTAAAGCTTGCTGGCTTTGCCAAGGAACTAGCCGAGAAAAATCTCAGCCCATCCTCACTAGAAAAAGTCAAGAATAGCGACCTAGATGGGCTTTCAAAATCTGAGTTTTCTTACGCCGTTATCTATTCCATATACAGCAGCCTTAGTGAGCGCCATGCCTCTAACTAATGGTTCAAGTCGTTCGCTTCGCTCACTCGGGACCGGCTAAAGCCGGCCCCTTAACCAAACGTTAGGTCTCCAGTGAAAGAACTTCGCTTCCCGAAAGAGCTAGCAATCCGCTTTCATCTAGATGGCGGCAGCCCAAAGACAAGCCCCTCAGGCTCATCGGCTGCTGATGAGCTTGCTGCCATCGAGAAGAACGGCTCGGAAATAATTACCGTGACAGTAATGCTCGAAGACCGAATGATTGAAGCAGTGAGCAAGCTTCTCTTCGGAAAAAACACGGGCACCAATATCCAGCGCGACTTCTTCGTTGAAGAAGTCATGGGAGCTTCGGATTTTTCTTTCGCATCCAAGCGCCGCGTTTTCACAAGACTGCTTGAACGCACCGGGGCGCTTGAAGCTGGAGCCATCAGCGAGCTTAAAGCCGGACTCAACAAAATCATGGAATGGCGCAATGCGTTCGCGCATGGGAAGCTTCTGCACGAGCATAACGGTGGGTTTGTGCTGCAGTACTACAGCGGCGGCCCGCAGGAGCTTGTGCTAGATGATGCGTTCTTCGAGAAGGTCGAAAGCACAGTTCGTAACTGCCTCTACACGTGTAATGGCGTCATTCAAGGTGAGTAGTTGGTGACCTAACAATGCGTATATGGACTCTCCCCACAAGTAGTGGGCAAAGCTTTTTCCCTGCTCCTGTCGTCGGTGCGGTTGCATGCGTATATCCGGCCTTTCGCGAGCTCAGTGCTCTGGCCATTCTGTAGTTCGCGCAGCGGGGACCAAGCGTTCAAACGATCCCGAGGATCATGATTGTTATCGGCCTTGTTCCGCTGCAGGACTCGCCTGTTCCGACAGTCTCACGTCTCACCACAACCTCAAGACAAACTGACCGGCATTAGCCCGGTTCAACCCGCACTAATCCCGCTCCAGAACTCCTCGCAGGCATCGAGTACGGCTTGTGGGGCTTCCAGCTGGGGGTAGTGGCCAATGCCCGGTAGTTCGCGGATGAAGTGTTGGGTGCCGACCACTTCGCGGAAGCGCGCCACCATGTGTGCGCCCGATACCGGGTCGGCGCTGCCGTTGACCAGTGCCAGCGGCATGCGTGCCTCGCGCAGGGCGCGCACCCAGCGTTCGCGAAACTGCCGGCGCTCGGCGATGTAGCCGAGCAATGGCGGCAGCACGTGCAGGCCGTTGTGGTAGTTGACCAGTTGCCAGACCGCCTCCAGCGTTGCCTCGTCCGGCTGGGTATGGGCGCCGAACACCGAGCTGAAGGTAGCCAGCAGTTTCCTGCGGCTGGTGAGGTGGGCGAGCAACGGGCCGAGCGGGCCGGCCATGAGTTTCTGCATGGGCCGGGCGAAATGGGTCTCCGGGAACAGCCCGCCGTTGAGCAGCACGACCGAGCGGTAACGTGGTTGCTCGCGTTCGAGGTCGCGCGCCAGCAGCTCCTGGGTGACGGTGTCGCCGTAGTCGTGGGCCAGCACGTGGCAGTGCTCGACACCGGCCTGCTGCAGCACGAACTCCATCAGGTCGGCCTGCTCGGCCATGCAGTAGCGGTGCGGCCTGGGTTTGCTGCTGAAGCCCAGGCCGAGCAGGTCGGCACCGAGCACCCGGAAGCGTGCGCTGAGCGATGCCCACTGATGGCTGAAGTCCCAGGTCGAGGTGGGGTAGCCATGCACCAGCAGCAAGACCGGTTTGTCGGCGGCGGCCGGGTCCTGGTCCGCGCTGTCGACCACGAATACCTGGTGGCCCTGCCAGTCGAGCAGGCGCCCGCGCTTTTTCCACTGCTGCAGTGAGTCGATCATTCAACGCCCCTTGTGCGTGCTGCGGAGCAGGCGACCGAAACGGCGCTGCTCGAATTCCGGGTGTGGTCGGCCCTGGTCGAGTACCCGCTGGCCGCCGACGATCACCTGCTGCACGGCCCGACCGGAGCGGGTGACCATGCGCATGGCGCCGTCGAAACGCGGGTCGGTGGTTTCCTGGGGGCCGCTCAGGTCGGTCTTCAGCGCGTGCGGGTCGAGCACCAGCACGTCGGCCACCCGGCCCTCCTGCAGGTAGCCGGCGTCCAGCCCGAACCAGTCGGCCAGTTCGCCGGTGATGCGCCAGACGGCTTTCTCGATGGGCAGCGCGTCGCTGTGCAGCAGGCAGTCACGCAGGAACCACAGGTGCGAGTTCTGGAAGGCCAGGTTGCGGTTGTGCGCGCCGGCATCGGAGAAGCCGAGCTGGATGTAGGGATGCTGCAGATAGCGGCGCATCTCAGCCGGGCGGTCATTGGCGATCACCGAGTGCCAGCGAATGTGTTCGTCGTATTCGCTGATCAGGTCGATGAAGGTGTCGACGGCGGCCTGGCCACGGCGCAGGGCGACATCGGCAAAGCTCTGGCCGACCAGTGCGGCATCCGGGCAGCCGACAATCTGCATGCGCGCCAGGTCCTTGTGGAAGCTGGCGCCGAAGCGGCTGAGCCATTCGCGGCGCAGCTGCCGGCGCCAGTCTCTGTCGCGGTAGAGCAGTTGGCGCTGGGCTGGGCTGTCGGCGTTCATCAGGCAGGCGCTGGCCTGCATTTCCTCGAAGACCGGCGTGTTGCAACCATCGCTCCACAGCTCGAACGGCACCGAGAGCGACTGGAAGCGCAGGTTGCCGTGCAGGCCGTCGTTGATCACGCTGGCCAGGCGCCGGGTCATCGGCCCCAACCTGCGGTTGTTGGTGAAGTCCAGGCTGGTCAGCATGCTCATGCGCAGCGGGTTGCGCCCCAGGCCGTGGCTGAGCAGCGCGAGCAGCGGCACCAGGTAGCGGCGCCCGGCATCGGGGGTGGCCTGCAGCACGCGGTCATGCTGGCGCAGCACGTCGGCGAGCAGGCGGAACTCGCTCATCCGCGCGTAATGCGAGGGCGCCGAGGCGCCGTTGTACTTGAAGCCTTTCCAGCGGTGCCATTGCAGCATGTCGATGCTCAGCCCGAGGTAGCCGGCCTCCATCGCTTCGTGGGCCAGGCTGCGCAGGGCATTCTTCTCGCCCCAGTCCAGACGTGTCGGCTTCAGGCTGCGCGTCTTGCCGAGCACCGCCAGGCGCAGGTTGGAGTGGCCCATCAGGGTGGCGATGTTCGGCCCCAGCGCCAGGCGCTCCAGGTGCTCGTAGTACTGCCCCGGCGTGTGCCAGTCGACCTTGCCGTCCAGCCACTTGGCCAGCGTCGCGCGCGGGAGGTTTTCCACCCGCGCGAACAGGTCGATCATGTCCTCGGCATTGCCCAGGGCCAGCGACAGCGAGCAGTTGCCGAAGATCAGGCTGGTCACTCCGTGCTGCAGGGATTCCAGCAGCCCCGGCGCCACTTCCACCTCGGCGTCGTAGTGGGTGTGGATGTCGATCGCGCCGGGCATCACCCAATGGCCACTGGCGGCGATTTCCTGGCGACCGCGGGCGGGGCTGTTGGCCTCTATCTTCAGTACGCGGCCGCCCTCGATCAGCACGTCGGCCTCGCGCGAAGGCCCGGACGTGCCGTCGAAAACCCTGCCGTGGCGAATGATCAGATCAACATCCATGGCGCTGCCCCGCTGGAGTTGGAGAATGCCCGGGCAAGTAATAGACTAACAAGCGTTAGTTTGGCAAGGATGACCCCATGAGCACCCGTGACCGTATCCTCGACGCCGCGCTGCAGACCTTTGCCGAGCAGGGTTTCAGCCGCACCAGCATGCGCGAGCTGGCGGCGCGGGTGCAGATGCGCGCGCCATCGCTCTACAACCACTTCGCCAGCAAGGGCGAGATCATGCTGGCGCTGCTCGAACGCAGCGGACCGGGGCGCATGGCCAGGCTGATCCAGGGCCTGCCGGCCGACCTGCCGGCCGAGCAGCTGATCGAGGCGGTGCTCGAAGGCCTGTTTGCCCTGTGGCGGGACCCGCAGGACAACCGCAGCATGCGCCTGGTCTGCGCCGAGGCGCTGCATGACACGGCGCTCGGGCAGCGGCTCGAAGCGCAGGTGTTCCGCCACGAGCGCGACCAGATCAAGGGCCTGCTGCTGCGCGCGGCCGCAGGCACGCCAGAGGCGCAAGCCGAGCAGTGGGCGGACCTGTGCGTGGCGCTGGCCTTTGCCCACCGCCTGCAACTGCTGCTGGCCGGGGAGCAGCCGGAGCAGGCCGAAGCCATCATCCGCCAGTGCCGCGCGCAGTTCCGCCAGCTCGCGCGCTGGCTGGACCTGCCGCTGGGCCTGCCAGGCGACTAGCGCGCGGGCGTGCGCCGCCGCGAACCGACGGCCGGCGCACAACCCGGCGCACCGCGCTGGGGTAGAATCCGCGCCTTCGCCATCCCGGCAGATTGAAAAGGATTTCAAGATGCGCCGCGCCCTCGCCTTCGCCTGCCTGCTCGCCACCCTCGGCGGCTGCGCCGGCCACCTCCCGCCGCAACCCGCGCTTGCCGTGCACGACGAACGCATCGAGGCACAGGTAGGCAGCCAGTTCTGCTACCAGCTGATCGTCTGCCCGCTGGTCAGCGCCGCGCACTTCGGCGAATAGCACGCCGCGCCGCCGTCCGGCGGTTGATCCACGCGCCCGGCTCCTGCGGTTTTCTTGTCCCAGCTCAATGCGCCCTGGCGCAGCAGGGCCAGACTGTTTACTCCGTCGCGCCCGAGGAGCCGGTCATGGACAGAACGATGAAAGCCGCCGTGGTACATGCCTTCGGCGAACCCCTGCGCCTGGAAGAGGTGCGCGTGCCGCTGCCCGGCCCCGGGCAGATCCTGGTGAAGATCGCCGCCAGCGGCGTCTGCCACACCGACCTGCACGCGGCGGACGGCGACTGGCCGGTGAAGCCGACGTTGCCGTTCATCCCCGGCCACG
The DNA here is from genome assembly GCA_900156135.1 of Aquipseudomonas alcaligenes. Taxonomy (GTDB): domain Bacteria; phylum Pseudomonadota; class Gammaproteobacteria; order Pseudomonadales; family Pseudomonadaceae; genus Aquipseudomonas; species Aquipseudomonas alcaligenes_D. The sequence continues at coordinate 401,823 of FTMP01000001.1, read as the reverse complement.
AGGGCGTCGGCCATGTGGCCGCGGTCGGCGCCGGGGTAACGCGGGTCAAGGAAGGCGACCGGGTCGGCGTGCCCTGGCTGTACAGCGCCTGCGGCTGCTGCGAGCACTGCCTGACCGGCTGGGAGACCCTCTGCGAGAGCCAGCAGAACACCGGCTACTCGATCAACGGTGGCTACGCCGAATACGTGCTGGCCGACCCGAACTATGTCGGCATCCTGCCGCCAAGCGTCGGCTTCGCCGAGATCGCGCCGATCCTCTGCGCCGGCGTCACGGTGTACAAGGGCCTCAAGGAGACCCGCGCCCGCCCCGGGCAGTGGGTGGCCATCTCCGGCATCGGCGGGCTGGGCCATGTGGCGATCCAGTATGCGCGCGCCATGGGCCTGCACGTGGCGGCGATCGACGTGGACGATGCCAAGCTGCGCCTGGCGCGGCGCCTGGGCGCCAGCCTGACGGTGAACGCGCGCGACCAGGACCCGGCTGCGGTGCTGCAGGAGGAAATCGGTGGGGCCCACGGCGTGCTGGTTACCGCGGTATCCACCCGCGCCTTCGGCCAGGCCATCAGCATGGTGCGCCGGCGCGGCACGGTGGCGCTGGTGGGGCTGCCGCCGGGCGACTTCCCGACGCCGATCTTCGACGTGGTGCTCAAGGCCATCCACATCACCGGCTCGATTGTCGGCACCCGCGCCGACCTGCAGGAGGCGCTGGACTTCGCCGCCGAGGGCCAGGTCCAGGCCACTATCCAGCGCGGCCGCCTGGAGCAGATCAACGCCATCTTCGGCGACCTGCGCGCCGGGCGCATCGAGGGGCGCATGGTGCTGGAGTTCTAGCCGGCGCACAGACCGGGCCGCGGGCATTGGCTATGCTGGCGGCTCTTTCATTCGACAAGGACGTTGTCATGCATAAGCCCTCCCTTTTTGCCGTTGCCCTGCTGCTGGCCACCCAGGCCCAGGCCCTCGAACTGGCGAAATATCCCCAGGTGTTCGATACCGGCATGGGCGTGATGGTGACGCTCGCACCCAGCGCCGACGGCCAGCAGGCGCTGTTGCAGGTCAAGGGCCTCAACCACCCGCTGGACTCGGTGGTGTTCCTCACCGAGGTCGAGGAACGCGGCAACCAGGAGCGCGACTACAGCACCACCCTCGACGGTGGCCGCTACAACATGCTGCTCAAGCGCCAGGGCTGGGATGGCGAGAGCTACCAGCTGTACCTGCCGGAGACCTCCGGCTTCCCGCTGACCTTCGACGAGGCGCTGAGCAAGAAGGCCAAGCCGGCCGAACTGCTGGCCCTGTACGAACAGCAGCAGAGCGAGGGCCTGCAGGAGAAGCTGGCCCGCTTCGACCGCGCCAAGCACCTGCAGACCAACAAACGCCTGCTCAAGGAACTCGATGAGGAAGCCAGCGAGGCCTGCGACGTACCGCTGCAGACCCAGGTGGAGTGGAACGCCATCGACGACGAGAAAATGAAGGCCCTGAGCATCGCCGGCTATTGCGGCGAGGTGGTCAACCAGTTGGCCAGCCTGTGTGAGAGCGATGCCAGCTTCAAGGCGCAGGCCACCGCCCTCAGGATCGTTGAGTGCCGCTTCGACAAGGCCATGAAGCTGCGCGAGAAGGATGGCAGGATCCTCTTCAGCACCGAGCAGGACGCGCCCAACCAAGGCGAGTTCATCAACGCCTTCCTGCGCAACCGCTGATCCCCCGCCCCGCCATCGACGGGGCACCTCCATTCGGAATTCCGAACGCCCGCCGCGCCGCCGTTCGCCCCACCGAACGCGTGGCGCTGACGCAGCCCTCGCCACAAAATAATTAATTCTTAAATTTCAATAATTTAAACAGGAATACAGCGCCTGGCACAGTACCTGCTCTAGGTCCTCGCAGGGATGGTCCGCACCCATCCACCCCACGACAACAACAACAGCGAGAATCAGCATGACCAAGAGCACTCTCTCCCGCGCCATCGGTTTCGCCCTGGCCGCCAGCCTGTGCAGCGCCCCGGCCCTGGCCGAGGAACTGACCGGCACCCTGAAGAAGATCAAGGACAGCGGCACCATCGTCCTCGGCCATCGCGACTCCTCCATCCCCTTCTCCTACTTCGGCAGCGACCCGCAGCAGCCGGAAGGCTACTCGCATGACCTGCAGCTGAAGGCAGTCGAGGCGATCAAGCAGAAGCTGGGCATGCCCGACCTCAAGGTGCGCTACAACCTGGTGACCTCGCAGACCCGCATCCCGCTGGTGCAGAACGGCACCGTGGACCTGGAGTGCGGCTCCACCACCAACAACGTCGAGCGCCAGCAGCAGGTCGACTTCTCCGTGGGCATCTTCGAGGTGGGCACCCGCCTGCTGACCAAGACCAGCTCCGGCATCGCCGACTTCCCCGACCTCAAGGGCAAGAACGTGGTGACCACCGCCGGCACCACCTCCGAGCGCCTGCTCAAGGCCATGAACGCCGAGAAGCAGATGGGCATGAACATCATCTCGGCCAAGGACCACGGCGAGTCCTTCCTGATGCTGGAGTCCGGCCGCGCCGTGGCCTTCATGATGGACGACGCCCTGCTCGCCGGCGAAATGGCCAAGGCCAAGAAGCCGGCCGACTGGCACGTGGTCGGCACCCCGCAGTCCTACGAGATCTACGGCTGCATGGTGCGCAAGGGTGACCCGGCGTTCAAGGCAGTGGTCGACGAGGCGCTGGTCGCCACCTTCAAGTCCGGCGAAGTCAACGCCATCTACGACAAGTGGTTCCTCAACCCGGTCCCGCCCAAGGGCCTGAACCTGAACTTCCCGATGAGCGACGAGCTGAAGAAGCTGGTCGCCAACCCGACCGACAAGGCCGCCGAGCAACTCTAAGCGCGGCTGCGGGGACTAGCTCCCCTCTCCCCTCAGGGGAGAGGGGCTGGGGGAGAGGGGGCCGGCAACACACCCTCTCCCCAGCCCTCTCCCGTTACGGGAGAGGGAGTAAAGCCACCCGCCTGTTGGTACGGCGCCACTTCACGAGAGCGGCGCCGCCTCACCTCTGCAAATCAGGACAGGAGCACCACCGCCAACCGCGGTGGGGGACCGTGTCGGCCCCGGCTCCTGTCCGCCCTGATCGTGGGTAGCCAAGATGAATTACAACTGGGACTGGGGCGTGTTCTTCAAGTCCACCGGCATCGGCAACGAGATCTACCTGGACTGGTTCGTCACCGGCCTGGGCTGGACCATCGCCATCGCCCTGGCCGGCTGGCTGATCGCCCTGCTGCTGGGCTCGCTGCTCGGCGTGATGCGCACCGTGCCGAACCGCTGGATCAGCGGCTTCGCCACCTGCTACGTGGAGCTGTTCCGCAACGTGCCGCTGCTGGTGCAGCTGTTCCTCTGGTACTTCCTGGTACCGGACCTGCTGCCCGAGCCGCTGGAAATGTGGTTCAAGCAGGACCTCAACCCGGCCACCTCGGCCTTTATCAGCGTGGTCGTGTGCCTCGGCCTGTTCACCGCCGCGCGCGTCTGCGAGCAGGTGCGCACCGGCATCCAGGCGCTGCCCAAGGGCCAGCTGGCCGCCGGCTACGCGCTGGGCTTCAGCCTGCCGCAGATCTACGCCAACGTCCTGCTGCCGCAAGCCTTCCGCATCATCATCCCGCCGCTGACCAGCGAGTTCCTCAACATCTTCAAGAACTCCTCGGTGGCCTCGCTGATCGGCCTCATGGAGCTGCTGGCGCAGACCAAGCAGACCGCCGAATTCAGCGCCAACCTGTTCGAGGCCTTCACCCTGGCCACGCTGATCTACTTCACCCTGAACATGAGCCTGATGCTGCTGATGCGCCTGATCGAGAAGAAGGTCGCGGTGCCCGGCCTGATCGCCGTGGGAGGCAAATAATGGATTTCAGCGCTATCGTCCCGGCCCTGCCGGGCCTGTGGAACGGCATGCTGATGACCTTGCAGCTGATGGTGCTGGGCGTGCTCGGCGGCGTGGTGCTGGGCACCCTGCTGGCCCTCGCACGGCTGTCGCACAACCGCCTGCTGGCCAATGCCGCCGCCACCTACGTCAACTACTTCCGCTCCATCCCACTGCTGCTGGTGATCACCTGGTTCTACTTCGCGGTGCCCTTCATCCTGCGCTGGATCACCGGCGAGGACACCCCGGTGGGCGCCTTCACCTCGTGCCTGGTGGCCTTCGTGATGTTCGAGGCGGCCTACTTCTGCGAGATCGTCCGCGCCGGCATCCAGGCCATCCCCAAGGGCCAGATGGGCGCTGCCTCCGCGCTGGGCATGACCTACGCGCAGAGCATGCGCCTGATCATCCTGCCGCAGGCCTTCCGCAAGATGACGCCGCTGCTGCTGCAGCAGAGCATCATCCTGTTCCAGGACACCTCGCTGGTCTACACCGTGGGCCTGATGGACTTCCTCAACGCCGCCCGCTCGCGCGGCGACATCCTCGGCCAGCCGCACGAGTTCCTGATCTTCGCCGGCCTCATGTACTTCACCATCAGCTTCGCCGCCTCGCAGCTGGTCAAGCTCCTGCAGAAAAGGTTAGCCGTATGATTTCCATCCAGAACGTCAACAAGTGGTACGGGGACTTCCAGGTGCTGACCGACTGCAGCACCGAGGTGAAGAAGGGTGAGGTGGTGGTGGTCTGCGGGCCGTCCGGCTCGGGCAAGTCGACCCTGATCAAGTGCGTCAACGCCCTGGAGCCGTTCCAGAAGGGCGACATCGTGGTCGACGGCACCTCCATCGCCGCCAAGCAGACCAACCTGCCGCAGCTGCGCTCGCGGGTCGGCATGGTGTTCCAGCACTTCGAACTGTTCCCGCACCTGTCGATCACCGAGAATCTGACCATTGCCCAGGTCAAGGTACTCGGCCGCAGCAAGGCCGAGGCCACCGAGAAGGGCCTCAAGCTGCTCGACCGCGTCGGCCTGCTGGCGCATGCGCACAAGCATCCGGGCCAGCTCTCCGGCGGCCAGCAGCAGCGCGTGGCCATCGCCCGTGCGCTGGCCATGGACCCGGTGGTGATGCTGTTCGACGAACCGACCTCGGCGCTCGACCCGGAGATGGTCAACGAGGTGCTCGACGTGATGGTGCAGCTGGCCAACGAGGGCATGACCATGATGTGCGTGACCCACGAGATGGGCTTCGCGCGCAAGGTCGCCGACCGGGTGATCTTCATGGACCGCGGGCAGATCGTCGAGGACTGCGCCAAGGAGGAGTTCTTCGGCGATATCAACGCGCGCTCCGAGCGGGCCCAGCAGTTCCTCAACAAGATCCTCCAGCACTAAGCGAAACCTACCCTATCCCCTCGGACAAATTGGCAGGAAAGCCGATTTGGGCAGCGCCAGATGGCAGCAGGCCGAGCCACAGGGACGTGGCGAGTCCAGAGGGGCCAGGGCGGCCCGCGCAGGGTGAGGGACTCATCGGCACCTCCACCTCTCCCTACCCAGCCCGGGACTACTGTGATGCAATGCCTGTCCCCCAGCGTCCCGCCCGTGCTTGCCGTGAAGCCACGCCTGTTCCGCCAGATCCTGCTGACCCTGCTGGGCATCGCCCTGGTGCTCGGCTGCGGCTACGCCGGCTACCGCCTCAGCGAGGCGTCCGGCATCCGTGACCTGGCCGAGGGCGGCGAGCGCCAACTGGAGCTCAACGCCCGCGCGGTGGAAAGCGAGATCGGCAAGTACACCTACCTGCCCAGCCTGCTGGAGCTGGAAAGCAGCGTCAGCCGCCTGCTGCTGACCCCCGGCCGCTACCGCCGGCAGCGCCTCAACGATCACCTCGAAGGCCTCAACCGCCGCGCCGGCAGCCTGGCCGTGTACGTGCTCGACCTCGACGGCCGGGTGGTCGCCACCAGCAACTGGAGCCAGCCGGACAGCTACCTGGGCGAAGACCTGTCGTTCCGCGACTACTACAAGCAGGCCGTGCGCGGCGAGCCGGGGCGCTTCTACGGCATCGGCAGCACCACCGGCGAACCCGGCTACTACCTGGCCCACGGCCTGCGCGGCAACGGCCGGGTGATCGGCGTGGCGGTGGTCAAGGTGCGCCTCGACGCCCTGGAGAAACGCTGGGCCGACGCCCGCGTGGAAGCCTACGTCAGCGACGAGAACGGCATCATCATCCTCTCCAGCGACCCGAAACGCCGGCTCAAGGCCGTGCACCCGCTGGACGACGCCACTCGCGAGCGCCTGGCGCGCAGCCTGCAATACCACTGGGCGGCGCTGGAGGAGCTGCAGCCGCTGGCGCGCCGTGCGCTCGGCGACGGCCTTGAGGAAGTGCGCCTGCGCGGTCCTGACGGCCAGCCGCTGGACTACCTGCAACAGACCCGCGCCCTGGCCGACACGCCCTGGCACCTGACCCTGCTCACGCCGCTGGCCGAGCAGCGCCGCGCCGCCGTCAGCCACGGCCTGCTGGCCGGCGTGGCCTGCGCCCTGCTGATCTTCGGCGGCCTGGCGCTGAACCAGCGGCGCAAGGTGATCGCCACCCGCCTGGCGGCGCGCGAGGCGCTGCAGGCGGCCAACGCCGACCTGGAACGCAAGATCGCCGAGCGCACCCTCGACCTGTCCGCCAGCAACCGCCTGCTGCAGGACGAAGTGCGCGAGCGCCAGCAGACCGAAGCCACCCTGCGCCAGGCCCAGGATGGCCTGGTGCAGGCCGGCAAGCTGGCGGTGATCGGGCAGATGTCGACCAGCATCGCCCACGAACTGAACCAGCCGCTGGCGGCGCTGCGCACCCTGTCGGCGAATGCCGCGCGCTTCCTCGAACGCGGCGCGCTGGACACCGCCGGCAGCAACCTGCAGGCGATCGGCGAGCTGGTCGACCGCATGGGCCGCATCACCGCCAGCCTGCGCGCCTTCGCCCGGCGCGGTGGCGACCAGGGCCAGGCCAGCCTGGAGCAGGCGGTGGATGCCGCACTGTTCCTCCTGCACAGCCGCGTCGAGCAGGAGCGCCCGACCCTGCACCGCGCCTTCGCCGAGGCGCGCCTGGCCATCGACCAGACCCGCCTGGAGCAGATCCTGGTCAACCTGCTGAGCAACGCCCTCGACGCCCTGCGCGAACAGCCGCGCCGCGAGCTGTGGCTGAGCGGCGCAGCGCAGGGCGCCGACTACGTACTGGAAGTGCGCGACAGCGGCGCCGGCATCCCGCCGGACCTGCGCGCCCACCTGTTCGAACCCTTCTTCACCACCAAGCCCGGCGAGAAGGGCCTGGGCCTCGGCCTGACCCTCTCGGCCAGCCTCGCCGCCGCCGCCGCCGGCAGCCTGGCCGTGCGCCACCCGGAGGAAGGCGGCACCGCCTTCGTCCTCACCCTGCCCCTGGAGGAGCCCCGCCATGTCTGACGCGCTGACCGTGCTGATCGTCGAGGACGACCCCCACGTACTGCTCGGCTGCCAGCAGGCGCTGGCCCTGGAGGACATCGACAGCGTCGGCGTCGGCAGCGCCGAGGAAGCGCTGGCCAGGGTCGAGGCCGACTTCGCCGGCATCGTCGTCAGCGACATCCGCCTGCCGGGCATGGACGGCCTGCAGCTGCTGGCCGAACTCAAGCGCCGCGACCCGCGCCTGCCGGTGGTGCTGATCACCGGCCACGGCGACATCGGCATGGCGGTGGGCGCCATGCGCGACGGCGCCTACGACTTCATCGAGAAGCCGTTCTCCCCCGAGCGCCTGGTCGAGGTGGTGCGCCGCGCCCTGGAACAACGCGGCCTGGCCCGCGAAGTCAGCAACCTGCGCCGCCAGCTGGCCGGGCGCCAGGCCCTGGAGCAGCGCATCATCGGCCGCTCGCCGGCCATGCAGCGCCTGCGCGAGCTGATCGCCAACGTCGCCGACACCGGCGCCAACGTGCTGATCGAGGGCGAGACCGGCACCGGCAAGGAGCTGGTGGCGCGCTGCCTGCACGACTTCAGCCGGCGCCAGGGCAAGGAGTTCGTTGCCCTCAACTGCGGCGGCCTGCCGGAAAGCCTGTTCGAGAGCGAGATCTTCGGCCACGAGGCCAACGCCTTCACCGGTGCCGGCAAACGCCGCATCGGCAAGATCGAGCACGCCCACGGCGGCTCGCTGTTCCTCGACGAGATCGAGAGCATGCCGCTGGCCCTGCAGATCAAGCTGCTGCGCGTGTTGCAGGAGCACAGCCTGGAGCGTCTCGGCTCGAACCAGCCGATCGCCGTGGACTGCCGGGTGATCGCCGCGACCAAGGCCGACCTGGCCGAGCTGGGCCAACGCGGCGAGTTCCGCAGCGACCTGTACTACCGGCTCAACGTGGTCAGCCTGGAACTGCCGCCGCTGCGCGACCGCCGCGAGGACATCCTGCTGCTGTTCGAACACTTCCTGCAGCAGTCGGCGCTGCGCTTCGACCGCGCCCTGCCCGAGCTCGACCGCGCCACCGCCAGCGCCCTGCAGGCCCACGACTGGCCGGGCAACGTGCGCGAGCTGCGCAACGTGGCCGAGCGCTTCGCCCTCGGCCTGCCGGTGTTCAAGCACAGCGGCGCGCTGCCGGACGGCAGCGGCGCGAGCTTCGCCGAGGCGGTCGAGGCCTTCGAGCGCAACCTCATCGGCGCCGCCCTGGAGCGCCACGCCGGCAACCTCAGCCAGGCCGCCCAGGCCCTGGGCATGGCCAAGACCACGCTGTTCGACAAGGTGAAGAAGTACGGCTTGCAGCAGAGCTGAGCCGGCGGCTGACTAGTCGCGCCAGCGGTACTCGACGTCGACCAGGCGATCCATGCCGGCGCCGTAGAACAGCGAGAACGGTCTGCCGAGTGCCGCCATGGCCTCGGCACAGCTGGCCAGCGCATCCGTCTCCTGCGCGGGGATGGCAAAGCCGAGCCGGTCACCACCCAGCTCAGGCAGGTGAACCTGTACCTGCTTGCTCGTCACCAGGCGCTGCAAGTCTGGGTCGGCGAAGTGCCAGACGTGCGGAACGACCAGCGTATCGCGAATGATCAGCGTCGGGAGGGCCTGCTGCACAAGGGCTTCTAGCTTCTTGGGGGAGCTACTGTTCTCGAAGAAAAAGCGCAGCCGTGGCAGCGCAGCGTCCAACCCCGCCTCGACCTGGCAAAGCCGCCCCTCATCGCCGAGACCGGGCAGCCCGTCGAACGCCAGCCCAACTTCATAGCTCGGCTGCACCAGTGCCAGCTGATCCAGCATCCTCTCGCGCACCTCGCCCGGGGGCATCAGGGCCATGTATTCCGCGTCCAGGCGCTCCATCTGCAACTCCAGACGCACGCGCTCGTTCCAGGCAGCACGGGCCGCCAGGATGGCGCCGAGATAGTCCTGCAGACGCTGGCGCTCGGCCGCGCTGAGCGGCGCCCCGCTGAAGCCGACCGCAAGGCCGTCGCCGTCCAGTCGGCGCACGCCGATGCGCTGCGCATCGATCTGCTGGCTCACCAGCGCCGCCCGCAGCGCGCGCTCCAGCGTCGCATTGATGCCGGGGCCGGACTCGCCAGCGACAGACACATTGAAGCGCAGGATCAGTTGATCCTCGTTGCAACCACTCAACAACAGACAGAACAGCAGACTGGCCAGCAAGCGCATGGCAGCCCTCCTTGGCGGCAATGGCGGAACCGCGATTCTAGACGCACGCGGGCATCGCCCAGGGGATCACGGTCACACCCCCGCGCCTTCCTTGAGCTTGCGCCACAGCAGGCGTACCGCCGCCTTGCGCGACAGCTCGCAGCGGTACAGGCGGATCTCCAGCGGCACCTGCCACTGCTCGCCACCGCACACGGCCAGCTCGCCGCGGGCCAGCTCGGCGGTTACCGACAGGCGCGGCACCCAGGCCACGCCCAGGCCCTGCAGGGCCATGGTCTTGAGGCTGTCGGCCATGGCCGTCTCGTACACCGTGGTCGAACGCAGGGCGCGCTGGCGCAGCAGCTGGTTCACCGAGCGGCCGAGAAAGGCGCCGGCGCTGTAGGCCAGCAGCGGCACGGTCTGGCCGCTCTCCAGGTTGAACAGCGGCGCGCCATCCTCGCTCACCGCGCACACCGGCAGCATCGAGGTGGTGCCTAGGTGCAGCGAGGGGAAGATGTCCGGCGCCAGCTGCATGGCCGCGTCCGGGTCGTAGTAGGCGAGGATCAGGTCGCAGCTGCCTTCGCGCAGCGAATGCACCGCCTCGCCGACGTTGGTCGCCACCAGCCGGGTGGACAGCGGCAGGCCCTCGCGGCGCAGGCGGCCGATCCATTCCGGGAAGAAGCCGAGGGTCAGCGAGTGCGCGGCGGCGATCTGCAGCACCTCGCCCTGCTGGCCCTCGACGTGGTGCAGGTGGCGCACCACCTCGCCGAGCTGCTCGACCATGCTGCGCGCGGTGACCAGAAACAGCTGGCCGGACTCGGTCAGCTCCACCGGCGTGCGGGTGCGGTTGACCAGGGTCAGCCCCAGCGCCGCCTCCAGGCTGCGGATGCGCCGACTGAAGGCCGGCTGGGTGACGAAGCGCTTCTCGGCCGCCTGGGAAAAGCTGCGGGTGGCGGCCAGGGCGACGAAGTCCTCCAGCCATTTGGTTTCCAGATTCATTGCCTGGTTCTTCGCTCAATTTCGTTTGAAATTATGCACGCTCGACATTCATCCTAAGTCACGGCGACATTATGCCGATTCGGCATAGCATAGCGTTTAACAGCATTGGCCGACGGACGGCGCAAAGCCTAGATTATTGGGCATCGCGGCGCCAAGCCGTATTATCCCGAGAATAAACACATCATGTCCGCTGCTGCATCCACCCGCGTCGAAAAAGACCTGCTCGGCAAACTCGAAGTCCCCGCAGACGCTTACTACGGCATTCAAACCCTGCGTGCCGTGCAGAATTTTCGACTGTCCGGCGTGCCGCTGTCGCACTACCCGAAACTGGTGATCGCCCTGGCCATGGTCAAGCAGGCCGCCGCCGACGCCAACCGCGAGCTGGGCCACCTGTCCGCCGCCAAGCACACCGCCATCAGCACCGCCTGTGCGCGCATCATCCAGGGCGAGTTCCACGACCAGTTCGTGGTCGACATGATCCAGGGAGGCGCCGGCACCTCGACCAACATGAACGCCAACGAGGTGATCGCCAACATCGCCCTGGAAGCCATGGGTCATGAGAAGGGCGAGTACCAGCACCTGCACCCGAACAACGACGTGAACATGGCGCAGTCGACCAACGACGCCTACCCGACCGCCATCCGCATCGGCCTGCTGCTCGGCCACGACAGCCTGCTCAACGCCCTCGACAAGCTGATCAACGCCCTGGCCGCCAAGAGCCTGGAGTTCGGTCATGTGCTGAAGATGGGCCGCACCCAGTTGCAGGACGCCGTGCCGATGACCCTGGGCCAGGAGTTCCGCGCCTTCGCCACCACCCTGGGTGAAGACCTGCAGCACCTCAAGCGCCTGGCACCGGCCCTGCTCACCGAAGTGAACCTGGGCGGCACTGCCATCGGCACCGGCATCAACGCCGATCCGAAGTACCAGAAGCTCGCCGTCGAGCGCCTGGCCATCGTCAGCGGCCACCCGGTAGTGCCGGCGGCCGACCTGATCGAGGCCACCTCGGACATGGGCGCCTTCGTGCTGTTCTCCGGCATGCTCAAGCGCACCGCGGTCAAGCTGTCGAAGATCTGCAACGACCTGCGCCTGCTGTCCAGCGGCCCACGCACCGGCATCAACGAGATCAACCTGCCGCCGCGTCAGCCGGGCAGCTCGATCATGCCGGGCAAGGTCAACCCGGTGATCCCGGAAGCGGTCAACCAGGTGGCCTTCGAAGTGATCGGCAACGACCTGGCCCTGACTCTCGCCGCCGAGGGCGGCCAGCTGCAGCTGAACGTGATGGAGCCGCTGATCGCCTACAAGATCTTCGACTCGATCCGCCTGCTGACCCGCGCCATGGACATGCTGCGCGAGCTGTGCATCGACGGCATCACCGCCAACGAGCAGCGCTGCCGCGAGTTGATGGAGAACTCCATCGGCCTGGTCACCGCGCTGAACCCCTACATCGGTTACGAGAACGCCACCCGTATCGCCAAGACCGCGCTGGATACCGGCCGCGGCGTGCTGGAACTGGTACGCGAGGAGAAGCTGCTGGACGAGGCCACCCTGGCCGACATCCTGCGCCCCGAGAACATGATCGCCCCGCGCCTGGTGCCACTGGCCGGCGCCTGATCCACACCGGTTGCTCGCAACCCCGGTCGATCACGACCCGACTCATAGACGAGGCCTCACCAGCCTCACCACTCAGGGATGGCCTCGGCCATCCCTTTTTTTGCCCGCCTGTTTTCTCCCCTCTGCGCTGGCGCCATGTAGCCCGGATGCAATCCGGGGCCGGCCCCCCTCTCCCCAGCCCTCTCCCCGCCGGGGAGAGGGGGCCGCATGGAGCTTGAGCGACACCACGAGTTCAGCTCCCCTCTCCCGTTTACGGGAGAGGGGCCGGGGGAGAGGGCTACAACCCCCAGGCCCGACGCAGCGTGGCGATGGCCTCGACGATCTGCGCCTCGGGCACGGCGGCAAAGCCCAGCACCAGGCCGGCACGGGCATCCACCGGCACCGCATTGTCATCCAGCCAGTAGCTGCTGAGAGCGTTCATCTCCACCCCGGCGGCCCGCGCGGCGGCGACCAGCTCGCGCTCGCGGGCAATGCTCGCCACCCGTACGCACAGGTGCAGGCCAGCCTCCACCCTGGGCAGGGGCGCGCAACCGGGAATCGCCTGCGGCCAGTGCGCCAGCAGGGCATCGCGGCGCGCCCGCGCCGCCGCGCGCATGCGCCGCACATGGCGCTGGAAATGGCCGGCGGCGATGAACTCGGCCATCACCGCCTGGGTGCCGATCTCCGAGTGGCGCATGTCGATGGCCCGGCGTCGGGCGAAGGCCTCGGCCAGCGCGGGCGGCAGCACCAGGTAACCGAGACGCAGGGCGGGAAAGGCGATCTTGCAGAAGGTGCCGACGTACAGCACCCGGCCCTGCCGGTCCAGCGCCGCCAGGGGGGCCAGCGGCGTACCACTGTAGCGGTACTCGCCGTCGTAGTCGTCCTCGATGATCCAGCCGTCCCGGCGCTGCGCCCATTCCAGCAGTTCCAGGCGCCGTGCCAGCGACAGGGTCACGCCCGCCGGGTACTGGTGCGAGGGCGTGACGTAGGCCAGCCGGCAGTCCCCGAGCGCCTGCAGCGCGGCAGTGTCGAGGCCGTCGCCATCCACCGCCACGCCGCACAGTTCGGCGCCGGCCACGGCCAAGGCATGGCCGGCGGCGCGGTAGCCGGGATTCTCGACGGCCACCCGGTCGCCGGGCTGCACCAGCAGCTGGGCGCACAGGCTGATGGCCTGCTGCGCGCCGCAGGTGATGACGATCTGCGCCGGGTCGCAGTTGAGCCCGCGACTGCTGCGCAGGTAGGCCGCCACCAGCTCGCGCAGCGTGGCATCGCCAGCCGGGTCGCCGTAGCCCAGGCGCGCGGCCGAGGGCTTGCGCCAGAAGCCTGCCTGCAGCCGCGCCCAGGTCTCGAAGGGGAACAGGTCATAGGCCGGCACGCCGATGCGAAAGGCCCGCGGCGCGCCGGTGGGCGGTAGCGGCAGATGGTGGTCGCGCAACAGGGCCAGCGCCGCGCTGGCGGGGCTGGCCTGCACGGGCAGCGCGAGCGTGGCGCGCAGCCCGGCGACATCGGCCACGTAGGTGCCGTCGCCGACCCGGCCTTCGATGTAACCCTCGGCGTACAGCTGGTCCAGCGCGCGGGTGACGGTGTTGCGCGACACCCCGAGCACGCGGGCCAGGTCGCGGCTGGCCGGCAAGCGGCTGCGGCCGGCCAGCCGTCCGTCCAGGATGCGTTCGCGCAGGCCCTGGTAGAGCTGACGCGCCAGCCCCGCCCCGCTGAGGCGGATGCCGGAAAGGTCGACGGGCAAGGGTGGCGTGGCAGACATGATTGGCTCCATCGAAGTCGCGCTTAATGGCTCTTACAACAGGCCAATATCCTGCCTAGCATGACTCCATTGCGCCAGGAGAACCGCCATGTACCTGCCCTCCGCTTTCCGCCAGGACGACCTCACCGAGCTGCACGCGCAGCTGCAGGCCAGCCCCTTTGCCCTGCTCACCAGTGCCGGCGCCGCCGGCGTGCAGGCCAGCCATCTGCCGCTTTTGCTTGCGCCCAGCGAAGGCGAGTTCGGCACCCTCTACGGCCACTTTGCCCGGGCCAACCCGCACTGGCGTGAGCTGCAGGGCGGCGCCGAGGCGCTGGCCGTGTTCTCCGGCCCGGACGCCTACATCAGCCCCGGCTGGTACCCGGCCAAGGCCGAGCACGGCAAGGTGGTACCGACCTGGAACTACATCGCCGTGCACGCCCGCGGCCCGGTCGAGCTGATCGAGGACCCAGAGCGCCTGTTGCAGATCGTCAGCCGCCTCAGCGACCAGCATGAAAGCGGCCGCGAGCGGCCCTGGGCGGTCAGCGATGCGCCGCGCGAGTACCTCGACGCCATGCTGCGCGCCATCGTCGGCTTCGCCCTGCCGATCCGCCGCCTGGAAGGCAAGTGGAAGCTCGGGCAGAACCGCTCGGCCGCCGACCAGCAGGGCGTGCGCGACGGCCTTGCCGCCTCATCCAGCTCAAATGACCGCGAACTGGCGGCACGCATGAGCTGAGCCGCACCCAGTCCCCTCTCCCCTCCGGGGAGAGGGCTAGGGAGAGGGGGAAGCGCCCACACTCTCATACCAAGGAGGAACCATGCTCGACATCCGCCCCATCACCGCCGCCGACCACGCCGCCTGGCTGCCGCTCTGGCAGGGCTACCAGCGCTTCTACAACGCCACGATTGCCGAAGAGACCAGCGCCCTCACCTGGCAACGCTTCCTCGATCCGGCCGAGCCGATGCACGCGGCCCTGGCCTGGCGCGATGGCGCGGCCGTCGGCCTGGTGCACTTCATCTATCACCGCAGCTGCTGGACCAGCGGTGACTACTGCTACCTGCAGGACCTGTATGTGGCGGAAAACATTCGCGGCGGCGGCATCGGCCGCGCGCTGATCGAGCACGTCTACGCCCAGGCGGCCGCCGCCGGCGCCAGTCGCGTGCACTGGCTGACCCAGGAAACCAACTACCAGGGGCGCATGCTTTACGACCGCATCGCCGACCGCTCCGGCTTTATCCAGTACCGGAAACTGCTGGCATGAGCACCGACCTGAGCCACTGGCAGCCACGCCCCGTTCCGCCACATGAAATTCTGCAGGGCCGCTTTATCCGCCTGGAGCCACTGGATGCCGCCCAGCATGGCGATGATCTGTGGCAGGAATTGCAGGGCCCCGATCCAGCACTGTGGGATTACCTGCCCTACGGCCCCTTCACCGAACGCGCGGCCTTCGATGCCTGGCTGGCCGGCCATGCCGACGGCTGCGATCCGCAGTGCTATGCGGTGGTCGAGCAGGCCAGCGCACGTGCACTCGGCCTGCTGGCCTACCTGCGCATCACACCCAAAGACGGCTGCATCGAGCTCGGCCATGTCGCCTTCGGCGCCGCCCTGCAGCGCACGCCCGGTGCCAGCGAGGCGGTGTTCCTGCTGGCCCGTCGCGCCTTCGACGAACTGGGCTACCGCCGCCTCGAGTGGAAGTGCAACGCGCGCAACGCCCGCTCACGGCGCGCCGCCGAGCGTTTCGGCTTCAGCTACGAAGGACTGTTCCGCCAGCACATGATCGTCAAGGGCGAGAACCGCGACACCGCCTGGTATTCACTGATCGATGGGGAATGGCCGCAGTGTCGCGAGGCCTTCCAACGCTGGCTGGCGGCGGACAACTTCGACGCCGAGGGGCGGCAGAAACGCCGGCTGGAGGAGCTGCGCGACTAAGGCTCACTCGATCTCGAACAACCCATTCTTCAGCGGCGCCACATCCAGGCGCTGGCGTACGTCGGCGTCGATGCGCGGGTCGTCCGGGCGGTACAGGCGTACCTGGCGGTAGGCGCTGATGCGGTTGATCTCCGGGCCCAGGTACTCCCACACCACGCGGGTGCAGGCCGGGTTGCGCCGGTCGCCGCTGGAGACGCCGGTCTTCAGGCCGTTGAGGCGTGTGATGCGGCTCTTGTAGCTGGGGATGAGGATGGTCTGGCTCATCTCGTTGAGGGTGAGCGACTCGTAGTCCATCAGGAACAGCCGGTCCTGCAGCTGGAAGGCGGCGCCCAGGTAGCGGCAGCGCACCCAGTCCTCAGCCTGCACGTCGGTACTGGCCGAGCGTTCCTGGCGCTCCTGGCGCTCGAACAGGAAGTCGCCGTCCTCCTCCCACAGGTGCACCAGCGACAGCAGCACGTAGCCGGGAACGGACATGCAGTTGGAATACTCGAAGTAGTAGCCGCAGTAGCGGCGCAGGTCGCCGGTCTGCTCGCGCAGCGGCTTGAGCAACTCCAGCAGGGTATCGCTGCGCTTGCCGCTGGGCTGGTCCGGCCTGCGCGCACCGAGCAGGCGCACGAACTGCTCCGGCGGCAGCAGCAGCTCGTAGTCTTCGACGCCGAAGAAGTCGCAGATGCGCTTGAGGTTGTAGGGCGTGGGGCGACTCTGCCCGGCCAGGTACTTGTTGAACTGGGCGCGATTGATGGCGAGCTTGCGGCAAACCTCGGCGATCGAGCGGTAGTGGCTGCAGAGCAGCCTGAGGTTGGCGCCGAGCGTATCCGACATGACAGCGATCCTGGTGATGCGAGCGACGCGATTCTAGCATCAACTCGCGCCATTTCGCCGCAACCCGCGAAATTGCCCGGAGCCAACGACGGGCAGACCATGCGCCAGCCGCGTGTGCTGTCCCGGCGTTCATCACGCATAACTACAAGAGAGACAACCCATCATGCTCGATCTCCTGAACGACCTGCTCTGGAGCAAGGTCCTCATTGTCGCCCTGGTCGGCCTCGGCCTGTATTTCTCGATTCGCTCCCGCTTCGTGCAATTCCGCTACTTCGGCAACATGTTCAGCATCTTCGCCGAAGCCTTCCAGCGCAAACCCGGTCAACTCAGCTCCTTCCAGGCCCTGATGCTGTCGGTGGCCGGCCGCGTGGGTGCCGGCAACATCGCCGGCGTGGCCGTGGCCATCATGCTCGGCGGCCCGGGGGCGGTGTTCTGGATGTGGCTGGTCGCCCTGCTGGGCATGGCCACCAGCTACTTCGAGTGCTCGCTGGCGCAGCTGTTCAAGCGCCGTGAGCCGGATGGCGGCTACCGTGGCGGTCCGGCCTTCTACATCCAGCACGGCCTGGGCCTGCGCTGGCTGGCCATCGTCTTCTCGATCCTGCTGCTGGTGACCTTCGGCTTCGGCTTCAACGCCGTGCAGTCCTACACCGTGGCCACCTCGCTGCACGACACCTTTGGCCTGCCCACCCACTACAGCGGCCTCGCCCTGGTGGCAGTGATCGGCCTGATCATCTTCGGCGGCATCAAGCGCATCGCAAGCATGGCCGACGTGCTGGTACCGATCATGGCCTTCTCCTACATCGGCATGGCGCTGGTGGTGATCGGCATGAACGTCAGCGAAGTGCCGGCGGTATTCACCCTGATCGTCAAGAGCGCCTTCGGCCTGGAGCCGGCCTTCGCCGGCGGTATCGGTGCGGCGATCCTGATGGGCGTCAAGCGCGGCCTGTTCTCCAACGAAGCCGGCCTGGGTAGTGCGCCTAACGTGGCCGCCGTGGCCGAGGTCAAGCACCCGGCCGCCCAGGGCATCGTGCAGTCGCTCAGCGTATTCATCGACACCATCCTGGTGTGCACCAGCACCGCGCTGATCATCCTGCTCTCCGGCGTGTACCAGCCGGGCAGCGAGATGGCCGGTGTCGTGCTGACCCAGAACGCGCTGGCCGCCGAAGTCGGCGAGTGGGGCCGTGTCTTCGTCAGCATGGCCCTGCTGCTCTTCGTCTTCACCACCCTGGTGTACAACTACTACCTGGGTGAGAACGCTCTGGGCTTCTTCAGCAGCAAGCGCTGGATGGTGCAGGTCTATCGCGTGCTGGTCATCGCCCTGGTGCTGTGGGGCTCGATGCAGGACCTGTCCACCGTGTTCGGCTTCGCCGACGTGACCATGGGCCTGCTGGCACTGGTCAACCTCTTCGCCGTGTTCATGCTGTTCAAGACCGGCCTGCGCCTGATGCGCGACTACGACGAGCAGATCAGCGCCGGTGTCGAGAGCCCGGTACTGGACGCCAAGAAGTTCGCCGACCTGGACCTCGACCCGAGCGTCTGGAGTGCCAACGCCGCGGCGAACGCGAGCGGCGAACGCGCCGAAATCGGCCACGCCGTCCATCAGCGCTGACCGCCAGCGACGCGAGAAGGAGGGGGCCAAGGCCCCCTTTTTCTTGCCCGCTGCCGCTACACTCGGCCGATCACCATGGTGGAACTACCCATGAATTCTCCGCAGAAACTGCTGGTGCTCTACACCGGCGGCACCATCGGCATGCAGATGAGCGAGGCCGGCCTGGCGCCCGCCTCCGGATTCGAAGCGCGCCTGCGCGCCGAGCAGGCCCTGCACCCGCAGCGCCCGGCCCCGGCCTGGCAGTTCCGCGAGCTGAGCCCGCCGATCGACAGTGCCAACATGCGCCAGGCCAACTGGCTGGCCATGCGCGACGCCATCGTCCAGGCCGTGGATCACGACGGCTTCGATGCCGTACTGCTGCTGCACGGCACCGACACGCTGGCCTACAGCGCCGCTGCGCTGAGCTTCCTGCTGCTGGGCATCCCGGTGCCGGTGCTGCTGACCGGCTCGATGCTGCCCGCCGGCAGCCCGGGCAGCGACGCCTGGCCCAATCTGTTCGGCGCCCTGGCGGTGCTCGCCGAGGGTTGCCGGCCCGGCGTGCACCTGTACTTCGACGGCCAGCTGCTGCACGGCGCACGCGCCAGCAAGCTGAAGAGCGAGGCCTTCGATGCCTTCGTCAACATGGCCCGGCCGCGTCACGGCCAGTGTCTGGAACAGCTGCCCGAGGCCCTGCACTACCGTCGCCCGCGTCGCGCAGTGGCACTGGCCGTGCTGCCGCTGTTTCCCGGCCTGGGCGCCGTCCAGCTGCGCGCCGTGCTGGCGAGTGGCGTGCAGGGCGTGTTGCTGGAGTGCTATGGCAGCGGCACCGGCCCGGCGGATGACGCGGAGTTCCTCGCCGCGCTGCGCGAGGCGCGCCAGCGCGGCGTGGTGCTGGGAGCCATCAGCCAGTGTCCGCTGGGGCACGTCGACTTCGCGGTGTACGCCGCCGGCAGCGCGCTGGCCGAGGCCGGCCTGGTCAGCGGCGGCGGCATGACCCGCGAAGCCGCGCTGGGCAAGCTGTTCGGCCTGCTCGGAGCCGGCCTGCCGGCCGCCGAGGTTGAGCGCCTGTTCGCCCTCGACCTGTGCGGCGAGCTGGCCGAGTAAGCACAGGGCATCAAACCCACCACGGGCAGTCCCCTCTCCCGTTTGCGGGAAAGGGGAGGCTCTAGCGATTCAGCGGTGAAAACACCGACCAGCCGATACGCTCGCTGAGCAGCTCAAGGGCGGCCATGCCGGCCAGCGAGTTGCCGGCGGCGTTCAGCTCCGGCGACCACACGCAGACGCTGAAACGCCCCGGCACCACGGCGACGATGCCGCCGCCGACACCGCTCTTGCCCGGCAGGCCGACGCGGTAGGCGAAGTTGCCGGCCTCGTCATACAGGCCGCTGGTGGCCATGATCGCGTTGACCTGCTGGGTCTGGCGCGGCGTGAGGATCTGCTCGCCACTGCGCGGACAAACGCCCTGGTTGGCCAGGAAGCCGCAGGCGCGGGCCAGGTCGACGCAGCTCATGGCCAGGGCGCAGTGGTGGAAGTAGCTGCGCAGTACCGTCTCCACCTCGTTGTGGAAGTTGCCGAAGGCCTGCATCAGGTAGGCCGCGGCGGCATTGCGCGCGCGGTGCTGGTATTCCGACTCGGCGACCTTGGCGTCCGACACCAGCAGCGGGTTGCCGGCCAGGCGCCGGACCAGGTCGCGCATGGACAGCGCCGGGGCGGCGAAGCGCGACTCGTTGATGTCGCAGATCACCAGCGCACCGGCGTTGATGAAGGGGTTGCGCGGCCGGCCGCGTTCGAACTCCAGCTGCACCAGCGAATTGAACGGCTGCCCGGACGGCTCGTGACCGAGGCGCTGCCAGATTTCCTCACCGGAATGCTGGATCGCCTGCACCAGGCTGAACACCTTGGAAATGCTCTGGATCGAGAACAGCTCGGCGGCATCGCCGGCGGTGTACAGGCTGCCGTCCACGCCCACCACCGCGATGCCCAGGCGCGCGGCCGGCACCTCGGCCAGCGCCGGGATGTAGTCGGCCACCTTGCCCTGGCCCAGCAGCGGGCGTACCTCATCCAGAATCTCGTTCAACAGCGCCTGCATGCTCGGCCTCTCCGTTCGCGGGTGCCGAAATAGACGCTCGCGACGGGCGCGCCATCACAGCGCCGGCTGGCCGCGATTACACGGGTGCCGTACTGCCGGCCAGCCACAATGGCCGGAATTATCCCTTTGTTGGCCGGCGTTATCGTTCTCCCGGCTCGCGCGCGGCGCCAACAATGCGCCCAGTCCATCGAGGAGAACAACAAGATGCTGACCTTCTACAGCGACGACCACCGCCTGCACCACGCCCAGGGCGAGATGGTCGGCGGCGAGTTCAAACCCTGCTTCGAAATGCCGGCGCGCGCCGACCACGTGCTGGCCCGCGTGCGCGAGCGCGATATCGGCGAGGTGCTGGCGCCGCGCGACTTCGGCCTGGCGCCGATTGCGCGCATCCACACCGCCGACTACCTGGACTTCCTGCAGCAGGCCTGGGCCGGCTGGGCCGCCCAGGGCAATACGGCCGACTTCCTGCCCGGCGTGTTCCCGGCCCGGCATATGCGCGCCAAACGGCCCAATGACCTTTACGGCCAGTACGGTTTCCACAGCTTCGACTGCTTCGCGCCGATCACTACCGGCACCTGGCAGGCCGTGTACACCTCAGCGCAGGTCGCCCTCAGTGGCCAAGCCGAGATTGCCGCCGGCGCCCACAGCGCCTTCGCCCTGTGCCGCCCGCCGGGCCACCACGCCAGCGCCGACGTGATGGGCGGCTACTGCTACCTGAACAACGTGGCCATCGTCGCCCAGGCCTGCCTCGACCAGGGCGCCGCGCGCGTGGCCATCCTCGACGTCGACTACCACCACGGCAACGGCACCCAGTCGATCTTCTACGACCGCGACGACGTGTTCGTCGCCAATATCCACGGCAGCCCGAGCTTCGAGTACCCGCACTTCCTCGGCTATGCCGACGAGACCGGCGCCGGCCGCGGCGAAGGGTTCAACCTCAACCTGCCGCTGGCCGCCGGCAGCGCCTGGGATGTCTGGGGCGCCGCCCTGGAAACCGCCTGCCAGCGCATCGCCGCCTACGGGCCGGACGTGGTGCTGGTGTCGCTCGGCGTCGACACCTACCAGAACGACCCGATCTCCAGTTTCAAACTGGACAGCCCGGACTACCTACGCATGGGCGAACGCATCGCCGCGCTGGGCAAACCGACGCTGTTCGTCATGGAAGGCGGCTATGCGGTCGCCGAAATCGGCATCAATGCCGTCAATGTGCTTGAAGGTTTCCAGGGCGCCTAGAACCTGCTCACGATCTGCTGCGCGTCGGCTAAACGGCGTTGAAAGCCGCCTCGGAATGCTCATTTACCACTCGTAAACTCCGCTTCCTCGGCAGCTTTCGCCACCGCTTATCTCTAGCTCGCGAGATCGTGAGCAGGTTCCGAATCAACTGAAGGAGAACAACAAGATGAAGAAACTGCTCGCCGCCGCACTCTGCGGCCTGACCCTGGCCGGCACCGCCCAGGCCGCCGACCGCGAACTCAAGGTCTACAACTGGTTCGACTACATCACCCCGGAGACCCTGACCAAGTTCAAGCAGGACAGCGGCATCAAGCTGACCTACGACATCTTCGACACCAACGAGGCGCTGGAGGCCAAGCTGCTTACCGGCAACTCCGGCTATGACCTGGTGGTGCCGTCCAACGTGTTCCTCGCCAAGCAGGTCGAGGCCGGCGTGTTCCAGAAGCTCGACCGCAGCAAGCTGCCCAACTGGCAGCACCTCGACCCGCAGCTGATGAAGCTGATCGAGGCCAACGATCCGGGCAATCAGTACGCCGTGCCCTACATGTACGGCACCGTGCTGATCGGCTTCAACCCGGACAAGGTCAAGGCCGCCCTCGGTGACAATGCGCCGGTGGACAGCTGGGACCTGATCTTCAAGGAAGAAAACATCGCCAAGCTCAAGGACTGTGGCGTAGCCCTGCTCGATTCGCCGTCGGAAATCCTGCCACTGGCCCTGCACTACCTGGGTCTGCCGCCGAACAGCACGGAGCCGGGCGACTATGCCAAGGCCGAGCAGCTGCTGAGCAAGATCCGCCCGCACGTGCGCTACTTCCACAGCTCCAAGTACATGAGCGACATCGCCAATGGCGAAATCTGCGTGGCCGTGGGCTACTCGGGCAGCTTCTCGCAGGCCGCCAACAACGCCAAGCAGGCGAACAACGGCGTGACCGTGGACATGCGCCTGCCCAAGGAAGGCGCGCCGATCTGGTTCGACATGATGGCGATTCCCAAGGACGCAAAGAACATCGATGAGGCCCACGCCTTCATCAACTACCTGCTGCAGCCGCAGGTGATCGCGCCGATCTCCGACTTCGTCGGCTACCCCAACCCCAACAAGGACGCCACCGCGCTGGTCGCCGAGTCGATCCGCAACAACCCCAACCTGTACCCGACCGCCGAGGCCATGCAGAAGCTCTACACCCTTGAGCCGCTGCCGCGTGCCGCCGAGCGCGCGCGCACCCGTGCCTGGAGCAAGATCAAGACCGGCAGCTGAACGGCCCGCATGAAAAAAGACCGGCTCTTGGGCCGGTCTTTTTTTACGCCGCGGACACTCAGTGCCACATGCCCTTGATCTGGCCCAGCTTCAGGCCATTGATCAGGCAATGGTTGGGATTGCCCGGCAGCGGGTCCTTCAGCACATGCCCACCGTAGTTGATCACGGTGGTGGTGTTGCCGCTCATGAAAGGCCCCCACACCCGGGTGGTGTCGGTGGCGATCAGCGCGGCGGCGGTCTGATTGCCCGCGCTGGCGCACAGGGCAGACACGCGTTCCAGGCGACCGTTGGCATCCTGCTCTTCCTTGGCGTAGTTGGCGTCGGTATTGGCGGCACCGCCGCGCACGATCAGCACGCCCTTGCCGACCTCCTCGGCCTGCGCCGAAGACACGCCGCCGCAGGCCAGGGCGGCAAACAGGATAGCGGCGGCCAGGTACTTATGGTTCTCGATAAATGCGTTCATGGTGAGTTCCTCGATGCGTCAGTAGGGGGTGATCACAGGGCGATATCGCGGGCGTGGGTCTGGCCCGGCCAGACGCCGCTCATCTCGATTTCACGTTGGCCGGTCAGCCACTGGCCCAGCGGGCTCGGCCAGCTGAAGGTGTAGTGATCGCTGTTGATCACACCCTTGAAGCTGACGTGGGCCACGATGTTGGTGGCATTGAGCGGGATGTTGCCGACGGTCTTGGACAGCCCGCCGCTGAGCGAGAAGGACTCGTTGTGCGGGCCCTGCGGGGTGTCGTAGCTGAGCTTGATGTCGGTGATGTAGGTGCAGCCCGGTTTGTTGTTGAACAGGATCTGCAGCGAGCCCAGGCGGGTGATCCAGTTGGGGATCAGCAGGTTGCCGTCGAACGAGGCGAAGGTGTAGGCGATCGGCACCACGCCATTGGCCATCTGGTCCGGCACGCTGGGCCACAGGTGCTGGTCGACCTGCTTGGTCTCCTTGGTAGACACAAAGGAGCCCTTGCCGTTGGCGCCGGCCAGCATCTCCTGCACGGCACCGGCCGAACCGCTGATGGAGAACGAGGCACTGTTGTCCTGGGAGCCGATATTCAGGCCGCTGTTGGCATAGATCACACTGGTGACCACGCCGAAGCCCTGGGCGATGCCGCTGCCGTTGCTCATGCTCACCGAGGCCGCCTGCTGGGACAGCCAGCTGAGCGTCTCGGGCTTGGACAGGGTGGTCAGGTCGCTGACGAAGCCCTCGTTGGCGATGCCGAACTCAGAAGCCATCGAGCCGATGTCGGCGAAGTCCCAGGTGATCTCGGTGCCGGCGGTGATCTTGGTGCCGGTCTCCGGATCGGTGGCGCTGCCGTCGAGGCTGACGTTGGCCTGGGTGCGCTTGACGTTGCTCGACGACAGTTTCCACTGGTTGGGAATGCCGCGGCTGCTGAGTGGCACGCCCGGCGTGGCTTCCTGCACCAGGGTGAAGTCACCGGTGTCCGGCGAGACGATGCCCGCCGCGCCCAACTTGATCTTCGGATCGAGCGTCCAGTTGCCCCAGTAGGCCGCGCGCCCGGCGCGAATCAGATCGGTAAAGGTACGATTCCAGTTCATTGCGAGAGTCCTTGCAGTTGAGGGGACGGCGCCGGGACAACGTGGCGCACCTGTCGAACGGCGCGCCGCTCGACGTCCCAGATGCTCTCGGGCAGGGCGCTGCGGCGAAATCGGGCAAATGCGGTAGGACTGCGGGGAAGGATTTCCGGCTCGGTTCGGCGGCTGCGGGGCCGTAGCGTCGAGCCTTCTCTCATGAGTCGGGGGCAGGGATATGCTCACACCGCGCGAATGCCAGGTACTGCAGCTGATCGCCCACGGCTGCACTGATCGCCAGGTCGCCCAGCAGCTGGGCCTGTGCCTCGGCACCGCGCGCCGGCATCGCGAGAACCTGCTGGGCAAGCTCGACCTGCACAAGTCGGCGCAACTGACGATCCACTACCTCGCGCACATCGCGCCACCGGACGAGCCGGGCCCTGTTCCACCCGCGCTGAGCCATCGGCAGCGCGAGGTGCTGCACCTGCTCGCCCTCGGGCGCAGCGACAAGCAGGCCGCCAAGGCGCTGGGCCTCAGCGATCAGACGGTGCGCAAGCATCGGCACAACCTGCAGCGCAGGTTCGGCGCCGGCAGCGTCTGTGCCCTGCTGTTCGCCG
Source organism: Aquipseudomonas alcaligenes (assembly GCA_900156135.1). Taxonomy (GTDB): domain Bacteria; phylum Pseudomonadota; class Gammaproteobacteria; order Pseudomonadales; family Pseudomonadaceae; genus Aquipseudomonas; species Aquipseudomonas alcaligenes_D. The sequence goes on along the minus strand of FTMP01000001.1, from coordinate 376,983 downwards.
CCGTCAGTGGCGGTGCGCTGACGCTGCCCCTGACTCCACCGCAACGCGCGCCGCTGGTGCTGGCCGCGCGCCCGCCTGCGACAGCTTATCGGCAACTGCGGGAACGGTTGGACAAGGCCGTGGGCGGCTGCTTAGTTCTCTGAACGCCATCCGCCTCGGGAGCCCAGCCATGCAACGCCTGATCATCGCCGCCAGCCTGCTCGCCGCAGGCACTGCCCAGGCCGCCAACCTGCCCGCCTTCGAGGTCACCTGCCCCGGCGACCTCGCCGTGCGCGCCGCAGTCGGCGGCCCGGTTCGGATCAATGACCAGCAGGCCGTACTGAGCAAGTTCAGCGAGCAGTACTACGAGGCCAAGGGCCAGGGCGTGACCCTCTCCATCAGCATCGCGGCCGACGGCTCGCCCACGGTGACCTACACCGGCAGGCAGGGCGCCAACGGCGTCTGCGCAGTACGCCAAGAGGCGCCACAGGAGCCGGCGCCGGCCGCCGAATAGCCGAGCTAGCCGTCACTCGCCGCGAATGTACTGCTCCAGGTGCTGGATCAGGCCGTCCTGCTCGGCCAGCGTCTCCTTGACCAGGTCGCCGATCGACAGCAGGCCGAGCAGACGCTCGCCTTCCACCACCGGCAGGTGGCGCAGGTGGCCGTCGGTCATCAGGCTCATGCATTCGCGGATGCCCTGGCGCGCACTCACTGTCACCACCGGCACGCTCATCACCTCGCGCACCGCCGTGCCGACGGACGAACGCCCGAGCAGCACGCCTTTGCGGGCGTAGTCACGTTCGCTGACGATGCCGACCAGACGCCCGGCATCAGTCACCGGCAGCGCGCCGATGTTGTGCTCGGCCATCAGCCGCAGCGCCTCCAGCATGCTGGCCTCGGGCGCCACGGTGTGGACGTTCTGCTGCGGTTTACTGGCCAGCATCTGCGCGACGGTCTTCATGCGAATCTCCCCCTGTCCTGTGTTCGCGTTGGATGGGCGAAGCATCGGCCAAGGGGAGCGCGGCGGGCCAAGCGGAGATTTCGATGGTGCCTATTGAGAAATTCACTGAGGCTCAGTCGAGCAGCTGGGCGAAGCCCTTGTCAGCCTCCAGTACCTCCGGCAGCTTGTCGAACAGGGCGTCGAGGTCGATGCCCTGGCACAGCGGGCTGTCCAGCTCGGCGCGGGTCTTGTCCAGATCACCTTCGTGCTGGCGTAGCGCCTCGGCAATGAGCACCGCCTGCGCCACCAGACGCGGTAACGGCATGTCCACTGGCGCCTGGTGCGGGCGCGTCTGCAAGGCAATGGCCTGCTGGATCACCTCAGGCAGCTGCCAGCGCCGCGCCAGCTCGGCGCCCACCTCGGGGAAACCGAAGCCCATCTGCAGGGTTTCCAGCGCCACGCGGCCGGCGGCGTCGGTCTTGCCGCTGCGGTTCAGGCGCGCGGCCAGCTCGGGGGCGCCGGTCTGGATCAGCAACTCGCCGATGTTGTGCATCATGCCGCAGGTGAAGGCCGTTTCCATGGCCACGCCACGGCTCTTGGCCAACAGCCGGCAGATACTTGCCACCTGGAAGCTCTGTAGCCAGAAGGCCTTGAGGTCGAAGCCGGAGTCGGTCTTGAAGGCGCCGGTCACGGCCGAGGCCAGCACCAGCGTGCGCAGGGTGTTGAAGCCCAAGCGCGAGGCGGCATCCTCGACGCTGTGCGCCTCGCGGGCACCGCGAAAACGCGCGGAGTTGGCCAGGCGCAGCACCTTGGCAGCGATCACCGGGTCGAGGTTGATGTTGCGCGCGACGGCGTCGAGGTTGGTGTTGGGGTTGTCGAACTGTTGGATCAGGTCCTGAGCGACCTTGGGAATGCTGGGCAGGCTGTGCAGCTGGGAAAACAGACTGTCGATATCCATGCATGAACTCCGACGTGCGCGATGGGTGGGATGCATTAAAAAACATAGCCACCCGAACGCCGGCTCACCCTGCCTTTCGTCGGCCTCAGGTCATCGCCTTGCGAATGTCCGTCGCCAGCTCGCGCACCCGCGCCTCCTCGGTATCCCAGCTGCACATGAAGCGCGCGCCGCCGGCGCCGATGAAGGTGTAGAAGCGCCAGCCCCACTCGCGCAGACGTTCGATGGCCGCCTCCGAGAGCTGCAGGAACACGCCGTTGGCCTCCACCGGGAACATCAGGCTGACGCCGGGTACGTCCGCCACCAGCTCGGCCAGCAGGCGCGCGCAGCGGTTGGCGTGGTTGGCGTAGCGCAGCCAGGCATCGTCCTGCAGCAGGCCGACCCAAGGCGCCGACAGGTAGCGCATCTTCGAGGCCAGCTGACCGGCCTGCTTGCAGCGGTAGTCGAAGTCCTCGGCCAGGGCCTTGTTGAAGAACAGGATGGCCTCGCCCACCGCCATGCCGTTCTTGGTGCCGCCGAAGCACAGCACGTCGACACCGGCCTTCCAGGTCAGCTCGGCCGGGCTGCAGCCGAGCGAGGCACAGGCGTTGGAAAACCGCGCGCCATCCATGTGCAGGTTGAGCTTGAGTTCCTTGCACACCTGGCTGATGGCGGCGACCTCATCGGGACGGTAGACGGTGCCGACTTCGGTGGCCTGGGTCAGGGTCACCACGCGTGGCTTGGGGTAGTGGATGTCCTGGCGCTTGAGGGCGACCTCGCGGATGCTCTCCGGGGTCAGCTTGCCGCCCAGGGTACGCGCGGTGAGCAGCTTGGAACCGTTGGAGAAGAACTCCGGTGCACCGCACTCGTCGGTCTCGACGTGGGCAGTCTCCGAGCAGATCACGCTGTGGTAACTCTGGCACAGGCTGGCCAGGGCCAGGGAGTTGGCAGCGGTGCCGTTGAAGGCGAAGAACACCTCGCAGTCGGTCTCGAACAGCTGGCGGAAATGGTCCGCAGCGCGGGCCGTCCAGCTGTCCTCGCCATAGGCACGCTCATGGCCGCGATTGGCCTCGGCCATGGCGGCCCAGACCTCCGGGCAGATGCCGGAATAGTTGTCGCTGGCGAATTGCTGGGTATGGTCGGTCATGGGATTTCCTCGTGGGAGCAACCTTAAATCTAGCCAGCCGACAACGCCTCGTGGGCCTTGCCGGCGGCAATAACAGATACAGCAGTTAAGCGGCCTTGCAAAAAACTGTACCGCCATGAAACTGCCGCTAGGACCTCATGGCACGGTGGAAATTCTCGAATTTCAACCAAACGCCTGAACTTTCACGGATGACCAGTACAGTTGCGCAACCAGAAACAGAACAGTTGCAAAGCCGACTAACTAATAGCCGCGCAATTTATCCCAGCTGTGCCTATGAAATCGACTAGGCAGTCAGGAAAATAGGCTTCCAGTAGAACACTCTCTAGCCCGCCACAAGCGGAAGGAAGCCTCATCATGGAACGTACCCTCAGTTCCGACCTCATGTTTCAACAACAGTCCCCAGCCAGCGGCGGTCACCTCCCCCTGCGCGTCCTGGGCACCCTGCTGCTGTGGCAGCGCCGTATCAGCAGCCGCCGCCAACTCGCGCGCCTGGACGAGCGCCTGCTGGCCGACGCCGGCATCAGCACTTACGACCGCGCCATCGAGATCAGCAAGCCGTTCTGGCGCTGATTGCCAGCGCGCATGAAAAAGGGGAGCCACGGCTCCCCTTTTTGTTGCCCGTAGCCCGGGCATTTCTCGACTAGAACTTGTCCGGCCGCAGCACCTGTACGTCGGAGAGATAGCAGACCATCGCGTAGTTGGCGTAGTAGCGCTGCTGCAGGTGCTCGGCAATGCGCATGGCCAGTTCACGGCTGCAGATCACTTCCAGGCGCAGGTTACCCTCGGTGTCCCAACCGGCGCTGCGCACGCCACGGCCGCCGCGACCGCGGGCATCGGAGATGGTCCAGCCGGGCGCGCCCAGCGCCTCCAGATCGGCCACCAGTTTCTTCTCCAGCGCAGCCTCGCCCACCACGGTGAGCAGGGTGCGGTTGTGCGTGTCCATGTCAGAACCCCCAGGCGATCAGTTGCTCGGCCAGCGCCAGGTATAGCGGTATGCCGATGAGGATGTTGAAGGGAAAGGTGATGCCCAGCGAGGCGGTCAGCGACAGCGACGGGTTGGCCTCGGGCAGCGCCAGGCGCAACGCCGCCGGCACCGCGATGTAGGAAGCCGAGGCCGCCAGGGTGGCCAGCACGGCGGTACCTCCCAGGCTGAGCCCCATGAAGCGCGCCAGCAAGGCACCCAGCAACGCACCCAGCAGCGGCATAAGCAGGGCAAACGCCGCCAGGCGCAAACCGAACTGCTTCAGCGCGCCGAGCTGGCTGGAGGCAATCAGGCCCATCTCCAGCAGGAAGAACGCCAGCACCGGCTTGAACATGCTGGTGTACAGCGGCTCCAGCGGCTTGATCGCCTCCTTGCCGGCGACCGCACCGATCACCAGGCCACCGAGCAGCAGCATGATGCTCTTGCCGAGGAAGATCTCGCGGCCCAGCTCCTTCCAGTCGGTGCCACGGCTGACCCCCTTGGCCAGCAGGATGCCGACCAGGATCGCCGGAATCTCCAGGATCGCTACGAACAGCGGCATGTAGCTCTCGAAGCTGACCTGCTTGGACACCAGGAAGGCCACCACCACGGCGAAGGTACCGGCACTCACCGAACCGTAGTGCGCCGCCACCGCCGCAGCGTTGACCCGGTCGAAACGCAGGCCGCGCAGGAGCACGAAGGCCAGCAGTGGCAAGCCAATGCCCATCAGCAGCACCAGCCCGGCCTGGCCGAGCAGCTGCACGCTGGCCTGCTCGGCCAGCTCCACGCCGCCGTGCAGACCGATGGCCAGCAACAGGATGATCGACAGCGTCTCATACAACGCCGCCGGCAACTTCAACTCGCTCCTCAGCAACCCGGCGACCAGGCCGAAGACGAAGAACAGCACCACCGGATCCAACGTGCACCTCCTTTTCGTGGGTAAAAAAGGGGGCGCCTGCGCGCCCCGGGGATTTAAGCGTCGATCTCGACTAGGACTTCGCCCGGATTGACCCGGTCACCCTTGGCCACGTGCACGGCCTTGACGGTGCCGGCGATGGGCGCCTGCACCTCGGTTTCCATCTTCATCGCCTCGGTGATCAATACAGCCTGGCCGGCTTTTACCACATCCCCCTCCTTGACCAGCACATCGACGATGTTGCCCGGCATGGTGGTGGACACATCGCCCGGCGCGCTGGCCTGCTTACGCTTGCCGCCGGCCCCGGCGACGAAGTCGTTGAGCGGCTCGAACACCACCTCTTCCGGCATGCCGTCGATGGACAGGTAGAAGTGACGCTTGCCATCACCCTTCACGCCAACGCCGGTGATGTCTACGCGGTAGCTCTCGCCATGCACGTCGACCACGAACTCGGTGGGCACGCCCTCGCCACCCACCGGCGCCGCGCCGCCGGCCTGCGGCAGCGGCAGCAGGGCCTCGGGCTTGAGGGTGCCGGCGGCACGCTCCTCGAGGAACTTGCGGCCGATGTCGGGGAACATGGCGTAGGTCAGTACGTCTTCCTCGGACTTGGCCAGCGTACCGATCTCCTCGCGCAGCTTGGCCATCTCCGGCTTGAGCAGGTCGGCCGGGCGCACGTCGATGACTTCCTCGTTGCCGATGGCGCGCTTGCGCAGCTGCTCGTCGACCTTGCCCGGGGCCTTGCCGTAGCGGCCCTGCAGGTACAGCTTCACTTCATTGGTGATGGTCTTGTAGCGCTCGCCGGCCAGCACGTTGAACACCGCCTGGGTGCCGACGATCTGCGAGGTCGGGGTGACCAGGGGCGGGAAGCCGAGGTCTTCGCGCACTTTCGGGATCTCGGCGAACACCTCGTTGATGCGGCCCAGCGCACCCTGCTCCTTCAACTGGTTGGCCAGGTTGGACATCATGCCGCCCGGCACCTGGTTGACCTGCACGCGGGTATCCACAGCGGTGAATTCGCTCTCGAACTGGTGGTACTTCTTGCGCACGGCATGGAAGTACATGCCGATCTCCTGGATCAGCTCCAGGTCCAGGCCGGTATCGAAAGGCGTACCGCGCAGGGCGGCGACCATCGACTCGGTACCCGGGTGGCTGGTGCCCCAGGCGAAGCTGGAGATGGCGGTGTCGATGTGGTCGGCGCCGGCCTCGATGGCCTTGAGCTGGCACATGGCGCCCATGCCGGAGGTGTCGTGGCTGTGCACGAACACCGGCAGGTCGACCTCGGCCTTGAGCGCCTTGACCAGTTCGAAGGTGGCGTAGGGGGTGAGCAGGCCGGCCATGTCCTTGATGGCGATGGAGTCGATGCCCATGGCCTGCATGGCCTTGGCCTGCTCGACGTAGGCGGCCACGGTGTGCACTGGGCTGGTGGTGTAGCTGAGGGTACCCTGGGCGTGCTTGCCGGCGGCCTTCACCGCCTCGATGGCGACGCGTAGGTTACGCACGTCGTTCATCGCATCGAAGATGCGGAACACGTCGATGCCGTTGACCGCCGCCTTGGCCACGAAGGCGCGAACCACGTCGTCGCTGTAGTGGCGGTAGCCGAGCAGGTTCTGTCCGCGCAGGAGCATCTGCAGGCGCGTGTTGGGCAACGCGGCGCGCAGCTTGCGCAGGCGCTCCCAGGGATCTTCCTTGAGGAAGCGCACGCAGGCGTCGAAGGTGGCGCCGCCCCAGACTTCCAGCGACCAGTAGCCGACACGGTCGAGCTTGTCGCAGATCGGCAACATGTCCTCGGTGCGCATGCGCGTGGCAATGATCGACTGGTGGGCGTCGCGCAGGATGGTGTCGGTAACGGTGATCTTCTTAGTCATGCTCTCTGCTCTCCTGTAGCCCGGATGCAATCCGGGGCCGCAGATCCCGGACTGCGTCCGGGCTACGATTCGTTAAAGCCCCGCGTGGGCAGCGATGGCGGTGGCGATGGCGATGGCCAGGTGCGACGGGTTGCGCTTGATCGAGTACTGGGTCAGCTCCGGATGGCTCTCGACGAAGCTGGTGTTGAACTCGGCACTGCGGAACTCGGGATTGCGCAGGATCTCCTGGTAGTAGGGCGCGGTGGTCTTCACACCCTGCACGCGCATGTCGTCCAGCGCACGCAGGCCGCGGTCCAGGGCCTCTTCCCAGGTCAGCGCCCAGACCACCAGCTTCAGGCACATCGAGTCGTAGTAGGGCGGAATGGTGTAGCCGGTGTAGATCGCCGTGTCGGTGCGCACGCCGGGGCCGCCGGGCGCGTAGTAGCGGGTGATCTTGCCGAACGAGGGCAGGAAGTTGTTCTTCGGGTCCTCGGCGTTGATGCGGAACTGCAGGGCATAGCCACGGTGGATGATGTCTTCCTGCTTGACCGACAGCTCCAGCCCCGAGGCGATGCGGATCTGCTCGCGGACGATGTCGATGCCGGTGATTTCCTCGGTGATGGTGTGCTCCACCTGCACCCGGGTGTTCATCTCCATGAAGTACACCTCGCCCTCGGCGAGCAGGAACTCCACGGTGCCGGCGTTCTCGTAGCCCACCGCCTGCGCGGCGCGCACGGCGAGGTCGCCCACATAGGCGCGCTGCTCGGGAGTCAGCTGCGGGCTGGGAGCGATCTCGATCAGCTTCTGGTTGCGGCGCTGGATCGAGCAGTCGCGCTCGAACAGGTGCACGGTGTTGCCGAAGCTGTCGGCGAGGATCTGCGCCTCGATGTGCTTGGGATTGACGATGCACTTCTCGAGGAACACCTCGGCGCTGCCGAAGGCCTTGGTCGCCTCGGAGATCACCCGCGGGTAGGCCGACTCCAGCTCCTCGCGGCTGTTGCAGCGGCGAATGCCGCGGCCGCCACCACCGGAAGTGGCCTTGAGCATCACCGGGTAGCCGATGCGCTCGGCCTCGCGCAGTGCCTCGGCAAGGTCGGCGACGTTGCCTTCGGTGCCCGGGGTGACCGGCACACCGGCCTTGATCATGCTGCGCCGCGCCTCGGTCTTGTCGCCCATGCGGCGGATCACTTCCGCCGACGGGCCGATGAACTTGATCCCGCGCTCGGCGCAGATCTCCGCCAGCTCGGCGTTCTCCGAGAGGAAGCCGTAGCCTGGGTGCAGGGCGTCGCAGCCGGTTTCCACGGCCAGATTGACCAGCTTGCGCGGGTTCAGGTAGCCGGCCAGCGGGTCGTCGCCGACGCTGTGCGCCTCGTCGGCGCGCTTGACGTGCAGGGCGTGGCGGTCCGCCTCGGAGTAGATGGCCACCGAGCGAATGCCCATCTCGGCGCAGGCACGGACGATGCGCACGGCAATTTCGCCGCGGTTGGCGATGAGGATCTTCTTGATCACGAGCCTGGTTCCTCGATCACGTGAGCAAAGGACCGCGACAGGGCGGTCCGCGAATGACCGCACAGGCCACGGCGGTCTTGCAATTACCCTACGCCCGCCGCTTGATTAACCAAAATCAATATTTGTTGGGTTAAGCATAAGCAAAGACTTATATTTGCTCGAAATGGCCTTTCCGGGAATCGTTGCGAATGCGCAAGTCACTGATGCGTATGACTTTTCGCCAGCTGCAGATTTTCCGCGCAGTGTGCGAGAGCCGCTCCTACAGCCGCGCGGCCGAGGAAATGGCGCTGACCCAGCCGGCCGTGAGCCTGCAGATCCGCCAGCTGGAGGAGCTGCTCGGCCAGCCGCTGTTCGACTACGTGGCCAAGAAACTCTACCTGACGCCCGCCGCCGAGGCCCTGCTGCGCGCCAGCGAGGACGTGTTCGGCCGCCTGGAGGCGCTCGACATGCAGCTCTCCGACCTGCAGGGCTCGCTGCAGGGCCAGCTCAGCCTGGCCGTGGAATCCAGCGCCAAGTACCTGGTACCGCACCTGTTCGCCGCTTTCCGCGCCCAGCACCCGGAGGTCAGCCTGCAGCTGGTGGTGGTCAACCATGCGCAGGCGGTGCGGCGCCTGTCGGTGAGCCGCGACGACCTGCTGATCATGTCGCAGCCGCCCGGCGACCAGGCGCTGGACTTCTTCCCCTTCCTGACCAACCCGATCATCGCCGTGGCGCCACCGCAGCACCCCCTGTGTGCCCAGGAACAACTGCGCCTGGCCGACCTCGGCGCCTATCCCCTGCTGGTGCGCGAGCCCGGCTCGGGCACGCGCAAGGCCTGCGAGGAGTACTGCCACCAGAAACGCGCGCACTTCGCCCAGACCCTGGAGGTGGGCTCCACCGAGTCGCAGGTGGAAGGCGCCATCGCCGGCCTCGGCTTGGCCCTGCTGCCGCGCCATGCCGTGCGCCTGGAACTGGCCCAGGGTTTGCTGCGGGAATTGCCGGTGGCGGAGCTGCCGCTGCAGCGCAGCTGGTGCGTGGTGCACCCGCGCGGCAAGCACCTGTCGCCAGTGGCCCAGGCCTTCCGCGACTTCATCCGCCAGGAGCGGGTGCAGATCGCGGCACTGGAACGCCGCTTCGCCATGAGTGACTGAGCTGGCAGCCAGGGAATTTCGTATATGATATTCGCACCATCACCCACTCGACTCGGTGACGCGCCGTGCCTCTACCTCGCTTCAATGCCCCCAACCTGGGGATAGCTCCCTCGGCCTCCGAGGTCATCGCCAAGCACCTGCGCGACGCCATCATCTCCGGGCAGTTCGCCGAGGACGAGCCGATCCGCCAGGACGATATCGCCGGGCTGTTCAACGTCAGCAAGATCCCCGTGCGCGAGGCGCTCAAGCGCCTGGAGGCCGAGGGTCTGGTGATGTTCCAGCGCAACAAGGGCGCGGTGGTCACGCGCATCTCCGAGCCGGAGCTGGCGCAGATGTTCGAGGTGCGCGTGCTGCTGGAAACGCGGGCGATCCGCCTGGCAGTACCGAACATGACCGAGGCCACCTTCGCCGAGGCCGAGCGCATCTGCGCCGCCTTCCTTGGCGAGGAAGACGTCGGCCGCTGGGCCGAGCTCAACTGGCAGCTGCACGCCTGCCTCTACGAACCGGCGCAACGGCCCTTCCTGGTCGGCCTGATCCGCTCGATCCACGACAAGCTGGAGCGCTACCTGCGCATGCAGATGAGCCTGTCCGAGGGCAAGGAGCGCGCCGACCACGAGCACCGTGAGATCATTGCCGCCTGCCGCGCCGGCGACGCCGAACGGGCCGCGCAGCTGATCGAGGAGCACATCGGCGGGGTCTGCCAGACGCTTTACGAGCACCTGCCCAATCGCCTCTGAGCGCACGCGCCGCTGTGCTGATTTCGTCACCAGCACAGGCTAAATGACTCAAGCCGCCGACGCCCGCGCGGCGGCAACCTTGCCGGTATCCATCCATCGGCAGGGGCGCCCATGCAACGCATCCGTGTACTCGACTCGCACACCGGCGGTGAACCGACCCGCCTGGTCCTCGACGGCTTTCCCGATCTCGGCCACGGCAGCATGGCCGAGCGCCGCCAGCTGCTCGCCGAGCGCTTCGACGCTTGGCGCGCCGCCACGGTACTGGAGCCACGCGGCAGCGACGTGCTGGTCGGCGCCCTGCTGTGCGAGCCGGTCGACCCCGCCGCCTGTGCCGGAGTGATCTTCTTCAACAACAGCGGCTACCTCGGCATGTGCGGCCACGGCACCATCGGCCTGGTGGTCTCGCTGGCCCACCTGGGGCGCATCGGCCCGGGCGTACACAAGATCGAGACGCCGGTCGGCACCGTCGAGGCGACCCTGCACGACGACCGCTCGGTGAGCGTGCGCAACGTGCCGGCCTACCGCTACCGCAAGGCGGTGGCGGTCGACGTGCCGGGGCACGGCCGGGTGGTCGGCGATATCGCCTGGGGCGGCAACTGGTTCTTCCTGATCAGCGAGCACGGCCTGCGCGTCGCCGGTGACAACCTGGAGGCGCTCACCGCCTACTCGGTGGCGGTGCAGCAGGCCCTGGAAGCGCAGGGCCTGCGCGGCGAGGACGGCGGCCTGATCGACCATATCGAGCTGTTCGCCGACCCTGAACTGCCGGAAGGCTCGCAGCGAAGCGTCGCGAGCGAAGAGGAGGCTAGGCAAGAACAGGCGGAGAAGCGCAGTTTACGGGCGGTAAATGAGCATTCTGAGCCTGCTCTTAACGACGCCCCATCGAGCGCAGCAGCTTCGCTGCGAGCCGACAGCCGCAACTTCGTACTCTGCCCGGGCAAAGCCTACGACCGCTCGCCCTGCGGCACCGGCACCAGCGCCAAGCTGGCCTGCCTGGCCGCCGACGGCAAGCTGCAGCCGGGCCAGCTGTGGCGCCAGGCTAGCGTGATCGGCAGCCAGTTCGAGGCCCACTACGAGCACGCCGAAGGCGGCCGCATCATCCCCACCATCCGTGGCCGCGCGCACCTCAGCGCCGAGGCCACCCTGCTGATCGAGGCGGACGACCACTTCGCCTGGGGCATTCGCCTGTGAGCGATGTGATCGTCATCGGCGCCGGCATCGTCGGCGCCGCCTGTGCCCGTGAACTGGCCAAGCGCGGCCAGCGCGTGCTGGTGCTGGACGCCGGCCTGCGCGCCGCCACTGCCGCCGGCATGGGACACCTGATCGTGCTTGACGACAATCCGGCGGAGCTCGCGCTCAGCCAGTACTCGGTGCAGCGCTGGCGCGACTGGGCACGGGAGATGCCGGACGACTGCGCCTACCGGCAGAACGGCACCCTGTGGCTGGCCGCCAATGCCGAGGAGATGGCGGTGGCCGAGGCCAAGTACCAGGTGCTGCGCGAACACGGCCTGGACTGCGAGCTGCTCGGTGCCAGTGCCCTGCGCGATGCCGAGCCGGAGCTGCGCGAAGGCCTGCACGGCGGCCTGCGGGTCAGCGGCGACGGCATCCTCTACGCCCCCAATGCCGCGCGTTGGCTGCTCGACCACCCGCTGATCGAGCAGCGCCGGGGGCGCGTGGTCGAGGTCGACGGCGCCCGCGTGCGCCTGCAGGACGGCACCTGGCTGAGCGCCCAGGCGGTGATCCTGGCCGGCGGCACCCATGTCACCGAACTGTGCCCGGAGCTGCCGGTGGAACCGAAGAAGGGCCACCTCCTGATCACCGATCGCTACCCCGGGCGCATCAGCCACACCCTGGTGGAGCTGGGCTACGTCACCAGCGCGCACAACGCCACGGGCCCCTCGACTGCGGCCAATATCCAACCCAGGCCGACCGGCCAGCTGTTCATCGGTGCCTCGCGCCAGTTCGGCACCCTCGACCCCGAAGTCGAGCCCTGGATGCTGGCCAAGATGCTCCGCCGCGCCGTGCATTACATGCCGGGCCTGGCCCAACTCAACGGCATCCGCGCCTGGACCGGCTTCCGCGCCGCCAGCCCGGACGGCCTGCCGCTGCTCGGCGAGCACCCGCAGCGCCCCGGCCTGTGGCTGGCGGTCGGCCATGAGGGCTTGGGCGTGACCACTGCGCCGGGCAGTGCCGACCTGCTCATCGCCCAGCTGTTCGGCGAAACCGCGCCGCTGGCGCCCGAGCCCTACCTGCCGCAACGCTTCCCCGGAGTCCGCGCGCATGCCTGAACTGATTCTCGACGGCCGCCCGCTGCGCGTGGCCGAAGGCACCACGGTCGCCGCCGCGCTGGCGCTCGGCGGCGACGGCAACAGCCGCACCTCGGTCAGCGGCCAGCGCCGCGCGCCAGTGTGCGGCATGGGCATCTGCCAGGAATGCCGGGTGACCATCGACGGCCTGCGCCGCCTGGCCTGCCAGACCCTGTGCCGCGACGGCATGCGCGTGGAGAGCCAGCCATGAAGGTGGATATCCTCATCGTCGGCGCCGGACCCGCCGGCATGGCCGCGGCCCTGGCCGCCGCGCCGAGCGGCGCGCGTATCGCCGTGCTCGACGACAACCCCGCCGCCGGCGGGCAGATCTGGCGCGACGGCCCGCAGGCGCACCTGCCAGCGCTGGCCCGCGAACATCGCCGGCGCCTGGACACCCAGGCCAACATTGAGCGGCTACCAGCCAGCCGCGTGGTCGCTCTGGCCGGCTCCAAGGCACTGCTGGTGGAAGACCCCGAGCAGGGCCGGGTGATCGAGTACACCAAGTTGATCCTGTGCACCGGCGCCCGCGAGCTGCTGCTGCCGTTCCCCGGCTGGACCCTACCCGGCGTCACCGGCGCCGGCGGCCTGCAGGCGCTGATCAAGGGCGGCCTGCCGGTGGCGGACGAACGCATCGTCATCGCCGGCAGCGGCCCGTTGCTGCTGGCCAGCGCCGCCACCGCGCGGGACAACGGCGCCCAGGTCCTGTACATCCTCGAACAGGCCAGCTGGTCCGCCGTGGCCGGCTTCGCCGCGCAGCTACCGCGCTGGCCGCACAAGCTGCTGCAATCATTCGGCCTGCTGCATCGCGGCTACCGGGCGAACAGCCATGTGATCGAGGCCCTCGGCGACGGCCGCCTGGAAGCGGTGCGCCTGAACATCGGCGGGCGGCTGCGCGAAGTCGCCTGCGAGCGCCTGGCCTGCGGCTTCGGCCTGGTGCCCAACCTGCAGCTGGGCCAGGCCCTGGGTTGTCGCATCGAGCAGGACGCCATCGCCGTCGACGCCTGGCAGGCCACCAGCCGGGCCGGGGTCTACGCGGCGGGCGAGAGCACCGGTTTCGGCGGCAGCGAGAAGGCCCTGGTCGAAGGCGCCATCGCCGGCCACGCGGCGGTCGGCGAGCATGAAGCAGCGCAGCGTCTGTGGCCGCAGCGGGCGCGCTGGCACGGCTTCGCCCGCACGCTGAATGGCGCCTTCGCTCTGGGCGATGCGGTGAAGCAACTGGCCCGGCCAGACACGCTGATCTGCCGCTGCGAGGACGTGCCGCTATCGGCCGTAACCGATCACCAGGGCTGGAGCCAGGCCAAGCTGGCCAGCCGCTGCGGCATGGGCGCCTGCCAGGGCCGCGTGTGCGGTGCCGCCGCCCAGGCGCTGTTCGGCTGGCAGCCGCCGGCGCCGCGCCCGCCCTTCAGCCCGGCACGCATCGACACCCTGCTGCAGCTCGGCGACGAACCTCACTCCCAGGCGTAGAGCCAGCCCACCGCCGCCACCCGCTCGCCGGCGAGGGCCACCAGCAGCTGGTCGTGCTCGCCACGCCAGTGGTAGCTCCACAGCGCGCCGGCCGGCGCGCCGCGCCATTCGGTGCGCCGCAGCCAGTCGGCATGCTCGGCGGTGCCCGGCGCCACCTGCCGATCCGGCTCGCCCATCAGCCTGCGCACGCCGGCGATATCGGGCCGCTCATGCAACAGCCGCTCGGCCAGGTCCTGCATCAGCTGGTGCTTGCGCCCCTGCCAGGCATCCAGATCCTGGCGCCAGGGGCTGCCGTCGTAATGCCCGCGCTGCTGACGCAGCTGCGCCCACTCCGCGGCGAGTGGGTCCTCAGCGGTCGGCCCGGCACTGCAGCCCAGGGCCAGGAGCAAGGGCAGGAGAAAAGCCAGCAACTTGGATCGACGCATAAATTGCCACCATGTCATTAGTATCTGCAGCGATCTACAGAAAAAACACCGCCATCCTGCGAGAAATTGACAGCCCTCGGAAGGGCTTCTAGGTTTTCTCGCACTCTCGTTGTCAGACCGGCCACCTGTACCCCCAAGGCCAGGAAGGGATTTCCCCGCGCCTGTGCAGTCGTCAGCCAGAGCTTCCACTGCCGCACGTCGAGGCGCCTTCCACAAGAGGGCGCCAGAAACCGCCATTGCCTTATCGGGCATGGCGACACAACAACACATGGATAGGAACTCAAGCATGATAAAGCGGAAGTTAACCCTCGCCCTTGCCACCCTCTGCGTGCTGCAGGCGACTCAGGCCAACAACGAGATCCAGGCCCAGGACGACTTCCTCCTGCTGGAGCAGGAGAAAGCCAACAACCAGGTATACAAGGCCTTCTTCCCCAGCCTGGAGATCGCCCGCAAGGCGGCCATCAGCTTCCACGGCCAGTTGCTCGAATCGCACTACGAGCAGGGCTACCTGATCATGGAGCTGACCGAGGAAGAACAGCAGAAGCTGGCCGTGTTCGGCTTCACCTTCGCGGTGGCCGACGACTTCATCGCCAAGCGCAACCAGATCCTCGGCAAGATCCAGCAACGCCTGCAGCAGCGCAGCCTGAGCAGCAGCGCGGCCAGCGACGTGAGCATCGCCAGCATTCCCGGCTATGCCTGCTACGAGACGGTGGAGGAGACCTACGCGGCCGCCGCCGGCATGGCCAGCCAGCGTCCGCAGCTGGCCGAATGGCTCAACGTCGGCCAGTCCTGGGAAAAGACCCAGGGCCTTGGCGGCTATGACATCGGCGTACTCAAGCTGACCAACAAGGACAAGACCGGCGACAAGCCCAAGCTGCTGATCAACAGCGCCATCCACGCCCGCGAGTACACCACCGCGCCGCTGGTGCTGGCCTTCGCCCGCTGGCTGGTCGATGGCTACGGCGTGGACGCAGACGCCACCTGGATTCTCGACCACCACGAAGTGCACCTGATGCTGCACACCAACCCGGACGGTCGCAAAAAGGCCGAGACCGGGCTGTCCTGGCGCAAGAACACCAACCAGAACTACTGCGGGCCGAACAGCAACAGCCGCGGCGCCGACCTCAACCGCAACTTCAGCTTCGGCTGGAACAGCACCAACGGCCAGGGCTCCAGCGGCGACCAGTGCAACGACACCTACCGCGGCCCCAGCGCTGGCTCCGAGCCGGAGGTGCAGACGCTGGAGGCCTATGCGCGCAGCCTGTGGCCGGACCGCCGCGGACCCAACCGTGGCGACGCGGCGCCGAGCAGCACCAGCGGCATCCACCTGGACATCCACAGCTACAGCGAGCTGGTGCTCTGGCCCTGGGGCGACACCAGCCAGGCCGCGCCCAACGGCACCGCACTGCAGACCCTGGGGCGCAAGTTCGCCTTCTTCAACGGCTACACCCCGCAGCAGTCGGTCGGCCTCTACCCCACCGACGGCACCAGCGACGGCATCAGCTACGGCGAACTGGGCGTGGCCGCCTACACCTTCGAGCTGGGCACGCAGTTCTTCCAGACTTGCGCCGTGTACCAGAACACCGTGAAGCCGAAGAACCTGCCGGCGCTGATCTACGCCGCCAAGGTGGTGCGCACGCCGTACATCACGCCGGCCGGGCCGGACGTGGCCAGCGTTACCCTGAGCGGCGGCGCGGCCACCGATGGCGTGCCGGCCGGCACGCCGGTGACACTCAGCGCCACGGCCAGTGACCTGCGCTTCAGCACTGCCAACGGCACCGAGGCCACACAGAACATCGCCGCTGCCGAGTACTACCTCGACAAGGCGCCCTGGGAGGCCGGCGCCACGCCGATCGCCCTGCTACCGCAGGACGGCGCTTTCAACGCCAAGGGCGAAAGCCTCACCGGCAACGTCGACACCACCGGCCTGGCCACCGGCAAGCACCTGCTCTATGTGCGCGCCCGTGACGCCGGCGGCAGCTGGGGCGCGGTCAGCGCCAGCTTCCTGGTGATCGGCGAGGGTACGCCACAGCCCACCTACTGCAGCGCCGCCAGCGGCAACGCCAATGCCGAATGGATCGGCCAGGTGCAGATCGGAACCTTCAGCCGCAGCTCCGGCGCCAGCACCTACAGCGACTTCACCGCCCAGGTGATCGACCTGCAGCGTGGCGCCAACAGCCTGCGTCTGACTCCGCAGTTTTCCGGGCGCCCCTACCCCGAGTACTGGAAGGCCTGGATCGATCTGAACAAGGACGGCGACTTCCTCGATGCTGGCGAAGAGGTTTACAGCTCCGGGCGCGCCCTCAGCACGGTTGCCAGCGGCAACCTCAACGTGCCGGCCAACGCCCCGGCGGGCAAAACGCGCCTGCGCATTGCCATGCGCTACAACGCCGCCCCAGTCCCCTGCGGCAACTTCAACTACGGCGAAGTGGAGGACTACAGCGTGCGCCTGCAGTAACCCATGAGTGGCCCGCCACCCGGCGGGCCACTTGTCCCCGCCGGACCTCGCTGCGCAGAATGGGCGCCCCGAAGGCCAGTGCCCGTCCCATGCTCGACCTGCTGCCGTCCACCGCCCCCGCCGACCTGCCCAGCCTGCTCGCCAGCCTGAGCGCCGTCGCCCCGCTGCTGGATGCCATGCCCGGCGTGGTGTTCTTCGTCAAGGACACGCAGGCGCGCTACATGCTGGTCAACCAGACCCTGGCCACCCGCTGCGGCTACCGCGACAACAGCGAGCTGCTCGGGCGCACCGCCGAGGAAGTGTTCCCCTCGCGCTTCGGCCCGCTCTACACCGCCCAGGATAAAGAGGTGCTGGAGGCTGGCAGACCGCTGGCCGACCAACTGGAGCTGCATCTCTACCCCGGCCGCCAACCCGGCTGGTGCCTGACCCACAAGCTAGCGCTGCGCAACGCCGCCGGGCAGGTCATCGGCATGGCCGGCATCTCCTGCGACCTGCCGACGGCCCAGGCCGCGCACCCGGCCTACCAGAAGCTGGCGGCGGTGGACGAACACATCCGCCAGCACTACGCCCAGCCGATCAGCCTGGCCGAGCTGACCGCCATCGCCGGCCTCTCGGTGGCGCAACTGGAACGCCACTGCAAACGCATCTTCCAACTCACCCCGCGGCAGATGATCCACAAGGCGCGCCTGGGTGCGGCCTCACAGCTGCTGCTCGGCGAGCTACCGATCACCGAGATCGCCCTGCGCTGCGGCTACACCGATCACAGCGCCTTCAGCCGTCAGTTCAAGGCCCTCACCGGGCTCTCCCCCAGCCAGTACCGCGACTCCCACCGTCAGCCCTGACAACCGCCGGGTCGCACAGGGCGCCGCCCGCCGTGTTCCGATTGTGGGCACGTCGGCGCATCCATGCTTCGTTCTGTAACACCGAACGGTCACGAAAAGGGCCAGATAGTCTCCCCGCAACCGCTGCCTCTGGCCGTCCGGGCCTATGTGGCGCGGGCCGGGCAATTCATCGCGCTCACTCAGGGCAATCCGGCACAGCCCTTGCTAATCAAATATCGTATACGAAATTCAAGATACATCTGTTTCATCTGCCAACCATCAGACACCCATGAGGCTGCACATGAATAGAAAGACCCTCGCCATCGCCCTCGGCGCCGCACTCAGCGCTTCCCTGGCCGCCACCGCCCAGGCCGACAAGCTCGATGACATCATCGAATCCGGCAAGCTGCGCTGCGCCGTGACCCTGGACTTCCCGCCCATGGGCTTCCGCGACGAGAACAACAACCCGGCCGGCTTCGACGTGGACTACTGCGCCGACCTGGCCAAAGTCCTCGGCGTGGAACCGGAAGTGGTCGAAACGCCCTTCCCCGACCGCATCCCGGCGCTGGTCTCCGGCCGTGCCGACGTCATCGTCGCCTCCACCTCCGATACCCTGGAGCGCGCCAAGACCGTGGGCATGACCATCCCCTACTTCGCCTTCCAGATGGTCGTGCTGACCCGCGAGGACGCCGGGGTGAACAGCTACGCCGACCTCAAGGGCAAGAAACTGGGCAACACCAGCGGCACCTACGAGGCCATCGCCCTGGAGAAAGACCAGAAGGCCTGGGGTTCGGGCAGCTTCCGCGCCTACCAGTCGCAGAACGACACTATCCTCGCCGTGGCCCAGGGCCATATCGACGCCACCGTGGTGACCAACACCGTGGCCGCCGCCACCCTCAAGTCCGGCAAGTACAAGGGTCTGAAGGTCGCCGGCGACGCGCCCTACGTGGTCGACTACGTGTCCCTGGCGGCCAAGCGCAGCGAGTACGGCCTGCTCAACTACCTCAACCTGTTCGTCAACCAGCAGGTGCGCAACGGCCGCTACGAGGAGCTGTGGAAGAAGTGGGTCGGCGACGAGATCAAGCCGGCCAACCTGACCGTGCCCGGCGTGTACTACTGATCGCGCGCGCCCGGGAGAGATGACGATGTCCGTACTGTCCATCGAGGGTCGCAGTCTGGTCGCGGGACGGGGGCAGGGCAGCCTGCTCCACGCCGACCTGGGCCTGAGCTTCTGGGGCGGCGTCGACCCGTTCAGCGGCGAGGTGATCGACCGTCACCACCCGCTGAGCGGGCAATCCCTGGCCGGGCGCGTGCTGGCCATTCCCAGCGGACGTGGCTCCTGCACCGGTAGCAGCGTCCTGCTGGAACTGATCCTCAATGGTCCGGCACCGGCGGCGCTGGTGCTGGCCGAACCCGACGAGATTCTCACCCTCGGCGCCCTGGTCGCCGAGCATGTATTCGATGTGCAGTTGCCGGTGCTGTGCATCGGCCACGCCGCCTTCGCCGCGCTGGCGGCCCATGCCGGCGCCAGCGTGCGGGTCGACGGCACGCACCTGCAGGTGTTCGACGCCGCACCGAACGATGGCTGGCAGGCCACGCCGATCGCCCACGACGGCAGCCACCCGCCGAGCCTGACGCTGAGCGCCGGCGACCGCGCCATCCTCGCCGGCGAGCAGGGCCGCGCCGCCCAGGTGGCCATGCAGCTGGTGCTGCGCATGGCCGAACTGCAGGGCGCGCGCGAACTGCTCGACGTGACCCAGGCGCACATCGACGGCTGCATCTACACCGGCCCGGCTTGCCTGCGCTTCGCCCGCCAGCTGCTGGACTGGGGCGCGAAGGTCAGCGTACCGACCACCCTCAATTCGATCTCGGTGGACCAGCGCCGCTGGCGCGCGCTGGGCATCGACCCGGCCTTCGGCGAGCCGGCCAGCGAACTCGGCGACGTCTACATGGCGATGGGCGCGGCGCTCAGCTTCACCTGCGCGCCCTACCTGCTGGACAGCGCGCCCAAGGCCGGCGAGCAGATCGTCTGGGCCGAGTCCAACGCGGTGGTCTACGCCAACAGCGTGCTGGGTGCGCGCACCCTCAAGTACCCGGACTACCTGGACATCTGCATCGCCCTCACCGGCCGCGCCCCGCGCTGCGGCAGCCACCTCGACGAAGGCCGCCACGCGCGCCTGCTGATCGAGGTGGAAACCCCGCAGGACGCGGACGACAGTTTCTGGCCGCTGCTCGGCTACCACATCGGCCTGCTCAGCACCGTCGACATCCCGGTGCTCAGCGGCCTGGAGCGCAGCGCGCCGAACAGCGACGACCTCAAGGCCTTCGGTGCCGCCTTCGCCGCCACCTCGGCGGCGCCCATGTTCCATATCGCCGGGGTCACCCCCGAGGCGCCGGATGTGGCCAGCGCCCTCGGCGGCCAGGCGCCGGCCAGGCAGCTGCGGGTGAGCCTCGCCGACCTGCTGGGCAGCTGGCGGGAACTGAACGGCGCCGACTCGGCCGAGGTAAGCCTGGTGGCGCTGGGCAATCCGCACTGCTCGGCCACCGAGCTGGCGCGCCTGGCCGAGCTTTGCGAGGGCCGCCAGCGCCACCCGGACACCGCCCTGGTGGTGACCTGCGGTCGTGCCGTGCACGAACAGGCCACGGCCGCCGGCCATGTCGCCACGCTGGAGCGCTTCGGCGCCAACCTGATCACCGATACCTGCTGGTGCATGCTCGGCGAGCCGGTGGTACCGCCGGGCAGCCGCAATCTGATGACCAATTCGGGCAAGTACGCCCACTACGCCCCAGGCCTGGCCGGCCGCCAGGTGCACTTCGGCAACCTCGCCGCCTGCGTCGAGGCCGCCTGCACGGGGCGCAACCAGGGACAACTCCCAGCCTGGCTGGGTCAACTTCCACCCCAAGGGAATCGCTGATCGATGTTCGATTACACCTTCCACTGGCGTTCGGCCTTCAAGGCCCTGCCGGACATGCTGGCGGGCGCCTGGGTGACCCTGGAGACGGCAGCCCTGTCGATGCTCCTGGGTACCCTGATCGCCCTGCTGCTGACGGTGATGCGGCAGATGCAGCACCCGGTGCCACGGCATTTCGCCAACACCTGGGTGTCCATCGCCCGCAACACCCCGTCGCTGTTCCAGATCTACATTCTCTACTTCGGCCTCGGCAGCTTCGGCCTGCACGTCAGCTCCTGGGTCGCCCTGGTCGCGGGGATCACCTTCAACAACGCCGGCTACCTGGCGGAGAACTTCCGCGGCGGCCTCAAGGCGGTGCCGGAAACGCAGATGAAGGCGGCCCGTTCGCTGGGCATGAGCGCCTTCCAGGCCTACCGCCTGATCATCGTCCCGCAGCTGCTGCGCATCGTCTTCCACCCGCTGTCCAACCAGATGGTCTGGGCCGTGCTGATGACCTCGCTGGGGGTCATCGTCGGGCTGAACAACGACCTCACCGGGGTCACCCAGGACTACAACGTGAAGACCTTCCGTACCTTCGAGTACTTCGCCATCGCGGCGGTGCTCTATTACCTGATCGCCAAGACCATCGTGCTCGCCGCACGCCTGATGGCCTGGCGTCTGTTCCGCTACTGAGGGAGGCGCACACATGTTCGAAACCAGCCTCACCTCCAACGACCTGCTGTTCATGCTGCAGGGTGCCTGGGTCACCCTCAAGCTGACCGCCGGCGCCATGCTCATCGGCACCCTGGCCGGCGTGCTGTTCGGCCTGCTGCGCGCCGCCCTGCCGCGCGCCACCCTGCCGCTGGCCTGGGTGCTCGACGTATTCCGCAGCGTGCCGCTGCTGATCCAGTTCGTTCTGTTCAATGCCCTCAAAAGCATCGCCGGGATGGACATGAGCGCCTTCACCGTCGGCTGCATCGTGCTCGGCGTGTATGCCGCGGCCTTCTGTACTGAAGTGGTGCGCAGCGGCGTGCTGGCCGTGCCGCCCAACCTGCGCCGCGCCGCGCGCTCGCTGGGCATGAGCTACAGCCAGGACCTGCGCTACATCGTGCTGCCGATCGCCACCCGCGTGGCCTTCCCCGGCTGGCTCAACCTGGTGCTCAGCGTGATGAAGGACACCGCGCTGGTCATGTGGATCGGCATCGTCGAGCTGCTGCGCGCTTCGCAGACCATCGTTACCCGTATTCAGGAGCCGCTGCTGGTGCTGTGCATCGCCGGCCTCATCTACTACGTCATGAGCCTGGTGGTGGCCCAGCTGGGCGCCCGGCTGGAGAAAAGGTGGCAGGAAAATGATTGAGATCGACAACGTCTACAAATCCTTCGGCGACCTCGAAGTCATCAAGGGTGTCAGCCTGACGGTGAACAAGGGCGAGGTGGTGTCGATAATCGGCGGCTCCGGCTCCGGCAAGAGCACCCTGCTGATGTGCATCAACGGCCTGGAGCCGATCCAGAAAGGCAGCATCCGCGTCGACGGCACCGAGGTGCACGCGCCGGCCACCGACCTCAACAAGCTGCGGCAGAAGATCGGCATCGTGTTCCAGCAGTGGAATGCCTTCCCGCACCTGACCGTGCTGGAGAACGTGATGCTGGCGCCGCGCAAGGTGCTCGGCCTGAGCAAGCAGGAGGCCGAGGCCATGGCCGTCAAGCAGCTCACCCATGTGGGCCTGGCGGACAAGCTCAAGGTGTTCCCCAGCAAGCTTTCCGGTGGCCAGCAGCAGCGCATGGCGATCGCCCGCGCGCTGGCCATGAGCCCGGACTACATGCTGTTCGACGAGGCCACCAGCGCCCTCGACCCGCAGCTGGTCGGCGAGGTGCTGGACACCATGCGCCTGCTCGCCGAGGAAGGCATGACCATGATCCTGGTGACCCACGAGATCCGCTTCGCCCGCGACGTGTCCGACCGCGTGGCGTTCTTCCGCAACGGCCTGGTGCACGAGATCGGCGCGCCCGAGCAGGTCATCGGCAACCCGCAGAAGCCGGAGACCGCGGACTTCCTGAAGTCGGTCCTGTAGGGGGAAGCAATGCGTTCAAGCAAGGTCATCCATGTGGTCAGCTGCCACGCCGAGGGCGAGGTCGGTGACGTCATCGTCGGCGGCGTTGCGCCGCCGCCGGGCACCACCCTGTGGGAACAGTCGCGCTGGATCGCCCGCGACCAGGAGCTGCGCAACTTCGTGCTGAACGAGCCGCGCGGCGGCGTGTTCCGCCACGTCAACCTGCTGGTACCGGCCAAGGACCCGCGGGCGCAGATGGCCTGGATCATCATGGAGCCGGCCGACACGCCGCCCATGTCCGGCTCCAATTCGCTGTGCGTGTCCACCGTGCTGCTCGACAGCGGCATCCTGCCGATGACCGAGCCGGAAACGCGCCTGGTGCTGGAAGCGCCGGGCGGCCTGATCGAGGCCGTGGCCCAGTGCCGTGACGGCAAGGTACAGCGCGTCGAGGTGAAGAACGTGCCGTCCTTCGCCGACAGGCTGGACGCCATGATCGAGGTCGAGGGCCTCGGCAGCCTCAAGGTCGACACCGCCTACGGCGGCGACAGCTTCGTAATCGCCGATGCCCGTACCCTGGGCTTTGCCCTGACCGCCGACGAGGCCGCCGACCTGGTCGCCACGGGCCTGAAGATCACCCGCGCGGCCAACGAGCAGCTCGGTTTCGTCCATCCGCTGAACAAGGACTGGGACCACATCTCCTTCTGCCAGATCGCCGCGCCGCTGGAACGCATCGATGGCGTGCTGACCGCCGCCAACGCGGTGGTGATCCGCCCCGGCAAGATCGACCGCTCGCCCTGCGGTACCGGCTGCTCGGCGCGCATGGCGGTACTGCACGCCAAGGGCCAGATGCAGGATGGCGAACGCTTCGTCGGCCGCTCGATCATCGGCTCCGAGTTCCACTGCCGCATCGCCGGCGTCACCGAAGTCGCCGGGCGCCCGGCCATCCACCCCTGCCTGTCCGGCCGGGCCTGGATCACTGGCACCCACCAGCACCTGCTCGACCCCGACGACCCCTGGCCGCAGGGCTACCGCCTCTCGGACACCTGGCCGGTCGAGCCGCAACCCTGACCCTGTTTCTTAAAGATTTGAAAACCGCCGCCGCGCCGGCGCACTGAACCGGGCCCAGGCCCACGCCATGGAAACAAGGGCGGATACCGCCTCCTTGCTTCCGTATACGAAATACTCTAACTCTGCCCAGGAGGCGACAGCATGAACAGCTCCATCTTCACCGGCACCATCCCCGCCCTGATGACCCCCTGCACCGCCGAGCGCAAGCCGGACTTCGACGCCCTGGTGCACAAGGGCAAGCAGCTGATCGAGGCCGGCATGAGCGCCGTGGTCTACTGCGGCTCCATGGGCGACTGGCCGTTGCTCACCGAGGCCGAGCGCCAGGAAGGGGTGGCGCGCCTGGTCGCCGCCGGCATCCCGACCATCGTCGGCACCGGCGCGGTGAACAGCCGCGAAGCGGTGTCCCACGCTGCCCACGCCGCCAAGGTCGGCGCCCACGGCCTGATGGTCATTCCGCGCGTGCTGTCCCGCGGTGCTTCGCCGGCCGCCCAGGAAGCCCACTTCGGCGCCATTCTGGAAGCGGCGCCGCAGCTGCCGGCGGTGATCTACAACAGCCCCTACTATGGCTTCGCCACCCGCGCCGAGCTGTTCTTCAAGCTGCGCCGCCAGTATCCCAACCTGATCGGCTTCAAGGAGTTCGGCGGCGCCGCCGACATGCGCTACGCCGCCGAGCACATCACCTCGCAAGATGACCAGGTGATCCTCATGGCCGGCGTCGACACCCAGGTGATGCATGGCTTCGTCAATTGCGGCGCGACCGGGGCCATCACCGGCATCGGCAACGTCCTGCCGCGCGAGGTGCTGCAGCTGGTCGAACTGAGCAAGCAGGCCGCCAAGGGCGACGCCGTCGCCCGCCGCCGCGCCCTGGAGCTGTCCGAGGCGCTCAACGTGCTGTCGTCCTTCGACGAGGGCTGCGACCTGGTCCTCTACTACAAGTACCTGATGGTGCTGGGCGGCGACCCGGAATACGCCCTGCACTTCAACCCCAGCGATGCGCTCAGCGACGCCCAGCGCAACTACGCCGAGACCCAGTACAAGCTGTTCCGCCAGTGGTACGCCAACTGGTCGGCCGCCTGATCGCCATCTGCAATGGCAACGCTGATCTCATAGGCCCCCGACAGGAGCTGACAATGCCCGCCATCACCGGCCACAACTTCATCGCCGGCGCCCGCAGCGCCGCCGGCGATGTCATCCTGCACAGCCTCGACGCCAGCACCGGCGAGGCACTGCCCTACGCCTTCCACCAGGCCACCGAGGCCGAGGTGGACGCCGCCGCCCGCGCCGCCGAAGCCGCCTACCCGGCCTACCATGCCCTCAGCCCGGAACGCCGCGCCCAGTTCCTCGACGTCATCGCCGAGCAGATCGACGCCCTCGGCGACGACTTCGTCCAGCTGGTGTGCCGCGAGACCGCCCTGCCGGCCGCGCGCATCCAGGGCGAACGCGGTCGCACCAGCGGGCAAATGCGTCTGTTCGCCAAGGTGCTGCGCCGCGGCGACTTCCTCGGCGCACGCATCGACCGCGCCCTGCCCGAGCGCCAGCCGCTGCCACGCCCGGACCTGCGCCAGTACCGCACCGGCGTCGGCGCGGTGGCGGTGTTCGGCGCCAGCAACTTCCCGCTGGCGTTCTCCACCGCCGGTGGTGATACCGCGGCGGCGCTGGCCGCCGGCTGTCCGGTGGTGTTCAAGGCGCACAGCGGCCACATGGCCACCGCAGAGCTGGTGGCGCAGGCGATCCTCCGCGCCGCCGAGGCCACCGGCATGCCGGCCGGCGTGTTCAACATGGTCTACGGTGGCGGTGTCGGCGAATGGCTGGTCAAGCACCCGGCGATCCAGGCGGTCGGCTTCACCGGCTCGCTGAAGGGCGGTCGTGCCCTGTGCGACATGGCCGCCGCGCGCCCGCAGCCCATCCCGGTGTTCGCCGAGATGAGCTCGATCAACCCGGTGCTGATGCTGCCGGCCGCCCTCGCCGCGCGTGGCGAGAAGATCGCCCGCGAACTGGCCGACTCGGTGGTGCAGGGCTGCGGCCAGTTCTGCACCAACCCGGGCCTGGTCATCGGCATCGCCTCGCCGGCCTTCAGCCTGTTCGTCGCCAACCTGATCGCCGAGATCGGCCAGCGCCCGCCACAGACCATGCTCAACGCCGGCACCCTGAGCAGCTACGAACACGGCCTGGCCGCGCTGCACGCCCACCCGGGCGTGAAGCACCTGGCCGGCCAGCCGCAGGAAGGCCGCCAGGCCCGCCCGCAGCTGTTCCAGGCCGATGTCGCACTGCTGCTGGAAGGCGACGAGCTGCTGCAGGAAGAGGTGTTCGGCCCGGTGACGGTAGTGGTGGAAGTGGCCGACAAGGCCGAGCTGATCCGCGCCCTGCATGGCCTGCGCGGCCAGCTGACCGCCACCCTGACCGCCGAGCCGGCCGATCTGGAAGCCCATGGCGACCTGCTGCCGCTGCTCGAGCAGAAGGTCGGCCGGGTACTGTTCAACGGTTATCCCACCGGCGTGGAAGTGTGCGACGCGATGGTCCACGGCGGCCCTTACCCGGCCACCTCGGATGCCCGCGGCACCTCGGTCGGCAGCCTGGCCATCGACCGTTTCCTGCGCCCGGTGTGCTACCAGAACTGCCCGGACGCGCTGCTGCCGGACGCCCTGAAAAACGCCAACCCGTTGGGCCTGGCCCGGCTGGTCGACGGCATCACCACGCGGGAATCGCTGGTCTGAAACACCTTGTGTCGGCTCAGCCACCAGCGCTTCTCTCCCTCAGCCCCGGTTCGCCGGGGCTTTTTTTGCCTACGGGAAAGCCCCCTCTCCCTCCGGGAGAGGGCCGGGGTGAGGGTGTCTCGGGCGACGCGAAGCTGCCCGACCTGTAGCCCGGATGCCATCCGGGACCGGAGTCGCCTGCCTCCCGGATTTCATCCGGGCTACGCGCTGTCCGTTACGCCAATAGCGCGCGCAGATCGCGATACAGGCAGTCGTCGAGCTCCACGCCCTCGACCTGGCTCTTCGCCCGCGCCTCGTAACGCCGTTGCGACGGCAGCCGCGCGCCCTGGCCCTGGATCGCCTCGAACAGCGCCTCGGCGCGGGCCAGGTGCTGGTCGGCCTGCGCGCCGAGGAAGCGCTGCGGATCGAGGGCGATGATCAGCTCGCCGTGGTACGGCAGCGCGTTGGCGCCGCCGTCGAAGGCGCCGGATTCGAGACTGGTGAGGTCGCCGATCAGCGGCCCGGCGATCAGCTCGATCATCGCCGACAGGGCCGAGCCCTTGTGCCCGCCGAAGGTCAGCATGGCGCCGTGGTCGAGCACCTCGGCGGCCTCGCTGCTCGGCTGGCCATGACGGTCGACGCCCCAGCCGGCCGGCAGCGGCGCGCCGGAACGGCGATGCAGCTCGATCTCGCCACGGGCGATGGCGCTGGTGGCAAAGTCGAAGACGAAGGGATGACCACCGGCGCGCGGCCAGCCGAAGGCGACGGGGTTGGTACCGAACAGCGGACGGCTACCGCCGGCCGGCGCCACGTAGGCCTGGGTCGGGTTGCAGGCCAGCGCCACCAGGCCAAGCTCGGTGAGCGCCTCCATCTCCACCCACAGTGCGGAGAAGTGCACGCAGCGGTTGATCGCCATGGCGGCGATGCCGTTGTGCCGAGCCTTGTCCGCCAGCAGCGGCAGACCGGCGGCGAACGCCAGCTGGGAGAAGCCGCCATGGGCATCGACCCGTACCAGCGACGGTGCCTGGTCGATCACCTCGGGCTGGGCGTCGGCCACCGCCTTACCGGTCTTGAGGGTGTGCACGATGCCGAGCAGGCGCCACAGGCCGTGAGACTTGCAGCCATCGCGCTCGCCAGCGGTCACGGTGGCGGCGATGGCCTGGGCGAAGGCCTCGCTGAAACCGGCATGGCGCAGGATGGCAGCGGCCAGCTCATGGGCCTCGGTGAGGGTCAGTCGGGTCATAACGGGCTCCTGGCAGTCTGCCCGTTACAGTGGCCCGTCACGGCCGCCGCGGCTTGATCGCTTTGCACGCGCGGCATGCCGAATTCGGCATACCGCTGGCAGGGCTCAGGCCGCCTGGCGACGGGGCGTGGCGCGTTCGAGCAGGAAGCCGGCGGGGAGCAGATCGGGATAGTCGTGGAGCTCGCGCTGCAGGCGGCGCTGCTCGGCATACTCCTCGATGGCGCGGCGGAAGGCCATGCGACGCTGGTCCTCCAGCTTGCGGCGGGTCTTGCTGTCGTGAACGGGTTCGGCGTGATGCAGGCTCATCGCGGGGCTCCTAGTCCGATAACGGGAGCCCAGCATGCGCGCAGGAGGGTGACGCTTTGGCGGCGCGTCGATGAATCTTGCGTGACGCTAGTCCTCGGCGCTGCGCACCGACTTGGGCGACAGGCGCAGGCTGCGCAGACTGCGCTTTACGCTCTTGAGGTGATTGACCAGGTCCGGGCCACGGGCCATGGCCACGCCCATGGCCAGCACGTCGATCACCACCAGGTGGGCGATGCGCGAGGTCAGCGGCGTGTAGATCTCGGTGTCTTCCTGCACATCGATAGCCAGGTTGACGGTGGCCAGGTCGGCCAGCGGGGTCTGGCTCGGGCACAGGGTGATCAGGGTGGCGCCGGACTCGCGCACAAGGTTGGCGGTGATCAGCAGGTCCTTGGAACGGCCGGACTGGGAGATGCAGATGGCCACGTCGGTCGGCTTGAGCGTCACCGCGCTCATGGCCTGCATATGCGGGTCGGAGTAAGCGGCGGCGGTCAGCAGCAGGCGGAAGAACTTGTGCTGGGCGTCGGCGGCCACCGCGCCGGAGGCGCCGAAGCCGTAGAACTCGATGCGCTGGGCATGGGCGATGGCATTGATGGCGCGCTGCAGGGCCTGCGGGTCGAGGCGCTCGCGCACCTCCATCAGGGTGTGCAGGGTGGTGTCGAAGATCTTCAGGCTGAAGTCCGCCACCGAGTCGTCCTCGTGGATAGCGAACTGGCCGAAGCTGGCGCCGGCCGCCAGGCTTTGCGCCAGCTTCAGCTTGAGATCCTGGAAACCGCTGCAGCCGATGGCGCGACAGAAACGCACGATGGTCGGCTCGCTGATGCCGACTTCCTGGGCCAGGTCGGCCATGGAACTGTGCATCACCGCGGACGGGTCCTGCAGGACGTGATCGGCGACCTTCAGTTCGGACTTGCGGAGCAGGTGACGGGACTGGGCGATGTGCTGCAGAAGATTCACGGGCAGGGCTCTGTTGTCGTCTCGATGACCAAGGCGCCGGCTCGCGGCGGTTTCGCCCAGCCTGTTATGATCGGCTGTAGCGTACTTGTAGTTATACTACATGAGCGCCCGAACCGCACAGGCAAACCCGGCCGGAGGCCTACCGTTGAATAGCCCTTGTGACATGCTGGTATTCGGCGGCACCGGTGACCTGGCCCTGCACAAGCTGCTGCCGGCGCTCTACCACCTGCATCGCGACGGCCGCCTGCCGGCCGACATGCGCATCCTCGCTGCGGCACGCAATGTGCTGAACCGCGCCGAGTACCAGGCCCTGGCCGAACGCCGCTGCCGCGCGCAGGTAGCACGCAGCGACTTCGACAACGACACCTGGGCCAGCTTTGCCGCGCGCCTGGATTACCTAGCCATGGACCTGTCGCAGAGCGCCGAATTCGGCCGCCTGGCCCGGTTCCTCGGCGCCCATGCCTGCAACCGCGGACGCATCTACTACCTGGCCACCGCGCCGGACCTGTTCGAAGCCATCGCCGAGCACCTGGCCATCGCCGGGCTGGCCGGCAGCGATACGCGCATCGTGCTGGAGAAGCCGATCGGCCGCTCGCTGGAGTCGGCCCGCGAGATCAATGCCGCCATCGGCGCGGTGTTCAGCGAGCCGCAGGTGTTCCGTATCGACCACTACCTGGGCAAGGAGACGGTGCAGAACCTGATGGCACTGCGCTTCGCCAATGCCCTGTTCGAGCCGATCTGGCGTGCCGGGCACATCGACCACGTGCAGATCAGCGTCAACGAGACGCTCGGCGTGGAAAATCGCGGCGCCTACTACGACAAGGCCGGCGCCATGCGCGACATGGTGCAGAACCACCTGCTGCAGCTGCTCTGCCTGGTGGCCATGGAAGCGCCGGTGCGCTTCGACGCCGAGTCGGTGCGCAATGAGAAGGTGAAGATCCTCGAGGCACTCAAACCCATTGCCGGCCTCGACGTGCACGACAAGACGGTGCGCGGCCAGTACGTCGCCGGGAAGATCGGCGGACAGGAGGTGCCGGCGTACTACTTCGAGAAACATGTCGACAACGACAGCGATACCGAAACCTTCGTCGCCATTCAGGCCGAGATCGACAACTGGCGCTGGGCCGGCGTGCCCTTCTACCTGCGCACCGGCAAGCGCATGGCGAAAAAGTGCTCGGAGATCGTCATCCAGTTCAAGCCGGTGCCGCACCGCCTGTTCGAAGGCAGCCAGGCCAACCGCCTGGTCATCAGTCTGCAGCCGGAGGAACGCATCACTCTGCAGCTGATGGGCAAGAGCCCGGGCAAGGGCATGCAGCTGACCCCCATCGAGCTGGACCTGAACCTGGCCCAGGTGTTCCCGCAGAAGCGCCGCTGGGATGCCTACGAGCGCCTGCTGCTGGACGTGATCGAAGGCGATTCGACGCTGTTTATGCGCCGCGACGAAGTGGAGGCGGCCTGGGCCTGGATCGACCCCATCCTCAAGGGCTGGCAGGACAACTACCAGGACCCGCGCCCCTACCCCGCCGGCCGCAACGGCCCGGAGCAGGCCAACACCCTGCTGGAACTGGCCGGGCGCGAGTGGGAAGACTGAGCAGGTAAGCGCTTTCGCCCTCATTTGGCGACACCAGGACTGCTGAGCCAGATCAATGCAGTCAGCGCGCAGGCAAGGCAAAGTGCGCACTTTTCTGCCAAGACCCCGCTCGTATGCTGCCACTCCAAGCTCCCGAACTCCTCTCCCCTGCCGGCACTCTCAAGGCCATGCGCCATGCCTTCGCCTATGGCGCCGATGCCGTGTATGCCGGGCAGCCGCGCTACAGCCTGCGCGTGCGCAACAACGAGTTCGATCACGCCAACCTGGCCATCGGCATCGCCGAGGCGCATGCGCAGGGCAAGCGTTTCTACGTGGTGATCAACATCGCGCCGCACAACGCCAAGCTGAAGACCTTTCTCAAGGACCTGGAGCCGGTGGTGGCGATGGGGCCGGATGCGCTGATCATGTCCGATCCGGGCCTGATCATGCTGGTGCGCGAGCACTTCCCGCAGATGCCGGTGCACCTGTCGGTGCAGGCCAATGCGGTGAACTGGGCCAGCGTGGAGTTCTGGCGCCGCCAGGGGCTCTCCCGGGTGATCCTGTCGCGCGAGCTGGCGCTGGAGGAGATCGAGGAGATCCGCCAGCAGGTGCCGGGCATGGAACTGGAAGTGTTCGTCCACGGCGCGCTGTGCATGGCCTATTCCGGGCGTTGCCTGCTATCCGGCTACATCAACAAGCGCGACCCCAACCAGGGTACCTGCACCAACGCCTGCCGCTGGAAGTACCAGGCCCATGAGGGCCAGGAGAATGAGCTGGGCGGTATCGTGCGCGACTGCCAGCCGACCCTCGGCGCGGGCGCCGCGACCGAGCGCCTGTTCCTGCTGGAAGACGAGAGCCGCCCCGGCGAGCTGATGGAGGCCTTCGAGGACGAGCACGGCACCTACATCATGAACTCCAAGGACCTGCGTGCCCTGCAGCACGTCGAGCGGCTGACGCGCATGGGCGTGCACTCACTGAAGATCGAGGGCCGTACCAAGAGCCACTTCTACGTGGCGCGCACCGCCCAGGTGTATCGCCGCGCCATCGACGACGCCGTGGCCGGCCGCCCGTTCGACCTGCGCCTGATGGACGATCTGGAATCACTGGCCAACCGCGGCTACACCGAGGGCTTCCTGCGCCGCCACGTGCACGACGAGTACCAGAACTACGAACGCGGCAATTCGCTGTCCGAACGCCAGCAGTTCGTCGGCGAATTCACCGGCGTGCGCCGTGGCGAGCTGGCCGAGGTGCGGGTGAAGAACCGCTTCGCCGTCGGCGACCAGCTGGAACTGATGACCCCGCGCGGCAACCTGCAGTTCAGCCTGTCGGCACTGGAGAAGGCCAGCGGCGAGCGCACCGAGGTGGCGCCGGGCGATGGCCATATCGTCTACCTGCCGCTGCCGGCGGAGGTCGACCTGGAGCACGCCCTGCTGCTGCGCCAGTTGGCCTGAGCCAGGTACGCCCCTATACTGCGCGCCCTCGCAGGAGAGCGAGGCGCCCGCTGCGCCTCCGCCGAAGGCGCAAACTCCCATGATCGCTCAGGCCCAGCACTGCGAGATTCCGATATAGCCGTCTGGAGAGCGGTCGCCCAGAGCGACCCACCGAAGGGGCAAGCGGCCACGCCGCGCAAACTCTCAGGTACAGGGGACAGGGGGAGAGGCACCTGACGCAGGAATTCTGTGTGCTGCTCTACGTCTATCTGATCGCCATCACCGCCGAAGCCATGTCCGGGGCGCTCGCCGCCGGCAAACGCAACATGGATCTGTTCGGCGTCGCCCTCATCGCCTTCGTCACCGCCCTCGGCGGCGGCACCGTGCGCGACATCCTGCTGGGCAACTTCCCGGTGGGCTGGACCCAGCACCCCGGCTACATCTACCTGACCATCGGCGCCGGCCTGTTCACCATGCTGATCGCGCGCTTCATGCACCACCTGCGCCAGCTGTTCCTGCTGCTCGATGCCATGGGCCTGATCGCCTTCACCGTGATCGGCTGTGACGTCGCCCTGAAACTGGGTTATCCGCTGCCGGTGGTGGTGATGGCCGGGGTGATCACCGGCATCTTCGGCGGCATCCTGCGCGACATCCTGTGCAACCGCCTGCCGCAGGTGCTGCGCCACGAGCTTTATGCCAGCGTGTCACTGCTGGTGGCCCTGCTCTACCTGAGCCTGCGCCACCTGGGCGTCGACGAGGATCTCAACCTGCTCGCCTCTTTCACCGCCGGCCTGGCCCTGCGCCTGGCGGCGATCCGCTGGCACTGGTCACTGCCGGTGTTCTCCTATGCGCCGGGGCGCTGGAACGGCTGATCAGCACATCTCCGCCTGCGCCCGTAGCAGCTCGGCGAACTGCTCGGCCGGCACTGGTGGGCTGACCAGGTAGCCCTGAATCTCGTCGCAGCGCTGCAACTTGAGGAAGTCCATCTGCGCCTGGGTCTCGACCCCCTCGGCCACCACCTTGAGCTCCAGGCCGTGGGCCATGGCGATGATGGCGCGGGTGATCGCCGCGTCCTCGCCACCGGCGGCCAGGTCGCGGACGAAGGTCTGGTCGATCTTCACGTAGTCCACCGGGAAGCGCTTGAGGTAGCTGAGCGAGGAGTAGCCGGTACCGAAGTCGTCGATCGCCAGCTTCACCCCCAGGTCGCGCAGCTGCTGGAAGGTGGTGATGACGTTCTCCACGTTGTCCAGCAGGTGGCTCTCGGTCAGTTCCAGTTCCAGCAGGCGTGACGGCAGGCCGCTCTCGTCGAGCACCTGGCGCACCAGGCCGACCAGGTTGCCCTGGCGCAGCTGGTGTACCGACAGGTTGACCGATACCCGCAGGTCGGCCAGCCCCTGGCGTTGCCACTCGCGAGCCTGGCGGCAGGCCTGGCGCAGGACGAACTCGCCAATCGGGCCGATCAGCCCGGTCTCCTCGGCCAGCGGAATGAAATCGCTGGGCGGCACCAGGCCCAGCTCCGGGTGGCGCCAGCGCACCAGCGCCTCGGCGGCATTGAGGCTGTCGTCGAGCAGGCACAGCTTGGGCTGGTAGAACACCTCCAGCTGGCTCTCCTCGATGGCCTTGCGCAGCTGGTTCTCCAGCTGCAAACGCTCCAGGG
Organism: Aquipseudomonas alcaligenes; assembly: GCA_900156135.1. Lineage (GTDB taxonomy): Bacteria > Pseudomonadota > Gammaproteobacteria > Pseudomonadales > Pseudomonadaceae > Aquipseudomonas > Aquipseudomonas alcaligenes_D. The sequence continues at coordinate 343,552 of FTMP01000001.1, read as the reverse complement.
TGCAGGCCTGCAGGTTGTCGGTATAGAACTGGAAGGTGTTGCCGCCCAGGTGCTTGGCGTGCTGCTTGGCCATATCCGCCTGGCTGAGCAGGACGGCCAGCTCGCGGGCATTGTCCGGCAGCAGGCTGATGCCAATCGAGCCGCTCACCACCAGCTCGTGGCCAGCCACATCCATCGGCGTGCGCAGCTTGGCCAGCAGACGGCTGGCCGTGCGGGCCAGGGCCGAGAGGCTGCCGTAGTCGTCGAGGAGGATGGCGAACTCATCGCCGGCCAGACGCGCCACCGTGTGCGCCTCCGGCACGCTCTGGTTGAGGCGCCGGGCCATCTGCCGCAGCAGCTGGTCAGCCACTTCATGGCCGAGGCTGTCGTTGAGCAGCTTGAAACGGTCCAGATCGATGTGCAGCAGCGCCATCTGCGTTTCGCTGTGCCGGGCCAGCTCGCAGGCCGTGTGCAGGCGCTCGCGGAACAGGCTGCGGTTGGCCAGGCCGGTGAGTTCGTCATAGTGCGACAGGTAACGCAGGCGCTCCTCGGTCTGCCGGCGCTGCGACAGGTCGGAGAAGAAGCCGACGATGTGGCTGACCTGGCCACGGCCATCCTGCACCGCGTTGAGCTGCAGCCACTGCGGATACAGCTCGCCATTCTTGCGCGTTTCCACCAGTTCGCCGCGCCAGCTGCCATGCAGTTCCAGCTGCTCGCGGATGAGCTGGTACTGGCGGAGCGTCTCGCGGCTGCTGATCAGGGTGGCCACGCTGCGCCCAAGCACCTCGTCCTTGCGATAGCCGGTGACGTCACTGAAGGCCTGGTTGACCGAGAGGATCAGGTAGTCGGCATCGAGAATGACGATGCCCTCGCCACAGGCCTCGAACACCGTGGCGGCCAGGCGCTGCTGCTCGTCCACCAGCTTGCGCTCGGTGATGTCGCGGCGCGTGCCGAGCATACGCAACACCTGGCCCTGGGCGTTGCGCTCCACCGCACGGCCACGGTCCTCGACCCAGCGCCAGCGTCCGTCAGCGTGGCGTACGCGGTACTCCACGCAGTAGCCGTCGGTGCGGCCCTTGAGGTGCTCGACCAGAGCCCGGCGCAGCAGCGGCAGATCGTCCGGATGCAGGCGCGGTTTGAGGTGGCTGAGTACGCCCTTCACCTCTTCCTGGCGGATGCCGAAGATGCTCTCCAGGTGGCTGTGGTGAACCTCGTCGGTCTCCAGGTTCCAGTCCCAAAGGCCCAGCTCGCTGGCCTCCAGCGCCAGGGCCAGGCGCTCCTCGCTCTTGCCCAGTGCATGGCTGGCGTCGTCCAGCTCCAGGGTGCGCTGGGCCACGCGGATCTCCAGTTCGCCGTGGGCATGGCGCAGCTCGCGCTCGGCACGGCGGCGCTGCTCGACCTCGCGCGCCAACTCCTGATTGAGGCCCTCGGCGCTCTCGCGGGCGTGCTCCAGGCTCTCGATCAGTGCCTGGTTCTGGAAGCGTCGCAGCAGGCTGCGCTGGATCAGACGGTTGACCTGCCAGGCGACCACGCACAGGCTCAGCAGCAGGATCAGTCCCAGCACGCCCCAACCCTGCTGAATCGGGCTTTCGCTGAGCAGCAGGTAGGCCACGGTGGGCAACAGGCAGGGCAGGGCGAACACCAGGAAGGCCGAGCGACTGATGGCATAGGCCACGCTGGCGGAGAGGATGGCAGCGGCGATCAGGCCATAGACCAGCGCCTGCAGCAGGAAGCGCTCGGCCGGCACCAGGAAGATGGCGGCGAAGGCCAGGGTCAGGCCGGACAGCCCGGCGCCAAGCAGAAACACCCGGCGCCAGTGCGGATTGGCCTGGCGCGACGGCAGCGCCGCCTTGAACGCCGTCATCTGGATCAGCCGCAGCACCGCGAGCAGCACCAGCCACACCAGCCAGCCGGCCAGCAGCAGACTGGGCTGCGGCTGCCAGAGCAGCGCCGCGCAGGTCAGACCGCTGAGGAGCATGAACAGGGTGGGAACCTGGGAACCCTGATAGAGCAAACGCGTTCGCTCCACCGCGATCTCGGTGGCGAACTGCTGGTGAAGCGCACGCGACTCCTCCCCCACCGCACCAGTGGAGGCCCCCCGAAGTGACTGTGTCATAGGCGATATTCTTGTAATGGGATGCCTGACTTTCCCCGAGCATACCCGAGCTAGAGCGGCCGCCCAAGCCTGATGATGGCTTTTTAGCAGCGCACCGCGATGAATGGCGAACATTTGTTCACTCATACGCTCAGCCCGTCTGCCCGTGCTTTGCCGCTCCCCCGGCAGGCCCGTAGAATGACGCGATGCATAAAGATCCCGCCCTTCTCGACCCAGAACTTCTCCTCGCCTCCCTCAACGATGCGCAGTGCCAGGCCGTGGCCGCGCCGCTCGGCCGCCAGCTGGTGCTGGCTGGCGCCGGCTCGGGCAAGACCCGCGTGCTGGTGCACCGCATCGCCTTCCTGATCCAGTTCCTCAATGCCTCGCCCTACTCGATCCTGTCGGTGACCTTCACCAACAAGGCGGCGGCCGAGATGCGCCAGCGCATCGAGCAGATGCTCGGCCAGAGTCCGGCCGGTATGTGGGTCGGCACCTTCCACGGCCTGGCCCACCGCATCCTGCGCGCGCACTGGCAGGAAGCCGGGCTCAGCGAGAACTTCCAGATCCTCGACTCCGATGACCAGCAGCGCCTGGTCAAGCGGGTGATCCGCGAGCTGGGCCTGGACGAGCAGCGCTGGCCGGCCAAGCAGGCGCAGTGGTTCATCAACGGGCAGAAGGACGAGGGCCTGCGGCCGAAAAATATCCAGCCCGGCGGCGACCTGTTCCTCGCCACCATGCTGAAGATCTACCAGGCCTATGAAGACGCCTGCGCCCGCACCGGGGTGATCGACTTCGCCGAGCTGCTGCTGCGCGCGCTGGACCTGTGGCGCGACAAGCCGGACCTGCTGGCGCACTACCAGAAGCGCTTCCGCCACATCCTGGTCGACGAGTTCCAGGACACCAACGCCGTGCAGTACGCCTGGCTGCGCTTCCTCGCCAAGGGTGGCGAGAGCCTGATGGTGGTGGGCGACGACGACCAGTCGATCTACGGCTGGCGCGGCGCCAAGATCGAGAACATCCAGCAGTTCAGCAGCGACTTCCCCGACACCCAGCTGATCCGCCTGGAGCAGAACTACCGCTCCACCGCCGGCATCCTCAAGGCCGCCAATGCGCTGATCGCCAATAACAACGGGCGCCTCGGCAAGGAGCTGTGGACCGAGGGCAGCGACGGCGAGCCGATCAGCCTGTACGCCGCCTTCAACGAGCACGACGAAGCGCGCTACGTGGTCGAGTCGATCGAGGCGGCGCTGCGCAAGGACGGCCTCAAGCGCAGCGAGATCGCCATCCTCTACCGCTCCAACGCCCAGTCGCGGGTGCTGGAAGAGGCGCTGCTGCGCGAGAAGATTCCCTACCGCATCTACGGCGGTCAGCGCTTCTTCGAGCGCGCCGAGATCAAGAACGCGGTGGCCTACCTGCGCCTGCTCGACGGCCGCCACAACGACGCCGCGCTGGAGCGGGTGATCAACGTGCCGACCCGTGGCGTCGGCGAGAAGACCGTCGAGGCCATCCGCGAGCACGCCCGCCACAGCGACCTGTCGATGTGGGCAGCGATGCAGCAGCTGATCGCCAACAAGGCCCTGCCCGGCCGTGCCGCCGGGGCGTTGAGCGGCTTCATCGAGCTGATCGAAAACCTCGCCGGCAAAGTGCTGGACATGCCGCTGCACCTGATGACCCAGACCGTCATCGAGCAGAGCGGGCTGATCGCCTGGCACCAGGCCGAGAAAGGCGAGAAGGCCCAGGCCCGGGTGGAGAACCTGGAAGAACTGGTCAGCGCCGCGCGCAACTTCGAGAACGAGGAAGAGGAGATGAGCCCGCTGGCCGCCTTCCTCACCCACGCCTCGCTGGAAGCCGGCGATACCCAGGCCGAGGAGCATGAGGACTGCGTGCAGCTCATGACCCTGCACAGCGCCAAGGGCCTGGAGTTCCCCCTGGTGTTCCTGGTCGGCATGGAAGAGGGCCTGTTCCCGCACAAGATGAGCCTGGAAGAGCCCGGCCGCCTTGAAGAGGAGCGTCGTCTGGCCTATGTCGGCGTGACCCGCGCCATGCAGCAGCTAGTGCTGACCTACGCCGAGACCCGCCGCCTTTACGGCAACGAGACCTACAACAAGGTGTCGCGCTTCGTCCGCGAGATCCCGCCGGCGCTGATCCAGGAAGTGCGCCTGAGCAACAGCGTCAGCCGCCCCTATGCAGCGCCAAGCCGCAGCATGAGCGGTGGCTCGATGTTCGCCGGCAGCCAGGTGCCGGAGACGCCCTTCAGCCTCGGCCAGCCGGTGCGCCATGCGCTGTTCGGCGAAGGCGTGATCCTCAACTTCGAGGGCAGCGGCGCCCAGGCGCGGGTGCAGGTCAACTTCGCCAGCGAAGGCAGCAAGTGGCTGATGCTGGCCTACGCCAAGCTGGAGGCGCTCTAACCCACCCGTCAGCCCGGCGCCCCCGGCCGGGCTGGCTGACCATACTGTCGAGCGGAGGTAATCCGCATGCCCCGCTCGACGCCATCCGCCGACACGATTCTCGATACTGCCCTCGACCTGGCCGAAACCTGCGGCTGGGAACGCCTTTATCTGCATGACGTGGCAACGGCGCTGAACTGCGACCTGGCGGCCATCGCCCGGCATTACCGGCAGAAGGACGATCTGGTCGAGGCCTGGCTGGATCGCGCCGACGCGGCGCTGTTGGAGCGCGCCAAGGGCGCCGACCTGGCCGCGCTGGCGCCCGACAAGCGCCTGGAGGAACTGCTGATGGCCTGGCTCGGCGGCATCGCCGCGCACCGCGCACTGACCGGGCAGATGCTGCTGTACAAGCTGGAGCTCGGCCATGTGCACCTGCAGGTCGGCGCCCTGCTGCGCGTCAGCCGTACCGTACAGTGGTGGCGCGAGGCGGCGCACCGGCACAGCCTGCACCTGGCGCGGGTGGCCGAGGAGAGCCTGCTCAGCGCCGTGTTCCTGCGTACCTTCGTGCATTGGCTGCGCCATCCCGAGGTCGCGGACGCGGACGTGCGTGCCCTGTTGCGCCGCCAGCTGCGGGCCACTCCACTGGCCTGGCTGCTGCGCGCATAAATCCGGAAACATTCTGCGGCTGGCCAGGTTCCCCGCACTGCGGCAGCATCACGCGTGAACCACAACCTCAGCGGGATTACCCCACATGCAGCGCTTCCTCAGCATCGCCCTGGCCCTGTGCCTGGGCCTGACCCTCAGCCTCGACGCCAGCGCCGGCAAGCGCATGGGCGGCGGTAAATCCTTCGGCTCCGCGCCGACCCACCAGACTCGCCAGGCCGATGCGCCCACCAGCGTCGCCCAGCCGGCGGCGGCTGGCACTGCCGCCACCGCGGCTGCCGGTCGCGCGGCCCCTGCGGCCAGCGGCGCCTCGCGCTGGCTCGGCCCGCTGGCCGGCATCGCTGCCGGTGGTCTGCTCGCCGCGATGTTCATGGGCGATGGCTTCGAGGGCATCCAGTTCCTCGACATCCTCCTGCTGGGCCTGATCGCCTTCGTCATCTTCAAGCTGTTCGCCATGCGCCGCCAGGCGCAGGCCCAGCCGGCCATGGCCGGCGGCATGCAGCGGCAGATGCCGCAGCAGGCACCGATCTTCGGTGGCGCCAGCACGAGCGCGGCAGCGACCATCAATGCGCCGGCCTGGTTCGACGAGCAGCGCTTCATCGAAGCCGGTCGTACCCACTTCCTGGCCCTGCAGCAGCACTGGGACGCGGCCGAGATGGACAAGATCGCCGAGTTCGTCACCCCGCAGATGCTCAGCTTCCTCAAGGAAGAGCGCGCCAGCCTGGGCGACGCCTACCAGTCCACCTATATCGATGACCTGAGCGTACAGCTGGACGGCATCGACGAACTGGCCGACAAGACGGTCGCCACCCTGACCTTCCGTGGCGTGGCCAAGACCTCGCGCTTCGACCAGGGCGAGTCCTTCAGCGAGAGCTGGCGCATGGAGCGGGTCAACGGCGAAAACCAGCCCTGGCTGGTCGCTGGTATCCGCCAGAACGGCTGATCCCGCAAGCTTCACCAAGAACCCGGGCCTGGCCCGGGTTTTTTCTGCCCGGCAGATGCCAGGCCAAAGCGTGAACGCTCTCGCAGCCCGTCGTTTCGCCACACAAGCGTCATCGTCCCGTCGCTTTCCCTCGCTAGCGTCATGGCTCCGTCGCCACTCCTCCGCAGAAGGGACCCGAACGATGAGCCTTGATGAACAGAACGCCGTGCTGTTTGGCAGCGGCGATGAACTCCCCAGCAACCACTGCGCCAACCCGCACATGAGCGAGCTGATCGACCAGCGCCGTCGGCAGATCCTCGCCGGCGGTGCCGCCCTCGGCGCGCTGGGCTTCCTCGGCGTGCTGCCGCAGGCGGTCGAGGCGGCCGAACAGAGCGCCGCCATGCCGTTGCGCAAGCGTAACCGCCTGCCCTTCGACGCCATACCGGTGAGCCGCGCCGACGGCATCACGGTGCCGGCCGGCTACCGCGCCAGCGTCTTCGTGCCCTGGGGCACGCCGATCAGCGGGCGCTTCCCGGCCTTCCTGGAGGACGCCAGCAACAGCGCCCAGGACCAGGCCGAACAGGTCGGCATGCACCATGACGGCATGCACTTCTTCCCCATCGACGGCCGTCACGGTGGCGGGCGCCGCTCCAACCACGGCCTGTTGGTGTTCAACAACGAGTACATCGACGCGCCGCTGCTACACCCCAACGGCCCGACCACACTGAACGGCCTGCGCACCTCAGCCGAGGAAGTGCGCAAGGAAATCAACGCCCACGGCGTGACCATCGTCGAGGTCCGTCGTGACCGCTTCGGCGACTGGCAGGTGGTGCCCGGCCGCTACAACCGCCGCATCACCGCCGCCACGCCGATGCAGATGGTCGGCCCGGCGCGCGGCCATGCCCTGCTCAAGACCCTGCACAGCCCCAACGGCACCGCCAGCCGTGGCACGCAGAACAACTGCGCCAACGGCTACACGCCCTGGGGCACCTACCTGACCTGCGAGGAGAACTGGGCCGGCTACTTCGCCAGCCGCGACGCCGACCTGCCGCGCGAACTGAAGCGCTACGGCCTGCGTAGCACCAGCCGCTTCGGCTGGGATACCCTGCCCGGCGACGAATTCCAGCGCTTCGATGCCACCCGCAAGGCTGCCGATGCCAGCGGTGACTACCGCAATGAACCCAACCACTTCGGCTGGATCGTCGAGATCGATCCCTTCAACCCGGATTCCACTCCGGTCAAGCACAGCGCCCTCGGTCGCTTTGCCCACGAGGGCCTGATCTTCGCCCCGGTGCAGGCCGGCCGCCCGCTGGTGTGCTACTCCGGCGACGACTCGCAGAATGAGTACATCTACAAGTACGTCAGCCGTGGCAAGTACCTGCCGCTGCTGCGCCAGCCCGGTCGCCTGCTCGACGAGGGCACCCTCTACGTGGCCCGTTTCAACGCCGACGGCACGGGCGACTGGCTGGCCCTGGACCTCAAGGACCAGGCCTTCCAGGCGGCCTGCACGGCGGCCGGGGTGAGTTTCGCCGACCAGGGCGAAGTACTGATCAATACCCGCCTGGCGGCCGACATCGTCGGTGCCACCAAGATGGACCGCCCCGAGTGGGGCGCAGTCAACCCGGACAACGGCGAGGTCTATTTCACCCTCACCAACAACAGCTCACGTACCGTCGCCGATGCGGCCAACCCGCGCGCGGCCAACCCCTACGGGCACATCATCCGCTGGCGCGAGGACCGTCGCGACCACGCCGGCAAACGCTTCAACTGGGACATCTTCCTGCTCGCCGGCCCGCAGGGCGACAGCCGCGGTCCGAACGGCGCGGCGCTGAACGATGCCAGCATCCTGGCCAGCCCGGACGGCCTGTGGTTCGACCCGGACGGGCGCCTGTGGATCCAGACCGACATGAGCGGCAGCCAGCTGGCCAGCGGCCCCTTCGGCCACAACCAGATGCTGGTGGCCGACCCACGCACCGGCGAGGTCAAGCGCTTCCTTACCGGCCCGATCGGCGCCGAAGTCACCGGCATCAGCGCCACGCCGGACTTCCGCACCCTGTTCGTCAACATCCAACACCCGGGCGAAGGCTCCACCGCCACCAACCTGCTCAGCAGCTGGCCGGACGGCCCCGGCCGCCGCCCGCGCTCGGCCACCGTGGTGATCACCCGCGAGGACGGCAAGCGCCTGATGTAAGGCCCAAGCCGGTAGATGCCGCTCCCTCCCCCCTCCTATGAGCGGGGCCGGGGGAGATGGCAACCGCCACACGCGAACAGATCACTTCGCGTAGCCCGGATTGCATCCGGGCTACGCTCTGCCTCCTCCCCTCTCCCATGGATGGGAGAGGGGAGGAGGCAGAGCGTAGATCCGCTACGAGCCTCTTCCGCTCAGCTCCCGCACAGGGTAAAACGCGCCTCCGATCGGCTACCCTCTAGCCGAAACCGCTTGCAGGAGACGTCCCGTGGAAGAAGTCATCGATCAGTTGCGCGAACTCAACGAGCCGGTGCCGGTGCCGCTGGAGCTGCCGGACGAGGAAACCCTGGTGGAAATCCAGGAGCAGATCCTCATTCACCTGCCCTTCGAACTGCGCGAATACCTGCTCAAGGTCAGCGACGTGGTGTACGGCCGCCTGGAGCCGGTCACCGCCAGCGACCCACACTCGCACACCTACCTGCCGGAAGTCGCCTCGGTGGCCTGGGACCGTGGCCTGCCGCGCGACCTGGTGCCGCTGTGCCAGGACGGTCGCGACTACTACGCGGTGGACGTGGAAGGCACCGTGTGGCTGTGGGATGGCGACGAAGGCGAACTCACCGACGAGAGCTGGGACTCGGTCTGGCACTGGTGCCGCGACGTCTGGCTGAAGAGCTGAGGCGGCGCTGGCAGCCCGGCGGACGCTGGGCTTAACTGGCAGGCACACCCCTTGCGGAGCCCCGACATGGCCAAGATCAGCCGCTGGCTACCCCTTACCGCCCTCGCCGGCCTGGCGATCGGCGGCGGCTTCTGGCTGGGCCTGGCCGGTCAGAACGAGGAGCCCGCAGCGCTACCCGCCACCGCCGATGCGCCGCTGCCGGGGGGCACCGATGCGCAAATCGCCGGCAGCCTGGCCGACGACATCAAGCGCGCCGAGTTGCTGCAGCGGCCCGAGGTGCTGGACTACCAGGCCCGCCTGACGTTTGCCGGTGATTACCAGATCTTCATCAAGAGCGCCGCCGAACTGAGCGAGGAGGAGCGCCGCCAGCGTGCCGCCGCCCTGGCCAAGGAGATCGACCGGCGCGAGGCCGCCGGTGAGCTGGCGCTGAGCGAGGCGCTGCTGATGCAGGTGGGGCTGGTCCAAGCCGAAGGTGGCGATGAGGCCGCGCAGAAGGCCCGCGCCGATGCGCTGCTGGCCCGCTACCAGGCGCTCAGCGCCGCGCGCGAGGCGCAGGCGAAGGCTCCCGACGCACGCTTCAGCCGCTACAAGTCCGAGGAGAAGCGCATCGTCGATGAAGTGATGGCGCTGGACAACATTCCCGACGGCCTCAGCCGCGACCAGTACCTGCGCCAGCGCCTGCAGGAGGCGCGCGAGCAGGCCTACCAGTGAAGCGCTGGGAACAGGGGCCTGCCGCCCCCGTTCCGCCGCGCCGCCCACCGCTTACAGCAGCTGGTCGAGGATGTAGTACAGCAGGTTGAACGGCTTGGCCTTGTCCGCCGCATCACTGCTTTCCGAGGCGGCCAGCACCGCACCGCTGCCGTTCAGCAGGTTGTTGACGAAGTTGTCCAGCTCCAGGTTCTGCTCCTGGATATCCGAGTTGGCGAACTCGATGATGCTGGTGCAGTGGCTCTCGTTCACCGCCCGGTACTGCGGGAAGTAACCACCGAAGTTGCTCAGATTGGCCAGCTGGCCACGCAGGCGCTCGCTATCCACTGCCCACTTGGCGTGGATCAGCGCCTCCTTGGTGGCCGCATCCGGCGCATTGATGATGTCCGGGTGGAAGCGCTCGTAGGAGTAGGACGAGTAGTTGAGGTCCCGCCAGAAGTGGGTGTGACCCAGACGATCCCCCGGCAGGTTGCTCGACAGTGCCGCATACAGGGTGCCCAGGTCGTTGCCATTAAGCCCCGGCAGACGGCTCTGCAGGTAGGGCACCGGCCCGGCATCGAGCCCCCAGGTGCTGCGGATATGGTTCTGCAGCGGCAGCGACGGGTACTGGCCGATGTCGCTGCCGGGTGGCGCGCTGAACACCGGGCCGGAGTCGTTGAGCAGAAAGCCACGGCTCGGCGCCATGTCCTGGCGGATGCCCACGTAGTTGGTCAGGCTGCCGGCGCCGCCGGCGCTGCAACCGGTGGTGAGCAGCTGGGCCGGGCGCTGCAGGTTGTTCTTCAGCCAGGCGACCACCGCGCGGGTGTTGCGCAGGCCGTTGTGGTGCCACACCAGCGGTGGCTTCTGGCCCTGCGGATCATCGTAGATGGCCACTTTGTCACCGGAGTAGATGTCGCCGGTGCAGTAGGGCACGTAGACCATGTTCCAGTTCTGCGTCTTGGTCCGTGTCCAGGGATGCAGGCGCACCACCAGCGGGCTGACCAGGCTGGCGCCGGGGTTGAGCAGGCTCATGTAGTCATCGGGAATGCCGTCGGGGTTGCGCGCCCCGCGGATGCCGGTCTGCCCGGTGCAGCTTGCGTAGTCCCAGCAGGCGCCACCGCCCTCCAGATAGATGATGGTGTTGCTGGTGTTCGGCACGCGGTTGACGAAGAACTTGTAGGGCGAGCCGTTGCCGCATACCGCGCCGGTCTGCGGCGCCAGCTGCACGGTCTGCCAGCCGTAGTAGTTGCCGGGCTTGAAGCCGGTGTTGAAACCACTCGGATTGTTCAGCAACGGATAGGGGCCGAGACCCTGTGCGGCGGAGACCTTGTTGTCCGCCGGCGGCGGCGACACCAGGTTGACCAGGGTTTTCCAGGCGCTGTAATCGCCCAGTTCGGCGTGCGCGGGAGGTGTGATCAGCAAGGCCGCGGCGGAGACGCAGCTGGCCAGCAAGGCAGACTTCATCGGCATGTCCTCGTCTTGTTGTTCTTGTCGGGGCATGGGGCCACAGCCGGAGACATCCATACCCGGTGACGATCCCTTCATGGAATCAGGGCACAAGAGGCACGCTAGTACAGGACGCCGGGAAGACCAGACGAGGCCTTATATTGATTCGAGATAGTGCGCCAAAAGAAGCTAACTAACGCGATAGCGCCGCCATTGGCGCCCATCTGCTCATGGCAGGTAGATGCGAAACTCGCCACCGCCCAGCGTTCCGCCGTTGCGCAGCTCGATGCGCCCGCTGCGAGCCTGGCGCTGATGCAGCTCGGCGATGCGCGCGGCGAAGTACAAACCCAGGCCGGTGCTCCCGCTGCTCTGGTTGAGGCCCAGAATGTAGTCGCCCTGGTGCTCGAGCATCGCGGCCGGATAACCGGCGCCGTCGTCATTGATGCTCAGCAGCAGCTCACCCTGCTCCTCGCGAGCGGTGATCAGCAACTGGCTGCGTGCATAGCGGATGGAGTTGGCGATGACATTCGCCACCACCGAACCGAGCAGTTCCTGATCGAAGAACCCCATCAGGTCGAACTCCGCCACCTCGCAGCGCGCCACGATGCCACGGCTGCGCAGCACCTCGTCGTGGCGCGCCAGCTGCGCCTGGAGAAAATCCTCCACCTCGTGGTAGCCCGGGCGCATCGGCAGCTGGTTGACGCCCAGCTTGTACAGGCCGAGCAGCTGCACCAGCATGCCGTTGAGGCGAGCGAACTCGTATTCGATCACCCCGCGCTGGGTGCCACCCTGCAGCTCCGGCGGCAGCTGGGCAAGCCATTGCGCATGGGCCTGGCCGAGCATGGCCAGCGAGTTCTTCATGTCGTGCACGGTGGAGGCGATCACCGTGGAGAAGTCCAGCCCGCTCATTCGCCAAAGGCCCGCAGGCGCAGTTGCTGATAGCGCTCGTAGCGCGCATCGCCCGGCGGGATCATGCTCACCGCGTCCAGGCACTGCCGGCATTCCTCGCGCAGCGCTTCGTCGCTCTCGCCCTGACGCAGCAGCGACTGGGCGGTGTTGAGGGCGATGCTGATGTTCTTCGGCTGCAGCGCCAGCGCGCGGCGGAACAGCTCCAGGGCATCGGCGTGGCGCCCCAGCTGGTAGGCGCGCACACCCTGACGGTTGAGCTCGACCGCCTCCTTGGCGCCACCGAGGATGGCCGGGTCGCTGGTCAGTTTCGCCACGCCCTGCAGCACCTCGGGATCATCGCCGTAGATTTCCACGCAGCTCTTCAGCAGCGCCTCGCCAGCGCCGGCCTGGCCCAGCTGCTTGAGCTGGCCGGCCACCGCCAGTGCGGCGTCGGCGGAAAAAAACTCGCCCAGCTGCTCCACAGCGGCCGCGACCTCGGCGGCCAGCTGCGTGGCACGCGCCACATCGCCACACTGGCGCAGGCTGCTGGCCTGCATCAGGCGCGAGCGCAGGCGCAGGGACTTGTCCTCGGCGAACTGGCTGTCCAGCTCAGCCAGGGCCTGGTTGAGCTCGGCCTGGGCGCGCTTGTCCAGGGCGTCCTCGCCGGCCCCGGAAATCAGCGCCTGGCTCAATCCCAGGTAGTTCTCCGGGCTCTTGAAACGCGAGTTCTTGCCCTGCTCGACCGCGCTGCGGAAGGCCTTGGAGGCGCTGGCGAAATCCTCGTTGCGCATGGCCAGCTTGCCCAGCTGGGCCTGCCGACGAATGGCCAGGGGCGACAGGCGCACCGCATCTTCCAGCACCTGCTGGGCACGCTGGTGCTCGCCCTGGGCGTCCAGCACGGCGGCCAGGCCGTCGTACAACCCCGGCTGCATGGGGAAGGTCTGCAGCGCCTTCTCGTACAGCTGGCGGGCATGCAGATGCTCGCCGCGGGCCAGCAACTGGGCGCCCAGGGCCTGGTAGGCCCAGGGGATCGCCCGCTCTGCCAGCACGGCGTTGAGCAGGCGCTCCAGCTCTTCGCCACGCCCCAGGCTGCGCAGGGCGCCGGCCTTGTAGCGCTGGCACAGTGGCAACAAGCGCTTGTCCTGCTGGGCCAGACTGTCGCAGGCACTCAGCACCGCGCCGGGATCCTGTTTGTCCAGTGCCTGCAGCACCGGCCTGAGTAGGGCCTTGCGCTCCATCAGCTTATCCAGACGCTGGACCAGGCTGGCACGGTTGAACGGCTTGGTCAGGTAAGCATCCGGCTCATGCTCCAGGGCGCTGAGCACCATGGCCTGGCTGCTCTCGGCGGTCACCATGACGAAGATGCACTGGTGGCTGATCAGCCGCGCGGCGATCAGCTCCTCGAGCACCTGCTGACCGTTCTTGCCGGCGCCCAGGTTGTAGTCATGGAGAATGATGTCGTAGCGCTTCTGCCGGCACATCGCGATGGCTTCCTCGCCGCGGTTGGCGGTATCCACGTCGCGCGCGCCCATCTCGCGCAGCATGGCCTTGACCGAGCTGAGGAAGTCATTGAAGTCGTCGACCACCAGAAAGCGCTTGTCACTGTAATCCTGCATCGGGCAATCCTTGGGCGCGGGGATGGACTGGCTTCCAGTGTAAGACACCGCACCGGCTAACGAGCCGACACCGGTCGCCGCTCCAGCTCCAGCAGGTTGAGGAGGAAGCGCGCGAAGTAGATCAGGTCCTGCTCCATGGCCTGGCGCGCGGCCTTGGCGTCACCCGCCTCGATGGCGGCGAAGGCCTCCTCGTGGAAGTCGTTGAGCCGCAGCGACAGGTCGGCGCCGGTAAACAAGCGGTTGAAGAAGGGGCCGATCTGCAGCCACAGCGACTCGATCGAGCGCAGCAGCACCGGGTTGCCGCAGGCGCCGTAGAGCAGCAGGTGGAAACGACTGTTGGCCTCCAGATAATCCTGCGCCAGGCGCTGCTCGATGGCCTGGTCCATGCGCTGCACGCAGTCACGCAGCTCGGCCAGGTCGGCGGCCGTGAGGTTGGGCGTGGCCAGTTCCACGGCCAGGCCTTCGAGGCCCAGGCGGACCTGGAAGATGTGCTGGTAGCGCTCGCGGGTCATTGCCGGCACGCGCACCGAACGCTGCGGCTCGCCCTCCAGGGCGCCCTCGGCCACCAGGCGCTGCAGTGCGGCGCGCACCGGCATCGGGCTGGTACCCCAGGCGGCGGCCAGGTCGCGGATCTTCAGGCGCTCACCGGGTTGGAAACGCCCTTCGAGCAGGCCTTCGCGAATGCGCTGGTAGAGTTGTTCCTGCAGATTGTCGGCCATGGGTCAGAAGCTCCGTGGCGGCGCGGGCAGCTGGGACAGGGTGAGCAGGCAATTGCGCATGATGGTCTCCGGAGTTCGAGATAGAGGGCTCGGCGATTCTGCTAGAGGCCGGCGAGCCGGGGAAGAGTGACGTATGGGCAGCAGTTCAGGGCGCCTTGTTTTCGATCAGGCAGTTGCCGCCGTCCACCACCAGCACCTCGCCGGTGATGTAGCTGGCCTCGGGCGACGCCAGGAAGGCCACGGCCGCGGCCACTTCCTCGGGGCGCCCGGCACGCCCGACCGGCGTGTACTCGGCGGCATGCCGTTCCTCGTCCGTGGAGGAGCCGGTGCCGATCCAGCCCGGCGCCACGCTGTTGACCGTGATGCCCTGCTTGGCCACTTCCAGCGCCAGCCCCATCGACAGGCCGAGCATGCCCGCCTTGGCCGCACTGTAGGCCGATTCGCCGACATTGCTGCCGCGGGTGCCGGTGGTCGAGCTGATATTGACGATGCGCCCGTAGCCGCGCGCCTGCATGCCCGGCAGTAAGGCGCGGGTAAGCAGGAAGGCGGTGGTCAGGTTGCGCGTGAGCGACAGCTGCCAGGTGAGCAGATCCATCTGCGCCAGCTCAGCGAACGGCTCGGGGCTGCCCTGCATGGCCATGCCGGCATTGTTCACCAGGATGTCCACCCGGCCCCACTGCGCCTCGGCCCAGGCGGCCAGTTCGGCGACCTGGTGCTCATCGGTGAGGTCGGCGATCCAGGCACGTGCTTCAATACCTTCCTGGCGCAACTCGGCGGCGCGCTCCTCGATACGCGCGCTGCTGGCGGTCACCAGTACCCGTGCCCCCGCCTGCCCCAGACGCCGCGCGATGGCCATGCCGATGCCCTGCTCACTGCCGGCGCCGCTGACCAGCGCCACTTGCCCTTTCATGTTCATGGATAAGCCTTTTGTGATCACAAATATAGGAAGATACTAGATCAAATCGCTCAAAAATGGCGCTATTGCCATTTTCGTGATCACAAAATAGCATGTGCAGAAATTCGAACGAGGTGTTCAACATGACTGCCAGCGGTATCAGCCCCTCCGCCGTGGAAACCTTCGCCGCCCGCGAGCGCGAACTGTTCCTGGCGCGCAACCCGAAATCCGTAGCCCTGGCCGAGCGCGCGCGCAATTCCCTGTACGCCGGCGTGCCGATGCACTGGATGGCCGACTGGTCGACCCCCTGCCCGCTGTTCGTCGAGCGCGCCAAGGGTGCGCGCTTCTATGACGTCGACGGCCACGAATATATCGACTTCTGCCTGGGCGACACCGGCACCATGTTCGGCCACTCGCCGGACCCGGTGGCCAAGGCCATCGCCGAGCAGGCCAACAACGGCCTGACCACCATGCTGCCTGGCGAAGACGCCGTGGTCTGCGGCGAGCTGCTGGCCGAGCGCTTCGGTCTGCCGTTCTGGCAGGTCACCGCCACCGCCACCGACTCCAACCGCTACGTGCTGCGCTGGGCCCGTGCCGTGACCGGCAAGAAAACCCTGCTGGTGTTCGACGGCTGCTACCACGGCACCGTGGACGACGTGATGGTGCGCTACCGCGATGGCGAAACCGTACACCGCTCCGGTCTGGTCGGCCAGGCCTATGACCTGACCCAGTACAGCCGCTCGATTCCGTTCAACGACGTCGAAGCACTGGAAGCCGCGCTGGCCAAAGGCGACGTCTGCGCCCTGCTGTGCGAGCCGGCCATGACCAACATCGGCATGGTCCTGCCCGACCCGGGCTTCATGCAGAAGTGCCGCGAGCTGACCCGCAAGTACGGCAGCCTGCTGATCATCGACGAGACCCACACCATCTCCACCAACATCGGTGGCTGCACCCAACTGTGGAACCTCGACCCGGACTTCTTCGTGGTCGGCAAGCCGATCGCCGGCGGCGTGCCCTGCGGCATCTTCGGCTGCAGCGCCGAGATGGCCGAGAAGATGCTCGCCTCGCGCAAGCAGGCTCAGGAAGACAGCCATGGCCACGGCCACAGCGGCATGGGCACGACGCTTTCGGCCAACGCCCTGGCCATGCACTGCATGCGCGCCAACCTGGAACAGGTGATGACCCAGGCGGCCTACGACCACATGCTGCCGCTGGCCAAGCGTCTGGCCGATGGCTTCCGCAGCCTGATCGCCAAGCACGACCTGAAGTGGTCGGTGACCGAGCTGGGCGCGCGCAGCGAATTCCAGTTCTGCCCGGTATCGCCACGCACCGGCGCCGAGGCCGAAGCCGCCTTCCACGATGAGCTGCAGATGGCCATCCACCTGTACCTGATCAACCGCGGCATCCTGATCACCCCGTTCCACAACATGACCCTGTGCTGCCCGAGCACCACGGCGGAGGATGTGGACAAGCTGATCAGCATGCTGGACCAGGCCATCACCGAGCTGCTGGCCATTCCCGGCGCGCGTCTCTAGGCCGTTATCGGGCAGCTCTTGCCCCCTCTCCCTCCGGGAGAGGGCCGGGGTGAGGGAAGCTCGACTCCGCGTCGTCTGAACCACCCTCCCCCCTAGCCCCTCTCCCGGGGGGAGAGGGGAACAGAAGCAAAGGACACCATGATGAAATTTGCCGACATTCAGGAAGCCCGCGACTTCCTCGCCCAGCACCCCGAGGTGCGCCTGATCGAGCTGATCCTGATCGACGCCAACGGCATCCCGCGCGGCAAGCTGCTGCACCGCGACGAGCTGCTGGCAATCTACGAAAACGGCCGCCCGCTGCCCAGCTCCATCCTCTCGCTGACCATCCAGGGCGAGGACGTCGAGGAAAGCGGCCTGGTCTGGGAAGTCGCCGATGCCGACTGCTGGACCTACCCGATCCCCAACAGCCTGACCCTGCAGACCTGGCGTGCCACGCCCACCGGCCAGGTGCAGGTGAGCATGCACCCGACCCAGGGCGCTCCGGCCGCCGCCGGCGACCCGCGCCATGTGCTGGCGCGCGCCATCGACCGCCTCAAGGCCGACGGCTACCACCCGGTGATGGCGGTGGAGCTGGAGTTCTACCTGCTGGATAAAAACCGCGACGCCAACGGCCGCCCGCAACCGGCCGTACAGGCCAACGGCGTGCGCCCGCAGGCGCCCCAGGTGTATGGCGTGCTGGAGCTGGAGCAGCAGCAGGCCTTCCTCGACGACCTCTACAGCGCCTGCGAAGCCCAGGGCCTGCCCGTGCGCACGGCGATTTCCGAGTACGCCCCCGGCCAGCTGGAGCTGACCCTGGAGCATCGCTTCGACGCCCTGCAGGCGGTCGATGAAGGCATCCGCTACAAGCGCCTGGTCAAGGGCGTGGCCAACAAGCACGGGCTGATCGCCTGCTTTATGGCCAAGCCGTTCGGCGACCTGGCCGGCAGTGGTCTGCACATGCACGTATCGCTGGCCGATGAAAACGGCAACAACCTGATGGCCTCGGAAGACCCGCACGGCACGCCGCTGCTGCGCCATGCCATCGGCGGCATGATGGCCACGCTCAACGATGCGCTGGCGATCTTCTGCCCCAACGCCAACTCCTACCGCCGCTTCCAGGCCAACAGCTACGCGCCGCTGGCCAAGAGCTGGGGCGTGAACAACCGCACCGTGTCGTTCCGCGTGCCCGGCGGCCCGGCCAAGAGCCGCCACGTCGAGCACCGCATCTGCGGCGCCGATGCCAACCCCTACCTGGCGGCCGCGGCGATCCTCGCCGGCATCCACCATGGCATCCAGCACCAGATCGACCCGGGCGAAGCCATCGTCGGCAACGGCTATGAGCAGGCCCGCGAAACCCTGCCGACCGACTGGCTGACCGCGCTGCGCACCCTGGAACAGTCGGCCTGGGCCAAGGAAGCCCTCGGTGAGGACTTCCTGAAGATCTTCCTGGCGATCAAATGGGAAGAGTTCCGTCAGTTCGTCGGTGAAGTCGGCGAGCAGGATTGGCGCTGGTACCTGACCCACGCCTGAGAGGCTGCTGCGCCGATGACCCACAGGGAAGTAGGAAATGCCTCGGGCTGCAGGAGCAGCCGAGGCGCGGGCGTTGTTGGTGACGCACTCGAAAGTGCTCATTGGCTACCAGCCCACGCCGCTTTTCGAGCACGTCCCCGCCTAGCCAGGCCTTCGCTCGTGACACTGCTTCTCTACCAATAACTCGCGTCAGGTGCTTTCCACAGCCGGCTAAAGGAGTCTGCCATGCAACCCGTCGTACTGATCACCGGCGCCGCCGGCGGCCTCGGCCGCGCCCTGGCCCAGCGCTTTCACCGGGGTAACTGGCGCGTCGTGGTCACCGACCAGAACGCCGCCGGGCTGTCTCAGCTGGGCCACGAAATGCCGCTGGCCGGCTCCATCACCGCCGACCTGCGCAGCGCCGCCGCCTGCCGTGACGTGGTCGAGCGCACGCTCGGTCGCGTTGGCCGTCTGGATGCGCTGGTCAACGCCGCCGGCATCTGGCGCGAGGGACAGGTGGATGAATTCAGCGAAGAGGATTTCGACCTGCTCATGGCAGTCAACCTCAAGGCGCCCTTCTTCATGTGCTCGGCGGCCATCCCGCACCTGAAGGAAACCCGTGGCTGCATCGTCAATATTTCCAGCGACGCCGGCCACCAGGGCAACCGCAATGCGGCCGCCTACTGCGCCAGCAAGGGCGGCCTGACCCTGCTCGGCAAGACCCTGGCGCTGGATCTGGCGCCGCATGGCGTGCGGGTCAACACGGTGTCGCCGGGCGATATCGACACGCCCATGCTGCAGTTCCAGGCCGAGCGTTACGGCAACGGCAACCCGCGCGCCTATTTCCGCGAGCTGCTGGACAAGTACCCGCAGGGCGAGCAGGCGCGCTTCGTCCAGCCCAGCGAAGTGGCCGAGCTGGTGTACTTCCTCTGCCAGCCGGGCGCGGCCGCCATTACCGGCGCCGACCTGGCGATCGACCTCGGGCTGTCGGCCGGCAAGTGATGCCTAGTCGGCCAGCCGGCTGTCAACCTTGAGGTACTCGCCCGCCACGCTGATGCCGGCGCCGCCATAGTCCTGGCAGCGCTCGCCAAACACCTCCAGCACCCGCAGGTCGAGGCTCTCGCGCAGCACTCCGAGCGTGCAGCCCTCGGCCAGCCCGGTGTCACGCACCGGCCAGTAAGGCCCCTGGCCGTCGAGGCGGCCGCTCAGCTCGCCGATGGCGGCCGGACCATAGTCGTCAAGCGGCCCGCGGCCCACGCGGATCGGGTAGAACTGCAGCCGATAGCCATCGCCCTGGCGCCGCACTTCGATCACGCTCCAGCCGCCCTGACCGGCGTAGCGCAGGTAACGCCCCTCGGCCGAAGCCTGCAGCGCGGCGTAGTCGACCGCCGCCGCCACCTTGGCCAGATTGAAGCGGGTCGCTTCACCCTCGAAACCAGCACGCAGCGCCAGCTGCATCCAGGCGCGGGCCATGCCGTTCTGCCCAGCCTTGAGGCTGGCCAGCATCAGGTTGTTCAGCGCCAGCTCCTGCGCCTTGCCGTCGTCGGCATCCTCGGCGAAGCCGAGCTGACGCACGAAAGCCTCGAGCGCCTCGGCGGAACGCCCCGCCTGATAGGCGGCCGTACCGACGCCATTGCAGCTCACCGCATCGGTGCAGGCTTGCTGTGCAGCGGTGCAGGGCGCACCGAGAGCCAGCAGGAGAAGGGCGGAAATCGCTGTTCGCATGGTCGCTCTCCGGCGTAAAGGCCCCAGTCTAGAGGCGCCAGCGGTCCCCGGCCACAAACTTGCATGGCGCCCCGTGCTGGCACAGCAAAGTACCCAGGCAGAACCTATAACAACAAGCAGACCCCGCAGGACTGCATCGCCAGCACCTTAAAACTGCCTATGAGACACATGATGGAACTCGCAACCAGCAAACTCTCCATGACCGTGCTGATGACGCCGGACATGGCCAACTTTTCCGGCAACGTGCATGGCGGCACCCTGCTCAAGTACCTCGACGAGGTGGCCTATGCCTGCGCCGCGCGTTACGCCGGCTG
This sequence comes from Aquipseudomonas alcaligenes, assembly GCA_900156135.1. Lineage (GTDB taxonomy): Bacteria > Pseudomonadota > Gammaproteobacteria > Pseudomonadales > Pseudomonadaceae > Aquipseudomonas > Aquipseudomonas alcaligenes_D. The sequence continues at coordinate 323,329 of FTMP01000001.1, read as the reverse complement.
CTACGTGGTGACCCTGTCGGTGGACCAGGTGATCTTCCGCGAGCCGGTGCATGTCGGCGAACTGGTGACCTTCCTCGCCTCGGTCAACTACACCGGGCGCACCTCGATGGAGATCGGCATCAAGGTAATCACCGAGAACATCCGCGAACGCTCGGTGCGCCACAGCAACAGCTGCTTCTTCACCATGGTGGCGATGGACGAGCACGGCCAGCCCAAGCCGGTCCCGCCACTGCAGCCGGAATCGGCGGAGGAGAAGCGGCGCTATCTGCTGGCGCAGAAACGCCGGGCGATTCGCCAGGAGCTGGAGCAGCGTTACCAGTCCCTGGACGAAGAGGGCTAAGCCTGGCCATCACGCGCCCACCGCAGTGGGCGCGCTGCGCTTCAGCCGGCGACTGCCTCGGCCCCGCGCCGGGTCAGGCGCTGGCCGAGCCAGTCCAGCGCCAGCATCAGCAGCAGCGAGGCGCCGACCAGCGGGAACAGCAGACCCAGGCCGAACATGATCGCCACCCCGCCCTTCCACAGCGGCAGGTCGTGGCGCAGTGGCGGCACGCCGAAGCGGCCCTGCGGACGGCGTTTCCACCACATCACCAGGCCGCTGACCGAGGCCAGCAGGATCAGCAGGCACGCCAGCAGCATCAGCAACTGGTTGGCCAGGCCGAACATCTTGCCCTCGTGCAGCATGGCGCCACTCTCCACCGCCCGCGCCACCAGGCCGTAGTCGGCCCAGCGGATGTCCGCCAGCACCTGGCCGCTGTACTGATCCAGGTGCAGGGTGGCGTCATGGCGCGGGTCATCGGCGAACAGGGCCACGGTGAACACGCCCTTGTCGTCGGCCGGGAAGCTGACACTGTAGCCCGGCTGCACAGCCAGGCGGCTGGCGGTGTCGACTACCTGTTGCAGACCGATGCGCGCGGGAGCTGCCGGCGCGGCGGGAGCATGGCCGTTATGTGCGGCATGCGGGTCGGACTGCGGCAGCGGGGTGTTCTCCACTGCCCAGGCCACGGTCTGCCTGGCCGCCGTGTTGAGGCTGCGCGCCTGCAGGTCCGACTGCGGCACCGCATCCCACATGGCCGCCGGGAAGTGGTTCCAGGCGCCGGCGAACTGCGCGCCCCAGAAGCCGGTCCAGGTCATGCCGGTGAGCAGCATGAACAGCAGCACGGCGCTGCCCCAGAACCCGGTAACCGCATGCAGGTCGCGCCACAGCAGGCGGCCACGGGCATTCAGGCGTGGCCACAGCACGCCGGCGCCGCCCTGGCCGCGTGGCCACCAAAGGTACAGGCCGGACACCACCAGCACCACGCCCCAGCCGGCGGCCAGCTCGATCAGGCGGTCGCCGACGGTGCCGATCAGCAGCTCGCCGTGCAGGGCACGGGCAATGGCCTGCAGGTTGTTCGCCGCGTCCTGCTGGCCGAGCAACGCACCGCTGTAGGGGTCGAGGAAAAGGTTGGTCTTGCGCCCGTCGAGCTGGGCGACGAACTGCGCGCTGCTCTCGGCTGTCGCCGGCGGCAGGTACTGGCTCACCTCGGCCTGCGGCAGTGCCTGCTGCAGACGCGCCAGCTGCTGGTCGGCGGACAGCGGCGTGCCGGCCGGCTGCACGCTGAGCAACTCGGGATACATCAGCGGGTCCAGCTGCGGCTTGAACAGGTAGACGATACCCGTCAGCGACAGCAGGATCATGAAGGGAATGACGAACAGCCCGGCATAGAAGTGCCAGCGCCAGGCCAGGTTGTAGAAGGATGGCTTGCTCACGCGAATACTCCGCAATGGTCGGATCGAGAGGCTCTGCGGCCTCTGGTGGAAAGGATCAGACGACGCGGTGCGGAGGGGCGCGCGGCGGCGCATCATGCGGGATGACCGGAACGCCCAGGGCGGCAGACAGCGGCGCCATCGCCGCGCCGACCACGAAGCGCGCCACGCCAGCCAGGTTCGGCAGCGCGCCACTCAGCGCCGGACTGGACAGCAGCAGGGTGCAGTAGCCGCATTGCGCCCACAGGGGCGCATCGTACGACTGCGGCTCGTGCCCCGCGTCGCCGCAGGCCATCTCGCTCATCCAGGCCGGCACGGCGCTGGCCGCCACGGCCTGCGAGAACAGCGGCGCAACCAGCAGCAGGAACATGGCCAGCAAGGCCAGGCGCGCAGAGCTCTGTAAGCGGCGGGTCGGGTTCAAGGGGCTATCCGATTGGACAAGAAACGGGCCGCGAACGCGCCCCGGGTGCAAGCATAGCCGCTATTGCTCCGGCGGTGGTGCCCAGGGCAGGCAGCGCACGCCCTGCTCGTCCGGCAGCGGGCCGCTGAAACAGTAGGCCTGGCGCTGCACGTTCCAGCTCGCCGGCTGGCCCGGCCGGTAGGGGTTATCGGCATCCGGCACGCTCTGTCCCAGGGCATTGAACAGCGCCAGCTTGGCATCCAGATCATGCAGGCGGGCCAGGTACTTGTTGAAATCGGGCATGGCGACACTGCCGAGTATGGTTCCCACGGGATTGCGCGCACGGCGCCAGAGACTGGGCGTGCTGCGCGACGGCACTCTCACCGTGCGGACGAAGGCCGCAATATCCAGCCGCGAATTGGCAGCCACCCACAGATAGTCCGGCAGGCTGTCGTTGATCGTCATATGCGGCTTGTACATCAGGCGCAGCCACCATCTGGAGACACCCAGTTCTTCGGCGGCATGTGGATTGTCCAGCAGGCTCAGCAGTCCGATGCCCACCAGGGCGAACTCGCGCTGCATGGCGCTCTCCAGCGAACGCTCCGCCTCGCTCAGCGCAGGCTGTACCGCGGGGGATGGCAGCAGGCCGGCGCGATGCAACGCGGCAATGGCGTCCAGGTCCTTGCCCAGCTGGCGCACCAGGATCATCTTCAGGATCAGCTGGTCGGCGCGCGCCAACCAGCCACGCAACAGGCGGACATCCTGCTGCAGCAGGGCCAGCGCCTCGTCGCCGCGACCGTCGAGGGCCAGTGCCAGGGCCTGAGCGGCGCGCAAGCGGTTGGCACGGTCGAGGGTGGTGAAGTTGGCCAGCGGCTCGTCCATGCTCGGCTGGCTCAGGCTGCGGTAGTCCTGCAGGGCCAGCAGGGTCTCGTAGCGCCGCAGCAGTTCGCCATGGCGCACCAGCAGCTCGGCCAGCACCGCGCGGTCCTCGCGCAGCCGCTGCACACAATCGCCCTCGCCCAGCATGCAGAGCTCGGCGCCAGGCAGCTCGACACGCTCGCCGGCGACAGCCGCCATCGGCTCGGAAAGGTCATGCTGCGCACGCCATTGCCGGTGCGCCTGCAACAACTGGCGGCCGAACGCCTGCGGCTCCTGGCCGGCAGGCGCATCCAGGCCCAGCAGCTGGAAATAGGCAGCGCTTTCGGCGGACTCCGCCGACGGCTCCAGCCAGGCCTGGGCACGGGTGTCGAGGGGCTCATCCTGCAGCCACGACCAGGCCAGCACACCCAGCCCGACCAGGCCCGCCAACAGCGCCAACTGCCATGTCTTCATCGGAAAAACGTCCTCTGTTCATCGTGCCGGCGCACCCTAGCGGGATACGCCCGCCGGCTCAATACTCAGCTGGCGAATGGGGTAAGCTTGGGCCAGAACCACCGGAGCCATCATGATCGACCTGCTGGATGTATTGCTGCTCATGCTCTTTGCCACCGCCTGCGCCTGGCTGTGGCGCGGCCATGGCATTCGCGAGCGCGCCCTGGCGCTGGCCAAGCAGCACTGCGCCAAGCTGGATGTGGAGCTGCTCGATGGCAATGTCGCCTTCCGCCGCCTGGCCCTGCTGCGCGACAGCCGCGGCCAGCGCCGCGTGGCACGCATCTACGGCTTCGAGTTCACCGTCACCGGCGAGCAGCGCCTGAGCGGCAGCATCAGCATGTATGGCCGCCAGCTGGGCGCCATCGAGCTGGCGGCGCACCCGTTCCAGGCGCCACCGCCGCATGATGACAAGGTGATCCGTCTCGACGACTGGCGCCGCGATCATCCCAAAGGCGACGAGCAGCGCCGGGTCGACTGAGGTCAGCCGCGCAGCTCGTCCATCTGCAGCAGCACCTGGCGCCATTCCGGTTCGGCCGCGTAGGTCATCGGCCTGCGCAACAGGCGGCAGCGCCAGCGATGCCAGCGGCTGGCCCGCAGCGCCTGGTTGCGCCGGCAGCCACTGTTCAACCAGAGCGGATCGAAACCCTCCCAGACCCCGACCACACCCCAGTGGTTGAGCCACAGCAGCGGCGCCACTTCTTCCAGGTAGATCAGCCGCAGCTCCTCAACCGGCAGCCCACTGGCCAGCAGTACGCGGGCGATATGCCGATGGCTGGAGTCCTGCAGCTGGTTATCCAGCCACAGCTCGGACAGTGCCAGCCACACATCCTCGCGACTGGCGCCCATCTCAGGCTCCGGGCCGGAGGAAGGCCAGGACTCGCGCGGCGGCGTCCTCGGGGTGTTCCTGCATGAAGCAGTGACCACCAGGGACCTCGGCGATGCTCACCGCGGCATTGAGCCCAGCCAGGCGCCTGGCCGACTGGCCGACAAAGGGATAGGTCTTGTCGCCATACAACAGCAAGGTCGGCACGGCGATCTTCGCCAGCGACGGCCACAGGCGCCGCGGGAAAGAGCTGAAGATGTCCACCTCGCGGCTGGGCCGGCACTTCAGCTCGACGCCGCCCTCGGCGCTGTCCTTCAGCGCGTGGTCGACATAGGCCTGCAGCGCCGCGTCGGTCCAGCCACGGAAGATGCCCTTACCCTGCAGCAGTGAGAAGGCACTGGCGCGATCCGGCCAATGCCGGCGGCGGCTGGCCGACTTCTTCGCCATGACGTTGCGCCGGTGCAGACCGACCAGCTCGGACAGCGCCATCACGCCCATCATGGTCTGGCTGAACAGCACCGGGTCGAGCAGCACGGCGCGCTGGAACAGCTGCGGCTGGCGCGCCAGGATCAGGCTGGTCAGCACCCCGCCGAAGCTGTGACCGAGGGCGAAGCGCGGCAGCTCGCCGAAGATCCCACGCCCGGCCTCGAAGGCCTCCACCGCCAGTTCGGCACTACGGTTCCAGCCGTGGAAACGGCCACCGTGCTCCGTGTCGCCATGGCCCTGCACGTCACACAGCCAGAGGTCGAAGTGCTCGGCCAGGGCGGCCAGCATCGGCGCATAGGTACGCCCGCAGAAGCCGTTGCCATGCAGGAAGTGCAGCAGCGGCTTGCCGCTGGGCGGGCTATGCCAACCCGTCAGGGTGAAGCCAGCAGAAGTGGGATGGGACCAGGGAAGCAGGTGCATGCAGAAAGGACCACGGCGGAAACTGCGGCCAGTTTAGCGGCGCGCTTCGCTCGAGTCAGGCCGACAAAGGTGGCGAATGTTCGGCGATAAAGGCCTGCAGCAGCTGGTTCAGGCGTTGCGGCTGGTCCAGCGGCGTGGCGTGGCCGGAGTCCTCGATCACTTCCAGGCGGGCATTGCGCAGCTGCGCAAGGTAGGCGCGCTTGTAATCCACCGGTGTGTAGTCGCGGTCACCACTGACCACCAGCAGCGGCACCTCGGCCTGCCCGGCCGCCGGCAGCGCCGACCAGCCGGGAATGGCGCGCATGGCATGCAGGTAGGAGGTGGGATCGTTGCTCGCGATGCGCTCGGCTACTCGCTCGCGCAGGGCCTGCTGCTCGGGCTTGGGGAACAGCTTGCCGGCCAGCATCCGCGCCAGCGCCGGCAGGCCGAGCAGGCGCACCAGGCCCAGGCGCAGCCATACCTGCGCGCGGATCTTCCAGGAGTCGAGCGGAAAGCTCGGCGCGCTGTTGACCACCACCGCCGCGCGCACCAGTGCAGGCTGGTCGGCCAGCAGCTGGAAGGTCAGCATGCCGCCCATGGAAATACCCACCAGAATGCACGGCGCGATGTCCATGGCACGGATGAAGTCGGCCACGTCTCCGGCCAGCTCGGCCATGCTTACCGGCGCCCGCAGCGGCTCGCTCTGGCCGTGGCCGCGCACGTCCATGGCGAACACCTCGCAGTGCTGCGCCAGGTGCTCGATCTGCGGCTGCCAGTCGAGCAGCGAGGAACCCAGGCCGTGCAGTAGCAGCACCGGGCTGCCGCGCCCCTGACGAACATAGGCGAAACGGCCATTGGGCAAGTTCAGATAATCCATGAAAGTTATTCCCTGCACTATTGAATGACAATGAATCGATATTTACCGAGCAACTTTCAGGTAAATAAAAGTTGCTCTAACGGCTAACTTTTAATGCCCGCTTTATTTGTACTTCCGCGTTATTTGCCTTGCCCTGGCAAACCCCCTAGAATCGATCAGCGCCGTTTCGAGAACTGATCATGTACAGCATCGCCAGCCCCACCCAGGCACGCAGCAAGAAGGCGCTGGAGCGCTTCCTCAACGTGGCTGCCGACCTGCTGGCGAACAACCAGTTCGAAGAAACCGGCATCTCCCAGATCGCCCAGCTGGCCGAGTCCTCGGTCGGCACCTTCTACCGCCTGCTCGGCGACAAGGACGTGCTGCTGTACGCCGTACACCAGCACTTCGTCGAGCAGAGCCGCACCGCCGTGGATGACCTGGTGGCGGGCCTGACGCGCCAGCCGCTGCCGCTAGACGCCCAGGTGGAGGCCTTTATCCGTGGCGTGGCGCGCCTGTTCGATGGCAGCGAGGGCCTGCTCCGCGCGCTGATCCGGCGCAGCTCGATGGACCCGCAGTTCCGCCAGCGCTTCCACCAGCTCAACGCCCACATCGGCCAGGCTTTCGCCAGCATCGTGCTGAGCCACCGCGACAGCCTGCAGCACCCCGCTCCGGAACAGGCCGCCGACCTCAGCGCGCACATGCTGCTCTCCGGCCTGAACTACCTGACCATGGTCGGCAGCCTCGGCACGACCCCCCGGGAACATATCCCGGGCGAACTTTCGCGACTGGTCTGCAATTACCTGCAAGTTTCCCAGCGCTGACCCACTTATATATTCAAGCGGGTCAGCGACGACTGTCACGGCGTAATTGCGCCGGGGTGAAATCGGTCGGCTTCAGGGCAATATCGAACTGCTCCGCCGGTTCTTCATTGGACAATATGCCGATCACATAGCGGCCGCCGATCAGGTCATATACGGCGTCGCCCTTGGTCCATACCAGCGGCTGGTCATACAGGTTGATGGTGTAGGACTCGCCGAGACGCCACAGGTTGTCGCGGTTGTCGTAATGGTCGACCACCAGGATCTGGTAGCTGTCCTCGTCGAAGTACATGTCGCGCTGCTTGTACTGGTGGCGCTGACCGGCCTTGAGGGTGGCGCGCACGTGCCATACGCGGTGCAGCTCGTAGCGCAGCAGGTCCGGATTGACATGGCCGGGCTGGACGATGTCGCTGTACTTGTTGGTCTTGGCCGCGAAGCGGTAACTGTTGTAGGGCACGTACAGCTCCTGCTTGCCCACCAGTTGCCAGTCGTACCTGTCCGGCGCGCCGGAGAACATGTCGAAGTTGTCGGTGGTGCGCATGCCCTCGGAGGCGGTGCCGGGCGAGTCGTAGGCCACGTTCGGCGTGCGCCGCACGCGGCGCTGACCGGCGGCGTAGAGCCAGGCCAGGCGCGGTTCCTTGACCTGGTTGACGGTCTCGTGGACCAGCAACTCGGTACCAGCCAGACGCGCCGGCGCCAGCACCGACTGGCGGAAGTAGAACAGCACGTTGCCGTTGTCCTTGGCGTAGTCACCGGCATCCTGGTTGAACAGGAACAGGTCCTCGATCTGGGTCATGAAGTAGTCGCCGCTGGCGTGCGGCACGGCCTGGGCGTAGTAGCGCTTGACGCTGTCGCCGCGGTAGCGCACCAGGTGGTTCCACAGCACCTCGAGGGCCGACTGCGGAATCGGGAAAGGCGTGGCCACTTTGAAATCGGCGATGCCGTTGCCGTTCTCGATCAGCCTGGCGCTGGCGGCGTTGCCCTTGATCGCGGCATACACCTTGTCCGGGTAGGAGGCGGAACGACGGCTCGGGTAGACGTTGAGCTTCCAGGTCCCGGAATAGCGCTTGAGCATGGCCAGTTGGCCAGGGCTGAGGTTGGCGCGGTACTGCTCGGCATTGACGGCACTGATGCTGAACAGCGGCTGGTCGGCGGCGAAGGGGTCCTTGTAGCCGAGCCTGGCGTCGAACGCGCCGCTGTCCTTGGCCAGGCCGCCGTCCCAGGCCGGGATGGTACCGGCGGCATTGCCGGCCTTTTCCGCGCCCAGCGGGGTGAGGTCCTGGCCAAGACGGGCGACCTGGTCGGCGCCGACCTGGGCCAGGGCTGGGGTGGCGCCCAGCAGGGCAGCGGCCAGCAGGGTGATTCGCAGACGGTGCATGGCGTTCCCTCTCAGAAGCTGTATTTGACGTTGAAGGTCAGGTAGTCGCGGTCGGTGCGCTTGTTGGAGATGCCGCCGCCGCTATAGCCGACGTACTTGGCGCCGACCGTCAGCGATTCCTGGTAGATCGCATCAAGGCCCACCGACCAGCTCTGCGCCTCCTCGTCCAGGCCGTTGGTGAGCTGGGGCGCCACGCCGTTGATGCTGTATTGGTAGCCGACGCTGGGCACCAGGTTCACCAGGTTGAACACGTTGGTGTAGGTCAGCTGCAGGCTGGCCTGGGCGCCGTAGGCGCTGCTGGTGGCCTCGTAGTAGTCGACGTCCGACTCCAGGCCCTGCACGCGGCTGGCCACCAGTTCGGAGAACAGTGCGGCCGAGTCCGAGCCGAGCAGGCCGTTGAAGTTGTAGATGGCGGCCAGCGAGGCCTGGAACATGTCCTTCTCGCGGTAGCCGTCGAGTCGGGTGCCGACCGGCAGGCCGTCGGGGTTGAGCAACGCAGTCGGCAGGTACTCGTTGAGGCCGAGGGCAATCGGCGTGTCCGGCCGGTAGCTCAGCTCGCCCGCCAGCGAAAGGCCGTTGAAGATGCTGTCGCCGCCGATCGAGGTGTTGAAGCTGATGCCGAACAGGTCACGCTTCTCCAGGTACTCGGCGTAGTAGCGCGAGCTGCTGGCGTCGGGCAGCGCGCCGACCACGGGCAACACCACGGGCTGACCGACGGTGAGGCCGATCATCGGTACCTGCATGTTGTAGCGCAGGTAGTAGAAGCCCAGCTCGGTGTCGTTCAGCTCCGGCACGTACCAGCGCAGGGCCAGGCCGTACTGTGCCGAGTCGTCGCCGTCGATGTCCTGGGCGCGCGGAATGAAGGTGGTGGGGATGTAACCGCGCAGCAGATTGTTCACCAGGCCAGGCGCCAGGCTGTCGGCCCAGGCCTGAGCGGTGGCCGGGCTGTCGAAGGCCAGCGCCTCGCCAACCCGGCCGGTGATCTGCTCCTGCAGGGGCGCGGCGGACAGGTATTCGCAGTCCTCGCCGAGCGGGTCGAGGGTGGAGAAGTAGGTGCCGCAGGGGTCGATCTTCGAGGCTTCCCAGGCCTTGCCCGGCTGCCAGTAGCCCTCCACGGTGAGGTTGTCACGCAGCTCAAAGGAGCCGTAGACCATGAAGGTGGGCATATAAGCCTCCTTCACTTCCGAGCCAGGTGCGCGCAGGGCGTTGATGTCCACCGGGTTGGTCGCGCCGATGCCGTTCTGATAGAACAGCCCCTCTCCCCAGTTGATCACCTGGCGCCCGAGGCGGGCGTTGAGATCGCGTTCGCCCACCGTCCAGCTGCCGTAAACGAAGGCGTCCAGCAGGTCGACGCTGGAGCCGGCCTCGTCCAGGCCACCGTCACTGATCTCGCGGTGGCGGCGCGAGTCGTCCTCCAGCTCGAAGTCGTAGAACGCGCGGCCGCGGATGAACACGCCGTGGCGCTCCTGGTAACGCAGGTCCATCTCCGAGACGACCTTGACCATCTCGGAGAACAGGTCGCCCTTCCTGAAGTTCAGGTTGCCGTCGTCGGAGTTGATCAGTCCCGAGTTGCTGCCGCTACCGCCGTTGGCGCGGGCGATCAGCTTGTCGTCCTGGCCCTCCATGCGGTAGCTGACGCCGTAGGAGACGGTGGTGTCGAGCGAGGTGGTCCAGTCCCCCGAACGCACCTGAAACGCCTGCGCCAGCCCCAGGGGCAGCGTGCCGAGCAATGCCAGGCCGGCAACCGCCAGGCCTCTTCCTTGATGTGCCACGATGACCTCCTGCTATTGTTTTTATCGGAATCGGAACATCGGTTCCGATGCAATGTAGAAGTCGATTGAGCCCCTGGCAAGTCATGGCCGATATTTTTCTGCCGCCGCCCTGCGCTCTTAGCGCCGTCATCCATCGACTGCCGGAAATTCTGTTCTCGCATGACTTAGCAGAGCGCGTGGTGCCCTGAAGCTGCATGCAGCCCTACCATGACCGCCTGCTCTACCAGGGCGTGGAGACGGCCCTGCACAGCGAGGCCGACGGCGGCCACGAGTGGTCGCCGCATCGCCTGCGAAGATCCTCGACGGGTTCCAGCGCCACCCCTGAGCTCACCCGCCCCCTCCGCCGCTCCGGCCACCACAGCGCTGTCCGTGCCGCGGCGACGCTTCGCCAAGCTTGCACGTGCAGCATTTGACGGAATCGGAATTCCTGTTTCTATTCAGTGGGTCGTACACCCAACAACAACGCCGGAGATCACTCTCATGATCGCTCCCCGCACCCTGCTTTGCTGCCTGCTCCTGCTCTGCTCCCTGCCCACCCTGGCCGACTCGCGCTGCAGCGAGAGGCCGAAGTCGCTGCTGTTGCCCGCCAAGATCAGCTGCACCCACCAGACCACCTGGATCGATTCCGGCGTGATCGGCGCCCGCCAGGTGATCTACCAGACGCCGCTGGGCACGCCGCCGGCCGGCGGCTGGCCGGTGGTGCTGGTCTACCAGGGCTCGTTCTTCCCGCTGGATAACTTCACCTACTACAGCAACCAGCCCTTCGGTGGCTTCTACGAGGGCAAGCTGATCCGCACCCTGCTCGACAACGGCTACGCGGTGATCGCCCCCAGCGCGCCGGCCGATCTGTTCTGGCAGACCAACATCCCTGGCCTGGCCCAGGCCTACGAGCTGAGCACCGACTACGACTTCCTCGGCAACGTGCTGGCGGCGATCGCCGCCGGTCACTTCGGCCCGCTCAACGCGCAGCGCCAGTACGCCACCGGCATCAGCAGCGGCGGCTACAACACCAGCCGCATGGCGGTGTCCTTCCCCGGCAAATTCCGCGCCCTGGCCATCCAGTCCGGTTCCTATGCCACCTGCAGCGGGCCGCTGTGCGTGGTACCGGAGCTGCCCGCAGACCACCCGCCGACCCTGTTCGTGCATGGTTTCATCGATTCGGTTGTGCCCTGGTGGAGCATGGACCTGTACTACGACCGCCTGCTTTATCAGGGCATCGAAACGGCGCGCTACACCGAGCCGCTGGGCAGTCACGAGTGGTTCGCCGCGTCGCCAGGCAAGATCCTCGCCTGGTTCGCGGCCCACCCATAACGCCAAACGCATCACAAACTGGCAATCTGCTACCATCGCGACCGGTCGCCCGGCGGCCGGCCCGACCATCGTGGACAAGGACCACGCCTTGCAGAACCTGCGCACCTCCGACAACGGCAGCTACATCGACTTCCTCCGCGACCGGCTCAACGAACTGGGCATCGAGGCCATCGCCTGCGACCTCGGCGAGGAGGCCCGCGGTCATCGCTACGCCCTGCTGCTGCCGCATGACGGCGATGCGCCGCGTGCCTGGCAGGCAATCCACCAGGCGCCGGGCGAGCACGAGCACCGCCTGCAGCTCGCCGACGCCCGGGAAAACCGCCTGATCGCCTTCTGTCGCTCCGCTGCCGTGCGCCGTACCAGCCTGGCGCTATTGGCCCTGGTGCTGCTCGGCAGCCTGGCCGAAGCGCTGCTGCAACACTAGCGGCGCCGACAGGCCAGCAGTCCGGCCTGCAGCGCCTGCGCCTGCTGCGGCGCGGCAAAGATCAGCTCCAGCCGCGAATCGCGCCGCCACTCGCTGACCCGCCACTGCAGCGGCGCGCCTTGCAGCGCGTTGGCCGAGTGCCAGCCGCTCTCGCCATGCAGCACCAGCTTGGCCCGCCGCCACGGCAGCCCGGCCAGCCAGGCCTGTACCCGCTCCAGCTCGAATACCTGAGAAGGGTGTATCCGCCAGCCGATGCTCCAGCCCTCGGCCTGCGCCTGCACCTGACAGATCGGCTCCTGCGGGTCACGCCAGATCTGCGCCAGCGGCGCGCGCTCGGCGGCCGGCAGCCTGTTCTCCTGCTCCGGTCCGACCAGTACGGCACTGCCAGGCAGCTCGGTGAAATCCAGCTCGCTCTGGTAGGTCCAGCGCAGCGGCACGGCCGGCAACTGCGCCTGCAACCCTGCCCGCGCCGCCTCGTCCAGGCTCTCCGCCTTGTTCAGCAACAGCAGGCCGGCCAACGCCAGGGTCGCCTGCTGGCTCTCCGGCAGCGCCTGACCGGCGGCCAGGGCGGCGGCGTCCAGCACCAGCACCGGTGGCTGCAGGGCCAGCACCCCGGCCCAGGGCGCCTGGCCCAGCTGGCGCAGCAGTTCCAGAGGGTGCCCCAGGCCGGAAGGCTCGATCAGTAGACGATCCGGACGGGCCTGGCGCAGCAGCCGAGCCAGGCCGACCTGGAAAGGCGCGCCGGCAACGCAGCACAGACAGCCACCGGGAATTTCGCTCAGGCTGACACCGTCGTAGGAGCCAGCCAGCAGTGCCCGGTCCAGGCCGATCTGGCCGAACTCGTTGATCAACACCGCCCAGCGCTCGTGCGCCGGTTTGTGCGCCAACAGGTGGCGGATCAGGCTGGTCTTGCCGGCACCCAGTGGGCCGGCGATCACATGGGTAGGGATTTGAGTCAGCATGGGCCTATGGTGCGGTTTCACGCGGCGGCGGGAAAGGCTAAAGTCGCCGCTTTGTTCGAGGAGAGATGCGATGCGCGCAATGCTTGCCCTGCTGTTGCTGAGCCTGGCTGGCCAGGCCTGGGCCGAGGCCTGCGTGGTGCATGCCGAGGGCAAGCAGGTAGAGGTGAAGCTCTGCCAGCAGAACCGCAGCATCCCCGCCAACCTGTTCCGTACCGGCTTCTGCGCCCCGCAACTGCAGGGGCAGAAAGTCGAGGTCAGCTTCGCCGAGCAATGCCCAACCGGCGCCTTCGGCGAATGCCGCAACGCCAAGGTACAGGGCACGCCCTACCAGCAGGACATCCACTACTACGGCATCGCGACCGACGCCCGCTACCTCAAGCCCGCCTGCGAACAGCAGTACAAGGGCGTGTGGATGACGCGCTAGGCCAGCCAGTCCAGCGTCAGCAGCAGGCGGCGCTCGCCCGGCGGCGGAGTCGGCGAGCGGTGAATCAACCCGGCACCTTCGTTACCCGACCACTTCTCGCCCTTGGCCAGCGCCACCCAGCCAGCTTCCAGACGCTGGATGCGCTCGCCTTCATGAGGTTCGGCCTGGGCCTCGCCGAGACGGCGACGGTCCATGCCGCCTTCTTCCAGCCATTCGCTGGCCACCCCGGCGTAGGTGCTGATCAGCCGCAGCGGCACGTGGTCGACGTGAAAACGCGGGCACATCGGCTTGGTCAGGCTGCGCAGACGCAGACCGATACGCCGGGCACCGAGCAGGCAGGCAAAGGCCTCGACCAGCCAGGTGAGATCGGCAATGAAGGCGTCATAGCCATGAAAATCGGCCTGCGCCCGCAGCAGCGCGGGCAGGCGCAGCTGCTCGTCGGCGCCCACCTCGATCTGCACCGACTCCGAGACCTCCAGCGGCTGGGCCAGCAGGATGCGCACGAAGTCCTCGACCTGCGGCGCCAGGCGCCGCTGCCAGACCGCCAGGTTGACGCCCTCCTGCAGCGCCTCGGCAAGCACCTCGGGCTCGGCTCCCAGGCACGCGCGGGGCGGCGGTCGCAGCTTGAGCGCCAGCATCAGGCGGCCTCCTCGGTCCAGGCGCCGAAGGGGTCCGGCAGGCGTTGCCAGGCTTCGGGCCCAGCGGCCATTTCGGCGTCGGTCAGCAGGCAATCATCCAGCTCGGCGCGCAGGCGCGCGAAGTCGATATTCTGGCCGATGAACACCAGCTCCTGGCGGCAGTCGCCGACCTCGGCGCTCCATTTGCTCATGACGGTGCGCAGACCGTCCTCGTCCTCGGGCCACTGAGTCTTGGGCACGAAGCGCCACCAGCGCCCGGCATAACCATGGCGCATCAGGCCGCCGGCCTGCGACCAGCTGCCGGCTTCCTGGTACTTGCTGGCCAGCCAGAAGTAACCCTTGGAGCGCAGCAGGCGGCCGTTGACCCACTCGCGGTTGAGGAAGGCGAAGAAGCGCTCGGGGTGGAAGGGCCGGCGCGCCTGGTAGGCGGTCGAGGCGATGCCGTACTCCTCGGTCTCCGGCACGTGCTCGCCGCGCAGCTCCTTGAGCCAGCCGGGGGCTTGGGAGGCGCGGTCGAAATCGAAGCGACCGGTGTTGAGGATCTTCGCCAGCGGCGCCTGACCCATCACCATCGGCACGATCTCGGCCTCGGTGTTGAGCCCGCGCAGAATAGCCGTCAGCTCCTCGCGCTCGGCGCTGGAGATCAGGTCGGTCTTGCTGATCAGGATGACGTCGGCGAACTCCACCTGCTCGATCAGCAGGTCGGTGATCGAGCGTTCGTCCTCCTCACCCAGGGTTTCGCCACGGCTGGCCAGACTCTCCGCCTCATGGAAATCACGCAGGAAGTTCACCCCATCGACCACCGTCACCAGCGTATCCAGGCGCGCCAGGTCGGACAGGCTCTGGCCCTGCTCGTCGCGGAAGGTGAAGGTCTCGGCCACCGGCAGCGGCTCGCTGATGCCGGTGGACTCGATCAGCAGGTAGTCGAAGCGGCCGTCGCGGGCCAGCCGCGCCACTTCCTCCAGCAGGTCTTCGCGCAGGGTGCAGCAGATGCAGCCGTTGCTCATCTCCACCAGCTTCTCGTCGGCGCGGTTGAGGCTGACGTCGCGCTGTACTTCCGAGCCGTCGATGTTTATTTCACTCATGTCGTTGACGATCAGCGCCACGCGCAGGCCGTCGCGATTCTTCAGCACGTGGTTGAGCAGGGTGCTCTTGCCAGCGCCGAGAAAGCCCGACAGCACGGTCACGGGTAAGCGGTTATCCATTGGGGTTTCCTCGCACATCACGGATATGGCGTTCGCGTTGTTCCTGACGTTCCTTGGCCTCGATGCACAGGCTGGCGGTGGGCCGCAGCAGCAGACGACGCAGGCCGATCGGCTCACCGGTCTCGCTGCACCAGCCGTACTCGCCGCGGGCCAGGCGCTCCAGCGCTTCGTCGATCTTGTCGAGCAGCTTCTTCTCCCGTTCCAGCAGGCGCAGCTGCCACTGGCGCTGCTCCTCGGCGCTGCCCAGGTCGGCCGGATCGCTGGCCGGCTGCTGCTCGCGCAGCTGGCCGAACTCCTCGTCGATGCGCTGCTGCAGCTCGGCACGCTGCTCCAGCAGGCGCTGGCGGAAGAACGCCTGCTGCACCTCGTTCATGTAGGTGTCGGCAGGCATGGCAAGCAGGTCGGCTTCGCTGATCACGGGGTGGACTCGTCAGGGGTGTCGCTTTATTTTGTTATAACATAACATTTTGAACAACCGCCCTCGCTGCCACAGGTTCCCGATGAACGCCCTGACTCTCCCCGATATCGCCGCGCAAACCAGTGCCCAGGCGCAGCCCGCGCTGGACTTCGTCGGCATGCAGCAGATCGCCCTGCCCGTGCAGCTGGCCGGCATGCCGCTGGCCTGCCGGGTGGACGCCGGGGTCAGCCTGGATGATGCCAGCGCGCGGGGCATCCACATGTCGCGCCTGTACCTGGCACTGGAAGCCCTGGAACACCAGCCGCTGACCCTGCCGGCCGTGCAGCGGGTGCTGCGCCAGTTCCTGGACAGCCACGAAGGCCTGTCGCAACGTGCCTACCTCAACCTGCGCGGTGAGCTGCTGCTCAAGCGCCCGGCCCTGGTCAGCCCGCTGGCCGGCTGGAAGGCCTACCCCGTGGCACTCAACACCCGGCTGGACGCCACGGGGTTTCACGTGGAACTGCAGCTGACACTGGGCTATTCCTCGACCTGCCCGTGCTCGGCGGCGCTGGCCCGGCAACTGATTCAGCAGCGATTTGTGGATGATTTTGCCGGCAAATCACTCGATCATGCCGATATCATCAACTGGCTGAGCAGTTCACAGGGCATCCTCGCCACCCCCCACAGCCAGCGCAGCGAGGCGCGCCTGCAACTGCGCCTGGACCCGAGTCTGCAAGAGCTGCCACTGCTGCACTGGCTGGACAGCGCCGAGGCCGCCCTGGGCACCGCCCTGCAGACGGCGGTCAAACGCGCCGATGAACAGGCCTTTGCCCTGGCCAACGGACAGAACCTGATGTTCTGCGAGGACGCCGCGCGCCGCCTGGACCACAGCCTGCGCGAGCAGGTCGGGCTGCTCGGCTTCGCCCTGGAAGTGGTGCACGCCGAAAGCCTGCACGCCCACGACGCCGTGGCCCGCAGCCAGTGGAGCCGGCCAGCATGATCCGCTGCGAGGGCCTGCAATGGGGGCCGCCAGGCCGCCCGCTGACCCCACCGCTGGACCTGCACCTGACGGCCGGCAGCCTGACCGCCGTGATCGGCCACAACGGCTGCGGCAAGAGCAGCCTGCTCAAGATCATCGCCGGCTGGCAGGCGCCGCTGGCGGGCCGGGTGCGTGTGGAGGCGCCACGCCAGGGCGGCATCGGCGTGCTGGTTCAGCAGCAGGCCTTCGACCGCCAGTTTCCCATTCGCCTGGACGCCCTGGTGGCCGGCGGACTGTGGTCGCAGAAGCACTCGCGCGCCGCACAACGGGCCCGGCTGGAGCAGACGCTGGAGCGCTGGCAGCTGAGCGGGCTGCAGGCACTGCCGCTGGAGGCGCTGTCCGGCGGCCAGCTGCAGCGCGCCCTGCTCGCCCGCCTCGACCTGACCCACGCCCGCCTGCTGTTGCTCGATGAGCCGGAAGCGGCGCTCGACGCCGAAGGCCAAGCGCTGTTTTGGCAACGCGCCCGCCAGTGGCAAGCAGAAGGCCGCACGCTGCTGGTGGTCAGCCACGCGGTGGGCCACCTTAGCGACTGGCTGGACAACGCCCTGCTGGTGTCGGCACAGGGCTGCATCCTGGCGCCGGTCAGCGAACTGCGCGGCGCGCGGCTGGAGCGCGTGGCCTGATGCTCGACCCGCTGTGGCAGCCCTTCGCCGAATTCGCCTTCCTGCGCCGCGCCCTGTTCGGCGGTCTGGCGCTAGCCTGCAGCGCCGCGCCGCTGGGCGTGTTCCTGATGCTGCGACGCATGAGCCTGATTGGCGACGCCATCGCCCACGGCATCCTGCCCGGCGCCGCGCTGGGCTTCTGGTTGTTCGGCCTGAGCCTCCCGGCGCTGACTGCCGGCGGCCTGGTCGCCGGCCTGGGCATGGCCATGCTGGCCGCCTGGGTCACGCGCCGCACCGGGCTGCGCGAGGACACCAGCCTGGCCGCCCTGTACCCCATCTCGCTGGCCAGCGGCGTGCTGCTGCTCGGCTTGGCCGGCCGCAAGCTGGACCTGATGCACCTGCTGTTCGGCTCGGCGCTGGCGGTGGACCTGCCCACCCTGCACGGCATGCTCAGCGTGGCGGCCATCAGCCTGATCGTACTGTTGCTGATCTATCGCCCGCTGGCGCTGGACAGCCTCGACCCGCTGTTCCTGCGCAGCGTCAGCCGCATCGGCCCGCTGGTACATGGCCTGTTCCTGGCCCTGGTGGTGCTGAACCTGGTGATGGGCTTTCAGGCCATCGGCGCCCTGATGGTGGTCGGCCTGATGATGCTGCCGGCCGCCGCCGCGCGCTTCTGGAGCCGCCACCTGCCGCACCTGCTGGTGCTCGCCGCGCTGATCGGCGCCGCCAGCGTCTGGCTTGGCCTGCTGCTGTCCTACCACGCCGGACTGCCGAGCGGACCCTGCATCGTCCTGCTGGCCGGTCTGGCCTACCTGATCTCGGTGATCGCCGGACCGGTTCACGGTCTCTGGCGTCCGGCTCCCTTACCCACATCGCCCTGAGGAAACCCCATGCGTGCCCTGCTCGCCCTGATCGCTTTGCTCCTGCCGCTGTCACTGCCCGCCGCCGACAAGCCGCAGGTGGTCACCAGTTTCAGCATCCTCGCCGACCTGACCCGCGCCGTCGGTGGCGAGCACATCGAGCTGACCAACCTGGTCGGTCCCGACGAAGACGCCCATGTCTTCGAACCCAGCCCGGAACATGCGCGCACACTGCTACAGGCCGACCTGATCATCGCCAACGGCCTGGGCTTCGAACCCTGGCTGGAACGCCTGCTGGCCAGCAGCGAAGCGCGCGGCCGGCGCATCGACGCCAGCCAGGGCGTGCTGCCGCTGTGGCTGGAGGAGGACGGCGAGAAAGTCGCCGACCCGCACGCCTGGCAGAGCCTGAGCAACGCCGAGATCTACGTGCGCAACATCACCCAGGCGCTCAGCCAGCTCGACCCGGAGCATGCCGCTGCCTACGCCGCCAACCGCGACGCCTACCTGACCAAGCTGCACAGCTTGCTCAAGACTGCCAACGCGCGCATCGCCGACCTGCCGGCCAGCCAGCGCAAGGTGGTGACCAGCCACGATGCCTTCGGCTACCTGGGCCAGGCCTGGCAGCTGCAGTTCATCGCGCCGCAGGGCCTGTCCACCCATGACGAGCCATCCGCTGCCGAAGTCGCCGCACTGATCCGTCAGCTGCGCAGCGAAGGCGTGCGCGCCGTGTTTGTGGAAAACATCCGCGACCCGCGTCTGGTACGGCAGATTGCCGACGAGGCCGGAGCCCGCGTCGGCGGCACCCTGTATTCCGATGCCCTGGCCAGCCAGGGACCGGCCAGCACCTACCTGGGCATGTTCCAGCACAACCTCGACACCCTGCTGGCCGTGCTCAAACCATGAACCTGTGGCTGCAACTGGAGCAGGCCGGGCTAGGCGACAGCCGCCCGCTCGCCGAGGTGCTGGCGGCCATCCCCTGGAATGCCGATGGCCTGATCGCCGCCATAGCCCAGCAACACGACAGCGGCGAGGTGCTGATGCTGGCCTGGATGAACCGCGCGGCATTGGAGGAAACCCTCGCCAGCGGTCAGGTTTGCTACTGGTCGCGGTCGCGCCAGCAACTGTGGCGCAAGGGCGAAACCAGCGGCCACCGCCAACGGCTGGTCGAGGCACGCCTGGACTGTGACGGCGACGCCGTGCTGCTACTGGTCGAGCAACAGGGCCCGGCCTGCCATACCGGTCGCCCCAGCTGCTTCTACAACGCCCTGACGCCCACCGAGCTGCGCGTCATCAAGGACCTGAACCATGACTGATCTGCTGATCCGCAATGCACGCCTGATCAACGAGGGCCGCGAGTTCGAGGCTGACCTGCTGGTACGCCACGGGCGCATCGAGAAGATCGCCACCAACATCAGCGGACTCAATGCCGGTACCGAGATCGACGCCGCCGGGCAGTACCTGCTGCCGGGCATGATCGACGACCAGGTGCACTTCCGCGACCCCGGCGCGCCGCACAAGGGCAGCTTCGCCACGGAATCCCGCGCGGCCGTGGCCGGCGGCATCACCAGCGTGATGGACATGCCCAACACCAACCCGCCAACGCTCAATCTTGATGCGCTGGAGGCCAAGGAGCGGCGCGCGGCCAGCTGCTCCATGGCCAACTTCGGCTTCCACTTCGGCGTCAGCCACGAAAACCTCGACATCGTCGCGGCACTCGACCCCAACCGGGTGGCAGCGGTGAAGGTGTTCATGGGTGCCAGCACCGGCAACATGCTGGTCGACGACCTGCCCTCACTGGAGCGCCTGTTCCGTGATTGCCCGACCATTGTCCTGACCCACTGCGAATACACCCCGCGCATCCGCGAGCGCGAATTGCTCTGGCACAACCGCTATGGCGAGCAGATTCCGCCCGATCAGCACCCGCTGATCCGCGATGCCGAGGCCTGCTACCAGTCCTCCAGCCTGGCCGTGAGTCTGGCGCGTCGCTTCGATACCCAGCTGCACGTGCTGCACATCACCACCGCCCGCGAGCTGAGCCTGTTCCAGCCAGGCCCCCTGGCCGGAAAACAGATCACCGCCGAGGTCTGCGCCCATCACCTGTATTTCGATGACCGCGACTACGCGGCGCTCGGCCACCTGATCAAGTGCAACCCGGCGATCAAGACCCAGGCCGACCGCGACGCCCTGCGCCAGGCCCTGCTGTGCGGGCGGCTGGACATCATCGGCACCGACCACGCGCCGCACACCCTGGACGAGAAGCAGCGCCCCTACCTGCAGGCGCCGTCCGGCTTGCCGCTGGTGCAGCACGCCCTGCCGTCCCTGCTGGAACTGGTCGCCGACGGCCTGCTGCCCCTCACCACCCTGGTGGAGAAAACCAGCCATGCGGTGGCGCAGCGCTTTGCCATCGAGCAGCGCGGCTACCTGCGCGAAGGCTACTGGGCCGACCTGACGCTGATCGAACGCCTGGCCGAACCACGCCCGGTCGCCGCCGACCCGATCCTCGCCCACTGCGGCTGGACGCCCTTCCAGGGCCGCGCCTTCCGCCATGCCGTGCGCAGCACCATCGTCTCCGGCCAGCTGGCCTGGCATGAGGGCCAGCTGCACAACGATTGCCAGGGGCTGCCGCTGCGCTACCAGCGCGGCTGAGCGCCCCGTTAACCGACCTGATCAGAGAATCGACATGCCCAGCATCACCCTGCCCGATGGCAGCCAGCGTCACTATGCCCAACCCCTGAGCGTGGCCGAGGTCGCCGCCGATATCGGCCCCGGCCTGGCCAAGGCCGCCCTGGCCGGGCGCCTGGATGGCCGCCTGGTGGACACCAGCGCCTTGATCGACCACGACGCCCAGCTCAGCCTGATCACCACGCGCGATCCCGAGGGCCTGGAGCTGCTGCGCCACTCCTGCGCGCACCTGCTGGCCATGGCGGTCAAGCAGCTGTACCCCAGCGCCCAGGTGACCATCGGCCCGGTGATCGAGGACGGTTTCTACTACGACTTCGCCTTCGAGCGCCCCTTCACCCCGGATGACCTGGCGCTGATCGAGACGCGCATGAACGAGCTGGCAGCCGCCGACCTGCCCGTCAGCCGCCGCGAGCTGCCACGTGATGAAGCCATCGCCCACTTCGAATCACAGGGCGAGCACTACAAGGCCGAGCTGATCCGCGACATTCCGGCCGGCGAAGTGCTGTCGCTGTACCGCCAGGGCGACTTCGAAGACCTCTGCCGCGGCCCGCATATTCCGCGCACCGGCCATCTGCAGGCGTTCAAGCTGACCAAGGTGGCCGGCGCCTACTGGCGCGGCGATGCGAAGAACGCCGCGCTGCAACGCATCTACGGCACCTGCTGGGCCAACAGCAAAGAGCTCAAGGCCCATCTCACCCGTTTGGAAGAAGCCGGCAAGCGCGACCACCGCAAGCTCGGCCCGCAACTCAACCTGTTCCATTTCGACGACTGCGCCCCGGGCTCGGTGTTCTGGCACCCCAAGGGCTGGACCCTGTTCCAGCAGCTGATCGGCTACATGCGCCAGCAGCAGGACGCCGCCGGCTATGTCGAGGTCAACACCCCGGACGTGATGGACCGCAGCCTGTGGGAAACCTCCGGGCACTGGTTCAACTACCGCGACGCCATGTTCACCACCAGCACCGAGGACGAGCGTGTGTTCGCCCTCAAGCCGATGAACTGCCCCGGCGCCGTGGCGCTGTTCGCCCGTGGCCTGAAGAGCTACCGCGACCTGCCGCTGCGCATGGCCGAGTTCGGCAAGGTGCACCGCTACGAGCCGTCCGGCGCGCTGCACGGCCTGCTGCGCGTGCGTCACTTCACCCAGGACGACGCGCACATCTTCTGCACCGCCGCGCAGATGGAACAGGAATGCGCCGACACCATCGCCCTGGTGTTCGCCATCTACCGTGACTTCGGTTTCAACGAGGTGGCGGTGAAGCTCTCCACCCGCCCGACCAACCGCATCGGCAGCGACGCCACCTGGGATCAGCTGGAAGGCGCGCTGTCCGGCGCCCTGCAACGGATGGGCATCGACTACCAGCTCAACCCCGGCGAAGGCGCGTTCTACGGGCCCAAGCTGGAGTTCGTGCTGCGCGACGCCATCGGCCGCGACTGGCAGTGCGGCACCCTGCAGGTGGACCTCAACCTGCCGGAGCGCTTCGACATCAGCTACGTCAACGAACAGGGCGAACGCGAACGCCCGGTGATGCTGCACCGCGCCCTGTTCGGATCGCTGGAACGCTTCACCGGCATTCTCATCGAGCACTACAGCGGCCTGTTCCCGCTGTGGCTGGCTCCGCAGCAGGCGGCCGTGCTGACCATTTCCGAAGGGCAGAACGACTACGCCCGCCAGGTACTCGCCGCCCTCAAGCGCGCCGGCCTGCGCGCGGCGGCGGACCTGCGCAACGAGAAGATCGGCTACAAGATCCGCGAAGCCACCCTGCAGAAGGTGCCCTACCTGCTGGTGATCGGCGAACAGGAGAAGGCCGAGGGCCGCGTCACCCTGCGCAGCCGCGCCGGCGACAACCTCGGCAGCCTGGCGCTGGATGATCTGCTCGAACGACTGCGCGCAGAGGCGCGCATGCCCGGCCAGGAGCCGGCATGCTGATCCGCAAGCTGCTCAAGTTCGAGAGCCCGCATATCGTCCGTGGCTGCAGCAGCCGGCGCTGCTCGCGCTCGCTGCACGGCCACTCGTACAGGATCGAACTGCTGCTGGAGGTCCACGCCCTGGATAACGGCTAGATGGTCTACAGCGAACAAGACGTGCGCCTGCACTCGGTCATCGCCCATGAAACCGAAACCGGCTATGCCCAGTGCTTCCGTGAGGATGCCTACAACCCCCGCATGGGCGACTTCGGGCTGGAGCAGATCCGCTTCTCCGAACGCATCTGCCAGGAGTGGCGGGCCCCGGGATTGTTTCAACGGCTGTTGGAGAATCGACGCTCGCGCAACGCACCACTATGCTGACGTTCAAGAGGGCTCCTGCGGCAATCAGTCCGGCTGCAGGCAAAAGAGTTTCCAATACAATACCGCCCCCTAAAAGGTCATCCTGATGCCGCTTTCCCAATCATCTCGCGACTGGCTTATCGCCTTTGCCCTTGCTGGCATGCTGTTGCGTGCCAGTTTGCTGGTATGGGCAGCGCCATTGATGTCGGCTAGCGACTTCATGCTGTTCTGCAGCTCTCAGGGTGCGCAATGGCTGGACGTCAGTGATGAAGACGACTCAGGCCATACACCCTGTGCGCAATGTGCTACTCAGGCCAGCACACTGCCGGTCTGGACGTATCTGCCACCAGCCCCCCCATGCTGAGTAAATCGGCCGCGCGACTTCAGGATCAGTTGCTGCGCTGGTATCCCCCCTTCTTGCTGGCCCCCCCCAACCGAGCGCCTCCTGCCCACGCCTGATGCTTGCTGTAACGCCCGGCCATTGCTGTGCCGTGCATGTCTTTGCATTCAGGAATCTACCCATGCCCCGTATTCCCGCCCTGGCACTCGCGGCACTTGCCTGTGCCATCAGTTCCTCTCTGTTCGCTGCTGATCTACAGCTAGAAGAAGTTGTAATTACTGCCACCGGTACGCCGCAACCGCTTGAAGATGTACAAGCCTCGGTACAAGTGATCGATCGCCATGAGCTGAACCAGCACTCAGCTCATAGCGTCACCGAAGTGCTCAAGTCCGCCACCGGTGTACAAACCAACAACTCCGGTGCCACCGGCGCCATCTCGATTCGCGGCTTCAACAGCAACCAGAGCCTGGTGCTGATCAACGGCCAGCGCCGTACCAACAATTACAGCAGTAACAACCCCAACCAGATCAGCACCTTTGATATCGAACGTATAGAGATCGTACGAGGCCCTATGTCCTCACTGTATGGCTCGGATGCATTGGGTGGGGTCGTGAACATCATCACGCGCCAGCCGGGTGAAGACCCGGGGGTCAGCACCCAGGTCACGACTGGTGCCGCACGTGAGGGGCGCGAAACACTACAGACAGGGCTCAACGCGCGCTTTGGCGACAACACACTGGGCCACTCGCTGACACTGGAACAGGAGCAGCGCCAGCCCCTGCGCCACGACGATTCAACTCAGGACGATGCCGGACGACTGATCAACCTCTCGGCCGCCTACCGCGGCAAGTGGACACCGGATGAGGTGCAATCGCTGGGTTGGGCGGTAGAAATCTTCGATCGCGACAACGACCGCGATGCCGAAGCGCTGGTTCGCCGCCCCGGTGGTGGCCCACCGCGTTTCGATAGCGTGGCCTACAGCAACTATGAGGATGAGCAACGCAATTTCTATGGCCTCGACTACCAACGCCTGATCGGTGCCGGCGAACTCAAGCTGCGCAGCAGTTATGGCCGCAGCAGCGGTGCCACCAACCGCAGCTTCCCCGAGACGCTGAAAGAAAACACGCTCTACAAGCAATACCAAAGCGACGCGCTCTATAGCCTGCCGCTGTTCGACAGCCACAAGCTGACCCTGGGCGGTGGCTATAAGCGTGACGAGCTGGACGTGACCATCAACTCGCAGTCAGCAGCGCGCGACAACAGCTTTGTGCTGCTGCAGGACGAATGGCAGATCAACGAGACGTGGACCCTGGTCGCCGGCGGCCGCTATGACCGCTTCGACGACTTCGACAACGCCCTCACCCCCAAAGCCAGCCTGGGTTGGAGTGATGGAGACTGGCGCGCCCGCCTGGGTTATGGCGAAGGCTTCCGCGCACCCTCGCTGCTGGAGCAGTACGCCAGTTTTAGTCGCGGCGGTGGCTCCAGTGTCATCACCGGCAACCCTGGCCTGCAGCCAGAACAATCGAAATCCTGGGAGCTGGCGTTCGGCCGCACCTTGGGCAATCTCGATCTGGATGCCGTGCTGCACCACAGTGACGTGGATGACCTGATCAATTCGCGCCTGGTGCGCAGCGTACCCATAGGCGGCGGTCGCTTCCGGGGCTTCTATGAGTATGAAAACGTGGACAAGGCACGTATCCGAGGCCTGGAGCTGAATGCCAAGTGGCAAGCCACCGACGCACTGACCCTGCAGGCCGGCTATGACTGGCTGGATGCTATTGATGCCAATACGGATCAGCGTCTGGAAGGCCGTGCTCGGCGCACCTACCGCCTGGAAAGCAGCTATGCCCTGGCTGACGATTGGCGCTTCACTGCCCGCGCCCGCCACACCGGCGACTACCTGTCGCGCAAGCCGGACTGCCGGGTCAACTGCCCGCTGTATGACACCCGTCAGACCCTGGTTGATCTGAACATCAGCCACAACCTGACCGAGCAGGTCGAGCTGTTTACCGGGATCGACAACGTCTTCGATCAGCGTGACCCCAGCAACTACGTCAACAACAACGCCGGCACTGGCGGCGGCAGGACCGATCCTGACGCCCGCTATTTCTACGTCGGCAGCCGTGTCGAGTTCTGAGCCTAACGCGCCTGCCGGCCTCCGCGCCGGCAGGTTGAGGAATACCACATGAACGAACACATCATTGCGCGGGACAGCGACTCAACGGTTACGGCACGCGGCCTGAATCTGACGGGCCTGCCCCTGCTTGGCCCGGTACTGCGCCACCCACTATTCATGACCAGCCTGCAACTCATCAGCGTCTCGCTGTTACTGCTGGCCATTGGTCTGGGGATTTTCAGTGAAGACCGCAAGGACGGCCTCACCGTCCTGTTGTTCTGGGGCATCTTCTGGCCCTTGCTGACCTGCGTGATCACCCCCAGCCTGGGACCGGCGTTCTGTGCCGTCTGCCCGCATGGCGCTCTGGGTAAGTGGCTGCAACGCTTCAGCCTGAAGCGGCGCTTTCCCAGGGCCCTGCGTGGTGCCTGGATCAGCCTGAGCCTGATATTCCTGGGCTATTGGGTACTGGCCTTCAGCGCCCCCAGCTTGCTGAGCGCCTCCACTCAAACCACGGCCTGGTACTTCCTGCTGTTCACCCTGTTCGCTGTCGGCTGTTTCCTGTTCTATGCCGACATGGCCTACTGCAAGCACATCTGTCCGCTGGGTCGGGTGCTGGCCAGTCACGGCAAGGCCGGCGGCCTGGGTATCCGCACTGAACAAAGCGACTGCAGCAGTTGCAGCACGTTCGAATGCGCTAAAGCCTGTCATTACCACCTGTCGCCGTTCCGCTTCGAGGAACGCAACAATATGGACAACTGCACCCTGTGCCTCGATTGCGTGCAAGCCTGCGACAGCGCCGAACTGCACTGGATGCGTCCGGGCAAAAGCCTGAGCCAGCCCATCAAACGCGCCGATCCACATGACTACTGGGTAATCATCCTGATTCTGGCCATTGCCGGTGTGGGTATTCAGTTTTTGCATGGTTTGCAGCACACCGGCCTGCGCGACAGCCTGCCTTGGAATGTGGCTGGCCAGTGGCTGCACCAAAGCCTGTCGCTGAGCACGGATACCTGGAATATCTCCGGTCTGCTGGCACTGCTACTGGCTCTGCTGTTGACGCTACCTGTTGCAGCGCTGGGCTATCGGGCGGCCGCGCGCCTACTCAAACAACCGCCACAGACACTGGCACTCGACCTGGCTTACGCACTGGCACCCATGGCCATCCTCGGCCTGATCCCCCATGCGGTTGGTACCTTTGCCATGAAGTACGGCCCGGCGCTGGTCAATGAAACAGGCGCATTACTAGGCTACGCCTGGCACGCCGAGCCCTTCGCCCAACGCGGCGACACCTGGCTGAAGGTCGTCAACCTGCTGCCCTGGTTGGGCATACTCTGGAGCCTGCGACTGACTTGGCAACGGGCCTCGCGCTGGACAACCGGCAAGGCACAACTGCTCGCCATCTGGGCGCTGGCCTGCACGCCAATCTGGCTATACAGCGCGGTGATGCTGATCAAAGTCGCAGCTTTCATCATGCTGCCCATGCCGCATCGTCACTAACACGCAACGGAAGCTGGATGCAGGAACGAGGCCTTACCACACAGTGACCATTTGGACTCCCCCTACACCATCAGCATAGAGATGATTGTGATAATCACCGTACGGTCAAGTAGATGCGCTTAGCGCAACCACCTATGGCGGTGCCACAACTACCAACCGCCGCCTCCACCGCCGCCACTGCCACCCCCTGAGGAGCCTCCGCCTGACGAACCGCCAAAGGACGAAGACGAGGACGAGCTGGCCGGCGGCGTCGAGGCGCTGGCACTGAGGCTCACCAGGCTGCTGCTGAGCGCAGTGCTGAAGGCGGTCGGTGAGCTGAAGCGCTCGCGCGCGGCGTACCAATCCGGCCGGTACTCATGCTGGCTGGGGTCGATCAGGCCGGATTCCAGCGCGGCGGCAAAACGGGCGCTCCACTGCGCCTCCACGCCCAGCGCCATGGCGTAAGGCAGGTGGCGTTCGTACAGTTCGATGCTCATCGCCGGCGCCTCGGCCGCGCGCGCCAGAACCTCGCTCTCCGCCAGTTGCAGGTAGTCGCGGTAGCCTGCCGCGGCATCAAGCAATTGCTGGCCTTTAACCGAGGGCGCCTCCAACAGGCGATAGAACAGCCCCACCAGCAACAGGTAGCCGATCACCAGCAGCATCACCGGCAGCGAGCAGGCCGACAGCAGCATCCACAGGCCAATCGGCACAGGGAAGCCGAACAGCAGTGCCACCACCGCCAAGCCAATCCGTTTACCGTAACCCGACTCACGCATCGCCAGCGTCAGCACTACCGCCGACGGTATGCCGAAGCCCAGGCTGAAGACCATGCCGGCGATGGCCAACGCCCACTGCTCCTCGCCCTCCAGTCCGGTCAGCACAGCGAGCAACAGGCCGGGCACGGCGATGGCCAGGCCGGTGGCCCAGGCCCCACGGTTGTTGGCGTGCCACAGCGCACCCACCGTCTGCAGGCTGTCGACCATGCGCGTCTTCATCTCGGCCAGTCGCGGCTGGTAGCGACTGCCCAGTTCCAGAGACGCGGATTTCTTCAGCGGGAATAGGCGGCGGATCCATTCGATCTCACCCACGCGCGCCGACTCCGCCGGTTTGCGGCCAGGCTGCAGAACGAAACCATCGGCGCGCGGCCGGTCCTCCAGGCGAATCAGACCGTGAATGGCCCAGTCGGTGAAGCAGATCGCCAGGGCACGGGCATCGTTGAAAGTGCCGCGAAAGCCGCGATGCCACAGATAGCCGACCTGCGTCGGGCTGAGGTCATCGGGGGCCTCGAAACGCACGATATGCAGGCCCTTGCGCGGGTCGCGCCCGACACGCCGCCAGGTACGCACGTAGTAAACGAGCAGGGCCAGCCAAAGCACGGCACCCAGGGTCAGGCCAGCGTTGTCGAACAGCAGGCGCACGCCGCGTTGCAGCACACCAGGCCGCTCGACAACACCGGCCTGCCAGTCCACGGCCAGGGTGAAACCCTGTTGCGGCGGCAACACAACGGTAGTCTCCAGCAGCAGCGAATCCTCGTACTGCTCCAGCACTCGGAAGCCCCTGCCCTGCTCACCACTGGCGCCGGTATACCCGGAGAATTGGCCAATCCTGGCCCCCTCCGGCAGTAGCACCCGTGCAGACGCCTGCAGGATCGGGAACGCCCAGGCATTGCCGGTGACGTTCCAGTACAGCTCGTCCTCGTCCGGCCGCTGCAGCAGCTGCGGGTCGACCCGGTAGCGCAGTTCGTACACGTAACGCCCCGGGTCCAGCTGGATATGTGGCGAACCGAGATAGAAACGCTGGTAGGCACCCTGGCTCTCACGGCGTACCGACTCGGGTTCACCGTCGCGGGTGGCGCTGATCAGGTCGATCGGCGTCTTGCGCAGCAGGCCACCGGGCAGGCGATAAGTCACCGGAATGTCGCGATAGATGCCACGCTGGATCTTGTCGCCCTCGGCCTGCACGGTGATGCGCTCGGTCACGTCCAGCCGGCCATCGCTGCGAACCTGCAGCTCGACGGCGAAATCCTCGATCACTTCCTGCGCCAGCGTCACGCCAGGCAGCACAGCACACAACAGCAGCAGGGGTTTCAGCCATCCCGGCATGTTCAGAACTCCAATTGCGGCGACAGCCCGTCGCGGGCGTCATCCAGGACAAAATAGGCGGCACAACGAAAACCGAAAGCCTTGGCCAGCAGATTGCTCGGCACCGACTCGACCAGCACATTGAGCTCGCGCACGGCACCGTTGTAGTAGCGGCGCGCCATCTGGATATGCTCCTCGACCTCGCTCAGGTTGCGCTGCAGATCGAGGAACACCGCGTCAGCCTTGAGCTCGGGGTACCCTTCGACCAGGGCGAAGGTACGCTGCAGGGCCGCCGACAACTGGCCTTCGATCGGGCCGCGGCCAGCGGCGCCGTCGCTCTCGCGGGCCTGAGCTACGCCACGGCGGCTGACCAGCTCTTCCAGGGTATCGCGCTCATGCGCCATGTAGGCCTTGAGACAGGCGACCAGCTGCGGGATCAGGCTGGAACGGCGCTTGAGTTGCACATCGATACCGCTCCAGGCCTCCGCCACGCGTGCGCGGTTGAAGACCAGGCGGTTATAGCCGTAGATACCGGCCAACAGCACCAACGCGCACAGGGCACCGCCCCACCATCCGAATCCCTGCATTCCCTCGCCCCCGGCTATTTCCAAGCACCCAGTGTACCTGCCGGACCAGGCCGGCGCCGCCAATTGCTCCACACGCCTCAGGGGAGTGGCTAGAGCAAATAGCTCAAAGTGAATCGTGAGTCGACCATAGATTCGCTGACCACTTTGAGCTGCTGTCTCTGGCCAAGAGGGGCTGTTTTTGGCCGGCTCCTTCCCTTCGTCAAAGGCGGCTGCCGACCAAAAGCAGACGCTCAAGGGTGTCTACAAATCTAGGGACGACTCAATTCGAGGCAAACGGCAAACCGCTGTATGAAGTCACGCCCGAGTTCGGCGGCTACAGTTTGTTGGAGAGCATCGCCGATACCGGCATCGAGGATCACGTCTTCCGCGTAACCTACCAGGGCAAGGCGGACCTGGAGATGCTGGAATACGAGGCACCTCCACTTCCCTAATCAGTAAAGAAAAAGCGGGCCATCGGCCCGCTTTTTCTTTTTCACCTGTAGCGCCGCGCGAAAAACGAGGCGGGAATGCGCGATAAGCAACAAGTCTATCGCGTTTCCTGGGTGGCAAAGGAATTACACAGATTGCTAAGGATTCGGGAATGCCGCCACCGGCGGTGTGAACGAACTGGTGTATAGCGCCACGCCTTTTGTGAATCGGAACTCATCGATCCAGCCATGCCAGTCACGCGTAACTGGTGTGTTCGGATCCTGGCCAATTGTCACGGGGCTGGTGTTAGCGGCCGGAGTTCCAGTACCGGAGCCCTGGAGTGCTCCATTCACAAACAATCTAAGCGTCGCGCCGTCATGCGTTGCCGCTAGGTGTACCCAGGTACCCACGGTCACAGGCGTAGACCCGCTCAACAGAACTTCCCCCCCTCCCGTGCCGATCTGACAAAACGGCACCACCTGTCCACTTACAACGCGGTTCCCTAAGATCCAGCCAGAGAGGTAGCCGTCGCCCACAGCCCCCTTGCGTGCGATGTATCTCGGCGTGGATGTCGTTATTGACGCTGCTCTAAACCAGCACTCAACGGTGAAGGCGCCGTTCGGGTTGAGCAGGTCGTCATGCGGGGTTGTTAGGTAGTCACCGCTGCCGTCCAACAGGAGGCTGCTCCCGCCGAACTTGAACTGGTCGGTATCGATCTGGGCGTTGCCGAAGCGAGTCCATACACGCCCATTCTGATCGCTGATTGCCGTACTGCCGTCGACGCCATCGAAGTGCAGTAGGGAAGCTACCACTTGGTTGATATAGCCGAACCGCCATGAATGGCGTTGCAAACTCGAAAGGCCACCCCGAACCGACCACAGTTCAACGATAACGTCACCGGTATACGCAGGAGCCAGCATTTGTGACGTACCAGTGATGCCGGTGTAGGAGACCAGCTCAGCACTATTGTCTGCTCGCAGCATTCTGCAGCTGTAGGTAGTACCAGGCTCAGGTCCGATGGACGATTGAGCTGTATCGACCACCTGATCAGCCTGCAGCAATCGATCGCGATGGGCCCACGATACGGACACAGAGCCGGTCACGGATGCTGGATATGCGACTCCGCCGATTCTGAACAGACCTGGCGGGTATGGGCGCCCACTCCGACCGCTCAGTGTCAGCGAACTATTTGTTGCCAGAACCGGATCAAGCAAGCCGGAAGCTGTATTGGTCAGCAGGCGTGCCTCAACTGTTGTCCCTGACGTGTACTCAGTAGGATCAACCCCCGAGAAGTCGTCGAAGAACCAAACTCGCGCGCCAGCGACGTGGGCCGATGGGACACTGTCCACGCATCCACGGGCGAAGGTCGCTGTCATTGCCACGAGATCGAGCGCATCCACCCGCATCACCTCGCTGTCCACCAGCGCGGCGCTGCCGATCCGTACCACGTCTAAGTCGACACCGGCGCTGAGCCCTACAGTGACCGCTCCAGCTGCTTGAGGAACAGCCGCCACCAGCACAGCCGTTGGGCAGAAGTCGCCGCCGGCCCGCGTCTCGAAAGCTGCAGTGCCAACCCTAGTCTGTATGTGATAGCCCAGCGATAGGCCAGTCGGGCGTGCCGCCAGCACACCGAGGAAGCAGGTACTGGCATCGAGCAGCTGCAGGTTCGCTGCATCCATGGACTGCACCAGGTCGCGCCAGGTGACCTCGGCCAGCGCCCTGGTTGTCACCGCTTGGGGAACCGAGTTCGGTGGTACCCAGCCAGAAGGCGGCGGCGCCGAGAAGGTGGTGGCCGGCATGCCGAACACATCCAGCACCGCCGTGATGGTGATGGCGCCTTTCTCCAGGGTGCCGTCATCCGCCCGGCCAGCACGCACCACGATGTTGCTCAGCCCCCTGGCGGGAGCAGAGAACCGGAAGGCTGCACCAGGCTCAATGTCACGCCCGCGACGATCCAGTACCAGCTTCCAGCGCTTGGCCGAAACCTTGGCGCGCAGATCGCGCTTGGCTATACGTGCTGCCAGGTCGTAGGTCGGCAGACCGATGTACTCGGTCGCCACACTGATCACTCGACCACCGGCCGCACGGATGGCAGCCAGGTTACGCTCGCGCGCCGGCCGCTTGGAGTTGTCGATCGGGTTGCGCCAGGTAACCACCACCTCGTTGGCGGCATCCGCCCCCGCTGAGTTGTCATCCTCCTGGATCTCCAGCAGGCCGCTATCTGGGGTGAAGTGTGGAAGGTTGTCGACGACGTAGTCGCTGCGTACCAGGGTCAACTTGCGCAGGCCTGTGTTGCGGCTGGTGAACAGGTTGCCGGCGATGTGATCGAGCACGCTGCCGGCAAAGCTGTCGATTGAGTCGGTGCGTACCCAGCGCAGACATAGACCCAAGCCCTCGGAGTACAGCTGATCAGCGGCAGCCCGGAATGCGGCGTCATCGAGGCGGGAGCGATCTTTGCCCCGTCCCCAGTCATGGTTGGTCTCCAGCTCGTAGAGGATGTGAGCTGGGTTCATGGCCTTAATGGCACCACCTGTTTCCGGGTCGGTCAGCGTGATCACTGCTTTCTCGGGGTACCAGACCGGGCCATCCCACCCCTTCAATGCCCGGCGTACCCGGAAGGTCCACGGCTTCGGATAGGGGTTCATGCTGGTGACCAGACCGTCGTAGAACAGCGTGAACATGCCTCTGAAGGCAGGCACCAGCCCGCCCAACATAGAGGCAAGGGCTGCATTCACCGACTGAGTCGGGCCACCCATCATCACGTCCAGGCGCCCTTGGATTCCGCCTTCGCCATCATCGCCGCCAAACAATTCAGGGGCATTTATCTGCACAGAAGCATTGCCAGTGACGCTGCCGCGCCAGGCGCTCTTGCCGCCCACCTTGATCTCGACCAGCTCGTCCACCTCGCCACGACTCACCAGCATGTGAATGCCGAAGAAGTACCGATAGCCGACCTTTACGCTCTTACCCCCGCTGCTCACGCTCAACCTCCTGCCTTGCGAACTCAACCAGGTGCAGAGCCAGGGCATCGCCAGTCGCCAGCAGACGGCTGGCCTGGATGCCTCCATCACGCACGATGTCTGCCCATTCGATGCCATAGCGGGCCACCAGCTGTCTGGCACCCTTGTTACAGAAGCCGATTCGACCGCCCCACGCAGGAACGCTGTGCAGGTGATCGAAGGTGACCATGAAGTCGTCGCTCACTTCTTACCGCCCTTGGTCTTTATGGGTTTAGTCCGGAAGTTGCCCAGGCCGCCAACCATCCAGTCCTCGCTCCAGCAGTCACCGAAGATCACGCACTGCGGCGTGCCCTCTTCGAACTGGGGGAACTCGAAGTCAGCGAAGGCCGCAGCCTTGGGCGCAGTAGCCTTGGGGCGATTCTTGTAAGAGACGTAGGCGCTGATGACCATGATGGCGATATACGCCCATGTGTACGGGTCCACGGTTGCCTCCTAGAAAACAGGGTTGCCATCGAAAGGCGATCGACCTGGCAGGTGCCTGATGCCGCCATAGTTGTCCTTGTTGTCGAAGCGGCTGTTGCAGGTACCGATGGTCTGGTCGCAACCCGCATAGGCCCGCACCGTGACGCCCAGACTGAGTCCCGAGGTGCCGCCGAAGATCGTCAGTTGAGTGCCGTTATGGGCCTCGATCGCACGTCGCTCCCATACCCCTGAGCCGACGCTCCACTCGACGTAGCCGGCAGCGAACCATCCATTCGGTTTGCTGGCAAAGGAGCTGCCATTGATGACTGCGCCATCCATGGAGATCACGCTGGACTCGACGCGGAACAGATCCCGGTTCACCAAGCAGCCTCGCTCGTACAGCGCATGCGGACAGGTGCGTTCCCAGGCCAAGCGCAGCCCCTGCTGGCCCATGCTCACGCTCTCCGGGTTACAGATGACCTGGCAGCGATCGACGGCCGGCCAGGTCACGCTCTGGATCTCTCCTACCCAGGACACCTTGAACTCGTTGTCACCGAAGTGACGGTCGTAGATCACCAGGTCGATGGAGTCGCTGGGCGGGATGCCCCGATAGAACTGCGCTACCTCCAGGTCTCCAGGGGCCAGAACACGCAGGCTACGCACGCCATCGGAGCCACCCTGACGGATACCGTCATCGGAGATGCCACCGCGCAGGGTCTTGAAGGTCTGGCTCTGGTGCTCGATGTTCCGATCGCTGCTGTTGTAGGTCCAACGCAGCACCCCACGACTGAACTGGTAGAGCCGAACTGGTCGACCACCCGCCAGGCTGAACTCCTGCTCGTTAAAACTCATCGTCGCGCACCCCTCGGAAAGTAAGGCTGCAGCTGGCCACTCCCTCGCTATCCACCTGGTGATCGATCTCGACCCGGTCACTGCTCAGCCGACTCAGAACCATCCAGCTCACCCGAGCGATATCGGAGGGCTCCACCTGTGTTCCCAAGGCCGTGTCGAAAACCAGCCGCTCTACACTGGTACTGAGTTCGGTGCAGCCAGTGATGCGGCGATAGAAGACTGAGCCGTTCCACAGCTGTAGCCGGATGTCCCGTCGCCCAACCCGTGCTTGGGCAAAGCGGGTGTACCCGATGTACTCGATGTCCATTACCGTCGAGAGCGCGCCGATGGTGGCTATAACCGACAGATCGTCAGCGTGGGTCGGGAGCCAAACCGGCACCTGCTGCCCCCGCAGTCCGTATAGAAGTGCCCGTAGCTGCGCCCGCTGTGCCCGGCCCAGCTCCAGCCACCGCCAGCGGGTGATCGGCATGGGCTTACCCGCAAGATCGCTGATCAGTGGCAGTCCCATGCCACTATCCAAGGTGGACAGCAGGCGCTCATAGCTGGAGGTCAGCTCCTCGGACTCCTCTGGGGCCTGGTCGAGAACCGGACGGTTTCGGTAGAGAGCGGCTGGCAACGTCTCAGGCCAGTCGCAGGCGTCCAGTAGCAGAAAGCGCACCTCGGCAGACTGCAGGCGATCGTGCAGGCGGGTGAGTTGCGGTGCAGACACCAGCTGCGCCGGGCGTGCTGGGTACAGGCGCGAGCGCGCTGGCCAGCGCTGTTGCGTGCCGCGCTTGAGGTTCAGCCCGTTGGCATCCAGAGTCAGGATCTCCACCACCTCGTAGGTGAAGGCGTCGTCCCCCCGGAACATCGCCAGGCCGCCAGCCTCGAAATCCAGGTTGGCTGTTTGGCAATTGATGCGTAGCGACCCAGCCGCGGTTGTCGACTGCAGCAACTGGATCTCCGGCCAGATCGGCAGTGCCCAAACACGACTACCCCAGCCATACAGCGCGAGATCGAGGAGCTGCCGCTCTCTCCCTTCGACGTACATGCTCGCCTGCAGGAAGCGACGCGGAGCAATACGGAGGGCCCGACGTTGCTCCACCAGGGTCTCGCTGCTGAGAATGTCAGTCAGCCACTCCAGGGTCTCGCGCACCCCATCAGCCCAATCGGGTGCGAACGACCAAGCGATGATGCGGTTGGCGGTTACGCGAATACCGCCGGAGCCCAGGTCAAACTCCCACTCAATTATCGTATCCAGAACCGGCTGGCCATCTGGGGTGACGCTGAGCTGCCAGGTGCGCTCCTGGGTTGCCTGAAACAGGAATGGCGCTGCGGGCTGACCACTCACCAGGATGCCCTCGTCCAGGCCATCAATGGCCAGCAGGGTGCGAGGCTCCAGGTAGGCGTTCCACAGCAGCACGTTACTGGTCTGGACCGAAACGACATTGCCCAGATCCAGCTGCCTTGGGCTGATGTGGATGCGGTAGTAGTACTCGTCCAGGAATGACCCCAGGCGAGTAGCGGTGATGGTTCGACCGTTGGCCTCCACAGGCCAGTGAGTAATGAGAGCTGCTCCGCCTGGTCGGCGGGTAACTTCAGCCGGAGAAGCGCCAGTTGTGCGACGGTAGAGGTCAGCTGCCCAGAGCGGGCTGGTAAAGCCACCCTGAGCACCAGGTGCGAGCCGTGCATTCAGGACTGCCATATCAAGGACCGTCGTACCGAATGGCGTAGCCGAACGTGCCGGTATGGTCCTTGTTGATCCAGGCAACATCACCGGGAGCGATTCCGTCACGCTCAGCTTCGTTGCGACGGTGCCAGGGGTATACCTTCCAGCGATCGCTTCCCAGCTCGATGATCTGACCGGGCACATAATTGTCGATGCGTACATGCCGAATGTTGACCAGATCCGCGACCAGGGATGTCTTGAACGACGGTCTTAGCTTGTAGGCCCGCATAGGAATCAGCGCTGCCTCGCTATTCCATGCGCTGGGCTGCGCTTGAATCAACTGCGAGACGCTCTTCACCCCAATAAGAGCTGTTGTCAGGCTTGCTTCATTGAGATGCCACCCGTGACCATCGAAGTTTGAGTGGACGAAGATGTCGCGCAACGCCTGAAACTCGCGGGCGACAGTGTTCCACCCCCACGCCCCGGATGTCAGACCGGAACCAAGGCTACGAGTGCCTCCCCCTTCAGTAGCTCTGATGTAGAAAGGGTTTACCACAGAAGAAATATCGTGATTGATAGGAACTGGGCCGCGAATCGCCGCTACCCACATACCAGTCCCTTCCAACCCAGCTACAGCCGACCCGCCGAAAGAGCACCACTGGTAACGATCGACGTCGTATCGAACGACGAACCAGACCTCGTCGGGATTGGTGAAGACAAAGCACTCCCACTCAGCCGGATAGGTCACATCAAGCGTTGCCGCGCCACTCTTCTGCATCAGACGCCCCAGCTGAACTGCATTTGGCATATCGCCGGCCGTTGCTGAGGTCCGGCCAGTCAGAGACAGGTTCAGGGCGTCATTGGTGAGCAGCAGGAACAGCGCGCCCTTGCTGAGCACGTTCGTAGATGAGTTCCAGCTCCATCCATGATTCAGGCAGCTGTTGACGATCGCAGCGCGCAGCGCAGCCATGTCGCTGGCTGCTCCGGAGTAGTAAGCCATTAGGTGTCGAGCCTCATTGCGTAGTAATCGGTGTGGCCGACGCGGGAGACGTCCTGGATGACCACATAGGTCTTGCCATCAAGGACCAAGGTGTTCTCGACGGCGTTGTTGAAGCCGGTGATGTAGAACACCCCTTCCAGGGCGCCCCACAGGTTGGTGGCGTCATGCAACTCCAGGGGCAGCAGGTGATAAATACCGCCGGTGTCGCGCAGGTTGGTGGAAGTGGCCGACGTGCCAGCACCTGCGATGAACGGATTGCTCCAGGGGTAGCACTGTGGGTTGGTCCAGCCATCGTTCCCGCGCAGCCCCATCCGGGCGGAGTTGCCCTTGAAGCCCAGGGTGTGGATGGCGGTGTTGTCGCTGAAGCGCACCGCTGCTGCACCGATGAGCATGCCGGCGCACACCACCGGATAGGGATACTGGCTCGGCCGGCCGTAGGGCAGCATCTTGCCGAGGTAGCAGGTCTCGTAGACAGGGGTACCAACCTTCATGGCCAGGACGATGCGCTGGGCGTTGAGGGTCAACCAGTAGTCGATGCGTTGGTTGTGCGCCGGCAGTCCTGTCAGGAACGCACCTGGTTGGGCGTCGAAGGTATTGGCGGAGATGTAGCCGGTGAACACCCCCGCCAGCATGTTGTAGTAGTCGGCCGAGACGTCGTGGTAGGTGCGCCACCCGACGAAGATCTCCTCCAGCCCGGTGTAGCCCTTGCCCTTCAGGATCAGCTGACGGTTGGCGCTGACGGTGTCGTAGCGCAGCACCTCCCAGGCAACCCCTACTGCACTTGCCGCGCCTTGGGTGACCGGGATCTGGAACTGCTTGCCGACTGCGAAGTCGGTGCTGCCATCGTTGATGGTGAACTTGATCAGGCCGTTGTCGTAGGCAGCCCCGACCGTCGCAGCGGGCTTCGCGCCCGATACCGAGCCCGTGACCGAGAAGGTTCCGCCATTGGCGGCGGCGGCCGTACAGGTGAGTGTCCAGGTCTCGGTGATCGAGGACGGGGATGCCTCGACTCCACTCAGGGTGCCGTTGCCGGTACCGGACTGGATAATGGCGCCGACGTCGCCGAAACCACCGCAGAAATGGCGCAGCAAGGCCAGCATGTTGTAGTGCGCCAGCTGGCCGTTGCTGTTGTCGACGTAGCCGATCTTGTGGGGCATGTCAGAGCTCCAGGAGTGAGCGAAATTTGCCGGGGTCGCGGGAGATGGCCACGAATAGCGCCTCCTGCCCCTGGCGAGAGTTGAAAGCCACGTCGGCGATCCGGCTGGGGTCGTCGACCAGGTAGAAGTTCTGAGCGTTCTGCAGCGTGGCGCTGAAGCTCTTCGCCGGGTCGGCCAGGCCCGCGCTTGTCAGCCCAGGTGCCGGCATGTCGGGCGCCGGAACGCCGGCCAGGCCACCGGTGGAGTGGTGAACCCGGCGGGCGTAGTCGTCCAGGGCGGCCATGCCACGGGCGTTGAAGTCGTGAAGGAACGGCAGCGCGCCTTCCTGCTGCACCACGGCTGCTCGGGTGACGAACTCCCAGTTGGAGAGCATCGCGGGGATGCTGTCGCTGGTACCGGTACCTGGGCCTTGGATGTGGCCGCCGGTGGCTGCGGCCACTGTTGCCACGGACGCTACGGAGCTGAGCGTGGATGTGGTTGAGCTGGCAGCACCTGCGGTAGCCATAGCAGTGGCCATGGCTGTTGCAGCAGCCGTGCCGGCTGAAGTGATTGCAGCCGCCATGGCCGTTGCTGCCGTGGTTCCTCCGGCGGTAATACCCGTACCCATAGCCGCTGCACCGGCAGTCGATGCGCTGGTGATGGCAGCAGCAGTGGCCGTCGCACCAGCAGTCTCGGCCGCAGCCTCTGCCCCCGAGCTGAACAACCCTCCCAGGCTGTCGGTGGCCATCTGCGCCAGGTTCTGCGAAGCCACCTGAGCCATGGAGCTGGCGATGCTGGTGATGAAGCTGGTGGCAGCCTCCTGCAGCGTCATGGTGCCGGTCGCGAGCCCCTCCAGCGCACTGGCCAGGCCGGTCTCGAAGCCGCTCTTCAGGGCATTGCTCAACTCGTTGGCGGTGTACTTGGTCTGCTCCAACTGGGCCTGCAGATCCTTGACCCGCTCGATGGCGGCGGGGTCGCCGGTCACCTCGGCCAGCTGCTGCATCTGCGGCAACAGCTTTTCCACCTCGGTTGCAGTGCGGGCATGCAAGTCGATGATCTGCTGGCGCGCGCCGATCTCGCTGATCAGCCCTGCCTGCTGCTGTGCCTGGATGCTGCTCTCCTGGCGCGACTGCTCGGCGAACACGCGATCCACCTGGGCCTGCAGCTCACCAAGCTGGGCAGATGCTCGTTCGACGTTGATCAGGCTGTCGACCAGGCTGAGTCCGGCCTCGTCACCACGCGCCTGCAGGCGCTCGATCAGCTCGCCATACTCCTGCTCGATCTGCATCGCGGCCGCTGCGGCCTGCTGACCCTGAGCGTTGAGCAGCTGAACTTGCAGGTTGGCCAGGGTCTTGCCATCGGCATCGGCCTGGCGCTTCTTCTCTTCCTGGTTGATGAGCTCCAGGGCCACGGCGGCACGCGCCTGTAGGGCGCCAGTCAGCCCCTTCTCGGCCAGCTCGTACTGGCGCACCTCTTCGGCGTTCTTACCCAGGGTGGCGGCCTGACGCTCCAGCTGAGCAACGTACTGCTCCTGTTGCTTCAGCTCCTGGTCCACCTTCGGCTTGGGCGTGCGGGGCTTCTTCACCCGTTCGGCGTAGCGCGCCTCGATGGCGGCGATGTCTTTGGTGATCTTGTCTTCGCTGATCAGCTCCGAGTCCGGGTTGGCCGTGCGGATCTTCTCCACGTTGGCCCGGTACTCGGCGATCGCCTTTTCCTTCTGCTCGACCTTGCTCAGCGACTGCTCGCGGATCTTTGCCAGCTCCTGCTGGGCAGCGATGGAGTCCTCGTTGATTTTGGTTAGCTCGGCCGCCCAGGCCGCTTCCTGGTCGCGCTGCTGAATCTGCAGGTTGAGCCGCTGCTCTTCGGCATCGAGCGCCGCAGCTGTCTCCGGGTCGATGCTTGTCCCCAGGCGATCACCGCGCACGCCATAGCGGGCATCGGTGCGGCGGCGCTGCACATCGGCCAGCTGGTCTTCCAGGGTGGCATCACGGCCGATGCCCAGCATCTCGTCCCAGGCCTCGGCCGCGACGTTCTTGATGCCCTTCCAGGCCGACTCGATCAGGCCAAGATTGCCGGCGATCTCCTGGGCCCGCTGCTGCATGGTGCTGGCCAGGGTATCCATGGCCAGCTGGGCGGCGGCGGCTTCATTACCCTGGGCCTCCAGAGCGGCGATCTGCTCATACACAGCCGCTGTGAGGAAGTTGTACTGCTCGTTCAGCTCAGCAGCCGCCTGGGCCGGCTCATCGGCCAGGCGCTTGAACTCGGCGACGGTATCGCCCACCGCCTTGCCGATGGTGTTCTCCATCACCACGGCGGTGGTCGCGATTTTCTCGATCTGCTCGGCGGTGAACTTACCGGCATTGGTCACTTCGGCCAGCGCGGCGGCCGCCTGTCGCTGGGTACCGGAGATGCCATCGATGCGCGCGGCCATGTTGGCCAGCTGGTCGGCGCTGGTACCGGCCGAGTTGCCGGTCATGATGATGGCCTTGTTGAACTCGAAGCCTTCCTTGCCACCTTGCTGGTAGGCCACCAGCAGAGCTGTGGTGGCCACAACGGCACCACCGATGGCCAAGGTCAGCGGGTTCAGGGTGGACAGCAACGCCCGGCCGGCATTGCCGATGCCACCAAAGGAGTCCTTGATCTGCCCGCCTTGCTGGATGGCCACCATCCACACCGGCATACCGCTGGCCAGGCTGGTGGTGATATCGGTGATCTGCATCGGCAGCTGGGCCATGGCCTGCTTGTACTGGCCAGCAGTGATGCCCGCCGCGCGCATGGTCTCTTCGCTGCCTGCCAGGCGAATGCGGTTTTCCTTGAGCTTGGCGTTGTAGAGGTCGAAGCCCTCGGCATCGATCAGGCCCTGGCTACGGAAGCCGCGCAGGCGCTGTTCCATGTTATCCAGCCGATCCAGCTCGCGGACAACCGGGTCGATCTGGCCCAGCAACTCGGCCAGCTCTCGTGCCTGGCGCTGCGCCGCCTCGGCCCCCTCATCGAAGCCACCGGCAGCACCCTTGGCGGAGTCACCGACCTTCTTGATGCCCGCGGCCGCGCCGGCGGACTTGGTGGCGAGGTTGTCAGTTGCGGCTGCGGTTGCCTGCAACTGGGTGTTCGCTTGCTGTGCGGCAACCCCCACTTCGGCCACGTCGCCGCCGAACTCTCGCAGAGCCTGCTGGCCCTGCTTGAGGTCGGCTTGGATACGCAGCGCAATTTCAAGGTCTTTGGAGGCCATGGCGAACAGAGTCAGGCAGTGGGTGTGCCGTCATGCTCGCGCGCGCGGGAGGGAATGTATTTTGGACGGGGCAAAAAGGTTCCGGGCTATTATCGGCACCCGCATTCAACTGGAGAGCAATGATGAAAGGCAGCTTGTTGATCAAGGCGATC
Source organism: Aquipseudomonas alcaligenes (assembly GCA_900156135.1). Taxonomy (GTDB): domain Bacteria; phylum Pseudomonadota; class Gammaproteobacteria; order Pseudomonadales; family Pseudomonadaceae; genus Aquipseudomonas; species Aquipseudomonas alcaligenes_D. The sequence continues at coordinate 282,027 of FTMP01000001.1, read as the reverse complement.
AAAGACACCTTGACTGACAATTGGGAGTCGCTCGCTGAAGGAGGCGACCTGATTTGGTCTGCGGCAACAGAGGGGGGGCTACTTGAAGAAATTCCGCTGGTGTCGATCGGGGCAAAGTTCCTGAATGCTAGAGATCAGCTGCAGGAGCACCGGTTTAGAAGGAACTGCCAAGCTCTTCTTCTTGCGTGCGAGAAAGTCGATAACGAGAAGAAGCGCGAAACGCTGGACAAGTTGTCTGCTGACCCCGAGCTGCTCGAGGACTTCGCTGACACACTGCTGCAGATTGCTTGCGATAGCTCCAAGCCATACAAGGCCTCCATTGTGGGCAATCTCCTGGCGTCGATGCTTAGCGGACGTATTGACTACCTGGCCTATGACAGGCTCACCCACATAGTTCACTCCGCATCTATACCTGCTCTGCAGGCGTTTCAAAGGGATATGGCTTCGACTGCGGGTAACCCCTACATCCAAAACAGATCGTTCGGCTCAGAGCCTCTGATGCTCTCTATGGGCATTGCATCACGCTATGGTAATAAGCTCACCATCAGCGATGACGGCATTCTGCTCTACAGATTTGGCTTTGCTGGATTTCCAAACGCCTGAGCAGTTCACTGGAAACCGGCATAATCAGAACAGCCCCGCCGGCTCCGCCTGAATATCCCAGCTGAAGATCAGTACCTCCCGCGCCTCCGAGCCCTTGCCGCCGCCCACCGTGTAGGTGATGTCGGTGCTCTCGATGTGGTAGCGGCCGAATACCTGGCGGATATCCGGGTGGTCGTTGAGGCTGACGATCGCCTTGCCCTTGATCTGCCCCAGCATCTCGGCCATCTGCTCGTACTGCTCGAAGCCAAACGGCACGCCGTAGCCTTCGGTCTGCCAGTACGGCGGGTCGCAGTAGAACAGCGTGTGCGGACGGTCGTAGCGGCGGAAGCAGTCCTGCCAGGTCAGGTGCTCGATGTAGGTGTTGCTCAGGCGCAGGTGCGCGGCCGACAGCGACTCCTCGATGCGCAGCAGGTTGAGCCCCGGCGGCTGGGTAGTGGCGGTGCCATAGCTCTGGCCGTCGACGCGGCCGCCGAAGGCCGACTGCTGCAGGTAGTAGAACCGGGCGGCGCGCTGGATATCGGTCAGGGTCTCCGGCCGGGTCTCTTGCAGCCATTTGAACACCTGGCGGCTACTCAGGGCCCACTTGAACTGGCGGACGAACTCTTCCAGGTGGTGCTGGACGACCCGGTACAGGTTGACCAGGTCACCGTTGACGTCATTCAGCACCTCCACCTCGGCCGGTACCGGCCGCAGGAAGTACAGCGCGGCACCTCCGGCGAATGGCTCGACGTAGCAAGAGTGGCGAGGGAACAGCGGGAAGATGCGGTCGGCGAGACGCCGTTTGCCCCCTATCCAGGGGATGATGGGTTGGGCCTGCATGGTGCCTCCGTGCGGGCGCTCGATGGCGCTTCGGGGAGGCTCTCGGCCTTCAGGTGATTCAAGGTCCGGCAACGCGGGCACTTGATCTGTAACGAGTCAAATCGGCTGGCTCTGGCCAGCAGGCGGTCACAGCCGCCACAACGAATGTCTTTCACTCTCGGCAACACCCTTTCCAATTTGCTAGGCTCGCCGCGCTCACGCGTGAGCGGAGGGCCTTGGCTGGCTGGCACTGGTGTTGCCTGTTCGGCGCCAAGGTCTGGTGTTGACGCACCAGGCCTTGGAGCCCTCTTTCTATCTACTGCAGCAGGGCACGAATGGCCTGCACCTGCTGATACAGCTTGTTGCCCTCAGGTTCTGAGCAACCGAACTCGTTGACGAAGGACGAGAAGCTGCTCCCGCGTCCATTCTCCTGAAGCCAGGCTTCATACCGGTGGGCCAGGTCCAGCAGTTTCAGCCGCAGAGCGAGGCGGTCTCGCTCCTGCTGCTTGCGCTGCCGGTGGGCGTACAAGATGGCCCGCTCTTCCTCGTCCAGGTCGAACAGCTGCTCGCTCACTTCAGCAACTCCTTCAGATGCTGCTCGGCCTCTTTCCCGCCGGCGAAAGCCAGATTGATATCCACCAAGCGATCGGCCCGCTCGCGCCGCTGGCGGCGCAGCTCGGCATCGTAGTGCAGCAAGATCTGGCGCTGGGTCATTCGCCCGATGTGCTCGGGTGTTCCGTAACCGCCGGCGGTGAGGGTGGCGTAGACGTCAGCCCAGCGCGCGCCGCCGCGGCGGACTTTTTGGCCACCACCCGGTTGAACGCGCTGCGCACATAAAAAGGGCCGTTGGCCCCCCACCACATCATCAGCAGCTGGTAGCCCTGGTCCTGGTTGAGGCTGGCAACCCACTGCGGCTCAACATCCGCAGCCACAGCAACCAGCTCCTGGATCAGCAGATGATGCTGACCAAGCAGCATCAGGATCTCCTCCAGCTCAGGGATATGGCCTTCGGCGATCTGCGCGTAGAGGTCATCGAGCAGCGGCTGAGCCTTCGGGCGAAGGCCAAGCCCCTCGATAAACCCATACTCCCGCACCGTGACCTGGCGCCCGGCGATGGTCGCCGAGCGCTCGGGGTGCAGCGTCTGCAGATCGTCGGCACCTTTGTCGGTCGCTTCAGGCTTCTTTCTGGCTCCGGCCTTCTGCGCCATGGTCAGACCGCCTTCTGGTCGATCCGGCCGAAGCCGCCCAGGTTGGCGTTGGCGGCGTTCACCACGTCGTAGAGCACGCTGCCGGTGAGGGCGAAGTTGCCATACTCGTCGTTGATGAAAGCCAGCTCGCTTACCGGGTCGAACTTGCAGCGGTACAGCGTGACGATCACCGGCTCGTTGTTTTCGGTGTTGATGCCATCGAGCAGGATGTAACGCTCCGGCGGCGCCGCGGTGAACATGGTGAAGCTCTGCCGGCTGGCGTAGGTGTAGGCCGCCTTGAACGGCTGCACCAGAGCACCGGGATTGAGCAGCTCGATCAGGCCAGCATTTGCCGACTCCAGCTCGTAGTTGGCCGGTGGCAGCGTGGCCGGAGTACCCGCGCTGTCGGTGATGGTCAGGGCCGAGACGAAGGGGTGATCCAGCTTTACCCGGTCGCCAGCCACCAAGCCGCTCGGGAACACCTCACCGGTCACGCTGCCACCAGCCACGTCCAGCACCGAGGCCCAGACGGCCAGGGCGATGTTCTGCGGCAGAAACTCGTCGAAGGTGACATTGAGGGTGGCGGTCTTACCGCGCTGCAGGCGGCCGTATTGCAGGCGGTTGCCGCTGAAGCTCTCGGTCTTGTTGGTGCTGTCGGTGGCCAGCTGCAGCGTCATGGAGGGCACGTTACCGGCCCACACGGGCTTCTCCAGCTTGCCGTTGGGAAGGCGGTTGCCGGCGAAGAACTTACCCTGGAAGGAAAAGAGGCTCATCTGTCAGTCCCTCACTTGGCGGCCGGAGCCGCGATGATTTCATTGGCGATCAGCCAAGCCTTGTCGGCCTCGTTGACCTGGATCTTGTCGCCCTTGGCATAGTCGACACCGCCATGGATATGCGGCTTCAGGAGGGTCACGCTTTGCAGCTTCTGCTCGGGGGCCTGGGTCTCGGTATTGCTCATGGGGTTGCACCTATGAAGTGTTGGGTTTGGAACACGTCGGCCCACAGCAGCGTGTTCTCGTCGTAGTCGAGAACATCGCCCTGCAGCCACCAGCAGGGCCGGCCGCCGTTCACTGGCGGCGTCCAACCCATGATTGCGTCGCGGGCCTGGCCGATCAGCGGGCTGATCTCCTCCAGGGACTCACCGCCGGTGATGTCGCGGTAGTTCTGCACGGCAATCACCACGCCGAAGGTCACCACGGCGCGTTGGCGGCCGGTCTTCGGGCCTTCGGCGTCGCCACGCTCACGGGCCAGCAGCACGTAGGCGCTGTCAGGACGGAATTCGCTGAAGCTCTTGATCCTGGAGTACTCGGCGGCGCCCTGGACCAGCTGGAAGCTCGGCACCAGGTCCTGCAGGCGAGCAATCACCGGAGCGATCGGGAATGGCGCCGAACTCACCGGAAGACCCTCAGCTGCTCGCGACTGAACACGTTGTCATCTGCCTCGAAGCGCACATCGATCGCGCTCGGGCTGGTAGCCACAGGGTCATTGCCGCCCAGGGAGAACTTGCCGTCGGCGATCAGCTGCAGGAACTTCAGCGCGTCCCGGTAAGCCCGCACGATCGGGTCCGTCTCTTCCTTGCCGCTACGGTCCTTGTGCAGGTAGTAGCGGGCGATATCGCGGGTCCAACCGGTCACCAGCTCGGGCACCGGGCTCAGCGGCAGGCTGTAGCCGCGCTTGGCCAGGAAGCCGTCAATCAGGCTTTCCGCCTGGGCAACGGCGTCTTCAATTCGGCGCAGCGCATCATCCGCCTCCGCCACCTGGTCGGCCGTCCAGGTGCTGCGATCGCCACCACGCAGGGTGGCCTCCATCAGCTCCCAGGCAACCGGCTTCAGGTGGGCGGCCGTAGCCACCTGGGACAGTTCGCGTGCCCCAGGGCGCTCGGCCAGGTCGGTGGCGGTGATGTACTGCATGGGGTTACTCCACCAGGCCCGAGAACACGCCTTGCTCAACCTTGAGCATCGGCTCGTTCACCAGCTGCTCGATCTGCCCGTAGGTCAGCGCCGAAAGAGCGATACCGAAACCCTCGCGGGTGAAGCGGTAGCCGCAGCGGCGGAAGCCTTCCTCGGGGATGGCGGTGATCCACAGGCCCTCGACCTCGCCGTCATCCTCCGAGCCTTCAACGGCTTTTGCCGGCGGAGTTACCGCAGGCGCCTCCAGCTGAGAGAGAGACTCCACGGCACCGCCCAACTGCTCCATGGGAGCGACAGGTACCGGGATAATTGGCGCGGCCACGTCCGTGGCTTCCTGCGCAGCAGTATTAAGGAGGGCATCCTGCCCGGTACCGGCCGCATCCTCGGCCAGGGTGCCGTCCGAGGGCGGCGGCTCGCTCGCGGTGTGTTCATTGGGAGTAGCGGCCGCAGCGGCCGCTCCCGTGCTGTCGGCCGGCGCCGAGGCGCCATCCTGGGTAGAGCCCGCCGGCTGGGGGACCAGCTTTTCGGCGGGTGCAGTGGCAGCCGGTTGAGCGGCGTCCTTGCCTGCAACTGGGGGCCTGGGCTGTGCGGCGCGTTTAGCCATGGTTCACCTCCATCAGGCCAGCCACGGGGTGACGAGCACGTCCACCACGTCGCGGTTGATGTTGGTGGCGCCGGCGGCGTTGCGTTCGGCCTTGACCACTTCCAGGGCTTTCTCGCGCAGGCTCGGCGGCACTACCAGCAACTTCGGCCGGATGCCGAGCGGGCGGCCGTTGTCACCCTTGAGGCTCTGCATGTCGGCATACGCCTCACCAAAGCTGGTGGCGTCGAGGGCTTCCTTGCTGGCGTAGGCCAGCTGCCAGAGGCCGTAGCCGACGTTCAGGCGCGCATCCACACCCCAGACGTACTCCTTGCGGTCGAACACGTTGTCGTCGGTCTCGGCGGTCTTCGCCACGAAGTTGTAAGGCTTGCGCTTCTGCAGGATCAGCGGGCGGATCATGCGGGTGGTGTCCAGCAGGTACCACGGCGTGCCGCTGCCGCCCTGGAAGTTGCTCACCGAGGCCTCTTGGCCGTTGGCGCCGATCACCGGATGGTCGGTGTCGAAGAAGTACTGACCGTCGTAGCACTTGCTGGCAAAACCGGCCTTCAGCAGGGCATACACCAGCTCGGCCGGGTGTTCCTTGGCGTCCTGGCCCAGCTGGGACATCAGCGGGGTGTAAATGCCGTACTGGTCGTCCTCGATCGCATCGCGAGGTACACCCACGGTGTTCTCGAACGACTTGTTCTTGATCGAGTAGTCGTGAACGCCGAGGTTCTGCACCACGCGATCACCGATCCACTCACGGAAGCGGGTCGTAGCACCCAGCCAGCCGTAGGTTTCGATGGCGGTACCGGACTTCACCTCCAGTACCAGTTTGTCGTAGTCGATCTCAGCACCGCTGAACGCGGCGGCGAAGGCAGCCTTGTAGCCGGTGTGAAGGATCGCCAGGTTGGCTTTGTTGATGATCATCTGAGTCTCGCTCCTTTAGATCTCGACCCAGACGCCATCGCTATCCACATCGCGGATAACGCCAGCGGCCGATCGGGTGTTGGTGCCATTGGTCTTGGCTACGGTCTGGTCATCGACGATGTAGGCCGTGGCGCCGATATCGGCGCGGGTGATCTCGTCGGCGGAGGTGCTGTTGGCGAACGGGAAACAGCCCCGGTTGGTGTCGACACGCTTGTCACCAGCAGCACCGGTGGAGTTGTCCACCTGCTCCTGGGCGACGCCGCGGGCCTTGAGGGTGGTGGAGGTGCTACCCGGCACCGCGTAACCCGAGGCGTTGATACACACCAGCGAGCCGGCGTAGATCTTGGTGGTAGCCGCTACCGGGTCACTGAAGACCTTGGCGTCACGGCGCTTGGTGTTGCGATCCTTGGTGAGCGCGGCCATGGCGTCAGGCCTCCTTCGCGGCTTTGAATTGGTCGGCGGTCAGGCCCATCTGCGAGCAAACTGCCAGTTCCTCGGAGGTGAGGCCGGTTTTCTCGTCCGGCACCGGCGGCTCGCCACCGGTCTGGCTGCGAGCCAGGGCGGCGATCGGCGCGGCCTTTTCCAGGTAGGCGGTCAGGGCGGCGCGGTCGGACTTGCCGAGGTCGCGCGCCCAGTCCTCCATGGACTTGTGCAGACGGCCATCCTCCAGGGCTGCGGCGATCTCGGAGTCGAGATCCTTCTGGTCACGCTCGCCGAGTCGAGCCGTGAGCGCAGCGATGTCGCCCTGGAGGCCCTCGACGACCGACACCGGAACGAACTTCGATGGGTCGACGCTGGTGGCCGCCTTTGCCTTGAGGCCAGTGCAGGCAGCCAGCACGGCTTCGCCGTTGGCTTCTTCATCCAGGCCCAGCGCCTTGCGCAGGTTGGTGTTGTGAGCGGAGAGCGCGGCAATCGCCTGCTCTTCGGTGGTGGTCTCGGCCAGGCCGAGGGCGGCGCAGATCGCCAGCAGCAGTTTGTTCACGGGGGTTTCCTCTGAGGGTTCTTCGAACAAGCCGAACGACGCCGCGGCACGCAGACTGAGTTCCTGCATGCCGTCGATTGCCGGGGCATTGGTGAGCGCGCCCATCTGAACGTCCAGGACGTCGCCAGTGGTCGGGTGGTAAAGGAAGACGGGAGAGAAGTACTGGTACTCGCCATCGGCGATGTACTGAGCAGCGCGAGCAGTCAGCTGCACCTTGGCGAACAGACCTTGGCCTTCGCGCCACTCCAGCTCCTGATACCAACCAGCAGCCGGGGCCGGCTGGCCGTTCTCTTCCTTGAGCAGGGTCTGGTGCTCGTAGTCCACCACGCGCTTGTTCTTGCGAGCGTGGAATCGCTCGATGACCTTGGTGGCCACCGCCTGGTCAATGTGCCAGCTCGGCACTTTGATCTCGCGGCCATCGGAAGGCGTGAAATGGCCAACAGGCGTTACCTGCAGCCAGATGGTGTTGTCGGCGTCGGGCTTGCCCAGCTCGAAGGAACAGGCGGCGAGTGCAACAGCGAGGGGGAGACGTTTCGTTTTCATGCGCCCATGGTCGGGCGATGTCGCGCGAGAGTCTTTTGGACGCGGCAAAAACTTAAATCGGGGGGATTTGGCGAATCTCGGCCTGAGGGGCCCGCGCGGTTGTGTTTATAAACGCGAAATCTTGCTCACAGAGCCTTGTTCCGCTACCTGCTGGGGCATCCGTGGCGGGTAAACCCCGCAAAACGCCTTACAGGGCCTCTCAGGCGCTCGCCGCAGAAAGGAGGTATTTCATGGCGATTCCGACCAGGGCGTAGTCATCGTCCTGGCTGGTACCCAGGAATGGCCTTGCAGGGATGCGAATGCTGTACGGCCCCATGCTCACCCATTGGGCGAAGTTGCTGGCTCGGCGTTTGACGAATCGATTGCCCACCTCGCCATCCTTGCCCTGACGGAAGTAGGCCTGCTGGCTGCGGGCGGCCACCTGGATCTCGCCACCGAAGTGCTGGATAGCCGCGTAGGGGCGGTTGCTGCCGAACACCAGCTCGTTGCCGCCAACCTGGTAGCGCAGAGTATTGGCCAGATATCCGTCGAGCTGCAGGATCTTGTCCTGGTTCTTGCGTTTGCGGCGCTTGTAGCGCGGAGAGAGCGGCGCCCAGGGCGTGCCATCGGGCGATGTCTGGCTGGCGAAGCGAGCATCATGCGCGATCATCAGATACTCACCCATATCCCGCAGCATGGGCTCGGGATTGCCCATGGCCTGGGCAGCCTCGTTGATCACCGCCAATGCGGCAGCGCTGTCGAACTCTAGTGTGGCCCCGGCCATTTTCTGCTCCTATACTGACGTCAACCGATCGAGCGAGCAGCCCCTGCCAGGGCCTCCAATCCTACGCGCGCGGTGAACCCGGTGTGGCAGCGCCGGGTTTTGTCATTCCTCTCGGCTGTACAGACGCACACCTTGCCGCAGCCCTTCCACATACGCGCCATCCTCCGGCGGGAATGTGGTCACCCCGATCCAACCGTCGTCGCCCACCTCGAACACTGCCAGCGCTGACTGCAGCTCGCCGGCTACCTGGAAGCGCGCCAGGTAGCGGCGCCGTACAACGGCCTTGCCCAGCGCACCCAGCCACTCCAGCCGCACCCACACTTCATCGGGGGCCTTCAGCGCCTCGGCCAGCAGGCGCAGCCAGCGACCGCGGCCACGCTTGTTGGCCTTGAGCTGGCCGCTCTTGCGCTCCAGGAAAAGCTCTTTGCCCATGACCAAGCGTTCACCGAGCACGTCACGGAATACCGCCGGCCGCTCCAGCGTGGCACCGAACTCGGCCAGGTAGCTGCTGACATAGGCCTCGTCGCTCAGCCCATCCGGCAGCAGGCGCTCTGCCGGGTAAGGGCGAGGCGACGGCAGCGGATCGCTGGCCAGTCGGTTGGGCAAGCCCGGCGCGGTAGCGGGTATCAGCTCCTCATCCGGCCGCGGAAGCGGTACCGCGCTCTGCAGCCTGGCCCGGCCGGGGATGTACTCGAAGCCAGGGTCGATGCCCTGCGGCACCGTGACCGTGCGCGGGCCATTGGCGCTGCGCTGGCCGATGGTCCGCTGCTCCCAAACGATTGGCGGCGCCGTGTCCGGGCCGGTGCGGCCCATGCGTACCAGGTCATCCATGCTGAGCGCTCGCACGCTGCACTGGCAGCCCCAGGCATTGACCGGGAAGTGATACTGCCACCAGGGATCGTCCCAGCGCAGGATCAGGCCGTTCCATGCCTGGTGCTCAGGCCGCGGGAACTCCACGGCGTCGCTGTGGATGTACTGCCAGAACGGCCGCTGCTCACGCACAGCCATCAGCTGCTCGTAGCGCCCAGCCATGTAGCTGCTGCGCAGATTGGTCTCGTAGATCACCCGCGAGCGCCAGTTGCGACCGCCGTTGTAGCTCCATCCGTGCTTGGCCACGATCCGGTCGAAGTCCTTACGAAAGGCTTCCAGCGTGCCGCCGTCGTCGATCACCTTCTGCACGGCCTGGCGGAAGTCCCGCACCAGGTCGTCGCGGTTGGCGCCGGCAACGACGAAGGCATAGTCATGCTCGCGGCCGTAGACGTCCGTCCAGCTCTCGGTAGGCAGGTTGAGCTTGCGGCGCAGGAACTCGTTCTGCTCGCGGAACGGCAGCGAGGTCGCGCTAACGGCCACTGGCGGCCTCCTGCAGGATCTCCACTCGGCCCTGCAGGGCGGCGGCCGCCAGTGCCTGGGCCATGGCCTCGGCGTACTGTTCCAGGCTCATGTCGGGCAGCAGCTCGACCAGACCATCACGGATCTGCTCCAGGCTTTCGGCTTGCTGCACCAGGTTGCGGATGCGCTCGATCCACTGGCCGGTGATTGGCTGCAGGGTGTCGTCCAGCTGCTCGGCGGCTGTGGCTGGGGCCTTGGTTTGCGCGGTGGCCACCGCCTTGCTGGGAGCTGGCTCGGGCACAACAGGCGGGGCAACCGGCTCGGCAGCCACCACCAGGATTTCCTCGTCTCCGTCAGGCTCCGGGATCGCCAGGCGCTCCTGTGCCCACTGACGTGGGATCTTGATGCCCATCTTCACCAGCGAGGGCAACGCCTCGGCGTAGTGGGCCAGATCCTCCGGCTCCTGGGTGATCAACTTCAGGCGCGGGCAGCGTCGCCAGTCGTTGGCCAGGCCGTTGAGCACGGCGATCGGATACACCAGCTGCTGGCTGATCGTCATCGCGATCTGCTTGGCGTCAGCGTCACGCAGCTCCTGGCGCACCTCATTGTGCACGTTGCCCAGGGCGTTGGTGCTGCTCTTGCCATCGGCCTGGCTGGTGAGCGTGCCGCCGAGGATGGCCTTGCTCTGGGTGCGCTCACACCACTCGATCATCAGCTGGAAGGCTGCCGGGTCGCCCTGGGCAGCGTTGAGGAACTCCAACTCCATGCCGAGCGGGATGATGCCGGCGGCGTTGTGGCCCAGCGCGGCCAGGGCGCGCAGCAGGGTCAGCTTCTCCTTCTCGGTCGCGCCGGACGGGTATTTGCCCACGCGCATGGGGATGCCGTAGATCTCCAGGAACTCGGCCAGGTCGCCCACGCTGTAGTTCTTGAACAGGTACGGCCACACCAGGACGCGGAACAACGCCGAGCGCTCCAGGTACCCGGACTTGGCCCTGTGGGTGTGCACGATCCAGCCGAACGGCTGCAGCGCCTCGCCGCCGGCGGCGCCACGCAGGCGGATCTCCTGGTACTGACCACGTACCAGCTGGAACCAGGACTGCGGGCGGTGAATGGCACTCTTCGGCAACCAGGTGCCATCCGTGCGCTGCCAGCCATCGAACTCCAGGCAGGCAAAGCCCTTGCCGATCGCATCGGTCAGGTCGAACACCAGGTCATCGAAGCCGTCCAGGCCATCGAGCAGGCTGCTCAAGGTCGCGGCGGCATCCTTCTCGGCCTTGCTGGCATTGTCTGGCGGCACGATCTGCCACTCCAGGCCCTGGACGGCGCGGCGACGCTTGCCCATCTCGGCCATGATGTGGCCGTCCTTCTCCTCCATGTCCTCGAACAGCTCGTACTGGCCGACGATGTCGCCCTGCTCGGCGGCATCGAGGATCTGCGCCAGGCGCGATGGAGTAAGGCCGCGCGAGGGGTGGTTGCCCACCTCATGGTGCAGGCTGGTGAGGTGGGCGGTCTGCGGTTCGCGCAGCTCGCCAATGCGGATGGGCTGGCCATCCGGGCCGAGGATGCGGGACGTGGTCACCATGCTGAAGGCTCCGGTAGGTCGATATCGTCGATGCTGCTCACGTTGTCGAAGCCACGGCTGTGGCGCGGGACGGCGGTGAAGTCGATCAGGCCGCCCTCCATGAAGCTGGCCCGCACGGCCATGGCCAGGGCGATCGCCGAGTCGCCGTGGCGCTTGGCCTTCGAGCTGGCGCTTTCCAGATCCTTGGTTCGCCCCTTGTCGATCACTGGCACGCCTTTCTCGACCTTGATCGAGAGCAGATCGTCCAGGGTGTTCTGATGGCGCGGGATCTGGATGTTGAACGCCTCGAACTCGCCCTTGAGCTTGGGCATCCACAGCGCATACCAAGCCAGGGAAAGCTGTACCTGCTCGACGATGCCCGTGCCGTACTTCAGCGCGGCCTGTTCGGCGAGATAGCCGCCGTTACCGGTGGCGTCGAACGCCAGGCCGCTGAGACGGGGCAGTCGACCGCAGATGAAGAACATGATGTCGCGCTGCGCCTCGTAGGTCAGGTTGCGCAGCTCCACCTGGAACGGCACGCGCTTGCGCAGCAGCGGATCGATCTGCAGGGGCGTGAATACGGTGAGGTCGCCACGGCGGGCGAAGTCCTCACCGAAGGTGTGACGATTGCGGTCACTGAGGCGAGCCAGCTCGGGCAGCAGGTTCTCTTCGCACCAGGTGTGAATCTCCTTGGTACGCATCTCCGGCGTCCACTCCTCGAAGCCGGCCGGTGCCTCGTAGCGGTAAATGCGAATGGAGTGGTCGGCAACCATCGCCTGCTCGATCAGCACGCGGGTCAGGTAGGCACCGCCGCTCTTCTTCGGCACGCAGCCGTATTCCTCGTCGGCGCTCTCGATGTTCGGGGCGTTCTTGTACAGCCCGTCGCGCCACTTCTTCTCGGCCTCGGGCGACCACTCCTGTCCGGTGACGTAGCAGATCCGCCTGTAGAGACCCTGGGCGATCGCATCGTCCAGTGTGATGCGGTGGATGCTGTAGTCCTTGCGGCCTTCGCGGGCGTCCTGGATGTAGGTGTTGAAGGGGTTGTCGACGCCATTGTGGGTACTGATCAAGCGCACCTTGTTGCCCCACATGGTCAGCGCCAGGGCGGCCTTGAGCAGCTCCTCCAGGGATTCATGGAAGGCCGCCTCGTCGATCACTACGTCGCCCTGCAGGCCGCGAAGGTTGCTCGGTCGGCTGCTCAGCGCCTGGATCTTCCGCCCCGACTTGGGGAAACGGATCATGTAGGTGAGGATTTCTTCCTTCTTGCCCGAGTCCCAGAAGGTCTGCTCGTAGACGTCCGCCTCGGCCAACTCGTTGAAGGCCTTGGCGAACAGCGCGCAGGCGGCGATGTACTCCAGCGCCATCTCCTGCTTGCTGCCGACGTAGAAGGTATTGCAGCCACCACGGCTGCGCGGCTTGGCGGCGTTGATCACGTTGCGCCCGGCCTCGGCCCAGGTCAGGCCTGTGCGGCGGGACTTCTCCGCGATCATGATCTGGCTCTCGTCCTCGAACCACTTCTGCTGGTACGGCAGGAACACCGCATCGCTGCCCGGCACGGCCTGGGCGATATCCTGCGGTACCTCCACGCCATGCAGGGCCATCTCTTCCTGCAGATCGATCTTGCGGGCCGGGCTGGTGGCCTTGAGGCTCATGTCAGGCTTTCCCCAGCAGGATGCCGCGGATGCGATTTTCGAGCTGCTCGCTCATGCCGTCGCTACCGCGCATCTCTTCCAGGCGTTGCTCCTGCTCGGCCAGCAAGGCTTCACGGGCCTCCTTCTCGATCGCGCGGCGCTCCTCGCGGCTCACCTTGCGGGCGGCCAGCACGTCCTTCGCCGCACGGGCCAGCTTGCGCACGTCGTCGATAGTGACGTCTTCATCCACCTGGGCGCCGAGCGCGGCATGGGTGGTCAGGGTGGTGATGGACTGCACCATCAGCGCACCGGCCTTGTCGTCGGGGTTCTCGCCCAGCTCCTCGACCAGCAGGCTGGCCATGGCCTGCTGCTCACGCAGGCGGCGAGACACCTCGTCGAAGCTGAGCTTGTAGCGGCCAATGGCAGAACGGCTGGGCTTCTGTTCGGATGGGAAGTGCTCGTGGAGATCCTCGATCAGCTCGTCCAGCGTCAGGCGCCGCTCGCGCAGGCGCTTTTCGATGTGGGCTCGGACTGCCGGCTCCAGCCGGTCGATGCTCGACTTGCGGCCCATGGTCAGGGCCTCGGCTTGCTGACGCCCGGTACCGAGGCGCGACCAGCCGCCACGTCGGCGCCGCGCTCGGTCAGGGTGACCACCAGGACCGAACCGATGTCCTCGACCTTGATGAGGTTCTGCTCGCCCAGCCAGAACAGCTCGGTCTTGACCTGGTCGCGGCTCGGGTGGTGCCCGAACTCGCCCAGGAGATTGGCCATCACCGATGAGTTGGAGCGGAACTGCGGCAGCTCCGAGAGGATGCGTAGCACCACCAGGCGCTGATCCTGGCGCAGATAGTCGGCAAAGGGTTGTTGGTTCATCACGGCCTCGCGTTGTTCAGCAGGTAGTCATTGATGCGGTCGACGCTGCGGGTCAAAGGGTCGAGCGCTTTGGCCACCGCCCCGAGTTCAACCTTGATCGCTTTCATGTCACCGGCCAGGTCGGCGAGTTCACCTGCCAGCTCGGTCAGCTGCTGGCTGTCAGGGAGGTGCTTCATGCTTTGCTCGAGCACCAGGATGCGGTTGTCCTGCCCGGTGAGGCGGGTGGCCAGTTGCTCGGCCTCGGCCTTCGAGCTGGAGCGCCTGGCCGCCATCAGCGAGTAGAGGCCCACCAGGGCGGTGAAGGCGAACTGGCCGGCGCGCAGCGCGAAGTCCATATCCATCAGGTCGATTCCTTGTCGTGCAGCTTCAGCAGTGCTTTCAGCTGTGCCAGGTTGGTGAGGGCCCAGGCGCCGTAGTCGCGGGCATGAGCCAGGATGTCAGCCGCGCTGACGCCGCTTTCCAGTAGTTCGGCGTCAGTGCCGGCGGCGGGCCAGGCTGCCGGCGCAGCCCCGGCGGCAGCTCGGCATCTGGCTGGGGCGGGCACACTGGCGCCAAGGGCGGCGTTGAAGTCGCGCAGCCAGCCACAAGTGACAACGAAGCGAGGAGCAGGCACAGGCGCAGCGCCTGGCGCGGGGCGGTACTGATTCGAGACATGAGCGATGCGCTCCTGGTTGAGTTGGTGCTGCAGCTGGCCGATCTCGCCCTGGGCATCCAGGTACTGCTGCTCGGCCTGGTTGGCGCGCTCCACCTGCTGGCGGTAGAGCACCAGGTTCTCCTGGGCAGCTCGGCGAGCCTGATCGGCGTACTCAAGGCGCAGGCTCTGCAGGGCGGACTCTCCCTCAGCCTTGGCCGTGCGGCGGCCGCTTTCGTACATGGCGAAGCCATTGATCGCTAGTGCTGCCGCGAAGAGCGCCATAAGGAGCAACCAGACATTGTCGGCAAGCCAACGGATAACGGAGTTCATCGGCGCTGCCCCTTACGCCTGTGCCTGCGGGCGTGCAGCCGCGGCGCCGGTTCGGGGTGCGGCGGCGAGGCGTACAGCTCGCTGGCAGCGAACCAGTTCAGGGAACATGCGGCAGGTGATGTGGTGGCGATGCTCATCGCCAGACAGAGCAGTGGCACTTTCACGGCGGTACCTCTCGGCACACACGCCAGGGCCCCAGCCGGCAGCCGCGTACATGGGCTCCCAGCGCAACAGGATGGCGCGCGGGTAATGGCGGTTCTCGCGGAAGTTGGCAGCCGAGCGGCCGGCGTTGTGCCGCTCGACGGAATCAAACCAGGCCAGCTTGTCGGCCCCTTTAGCCGAGGCCAGCTTGCGGTCGCGGTTCACCCAGCCCTGGCCGCCGTTGTAGGCCGAGAGCACGAACGCCCAGCGGTCACAGTCGCTGGCGGCCTGGTTGCGGTCATACAGCCAGAGGTCGTAGGTCACCATGGCGCGCAGGGCCCAGCCAGGGTTGTACGGCTGGGCGGGTCCCAGGCTGCTGGGGTACAGGTCGGCCATCCAGTCGGCTGTGGCCGGCATGAATTGGGCGATGCCCAACGCGCCCGCCGGGGAGCGCGCCTGGCTGCGCCAGCGGCTCTCCTGGTGGACCTGGCCGGCCAGGGTGGCCACCGGTGCGCCGAGCCCCCATTCAGCATGCGCGGCACGCACCAGGACACGGCGGTGCTGTTCGGCGCCGGCCGGGATATCGCTGGCGGCGAATGCAGGGTGACAGGCACCGAGCAGGCATGTGGCTCCGATAACGATCAGGACTCGCATGTCACAGCCCCAGGGTGAGGCCGAGGATGCATGCCAGCGTGATCACTGCCCGGCGCATCCAGGCAGCGACCAGCGTTTGCCAGCTCGGGCATTCATGCGGACGGTCGGCACCGGTGAACAGCCCCCGATCGATCCAGTAGCCCAGCACCGCACCGAAGGTGACAAGCGCCGACTTGTAGAGCACGACCTGCAGCTGCTCCGGCCGGATGACGGCCAGCCCCAGCAGCAGGGCGAAGGTGATGATGGTCCAGGTGGTCATGCGCGGCATGCGAATGCGCCGGCGGTAATCCGAACTGCGAGACATGGGCTTCTCCGCGAGAGTGGCCATCCGTGGCCTGTGGCTGTTCATCCCGATCCGGTTCCTACGGGACGCACGGCCAGCTTCGCCTCACCCGCGCGCGGAGTAATTTTGACGAGGCAAAAATACACATCGACCTGAGCGGCAGAGCATGGGGCCTCCTACCAAGGCCCAGAGAGCCGCAGCCATGCCCGATATCACCATCCCCCCCAAGACTTGGGTCAACGTCTACACCGCCAGCCAGATCGCGGTTGGCACCGGCCTGCGTGTGCAAGGCAAGTCGCGCGCAGAACTGCTGTTGCTGGAGAGCAGCAGCCAGCCCAGCCCCGCCAGCCGTGATGGGCGCCTGGTGCAGTACGGCGAAGAAGTGATCGTCGATGCCGGCAGCCCAGGCCTGTGGGCCTTCTGCGTGGCCACTGGCCGTGCATTCGTGCAGGGGGTATAGCGATGGCCATTCGCTCAGCCCTTGCGATGGCGGTCCAGTCTGCAGTGCCGCTGGACCGCGTACTGAACATCAGCGGTGACAGCCGTACCGCCAACTGCCACAGCGGAGCCGCGCCGAACGAGATCTCCGAGGCCTACGGGTACGGCTGCTGGATTGGTCGCTACAGCGGCGGGCGGGTCCGGGTCAGTGCCGCGCGCAACGGTGGAAACGGTGGCGATACCTCAGCAATGTGGCTTGCACGCATGCCAACCATCCTGGCCAATGGCGGCAGCGTCTTCGTCAACCTGATCGGCACCAATGATCGCGGTGCCGCCAACCTGAGCCTGGAGACCAGCAAGCGCAACATCGAGGCCGGTATCCGCATGCAGCTGGCTGCCGGCAAGATCCCGATCATCGTTGCCGAGCTGCCCCGCGGTGGTTCCAACGCGCTGACGGGGCAGCAACTGGCCAACCACCTGGCGCTGCGTGACTGGATCAAGAGTTACTTCCCACGGATCGGCGTACGAGTTGCGGACCCCTGGGTAGACCTGATCGATCCGGCCAACGCGGCAGCGGGATTGCCGCTTCCTGGCCTGTTCCACGACGGCCTCCATCCGGGGCCGATCGCCGCGATGATCATCGGCATGCACATCGCCCGTCAGCTGATCGATCTGTACCCCGCAGCGCTTGAGCTGCCGCTGTTCGACTCGCCCTACAACGCCAGCACCAACGTGACCGGCTGGCTCACCAGCAACCCGCTTTGCACCGGCATAGGCGGCACCAAGAACGGCGCCGCCAATGCCACCGGTCCACTTGCAGATGGCTTCAGCCTCACGGCCTCGGCCTGGACCGGCGCCACGGCAACGCTCTCGAAGGAGGCCAGCCCGGCTGCAGGCGAGTTGCAGGTGATCGACCTGGGCGGCATGCCGACCGGCGCCAGCTCGTACCTGTCGTTCGAGCAGTCCATCAGCCTGGCCAACATCGCCAGCGGCAACAAGGCCCGAGTCATGGCCTGGGTGGAGCAAGAGGGCTTGGCCGGAGTCAGCGGCGTCTCGCTCGACATCCGATTCGTGCGAGGCGGCACCGCCTACTACGTGAAAGACGCCGACCGCTACCTGGAGACCACTCCACTGGATGCCCGACGCGTGGCCGGGCCCATGGAGACACCGCTGCTCACCCTCGACGGTACCGAGACCGACATCAAGGCCAGGCTGGTGATCTACGGATGCCAGAATGTACCTATGGCCGGTCGGGTGAAGGTGGGGCAGTTCGCGGGAGGGAAATTGCTTTGACGCTAACCCCAGAGAGGGGCCATTGGCCCTTCTTTCCCTCATTCAAGAGGGATCGTCTCCATCTGCAGAATCTCGGCGTGCTCGTTGAGATACCTTGCCATCCAACCAAGCTTAGCCTTAACCCCAAGAGACCCGGCTTTGTTTAATCCGTCGATGATTTCCTGGCGCACTTTTTCCAAGAAGTGGTCTGAAGAGGACTTTGAGTATTCCGGAAGAACCGTTACCCCCAGGTAATTCAGGAAGAAGAGACCATCGAAATCCTGGACAATTGTGAATGGCTTGTACGTCTGTTCGAAGTTGTTTTCTGCGGCTAACTCTATGGCCTGTGTCCTGATGGCTGGATCGATGATGACCCTGGGGTAAATAGCCGTCTTGCTTTCCAGTTCGTAAGCCTTTATCAGCCCGTCACCGATAACCACTGCCTCCGAATGAAACAGCTTGCCCTGCGTAATTCCTCCACGGGCAAGCACACCCTGTTGCAGCAATCGCACAGACAGCGATGAGCACACAGCCAACACGAAGAGCAACCCAGCTTTGTCGTGTCGACCTGAAATCACCACGTTATCCGAAAATGCAGTGACCCTAAGCATGTGCTCAAAACCCTGAGTTTCAGACACATTTCTGCTTAGGCCGGTGTAGTTAGTCGCAATCTCCTTGAGAATGGAGAGTAGGTGATCAAGCTTTTCGGGGTGGGTATCGATCGACTTCACGTGCTCTCGAAACCCGAGAATGTCGATAAATGCGACGTATCGTTCTGTGTAGTCAGCCACTCTGAGCACCTTTCTTTACTGGTCGACGGTCTGGACGATCCGAATGAAATGCCCCTGCTCATCAAAGAGCAGCACCGCCTGCTTGATGTCGGTACCAGAAAAAACGGTCGAACTAACGTACTGCCAGACGACACCACGCTTGCCATCCGAGCGATTGATGGTCTGCGTGGGCTTCGCGCCCAGCAACTCACTCGCTTCTGCGACCGTGGTGATGCCCGGTTCCAGTTTCGCCAGATTGTCCGCGTTGAAGTTGTTGCCGGTGCTCGCGCAGCCGACCAGTAATGCAAACGCCAAGATCAGAACAGACCGCATGATTGCCTCCCTGCGCCATCCGGCGCGCTATCCCAGAAAGAGCCTTCCGACGATTGCCGATACCACGACCAGGACCGCCGCCTGGCTCGGCTTCTGCTGCCATAGCTCAACCATTTGCGCCCACCAACTGGTGACCACAGGCGCCGTAGCAGCCTGCTGATTAGGCCCTTGGGGTTGAGAGCGCTCCTCCACAAATCGAAGAGCGCTTTTCAGCTGATCAGGGCTGAGTTTGTTCAGTATGGTGGAACCGAATTCGCGGGAGCAGAAGCGTGTCAGCTCCTGGTACAGGCCTCGCTGATTAGCAATCTCCAGGACCTCGGCTGTGAGTCTTTTAGCATGGGCTTGGGCATGCAGCTGCGCGGCGTGATCGAGCAGGGCCTGCTCTGCCAGGGAGAACTTCTCGCGGGGGATGTCGTCGATCTTGCTGACGCCTGTCTGCGTATGCACGACATCTTTCCACAGCAACCGCGGATCAACGCCGTAATCGGTGCTGATCTCCGTAACCAGCCGATTCAGACGCCGCCGCTGCTCAGGGGAAAGCGGGTCCTGGTCGGGCGAGACATGCACCTCGATGTAGTCCCGCCCAGCAACCCGATTGCGATCTCCATCAACTTCGATGTCACTCACGAACTACTCCTTGCGTTCGTTGAAATCCCTGCCTGCGACCCGATGGCCGCGCCCTGAAACCTTGATTCCCTCAGTTGCTGCGGCCGCCTTCGGCTTGGCTTTTGAGTTGCTTCCGCCGGTCAACAACGTGGCGAGCAGCTCCTTGCGCGCAGGCGCAGACATGCCGCGATAAGCCTCAAGCAACAGCTGCTCGTCTGGCGGTAAATGTGGCGATGTCGCCACATTCGCACGCTGCCCCGTAACCACATAGCTCACATCAAGACCGTGTTCAGCCCAAGCAGACAGGGCATCTGCGGGCGGCGACCGGTCCGCTGTCTCGTACCCAAAAAGGGTTTTCCGAGTCACTCCCGCCAGCGCAGCAAAGTCCGTCTGGTTCTCCCCCAGGCGCTCTCGCTCCTCTCGCAGCCGCTCTCCGATGGGTAATTTTCTATCCATAAGCACCTTGACGATGGGTAGATATCTACCCATACTCAATTCACACCAACGCACTGTACATGCGTTGCTTGATTCGCAATCTCTCAACACACAGGAAGGCCGTCATGAACCTCCCGTATCCGCTTCCCACCCAGAAGCCGTACTCCGGCGAAAAGGTGAAAGAACTCTTCCACGCTGCTGGCGTGGCCATCTCCGCTTGGGCCGAGGCCAACGGCTACACC
The DNA here is from genome assembly GCA_900156135.1 of Aquipseudomonas alcaligenes. Lineage (GTDB taxonomy): Bacteria > Pseudomonadota > Gammaproteobacteria > Pseudomonadales > Pseudomonadaceae > Aquipseudomonas > Aquipseudomonas alcaligenes_D. Next base: position 262,199 of record FTMP01000001.1, on the reverse strand, counting down.
CGGCACCAGGTCTACATGGTGATCAACGGCCAGTTCAAAGGCCGTCGTGGCACCTCCCACACCATCGCCACCCAGCTCGGCATGAAGCTCTCCGTCGAGCAGGTTGCGGCTTGAGGGCCACCACCATGCACAACCACCCGCAGCTCCCCATCGAGGAGATCACCCTTATCCCGCACCCGCTGGATGCCTGGCGCATGACGCTCAACGCGCTGATCGCCGTGGCTCCTGGCAACTCGGTCGACATCGCCTGGCACCTCAAGGATGCCCGCGAGAAGACCCTGCAGTGCCGCTCGTTCTCGGCGGCCACACAAGGCGAAGCGAAGCTGATCGATCGCCTGATGCTGATTGGTGCCGGAAAGCTGGTTTGCCAGCACCTGGATCAACAGCGCGAGCCTGGCTCGCCTCATCCAGCTGATCACATAGCCAGCTCAGCAAGGCGCGCGCATCTGCATCCCAAGGCGCGTCCCAGCGCAGCTCCCGCAGAGGTGCTTGCAACTGGCCAGGGCGAACAACGCCTGCCTTCTCAACTGCTGCAGCCAGATGAAGCCATGCCTGAGACAGGGCGTTCACCTGAGCCGTCAGCGTTCCTGCCTGATCGGTCATGACCGTGGCTCCGCTCGTGAATGTACACCGCCATGCTGGCCAATTGGTAACGGTTTTGCCCAGCAGCAAAACAAGAATTTATTTGGCGGGCCGCTCTGGCTCGCGTCTCGGGGAGTTCCAATGAGCAAGCGCAATTGGAAAGCAGCCCAGCCAAGCAGCTGCTGCCAGGCCCTGGAATGGTCTCTGGAGTTCGCCAAGGAGAAGCACAACCTCAGTGCCGAGCGCATCGCTGAGCGTATGGGCCAGGCCAACCACTGGACGCTCTACAAGTGGGTCAGCGAGGGGCGCATGCCTGCTGTGCTGATTCCCGCCTTCGAGCATGTGTGCGGCATCAACCTGGTCAGCCGCTGGCTGGCCTCTACCGGCGGGAAGCTGCTGGTGGATATCCCTACCGGTCGCAGCTGCACCGCACATGACATGCAGGAACTGCAAGCCGTGCTGACCACCTCGATGGGCGCGCTGCTGGCCTTTTACAACGGCACGTCCGACGCCCCAGCCACGCTGGGCGCCCTGCAGGCTGGCTTGGAAAGCCTGGCCTGGCATCGCGGCAACGTGCAGCAACACGCCCATCCGCAGCTTGAGCTGGGAGAGCAGCCATGAGCCCGGAGACCCTCGCCCAGGTGATGGATGTGCATGAAGCCCTGGAGCCATTCGCTGGCTACACGCAGGGATGGAACGGCCCTACGCAGATCAAGTTCGCCCAGCGCGTGATGGACCTGGGCAAGCCGCTGCGCGACCTGACCGTTGGTGAATTGCAGGACATCGCTGCCGCAGTCGCGGCGGAGATGAAGGACTACTTCAACCCCACTGGGAGACAAGCATGACCACCCCACGCGTCAGCGAGAGCGCCCTTCGAGTGCTCCGCGTCATGAAGGCCCTGAAGGGCCAGAGCCTGCACGGGCTGAGCAACGGAGAGCTGGCCAAGGCGCTGAACGAGAGCCCGGCAAACATCACCCGCTGCATGGACACCTTGATCGAGGCCGGCCTCGCCACTCGCCTGGACACCGGACGCTTTGCGCCGGGAATTGCCCTGTTGCAGATCGCCCAGGCCCATGCCAACGAGATGGCCAATGCCCAGGCACGCATCAATGAGATCAACCAACGAGTGCTGGCCGGCGCCAGCCTCTGATAACAAGGAGTACCACATGGATTACCGCAGTCTGGCCCGTTTGCTACTGCGTGGCGGCGACCGCCACAGCTCCGTATACATCGACGGCCTTTGCGCCGCGCTGAAGCTGCGCATCGAGAATGAACCCTCCGTGTGCAATTACCCCCAGGGCAGCCTGGAGTTCGACGCCTACTTCTACGGCTGCCGCCGCGGCGCTGACGAGTTCCGCAACGCGCTGATCGAGGCGAACGGCAACCGCGACGTGGCCCTGGAACGCTTCAAGGCCATGCTGGCCGGCGACAAGAGGGCTGCATGATGGCGCGCCAAGCATCGAAAGGGGGCGTCGCACTGGCACCGGACGCGCCGCTGGACGCAGAGGTAATTCTGTCCCAGCAGAACCAGGTCGCCGTGCTGAGTGCCGAGCAAGATAGCCAGGTGCGAGCGGTTGCTGAGCAGCTCGGCTACCAATTGCCGGCTGACTGCACGGACCCCGACCTGATCCAGCGCGACATCGCCGCCAACATGCGACGCAGCGTTGAGGCCTGCCTGGAAGTCGGCCGCGGGCTGCAGGTGCTCAAAACCGCATGCGGGCATGGAAACTTCCTGCCACGGCTGGAGGCTCTGGGCATTGAGCGGTTTGTGGCGGCCAAGTTTATCGCCGCGGCAATCAAGTTCTCGTCCCTGCCAGCATCCTCTGCTCTGACCAAAGCGATCGGCAGTCAATCGAAGCTCATCGAGATGCTCGTCCTGGATGACGGTGAGCTTCAGGAGCTGGAACTCACCGGCCAGACCGGTGAGCTGACCCTCGACGACGTGGCCACCATGTCGGTCAAGGAGCTGCGCAAGGCCCTGCGCGAGGCGCGGGAAGACAAGAAGGCACTGCAGCAGGTGGCTGCCAGCAAGAACGACAAGATCGACGAACTCTCCGCCCAGCTGGCCAAAAAGCCTCTGGTGATCGTGCTGCCGCCGGACCAGGAGGCCAAGCAGCTGCGCCAGGAGGTGGCGGCGCTGGCCTTCGAGGCCGAGGCCGATATCACCGGCAAGCTGCGTGAGGGCTTCGCCAAGCTGCAGCAACACAGTGAGTCCACCGGTGCTGATCACGCCAGCTGGAAGGCCGGCCTGGTCGCGCACCTGGAGCGGATGCTTCAGGCCCTCAAGAGCGAGTTCCACCTTCCCGAGGTGGATGCCGGCTCAGGCATCGAGCAGTTCCCCTGGCTGAACGGACAGGGAGACGCCTGATTCATGAGCGCCGTGATCACCCAGCGACTCGTCGACCTTGCCCGCGCGCTCCAGCGCGAGGGCAAGGGCCGCCGCACTGCGCTGTGCCAGGCCGCGGCGCAGGAGCTGGGTCTGTCCCTCGCCACCATTTACAGGAAACTGGAGGAGGTCTCCGTGGCCACCACCACTCGCAAGCGCCGCTCCGATGCTGGCTCCAGCGATTTGACCCGCGAGGAGGCGCTGACCATCAGCGCCGCCCTCATGGAGTCCGCTCGCCACAACGAGAAGCGGCTGTATTCCCTGGGTGATGCCGTAGACGCACTGCGCGCCAGTGGCATGATCCGCGCCGAGGCTGTCGACAAGGGCACGGGTGAACTGCGCCCCATGTCGCTCAGCGCCATCGGCCGCGCTCTGCGCAGCTACAAGCTGCACCCTGACCAGCTGCTGGCCCCAGCACCGGTGACCGAGCTGGCCAGCCTGCACCCGAACCACGTCTGGCAGATCGACGCCTCGCTGTGCGTTCTGTACTACCTCAAGCACGGCACGGACCCACGCGCCAACGGCCTGCAGGTGATGGACCACGATCAGTTCTACAAGAACAAGCCGAAGAACCTGGCGCGCATCGCTGCCGATCGCGTCTGGTCCTACGAGATCACCTCGCACTCGGCCGGCTGGATCTACCTCGAATACGTGATGGGCGCCGAGAGCGGGGAGAACCTCTGCTCGGTGCTGATCAACGCGATGCAGGAGCGCGGCGGCGCCGACGTGATGCACGGCCGGCCGGAGATCCTGATGATGGACCCCGGCTCGGCGAACACCTCGGCCATGGCCCGCAACCTGTGCCGCTCGCTGGGCATCCAGATGATCGTTCACGCCCCCGGCGCTGCACGCGTCACCGGCCAGGTGGAGAACGCGCGGAACATCATCGAGCGCAAGTTCGAGGCTGGTCTGCGCTTCCAGCCGGTCGCAGACCTGGCAGAGCTGAACGCCCTGGCCAAGCGCTGGAGGGAGTGGTTCAACGCCACCGCCATTCACAGCCGCCACGGCAAGAGCCGCACCGCTGCCTGGCTGACCATTCGCCAGGAGCAGCTGGTCAAGGTGCCGAGCGTGGAGATCTGCCGCCAGCTGGCAGTGGCCGAGCCGGAGAGCCGCAAGGTCAACACCAAGCTGCGCGTTTCCTTCCAGGGCAACGAGTACGACGTGTCGATGGTGCCGAACGTGATGGTTGGCGATCGCCTGATGCTGACCCGCAACCCCTGGGCCAGCGACGCCGCCCAGGTGGTGGCCACCGACGCAGCCGGGCACGAGGTGTTCTACGTGGTGCCCGAGGTGAAGCGCAACGAGATGGGCTTCGAGATCAATGCTCCGGTGATCGGCCAGGCCTTCAAGCGCCAGGCAGATACCCCGGCGCAGACGGCCCGCAAGGAGGCGGCGAAGCTGGCCATGGGCGCCGAGACCCAGGAGGAAGTCGACGCGGCCCGCAAGGCCAAGCAGATCCCGTTCGGTGGCCAGCTGCAGCCGTACAAGCAGATGGACGAAGCCGAGCTGCCGACCTTCATGCCTCGCCGCGGCACGCAGCACGACCTGGTGGTACCCACCATCGAACTCCCCCCGATGTCCCATGTCGCTGCTGCCAAGGCGCTGCGCGGCAAGGTCAAGAACTGGTCGGCAGACTCGCTGGCCTGGCTGAAAACCAACTACCCGGATGGCGTGCCAGAGGCCGAACTCGACACCATCGCCGCCACCCTCAACAAGCCCGCGCGCCCCGGTCTGCGCGTGGTTGGAGGTGAATGATGCTGAAGCTAAAACCCACCCTGGAGGATATCGGTCAGCGGCAAATCACGTTGGCCAAACACCTGAAGATCAGTTCGTCCGCCATCTCCCTGCTGATCAACCACCAGCAGTGGCCGCGGACTCTGGATCAAGCCGATCTGCGCGCCCGCATCGGGGCGTTCTTGAAGGAGCACGGCGCGGATGAAGTGGCGGTGAACACCGCCTTTGAAGAAGCGGAGCCGGAGTGCGCCAACACCCCGACCCCTGCACACCCAACCAAAAAAGCCAAAGACGACCAGGAGTGCGAACCCATGCTACTGCGCAAACAGGTGCTGCTGCCAGAAACCAAGCGGGCCTTCGAGATTTTCCGCGACCCCTTCGATGACCTGCAGTCGGCCGACGACATGTATGTCAGTCCCGACATCCGCTACATCCGCGAGTCGATGTACCAGGTGGCGCGCCACGATGGCTTCCTGGCGGTGGTCGGCGAGTCCGGCGCGGGCAAGTCCACGCTGCGCCGCGACCTGATCAACCGCCTGGCCGCCGAGGGTGCGCCGGTCCTGGTCATCGAGCCCTACGTGATCGCCATGGAGGACAAGGGCGAGAAAGGCAAGGCGCTGCGCACCGCCCACATCGCCGATGCCATCGTCGACACCGTTGCGCCCCTGGAGCGGCCGAAGTCCAACCCCGAAGCGCGCTTCCGCCAGATGCACCGCGCGCTGAAGAACAGCTATGAGAGCGGCTTCCGCCACGTGCTGATCATCGAAGAGGCCCACAGCATGCCTACCTCGACGCTCAAGCACCTGAAGCGCCTGCGCGAGCTGGAGTCGGGCTTCACCAAGTTGATCAGCATCATCCTAATCGGCCAGACCGAGCTGATGGTGAAGCTCAGCGAGCGCAATGCCGAGGTCCGCGAGGTGGTGCAGCGCATCGAGGTCGCTGAGCTGAAGCCGGTCACCGCTGCGCGCCTGGAAGAGTTCCTGCAGTTCCGCCTGGCTCGGGTCAACAAGCGCCTGGAGGACGTCATTGACCCCAGCGGCGTGCAGGCCATCGCCGAGCGCCTGTCCAATGCCGGCCGCGACTCCCAGCGCAGCCTGCTGTACCCGCTGGCCATCGGCAACCTGGTGGTTGCCGCGATGAACCTCGCCGCGCGCGTCGGTGAGCCTCTGGTCACTGCCGGCGTAGTCCAGGAGGTGTGACATGGCCCAAGTTGCCTATCTGCAACTGGTCGGCTCCTCGGCGCCGATCGCCAAGGCTCCGCTCAGCATCCTGGCAGACACCTTTCTGCCAGGCCTGGAGCGCTTCAACCAGCTGACCCGCGACATGCGCGCCAAGGGCATCACCGTGGTCGGCGCCGACTTCCCGGACAACTGCCTGGTGATCGAGGAGGAGCAGGCCGAGCTGCTGGCCCGCGCCTTCGCTCATGAGATCCGCTCGGTTCGCACCAAGGCCGGAACCGGCGGCCGCATCGCCCGCCGTACCGCGACTATCCGCGGGATCGACGTGGTCTGGCACTCCGTTCTGCAGGAGCAAGGGGCATGAGCGACCTCGAAACCATCCAGGAACTGCAGGAGGCCCTGCAGCGTGCTGATGATCGCTACAACCGCGCCATGTTGCAGCTGCGTACGCTGACCGTCAGCACCGTCCAGCTCTGCGCCGATCTGGCAGTGCTGTGCGAGGCCAACCTCGCGGGCGATGTGGTCCTGGTCATGAGCAAGGTCGAGCAGTTCACCCAAGCCTACAAGCGCAACCGCAAGCCGGTTGGGAGCGTTCACTGATGAACAGCATGCTCAAGTCCGCGCAAGTGCTGCGCCTGGAAACCCTGCTGCGTGACGCCAAGGTGTTCGTCGGCCGCTGCACCAGCATCGGCGCCCAGCAGCTCAGCGTCCGGATCACCGAGACCCTGGCCCACCAAGAGGCCGATGTGCCCCATGCCTCTGAAGTCGAGCACGCCCTGGCCGTGCTTCGTGATGCCGCGAACAGCGAGAACCCGACCCTGTTCTGGGGCGAGGCCATGCAGCACCTGCGTGTGCTCCTGGCCGACTACGACCACCGCGTTCGCTCCGCCGACCTGATCCTGGAGGAAGAAACCCATGGCTGACACCCAACAAGCACCGGCGGCGACCCCGGCCGGGTTCGTGATGAACGCTGTTGGCCACCTGGTGCCCGAGCACCAGGTGCGCGAGCACGACAAGCTGCGTGACGGCGTCGCGCGTGATCTTTCCAGCATCGCACTGGACATCAACAAGGCTCTAGCTGCGTTCAAGACCAAGGCCCTGGCCGATATCGAAGACCTGATCGCCATCTCCAACGAACGCTACGGCGTGACTATCGGCGGCAAGAAGGGCAACGCCTCCATCACCACCTACGACGGCCAGTTCAAGATCGAGCGCGCGATGGCCGAGCGGATCACCTTCACCGAGGAGATCCTCGCGGCCAAGGAGCTGATCGACCAGTGCATCCGCAAGTGGAGTGAAGGCGCCAACAACCACCTGCGCGTGCTGGTCGATCGCGCCTTCCGAGCCAACCGCCAGGGCCAGATCAAGACCGGCGACGTGCTCAGCCTGCTGCGCGTCGAGATCGATGATCCGGACTGGAAGCGCGCCATGGAGGCCTTGAAGGACTCCATCCAGGTCAACGGGACCGCCGTCTACATCCGCGTCTACCAACGCATCGGCCAGACCGACCAGTACCAGCCCATCAACCTGAATATCGCGGCGGTGTGACCATGGGAAAGATCACTATCGAAACCCTAATGGAGCAGGCCCAGGTCTATGCCAGCGCTTGGTCTTTGGTCGGAGGGCCGTTCGACGGCGGCGACCAGTTGGCGAATGCCAACAAGGAGAAGGCCGACCTGGAAGAGATGCTGGAGGACTTTCTGGAGCAGATCGAGGCCAGTGCTGGCCGAGAGAAGCTTCAGGAAATCGCCCAGGGCCTTATTAAGTGGCATGCCCACAAGGTGAAGAACTTCCGTTCGGTACTGGATACCCCGAAGGACACCGAGGTCAGGCTGGATACCGGTGGCGACGAACCTCTGGTTCTGTCCGGCGAGGCGCTGAAAGGCTTCCGAATCGGACTGACCATCGGCCTGGAGTGGATCGAGAAGTTTCCCCTGTCCATCGAGCGCACCGCGCCGAGCGATGAGGAGGAGTAGCCGTGGTCAGCTCTGTTGAATGCACCGTGCAATACGTCACTGGTTCCTACCAGACCAATACTGTGCGCGGTCTGCGCGCCAGCTGCAGCCACGCCGAGGACGAGGCAGTACGCCACCTGGGCGCCAAGCTGTTCGGCAACCAGCTCGATCACGTTGAGCGAATCGACCTCAAGCCCGGCGACAAGCCGGGCATGAGCCGGTGGCTGATTGTCGGCAGGGAGGTGTAGCCATGGGACACCCCATCTTCCCCGATGCCCCCTCAAGGGACATGACGAAGGCCCAGGAGCGCCAGGCCGAGCTGGATGCGCAGATTGAAGCCTTCCTGGCCAATGGCGGCCAGATCATGGCGTTCGACAACCTCCGCCGGCCTGTAGACAGCAGCCCATGGCGCTCCAAGTCGATTCACCCCGCCCAGCAAGCGCCAGCGGAGGTTCAGCCGCTCAGAGCCAAGCCTGCAGGCAAGGCGGTCTCGGCGCCAGAGCAGTCTGCACAGGCGGTTGAGACGGCCGCAAATCAGCCTGAAGTACTCCTGCAGGAGCCCACGCCGGTTGAGCCTGTAGAGGCTGAGCAGAGCGATGAGCGCTTGGCGGTGAAGATCATCATCGAGGCCGCGCTGGGCGGCTCGCCGCGTGTGATCGCTCGCAACCTGCAGATCCCGCTTCCACGCTGCCGGGCGATCGCCAGGCAGTACCACGTTCAATTCCGAGCCTGAGGTGGCCATGGCTGTTAATAAAGGCACGCTCAGCAAGATCCACATCGCCCGGCAGCAGCTGGCGATGGACGACGACATATATAGAGGGCTTTTGGCTCGGGTCGCTGGTGTTCGCTCGGCCAAGGAGCTGAACGAGCGCCAGGCCGGCGCGGTGCTGCGCGAGTTCGAGCGCCTCGGCTTCAAACCGCAGCCCAGCAAGCGCACCAAGGGCAAGCCGCACAACTTCAATCAGCTCCCCGGCGAGATCGAGGTTATCGAGGCGCAGCTGGCTGAAATGAAATTGTCCTGGAGCTATGCCGATTCGATCGCCAAGCAGATGTTCGGTATCCCGAAGGTGGCCTGGCTGAAGAAGCCCGAACAATTCAAGGCAGTGCTGGCGGCTCTGCACGTCGAGCAGCAGAAACGCGGGCTCCTAGAACAAGTGGAAACGCTGTGCCAGGAGCTGGGGGTGACAGGGCCAGAAATGGTGGCGGGTTTGGAACAGCTACCGAAAGGGTGGCAGCGGCAACGTCCAATCCTGAAGCTGCTTGTGGAAACACTCAGTGCGATCGCTGTCGCGAGGAGAGAAGTCTGATGTCTGCCATGGCCGAGAAGCGGCACGAGCTGCTGAGCGATATCGCCGACCACATCGCCAAAGTGGTGGAGGAGCACGGAGTCGCGCCGGCCATTGCTATCCAGGCCGGTGCTGCCGCCGCCGATCACCTATCGCAGGCCTGGGCCGGCTCCACCATCTGCATCCCTAAGGATCACCGGTTCAAGCTGACCCAGCGTGATCTGGAGATCCTCTCCAAGTTCCGAGGGAACAACCACCACGCCCTCGCGGTGGAATACAACCTCACCGAGAACGCCATCTATAAGTTGCTGAAGCGGGTCCAGGACCGTCGGTTCGACCGCGACCAGGGGAAACTCGACCTCGGTGACGGCCTGATCTGATCGGGCCGCCTCCATTTCCATCCTGGCAACACATTTACAAGCCCCGTCCTGATATAGCCCGTCCCGTACCACTGCATCCCGGCTTTATCGCGCTAACCGTCCCTGGTTTTTCTCACTCCCTCACATTCACCCTCGGCTTACTCCACCGTCACCGACTTCGCCAGGTTGCGCGGCTGGTCCACGTCGGTGCCCTTGAGCACGGCCACGTAGTAAGACAGCAGCTGCAGCGGCACGGTGTAGAGGATCGGTGCCAGCACATCGTGGATGTGCGGCATATTGATGACGTGCGTGCCTTCGCCATTGCCCAGGCCGGCGGCGCCGTCAGCGAAGACGATCAGCTGGCCGCCACGGGCGCGGACTTCCTGCAGGTTGGACTTGAGTTTTTCCAGCAGCTCGTTGTTCGGCGCGACTGTGACCACCGGCATATCGGCGTCGACCAGGGCCAGCGGGCCGTGCTTGAGCTCGCCGGCCGGGTAGGCTTCGGCGTGGATGTAGGAGATTTCCTTGAGCTTGAGCGCGCCTTCCATGGCCACCGGGTACTGGGCGCCGCGACCGAGGAACAGGGTGTGGTGCTTCTCGGCGAACAGTTCGGCGACCTTCTCCACGGTCTTGTCCATGGCCAGCGCCTCGCCCAGGCGAGTCGGCAGGCGACGCAGTTCTTCCACCAGCTCGGCGGCGACACCGGCATGCAGGGTGCCGCGCACCTGACCGAGGGCCAACGTCAGCAGCAGCAGGGAGACCAGCTGGGTGGTGAAGGCCTTGGTCGAGGCTACGCCGATTTCCGGGCCGGCCTGGGTCAGCAGGCACAGGTCAGACTCGCGCACCAGGGAGCTGGTGCCAACGTTGCAGATGGTCAGGCTGGCCAGGTAGCCGGCTTGCTTGGCGTTGCGCAGGGCGGCCAGGGTGTCGGCAGTCTCGCCGGACTGGGAGATGGTGATGAACAGGCTGTCCGGCTGCACGGCCACCTGACGGTAGCGGAACTCGCTGGCCACTTCGATCTGGCAGGGAATACCGGTCAGCGCTTCCAGCCAGTAACGGGCGACCATGCCGGCGTGGTAGCTGGTACCGCACGCGACGATCTGCACGTTGCGCACCTTGGCGAACAGTTCGGCGGCCTGCGGGCCGAACGCCTGGACCAGCACGTGGTCGCCGCCCAGGCGGCCTTCCAGGGTGCGCTGCACGACCTTGGGCTGCTCGTGGATTTCCTTGAGCATGAAGTGGCGGTACTCGCCCTTGTCGGCGGCCTCGGCGCCCTCGTGGTACTGCACCGATTCACGCTGCACCGGCTGGCCGGCGACGTCCCAGATCTGCACGCTGTCGCGACGGATCTCGGCGATATCGCCCTCCTCCAGATACATGAAGCGGTCGGTGACCTGACGCAGGGCGAGCTGGTCGGAGGCGAGGAAGTTCTCGCCCAGGCCCAGGCCGATCACCAACGGGCTACCGCTGCGGGCAGCGAGGATGCGGTCCGGCTGCTTGGCGCTGATCACGGCCAGGCCATAGGCGCCGTGCAGCTCGGGAATAGCGGCCTTGAGCGCGGCGGTGAGGTCGCCGAGCTGCTGCAGCTTGTGCTGCAGCAGGTGGACGATGGTCTCGGTGTCGGTGTCGGAGGTGAAGACGTAGCCGAGGCCCTTGAGGCGCTCGCGCAGCTCCTCGTGGTTCTCGATGATGCCGTTGTGCACCACGGCCAATTCTTCCCCGGAGAAATGCGGGTGGGCATTGCGCTCGCTCGGCGCGCCGTGGGTGGCCCAGCGAGTGTGGGCGATGCCCAGGTTACCGGTCAGCGGCTCAGCGGCCAGGGCCTGTTCCAGCTCGGCGACCTTGCCGACGCGGCGACGGCGCTGAAGCTCGCCGGCCTGGGTGAAAACCGCCACGCCGGCGCTATCATAGCCGCGGTACTCCAGGCGCTTGAGGCCTTCGACCAGGATCGGAGTGATGTTGCGTTCGGCGACGGCGCCAACGATGCCACACATAGGGGTTCTCCTCAGGAAGCGGCGGCGAGGATCAGCTGGACCCCACGCGCACGTATCTGTTCGGCCACCCGGCTATCCAGGCGGTCGTCGGTGATCAGGGTATGGACGCTGCTCCAGGGCAGCTCCAGGTTGGGAATACGGCGGCCGACCTTGTCGCTCTCGACCATGACGATGACCTCGCGGGCCACTTCGGCCATGACCCGGGACAGACCGAGCAGCTCGTTGAAGGTGGTAGTGCCGCGCTCCAGGTCGATGCCATCGGCACCGATGAACAGCTGGTCGAAGTCATAGGAGCGCAGCACCTGCTCGGCGACCTGGCCCTGGAAGGACTCCGAGTGCGGGTCCCAGGTGCCGCCGGTCATCAGCAGCACCGGTTCGTGCTCGATATCGCGCAGTGCGTTGGCCACGTTCAGCGAGTTGGTCATCACCACCAGGCCGGGCTTGTGGCCGAGCTGCGGAATCATCGCCGCAGTGGTGCTGCCGCTGTCGATGATGATGCGCGCGTGCTCGCGGATCAGGCCGACCGCTGCGCGGGCAATGGCCTGCTTTTGCCGGGAAATGGGCTGGGCCGGCTCGCCGATCAGCTCCTGCGGCATGGGCACGGCACCGCCGTAGCGGCGCAGCAGCAGGCCGTTCTTCTCCAGTTCGGCCAGATCCTTTCGGATCGTAACTTCGGAGGTGGCGAAATGCTGCGCCAGGGCATCCACGACCACCTCGCCCTGCTCGTTGAGCAAGGCCAGGATCGCGTGGCGGCGCTGGGGCGTGTTGCGTTTCGACATTTAAGTTTCGATTCGAAAGATAAGTGCGCGAATCAAAACCTAACGAAAGCGTCAGGTCAAGCGCCAGATTGACGAAAGGCGGCCTGAGCCGCCTTTCAGCACAATGGCAGGCCTGTTACTTCGGCGTCTTCTGCGGGCGCTTCCAGCCTTCGATATTGCGCTGCTTGGCACGGCCCACGGCCAGGGCCGCAGCCGGTACATCCTGGGTCACGGTGGAGCCGGCACCGGTGGTGGCGCCATTGCCCAGGGTCACGGGGGCGACGATGGAGCTGTTGGAGCCGATAAACACGTCTTCACCCATCACCGTCTTATGCTTGTTGGCACCGTCGTAGTTGCAGGTGATGGTGCCGGCACCGATGTTGGTCCGTGCGCCAATCTCGGCGTCGCCCAGGTAAGCCAGATGGCCAGCCTTGGCGCCCTCGCCCAGCACCGCGTTCTTCAGCTCGACGAAGTTGCCGACATGAGCCTTGGCGCCCAGCTTGGCACCTGGGCGCAGGCGGGCGAATGGACCGCAGTCGGCTCCCTCGCCCACTTCGGCACCTTCCAGGTGGCTGTTGGCTTTGACGATGGCGCCGCGACGCAGGATGGAATCCTTGATCACGCAGTTCGGACCGATCTGCACATCGTCCTCGATGACCACCTTGCCTTCGAGGATCACATTGATGTCGATGGTCACGTCGCGGCCTACAGTCACTTCACCACGTACATCGAAACGATGAGGGTCGAGCAAGGTCACGCCCTGGGCCATCAGCTGACGGGCCATGCGTTGCTGGTAATGGCATTCGAGCTGCGCCAGCTGGATGCGGTCGTTGGCGCCCAGCACTTCCAGTTCGTCCTGCGGGTGTTCAGTGACCACCGGGATACCGTCCGCCACCGCCAGCGCCACCACGTCGGTCAGGTAGTACTCGCCCTGGGCGTTGTTGTTGGACAACCGGCTCAGCCAATCGCCCAGGCGCTTGCCCGGCAGGGCGAAGATACCGGTGTTGCCTTCCTTGATCGCCCGCTGTTCCGGCGTGGCGTCCTTCTGCTCGACGATGCCGAGCACGCGCCCAGACTCATCGCGCAGGATGCGCCCGTAGCCGGTGGGGTCCTGCATGACCACGCTGAGCAGCGCCGCCTGATCCACGCTGGAGCGCTCCAGGAGACGACGCAGGGTATCGGCCTGGATCAGGGGCACATCGCCATAGAGCACCAGGACACGCTCTGCATCGATGCCCGGCACGGCCTGCGCTACGGCATGGCCAGTGCCCAGCTGCTCGGCCTGCAGCACGAAGTTGATATCGTCAGCCGCCAGGCGCTCGCGGACCCGTTCAGCGCCATGGCCGATCACCACATGGATCTTGCGGGGCGACAGCTGGCGGGCAGTGTCGATGACGTGGCCGAGCATGGGCTTGCCGGCCACCGGGTGCAGGACCTTGGGCAGGGCCGAACGCATACGGGTGCCCTGGCCGGCGGCGAGAATGACGATATCGAGGGACATAGAGGCAGATCCTGTAACTGTATTGCCCGAGTGCGAGCCCATGGAAGGCCGCCGATAGACAAGGGAGCTCACTCCCTCGCCCCTAGCCCTTCTCCCGGAGGGAGAGGGACATATATTCCGACAGAAAAGAAAAAGGGTAGCCAAGGCTACCCTTTTACTCGCTGACGCTGGAAGCCGGAGGACGAGCCTCAGTACTTCTTGCGCATCTGCTGGACGGTACGCAGCTGGGCTGCGACTTCGGCCAGGTGAGCGGCGGCGGAACCATAGTTGAATTCCGAGCCTTTCTCGTTGAGCGCTTTCTCGGCGGCCTTGAGGGCCTCCTGAGCAGCAGCTTCGTCGATGTCGCCGGCACGAGTCACGGTGTCGGCCAGGACCTTCACCATGTTCGGCTGCACTTCGAGGAAACCACCGGAGATGTAGAACACCTCATGCTCGCCACCCTGCTTGACCAGGCGGATGGGGCCCGGCTTCAGGTCGGTGATCAGCGGGGCGTGGCCCGGAGCGATACCGAGATCGCCCAGGTTGCCGTGCGCGATCACCATCTCGACCAGACCGGAGAAGATCTCCGCTTCGGCACTGACGATGTCGCAATGGACAGTAATGGCCATACGCTTGCCTCACGAGCGCCCGTTGCCGGGCGCACAGGGGATTACAGTTTCTTGGCTTTCTCGATGGCTTCTTCGATGCTGCCAACCATGTAGAACGCCTGCTCCGGCAGGTGATCGTAGTCACCTTTCAGGATGCCGCTGAAACCAGCGATGGTGTCCTTCAGGGAAACGTACTTGCCCGGGGAGCCGGTGAACACTTCAGCCACGAAGAACGGCTGGGACAGGAAGCGCTGGATCTTACGAGCACGGGCTACCAGTTGCTTGTCCGCTTCGGACAGCTCGTCCATACCGAGGATCGCGATGATGTCCTTCAGTTCCTTGTAACGCTGCAGAACGTACTGAACGCCACGTGCGGTCTCGTAGTGCTCCTGACCAACCACCAGCGGATCGAGCTGACGGGAGGTGGAGTCCAGCGGGTCCACGGCCGGGTAGATACCCAGGGAGGCGATGTCACGCGACAGTACGACGGTGGCGTCCAAGTGGGCGAAGGTGGTCGCCGGGCTCGGGTCGGTCAGGTCGTCCGCGGGTACGTATACGGCCTGTACCGAGGTGATCGAGCCGTTCTTGGTGGAGGTAATACGCTCCTGCAGAACGCCCATCTCTTCGGCCAGAGTCGGCTGGTAACCTACAGCGGAAGGCATACGGCCCAGCAGTGCGGATACTTCGGTACCGGCGAGGGTGTAACGGTAGATGTTGTCGACGAACAGCAGAACGTCACGACCTTCGTCACGGAACTTCTCGGCCATGGTCAGGCCGGTCAGTGCCACGCGCAGACGGTTGCCTGGCGGCTCGTTCATCTGGCCGTAGACCAGGGCTACTTTGTCGAGAACGTTGGAGTCCTTCATCTCGTGGTAGAAGTCGTTACCCTCACGAGTACGCTCACCCACACCAGCGAACACGGAATAACCGCTGTGTTCCATGGCGATGTTACGGATCAGTTCCATCATGTTCACGGTCTTGCCGACGCCGGCACCACCGAACAGACCGACCTTACCGCCCTTGGCGAACGGGCAGACCAGGTCGATTACCTTGATACCGGTTTCCAGCAGGTCGTTGCCGCCCGCTTGCTCGGCGTAGGACGGCGCAGCGCGGTGGATTTCCCACTGCTCTTCTTCGCCGATCGGGCCAGCTTCGTCGATCGGGTTGCCCAGCACGTCCATGATCCGGCCCAGGGTCGCTTTACCGACCGGTACGGAGATGGCCTTGCCAGTACGGGTGACGTCCAGACCACGCTTCAGACCTTCGGTCGAGCCCATGGCGATGGAACGTACCACACCGTCGCCCAGCTGCTGCTGAACTTCCAGGGTGGTTTCGGCGCCAACTACTTTCAGCGCTTCATAAACACTCGGCACTTGATCACGCGGGAATTCCACGTCGATAACGGCGCCGATGATTTGAACGATACGTCCGCTACTCATCTTTGGTTCCTCTGAATATTTGAACCGTTCTTAAACCGCGGCAGCGCCGCCGACGATTTCCGAAATTTCCTGGGTGATCGCTGCCTGACGCGCCTTGTTGTAAATCAGCTGCAGGTCTTTGATCAGATCGCCAGCGTTATCGGTGGCGTTCTTCATCGCGATCATCCGTGCTGCCTGTTCAGCAGCAGCATTCTCGACCACCGCCTGGTACACCTGCGACTCCACATAACGCACCATCAAGCCGTCGAGCAGCTGTTTAGCGTCGGGTTCGTACAGGTAGTCCCAGTGGTGCTTGAGACCTTCATCCGGAGTCGCCACCAGGGGAACGAGCTGCTCCACTGTCGGCTTTTGCGTCATGGTATTGACGAACTTGTTCGAGACCACGGACAGACGATCAATGCGACCTTCCAGGTAAGCATCGAGCATGACCTTGACGGAACCAATCAGATCGTTGATCGACGGTTCTTCGCCCAGGTGGCTGATCGCAGCAACGACATTGCCACCAAAGTTGCGGAAGAATGCCGCACCCTTGCTGCCAATCACGCAGAGATCAACCTCTACGCCTTGCTCGCGATTGCTCGCCATGTCCTTGACCAGAGCCTTGAACAGGTTGGTATTCAGACCACCGCACAGACCACGGTCCGAACTCACCACCACGTAACCGACGCGCTTGACTTCACGCTCGATCATGAACGGGTGACGATATTCCGGGTTGGCGTTGGCCAGATGACCAATCACCTGGCGGATACGCTCCGCGTAGGGACGACTGGCAGCCATGCGCTGTTGAGCTCTGCGCATTTTGCTGGTCGCCACCTTTTCCATGGCGCTGGTGATCTTCTGCGTGCTTTTGATGCTCGCAATCTTGCTGCGAATCTCTTTTGCGCCTGCCATGTAACACCTATCAGGTTAGCAAGCGGGGGCCACAGGCCCCCACTGCGGCTTACCAGGTTTGGGTGGCCTTGAACTTCTCGATACCGGCTTTCAGCTGGCCATCGATGTCGTCATTGAAGTCGCCCTTCTCGTTGATCTTCGCCATCAGCGCGGCGTTCTCACGGTTGAAGTAGGCGATCAGGGCCTGCTCGAAGCTGATGATCTTGGCGACTTCGACGTCGGCCAGGAAACCACGCTCGGCGGCATACAGGCTCACCGACATGTCGGCGATGGACATCGGCGCGTACTGCTTCTGCTTCATCAGCTCGGTAACGCGCTGACCGTGATCCAGCTGCTTGCGGGTAGCCTCGTCCAGGTCAGAAGCGAACTGGGCGAAGGCCGCCAGTTCACGGTACTGAGCCAGAGCGGTACGGATACCACCGGACAGCTTCTTGATGATCTTGGTCTGAGCAGCACCACCCACGCGGGATACCGAGATACCGGCGTTGACGGCCGGACGGATACCCGAGTTGAACATGGCCGATTCCAGGAAGATCTGACCGTCGGTGATCGAGATCACGTTGGTCGGAACGAACGCGGAAACGTCGCCAGCCTGGGTTTCGATGATCGGCAGAGCGGTCAGGGAACCGGTCTTGCCCTTCACGGCACCGTTGGTGAACTTCTCGACGTACTCTTCGGAAACGCGGGAAGCGCGCTCCAGCAGACGGCTGTGGAGATAGAACACGTCGCCCGGGTAGGCTTCGCGGCCCGGCGGACGGCGCAGCAGCAGGGAGATCTGGCGGTAGGCAACGGCCTGCTTGGACAGGTCGTCGTACACGATCAGAGCGTCTTCACCGCGGTCGCGGAAGTATTCGCCCATGGTGCAACCGGCGTACGGAGCGAGGAACTGCAGGGCAGCCGACTCGGACGCGGACGCGGCGACAACGATGGTGTTGGCCAGGGCGCCAGCTTCTTCCAGCTTGCGCACCACGTTGGCGATGGTCGATTGCTTCTGACCGATAGCCACGTAGACGCAGCGGATGCCGCTGTTCTTCTGGTTGATGATGGCGTCGACGGCCAGAGCGGTCTTACCGATCTGACGGTCACCGATGATCAGCTCACGCTGGCCACGGCCTACCGGGATCATGGCGTCAACCGACTTGTAACCGGTCTGTACCGGCTGGTCGACCGACTTACGCCAGATCACGCCCGGTGCAACTTTTTCAACGGCGTCGGTGGCCTGAGCATTGATCGGGCCTTTGCCGTCGATCGGGTTACCCAGGGCATCAACTACGCGACCCAGCAGTTCCGGACCAACCGGGACTTCCAGGATGCGGCCGGTGCACTTGGCGCTCATGCCTTCGGCGAGGCTGGTGTAAGCACCCAGCACAACGGCACCAACGGAGTCTTGCTCCAGGTTCAGCGCCATACCGTAGACACCACCCGGGAACTCGATCATTTCGCCGTACATAACGTCGGCCAGACCGTAGATACGCACGATACCGTCGGAAACGGATACCACGGTACCTTCGTTGCGGGCTTGGGAAGAGACGTCGAGTTTCTCGATACGCCCCTTGATGATTTCACTAATTTCGGAAGGATTGAGTTGCTGCATTGCTCTGCTGCCCCTTCAAACTCAAGATTTCAACGCTTCGGCCAGCTTCGCGATTTTGCCGCGAACCGAGCCATCGATAACCAGGTCGCCTGCGCGGATAACCACACCACCGATGAGGGTGGCGTCTTCCGTCACATGCAGACGCACTTCTCGACTGAGCCGTGCGTTGAGAACCTTGGCGAGTTTGTCTTGCTGTTCTGTGCTCAATGCGAAGGCACTGGTCACTTCCACGTCCACCGACTTTTCCTGCTCGGCCTTGTACAGCTCGAACTGGGCGGCGATTTCCGGCAACAGGTCGAGACGACCGTTTTCGGCGACGACGGAAATGAAGTTGCGTGCCTGGGCGTCGAACTTGTCACCACACACTTCGTTGAAAGTGGTGGCCTTCTCTGCGCTCGTCAGACGCGGGGCCTTGAGCACGCGCTGCATGGTGTCGTCTTGCGACACCGCTGCAGCCAGGCCGAGCATGGCTGACCAGGAGGCCAGTTGCTGGTGGGCCTGAGCGTGCTCGAAAGCTGCCTTGGCGTAAGGTCGGGCCAGCGTGGTCAGTTCTGCCATGATCGCCCTCGCTTAGATTTCGGCAGCCAGTTTGTTAACCAGCTCCGCATGCGCGTTTTGATCGATGGATGCACCCAGGATCTTCTCGGCACCGCCAACAGCCAGGGCACCCACTTGGGCACGCAGGGCGTCTTTGACGCTGTTCAGTTCCTGTTCGATCTCGGCCTGAGCCTGAGCCTTCACACGGTCAGCTTCGACACGAGCCTGATCACGGGCTTCGTCGACGATCTGGGTCGCGCGCTTCTTGGCCTGCTCGATGATTTCAGCAGCCTGGGTTTTGGCTTCGCGCAGTTGCTGAGCCACTTTCTCGTGGGCCAGTTCCAGATCGCGAGCCGCACGGTTGGCGGCGTCCAGACCATCAGCGATCTTCTTTTGGCGTTCACGCAGAGCCGTGATGACCGGAGGCCACACGAACTTCATGCAGAACAGCACGAAAATGAAGAACGCAACGGCCTGGCCAATCAGGGTTGCATTAATGTTCACGCCAGTACCTCGCTGTTCGTTGTTTCGTCAAACCAATCAACTCGCAAGCGAGTGATTAGCCGGCGATCTGACCAACGAAGGGGTTCGCGAAGGTGAAGAACAGAGCGATACCAACGCCGATCATGGTCACGGCGTCCAGCAGACCGGCGACGATGAACATTTTCACCTGCAGCATCGGAACCATTTCCGGCTGACGAGCAGCGCCTTCCAGGAATTTGCCGCCCAGCAGACCGAAGCCAATGGCAGTACCCAGAGCGCCCAGACCGATCAGCAGGGCAACAGCAATCGCGGTGAGACCAACTACAGTTTCCATTTTTCCTCCCGACTTTTACGTCGTATTGGTTTAGGTTGAAGCGATAAAGCGGTTTTCGTTTACCCCAAGAGGCGAGAGCCTCTTAGTGGTTGTCTTCGTGCGCCATCGACAGATAGACGATGGTCAACATCATGAAGATGAAGGCCTGCAGGGTGATGATCAGGATGTGGAACACGGCCCACGCCCAGTTCAGCGCCACGCCCAGAGTGCTCAGCAGGAACAGGCCGCTGCCGAACATCACGGCGATCAGGATGAAGATCAGTTCGCCGGCATACATGTTGCCGAACAGACGCAGAGCCAGGGAAATCGGCTTGGCGATCAGGGTGACGAACTCGAGCAGGAAGTTGACCGGGATCAGCAGGATCTGCACAAAGATGTTGCTGCTGCTGAACGGGTGCAGAGTCAGCTCACCGAGGAAGCCGCCGATGCCCTTGACCTTGATGCTGTAAAACACGATCAGGGCGAACACCGACAGGGCCAGGCCCAGGGTGGCATTAGGGTCGGTGGTCGGCACCACACGGAAGAACAGATGCTCGTTGCCGGTGATCTTGGCGGCCAGGACCGGCAGGAAGTCGACCGGAACCAGGTCCATCAAGTTCATCAGGAAGATCCAGACGAAGATGGTCAGAGCCAGCGGAGCGATCAGGGCGTTGCGGCCGTGGAAGGTGTCCTTGACGCTGCCGTCAACGAACTCAACCAGGACTTCGACGAAGTTCTGCAGGCCGCCCGGCTGGCCGCTGGTGGCGCGCTTGGCGGCCATGCGGAACAGCAGGATGAATACCAGGCCAAGGAAAACGGACCAGCCGAGGGTATCGACGTGGAAGGCCCAGAAGCCCATTTCCTTTGCTTCTTGCGCGGTGTGGGCGAAGCCCCAGTCACCATTCGGCAGTTGCCCGAAGGTCAGGTTCTGCAGGTGGTGCTGGATATAGCCCGAAGCGGTTTGTTCTGCCATGTTTGCCTCAAACGCTCTAAGGTCTCGAAAGTCTTGTTCTCATCAGCAGCGGGGCGAACCAGCCGACGCTGAGCGCCAGCACGAAGATGCCGAACAGCGCCGGCGCCTCCAGGGGTTTCACCACCACGAACGCCAGTGCAAACAGCACTGCCGTCAGAATCAGCTTGCCCGCTTCGCCGGCATAGAAAGACCGGACGATGCTCTGGGCCGCCCGCGCCCCGCTAAAACGGAACGCCTTGTGGGCGAAATACAGATTGGGGAGCCAGGCAATAAGCCCCCCACAGAGTCCCGAGTAGCCACTCACTGCGCCGCGCCAGCCGAACAGGGTGGCAGCGGCCAGCAGAATCACGGCCAGTTGGGCCAGCAGTACCGGAAACACCGGTAAACGATGGAAGGGCAGGCGGTTCGGCGTGCGGGCATCCATCTCTTGCTGTTCCTCTGGGTCGGCACGTTAAATCAACAACTTGGCATACTTTGTGCCGACAAAATGCGCGCAGAGTATAGGGGGGGTTCCCCCCCTGTTCAACTGGCCGGTAGTGAATTCCGACCGCACGCTACACGGGCAACGATGAGCAATTGTTTCAGCGAATGTGGGCCAGTACACCCTGCAGTTCGTCGAGCGAGCTGTAGCGGATCACCAGTTGCCCCTTACCCTTGGCACCGTGCTTGATCTGCACCGGAGCCCCTAGCTTCTCGGCCAGGCGCTGTTCCAGGCGGTTTATGTCCGGGTCGGCCTTGGCCTTCTCAGCAGGCTTGTCCTTGCTGTTCAGCCACTGGCGCACCAGTGCTTCGGTTTGGCGCACGGTGAGGCCGCGTGCGACAACATGTCGCGCGCCTTCCACCTGCTGTTCCAGCGGCAGACCGAGCAGGGCACGGGCATGGCCCATCTCCAGATCGCCATGGGCCAGCAGGGTCTTGATCTCTTCCGGCAGGGCGATCAGACGCAGCAGGTTGGTGATGGTCACCCGCGACTTGCCGACCGCATCGGCGACCTGCTGCTGGGTCAGCTCGAACTCCTGCTGCAGGCGCTGCAGGGCCACGGCTTCCTCGATCGGGTTGAGGTCTTCGCGCTGGATGTTCTCGATCAGCGCCATGGCGATGGCGGCTTCGTCCGGCACTTCGCGGACCATGGCCGGGATCTTGTCCAGGCCGGCCTGCTGGCTGGCACGCCAGCGGCGTTCACCGGCGATGATCTCGAAGCGGCCACCACCGATGGGGCGCACCACAATCGGCTGCATCACGCCCTGGACCTTGATCGAGTTGGCCAGCTCTTCCAGAGCAGAGGGATCCATGTCGCGGCGCGGCTGGTACTTGCCGCGCTGGATCAGGTCCAGCGGCAGGTGCTGCAGCTCGCGGCTGTCGACCTTGACCGCTTCTTCTTCCAGGGTAGCGGCGGTGCTGCCGCCGAGCAGGGCGTCCAGTCCGCGGCCAAGTCCGCGTTTCTTGATGGCCATGAGATTCCTTTATGCGGTTGCGGTTTTCGCGGCGGCACGCTGACGGCGCACCAGTTCGCCGGCCAGCGCCAGGTAGGCGATGGCGCCGCGTGATTGCTTGTCATAGGCCAGCGCCGGCATGCCGAAGCTCGGCGCCTCGGCCAAGCGCACGTTGCGCGGGATGACCACGTCGTACAGCTGCTCGCCGAAGTGCTCCTTGAGCTGGGCGCTGACGTCGTTGGTCAGGCTGATGCGCGGGTCGTACATAGTGCGCAGCAGGCCTTCGATCTTCAGGCTCGGATTGAGCAGCGAGCCGATGCGCTGAATGCTGTTCATCAGGTCGGTCAGGCCCTCCAGCGCGTAGTACTCGCACTGCATGGGGATGATCACACCGTCAGCAGCGACCAGGGCGTTGACCGTGAGCATCGACAGCGCCGGCGGGCAGTCGATGAGGATGTAGTCGTAGTTCTCGCGGATCGGCGCCAGTGCGTAACGCAGGCGGCTCTCCTTCATCTTCATCTCGAGCAGGGCCACTTCGGCGGCGGTGAGGTCGCGGTTGGCCGGCAGCAGCTGGTAGCCGCCGTGCTCGGAGAATTGCATGGCCTCGCCGACCGTGCTCTCGCCGATCAGCACGTCGTAGATGGAGTGCTCCAGGGCCTGCTTATCCACACCGCTACCCATGGTGGCGTTGCCCTGTGGATCGAGGTCGATCAGCAGCACGCGGCGCTTGGTGGCGACCAGCGAGGCGGCCAGGTTGATGCAAGTAGTGGTCTTGCCGACCCCGCCTTTCTGATTGGCGATCGCGAATACCTTGGCCATCTGTGCTTCCCCCTAGACCGAGCGTCGCAGTATCAACAGGTGACGCTGGCCTTGGCAACCGGGAACCTTGAGCACGTCGCAGCTTTGCAGACGGAAGTCCGTCGGCAGCGCCTGCAGCTCGTCGTCCGGCTGCACACCCTTCATCGCCAGCCAGTGGGTATCGCCATTGCCCAGATGGCGGGTCCAATCGGTGAAGTCCTGCAGCGAGCTGAACGCGCGCGAGCAGATGCCGCTAAACGGAACTTGCGGACGGAACTCCTCGACCCGGCTGTGGATAACTTCTAGGTTGGCCAGCTTGAGCTCCAGCTTCACCTGGGTGAGGAAGCGGGTCTTCTTGCCGTTGGAGTCGAGCAGGGTGAAGCGTCGCTCGGGAAACAGGATCGCCAGGGGTATGCCGGGCATGCCGCCACCACTGCCGACGTCCAGCCAGTTGTCACCATATTGGGCCACGAAGGGCACCACGCTGAGGCTGTCGAGCAGATGACGCGAGACCATCTCGTCCGGGTTGCGCACCGCGGTCAGGTTGTAGGCCTTGTTCCACTTGATCAGCAGGGCCAGGTAGGCCAACAGCTGTTCCTGCTGCAGGGGGCTGAGCGCCACGCCGAGCGTCTGCGCGCCCTGCGAGAGTTCATCGGCATGGCGTTGGGTGACCTGGGACATCAGGCGCTGGCCTCCAGGGTCTGGCCAGCGTTGCGCTTCTTCAGGTGGATCAGCAGCAGGGAGATGGCCGCCGGGGTCACGCCCGGGATACGCCCGGCCTGGCCGAGCGTCTCGGGGCGGGTCTTGCCCAGCTTGCCCTGGATCTCCTTGGACAGGCCGGAGATGCTGGCGTAGTCGATATCGGCCGGCAGGCGGGTGTCCTCGCTGGCGCGCAGCCGGGCGATCTCTTCCTGCTGGCGGTCGATGTAGCCGGCGTACTTGGTCTTGATCTCCACCTGTTCGGCAACCTGCGCATCCACGGCCGGCGCTTGTGTCACTTCGGCAAGGCCGGCGTAGTCGATTTCCGGGCGAGCGAGCAGGTTGAGCAGGTTGTACTCATGAGCCAGCGGCGTGCCGAAGCGCGCGGCGACGGCATCTCCCTGCGGAGTACCCGGACGCACCCAAGTGCTCTTCAGGCGCTGTTCTTCCTGAACGATGCCTTCGCGCTTGGCTTCGAAGGCAGCCCAGCGGGTGTCATCGATCAGGCCAAGCTCGCGGCCTTTCTCGGTCAGGCGCAGGTCGGCGTTGTCCTCACGCAGGATCAGCCGGTATTCGGCGCGCGAAGTGAACATGCGGTAGGGCTCCTGGGTACCCAGGGTGATCAGGTCGTCGACCAGCACGCCGATATAGGCCTCGTCGCGACGCGGACACCAGCTGTCCTTGCCCTGCGCACGCAGCGCGGCGTTGGCCCCGGCCAGCAGCCCCTGGGCACCGGCTTCTTCGTAGCCGGTGGTGCCGTTGATCTGGCCGGCAAAGAACAGGCCGCCGATGACCTTGGTCTCCAGGCTGTACTTGAGGTCGCGCGGGTCGAAGTAGTCGTACTCGATGGCGTAGCCAGGCCGCACGATATGGGCATTCTCCATGCCACGGATCGAGCGCACGATCTCCAGCTGCACATCGAACGGCAGCGAGGTGGAGATGCCGTTGGGGTACAGCTCATGGGTGGTCAGGCCTTCCGGCTCGATGAACACCTGGTGGCTGTCCTTGTCGGCGAAGCGATGGATCTTGTCTTCGATCGACGGGCAGTAACGCGGGCCGATCCCCTCGATCACCCCGGAATACATCGGCGAGCGATCCAGGTTGCTGGCGATGATCTCGTGGGTACGCGCGTTGGTGTGGGTCATCCAGCAGCTGATCTGGCGCGGATGCATGGCCTGGTTGCCGAGGAAGGACATTACCGGGGTCGGGGTGTCGCCGGGCTGCTCGGTCATCACCGAGAAGTCCACCGAGCGGCCATCGATGCGCGGCGGGGTGCCGGTCTTCAGGCGGCCGACGCGCAGCGGCAGCTCGCGCAGGCGTTTGGCCAGGGCGATCGAGGGCGGATCGCCGGCACGGCCGCCGGAATAGTTCTGCAGGCCGATGTGGATAAGTCCGCCGAGGAAGGTACCGGTGGTCAGTACCACGTTGTCGGCCATGAAGCGCAGGCCCATCTGGGTAACCACACCCTTGACCTGGTCCTGCTCGACGATCAGGTCGTCCGCCGCCTGCTGGAATATCCACAGGTTCGCCTGGTTTTCCAGAATCTCGCGGATCGCCGCCTTGTACAGCACGCGGTCGGCCTGGGCGCGGGTGGCGCGTACGGCCGGGCCCTTGCGGCTGTTGAGCACGCGGAACTGGATGCCGCCCTTATCGGTGGCCAGCGCCATTGCGCCGCCGAGGGCATCGATTTCCTTGACCAGATGGCTCTTGCCGATACCGCCGATGGCCGGGTTGCAGCTCATCTGGCCGAGGGTTTCCACATTGTGGGTCAACAGCAGGGTCTTCACGCCCATGCGTGCGGCTGCCAGCGCAGCCTCGGTGCCGGCATGACCGCCGCCGATCACGATCACGTCAAAACGGGAAGGGAAGTCCACCACGCACCTCGTGCCTGTAGAGAAAGGGGAAATAGAGAAGGGGCGCAAGTATAGGGACTTAGCCGGGGTGAATGAAGCCTTCTGCACAAAAAATAGCCAGCTGGTCGGCTCTTAGGCTTATAGAGAATAAAAGAATGAATTTATATAAAGCCTTATTTTTATTCTTATGTATGGTGCAAGCGTTTTCTGTGGATAGGTTGCCAGAGAGCACGCTGCTAAAGGGCTTCAGCGAATGATAACCCTGTGGCGTTCCTGCCACTTTCCGGGGGGCAAGCTGCTGGTCATCTGTGGATGGAAAGGTCTTTTATGCACAGCCCAGGTTATCTTCAGTGTTCAGGCTGGCTTATCGACCGTGCTCAGGCCAGGTTTTCCACAGGTTTCCCGGTGGCGTTGGATAACCGATGAGCGTGGCTATTTGCCGATGCAGAAGCTGGAAAAGATGCGTCCGAGCAGATCGTCGGAGCTGAAGGCACCGGTGATCTCACCCAACGCCTGCTGGGCCTGACGCAGGTCCTCGGCCAGCAGCTCGCCGGCGCCCATCAGGGTCAGCTGGTTGCGGCCGTGCTCCAGGCTGGCCTGGGCTTGGCGCAGGGCCTCCAGGTGACGGCGACGGGCGCTGAAGCCGCTTTCGGCGGTTTGCTCGAAGCCCATGCAGGCCTTCAGATGCTCGCGCAGCAGGTCCAGGCCGGCGGCCGACTTGGCCGACAGGGCGATGGTCACGTGGCCGTCGTTACAGGTTTCCAGGGCGACGGGTTCGCCCGACAGATCGGCTTTGTTGCGGATCAGCGTGACCCGCACCGGATCGGGCTTGCTGTCGAGAAACTCCGGCCAAAGAGCAAAGGGATCGGCGGCTTCCGGCGCCGTCGAGTCCACCACCAGCAGCACCCGGTCGGCCTCGCCGATGGCCTTGAGCGCGCGCTCCACGCCGATCCGCTCCACCTGGTCGTCGGTATCGCGCAGGCCGGCGGTGTCGACCACGTGCAGCGGCATACCATCGATGTGGATATGTTCGCGCAGCACATCGCGAGTGGTGCCGGCGATATCGGTGACGATGGCCGCCTCGCGCCCGGCCAGGGCATTGAGCAGGCTGGACTTGCCGGCGTTGGGCCGACCGGCGATGACCACGTTCATGCCGTCACGCAGCAGCGCGCCCTGACCGGCTTCGCGCAGTACTGTGGATAAGTATTCGCGCACCGCATCGAGCTGACTCAGTACATGGCCGTCGGCGAGGAAGTCGATCTCTTCCTCGGGGAAGTCGATCGCGGCTTCGACATAGATGCGCAACTGGATCAGGCGTTCGGTCAGCTCGTGCACCCGTCGTGAAAACTCGCCCTGCAGCGAACGCAGGGCGTTGCGCGCAGCCTGGGTCGAGCTGGCCTCGATCAGGTCGGCGATGGCCTCGGCCTGGGCCAGATCGAGCTTGTCGTTGAGGAAGGCACGCTCGCTGAATTCGCCCGGGCGTGCCTGCCGCGCGCCGAGCTGCAGACAGCGCTGCAGCAGCATATCCAGCACCACCGGGCCACCGTGGCCCTGCAGCTCCAGTACGTCCTCGCCGGTGAAGGAGTGCGGGCCGGGGAAGAACAGCAGCAGGCCCTGGTCGATCACTTCGCCATCGTCGTCGTGCCAGGGGCCGTAGTGGGCGTGGCGCGGCTTGGGCTCCAGGCCGGACAGGCTGATGCCGATGGCGCGCGCGCCAGGACCGGACACGCGCACGATGCCGACGCCCCCGCGACCCTGGGCAGTGGCGACGGCGGCTATGGTTTCACGGGCGCTGGTCATGCTGGTGTTCTCGGCTGTGGATATCTGACAGATAGCAAAACG
This sequence comes from Aquipseudomonas alcaligenes, assembly GCA_900156135.1. GTDB lineage: Bacteria > Pseudomonadota > Gammaproteobacteria > Pseudomonadales > Pseudomonadaceae > Aquipseudomonas > Aquipseudomonas alcaligenes_D. The sequence continues at coordinate 235,024 of FTMP01000001.1, read as the reverse complement.
CCCCACGAGGGGGCGTCTTGTGCAGCTTAGCGGGTTCAGGCCTTGGCCGCGGCCGCTTCGATCTGGCGGGTAATGTACCACTGCTGGGCAATGGACAGGACGTTGTTGACCACCCAGTACAGCACCAGACCAGCCGGGAACCAGAGGAAGAAGAAGGTGAAGATGATTGGCATCATCTTCATCACCTTGGCCTGCATGGGGTCCGGCGGCGTCGGGTTGAGGTGCTGCTGGATGAACATGGTGGCGCCCATGATGATCGGCAGCAGGAAGTAGGGGTCCTTGATCGACAGGTCGGTGATCCAGAACATCCAAGGCGCCTGGCGCATCTCGACGCTTTCCAGGAGTACCCAGTAGAGCGCCAGGAACACCGGCATCTGTACCAGGATCGGCAGGCAGCCACCGAGCGGGTTGATCTTCTCCTTCTTGTACAGCTCCATCATCGCCTGGGACATCTTCTGGCGATCATCGCCGAACTGTTCCTTCAGCGCCTGCAGCTTGGGCGAAACAGCGCGCATGCGGGCCATGGAGCGATAGCTGGCAGCCGACAGCGGGAAGAAGGCCAGCTTGATGATGATGGTCAGGACGATGATCGACCAACCCCAGTTGCCGAGCAGGCTGTGGATATGTTCCAGCAGCCAGAAGATCGGCTGGGCGATGAACCACAGCACGCCGTAGTCGACGGTCAGCTCCAGGCCTGGCGACAGGGCCTTGAGGTGATCCTGGATCTTCGGACCGGCATACAGCACGGCACCGGTTTCGGCGCTGGCGCCGGCGGCGACACTCAGCTGCGGACCGGTGAAGCCGATGATGTATTTACCCTGGCTGTCCTTGCGGGTCTGCACACTGTTGCTGTCGTCCTTGTTGGCGACCCAGGCGGTGACGAAGTAGTGCTGCAGCCAGGCGACCCAGCCGCCCTGCACGGTTTCGCGCAGGCTCTTCTCGTCCATATCGCCCATCTTCACCTTCTTGTACGGCTCCTCGGCCGTCCACAGGGCGGCGCCCAGGTAGGTCGCGGTACCGGTGGCGGTGGTGGAAGATGGATCAGCGCTGTTGTCACGCTTGAGCTGGGCGTAGAAGTTGCCGCTCCAGGCCTGGCTACTCTGGTTGTCGATCTTGTAATCGACTTTCAGATCGTACTGACCACGCTCGAAGCTGAAGCGCTTGACGTAGTTGACCCCGGCCTCGGCATAGGTCAGCTCGACCACGAGTTGGTCCTGGCCATCAGCCATTGCGTAGCTGCGCTGGGCGCTGCTCCACAGGGCACGACCGCTGGTCTTGTCCGGTGCGTTGGTACCGATCAGGCCGCTCTGTGCCAGGTAGGTGCGCTCCCCGCCGTTATCGAACAGCTGGAACGGCACGTCCGGGCGATCCTGGCGACGCGGGTACTGCGGCAGCGTCAGTTGGACGATATCGCCGCCCTTGGGATCGATTGCCAGCTCCAGTACATCGGTCTTCACCCGGATCAGCTCGTCGCTGACCGCTGCCGGAGCCGCCAGCTGCGGGTTGGCCTCGGTATTGGCAGTCGGCACGTCATCGGCGGCATTGCTGGCCGGCACATCCGGCAGGCTCGCGGCCTGGTTGCCACTGACGGTGGTGCTGGCGGTCGCCGGAATGGCGGCTTGGCCGTAGTCCTCGTTCCACTGCAAAACCATCAGGTAGGACACGATGGCCAGGGCGACGAGCAGGATCGAGCGTTGGATGTCCATGGATTACTCGGTCATCGAAGGTGAGGAGGGAGGCGGAACCGGATCATAACCACCGGGGTTCCAGGGATGGCAGCGACTCAGGCGGCGTAGGCCGAGCCAACCGCCACGCAGCACGCCATGGGTTTCGATGGCTTGCTGGGTGTAGCAGGAGCAGCTGGGATAGAAGCGACAGTGACTGGCCATCAAGGGGCTGATGGCGTAGCGGTAGAACTGGATCGGTAGAATGACCAGTTTACGCATGGGGGCTGTCGCCTACCCCGGGAGGTGCGGCTGCGGGACGCTGTTTGGCCAGGCGTTTCCAGAGTTTACCGAACTGCTGATGCAGTTCTGGGTTGTCCAGATCGCCAAGACCTTTGCGTGCCACCACAACAATGTCCAGACCTGCCAGCAACTCCTGATGGTGCCGGAAGGAATCCCGGATCAGACGTTTCAGGCGGTTGCGCTCGACGGAGAGCTTGACGCTTTTCTTGCCGATCACCAGCCCCAGACGAGGGAGCTCGAGATCGTTGGCACGTGCGAGGAGCAGGACGTTCTTGCCTGGTGCCTTGCCGCTCGGTGAGTCGAAGACTGCCTTGAATTGTCGGGGGCTCAGCAGACGCTTTTCCCGACCGTAGTCTCGACTCACCACCCGTTCCGAGTAATCAGACGGTCAGACGCTTGCGGCCCTTGGCGCGACGACGCGACAGGACGGCACGGCCGTTCTTGGTGGCCATACGAGCGCGGAAACCGTGAACGCGAGCGCGCTTGAGGGTGCTGGGTTGGAAAGTACGTTTCATGCTGATCTACCTGGGTGGTCCATACGGGCCTGGATGGCCCCCGTTTAAAGAGACCGGCGATTCTAGTGAAACCGCGGCGCCAGGTCAATTTCCAACCAGCCTGGAATCTGTAAAGAAAGATAAAAGGAAGGAAAATCTTTAAAGAGCTTGTTCTAGTAAAACTTAATGGTCGCCCACAGTGTTGTGGAAAAGTCATTGGAAGCCAGATATTTCGGGTCTTGGAGAGAAGGATAAGCTTGTCCGAAAGCGGTGCGCTGGTTGTTCGCAGCAGGTGTATGGCCTGTGGAGGAAAGCTCAATTTACCCACAGATGGGTTGTCCCGTACGTTACCCCCAGGCTTTTGCCCAGCCTTCAGTTACCTTTATCCACAGACTTCACGGATCTTGTTGTGAATGCCGGAAACACCAATAAATCCTTGATTCTATTCAGCTGAGCGCGTCGATTCGTGTGGATAACTATGCCCCCCAGGGCTACAATGCAGGCTGTTTTTTGCATCGCAACCGTAGCGATCCCAGGGGATTTCCGTGTCCGTAGAACTTTGGCAGCAGTGTGTGGAGCTGCTTCGCGACGAGTTGCCCGCCCAGCAATTCAATACCTGGATCCGTCCACTACAGGTGGAGTCGGCCGGCGACGAGCTGCGCGTCTACGCGCCCAATCGCTTCGTGCTCGACTGGGTCAACGAAAAGTACATGGTGCGCCTGCTCGAGCTGCTGGCCGAGCGCGCCAATGGTCTGGCACCGGCGCTGTTGCTGCTGATCGGCAGCAAGCGCAGCCCTGCCCCGCGCATGGCGGCTCCGACACCTTCGCCTTCTATTAATAGTGCACCGGCGGCCTCCGCTCCGGTTGCCGTTGCCGATGTGTCGACCAATAGCGATCCGCTGGTTGTGGCGGCGCCACAGCCAGCCGCCAGCCGGCCGGTCGAGCGCACCGTGCAGGTGGAAGGCGCGCTCAAGCACACCAGCTACCTGAACCGTACCTTCACCTTCGAGAATTTCGTCGAGGGCAAGTCCAACCAGATGGCCCGCGCGGCTGCCTGGCAAGTAGCGGACAACCTCAAGCATGGCTACAACCCGTTGTTCCTCTATGGTGGCGTCGGCCTGGGCAAGACCCACCTGATGCATGCGGTGGGCAACCACCTGCTGAAGAAGAACCCGAATGCCAAGGTGGTGTACCTGCATTCCGAGCGCTTCGTCGCCGACATGGTCAAGGCGCTGCAGCTCAATGCGATCAACGAGTTCAAGCGCTTCTACCGCTCGGTAGATGCGCTGCTGATCGATGACATCCAGTTCTTCGCCAAGAAGGAGCGTTCCCAGGAAGAGTTTTTCCACACCTTCAACGCGCTCCTTGAGGGCGGCCAGCAGGTGATTCTCACCAGTGACCGCTACCCGAAGGAGATAGAAGGCCTGGAAGAGCGTCTGAAATCGCGTTTCGGCTGGGGCCTGACCGTTGCCGTCGAGCCGCCGGAGCTGGAGACCCGCGTCGCCATCCTGATGAAGAAGGCCGAGCAGACCAAGGTCGATCTGCCGCACGATGCTGCCTTCTTCATCGCGCAGCGTATCCGCTCCAACGTGCGTGAACTGGAAGGTGCGCTGAAACGGGTGATCGCCCACTCGCACTTCACCAACCAGCCGATCAGCATCGAGCTGATCCGTGAGTCGCTGAAGGACCTGCTTGCCCTTCAGGACAAGCTGGTAAGCGTCGACAATATCCAGCGCACGGTGGCTGAGTACTACAAGATCAAGATCGCCGATCTGCTCTCCAAGCGTCGTTCTCGTTCGGTGGCTCGCCCGCGTCAGGTGGCGATGGCCCTGTCCAAGGAACTGACCAACCACAGCCTGCCGGAAATAGGTGATGCTTTTGGCGGAAGAGACCACACCACAGTGCTGCACGCCTGTCGTAAGATTGCGGAATTGCGCGAAGCCGACGCGGACATCCGCGAGGACTACAAGAACCTGCTGCGCACCCTGACCACTTGATCGCAGCCCACAAGGCAAGGGACTAGACCATGCATTTCACCATTCAACGCGAAGCCCTGTTGAAACCCCTGCAACTGGTCGCCGGTGTCGTCGAACGCCGCCAGACCCTGCCGGTCCTGTCGAACGTGCTGCTGGTGGTCGAAGGCCAGCAACTGTCGCTGACCGGTACCGACCTGGAAGTCGAGCTGGTGGGGCGCGTGACCCTGGAAGACAGCGCCGAGCCGGGCGAGATCACCGTGCCGGCGCGCAAGCTGATGGACATCTGCAAGAGCCTGCCGAGTGATGCGCTGATCGACATCCGCGTCGACGAGCAGAAGCTGGTGGTCAAGGCCGGTCGCAGCCGCTTCACCCTTTCGACTCTGCCGGCCAACGATTTCCCCACCGTGGAGGAAGGTCCGGGCTCGTTGACCTTCACTCTGGTGCAGAGCAAGCTGCGTCGCCTGATCGACCGCACCAGCTTCGCCATGGCCCAGCAGGACGTACGCTACTACCTCAACGGCATGTTGATCGAGGTACAGACCGGTGTGCTGCGCGCCGTCGCTACCGACGGTCACCGCCTGGCCATGTGCGCCATGGAAGCCGCCATCGAGCACACCGAGAAGCATCAGGTGATCGTGCCGCGCAAGGGTATCCTCGAGCTGGCCCGTCTGCTCACCGAGCAGGATGGTGAAGTCTCCATCGTGCTGGGCGCGAACCATATCCGCGCTACCACCGGCGAGTTCACCTTCACCTCCAAGCTGGTCGACGGCAAGTTCCCGGACTACGAGCGCGTACTGCCGCGCGGCGGTGACAAGCTGGTGATTGGTGATCGCCAGGCCCTGCGTGAAGCCTTCAGTCGTACCGCGATCCTGTCTAACGAGAAGTACCGCGGCATCCGTCTGCAGCTGGCCAGCGGCCTGCTGAAGATCCAGGCCAACAACCCGGAGCAGGAAGAGGCGGAAGAGGAAGTGGTGGTCGACTACAACGGCGGCTCTCTGGAAATCGGCTTCAACGTCAGCTATCTGCTCGACGTGCTGGGCGTGATGACCACCGAACAGGTGCGCCTGATCCTCTCCGATGCCAACAGCAGCGCCCTGGTGCAGGAAGCCGGCAACGACGACTCCTCTTACGTCGTTATGCCGATGCGTCTGTAATATCCGCTGAATGTCCCTTTCCCGCGTCACCGTCACCGCGGTGCGAAACCTGCACCCGGTGACGCTCTCCCCCTCCCCCCGCATCAATATCCTTCACGGTGCCAATGGCAGCGGCAAGACCAGCCTGCTGGAAGCCATCCATTTGCTTGGCCTCGCCCGCTCGTTCCGCAGCAACAAATTGCAGCCGATGATTCAGTATGAGCAGCCGGCCTGTACGGTGTTCGGTCAGGTACAACGCGAGGATGGCTTGCACAGCAACCTGGGTATATCCCGTGACCGTCAGGGCGAGCTGCAGATTCGTATCGATGGACAGAACGCACGGAGTACCGCGCAGCTGGCCGAGATCCTGCCGTTGCAGGTAATCAACCCGGACAGCTTCCGCCTGCTCGAGGGGGCACCCAAGGTACGTCGGCAGTTCCTCGATTGGGGAGTGTTCCACGTGGAACCACGCTTCTTGCCGGCCTGGCAGCGCCTGCAGAAGGCCCTGCGGCAGCGGAACTCGTGGCTGCGGCATGGTACACTGGACGCCGCGTCGCAAGCGGCCTGGGACCGAGAACTGTGCCTGGCCAGCGACGAGCTGGACGGCTATCGGCGTGCCTATATCCAGGCCCTGAAACCGGTGTTCGATCAGGTGCTGGGCGAGCTGGTGAAGATCGAGGGCCTGACCCTCAGCTACTACCGCGGCTGGGACAAGGACAAGCCGCTGGCCGATGTACTGGTCACCACCCTGCCCCGAGACCAGCACCTGGGACATACCCAGGCTGGTCCGCAACGCGCCGATCTGCGCCTGCGTCTAGGGACGAACAATGCCGCGGAGATTCTGTCCCGCGGTCAGCAGAAGCTGGTGGTGTGTGCCTTGCGCATCGCCCAGGGGCATCTGCTGAATCAGGCCAAACAAGGCCAATGCATCTATCTGGTGGACGATCTGCCGTCGGAGCTGGATGAGCGACATCGACAGGCCCTGTGCCGCCTGCTGGACGATTTGCAGTGCCAGGTGTTCATCACCTGTGTTGACCATGAATATTTGAAGGATGGCTGGCGCACGGACACGCCGGTCGCCATGTTCCACGTGGAACATGGAGTGATCACCGCATCGGGAGTGAACGCATGAGCGACGAGAACAACACGTACGACTCCTCGAGTATCAAGGTACTCAAAGGTCTGGATGCCGTACGCAAGCGCCCGGGCATGTACATCGGCGACACCGATGACGGCACCGGCCTGCACCACATGGTGTTCGAGGTGGTGGACAACTCCATCGACGAAGCGCTGGCCGGCTACTGCTCCGAGATCAGCATCACCATCCACCCCGACGAGTCCATCAGCGTGCGCGACAACGGTCGTGGCATCCCGGTGGATATGCACAAGGAAGAAGGCGTTTCCGCAGCCGAGGTCATCATGACCGTGCTGCACGCCGGCGGTAAGTTCGACGACAACAGCTACAAGGTGTCCGGCGGCCTGCACGGTGTGGGCGTCTCGGTGGTGAACGCGCTATCCAAGGAACTGATCCTGACTATCCGCCGCAGCGGCAAGATCTGGGAGCAGACTTACGTCCACGGTGTGCCCCAGGCTCCGCTGGCTCCGGTCGGCGACAGCGAAGGCACCGGCACGCAGATCCATTTCAAGCCGTCCGAAGATACCTTCAAGAACATCCACTTCAGCTGGGACATCCTGGCCAAGCGCCTGCGCGAGCTGTCGTTCCTAAACTCCGGCGTCGGCATCCTGCTCAAGGATGAACGTACCGGTAAGGAAGAGCTGTTCAAGTACGAGGGTGGCCTCAAGGCCTTCGTCGAGTACCTGAACACCAACAAGACCATCGTCAATCAGGTGTTCCATTTCAATATCCAGCGCGAGGAAGACGGCGTTGGTGTGGAAGTGGCGCTGCAGTGGAACGACAGCTTCAACGAGAACATCCTCTGTTTCACCAACAACATTCCGCAGCGTGACGGCGGTACCCACCTGGCCGGTTTCCGCTCCGCCCTCACCCGCCACCTGAACAACTACATCGAGCAGGAAGGCCTGGCGAAGAAGTTTAAAATCGCCACCACTGGCGACGACGCCCGTGAAGGCCTGACCGCAATCATCTCGGTCAAGGTGCCGGACCCGAAGTTCAGCTCCCAGACCAAGGACAAGCTGGTCTCTTCCGAGGTGAAGACCGCAGTCGAGCAGGAGATGGGCAAGTACTTCGGCGACTTCCTGCTGGAGAACCCCAACGAAGCCAAGGCTGTGGTCGGCAAGATGATTGACGCCGCCCGTGCCCGCGAAGCCGCGCGCAAGGCCCGCGAAATGACCCGCCGCAAGGGCGCCCTGGATATCGCCGGCCTGCCCGGCAAGCTGGCCGACTGTCAGGAAAAAGACCCGGCGCTGTCCGAACTCTACATCGTGGAAGGTGACTCCGCGGGCGGTTCTGCCAAGCAGGGCCGCAACCGCAGGACTCAGGCGATCCTGCCGCTGAAGGGCAAGATCCTCAACGTCGAGAAGGCGCGCTTCGACAAGATGCTCTCCTCCCAGGAGGTCGGTACGCTGATCACCGCCCTCGGTTGTGGCATTGGCCGCGAGGAGTACAACATCGACAAGCTGCGTTACCACAACATCATCATCATGACCGATGCCGACGTTGACGGTTCGCACATCCGCACCCTGCTGCTGACCTTCTTCTTCCGCCAGCTGCCGGAGTTGATCGAACGTGGCTACATCTATATCGCCCAGCCGCCGCTGTACAAGGTGAAGAAAGGCAAGCAGGAGCAGTACATCAAGGACGACGAGGCCATGGACGAATACATGACCCAGTCGGCCTTGGAAGAAGCCAGCCTGCACGTCAACGAGAACGCACCGGGTCTGTCCGGCGAAGCCCTGGAGCGACTGGTCAACGACTACCGCGCGGTGATCAAGACACTCGGCCGCCTGTCCCGCGTCTACCCGCAGGATATCACCGAGCACATGGTCTACCTGCCGCGCGTATCGGTGGAGCAACTGGCCGACCAGGTCGCCATGCAGAACTGGCTGGAAGCCTTCCAGGCACGCCTGAAGGGCGCCGAGAAGTCCGGCCAAACCTACAGCGCCAGCCTGCGCGAGGACCGCGAGCGCCATCTGTGGCTGCCGGAAGTCGAAGTGTTGGCACACGGTTTGTCCAGCTATATCACCTTCAACCGCGACTTCTTCGCCAGCAACGACTACAAGTCGGTCACCGCCCTGGGTGACCAGCTCAACAGTCTGCTGGAAGACGGTGCCTATGTGCAGCGCGGCGAACGCAAGAAGGCGGTCAGTACCTTCAAGGAAGCCTTCGAGTGGCTGAAGGTCGAGAGCACCAAGCGCCATAGCATCCAGCGCTATAAGGGTCTCGGCGAGATGAACCCGGAGCAGCTGTGGGAAACCACCATGGACCCGACCGTGCGCCGCATGCTCAAGGTGACCATCGAAGACGCTATCGCCGCGGACCAGATCTTCAACACCCTGATGGGAGATGCTGTAGAGCCGCGCCGTGACTTCATTGAGTCCAACGCTCTGGCGGTGTCGAACCTGGACTTCTGATCGCGGTTCGTCGCTGTAAAAGAAAACCCCGGCCTCGCGCCGGGGTTTTTTCTTCTGCCGCTATAGCGAAAGGCTTACACGGAATGGCGGAACAGGCTTCTGCCCTCGCCTACGGCTCTTGGCTAATCTACACACACCTACCGGGAACTGGATGTCCCGGGTCAAGGAAGACAGACCGCGCCAGGATGGCAGACGACAGGATGTCGGAAGGTCATAAAAAACCCGCCTCGGCGGGTTTTTTGTTGCCTGTGATTCCATGCCGGCCATCGTCGGGGGCGACTTCAGAGCTGGCGTCGCCTCAAGCGAGGCGATAGCCAAGGTGAATCAAGCCCACCAGTAACGTACGAAGTGGAAGAAGATCGGTGCGGCGAAGCACACCGAGTCCATGCGGTCGAGCATGCCACCGTGGCCCTCGATCATATGGCCCCAGTCCTTCACCCCGCGGTCGCGCTTGATCGCCGACATCACCAGGCCGCCGGCGAAGCCCAGCAGGTTGACGGTCAGCGCCATCAGTGCGGCCTGCCAGAAGCTGAACGGGGTGATCCAGAACAGCGAGGCGCCAACCAGGCTGGCCAGGGCTACGCCGCCGACAAAGCCTTCCACCGTCTTCGAGGGCGACAGCTTGGGCGCGATCTTGTGCTTGCCGGCGAGCTTGCCGCAGACGTACTGCAGCACGTCCGACAGCTGCACCACGATGATCAGCCAGGCGATCAGCAGCAGGTTGCGCCCTTCGTAGCCGGGAATATCCAGGGTCAGCAGCGCCGGTACGGCGGACACGCAGTACACCGCAATCATCAGCCCCCACTGCACTTCCGAGGCACGTTCGAGGAAGCGCGTGGTGTCGCCGCCCAGCGAGGCAAGGATCGGCAGCAGGAGGAACAGGTAGACCGGGATAAAGATGGCGAACAGGCCGTACCAGTCCAGGGCGATCAGCAGGTACTGCATCGGCAGCGCAAAGTAGAAGGCCGCCACCAGCGCCGGATAGTCGCTGCGCCGGGTCGGTGTCAGGGTTAGGAACTCGCGCAGGGCGTAGAACGACACGAAGTAGAACAGCAGGATCACGCCATTGTTGCCGAACAGGAAGGCGATGCCGATGACCAGCACCATGGCCCACCAGGCGTCGATCCGCGCGTTGAGGTTATCGATCACCGCGTTGGGTACTTCACCAGCGCGCCGGCGCAGCACGCGGGCGATCAGGGTGGCGATCAGCAGTACGGCACCGATGCCGGCGAACAGCAGGATTGTGTTGCGATCCATCTCAGACTACCTCCGGGGCCAGTTCCAGCAGAGCATTGCGGGCGCGTTCGAGGAACGCTGCCTTGTCTTCCCCTTCCTGGCGTTCGAGCGGTGCACCGAAGCTCAGGGTACACAGCAGCGGCAGCGGCAGCGCCCTGCCCTTGGGCATCACTCGGTTGAGGTTGGCGATCCACACAGGCACCAGTTCCACATCAGGCTTGGCCTGTGCCAGGTGGAACAGGCCGCTCTTGAACGGCAGCAGTTGCTCGTCGGTGAGGTTGCGAGTGCCCTCGGGGAAGATGATCAGCGAGTCACCCTGTTCCAGCGCATCGAGCATCGATTGCAGCGGGTTGGCGTTTGGGTCGCTGCGGTCGCGGTCAACCAGCACGCCGTTGAACACATCACGGATCAGAAAGCGGCGCAGGTCGCCCTTCATCCAGTAGTCGGAGCCGGCCACCGGGCGAGTGCGGCGGCGCAGATCCGGTGGCAGCGAGGCCCACAGCAGCACGAAGTCGCCGTGGCTGCTGTGGTTGGCGTAATACAGCCTTTGTGTCGGTTGGGCCGTGCAGCCCAGCCAGAGGGCGCGGGCGCCGGTCAGCAGGCGAGCTGCCGAGGTGATGGCGAAGGCAGTGAGCGAAGCGAGCATGGATATGACTCCTTTATCCAGCCAGGGAAAGCCAGGGGATGGCAAGAATGACGACCAGGGCCAGCAACAGCTGCGCCACCAGCCAGGCGACCTGCAGGCGCAGCAGACGGATAGCTGCGCGGCTGCGCTCCTGCCAGTCGCGTGGTTGGGCGCTGGCAGGCTGCAGGCCAAGGTTGTGCAGTGCCTGGTCCAGTTCGGTGGTACGTGACACCAGTCGGCCGAGATCGTCGGCCAGCCGCGCGAACAGTTCGGCGTCCAGCGCCACGCGGATGGCCCAGTACTTCTGTGCCAGACCGAGCATGACCAGCAGGCCGCAGATCACTGCACTGGCGGCGCTGGGTGGCGTGCCGAGCAGCGGCGCCAGACCGTAGGCCAGGGCCAGCAGAGTCAGCGCGTTGGACAGCAGGTCCAGGCCGCGGCCGCGGCGCAGCAGGCCGGCGACCAGGGTGAGTTGCATCTCAGAGGCCATGGGCCATCTCCAGATTCGCCGAGGGTTGCAGCAGGCCCTGCAGCGCTTTGCGCTGGGCGTCGCCAAGGACGATCCGCGGACGTGCGGCGCGGATCATCGCGATGGCCTGCTCGACGCTGCTGGCTCGGCCGCTGTGCAGCAGCCAGGCGGCGACCAGGGTGGCGCTGCGCGAATAGCCGAGGGCGCAGCAGACTAGCAGCGGGCCCTGCTGGCGCAACTGTTCGATCAGCTCGGCGCCCTGACGGCACGCCTCGCTATCGGGGGCGATCAGGTCGAGCAGCGGCAGATTGCGATAGGTCTTGCCGGGCAGGCGCACCGGCAGCTCGGCGCTGAGGTCCAGCACCGCACTGAAGGACATGGCCTCGGCAGCAGTGGGCACACGACCGAGCCAGATGCCTTCGATCACCTGATCCGCTTGCGGGTGCTGGCGTGTCCACAGTCGCGAGTTGATCCAGGCACCGAGAAGGTAAGGCGCGAGTAGCCAGCTGCTGGCCGCGCTCAGGGAGCCATCGGTGTGCTTCTGGAAGCCGGCCACGTCGAACAGCGCGTAACTCAGCGCCACCAGTAGCAGCGATGCACAGGGCCACAGCAGCCACAGCCAGGCGCCGCCGAGATTGACCGCCAGGGCGGCACAGATCGCGCTGCCGAGCCCGTAGCGCAGGGCCAGGCGCCAGCGCTGTGGCTCGCGTGCTAGGCGCAGGTTGTGCAGCGGGCTGCGGTCCTCTATTGGCCAGAGCCAGACACACAGCCAGCCGGCCAGGGCGCCGGTGGGGACGTCGATGAAATGGTGCTGCCAGGTGGTCAGCACCGACAGGCCGATCAGCGCCATCCAGCCATGCAGCAGGCCACGCAGCAGCAGGCCGCGGGTATGCCGGGCGAACATCACCCAGATCACCACCAGCAGCGCGATGTGCAGCGAGGGCGCCTGGTTGAACGGCTTGTCGAAGCCCATCAGCACGTCGAACATCCAGCCGAAGAAGCCGTCCAGCTCCGGACGCTCGAAGGTGAAGCGCAGCGGCCAGAGCAGGAAGCAGGCGATGCAGATGACCTGCGCCGTGAGCAGGCGCAGGGCGTGGCGGTCCATCTCCCGGCGCGTGGCCGGGAGCAGGAAGGACAGGCCATAGAGCAGGTCGATCGACCAGTAGGGCACGATGCTCCAGGGCCACAGCGGCATCGCGCTTTCCCAGGCGAACACCAGGCTGCCGACATCCTCGCGCTGCGCGGTCAGCCAGTTGGCGAAGCCGTAGCTGGCGAAGAACAGCGGGCCGAGCAGCAACAGCCAGAGAACCCCGCGCTTCCACAATCCGGTTTCGCGGGCGGCCTGCATCAGGACACCCGCTGGGCCAGGGACACGCTGAAGATGCCCCATTCGTCGATACGCTGTTCCAGCTTGCGGAAACCGGCGGCCTCCACCAGCTGGTCAATTTCCGCCTGGCTGCGCCGGCGCATCACCCAGGCCTGGCCCTCACGGTGGCTGGTCAGGGCGCGGGCGATCAGTTCCAGCTGTGGGTGCCAGGGCTGGCCGGTGTAGACCAGGTAGCCACCCACCTCGACCGCTGCGGCCAGGCCGGCCAGCGAGTCGCCGATCATCTGGTTGCTGCCGAACAGTTCGTACAGGCCGGAGACCACCGCCAGCGTCGGTTTGGGATCGAGGGCAGCGAGATCAGCCCGGTCGAAGGCATCGCCTTTGACGAAGCGGGCGATGTCGCCGAGGCCCTTCTGCTCGATCAGCGCACTGCCGTCGCGTACGTTGATGTCGCTGTAGTCACGCAGCAGGATCGCGTCCGGCTTGTGCTCCAGTCCTTGGAGGGATTCGAGGATGTAGCGGCCGTGGCCGGCGGCGATGTCGACGATGCGCACCACCTTGCCCGCTTCGCGCAGCCGGCCCATGGCCAGGCGCAGCAGTTCCTCGGCATGCAGCTTGCGCTGGCGGATGCCACGCCAGCCGATGGAGTTCAGGTAGTTCGCATCAATCAGGCGGCCCAGCGCGGACCTGCCGGACGGCTGGTTGCGGTAGACGTAGTCCAGGGTGCTGCCGGAATCGAAGCCGGTTTCGAAGCCCAGCTTCACCCCGTCGGACAGCCCGCTGCCGAGCTTGAGGCCGGCGCGGGTCGCGCGCCAGTACAGATCGCCGAGGGAGTTCTTCTGCAACGGCGCGGCCAGACACTCGGCCTCGGCGCAGCTCCAGCCGCAACGGTCGGCATCCAGCAGCGAGGGACGCGCGGCCGGCTGCTGGAAACTTTCCAGGATGAAGCGCCGCGCACGGCTCAGGGCATGGGCGCGGTCGCGCTCGCCAAGAGTGTCGTGGAAAAAGCCAGGGAGGATGTGCTTCTCCTTGCGCAGGCTGCCGAGGCGCTCGAAGAACTGTTCCTGCGGTTTGCGGTGCACGACGAAGTCGGCGCCGGAGATCAGCAGCTGGGTCGGGATCTGGATCGCCTGGGCATCGGCGACCACGCGCTCGGCCGCATCGTAGAGCCCCAGCAACATGTTGACCGAGATCGGCCGGGTGATCAGCGGGTCGTTCTCGAACGAGGCGATGCGCTCGGGATCGTGGCTGAGAAAGCGCGCCTTCACGTAGCTGTTGACGAAGAAGTTACCGCGCCACTGGCGCAGCAGCTTCAGGCCCGGGCGGGCGAAGGGCACGTAGAGCTTGACCTTGAAGGCCGGCGAGGCGAGCACCAGGCAGCGGACCTTGGGCGCGTAGTCGTGGGCCCAGGTGCTGATCAGCACGGCACCCACGCTTTGGGCCAACACGGCCATGTCGGACTGCTCGATGGCGTGCGTCGCGCTGAGGTGATCGAGGAAGGTCTGTACATCGCGCACGCTGCTGGCGAAGCTCGGGCTGTCGCCGCGCGCGCCGGGCGACAGGCCGTGGCCGCGGGCATCCCAGGCGAAGAAGTCGTAGTCGGGCAGATCCAGCTCGGCGGGCAGGTGGGCCATGCGCCCGCCGTGCTCGTGGCCGCGGTGGAACATCACCACCGCCTTGCGCGGGCCAGCGCCGGGCTGAGTGGCGGGCCAGTGGCGATAGAGCAGCTCCACGCCATCGTGGGTGAGGAAGACAGCCGTCTTGCAGTCGCGCATCGAAATATCCTTATTCCGATTGAGAGGTTTGTGCCACCTCGGCCAGGCCTTGGCGCACGCGGTTGACCAGAGTCGCCAGCAGCAACAGCAGGATCACCGCCAGCAGCCCGTTTATCCAAGACGACGGCAGCAGGCCGGACGCCACACCGGCCCCCAGCACACCGAAGCAGAAGGCGCGGTCGCTCTTGCCCATGGGGCCGTCGTAGCGACGCGAGGCACCGATCATCGGGCCGAGCACGCCGGCGTACTCGCTGATCACCGCCAGCACCACCACCAGCACCACCAGTGTCGGCGAAACGCCGGCGAGCAGGGCGAAGGGCAGGTACAGGGCGCTGTCGGCGACCACGTCACTCAGCTCGTTGAGGTAGGCGCCGAGTTTGGACTGCTGGCCGAACTCGCGGGCCAGCATGCCGTCCACGGCGTTCAGCGCCATGCGCAGCAGCATCCACAGCGGAATCAGGGCGAACAGCCAGGTGTGCTGTGGCAGCCAGGCCAGCAGCCCGCCGAGCAGCACGGACACTGCGGCAGCGGCGAGGGTCACCTGGTTGGCGGTGACGCCCCGCGCATAGAGGCGCTGCACACCGGGGCGCAGCAGATTCTGGAAGCGGGGCTTGAGCTGGTAGATGGACGGCATGGAGCGAAAATCCCTTTCACGATGCGGGTCCGCCTAGCTTACTCGCTTTGCCCGCCCGGCGTTCCGGCAAGACTGTGCGGCATTGCCGAATTCGCCCATAGAGCAGGTTGCGGCGGAAAACTTATGCCCCGCTCAATGGCTGCTCGGGCTACGCATAAAGTCCATATAAAACAGAATCTTGCGTGCGGTAATGGCAATGCGCCGGTATTTCGCGCACAGCTTATCCACAGGCGCGTCAGGCGATGCTCGACGCGCTTTCGGAGACGGCCTGAGGCGCTACGCCGCTGATCTGTTGCTGGGTCTGGGCCACCCAGGCGTAGGCGCGCTCGTTGAGCTCGGCAATGGCGCGCGGGCCCTCACCCTCGGCGTGCATGACCGGGCCTATGACCACCTGGATGGTGCCCGGGTACTTGGCCCAGCCCTGCTTGGGCCAGAACTCGCCGGCGTTGTGCGCGATCGGCAGTACCGGCAGGCCGGCGTTCACCGCCAGGGCAGCGCCGCCGCGGGAGAACTTGCCGATCTGCCCCGGTGGAATGCGCGTGCCCTCGGGGAAGATCAGCACCCAGGCGCCCTGGCGGATGCGCTCGTCGCCCTGCTTGGCCAGTTGCTTGAGGGCGGCCTTGGGGTTGCTGCGGTCGATGGCGATGGGCTTGAGCATGGCCATGGCCCAGCCGAAGAACGGCACATAAAGCAGTTCGCGCTTGACCACCTGCGACAGCGGTTCGAACAGCGCGGAGAGGAAGAAGGTTTCCCAGGTGCTCTGGTGCTTGGCCAGGATCACGCAGGGTTGCTGCGGGATGTTTTCCAGGCCGCGGACTTCGTAGTGGATGCCCGCCACCACCTTGGCCAGCCAGGTGGCGCAGCGGCACCAGGCCTGGATCACCAGGCGGTAGCGCGCGCGGAACGGCAGGAAAGGCGCGATGAACACGCAGAGGATGCACCAGAAGAAGGAGCTGGAGGACAGCAGCAGGTAGAAGAAGAAGGTTCTGATGGCCTGCACTGTCGTCATGGGGGCTCGCGTTCTCTAGAGAAGAAGCTGATCGGCTATGGCCGCCAGATCATCGAATATCAGGGTTCCCGCTGGCAATGGCTTGGTCAGCGTGCGCTGGCCCTTGCCGGTCTTCACCAGCACGGGTTGGCAATGGACGGCCAGCGCCGCCTCCAGGTCACCGCTGCTGTCGCCGACGAACCAGACGCCTGCCAGTTCCGTGCCGTAGTGCGCAGCGATCTGCTGCAGCATGCCGGGCCTGGGCTTGCGGCAGGCGCAGCCGTCGTCCGGGCCGTGCGGGCAATGGACGATCAGGCCGACTTCGCCGCCCTGCTCCGCCACCAGCTGGCGCAGGCGCGCGTGCATGGACTCCAGCGTGGCTAGGTCGTAATAGCCGCGCGCCAGCCCCGACTGGTTGGTGGCCACGGCCACGGTCCAGCCGGCCTGGCTCAGACGGGCGATGGCATCGATCGAACCGGGGATCGGAATCCACTCGTCGAGCGACTTGATGTAGGCGTCGGAGTCTTGGTTGATGACGCCGTCGCGGTCGAGAATCAGCAACTTCATACACATATCCGGGCAGAGGTGGATAAGGCTGTGCCGTTATCCACCCTACCGAGCGCGGTTATGGGCGTAGGGTGGACATGCCGAAGGCTTGTCCACCGGTTACCCCAGCAGGGAGATGTCGGCGACGCCGAGGAACAGGCCACGCAGCTGGTTCAGCAGCGCCAGGCGGTTGGCCCGCACGGCGGCATCCTCGGCATTGACCATCACCGCGTCGAAGTACGCATCCACCGGCTCGCGCAAGCTGGCCAGCTGGGCCAGGGCCTCGCGGTAGCAGCGCGCGGCAGCCATCGGCGCCACGGCCTGGGCGGCGGCAGCCACGGCCTGGGCCAGAGTCTGCTCGGCGCCCGCCTCCAGCAGCTTGGCGTCCACTGCAGCCGGCAGCTGGCCTTCGGCCTTGGCCAGGATGTTCGACACGCGCTTGTTGGCGGCGGCCAGAGCGGCCGCTTCCGGCAGCTGACGGAAGGCCTGCACGGCCTGCACGCGCTGGTCGAAGTCCAGCGGCGCGGCCGGGCTGAGGGCGCGCACGGCCTGGTACACGGCCACGTCCACACCTTCGTCCTCGTAACGTGCACGCAGGCGGTCGAAGACGAAGTCGAGCACCTGCTGGGCCAGGCCCTCGGCCTTGACCTTGTCGCCATACAGGCCGACGGCGAAGCCAACGGCCTCGACCAGGTCGAGGTCCAGCTGCTTCTCGATCAGGATGCGCAGTACGCCGAGCGCGGCGCGGCGCAGGGCGTAGGGGTCCTTGGAGCCGGTCGGCAGCATGCCGATGCCGAAGATGCCGACCAGGGTGTCGAGCTTGTCGGCCACGGCCACGGCGGCGCCGGTCAGGGTCTGCGGCAGTTCGGCGCCGGCGCCGCGCGGCATGTACTGCTCGTTCAGCGCCTGGGCCACGTCTTCCGGCTCGCCGTCATGCTTGGCGTAGTAGTAGCCGGCGATGCCCTGCATTTCCGGGAACTCGCCGACCATCTCGCTGGCCAGGTCGCACTTGGACAGGATGCCGGCGCGCGCGGCGCGGCTGGCGTCACCGCCGATACGCTCGGCGATAAAGGCGGCCAGCTTGGAGACGCGCTCGGCCTTGTCGAACACGCTGCCGAGCTGGGCCTGGAACACCACGTTGGCCAGGCGCTCGTTGCGTTTTTCCAGCGGCTGGCGCTTGTCCTGCTTGAAGAAGAACTCGGCGTCGGTGAGGCGCGGGCGCACCACCTTCTCGTTGCCGGCGACGATCTGCGCCGGGTCCTTGCTCTCGATGTTGGCCACGGTGATAAAGCGCGGCAGCAGCTTGCCGTTGCCGTCGACCAGGCAGAAGTACTTCTGGTTGTCCTGCATGGTGGCGATCAGCGCCTCCTGCGGCACTTCGAGGAAGCGTTCCTCGAAGGAGCAGACCAGCGGCACCGGCCACTCGACCAAGGCAGTCACCTCATCCAGCAGCGCCGGCGGCACGATGGCAGTGCCGTTCTCGGCCTTGGCCAGTTCCTCGACGCGCTTGGCGATCTGCTCGCGGCGCTTGGCGAAGTCGGCGACCACGAAGGCGCCACGCAGGTCGTGGGAGTAGCTGGCCGGGCTCTCGATCGCCACCTCGTAGTTGGCGTGGAAGCGGTGGCCACGAGACATGCGCCCGGCCTTCTGGGCGAGGATCTCGCAGTCGACCACGTGCTGGCCGAACAGCATGACCAGCCACTGGGTCGGACGAACGAACTCTTCCTTGCGCGCGGCCCAGCGCATGCGCTTGGGGATCGGCAGCTCGGCCAGAGAGGCTTCGACGATGCCCGGCAGCAGGCTGACGGTGCTCTGCCCGGCGATGCTCTGGCTGAACTTCAGCTTCGGGCCGCTCTGGTCGATCTGGCTCAGCTCGACGCCGCACTTCTTGGCGAAGCCGAGGGCGGCCTGGGTCGGGTTGCCGTCCTTGTCGAAGGCGGCCTGCACGGGCGGGCCGTCGAGGTTGACGGTGCGATCCGGCTGCTGGCTGGCCAGAGCCTCGACCAGCACGGCCAGGCGGCGCGGCGCGGCGTAGTAGCGGGCGCTCTGGTAGCCCAGGCCAGCGGCCTTGAGGCCTTTCTCGACGCCAGCCAGGAAGGCCTCGCCGAGGCTCTTCAGGGCCTTGGGTGGCAGCTCTTCGGTGCCCAGTTCGACCAGGAAATCATGTGCACTCATTCTGCAATCTCCAGCTTGGCCAGGACTTCGTCACGCAGTTCGGGGGTGGCCATCGGGAAGCCGAGCTTGGCGCGGGCCAGCAGGTAGCTCTGGGCGATGTTCCGCGCCAGGGTGCGCACGCGCAGGATGTACTGCTGGCGCGCGGTCACCGAGATGGCGCGGCGGGCGTCGAGCAGGTTGAAGCTGTGCGAGGCCTTGATCACCATTTCGTAGGCCGGCAGCGGCAGCTGCAGCTCCATCAGGCGGTTGGCCTCGGACTCGTAGAAGTCGAACAGGTCGAACAGCTTGTCGACGTTGGCGTGTTCGAAGTTGAAGGTGGACTGCTCCACTTCGTTCTGGTGGAACACGTCGCCGTAGGTGACCTTGCCGAACGGCCCGTCGGAGTAGACCAGGTCATACACCGAGTCGACGCCCTGCAGGTACATGGCCAGGCGTTCCAGACCGTAGGTGATCTCGCCGGTGACCGGGTAGCACTCGACGCCGCCGACCTGCTGGAAGTAGGTGAACTGGGTGACTTCCATGCCGTTCAGCCAGACTTCCCAGCCCAGGCCCCAGGCGCCGAGGGTCGGCGACTCCCAGTTGTCCTCGACGAAACGGATGTCGTGCACCAGGGTGTCGACGCCGATGCGGCGCAGCGACTCCAGGTACAGGTCCTGGATATTCTCCGGGTTCGGCTTGAGCACCACCTGGAACTGGTAGTAGTGCTGCAGGCGGTTGGGGTTCTCGCCGTAGCGGCCGTCGGCCGGGCGGCGCGAGGGCTGGACGTAGGCGGCGTTCCAGGTCTCCGGACCGATGGCGCGCAGGAAGGTGGCGGTGTGGAAGGTGCCGGCACCCATTTCCATGTCATAGGGCTGCAGGATCACGCAGCCCTGCTCGGCCCAATAGCTTTGCAGGGCGAGGATCAGGCCTTGGAAGGTGCTCACGTCGGGCTTGTTCTGGCTCACGAATTTCACCGGTATCGAGGCGTTGGCGTAAAGCCGCGCAGTATACCTGATCAGGCTTGCGCTGGATGTGGCGGCACGCCCGCTGCGCATAGACGCTGCGTACCCTGTAGCATTGCTATCCCTTGCCGGTACCGGCAGCGCTTACTCAGGCCTTTTTCATGTCAGTCGAACCCACCGCCGTCACCGCTCGTGAAGAGTTTCTCGCCCTGCTGGACACCAGCGTGGTGCAGAACACCCTGGTCAAGCTGCTGCTGAGCAAGTACCAGGGCGAGGAAGCCGAGCTGCAGCGCCTGACCATTCGCCCGGTCACGGTCAAAGGCCAGGCCTGCTTGTCGTTCGTCTCCACCTACAAGACCCGCGATATCACCAAGAACCTGCCGGTCGCCGAAGCCCTGGCGCATATCGCCAGCCTTTTGCCGGCGGCGTTCAGGAACGCCCACCTGCTGTCGCTGACCGAGGACGTGCAACTGACTTTCGGCAAGAAGGACAAGGCGCGCCTGTTCGTCGGCAAGGTGGTCGAGCGCGAGGCGCCGGTCGTTGGCCATGACCGCGAGAAGAAGCGCTTTCTCGAACTGAGCCGGCCTTTCCTCACCGATCTGGGCGTAACCACCGCCAGACACGAGCTGGTGCCGGCGATGGCGCGCAAGTGGAAGCAGATCAACAAGTTCATCGAGGTGTTTTCCCACGCGCTGAGCCACTCGCCGCTGCAGCAGCGTGATCCGCAGTTGCCGATCCATGTCGTCGATTTCGGCTCGGGCAAGGGCTACCTGACCTTCGCCATGCACGACTACCTGCGCAACAGCCTGGGCCTGCAGGGCCAGGTGACCGGCGTGGAGCTGCGCGAAGACATGGTGCGCCTGGGCAACACCGCCGCAGCGCGCCTGGAACAGCCGGGCCTGCACTTCGAACATGGCGACGTGCGAACCTACACCCCGGCGGCCATCGACGTGATGATCGCCCTGCATGCCTGCGATGTGGCCACCGACTACGCCCTGCACCTGGGCATTCGCAGCGATGCGGCGATCATCATGTGCTCACCCTGCTGCCACAAACAGATCCGCCCGCAGATGCACACGCCGAGCCTGCTCAAGCCCATGCTGCAGTACGGCGTGCACCTGGGCCAGGAGGCCGAGATGGTCACCGACAGCCTGCGTGCCCTGCTGCTGGAGGCCTGTGGCTATGAAACCAAGGTGTTCGAGTTCGTCTCGCTGGAGCACACCAACAAGAACAAGATGATCCTCGCGGTGAAACGTCCCGAGCCGGTGGTGCCGGGCGAACTGTTGGAGAAGATCCGCGGCATCAAGCAGTTCTACGGGATCCGCGAGCACTGCCTGGAAACCCTGCTGCAGGCGGACGGGCGTTTTTGACGGCCACTGCGCTACAGTGCGGCATGACCTCGCCTGGATATGAATGCCATGCCGCGCTGCTTCTGGTGTAACGACGACCCGCTGTACATCGCCTACCACGACGAGGAATGGGGCGTCCCGCTGCGCGACGCCGACCGTCTGTTCGAGCTGTTGCTGCTGGAAGGCTTCCAGGCCGGACTGTCGTGGATCACCGTGCTGAAGAAGCGTGAGCGCTATCGCCAGGTGCTGTGGCATTTCGACGTGCAACGCCTGGCGCAGATGAGCGATGCGGAGATCGAAGAGCGCCTGCAGGACCCCGGCATCATCCGCAATCGCCTCAAGCTCAGGGCGGCGCGGCAGAACGCCCAGGCCTGGCTGACCCTGGAAGACCCGGTGGCGCTGCTCTGGTCCTTCGTCGGTGGAGCGCCGAAGATCAACCACTTCGAAGGTCGCCACCAGGTACCGGCCGTCACGCCGGAGGCCGAGGCGATGAGCAAGGCC
This sequence comes from Aquipseudomonas alcaligenes, assembly GCA_900156135.1. Classification (GTDB taxonomy): domain Bacteria; phylum Pseudomonadota; class Gammaproteobacteria; order Pseudomonadales; family Pseudomonadaceae; genus Aquipseudomonas; species Aquipseudomonas alcaligenes_D. The sequence continues at coordinate 213,336 of FTMP01000001.1, read as the reverse complement.
CTGAAGAAACTGGGCTTTACCTTCGTCGGGCCGACCATCTGCTACGCCTACATGCAGGCGGCCGGCATGGTCATGGACCATACGACCGACTGCGATCGCTATCACGCACTGCGAGGCTGAACCCGGCGGTCACAGCCGTTACAATGCCGGCCTTCGTGTATTCGGGAGTCGCTCGTGGAGAAGCTCAAAGGTGCCCTGGCCGTCGGTTTCCTGCGCCTGTTCGCCCTGCTGCCCTGGGGTGCCGTGCAGGCCACAGGGTCGGCCATCGGCTGGCTGATGTGGAAGCTGCCGAACGGCTCGCGCGAGGTGGTGCGCATCAACCTGGCCAAGTGTTTCCCGGAGTTGTCCGCAGCCAAGCGCGAGCACCTGGTTGGGCAGACCCTGCGCGACATCGGCAAGACCCTGACCGAGAGCGCCTGCGCCTGGATCTGGCCGGTCGAGCGGACCCTCAGCCTGGTGCGCGAAGTCGAGGGCCTGGAGGTGCTGCAGGCGGCCCTGGCGTCGGGCAAGGGCGTGGTTGGCGTGGCCAGCCACCTGGGCAACTGGGAAGTGCTCAACCATTACTTCTGCTCGCAGTGCAAGCCGGTGATCTTCTACCGTCCGCCCAAGCTGCAGGCGCTCGACGAGCTGCTGCAGAAGCAGCGGGCGCAGCTGGGCAACCGCGTGGCGCCGTCGACCAAGGAAGGCATCCTCAGCGTCATCAAGGAAGTGCGCCGTGGCGGCGTGGTGGGCATTCCCGCAGACCCCGAGCCGAGCCGCTCCAGCGGCGTGTTCGTACCCTTTTGCGGCATCCAGGCGCTGACCAGCAAGTTCGTCCCCGGCATGCTCGCCGGCGGCAAGGCCGTCGGCCTGTTCCTCAACGCGGTGCGCCTGCCGGACAACAGCGGCTTCAAGGTGATCTTCGAGGCAGTGCCCGAAGATATGTACAGCGAAGACCCGCAGGTTTCCGCAGCGGCCATGAGCCGCGAGCTGGAACGCTACGTGCGGGCCTACCCGAGCCAGTACCTGTGGAGCATGAAGCGCTTCAAGAAGCGCCCGGACGGCGAGAAGAAATGGTATTGATGCCGCGCACGATAGCTATTACCGTCTGAGCAACTTTCGCCCCACGACACAGGACAGGCATGGATAACAAGCGCGAGCACAAGCGCACCCCGCTGAAGGTCCAGCTGCGCATTGATCATCCCGCGCACGGCCGGATGCTGGTGACCACCCGCGACATCTCCGAGAGCGGCGTGTTCGTGGTGATCGATGATGCGCAGAAGCTGCTGCAGATCGGCGAGCTGGTCAGCGGCCAGGTCCAGGGCCTGCCGATCGAGGCGCCGGTGGTGCTGATGCGGGTGGTGCGCTTCGAGGCCAGCGGCGTGGCGCTGGCCTTCCAGAACTAGGCTTCGGGCGCGCGCGCCGCTTTCTCCAGGCGGCGCAGAAATACCGTCATTTCCTTTTCCGTCTGTTTGTCACCGCGCTTGCGCGCCACTTCCAGGCCGTTGTGCCAGGCTTGGCGCGCCTCCTCCAGCATGCCCTGGCGCTGGCAGGCCTGGCCCAGCAGCTTCCACGCTGCCGAGTAGTTGGGGTCGAAACCCAGGCACTTCTGCAGGTGTTCGGCGGCCTGTTCGGGCTGGCCGCTGTCGAGGTAGGCCTTGCCCAGGCCGAAGCGCAACAAGGCATTGTCCACCCCGCGGGCCAGCAGTTTTTCCAGTGAGTCGGGCGTGGTCATGCGACGGGCCTCGGCTGAATGGATCAGAAGAAGGTCAGGCCGACCTGGAACAGGCGCTCCACGTCGCGGATGTACTTCTTGTCGACCAGGAACAGGATCACATGGTCGCCGCTCTCGATCACCGTGTCATCGTGGGCGATCAGCACCTCCTCGTCGCGGATCACCGCACCGATGGTGGTGCCCGGCGGCAGGGCGATGTCCTCGATCATGCGCCCGACCACCTTGCTCGACTTGGCGTCGCCGTGGGCGATCGCTTCGATGGCCTCCGCCGCGCCACGGCGCAGGCTGTGCACGCTTTCGATATCGCCACGACGCACGTGGGTCAGCAGGGTGCCGATGGTGGCCAGTTGCGGGCTGATGGCAATGTCGATCTCGCCGCCCTGGACCAGGTCGACGTAGGCCGGGTTGTTGATGATGGTCATCACCTTGCGCGCGCCCAGGCGTTTGGCCAGCAGCGAGGACATGATGTTGGCCTCGTCGTCGTTGGTCAGGGCGAGGAAGATATCGGCCTCGTTGATGTTCTCCTCCACCAGCAGGTCGCGGTCCGAGGCACTGCCCTGCAGCACCACGGTGCTCTCCAGGTTTTCCGAGAGGTAGCGGCAGCGCGCCGGGTTCATCTCGATGATCTTCACCTGGTAACGGCTCTCGATGGCCTCGGCCAGGCGCTCGCCGATATGTCCGCCGCCGGCGATGACGATGCGCTTGTAGCTGTCTTCCAGGCGGCGCATTTCGCTCATCACGGCGCGGATGTGCGCCTTGGCGGCGATGAAGAATACCTCGTCGTCGGCCTCGATCACCGTGTCGCCCTGCGGCATGATCGGCCGGTTGCGCCTGAAGATGGCCGCGACGCGGGTGTCGACGCTGGGCATGTGCTCGCGGATCTGCCGTAGCTGCTGACCGACCAGCGGGCCGCCGTAGTAGGCGCGTACCGCCACCAGCTGGGCCTTGCCCTCGGCGAAGTCAATGACCTGCAGGGCGCCGGGATACTCGATCAGGCGCTTGATGTAGTTGGTCACCACCTGCTCGGGGCTGATCAGTACGTCGACCGGGATCGCCTCGTTGTCGAACAGGGCCTCGCGGGTCAGGTAGGCCGACTCGCGCACCCGGGCGATCTTGGTCGGGGTGTGGAACAGGGTGTAGGCCACCTGACAGGCGATCATGTTGACTTCGTCGCTGTTGGTCACCGCTACCAGCATGTCCGCATCGTCGGCGCCGGCCTGGCGCAGCACGGTGGGGAAGGAGCCACGGCCAACCACGGTGCGGATGTCCAGGCGGTCGCCGAGGTCGCGCAGGCGATCGGCATCGGTGTCGACCACGGTGATGTCGTTGGCCTCACCGGCCAGGTGCTCTGCCAGTGTTCCGCCGACCTGGCCGGCGCCGAGAATGATGATTTTCATCGGGATTCCTTCCTCAGCCGCGCGGTGCGGCGGCGATCTTGATCAGCTTGGCATAGTAGAAGCCGTCGTGGCCGTCGGCCTGCGGCAGCAGTTGGCGGCCATGGGCCTGCTTGAGGCCGAAGGTGCCGGCGATGTCCAGTTCGCGCGCGCCCGGCGTGCGTTGTAGGAAGGCAGCGATGTTGTCGCTGTTCTCCTGCGGCAGTACCGAGCAGGTGGCGTAGAGCAGCACGCCGCCGACTTCCAGGGTCGGCCACAGGGCGTCGAGTAGCTCGCCCTGCAGCTGGGCCAGGGCGGCGATGTCGTCGGCCTGGCGGGTCAGTTTTATATCCGGGTGGCGGCGGATCACGCCAGTGGCCGAGCAGGGCGCATCGAGCAGGATGCGCTGGAACGGCTGGCCATCCCACCAGGCGGGGACGTCGCGGCCGTCGGCGGCGATCAGGGTGGCCTTGAGTTGCAGGCGCTCGAGGTTTTCCTGCACCCGCGCCAGGCGACTGGGCTCTAGGTCCAGGGCAATCACCTCGCTCAGCTGCGGCTGCGCTTCCAGCAGGTGGCAGGTCTTGCCGCCGGGCGCCGCGCAGGCATCCAGTACGCGCTGGCCGGGGGCCAGGTCGAGCAGGTCGGCCGCCAGCTGGGCAGCCTCGTCCTGCACACTGACGCGGCCCTCCATGAAGCCCGGCAGGGTCTTCACGTCGCAGGGCTGCAGCAGACGGATGCCGTCACGGCTGAAGGCGCAGGGTTCGGCCTCGATGCCGTTGCTGCGCAGTTCGGCCAGATAGTCATCGCGGCTGCCATGGCGGCGATTGACCCGCAGGATCAGCGGCGGATGCTCATTGTTGGCGGTGCAGATGGCCTGCCAATGCTCGGGCCAGTCGGCCTTCAGGCGTTTCTGCAGCCAGCGCGGGTGCGCCGTGTGCAGCACCGGGTCACGCTCCAGTTCGGCGAACAGCGTCTCATGGTCGCGCTGGGCATTGCGCAGCACGGCGTTGAGCAGGCCCTTGAGCGAGGACTTCTTCAGCTTGTCGACGCAGGCCACCGTCTCGCCGATGGCGGCATGGGCCGGGATGCGGGTGTGCAGCAGCTGGTAGAGGCCGACCAGCAGCAGCGCCTCGACGTCGCGGTCGGCGGCCTTGAACGGCTTCTGCAGCAGCTTGTCGGCGAGCAGCGCCAGGCGTGGCTGCCAGCGTGCAGTGCCGAAGGCCAGGTCCTGGGCCAGGCCGCGGTCGCGCGGCTCGACCCGGTCCAGCAGCGGCGGCAGGCTGCTGCCCAGCGATGCCTTGCCATTGAGCACGGCGGCCAGGGCGCGGGCGGCGGCCAGGCGTGGGTTCATTGACCCAGCACCAGGCCGGGAGCGAACTGTTCGCGACGGCTGTTGTACAGGTCGGCAAAGGCCAGCGGTTTGCCGCCCGGCAGCTGCAGACGAGTCAGGCGCAGGGCGCCCTCGCCGCAGGCGATGGTCAGGCCACTCTTGTCGGCGGCGAGCACGGTGCCCGGGGCACCTTTTCCCTCGCCCAGCTGCGCGGCGTGGATCTTGAGCGCCTCGCCATTCAGGGTGCTGTGGCAGATCGGCCAGGGATTGAAGGCGCGCACCAGGCGCTCCAGCTCGACGGCCGGACGGCTCCAGTCGAGGCGCGCTTCGTCCTTGTTCAGCTTGTGCGCGTAGGTGGCCAGGCTGTCGTCCTGTACCTCGCCGCGCAGCTCACCGGCGGCCAGCTTGGTCACGGCTTCGACCACGGCCTGGGAACCGAGCGTGGCCAGGCGATCATGCAGGCTGCCGCCAGTATCCTCGGTGGTGATGGTGGTGGTCACCTTGAGCAGCATGGGGCCGGTGTCCAGGCCCGCCTCCATCTGCATCACGGTGACGCCGCTGCTGGCGTCACCAGCCTCGATGGCGCGCTGGATCGGCGCCGCGCCGCGCCAGCGCGGTAGCAGGGATGCGTGGCTGTTGATGCAGCCCAGGCGCGGGGTGTCCAGCACTACCTGTGGCAGGATCAGGCCATAGGCGACCACCACCATCAGGTCCGGCGTGAGCGCGGCCAGTTCGGCCTGGGCGGCCGGGTCGCGCAGGGTTTGCGGTTGGTACACGGCGATGCCGTGCTGCAGGGCCAGCTGCTTGACCGGGCTGGGCGCAAGCTTCTGCCCACGCCCGGCGGGACGATCCGGCTGGGTATAGACGGCGACAATCTCACGGCCCGCATCGAGCAGGGCCTGCAGGTGCTGGGCGGCGAATTCCGGGGTGCCGGCGAAGACGATACGCATGGATCACTCACTGCATGAAAAGAAAAAGGCTTGCCGGAGCAAGCCTTTGGAAGTCGTGAATCAAGCCTGCTGGCGATGCTGTTTTTCCAGCTTCTTCTTGATCCGGTCGCGTTTGAGGCTGGACAGGTAATCGACGAACAGCTTGCCGTTGAGGTGATCGCACTCGTGCTGGATACACACGGCGAGCAGGCCTTCGGCGATCAGCTCATAGTGGCTGCCGTCGCGCTCCTGGGCCTTGATCCGCACCTTCTGCGGGCGGTCGACATTCTCGTAGAAGCCGGGCACCGACAGGCAGCCTTCCTGGTACTGGTCCATCTCCTCGGTCAGCGATTCGAACTCGGGGTTGATGAACACCCGTGGTTCGGACTTGTCCTCGGACAGGTCCATGACCACCACGCGCTTGTGCACGTTGACCTGGGTCGCGGCCAGGCCGATGCCGGGGGCTGCATACATGGTCTCGAACATGTCGTCGACCAGCTTGGATAGCGCCGCGTCGAACACGGTCACCGGCTTGGCGATGGTGCGCAGGCGCGGATCGGGGAATTCGAGGATGTTGAGAATGGCCATGGCTGTTTGTGATGCACTTGTGGAATAAAGTAAAAAACCGCTGCTAAGATGATGAACAGCTTTGAAAAACGGCTCGGAAGCCGCGACTTCTGCGGCTCACAGGCGCCAGCCACATAATAAAGGGATTCACCGCATGAGGAAATCACTACTCGCCCTGTTGCTGGTCGCCGCGGGCGGTCTGGCGCAGACTGGCCTGGTGCAGGCCGCCGTCCAGCTCAAGGAAGGTCATCCGGATCGCTATACAGTGGCCAAGGGCGACACCCTGTGGGATATCTCTGGCAAGTTCCTCAGTCAGCCATGGAAGTGGCCCGAGCTGTGGCATGCCAACCCGCAGATCGAGAATCCTCACCTGATCTACCCGGGCGACACGCTCAGCCTGGTCTACATCGACGGCCAGCCACGCTTGATGCTCAACCGCGGCGAGTCGCGCGGTACCATCAAGCTCTCGCCGCAGGTGCGCAGCACCCCGCTGGCCCAGGCTATTCCGACTATCCCGCTGGGGGCGATCAATAGCTTCCTGATCAGTAACCGGATTGTCGATACGGCAGAAGAGTTTTCGGCACAACCTTATGTGGTAGCGGGTGAGCAGGAAGGTGTCATCACTGGTGCCGGTGACCGTATCTATGCCCGTGGTAGTTTCGACGATGGCCTGGCCGTTTACGGTGTCTTCCGTCAAGGCAAGACCTATATCGATCCGGAGACCAAGGAAATCTTGGGCATTAATGCCGATGATATTGGCTCTGGGGAACTGGTCTCTGAAGAAGGCGACATTGCCACTCTGAATCTGAGTCGTACTACTCAGGAAGTGCGTCCGGGGGATCGTCTGTTTCCCACCGAGGAACGCGCCGTCAACTCCACCTTTATGCCCAGCGAGCCGCCGACTGATGTGGATGGCGTGATTCTCGACGTGCCGCGTGGTGTGAACCGTATTGGCCAGTTCGACGTGGTGACCATCAACAAGGGCAAGATCGATGGCCTCAGCGAAGGCAACGTACTGGCCGTGTACAAGACCGGCGAGACCGTGCGTGATCGCGTCACTGGCGAGTCGGTGAAGATCCCGGATGAACGCTCCGGCCTGCTGATGGTGTTCCGCACCTACGAGAAGCTCAGCTACGGTCTGGTGCTTTACGCTACCCGCGATCTGGCCCTGATGGACAAGGTTAAGAACCCGTAACACCCCGAACCCCCGCCCAGTGCGGGGGTTCTGCTTTCTGCACCTCGATCAGGGACGATCGCCATGCACAGTCTTTCCCCCGCCGAACTGGAGGCGCGTCTGCGCCTGCATGGCCTGCCGGAGCTCGGTCCGCGACGCTTCCGGCGCCTGCTGGAAGCCTTTGGCAGCGCCTCCGCAGCCCTCAGCGCGCCTGCCGCCGCCTGGCGTGCGCTAGGTCTTCCCGGAAGCTGTGCAGAGCCCAGGCGCAGCACAGACATCCGCGAGCGAGCCACGGCCGCTCTGCGCTGGCTGGAGCAGCCGGGCCAGTCGCTGCTGATGTGGGATAATCCCGATTACCCTGCCCTGCTGGCTGAGCTGAACGATGCCCCACCGCTGCTCTTCGTCGCCGGTGATCCGGCGTTGCTGGAGCGTCCGCAGCTGGCCATGGTCGGCAGTCGCCGCGCCTCGCGTCCGGGGCTGGATACCGCGCAGGCCTTTGCCCGCAGCCTGGCCGGTGGCGGCTTCGTGATTACCAGCGGCCTGGCCCTGGGCATCGACGGTGCCGCCCACCAGGGCGCGCTGGAGGCCGGCGGCGCGACGGTCGCGGTGCTCGGTACCGGCCTGCAGCGGATCTACCCGCAGCGCCACGTCGGCCTGGCCGGGCGTATTGCCGAGCAGGGTGGCGCGCTGGTCTCCGAGCTGCCGCTGGACTGCCCGCCCCAGGCCAGCAACTTTCCCCGGCGCAACCGCATCATCAGCGGCTTGGCACTCGGCGTGCTGGTGGTCGAGGCCAGTCCCTCCAGCGGCTCGCTGATCACCGCGCGTCTGGCCGTCGAGCAGGGCCGCGAGGTCTATGCGATTCCCGGCTCCATCCATCACCCGGGCGCCCGTGGCTGTCATCAGCTGATCCGCGAGGGCGCGACCCTGGTCGAGAGTGTCGAGGACATTCTCCAGGCCCTGCGCGGCTGGCAGCGCTTGACGCCGCCTGCCACAGCCGAGCTGGATGACGCACATCCGCTGCTGCTGGAGTTGCGCGCGGCGCCGCAAACCAGCGAGGGCCTGGCCCAGGCCTGCGACTTGTCCATCAGCGAAGTGCTGGCCGCGCTCACCGAGCTGGAGTTGCAGGGCCTGGTGGCCTGCGAGGCCGGGCGCTGGGTGCATCGCCCCCGCTGAGCTGAGTAAACTTGCGGCCAGACAGACGAGGCGGCGAACATGCACAGCAGTTGGCAGTTACAGCGGGTAGCAGGCATCGTGCGCCAGGGCGGGGTGATCGCCTATCCCACAGAGGCGGTCTGGGGCCTGGGCTGCGATCCCTGGAATGAGCTCGCCGTCGAGCGCTTGCTGGCACTCAAGGAACGTCCCGTGCACAAGGGCCTGATCCTGGTGGCGGACAGCATCCAGCAGTTCGACTTCCTCCTCGATGACCTGCCCGAGCGCTGGATCGATCGCCTGGCCAGCACCTGGCCGGGGCCCAATACCTGGCTGGTACCGCACCAGGAACGCCTGCCCGCGTGGATCACCGGCCAGCACGACAGCGTCGCTCTGCGCGTCAGCGACCACCCCCTGGTGCGCGAGCTCTGCGCCCTCACCGGGCCGCTGGTGTCCACCTCGGCAAACCCCGCCGGCCGTCCCTCGGCGCGCTCGCGCCTGCGTGTCGAGCTGTACTTCCATGGCCAGCTGGACGCCGTGCTTGGCGGCGCTCTGGGTGGACGTCGCAACCCCAGTCTGATCCGCGATCTGCGCACGGGCGATGTGATCCGACCGGCCTGAGCCCTTGCGGCGCCATAACGGTCGGCCCGGCTTCCTGGAAGCGCCTCATTCAGAGCCTTGTGCTGATCGTCGTCAAGCCAGCGGCGGACGTGACGATGGTATGCTGGCGCCCTCTTCCGAACTGCCCGGACCCATTGCCGTGAGTGAACGTACCCAGGCCGTGAAGGCCTACCTGCTCGACCTGCAGGACCGAATTTGCGCCGCCCTTGAACATGAGGATGGCGGTGCCCGCTTCTTCGAGGACAGCTGGGAGCGCCCCGCCGGCGGTGGCGGCCGCACCCGGGTGATGGAGAGCGGCGCGCTGATCGAGAAGGGCGGGGTGAACTTCTCCCACGTATTCGGCGACAGTCTGCCGCCGTCAGCCAGCGCTCACCGCCCCGAGCTGGCCGGGCGCGGCTTCGAAGCCATGGGCGTGTCCCTGGTGATCCACCCGGAGAACCCGCACGTGCCCACCTCCCATGCCAACGTACGTTTCTTCAGTGCCGAGAAGGCCGGCGAGGAGCCTGTCTGGTGGTTCGGTGGCGGCTTCGACCTGACGCCCTACTACGCCGTCGAGGAAGACTGCGTGCACTGGCACCAGGTCGCCCGTGAGGCCTGCGCCCCCTTCGGTGCGGAGGTCTACCCGAAGTTCAAGGCGTGGTGTGACCGCTACTTCCACCTCAAGCACCGCGGCGAGCCGCGCGGCATCGGCGGGCTGTTTTTCGACGACCTGAACGAGTGGGACTTCGACACCAGCTTCGCTTTCCTGCGCGCCATCGGCGACGCCTACATCCAGGCCTACCTGCCGATCGTGCAACGGCGCAAAGCCACCCCCTTCACCGAGGCGCAGCGCGAGTTCCAGGCCTTCCGCCGTGGCCGCTACGTCGAGTTCAACCTGGTATTCGACCGCGGCACCCTGTTTGGGCTGCAGTCCGGGGGGCGCACCGAGTCGATCCTCATGTCGCTGCCGCCGCACGTGCGCTGGGGCTATGACTGGAAACCCGAGCCGGGCACCCCTGAGGCGCGCCTGACCGAGTACTTCCTGCAGGACCGTGACTGGTTGGCTCAAGGGGCCTGAAGCCGTCGTGGGCTTTTCCACCGCAGCATCACCGGGTGGGCAATCGCTGCTTGGGTTGCTCCCCAGTAAACCTCGAAGGAGTTTCCATGGATCGCTATGGCGTGTTCGGCAATCCCATCAGCCACAGCAAGTCGCCACTGATTCATCGCCTGTTTGCCGAGCAGACGGGCCAGGATCTGTCCTACGAAACCCTGCTGGCGCCGCTGGACGACTTTGCCGGTTTTGCCCGTGCCTTCTTCGTCGAGGGCCGTGGCGGCAATGTCACCGTGCCGTTCAAGGAAGAGGCCTTTCGCCTGGCCGACGAACTGAGCGAGCGCGCCCGCCGTGCCGGCGCGGTGAATACCCTGAAGAAGCTCGACGACGGTCGCCTGCTCGGTGACAACACCGACGGCGCCGGCCTGGTCCGTGATCTGACGGTGAACGCCGGCCTCGAACTGGCGGGCCAGCGCATCCTCCTGCTCGGCGCCGGCGGCGCCGTGCGGGGCGTGCTGGCGCCGCTGCTGGCCGAGCGGCCGCAGAGTCTGACCATCGCCAACCGTACCTTGGCCAAGGCTGAGCAACTGGCCCATGAATTCGCCGATCTCGGCCCGGTGGCGGCGGCCGGCTTCGACTGGCTCAGCGAGCCGGTCGACCTGATCATCAACGGCACATCGGCGTCGCTGGCCGGCGAGCTGCCGCCCATCGACACGTGTCTGGTTCAGCCCGGCCATACCATCTGCTACGACATGATGTATGGCAAGGAGCAGACGGCGTTCAATCGCTGGGCAAGCGAGCATGGCGCGGCACGCTGCATCGATGGCCTCGGCATGCTGGTGGAGCAGGCCGCCGAGGCCTTCTACCTCTGGCGCGGGGTGCGCCCCGACTCGGCCCCCGTACTGCTTCACCTGCGGTTGTTACTCAGCGAAGCATGATGTTGGTCTAGCAGGTCTGGACCCTTCCCTCCCGGCACCTCAGCCTCTGGCCGACTAGCCTTTCAGAGCACCCTGTTGGCGTTGGCCGGCAGGGCCGCGCGGCATTGATTTGCGTCTATATGCCACATGACCCCGGGCGTATAACTGGACGGATCACCCCGTGCGAACTCGCGCTTTTGCTCCCGGAAGGATCTTCATGACCGATACCCCCGACACCACGCCAACCCCCGCCCAGCCGTCCTCGCCTGCCCAGAAAGGCCCCTCCCGCACCCCTCGGCCGCGACGAGCCCAGGCTGGCGATACCGCGCCTTCATTGAAGCCCCGGCAACTGGAGCGCCATACCGTGCAGGAGAAGACGGCCGCCGCGCAGCAGGCTACCAGCGCGGCGATCAAGGACATCCTCGAGCAGATACCGCCGGGCGACACCGATACGCAGCTCAAGACCCTGGAAACCTTCATGACCGGCCTCTCGGCCGACGATGCGCTGGCATTGCGCAATGCCCTGCTCAGCCAGGAGAACGCCCTGCCGTTCAACAGGCAGCCGGTGCATCCGGACGACGAGCTGGCCAAGGACTGGCGCCACGGGGGGTACCCGTACAAGAACCTGATGTCGCGGCGCAATTACGAGCGGGAGAAGTACCGTCTGCAGGTCGAACTGCTCAAGCTGCAAGCCTGGGTCAAGGAGACCGGGCAGAAGGTGGTGATTCTCTTCGAGGGCCGCGATGCCGCCGGCAAGGGCGGCTCGATCAAGCGCTTCATGGAGCACCTCAACCCGCGCGGGGCGCACATCGTTGCTCTGGAAAAGCCCAGCGAGGCCGAACGCGGCCAGTGGTATTTCCAGCGCTACGTGCAGCACCTGCCGACCGCCGGCGAAATCGTCATGTTCGACCGCAGCTGGTACAACCGCGCCGGGGTCGAGCGGGTCATGGGCTTCTGCTCGGACGAGGAGTATCTGGAGTTCATGCGTCAGGCGCCGGAGTTCGAGCGCATGCTGGCGCGCAACAACATCCACCTGATCAAGTTCTGGTTCTCGGTCAGCCGCGACGAGCAGCGCCGGCGCTTCAAGGAGCGCGAAAAGCACCCGCTCAAGCAGTGGAAGCTCAGCCCCATCGACCTGGCCTCGCTGGACAAATGGGACGACTACACCAAGGCCAAGGAGGCGATGTTCTTCTACACCGACACCGCCGATGCGCCTTGGACGGTGATCAAGTCCAACTGCAAGAAGCGCGCGCGCCTGAATGCCATGCGCTATGTGCTGCACAAGCTGCCCTACAAGGGCAAGGACCTGCAGGCGATCGGGGCGCTTGATCCGCTGATCGTCGGCCGCGCCAACGTGGTGTACGAGCGTGGCGAGCACGTGGCCGACATGCCGCTGCTGTAAAGCGCTCTTGCACAGGTCGGTCCGAGTGGGCAGCGCGGTTATACTGCGCCGCCCTTTTTCCATTTTCCGGTAGAGATGTCCGTGAAGATTCGCCAAACCCTTATCGGCCTGCTGCTTGGCAGCGCCCTGCTTTCCCCGCTGGCCGTGGCGGCCAACAAGGCGCCTGCGGTGCAGGAACTCGCCTCCGGCAGCGCCCTGCTGGTCGACCTGAAGACCAACCAGGTCCTCTACTCCAGCAACCCTGACCTGCAGGTGCCCATCGCCTCGGTGACCAAGCTGATGACCGCCATGGTGGTGCTGGATGCCAAGCAGCCGCTGGACCAGCAGCTGGATATCGTGATCAGGGACGTGCCCGAGATGCGCGGCGTCTATTCGCGCGTGCGCCTCGGCAGCCAGCTGAGCCGCCGCGACATGCTCCTGCTGACCCTGATGAGCTCGGAGAACCGCGCCGCCGCCAGCCTGGCGCACCACTACCCGGGCGGCGTGCCGGCCTTCGTTGCGGCGATGAACGCCAAGGCCCAGGCCCTGGGCATGACCCGCACCCGCTACCGTGAGCCGACCGGCCTGTCGGAGAAGAACGTCTCTACCGCCAACGACCTGGTCAAGCTGATCAAGGCCGCCGGCCAGTTCCCCCTGATCGGCCAGTTCAGCAGCACCCGTGAGCATGTCCAGCAGTTCGCCAAGCCGCGCTACAGCCTGGGCTTTCGCAACACCAACAGCCTGGTGCACAAACCGAACTGGAGCATCCAGCTGACCAAGACTGGCTTCACTAATGCCGCCGGCCACTGCCTCGTGATGCGCACCCAGATGGCCGGCAAGCCGGTGGCCTTCGTGGTTCTCGACGCCTTCGGCAAGTACACCCATATGGCCGACGCCAACCGCCTCAAGCGCTGGCTGGAGACCGGCCAGGTCACCAAGGTGGCCCCGGCGGCGCTGGCCTACAAGCAGCAGAAACAGGCCGAGCGCGCACGCAGCATACAGGCGGCGCAGTAGGGGAATAGTCATAAAAAAGCCCAGCTTGATGCTGGGCTTTTTTATACTCAGGAGGCTGGTGCCGGAGACAGGAATCGAACCTGCGACCTTCGCGTTACGAGTGCGCTGCTCTACCGACTGAGCTACACCGGCGTGAGCGCAACTTATCAGCAGAGCGCATGCCGATCAATTGTGTCTGACGGCCATTACAGGAACCAGCGATACTCCCGGGCGCTGATGTCGTGCATGAACTGCAGGTGATCCTGGCGCTTGTTCTCGCAGTAGACGAAGACGAACTCGCTGCCTAGCTTCTCCTTCACCACTTCGTGGCTCGCCATGGCCGCCACTGCGGTGAGCATGTCCTTGGGGAAGCCGATGCCGCTGCTGCGGTCCTGGTTCAGCGAGGGGATCGGTTCGCGGGCCTGCTCCAGGCCGTGCTCCATGCCGCTGAGGATGGCCGCCAGTACCAGGTAGGGGTTGGCATCGGCACCGGCCAGGCGGTGTTCGATGCGCAGGTTTTTGCCGTCCGACTCGGGGATGCGGATGCACGCGTCGCGGTCTTCGAAGCCCCAGCTGGCCTTGCTCGCCGAGTTGACCATGGCGCCGTAGCGGCGGAAGGCGTTGTGGTTGGCGGCGAAGATCGGCATGCAGTGCGGCAGCAGCTCCAGGCAGCCGGCCACGGCGTGGCGCAGCGGACGCTGCTGGTCGCTGTCGAGCAGGTTGCGGTTGTCTCGGTCGTACAGGCTGACGTGCACGTGCATGCCGCTGCCCGGTGCGTCCAGGTAGGGCTTGCTCATAAAGCTGGCCCGGTATCCATGTTTCATCGCGACGCCACGGGTGCTGCGGCAGAACAGGGCGGCCTGGTCGGCGGCGTGCAGGCCGTCGTCGCAGTGGGCGAAGTTGATCTCGAACTGGCCCGGGCCCAGCTCGGCGGTGATCACGTTGGCCTCGACGCCCTGCTCCTGGGCGGCCTCGACCATCTCGTGCAGCACCTCGGAGAAGCGCGACAGGCGCTCGATGTGCATGTTCGGCTGGTCGTCCTCGTCATCGGTCAGCGGGTCTCGGGGGAAGCGCGGCAGGCCGCCGTCCAGCTTGCGGTCGAACAGATAGAACTCCAGCTCGAAGGCCACCACCGGGCGGATGCCCTTGGCTTCTAGGCGTTTCAACACGCGCGCGAGCACCTCGCGCGGCTCGAACTCGATGGGCGCTTCGGTGCCGTCGGAGCTGATCAGCATCTGCCCCAGCGGCTGATTTTCCCAGCGTACCGGCTTTAGCGTGCCGGGGATCAGGCGGCGCGGCGCGTCCGGGTCGCCATCGTTGAAGCAGTAGTCGCCGATCGGGTGCAGGCCGCCCTGGGCGCCGAGCAGCACGCAGTTCTGCGGCACCTTGAGCGGGCCGCCGGCGGCGACCTTCTCCAGCATGTCGAGGGGGTAGCGCTTGCCGTAGAAGTGCCCGGGGATGTCCAGGCAGATCAGTTCGACGTAGCGCACGTCGGGGTGGGCGGCGCGGAAGGCGCGCACTTCGCTGAGCAGGTCGGGGAATCTTGTTGTTGTCATGGCGATATCTGCGGGCGGGTCAGGTGAAGACCCAGAGCACTCTGGTTGGGGAATCGGTGAGGTTGGCGTAGCGGAACTGGGCGTGCGGCGGCAGCTGGAAGCTGTCGCGCGGGCCGAGGGTGACCGGCTCGGCGTCGTCGCCGTACCAGACGGTCAGCTCGCCCTCGAGAACGAAGCCGCCCTGCTCGGAGCTGTCGTCGAGGTGGCCCTCGCCGCTGGTCGCGCCCGGTTCGAGGAAGCTCTCGAGCATGGCGAAACCGCCGGACATGCCCGGCGAGGCCAGCACGTCGGTGATGCCGCCGGCGTAGTAGAGGGTGCGGCGCTCGTCCGGGCGGGTTACCCAGCGCACCGCGCGCGGCTTGCCGGGGTTGTAGAAATAGGTGATCGGCACGCCCAGCGCCTCGCTGATGGCGGTGAGGTCGGCCACGGTCGGGCGTGACAGGCCGCGTTCGACCTGCGACAGGAAGCCCACCGAGCGGCCGATGCGCTCCGCCAGCTCGCCCAGGGTGACGTTCTTGTGCTTGCGCAGGTCGCGCACCAGGATCGCCAGGCCTTCGATTTCGTCTTGCTTGTCCACGCTGAGGATTACTCCGTTCTTTCTGCTCCCTCTCCCATGGGGGGAGGGTTGGGGCGGCCCGCGTAGGGTGAGGGTGTTTCGAGTTGCAGGCGGTTCCCTCACCCCTAGCCCCTCTCCCAGAGGGAGAGGGGGATTAAATGACGTCGCGCAGGCGATACCAGGCCTTGCCCACCGCCTCGATGGGCGCGGCCAGCAGGTCGCCGCCGGGGAAGCGCGGGTTGTCCAGGCCCTGGTACAGGCCGAGCAGCTCGTCCTGGCCGAGGATGGCATCGCTGACCGCGCGGGCGGCGGCCAGGGTCGGCAGGATGCCGTGGCCGGAGAAGCCCTGCAGCCAGTACTTCTGGCCCTGGCGGCCGACGTCCGGGGTGCGGTGCAGGGTGCAGTCGATATGGCCGCCCCAGCCGTAGTCGATCTGCACCCCGCGCAGCTGCGGGAACACGCGCTCCAGGTAGGGCCGGGTGGCTGCCGGTACGTCCTTGGGGATGCCGCCCAGATAGGTGCAGCCGCCACCGAACAGCAGGCGATTATCCGGAGTGACGCGGAAGTAGTCGGGGACGAACTGGTTGTCGATGGCGCAGGTGCCGCGCGGGAACAGCGAGCGTGCCAGCTCCGGGTCGAGCGGCGCGGTGGCCACCTGGTAGGAGCCGACCGGCAGCAGGCGCTGCGCCAGCTCGCGGTCGAGGCCGTCGACATAGGCGTTGCAGGCCAGCACCAGGATGTCGCCGCGCACCTCGCCGTGCTCAGTGCGCACGCGGTAGCCGTCGGCGGTCTCCTGCCAGTCCAGCGCCTGGCTCTGCTCGAAGATGCGTCCGCCGGCCGCCTCGATGGCGCCGGCCAGGCCCTGGGCCAGCTTCAGCGGGTTGAGGTGGGCGGCGCCGGCATCGAACAGCGCGGCCAGGTAGCGCGGGCTGGCAATCCACTGCGGCAGGTCCTCTTTGGCGATGAAGCTCAGCTGCGAGTAGCCGTACTTCTGCTCGGCTTCCTCCAGGCTCTCCTGCAGCTGGCGCACGCGGCGCGGCAGCACGGCGGCGTACAGGGCGCCCGTGCGGTAGTCGATGTCGAAGCCGTGGCGGCCGGGCAGTTCGCGCATCTCCTCGGCGGCCCAGATCATGCTGTCCCACAGGCGCTTGGCGCGTTCCAGGCCCAGGGCCTTTTCCAGTGGCGGCATGTCGCAGGACCAGCCCGGCAAGGCCTGGCCGCCATTGCGCCCGGAAGCGGCCCAGGCGATGCGACTGGCCTCCAGCAGCACCACCTTCTTGCCGGCCAGGGCCAGGCGCAGGCCGGTGTGCAGGCCGCTAAAGCCGCCGCCGACGATGATCACGTCGCAGTCGAGCGCTTCCTGCAGACGCGGGCGCAGGGGAATCTGGCCGTAGGTGGCGGCGTAGTAGGTGCCGATGTGCTGCGCGGACTGCTTGAACATGGGAGCCTCGTGAAATTTATTGTTCTGTATTTCATGAAAAAATACACAATAAAGTTCACAAGGCCAAGACCGGCCGGTCAGTATTTCGCCCAGTCGCGTCCGCCCAGGCATTCGCCGAGGTAGTCGAGGAAGCAGGTGATGCGCGCCGCCAGGGCCGTGTTGCGGTAGTACACGGCATTGATCGGCTGGCGCCGGTCGACGCGCCAGTCGGCGAGCACCTCCACCAGCGCACCGCTGGCGCGGTCCTGCTCGGTCATGAAGTCGGACAGGCTGACCAGGCCGGCGCCGGCCAGGGCCAGCTGGCGCAGGGTTTCGCCGCTGGAAGCCCTGAGCGTGGGGCGGATCGCCAGGTTGTCGCCCTGGGCGTGGCGCAACGGCCAGCTGTTCAGGTGCTCCAGCTGGGTGAAGCCGAGCAGGTCGTGGCCTTCCAGCTCGGCCGGGGTCTGCGGCATGCCGCGCGCCGCCAGGTAGGCCGGGCTGGCCAGCACGCGCACAGGGCTGCAGCCCAGTGGCCGGGCGTGCAGGCTGGAGTCGCGCAGCGTGCCGATGCGGATGGCCAGGTCGGTGCGCTGCTCCAGCAGGTCGATGTTCTGCTCGTTGCTGGTCAGTTCCAGCTCGATCTGCGGGTAGCGCTGGCGGAAACCGGCCACCAGTGGAATGAGCACATGCAGCAGAAACGGCGTGGCGGCATCCACGCGCAGACGCCCGGCCGGCGCCTGGCGGCGCAGGCTCATCTGTTCCTCGGCCTCTTCCACGGCGGCGAGGATGCGCCGCGCCTGGGCGAGAAAGGCCGCACCCTCTTCGGTCAGCTCCAGGCGCCGGGTGGTGCGGCGCAGCAGGGTGACGCCGAGCTTGTCTTCCAGCCGGCTCAGCGCACGGCTGATGCCCGAGGCGGTCTGTCCCAGCTGCTCGGCGGCGGCGCTGATGGAGCCGGCGTCCACCACGTGGGTGAAGGCCTGCAGTTCGTCCAGGGTCGTTTTCATTGTTGCTGCTCGGGCAAGAATCGAGGGGTCATTGTCTGAGTCTGGCGCGCCAGCCGTGGCGCGGCAATCGATGCGTAGCCGAGTTGCGTGGATGCGACATGCGCGCCGGCCGGGCATGCACCGGTGCCTGCCGACGGCTATCCTCGCGGTTTTCATCGTCAGGGGCAGGCCATGCAGATTCGCAGCGACTTCGACAGCGGCAATATCCAGGTGCTGGACGCCAGCGACCCGAGCCGGGTGCGCCTGGCCATCCGCAAGGACTTCGCCAGCGAGCATTTCCAGTGGTTCCACTTCCTCGCCGAGGGCCTGACGCCGGGGCAGACGCACCGCTTCAGCCTGGAGAACGCGCCGCAGTCCAGCTACAAGAACGCCTGGGCCGGCTACCAGGCGGTGGCCAGCTATGACGGCGAGGACTGGTTCCGCGTGCCGACCACCTATGACGAGGGCGGCCTGCACTTCCAGCTGACGGCCGAGCAGCCCAGCGCCCGCTTCGCCTACTTCGAGCCCTACAGCCGCGCGCGCCATGCCCGGCTGCTGGTGCGCGCCCTGGCGCTGCCCAACGTTGCCCTGGTCGCCTGCGGCAGCAGCCTGCAGGGCCGCGAGCTGCCGCTGCTGCAGGTACGCGGCACGGCGGCGGCGCCACGCAAGATCTGGCTGATCGCCCAGCAGCACCCCGGCGAGCACATGGCCGAGTGGTTCATGGAGGGCCTGATCGAGCGCCTGGAGCAGCCGAACGACGCGCTGCGCGCCCTGCTGGCGGAGGCTGACCTGTATCTGGTGCCGCACATGAACCCGGATGGTTCCTTCCTCGGCAACCTGCGCACCAACGCCGCCGGCCAGGACCTCAACCGCGCCTGGCAGGCGCCCTCGGCCGAGCGCAGCCCCGAGGTGCTGTTCGTCCAGCAGCAGATGGCACGCATCGGCGTGGACGGCTTCCTGGATATCCACGGCGACGAGGAAATCCCTCACGTGTTCGCCGCCGGCTGCGAGGGTAACCCCGGCTTCAGCCCGCGCCTGGATGCGCTGGAGCGGGAGTTCCGCGAGCGCCTGGTGGCTGCCGGCGAGTTCCAGACCGTCCACGGCTATCCGCGCGACGAACCGGGCCAGGCCAACCTGGCGCTGGCCTGCAACTGGGTCGGGCAGACCTACGACTGCCTGGCCTTCACCATCGAGATGCCGTTCAAGGACCACGACGACTGTCCGCAGCCGCGTACCGGCTGGAACGGTGCGCGCTCCAGGCGTCTGGGCCATGCCGTACTCGGCGTGCTGGCCGGCATGGCCGCGAGGCTGCGAGCGGACTGAGCGGCAGCCGCTGCGCTAGCGCTCGGCGTTCTGGCGCAGGCCGGCGACGATGGTACGCACTCGCGCGCCAAGCAGTTGGCCGACCCGTGTCGGCGAGTAGTGCTGGCGGATGGTCTGTGCCGCGCGTTCGCCCAGTTCGTGCATGCGCTGGGGTGACTCATACGCCTGGCGCATCAGCGTCGCGGCATGCTGAAGGTCTGGTTCAGCCCAGGTCTGCCCCTTTTGGTAGGGGCCGACGTCCTCCTGCAGTTCGACCAGGCGGTACCTCACCGGCAGCGAGTTGTGCTCGTCCATGAAGTCGACGTTGCCCGACCAGTGCGTGGCGATCACCGGCTTGCCCAGGTACATGGCTTCGGCGAGGGGCAGGCCGAAGCCTTCGGCACGATGCAGGCTGACATAACAGTCGCAGGCGTTGAGCAGGTTGTTCAGGGTGTGACGGTCCAAGTAGCCCTCGACCAGGCGGATGCGCCGGTCGCGTTTTGCTGCCTGGCGCAGGACCTGGGCCAGCTCGGGCTGATGTTCCAGGTTGGAAACCTTGAGCAGCAGCCTTACCGCTAGGGCGGGGGCGTCGGCGAAGGCCAGCAGGAACGCCTCTATGACCCCCAGCGGATTCTTGCGCTGCGGCATGCTCAGGGCATCGGACAGATGCAGGAAGACGAAGGCCTGCTCATCGAGGTGCAGCTGGCGGCGGCTCAGCGCCGGCATGATGTCCACCTGGATGGCCGGCGGGATCAGTGTCACCGGCTTGTCGGTGTGCGCGGCAATGGCCTCGCGGTTGTATTCGCTGGCCACCAGGATTTCGTCGACCTGATCGAAGGCAAAATGCAGGAAGTCCGGAAAACGTGGCATCTCCCAGAACCAGTAGCCCAGGGTGTAGCGCCCCTCGAACAGCTCACGACCCAGGTGATCACGGGCCACCTTGCTCTGGTCGGCATTCACATGCAGCAGGTTGACCGGATAGTGCATCCGGAGGTTGCCGCCCTCGATGCTCTCGTCCATGCGCGAGACGTTGCCCAGGCGGTAGTCGACCAGCGAAAAGGGCAGTTGCGAGTGGCGCAGGGCACGCAGCGAGGCCCGTGCCGCCTCGCCCACGCCACTCTCGGCATGCAGATAGCCGATCAGGTTGACCCCGGACTCCTCGCTGCGCTTGGGCATTGCCAGAGCCGGCCGTGGGTAGGCCCGGCGCAGCACGCGGGCAGCGTAGGGTTGCAGGGCGATGCGCAGCTTCAGTGGCACGCGCCGGCGCTGGCGCCAGACCAGGCGTAGCAGGCGGTGCAATGGCGAGTATTGCGGGGTATCACCCTGCGCCGTGCTCAGTGCCTCGCGGATGGGTTGCAGGTAGATCTCGCTGAAGCCCGCCTCGCGGCTGGCCGAGTCCAGCAGCCATTCGGCGAAGCGCAGGCTGTCCACGCTCTCCACGGCGGGGAAGGCCTGGCGCAGATCGCTGCGCGAGTGCCACAGCGACAAGGCCAGGGCGGTCAGAGGCAGGCCGCCGCGTAGCGAGGCCTGCTGGCGGTTGAGTTGCTGGTGCAGGCGCTGGCATTGGCGGGCGTCGAAGTAGTCGATGCCGGCGAAGGTGTTGCTGATGCGAATCAGGCGGCGCGCGGCGTCGGGCACCGGCGTGCCGTCGGCGAAGCAGGCGTAGGCATAGGGCAGAACGCTAAAGCGGGCGGCACCGAAAGCGATCAGCGCGGCGGCATAGCCATCACAGAGTTCGCGCAGTGGCGAGCCGGGCTGGTCCTTGTCGAAGCGATTCTGGTGGCGGCTCAGGCTGCTGTCGTCGATGGCGAAGCCGGAAAAGTGGAAGAACAGCAGCGGTAGCCCGCCGGCCAGCAGGCTGCCATCCTCCGCCCGGCTCAATGGCCGGTGGCCAAGGTTCCAATAGGCGACGTTCCAGCCGGCATTGCGTTCGATATGCACGCCGTCGAACAGCGAGGGCGCCATGTCCATCCATTTCTGGTCGACGAACAGGTTGCGCGGCAGGTCCACCACGCAGTCCTTGTACAGCTTGGCCTGCCACCAACTGACCAGCCTGCCGGTCTCCTCGCTGTTGCGCAGGGCGATGAAGCCGAGGTTGTAGGAGCCTGCCTGAAGAAGACTCAGCTCGCTCGGCCAGCCATCGTCATCGAGTGGAGCGATGAGGTGCGGAGTAAGCACGGCATTGTGCTGTTCCAGCAGCTCCAGCAGCGGGTCCAGGGCTTGGTAGACGCGGATGTCCGGATCGAAGTAGATGACCTTGCGATAGCCGCGCGCCAACAGCCGCTCGATCAGGTACGGCTTGATTGCGGTGTTCAGTTCCAGAATCGAGTACTGGTAGATGAAGGTCCCCAGCTCGGGGATATCCAGTGTCTCGAGCGCAATGATCTCGTCCGCCTGCGGGCAGCTGGTCTGCGCGTGTGGGCGGTCGCACAGACCCAGTACCAGATCGGCCTGTGGGCAATGGCGGCGCAGGCTGTCGAACAGGGTTGCGGCGTAGTGCAGATAGTTGTTCGAGACGATGGTGAAGATGCACACGTCGCTGGCACGCGTAGCAGGGGGCTGGGAGGTGGCAGGCATGTGGCTTTTCATTTCGGGTAGACCGGGATGTCGGTAGGCAGCAGCTGGCCATCCTGGAAAGCCAGGATGCTGTCGGTCCAGGTCTGCAGCTGGGGGAGCGAGTGGGACACCAGCACCAGCGAACAGCCACGTTCGACGGCCTCGCGTATCGCTTGGGCGCACTTGCGCTGGAAGTCCTCGTCGCCGACCGCCAGCACCTCGTCGACCAGCAGCAGGTCGACTTCCATGGCCAGCGCGACGGCGAAGCCGAGGCGCGCGCGCATCCCTGAGGAATAGGTGCCGAGGGCGTCGTCCATCTGTGCGCCGAGGCCGCAGAAGTCGTGAATCTGCTCCAGGCGCGCTCGCGCCTGGGACGGTGTCATGCCCATCAGTACGCCGCTGAGCAGGGCGTTCTCCCAACCGTTGAGGCGCGGGTCGAAGCCGGCTTGCAGCGACAGCAAGGAGACCCTGGCTCCATGGTTCAGCACATGCCCGCGATCCGGCTCGTAGATGCCGGCCATCAGGCGTAGCAGGGTCGATTTGCCGGCGCCGTTGTGGCCCATGATGCCCAGGCGCTGTCCGGCATGGATGTCCAGGCTGACACCCCGGATCACCGGGTGCAGGCTACTGCGTAGCAGTGAGCGGCGCTGGCGGTAGGCCAGGTGCACGTCTTGCATTTGCAGGAGAAGGCGCGGGTTCATGTCATTCCTGCACGATGCGCGCGAAGCGCCGGTTGAGACGGCCAAACAGCATCAGCGTGGCCAGGTTGGCCAGCAGCAGGGCGGCCAGCAGCAGGCCCAGCGACGCCCAGTCCGGCGTGCTTTGACGAATCAGTACGTCGCGCTGGCTTTCCAGGATCAGGTAAACCGGGTTGAGCTGCAGCAGCCACTGGTAGTCCGTCGGGATCAGGTCGCGGGTAAAGAACACGCCCGAGATGAACATGCCCAGCTGCAGGCCGGCAGGGATGATCACGCGCATGTCCGGGAAGAACGGCATCAGCATCGCCGCCAGACCGGCGCAGGGGAGTATCAGCAGCAACTGCAGAGCGAACAGCAGGGGGTACAGCAGGAACAGGCGATTGGGTGGATAGCCCATGGCTGCCAGGATCGCCACCAGCACCGCGACCACCAGTAGCTGCTTGAGCGCGTCACGCAGTACCTCGGCCAGCGGGAAGATGGCGGTGTGCAGCGGCAGCTGCAGGATCAGTCCGCGGCTGACCAGTATCGCCGAGCTGGCATTCTGAATGCTCTTGGAAAACCACAGCCAGTGCACGATGCCGACCAGCAGGTAGGCCACGTAATGGTCGCCGCCGTGGCGCAGGAGCAGGCCGAAGACCAGGTAGTAGACGGTCAGGTGCATTGCCGGCTCGATCAGCCACCACAGGTAGCCCAGACGCGTCTCGCGGGCCTCGGATTTCAGTCCCATCAGCGCGCGCAACCAGGCGATCTGGAAAAGCTTGCCCAGCCGGTTGCTGCCGGTGTCGTGCGCAGTGGCTGACGTTGGCGGGCTCACGCGCACTTCCTCCAGCACGGAGAGGGTCGCTGGTACTCTGCAGAGAGACGGAAGTCACCCATAGGTTGGAGGTTGGCAAGGGTGGCCAGGGCGTCTTCGGTCAGGCTGAAACCAAGTTGCATGATGGGTCTGGCTCTATGGCGGGCGGCCGGCCGGCGTTGTCGGTGGCGAACGATCAGGTGGTGTTGAGCGCTTAAAAAGACAGGGTTTCAGGCCTGGCGGCGGCGCCAGCCGAGCAGGTGACGCAAGGGTGCGGTGAGGCGCCAGGAGCTGCTGGTCAGCAGGGCTTGGGTGCGGCTCTCGAAATAGCGGGCGCGTGCGGTCATGTCGGTCAGCAATGCCTGGGTGTGTTGGAGGTTGGCCAGGGCCTCGGCGGCGCGATGCTCGGCCTCGGCGGCACGCTGTGCCGCATTGGCGGCCTGGCGCTCAAAGATCATGGCATTGGTTGCCACCTGGGCGTGGCGTCTCTGCTTTTCCAGCTCGTGACACACATCTATGGCCACTGTCGGGGCGCTGGCGGAGCCGTCCAGTTGCTCAAGCGGACCGGCATGCTGCAGGTTGGCCAGAACCGGGTCGAGGTCAAAGAAGGCCAGCGCTTGTGTCTCGCAGCTGGTCACCATGACACCGGCCTGCCAGTCGATATCGATGCCTTTGGGGCCGCCTTCCTGCGGATTTTCATTGCCACTGTGGAACAGCGCTGCGTCCATCACCCGCACGCTCAGGTTGGGGTCGTAAACGCCCTGCCAGTGACCATCGGGCTGATAGTAGACATGCACATAGGGGGCACCCGCGTCGGCCAACACGAGATAGCGGCTGTCGTCGCTGAAACGCAGGCCGTGAGGGTAGCTGGCGCCGCGCAACACGGCCTGCGGATCGCTGTCGGGGGTCAGGGTTTCGGCATAGGGGTAGATCAGTACGCTCTGGGTGTTGTGGCTGCTGACCGCCAGCCATTGGCGCGCGGGATCCAGGCTGATGCCGTCGGGAATCTCCAGCCACTTGCCCAGCAGCACCTGTTCCTCGTCGAGCGCGTAGTCCTGCGCCGCGGTGACCCTGTGACGCGAGACCCGGTGACCGAAATTGCGACACACCAGCAGCTCATGACGACCGTCGGCGCATGGCGATGCTGCTACCGAGCCCGGGCCAAGCAGTTCGCGATCGGTGCTGGGGAGGCGCCGCAGCAGGCTCAGTTCGGCTGCTGCCGAACCATCGCGCGGTGGCAGGCGAAACAGGCAAAGCTCGCCCTCGCGGTTGGCGACCGCCAGGGTGTCGTTGTCGAGGAAGTCCAGGCCGTGGGGATACTGCAGATGCTCGGATGAGAGGATGACCACGGCGTCCAGGTGCACCCGCTTGTGCGTCTGTGAGCCGCGCACCTCGATATCGAAGAGGAATATCTGTGCGCGGCGGACAGCGACCACGGCCAGGCGCCGTCGGTCTGGGGAAAAACGCACATCCTCGGTGCGGCCGATGGCGGCGATCGCGTCCAGCACCTGCTGCGGTGCCGCAATATCAAGCTGCATGAAGACCTCCGGTGGGATGCGCAGAAGATACAGCTCGTTACGGCTTCTGGGTATCGGCCGATGGGGTTTAGCGACGGCGGCGGGCCAATATCCGGCGCAGTGGCCCGGTAATGCGCCACGAACTGCTGGCCAGGATGTCCTGGGCGCGTGTCTGGAAGTACTCGGTGCGCGCGCGCAGCTCCGCGAGGCCGGTCGCGACCATTGCCGCCTGTGCGGCGACTTCAGCCGCCCTGCGCTCGGCCAGGGCGGCCATCCGCTCAGCCTCGCCCGCGCGGTGCTCCAGCCGCAGCGCCTCATTCTCGATGCCGACGTGCCGCCGCTGGCGCTCCAGCTGATGGCGGACATCCTGCTCGGGGGTGCTTCCGACAACGGTGCACGGCCCCTGGCGTCGCACTCGGGCCAGTACCTGATCGAGGTCGAAGAAGGCCAGCGGCTGGGTCTGGCTGGTAGTAGCCAGGATGCCGGCCGCCGTATCCAGATCGAGACCCTTGGGGCCGCCTTTGTTCGGTGGAAAGGCGTGGCGACTCTGGAACAGCGCCTCATCCATTACCCGCAGGCTGAGCGCCGGATCATAGACGCCCTGCCATTGTCCGTCGTGCTGGTGATAGAGATGCACATAAGGGCCGCCGGCGTCTGCCAATAGCAGGTAGCGGTCGTCGTCGCTGAGACGAATGCCGTGGGGGTGACTGGCGCCCCGGAGTACCGCCATCGGCTGATGGTCGGTGCGCTCATGCGTATAGATCAGCGCACATTGGTCGTGCAGGTTGCTCACGGCCCGCCAGCGCCGGGTGGCGCCGATGCTGATGCCGTTGGGTGTTGCCATCCAGTCGTCAGGCAGCAGTGTTTGCGCCAGGGGCGAATGGTCCTGAGTGGCCGTGATGAGATGGCGCGACACGTGGTTTCCGACGTTCCGGCAGACCATGAGTTCGTAATGACCCTCCGCACACCGGGAGGCGGCGACCGATCCGGGGCCCTGCCATGCCGGTGTTTGGGCCGGGAAGCGGCGAATCAGCGTCAGCTCACGCTGTGCTCGGCCATCATGTGGGGGCAGCCTGAACAGACACAGCTCGCCGTCCCGGTTGGCGACTGCCAGGGTGTCGTCGTCAAGGAAATCCAGGCCATGAGGTGCCTGCAGGTAGGGCGAGGAGAGTTCGACCACGTCGCTCAGCTCGATACGCTTGCCTGCCAGTACCCGGATGGTGAAGACGAACAGGCGCTGTCTGGCCATCGCTACCAGCGCGAGGCGCTGGCGGTTCTGGGAAAACCGCAGGTCCTCGGTGCGGCCAACACCAGCGAGGGTTTCCAGTACTTGCCGAGGGGCGGAGACATCCAGCCGCATGTGCACACTCCGTCCGATGAACCGCTGCGGGTAAAGGTGCAGAAGATACCGTCCGTCGTGGCCGGCGGGTACGCATCCTTCTTGCCGTGGGGGCGTTCCTCCCGGCGCTGGCTAGTGTATCGGTGTCTCGTCTGCGCTGAGTTCGACCCGGTTGCGCCCGTTGGCCTTGGCTCGGTAGAGCGCCTCGTCGGCGCGTTCGAGCACCTGGTCCAGCGAGCCATCGTCGTCGTCCGGGCGCAGCTGGCTGACACCGATGCTGACGGTGACGCGCAGGGACTCGCCATCGTTGGTCGCCAGGATCATGGCTTCGACCCGGCGGCGCAGGCGCTCGGCGATCAGGCGTGCCTCGTCGAGCGCAATACCCGGCAGCACCACGGCGAACTCCTCACCGCCCAGACGCCCCAGCAGGTCCTGTTGGCGCAACTGCTCGTGCAGCAGACCGGCAAAGGCGCGCAGCACCCGGTCGCCGGTGGCGTGGCCGTGGCGGTCGTTGATCAGCTTGAAGTGGTCAAGGTCGAGCAGCAGCACGGTCATCGGCGGCGCGTCGCTGTGCCGACGGCGGTGCTCCAGCAGCTCTTCCGCGCGCAGGCTGAGGGCGCTGCGGTTGAGCGTGCCGGTGAGGAAGTCGTGGTTGGCGCGACGGTGCAGGCGTGCCATCAGGCGCCGGTTAAGGGTGTTGACGGATGCCACCCACAGCGGTCCCAGCACCAGGATGGCGATACCCAGGCGCGCCGAGGTCAGGGTATCGATACTGGCGCTGTCGCCCAGTACGCCGAAATGGGCCAGGTTGCTCGCGGTCATCACGATTTCGGTTACGCCGCTGATGAAGCCGAGCAAGGCGACCACGAAGGGCCGGAAGCGCATGGCACACCAGAGCAGTGGCAGCAGCGGGAAAACCACGGCGCCAGGGCCGCCAACCAGTAGCATGGCCACTAGCGCCAGGCCCAGTGCCAGCAGGGGCCAGAGGTCCGCACTGCGAATACGACGCAGCAGGTAGCGCAGGGTGCGCCAGGGGTGGTCGGGGGCGCTGAGAATCGCCGGCAGCAACAGCAGGCCGGTGGAAAACTGCTCGCTGAACCAGGTCAGCCAGATGTCCCAGCCTTTGTGCTCCAGACTGGCCAGGGTGGCGGCGACGCCGGCACCGCTGACGCAGGCGACGAACAGCAGCATCAACCCCTGTGGCTGAGCGAGGCGCAGCATGGCTTTGCTTTGCCGGCGCAGCAACAGCCAGCCGACCAGGATCAACCCCAGGTTGCACAGGTTCATCCACAGCGCCTTTTCCCAGCTGTTGCCGGTGGCCAGGTCGGTGACCAGCATGCCGAGGTAGAGCAGGCCCCAGCCCAGCGGCCGGGCCAGTGGGGGATGGCGCAGCAGGAGGCCGAGCAGGATGGCGTTGACCGGCCAGAACAGGGCCAGCGACTCGAAGGCGCGAGTGAAAATCCCGGCCAGCGTCAGGCCGACCGTCAGCAAGAGGAGGACGGCGTGGGGCGTGAATGGCTTGAGGCGGGCCAGGAGGGGCATGCGAACCTGCAGCGTGGCGGGTTTAGTTGCAGCTTCGGCAAGCCTTGGGGCGCTGTCAATTCGCGGCGCCGCCCGGAGGCAGGAGCGGCGCCTGCGTGGAGTGTCAGCGGCGGGCGCCGCGCACGCCCTCGGCCAGCTGGGCGCACAGGCTGAGCACGCCGTCGATGGCCTGGGCCGGCGATTCGGCCTTGGCGATCTGGTCGACCAGCGCCGAGCCTACCACCACGCCATCGGCACGGCGCGCCACGTCGGCGGCATGCTCGGGGGTGCGGATGCCGAAACCGATGCACAGTGGCAGGTCGGTATGCCGGCGCAGGCGGGCGACGGCCTGCTCGACGTGGTCCATGGTGGCCGCGCCGGCACCGGTCACGCCGGCCACCGAGACGTAGTAGACGAAGCCCGAGCTGCCGTTGAGCACGGTGGGCAGGCGCTGGTCGTCGGTGGTCGGAGTGGTCAGGCGGATAAAGTCGATGCCGGCGGCCTGGGCCGGCTCGCACAGCTCGTCGTTATGCTCCGGCGGCAGGTCGACGATGATCAGGCCGTCGACTCCGGCTTCCTTGGCGTCGGCGATGAAGCGCTCGACGCCGTAGGCGAAGATCGGGTTGTAGTAGCCCATCAGCACCAGCGGCGTGCTGCTGTCGGTGACGCGGAACTCGCGGACCATCTGCAGGGTCTTCGGCAGGTTCTGCTTCGCCGTCAGGGCGCGGATGTTGGCCAGCTGGATCGCCGGGCCATCGGCCATCGGGTCGGTGAAGGGCATGCCCAGCTCGATCACGTCGGCGCCAGCGGCCGGCAGGCCCTTGAGGATTTCCAGGCTGCTGGCGTAGTCCGGGTCACCGGCGGTGACGAAGGTGACCAGCGCGGCGCGGTTCTGTTGTTTCAGCTCGGCAAAGCGGCTCTGCAGGCGGCTCATGCGTGCTTCTCCTGTTCGCTCATGTGATGCATCACGGTCTGCATATCCTTGTCGCCGCGGCCGGACAGGTTAACCACCATCAGGTGCTCCTTGGGCAGCTTGGCCGCGCGCTTGAAGGCTTCGGCCAGGGCGTGGGCCGATTCGAGCGCGGGGATGATGCCTTCCAGGCGGCAGCACTGGTGGAAGGCCTGCAGCGCTTCGTCATCGGTGCAGGGCACGTATTCGACGCGCTTGATCTCATGCAACCAGGCGTGTTCGGGACCGACGCCCGGGTAGTCGAGACCGGCGGAGATCGAGTGCGCATCGGTGATCTGGCCGTCCGCGTCCTGCAGCAGGAATGTGCGGTTGCCGTGCAATACGCCCGGCGCGCCGCCGGCCATGCTGGCGGCATGCTTGCCGGTGTCGATGCCGTGGCCGGCCGCTTCGACGCCGACGATCTGCACGCCTTCGTCATCGAGGAAGGGGTGGAACAGACCGATGGCGTTGGAACCGCCACCGATGCAGGCGACCAGCGAATCAGGCAGGCGGCCTTCCTTCTGCATGATCTGCTCACGCACTTCGTTGCCGATCACCGACTGGAAGTCGCGGACCATGGCCGGGTACGGGTGCGGGCCGGCGGCGGTGCCGATCAGGTAGAAGGTGTTGTCGACGTTGGTCACCCAGTCGCGCAGGGCTTCGTTCATCGCATCCTTGAGCGTGCCGGTGCCGGCGGTGACCGGAATTACCTCGGCGCCGAGCAGCTTCATGCGGAACACGTTGGCCTGCTGGCGATCGATGTCGGTGGTGCCCATGTACACCACGCACTGCATGCCGAAGCGGGCGGCCACGGTGGCGGTGGCCACGCCGTGCATGCCGGCGCCGGTCTCGGCGATGATGCGCTGCTTGCCCATGCGCTTGGCCAGCAGGATCTGGCCGATGCAGTTGTTGATCTTGTGCGCGCCGGTGTGGTTCAGGTCTTCGCGCTTGAGGTAGATCTTCGCCCCGCCGAAGTGCTCGGTCAGGCGCTCGGCGAAGTACAGCGGGCTGGCCCGGCCGATGTAGTCGCGCTGGAAGTAGGCCAGCTCTTCGAGGAAGGCCGGGTCGGTCTTGGCCTTCTCATACTCGGCGGCCAACTGGTTGATCAGCGGCATCAGGGTTTCGGCGACGAACTGGCCGCCGAAGCGGCCGAACAGGCCCTTGGCGTCGGGACCGCTGCGGAATGAAGTCATGTCAGGCTCCTGGCGGGAGTAGCTAATCGGGTGATGGCGCCATTCTACCCCTGGCTGCGGGTCTGAAAAGCGATTAGATTGCGCTGACCTGTCAGAAAAACTCACCAATATCATGAGCCGAGAGCTACCCCCGCTGAATGCCCTGCGCGCCTTCGAGGCCGCTGCCCGCCTGCAGAGCGTCAGTCAGGCGGCGGGAGAACTGAGCGTCACCCACGGGGCCGTGAGCCGGCAGATACGTGCGTTGGAAGAACAGCTTGGCCTGGCTTTGTTCGTCAAGGACGGGCGCGGCGTAAAACTCACCGATGCCGGCGTGCGCCTGCGCGATGCCGCCTTTGATGCCTTCGAGCGCCTGCGCGGCGCCTGCGCCGAGCTGCGCCAGCGCCAGGACGATGCGCCCTTCGTGCTCGGCTGCCCCGGCAGTCTGCTGGCGCGCTGGTTCATCCCGCGTCTGGATCGCCTCAACCGCGAGCTGCCGGAGCTGCGCCTGCAGCTGTCGGCCAGCGAGGGCGAGCTGGACCCGCGCCGTCCCGGGGTGGACGCCACCCTGTGCTTCGCCGCGCCGCCCTGGCCGGCGGATATGCAGGTGTTCGAGCTGGCCGCCGAGCGCATCGGTCCGGTGCTGAGCCCGCGCTACGCCCGTTTCGCCGAGCTGGCCGAGCGCCCCGCTGCCGCCCTGCTCGGCGAGCCGCTGTTGCACACCGCCTCGCGTCCGCAGGCCTGGCCGCAGTGGGCGAGCGCCCAGGGCCTGGACCCGGCGGCGCTGCGCCAGGGCCAGGGCTTCGAGCACCTTTACTACCTGCTGGAGGCGGCCGCCGCCGGCCTCGGCGTGGCCATCGCGCCGCAGCCGCTGGTGGCCGACGACCTGGCCGCCGGCCGGCTGGTCGCGCCCTGGGGGTTCGTCGAAAGCCCGGCGCGCCTGGCGTTGTGGGTGCCGGGGCGCAGCCGCGACAGCCGCGCCGAGCGCCTGGCGCAGTGGCTGGGCCGGGAGCTGGGCGGCTGAATCTCGACTAGCCTCAGACAGGAATCCATCTGCCTGAGGAACAGCTCATGTCCGATCACCGTACCTACAAGAAGATCGAAATCGTCGGTACCTCAAAGCTGAGCATCGAGGATGCCATCGCCAACGCCCTGGCCGAATGCGCCAAGAGCGTGCGCAACATGGACTGGTTCGAGGTGGTCGAGACTCGCGGCCATATCGTCGACGGCAAGGTGGCGCACTACCAGGTCGACCTCAAGGTCGGCTTCCGCATCAGCAACAGCTGAGCGGCGCACGGATTTTTCCGGCGTTCCCGGTTAGCCTGCAGCGGTGCGGGGCGGGGTGCCCCGCGCGCTCATCGACGAAGGAGTGTTGCACATGAAACGACTGATGCTGGGCCTGGCCCTGCTCCCCCTGGCCGGTTCCGTGCTGGCCGCCGGCAAGCCCTGCGAGGAGCTCAAGGCGGAGATCGACGCCAAGCTCAAGGCCAAGGGCGTGGCCGCCTACAGCCTGGAAGTGGTCGACAAGGGCAGCGCCGGCGACAAGCAGGTGGTTGGCAGCTGCGAGGCCGGCAGCAAGGAGATCGTCTACCAGCGCGGCTGATCGCGGCGCGGCAGGCATCGGGCCGGAGCTCTGCGAGGGGCTCCGGCCTTTTCGTTCAGGGGGTGAGCTGTTCTTCCCAGTGCGGGTCGCCCTGTAGCCGCGCGGCGAGGAAGTCCAGCAGCGCACGCAGGGCCGGCAGCATCTGCCGCCGCGAGCCGTAGAGGGCGTGAATGCCCAGGGCCTCGGCACGGTACTGCGGCAGCAGCTGCACCAGGCGCCCGGCGCGCAGCAGCGGTGCCGCCGCATAGAGCGGCTGCAGGCTGATGCCGGCGCCGGCCACGCTGGCTTCCAGCAGCACGGTGGATTCGTTGGCGCTGATGTTGCCGCTGACCGGCACGCCGCTCGGTTCGCCGTCGCGCTCGAACTGCCACAGGCTGCGGCCGAAGTAGGCGTAGGTCAGGCAGTTGTGCCGGGCCAGCTCCGCCGGTGTCTGCGGCGTGCCGTGGCGCGCCAGGTAGGCCGGCGCGGCGCACAGCACCGAGTGGCAGGTGGCCAGGCGCCGGGCGATCAGGTTGGGGTCGAGCTGGTTGGTGATGCGCAGGGCCAGGTCGATGCGTTCCTCCACCAGGTTGACCGCCTGGCTGCTCACCTGCAGGTCGACAGCCACCCCAGGATGCCGCTCGACGAAGGCGGCCACCGCCCGCGCCAGCCAGGCCTGGGCGAAGGACTGGCTGCTGGCGATGCGCAGGGTGCCGCCCAGCTGGCTGCTGACGCGCTGGCCGGCGCTTTGCAGTTCGTCGGCCAGGGCCAGCATGTCGCGGCAGCGCGGCAGCAGCTCCGCGCCCATGCCGGTCAGGCTCAGGCGGCGCGTGGTGCGGTGCAGCAGGCGTGCGCCGACCCAGCTTTCCAGTTCACCGAGGTAGCGCGAGATCATCGCCCGTGACATGTCCAGGTGCTCGGCGGCGGCCGTCTGGCTGCCGCGCTCAACCACTTCGACGAAGACCCGGGCGGCGGTGAGTCGGTCCATGATTAGCTCGATTCATGCAATAGAGATGGTCAGGTTAGCGGGCTTTTTGCGCGCTTTCGAGCAACTAAGATGCGCCTCGTCCTACTCCATTCCCGAGGTCCGCATGTCCCTTCGTTCCCTTCTCGGCGCTGCCCTGCTCGCCCTCACCGGCCTGGTCCAGGCCGCCCCCCTGCAGCTGCAGGTGTACAACCCCGGCGAGGCCGCGGTGTTCCCGGTCAGCTCGACCCTGATCAGTGGCGAGCACGAGGCCATCCTGGTCGACGCGCAGTTTTCCACCCGCGAGGCCGCCGAGCTGGTGCGCCTGGTCCAGGCCAGCGGCAAGCGCCTGACCACCATCTACATCAGCCACGGCGACCCGGACTTCTACTTCGGCCTGCAGACCCTCAAGGAGGCCTTCCCCGAGGCCCGGGTGCTGGCCACCGCCGCCACTGTCGAACATATCCGCGCCACCCAGGCCGGCAAGCTGGCCTACTGGGGGCCGATCCTCAAGGACACGGCGCCCAACCGGGTGATCCTGCCCGAGGCGCTGGCCGGCGACAGCCTGACCCTGGAAGGCAAGACGCTGCAGGTGATCGGCCTCGACCCTGAGCGCACCACCCTGTGGATTCCGTCGCTCAAGGCCGTGGTCGGCGGCGTGCTGGTGGACGCTGGCGAGCACGTGTGGACCGCCGATACCCAGACCGTGCAGGCGCGCCGCGACTGGCTGGCAATGCTCGAGCGCATCGAGGCGCTGCAGCCGGCGGTGATCGTGCCCGGCCACTACCTGGGCGACGTGCCGCACACCCTGGCGGCCCTGCGCTTCACTCGCGGCTACCTTAAGGCACTGGAGCAGGAGCTGGGCCAGGCGCCGGACGCCGCCGCGCTGATCGCCGCCATGCAGCGCCGCTACCCCGGCCTGCCGGGCGAATCCAGCCTGGAACTGAGCGCCAAGGTGCTCAAGGGAGAAATGCAGTGGCCGTGATCCACTACTGGTACGACCCGCTGTGTGGCTGGTGTTATGGCGCCGCCCCGTTGCTGCAGGTGGCCGGCGAAATCCCCGGCCTGCGCATCGCCCTGCATGGCGGCGGGCTGTTCAGCGGCCCCCAGCGCCAGCGCCTGAGCGGGCCGCTGCGCCAGCACATCCTGGCGCATGACCAGCGTATCGCCGCGTTGAGTGGCCAGCCGTTCGGCGGCGCCTACCGCGACGGCCTGCTGCAGGATGCCGAGACCTGGCTGGATTCCGACCCGCCGACCGCGGCCGTGCTGGCCGCCGAGGCTCTGACGGGCCAGGGCCTGGCCATGCTGCACGCGCTGCAGCAGGCGCATTATCAGCAGGGGCGGCGCATTGCCGAGCCGGCTGTGCTGGCCGAGCTGGCGCAGGAGCTGGGCCTGGCGGCGCAGGCGTTCCACGCCGAACTGCAGCGGCACAGCGGCCCCGTGCTGGCCGAGCACCTGGTGGCCAGCCGCCGGGCGCTGGCGCAGCTGGGCGGTGGCGGCTTCCCGACCCTGGCGCTGGAGCGCGATGGGCAGCTGCAGGTGCTGGACATCGGCGCCTACCTGGGCCGCCCCGAGGCCTGGCGCGAGTTCCTGCTGCGCGGCCTGGTCGAGGCGCAGCCGGCGACCGCCCAGGCTTTCTGTGCGGTCGAGGGCGCTGGCGACTGCTGAGCGGCGGCTTGCCTTCGCCGGTCGTGCCCCCATATAGCAGGTTCGACCCGAGGAGGCGCCCATGAGCCAGCTGTCCCACACCCCCTTCGCCGTACTCGACCTGGCGCCCATGCGCGACGACGACGTTGGCCCGGGCCCTGCCCTGCGCCGCTCGCTGGACCTGGCGCGGCATGTGGAGCGGCTCGGCTTTTCACGCCTGTGGGTGGCTGAGCACCACAACATGGAGGGCATCGCCAGCTCCGCCACCGCCGTGTTGCTCGGCTACCTGGCGGCCAATACCACGACTCTGCGCCTGGGCTCCGGCGGGGTGATGTTGCCCAACCATGCGCCGCTGGTGGTGGCCGAGCAGTTCGGTACTCTCGCCGCGCTCTACCCCGGGCGCATCGAACTGGGCCTCGGGCGCGCACCGGGCGCCGACCAGGCCACTGCCCGCGCCCTGCGCCGCGACCGTCTGGGCAGCCCGGACGACTTCCCCGAGGACGTCGCCGAGCTGCAGGCCCTGCTCGGCCCGCGCCAGCCCGAACAGCGGGTGATTGCCCTGCCCGGCATGGACAGTGGCATCCCCATCTGGTTACTCGGCTCCAGCCTGTTCAGTGCCCAGCTCGCCGCCGAGCGTGGCCTGCCCTACGCCTTCGCCTCGCACTTCGCGCCGCGCTACCTGCACCAGGCGCTGCGCATCTATCGCGAGAACTTCCGGCCTTCGGCGGTGCTCGACAAGCCCTACGCCATGATCGGCGTACCGCTGATCGCCGCGCCCAGCGACGAGGAGGCCGAGTTCCTCGCCACCAGCGCCTATCAGCGCGTGCTGGCGCTGATGCGTGGCGAGAGCCTGGTGCTGCGCCCACCGGTGGAGAGCATGGCCGGTCGCTGGCAGCCGCACGAGCAGGCGGCGGTGGGCGATTTCCTCGGTCTGGCGGTGATCGGCGGCCCGCAGAAGGTGCGTGCGCGCCTGGAGGTGTTGCTGGAGCAGACCGGCGCCGACGAGCTGATCTTCACCTGCGACCTGTACCAGCCCGAGCACCGCCTGCGCAGCTTCGAGATAGCCGCCGGATTGCGCTAGGGCTATCGGCGAGCACCGGCAGCCCCGAAGGGCTGGGCTGAGAAGTCGCCTCTGCCGCCCTCCCCCCCTCCCCCTCTCCCAGGGGGAGAGGGGGAGGGATGCTGTCAGCCGAAGGTGTTGCAGCGCAGCACCTTGGCCTGCGCCAGCACCTGGCGGTCCGGGCCGTATAGCCAGCCCTGGGCCTTGTACTGCAGCGGCCGCGCCTCGATACGGTAGCGCTGGCCGGCAGCGAAGCCGTCGTAGGCGAAACGCAGGTGGCAGGTCATCTGCACCGGTTCGCCGTTGAATTCGTCGCCACCGCCACCGCCGGCCACCTCGAACTGGAAGCGCACATCCAGCTGATGTGCGCCGGGGGCGACCTGGAAATAGCGGCCGTCGGGCCAGCGCTGGTCGTCCAGGCGATGTGCCATCAGGGTGTAGCCCGCCGTGGCGTAGAGATCG
This sequence comes from Aquipseudomonas alcaligenes, assembly GCA_900156135.1. GTDB lineage: Bacteria > Pseudomonadota > Gammaproteobacteria > Pseudomonadales > Pseudomonadaceae > Aquipseudomonas > Aquipseudomonas alcaligenes_D. The sequence continues at coordinate 178,084 of FTMP01000001.1, read as the reverse complement.
ACCCAGGCCTTGCCCGCGTCGGGCGGGGGCAGCAGGCTGGCGCAGGCGCTGAGGGTGAGCAGGGACAGCAGCAGGGGTGTACGCATGGTGCAATCCTCGGAGTGGTGGTTGAGCATAACGCCGATCAGACCTCGCCGCAGCGCCCTTCGCGCGCCCGCGCCAACGGACGGTCCTGCGCGTCGCGCAGTTGCGCCCAGGGGCGAAAGCCGCGGTGGCCGGCTTCCAGCCGGTAGCGCTGGCCGGCCTTGAACTCGGCGTAGTCCAGCTCGAGCAGGCAGGTGCGCGGCAGCGCCTGCGCGCCGCCGGTGTCGGCGGGTGCCACCTCGAAGCGCATGCGCATCTGCAGTGCATGACGCCCCGGAGGCACCTGGAAGTAGCGCGAATCTTCCAGCATCCGATCATCCACCTGCACCGCCTGCAGGCCCGGCACCAGGTCGATCCAGGCCTGAGCAGGGTCGTGCCAGGCTGGCAACAGGGCGCAGCCGCCGAGGACCAGGGGCAGGGGGCTGAGCAGCAGTAGGCGCATGGCGGGCTTCCTTGGGGGCGCGACAATGCACTAGGCTCGCGCAATGCCTATTGCCCTTCTCGACCGCCCTTTGCGGTGGCTGGTTCCCGTGCTGTGCGGCGTCCTGCTGAACGGTTGTGCCAGCCTCGACTACTACGCCCAGGTCAGCCTTGGCCAGCTCGACCTGCTGGCCGCGCGCCAGCCGGTGGCTGAGCTGCTCGCCGCGCCGCAGACCGACCCCGAACTCAAGCGGCGCCTGGCCCTGGCCCAGCAGGCACGAACCTTCGCCAGCGCCGAGCTGGGCTTGCCGGACAACCGCAGCTACCGCCTGTATGCCGACCTGCAGCGGCCCTATGTGGTGTGGAATGTGTTCGCCACGCCGGAGCTGTCGCTGCAGCCGCTGACCCACTGCTTCCCGATTGCCGGCTGCGTGGCCTACCGTGGCTACTACCAGCAGGGTCGCGCGCGTGGCGCTGCCGCGCTGCTGCAGGCCGAAGGTCTCGACACCTATGTGGCCGGCATCGAGGCCTACTCGACCCTGGGCTGGTTCGCCGACCCCATCCTCAACACCATGCTGCGCTGGGACGACCAGCGCCTGGCCGCGGTGATCTTCCACGAACTGGCCCACCAGCAGCTGTACGTGCAGGACGACACGGCGTTCAACGAATCCTTCGCCAGCTTCGTCGAGCAGCAGGGCCTGCGCCAGTGGCGTGCCGCCCGTGGTCTGGCCGCCGACGATGCGCGGGAGGCGCACATGCGTCGCCAGTTCACCGCGCTGATCCTGGCCAGCCGCGAGCGCCTGCAGGCGCTGTACGAGGGGCCGCTGGACGATGCCGGCAAGCGTGCTGGCAAGGCCGCCGAATTCGCCCGCCTGCGCGCCGAGTACCGCGCCCTGCGCGACGCCCAGTGGGGCGGCGATGTGCGCTACGACGCCTGGATCAACGCCCCGCTGAACAACGCCCGGCTGTTGCCCTTCGGCCTCTACGATCAGTGGGTGCCGGCCTTCGCCGCGCTGTTCGAGCAGGCTGGCGGCGACTGGGCGGCGTTCTACCAACGCGCCGCCGAGCTGGGCGAGCTGCCGCTGGTCGAGCGCGAGCGAGCGCTGGCGGCCCTGGCCGGGTCGAACTAGAAGGCAATAGCCACCCCAAGGAGGATGCCCCCATGCAACGCTGCGTAATCGCCGCCCTCGCCCTGATCCTGTGTAGCAGCGCCCTCGCCGTTCCCAAACCCTGCGAGGAACTGAAGCAGGAGATCGAAGTGAAGATCCAGGCCGCGCGGGTGAACAGTTACACCCTGGAGATCGTGCCGGCCGGCGAGGTCAAGGACCCCGCCATGGTGGTCGGCAGCTGTGAGAATGGCAGCCAGAAAATCATCTACCAGAAGAACGACTGAGGCGGATCAGGCCGCCTCGGCGCGGTAGATCCAGCGCAGGCCCAGCAGGGTCAGCGGCCACAGCAGGGCTAGCACGGCGAGGCCGGCGATGATCAGCGGTGCCGGCTGCAGCAGTGCATCGCTGCCGCTGAAGGCGGATACCAGCAGCACGCCGGCCACCAGCAGGTGGACCAGCAGCCAGACCAGGAAGATCGCCAGTGCAGTCAGCACCAGCTGCCCAGGCCGGATTCGCGCCAGCCGGGGCGGCAGGGTCTGCCAGGCGCAGGTGAACACCAGGGCGCCGTAGAGCAGCGGGGCGAAGTACACCAGGCTCACCCAGCCGCCCTCCTGCAGGTACAGCGGCACCAGCAGCAATCCCTTCAGGCTCAGCAGGGCGATGCTCAGGGCCAGCAGCAGCGCGGCTTCATGGCGCGGTACGAACCCCGCTGCAGCGGGTGTCTTCGCCCCCAGGCGCAGGCACAGCCACAGGGGCAGCACGCAGGTGAGGGCGAAGTCGAGCAGGCCCAGCGGCTCCTGGATCAGCGCCGCCGGTAGCGAGCTGTCGCTGATCCACTGGTATACGCCGCCGAGCAGCAGCCCGGCGAGTAGGCCATAGACCTGGCCGACCACCAGCAGCGCGATGCCGAGCCCCAGCAATAGCGGCAGGGGGCGGCTCAAGGTGCTGCCGTGTCGTTCCAGGTAGCCGCGACTCAGCAGCGCGGCGGTCAGTGCGGCCAGCAGGATCGAGAAGCACCAGGCGGGCAGGTGGCTGTGCAGGTTGTCCAGCAGGTACTCCGCGTACTGCGGGTAGCGCAGCTGCGCGATCAGGCTGCCCAGAACGATGCTCAGCAGGGTGGCCAGGCCCGCGGCCAGGGCAAAGGCCAGCGGCTGGCGCGTGGCTTCCTGGGCGCCGGAAGTGGATTCGGCCGGGAGGGTGGCGAACGGGTTGGCGTGCACGGGGACGTCCTTTTCGGCAGCGGGTACGCGCGCAGCTTAACCGCCAGTGGCTTCGGCTGCTGTGCGCCCGGTCATTGCCAGTGACACTGACCGTCTTCGCCCAGCAGTTCAGGGCGTTCTGCGAAGTCGAAGCGCTTGCCGTTGCGCCCGTTGCTGTAGCTGAAGGCAAACACCACGGCGCCCTGATGGTGGAACGCATAGCGCCCGCCGATCCGCTCCTCGTCCGGCAGCACTTCCAGCCAGGTGCTGCGGAACTCCGAGGGGCGGTCTTCGACGGCCATCACCTCCTCGCTGTCCTTGAACACGATCGGCAGGCTGGCGGGCTGGCCGCGGTATTGCACCTGCCCGGCGCCCTGCCAGCCTCCTTCCGCGTCGGTGAACAGGGTCATCTGCAGCTGGATCGGCTTGCCGCCGGTCGATTGCAGGCAGCGCACATCGTCGGCCAGGGTCAGCCCCGGCAGCAGACCCAGCAGGCCCAGCATCAGGCGCTTCATTGGTCGTAGCCCTCGGCCAGGTGCAGGTCCTTGAGTTTCACGTAGTTGGCCGCGCTGTAGGCGAAGAACGCGCGCTCCTGGTCGGTCAGGGCGCGGGCCTGCTTCACTGGGCTGCCGACGTACAGGTAGCCGCTCTGCAGCACCTTGCCCGGCGGCACCAGGGAGCCTGCGCCGATCACCACCTCGTCCTCGACCACCGCGCCGTCCATCACGATGCTGCCCATACCGACCAGAATGCGGTTGCCCAGGGTGCAGCCGTGCAGGGTGACGTTGTGGCCGATGGTCACTTCATCGCCGATCAGCAGCGGGTAGCCGTCCGGGTTGAACGGCCCGGCGTGGGTGATGTGCAGCACGCTGCCGTCTTGCACGCTGCTACGTGCGCCGATGCGGATGCGGTGCATGTCGCCACGCACCACGGCCATCGGCCACACCGAGGCGTCCTCGCCCAGCAGCACGTCGCCGAGCACCACGGCCGAGGCGTCGACGAAGGCGCGTGGGCCCAGCTGCGGAGTGGTGCCCCGGTAAGTGCGAATCGCCACGATAGTCTCCTTCAGGCTGCGGTTGTCGCAGATTGTAATTAACATGCCGGGCACTGCGGTTGTGAAAGGTCGTCCAAGACCCCATAACCCGATTCTGCATTCGCGAATTCAAAGGTGCCTCGCCGTGACCGCTGCCAATCCCCTGCTGCAAGACTTCGACCTGCCGCCCTACTCCCAGATCAAGCCCGAGCATGTCGAGCCGGCCGTCGAGCAGATCCTCGCCGACAGCCGCGTGGCCATCGCCGAGCTGCTCAAGACCCAGCAGGCCAGCCCGAGCTGGGACGGTCTGGTGCTGGCACTGGACGAGCTGAACGCGCGTCTGGGTCGCGCCTGGGGCCCGGTCAGCCACCTCAACGCGGTGTGCAACAACGCCGAGCTGCGCGCCGCCTACGAGGCCTGCCTGCCCAAGCTGTCCGAATACTGGACCGAGATGGGCCAGAACAAGCCGCTGTTCGAGGCCTACGATGCACTGGCCAAAAGCCCCGCGGCAGAAGGCTTCGACGTTGCGCAGAAGACCATCCTCGACCACGCCCTGCGCGACTTCCGCCTGAGCGGCATCGACCTGCCGGCCGAGCAGCAGAAGCGCTACGGCGAGATCCAGATGAAGCTGTCCGAACTGGCCAGCCGCTTCTCCAACCAGCTGCTCGACGCCACCCAGGCCTGGACCAAGCACATCACTGATGAGTCTCTGCTTGCCGGCCTCACCGACTCGGCCAAGGTGCAGATGGCCCAGGCCGCGCAGGCCAAGGAACTGGACGGCTGGCTGATAACCCTGGAATTCCCCAGCTACTACGCGGTGATGACCTACGCCGACGACCGCGCCCTGCGCGAAGAGGTTTACACCGCCTACTGCACCCGCGCCTCCGACCAGGGGCCGAACGCCGGCCAGCACGACAACGGCCCGGTGATGGCCGAGATCCTCGACCTGCGTCAGGAACTAGCGCGCCTGCTCGGCTTCGCCCACTACAGCGAGCTCTCCCTGGCCAGCAAGATGGCCGAGTCGACCGAGCAGGTGCTGCACTTCCTGCGTGACCTGGCCGTGCGCAGCAAGCCGTTTGCCGCCCAGGACCTGGAAGAGCTCAAGGCCTTCGCCGCCGAGCAGGGCGTGGCCGACCTGCAGAGCTGGGACGTCGGCTACTTCAGCGAGAAGCTGCGCCAGCAGCGCTACAGCATCTCCCAGGAGGAAGTGCGCGCCTGGTTCCCGATCGACAAGGTGCTGTCCGGCCTGTTCGCCATCGTGCAGAAGCTCTATGGCATCGAGATTCAGGAGCTGCATGACTTCGACAGCTGGCACCCTGACGTGCGCCTGTTCGAGATCCGCGAGAATGGCGCGCATGTCGGCCGCTTCTTCTTCGACCTTTACGCCCGCGCCAACAAGCGTGGCGGCGCCTGGATGGACGGTGCCCGCGACAAGCGCCGCGCCGCCGATGGCAGCCTGGTCAGCCCGGTGGCCAACCTGGTGTGCAACTTCACCCCCGCCGTCGGCGGCAAGCCGGCACTGCTGACCCACGACGAGGTCACCACCCTGTTCCACGAGTTCGGCCATGGCCTGCACCACCTGCTGACCCGCGTCGAGCATGCCGGCGCTTCCGGCATCAATGGCGTGGCCTGGGACGCGGTGGAGCTGCCCAGCCAGTTCATGGAGAACTGGTGCTGGGAGCCTGAGGGCCTGGCGCTGATCTCCGGCCACTACGAGACCGGCGAGGCGCTGCCGCAGGCGTTGCTGGACAAGATGCTGGCAGCGAAGAACTTCCAGTCCGGCCTGATGATGGTGCGCCAGCTGGAGTTCTCGCTGTTCGACTTCGAGCTGCACGCCACCCATGGCGATGGCCGCAGCGTGCTGCAGGTGCTCGAAGGCATCCGCGACGAGGTGGCGGTGGTGCGTCCGCCGGCCTTCAACCGCTTCGCCAACAGCTTCGCGCATATCTTCGCCGGCGGTTACGCGGCCGGTTACTACAGCTACAAGTGGGCTGAAGTGCTGTCCGCCGATGCTTTCTCCAGGTTCGAGGAAGAGGGCGTGCTCAACCCGGCTACCGGCCGCGCCTTCCGCGAGGCGATCCTGGCTCGTGGCGGCTCGCAGGAGCCGATGGTGCTGTTCGTCGACTTCCGCGGCCGCGAGCCGAGCATCGACGCCCTGCTGCGCCACCTCGGCCTGAGCCAGGAGGCGGCATGATGAGCGAGCCGAAGAAGCGCTTCATCGCCGGCGCCGTGTGCCCGGCGTGCAGCGCCCAGGACACCATCAAGATGTGGGACGAGGACGGCACGCCGCACCGCGAGTGCGTGGCCTGCGGCTACGCCGACACCCTCAACGCCCAGGGCCAGTCGGTGCCCAAGGAGATCGGCACGCGGGTCAACCGGGCCGAGCCCAAGCCGGCGACCAGCAAGGGGCAGCCGGTGCAGTTCTTTCCCAATCCCAAGCTGAAGAAATCCAGCGAGTAGCGGCACCTTATCAATGTTAAATATAGTGCGTGATTATTACTGGAAGCGCTGGTTGAGGAAGAATAACGTCAAGCTGGCGATTGGCCTTCGCGCCATAAAATCTTCTGCAAGAATTGAAGTTGAAGAAGGTGTCCGTTTAGGCGAGGTTTTAATTAAAGCGACGAACCTGAAAATAGGGGCGTACAGCTATATTCGCAGTGGATTGCTTCAATCCGTATCGGAGATAGGGCGATTCTGCTCAATCGGACAAGACGTCCAGCTTGGCTTAATTGCTGACGGACACCCAATCTCTTGGCTAACTACGCATCCTGTGCATGACTTGGCGGCAGGGCTGAAATACACCGCAAAAAAATCAGATACGCGGATAGGCAATGACGTATGGATCGGCGCGGGTGCGAAAGTTCTGAGCGGCCTAACGGTAGGGGATGGTGCAGTCATCGCTGCCGGTGCTGTTGTTACGAAAGATGTTGCTCCTTATGAGATTGTTGGCGGTAATCCTGCCAAGCATATTCGTTGGCGATTCGATGAGGATACTTTGCGGGATGCAATTCACCAAAGTGAATGGTGGAACTTGCCAATGAACCAGCTACGGGGCCTGCCTTTTAATGATCCTTTGGAGTCGCTCAAGTACATAGCTAACGCTAAGGAAAGAGATTCAGGCAAGGCTAGGTTTCGGCGTTTTCTTATCGTGCGAAGAGGCTGTAGAGAGATCTAGGGGTAGCGCCACCTTTCCCCCATACCTCTGGCTGACCTGAGTCTCTTACCAGTTTTAACGCAGGTAGTAGATCTAGGACAATTAGATAATCCGCTCGCTTCACTGGGGTTAGCTGCCGTTGGCTCCCGAGCCAGTTTTTCGCGTTGCAGATGTACCACGCTCTTTTCAGTAACTGCCGGGTCGAAGGGGGCGCATAACTTTATTCGTTGTGCAGGACTTTGTGACTTGGTGCGGCTGGCGGCTGTCCGCATGCCAGGACGATAATCCGCGCCAGCGCAACGGTTCAGCACGAGGTAGACGCAATGCCCTACAAGCACAACGCCATTCCCCTCCAGGCGCGTACCGCGCCGGAGAGTGCCGACGAGGCGTTGGGCGCCATCGTGGGTGGCTTCAAGCGTTTCCGCACCGAGGTGTTTCCGCAGCAGGAGGAACTGTTCAAGGCGTTGGCCAGTGCGCAGAACCCGCGTGCGATGTTCATCACCTGCGCCGATTCACGCATCGTGCCCGAGCTGATCACCCAGAGCGCGCCGGGCGATCTGTTCGTCACCCGCAACGTCGGCAACGTGGTGCCCCCTTACGGGCAGATGATGGGCGGCGTCTCTACCGCCATCGAGTACGCGGTGCTGGCCCTGGGTGTGCAGCACATCATCGTCTGTGGTCACTCGGACTGTGGCGCGATGAAGGCGGTGCTCAATCCGCAGGGCCTGGAGCGCATGCCCACGGTCAAAACCTGGCTGCGTCACAGTGAGGTGGCATTGCGCGTCGTCGAGGAGAACTGCGGCTGCGGGGGGCACGACACACTGGGTATCCTCACCGAAGAGAACGTGATAGCCCAGCTCAATCATCTGTGCACTCATCCTTCTGTTGCGGCGAAGCTGGCCAGCGGCCAGCTTTTCATTCATGGCTGGGTCTACGATATCGAAACGAGCGCGATCCGGGCTTACGATGCGGAGAGCGGCGGCTTCCTGGCGCTGGATGGTGACAGGGTGCCGATGGCCACGCCCAAGGCGCGCTACCCGCAGCCCTGAATGCAACGAGGCCCGCAGTCGCGGGCCTCGTTGCATTCAGGCGCTCATCGGCAGCCCCAGCTCGACACCGAGCTGGCGCGACAGGCATGGCCAGTTCTGCCAGGCCGCTACCGTCTGCGGGTTGCTCAGGCGGGCGCGGTATTCCTGCACCGAGTCCTGTTGGAATACCTGCTCACCGAGCAACTCATCCACCGCATGGTGCACGGCTTCGTCCAATTGATTGGCGAAGGGTTCGCCAATCAATTGGTGGGCGATCACGTTGGCTACCGTGGTATCCAGCGGGATCAGCGGCTGACCCAGGTGGGTGATGTAGCGATCGTTGACTTCCTCCACCAGGCGATGAGCCAGATAGGCCTCATCGAGCAGAGCGTCCAGGCCCTGATGCCCCTCCAGCAGGCTGGGCGGGCTCAGGAAGAACTGTTCGGCCAGTTTCAATACCGGCTTCACCTGAGCCTCGATGCCGGCCTCACGTGCCACCGTATTGGCGGCATCCAGTACATCCGGCACCTGCTCGACGTAGGCGGTGACAAAGCGGGCCAGCGCACCGTGAGCGTTACCCGCGGGCAACTGGATGGTCGGGTGTAGCCGGTCGAGCTGATTCAGTAGCTGGCGCGCCAGTGCGCCGCTGCTGGCTTCTTGAACGAGGGCGAGCTGGATCTGTTCGCGCAGGGCGTGGGTATTCATGACGGCTCCGGAAGGGACATGAGAGATGCAAACGAGAATTCACCTTAGCTGGCCGAGGGCAGCCGTTAAGATCGGATTGTCATAATTATTTAACGGTTATTCATCACCGCTATATGCCCTCACCCTTCTCCCAGGTTCAGCCCGCACCACTGCTGGTCTGCGCCGGGTGAGCGGAATTCGGGCGTTAATTTTCTGACTGCGTTGTGATGTCGTACGCCCTGTCTATACTCGAAATCGCAAGGCGTTACCTGATGGAACCGGACGGGCTGCGGCACGGTAAGGTTTCGACAGTTGCAGCCAGCAGTATCGGCAAGGTCGATCCCTGAGCCGCGGGCTTTAGCCGGCGGGATAACAAGAACAATGAGGGGAACCCGCAATGATGCGACATCCACAAGTCTGGATGGGCCTCCTGCTGTGGCTGGCATTCGGCTCGGCGCATGCCGAGTGGGCAGTGAACATGCTGCCCGGTGCTACCGAAGTCAGTCGTTCGGTCTTCGACCTGCACATGATCATCTTCTGGATCTGCGTCGTGATCGGCGTGGTGGTGTTCAGCGTGATGTTCTGGTCGATGCTGATCCATCGCCGTTCCACCGGCCAGAAACCTGCCCATTTCCATGAAAGCACTACGGTGGAGATTCTCTGGACCGTGGTGCCCTTCGTCATTCTGGTGGTGATGGCGGTCCCGGCGACCAAGACACTGATCGACATCTATGACACGTCCGAATCGGAACTGGATATTCAGATCACCGGCTACCAATGGAAGTGGCACTACAAATACCTGGGGCAGGATGTCGAGTTCTTCAGCAACCTGGCCACCCCGGCCGCGCAGATCAACAACCAGGCAGAGAAGGGCGAGCACTACCTACTGGAGGTGGACGAGCCGCTGGTTGTGCCGGTGGGCACCAAGGTGCGCTTCCTGATAACCGCCGCCGACGTGATCCACTCCTGGTGGGTACCGGCCCTGGCGGTGAAAAAGGATGCCATCCCCGGCTTCGTCAATGAGTCCTGGACGCGCATCGAAGAGCCCGGCATCTACCGCGGCCAGTGCACCGAGCTGTGCGGCAAGGACCATGGCTTCATGCCGGTGGTGGTCGAGGCCAAGAGTAAGGAAGACTTTGCCAAATGGCTGGCTGTCCGCCAGGAGGAAGCGGCCAAGGTCAAGGAGCTGACCAGCAAGGAATGGACCCGCGAGGAGCTCATAGCCCGTGGCGAGAAGGCCTATCTGACGAGCTGCGCCGCCTGCCACCAGCCGACCGGAGAGGGCCTGCCGCCCATGTTCCCGGCGCTCAAAGGCTCGAAGATCGCGACTGGTCCGGCGGCCGGGCATATCGAGATCGTGGTCAACGGCAAGCCGGGCACCTCGATGGCTGCCTTTGGCAAGCAGCTGTCGGAAGTCGACATCGCCGCCATCATCACCTACGAGCGCAATGCCTGGGGCAACGCCATGAACGACATGGTCACGCCCAAGGACATCCTCGCATTCAAGCAGGCTCAGGAGTAAGGACATGAGTGCAGTGATCGACCACGGTCATACTGACCACCACCATGGCCCGGCCAAGGGCCTCATGCGCTGGGTGCTGACCACCAACCACAAGGACATCGGCACGATGTACCTGTGGTTCAGCTTTGCCATGTTCCTGCTTGGCGGGTCCATGGCCATGGTGATCCGCGCCGAGCTGTTCCAGCCCGGCCTGCAGATTGTGCAGCCAGAGTTCTTCAACCAGATGACCACCATGCACGGCCTGATCATGGTGTTCGGCGCGGTGATGCCGGCCTTCGTCGGCCTGGCCAACTGGATGATTCCGCTGATGGTCGGCGCGCCGGACATGGCCCTGCCGCGGATGAACAACTTCAGCTTCTGGTTGCTGCCGGCGGCTTTTGGTCTGCTGGTCAGTACCCTGTTCACCGCAGGCGGCGGGCCCAACTTCGGCTGGACCTTTTACGCGCCGCTATCGACCACCTACGCGCCGGAGAGCGTCACCTTCTTCATCTTCGCCGTGCACCTGATGGGCATCAGCTCGATCATGGGTGCGATCAACGTGATCGCCACCATCCTCAACCTGCGCGCGCCCGGCATGACCCTGATGAAGATGCCGCTGTTCGTCTGGACCTGGCTGATCACTGCCTTCCTGCTGATCGCGGTGATGCCGGTACTGGCCGGCTGCGTGACCATGATGCTGATGGACATCCACTTCGGCACCAGTTTCTTCAATGCCGCCGGTGGCGGCGACCCGGTGCTGTTCCAGCATGTGTTCTGGTTCTTCGGCCACCCCGAGGTGTACATCATGATCCTGCCGGCCTTCGGCGCCGTCAGCTCGATCATCCCGGCCTTCGCGCGCAAGCCGCTGTTCGGCTACACCTCGATGGTCTATGCCACCGCCTCGATCGCCTTCCTGTCGTTCATTGTGTGGGCGCACCACATGTTCACCGTCGGCATCCCGCTCACCGGCGAGCTGTTCTTCATGTACGCCACCATGCTGATCGCCGTACCCACCGGGGTGAAGGTATTCAACTGGGTGAGCACCATGTGGCAGGGCTCGATGACGTTCGAGGCGCCGATGCTGTTTGCCGTGGCCTTCGTCATCCTGTTCACCATCGGCGGCTTCTCCGGGCTGATGCTGGCCATCGCCCCGGCGGACTTCCAGTACCACGACACCTACTTCGTGGTGGCGCACTTCCACTACGTGCTGGTGCCGGGCGCGATCTTCGGCATCTTCGCCTCGGCCTACTACTGGCTGCCCAAGTGGACCGGCCACATGTACGACGAGACCCTGGCCAAACTGCACTTCTGGATGAGCTTCATCGGCATGAACCTGGCGTTCTTCCCGATGCATTTCGTCGGCCTGGCCGGCATGCCGCGGCGCATCCCGGACTACAACCTGCAGTTCGCCGACTTCAACATGTTGTCGTCGATCGGCGCCTTCACTTTCGGTGCGACCCAGTTCCTCTTCCTGTTCATCGTCATCAAGTGCATCCGTGGTGGCAAGCCCGCCCCGGCCAAGCCCTGGGATGGCGCCGAGGGGCTGGAGTGGACGGTGCCCTCGCCGGCGCCCTACCACACCTTCAGCACCCCGCCGGAAGTGAAGTAGGAGAACGCCCGTGAGTGCGGCCCTGGACAATCGGCGCCTGGTCATCCGCCTGCTGATGGTGGTGGCAGGTATGTTCGCCTTCGGCTTCGCCCTGGTGCCGATCTACGACGTGATGTGCCAGGCCTTCGGCATCAACGGCAAGACCGCCGGTGCCTACCAGGGCAGCCAGACGGTGGACGAGACGCGTCAGGTACGTGTGCAGTTCCTCGCCACCAACGCTGCCGGCATGGTTTGGGAGTTCGGCCCCCAGGCCGACGAGTTGGTGGTCAATCCTGGGCAGCCGAGCGACATGCTGTTCGTCGCCCACAACCCCACGGACAAGCCGATGACCGCCCAGGCCATTCCCAGCGTGGCGCCGTCCAAGGCTGCGGCCTTCTTCCACAAGACCGAGTGCTTCTGCTTCACCCAGCAGGTACTGCAGCCCGGCGAACGCATCGAGATGCCAGTGCGCTTCATCGTCGACCGCGACCTGCCCAAGGAGGTGAAGCACCTGACCCTGGCCTACACCCTGTTCGATATCACTGCGCGCAAACCGCCTGTCGCGCAGGTGACTCTTGCCCAGACAGCCCCTGACCGGGCGGCTCCATAAGGAGAACAAGAAATGTCGAGTCATGAGAACTACTACGTTCCCGCCCAGAGCAAGTGGCCGATCATCGCCACCCTGGGCATGCTGATCTCGGTCTACGGAGTCGGCACCTGGTTCAACGACATGAAGGCCGAGCGCGCCGAGTCCCATGGTCCGCTGATCTTCTTCGTCGGCGGCCTGCTGCTCGCCTGGATGCTGTTCGGCTGGTTCGGCAACGTGATCAAGGAAAGCCGCAGTGGTTTGTACAGTGCGCAGATGGACCGCTCGTTCCGTTGGGGCATGAGCTGGTTCATCTTCTCCGAGGTGATGTTCTTCGCTGCCTTCTTCGGCGCCCTGTTCTACATCCGCACCTTCGCCGGCCCCTGGCTGGGGGGCGAGGGCGACAAGGGTGTGAGCAACATGCTGTGGGAGGGCTTCGAGTACAGCTGGCCGCTGCTCAACAACCCCGACTCCAAGCTGTTTCCGCCGCCAACGGCGGTGATCGATCCCTGGCATCTGCCGCTGATCAACACCATCCTGCTGGTGTCCTCCAGCTTCACCGTGACCTTTGCCCACCACGCGCTGAAGAAGAACAAGCGTGGCCCGCTCAAGGCCTGGCTGGCGCTGACCATTCTGCTGGGCGCGGCTTTTCTGGTGCTGCAGGTCGAGGAATACATCGAGGCCTACACCGAACTGGGTCTGACCCTCGGCTCGGGCATCTACGGCGCCACGTTCTTTATGCTCACCGGCTTCCACGGCGCCCACGTGACCCTGGGCGCGATCATCCTCACGGTGATGCTGGTGCGCATCCTTAAGGGCCATTTCGATGGCGACAAGCACTTCGGCTTCGAGGCGGCCAGCTGGTACTGGCACTTCGTCGACGTGGTCTGGTTGGGCCTGTTTATCTTCGTCTACGTGCTCTAGGGAAGGTCACCAGGTCACGTGGCTGACCAGCTGACCGCTGTAGAAGCCCCAGGCAATCAGCGCCACGGTGATGGCGGTGAGGATCACGCGAACGCTCAGCGAGTTGACCACACGCAAACCGCGGCCTTCATCCCTGACCAGGAAGAACAGGCCGCTGAACAGGCTGACCAGGGTGGCCAGCAGCAGGAGGATGATCGCGGCCTTGAGCATGCGTGACTCCGGGGGATGGGGGAGATGGTGTGCAGTTCGAGTATAGCCAGACGATTCGGGAGCAGGCCGTGAGTGGCTTTCGCCCGGGCTGGTTGCCCAGCATCGCGGTGGCGCTTCTGCTGCCGTTGCTGCTCGGCCTCGGGTTCTGGCAGCTGTCGCGGGCAGAGGAGAAGCGGACGTTGCTCGCCGACTTTGCCGCCCGCGAGCATGCCGAGCCGATGAGCGTCGCCGAGCTGGAGCGGCGTGCCGACCTGGCGCACCTGCGCATCCGCCTGCGCGGCCAGTTCGACGAGCAACACAGCTTGCTGCTGGATAACCGCCAGCGCGGCGGCAAGGTCGGCGTCGAGCTGCTGCAACCCTTCTACGACCAGGCCTCAGGCCTGTGGCTGCTGGTCAACCGCGGCTGGCTGCCCTGGCCGGACCGGCGCACGCCGCCACAGTTCACGACTCCCGAGCAGCCGCTGGAGCTGCTGGCGCGGGTGCATGTGCCGGTCGGTGAGCCCTTCCAGTTACAGGCCGACCCCGCCAGCGGTGACTGGCCGCGACTGATTACCGCCGTCGAGCCGGACCAGCTGTGGCGCCAGCTCGGCCGCGGCGGCCTGGCCTACGAGGTACGCCTGGAGCCCGGCCCCGCAGCCTACCAGGCCGAGTGGCCGCTGCTGGCCATGAGTCCGGACAAGCATACCGGCTACGCCGTGCAGTGGTTCGCCCTGGCCGCGGCCCTCGTCGGCCTCTACCTCTATCTCGGTATCCACACTTCAAGACAATCCGCGCGGGAGAAATCGCATGAGCCCAGCCATGAGTCCGGCCCTTTCCACTCCTGAAGCACCGCGTGCGCGCGGCCGCTGGCAGCTGATCCTGCTGCTGCTGGTGGCCATCGGCCCGATGATCCTCGCCACCGCCATGTATCAGTGGCGCTTCTGGGTGCCGGATAGCCGCAACTACCACGGCACCCTGATTGGCGACGGCAGCCAGCTGGCCGATATCGGCGTGCAGGGCGCCGCGCAGGAGCGCTGGCAGCTGCTGGTCACCGCGCCCGGCGACTGCGACGAGGATTGCCGCCAGCTGGTGTATGCCGCCCGACAGATCCATATCGGCCTCAATCGCGAGGCTTCCCGTGCCGTCCACGGCCTGGCAGTCAGTCGCCCACTGGCGGCTGACTACGACCAGCAGCTGCAGCGTGAATACCCGCAGCTTGGCCGCTACGTGCTGGACAGCCTGAAGTACGACAAGGCCGTGCCGGCCGGCCAGGGGGCGCAACTGTGGATCGTCGACCCGCACGGCAACCTGGTCTTGCGGTACGACGCCAAGAGCAACGGCAAGGACATCCTTACCGACTTGCGCCTGCTGCTGAAGCTCTCACAGATCGGTTAGCCCCCACCATGGCCAGCACAACAACAAGAGAGGCCCCGGATGAGTGAACGCAAGCCCCTACCCGGCTACCGCCTGGCCCTGTTCGCCACCGCCCTGGCGGTGGTCGTGGTGCTGCTCGGCGCTTACACCCGGCTGACCCACGCCGGCCTTGGCTGCCCGGACTGGCCCGGTTGCTATGGCTTCATCGGCGTACCGATGAGCGAGCACAAGCAGGCCGTTGCCGAGGCGCGCTTCCCCGAGGCGCCGGTGGAGGTGGAGAAGGGCTGGAACGAGATGATCCACCGCTACTTCGCCGGCAGCCTCGGCCTGGTCATCCTCGGCCTGGCCGTGCAGGCCCTGCGTCGTCGCGGCCTGGATGGCCAGCCACTGAAGCTGCCGCTGCTGCTGCTTGGCGTGGTGATCGCCCAGGCTGCCTTCGGCATGTGGACCGTGACCCTGCAGCTCTGGCCGCAGGTGGTCACCGCACACCTGCTCGGCGGTTTCGCCACCCTGTCGCTGCTCTTCCTTCTGTGCCTGCGCCTGTCCGCTGCGTTGCCGGTCCTGCCGGCGGTGTCGCGGCGGTTGCGGGCGCTGGCGGGTCTGGCCCTGCTTCTGGCCGTGGGCCAGATCGCCCTGGGCGGCTGGGTCAGCTCCAACTATGCGGCGGTTGCCTGCGTCGACCTGCCGACCTGTCATGGCGAGTGGTGGCCGGCGATGGACTTCGCCAACGGCTTCCACCTGACCCAGCACATCGGCCCCAACTACCTCGGTGGCCAACTCGACAGCGATGCACGCACCGCCATCCACATGACCCACCGCCTCGGCGCGCTGGTGCTCAGCCTGGTCCTCTTGCTGCTGGCCTGGCGCCTGCGTGTCGCCGGCCTTGGTCGCCTGGCCGGCCTGTTGCTGGTGGCCCTGGCCGTGCAGGTCAGCCTGGGCGTGAGCAACGTGCTGCTGCACCTGCCGCTGGCGGTGGCGGTGGCGCACAACGCCGGCGGCGCCGCGCTGCTGCTGGTGCTGGTGCTGATCAACTATCGCCTGCGGGCGCATCCCCTGGCGGCGCATAGTCGGGAGCAGGCCGATCTGGCCGCTGCCCGTTTCGCCCCGCTGGGTAAATAAGAAGGAGAGATGCCATGGCTACTGTGCTGCGAGCCCACTCCGAAGCCGCCAGCTGGCGCGATTATCTGGAGCTGACCAAGCCGAAGGTGGTGCTGCTGATGCTGATCACCTCGCTGGTCGGCATGTTCCTCGCCACCCGCGCCGGTGTGCCCTGGACCGTGCTGGTGTTTGGCAACCTCGGCATCGGCCTGTGTGCCGGCGCGGCGGCGGCGGTCAACCATGTGGTGGACCGGCGTATCGACTCGATCATGGCGCGCACCCACAAGCGCCCGGTCACCGCCGGGCGGGTCACGGTGCCGGCGGCGCTGGGCTTCGCCCTGCTCCTGGCGGTGGCCGGGCAGGGACTGCTGCTGGCCTTCACCAACGAGCTGACCGCCTGGCTGACCCTGGCCTCGCTGCTGGGTTATGCGGTGCTCTACACCGGCTTCCTCAAGCGCGCCACACCGCAGAATATCGTGATCGGTGGCTTGGCCGGCGCGGCGCCGCCGCTGCTCGGCTGGGTGGCCGCCACCGGGCATCTGAGCGCCGAGCCGCTGCTGCTGGTGCTGATCATCTTCGCCTGGACCCCGCCGCACTTCTGGGCCCTGGCCATCCACCGCAAGGAGGAATACGCCAAGGCCGACATCCCCATGCTGCCGGTGACCCATGGCGAGCACTACACCAAGGTGCACATCCTGCTGTACACCGCCGCGATGCTCGCCGTGACCCTGCTGCCCTACGCCATCCACATGAGCGGGCCGCTCTATCTTGTGGCTGCACTGCTGCTCGGCGGGCGCTTCATGTTCTGGGCCTGGGTGCTGTACCGTGACAGCCGACCGCACGCGGCGATCAACACCTTCAAGTACAGTATCTGGTACCTGTTCCTGCTGTTCATTGCCCTGCTCGTCGACCACTACCTGCTGCTCAACGTGTAGCGCGCGCCGAACCCAAGAGAGATTTCATGAGCCGTACCCAAAAGACTGTCATTGTCCTCGCTGCCTTCGTCGCCCTGGTGCTGGGGCTTACCGTCAACAAGGTGCTGAACAGCAAGGGCGACGGCACCGACAAGGTGGCCATGCTCGACGCCGGTATCGTCCTGCTGCCGCAGAGCCGTAGCCTGCCGGGCCTGGCGCTGACCAACCAGGACGGCCAGCCGGTCCAGCTCGATCAGCTCAAGGACAAGTGGAGCCTGCTGTTCTTCGGCTACACCTTCTGCCCGGACATCTGCCCGGCGACCCTGGCGCAGCTGCGTCAGCTGCAGGGCATGCTGCCCGCCGAGGCCAAGGACAAGCTGCGCGTGGTGCTGGTGACGGTCGACCCGCACCGCGACACACCCGAGCAGCTGAAGAAATACCTGGGCTTCTTCGATGCCGGGTTCCAGGGGCTCACCGGTACGCAGGCCGATATCCAGAAGCTGGCCAGCGCCGTCAGCATCCCCTTCATCCCTGCGGATACCAGCAAGGAAAATTACACCGTCGACCACAGCGGCAACCTAGTCATCATCGGTCCTGATGGCCGCCAGCTTGGTTTCATCCGTGCGCCGCTGAACAACGACAAGCTGGCGGCGCAGTTGCCGCAGTTGCTGCTCAGCGACGGCTGAGGACAGCGCGCCAGGGAGGGCGCAGATGATCGATACCCGCTACTGTTCGCGCCTGGGTGCCGGCGCCGCCTTTCTCGGCGCCCCGTTGCTGACGTTGGGCACCCTGCTGCACCCGATGCAGGCAGCGCCCTGGGATGCCGCTGCGGCTTTTGCCGAATACGCCGCCGACCACCATTGGCTGGCCAGCCATCTGATCCAGCTGCTGGGCGTGTTGCTCGGGGTGCTCGCCCTGCTGGCGCTGACCTGGCGCCTGCGCGCCGGCCAGTCCGGGGTCTGGGCATTGTTCGGGGCGGCCTGTGCCCTGGCCAGCCTGGCTTTGGCCTTCGCCCTGCAAGCGGTGGATGGCGTGGCACTGAAGTTGATGGTCGACCAGTGGGCCCGGGCCGAAGAGCCGCTCAGGAGCCAGTTATTTGCCGCCACCTTCGGCGTACGGCAGATCGAGGCGGGCCTGGCCGCGCTGTTCGGTCTGAGCTTTTCCATCAGCCTGCTGTTCTATGCGCCGGCGCTGTGGCTGATCCGCCCGGCGCCGCGCGGCCTGGCGCTTGGTGTGCTGCTGGCCGGGGGCGCCAACCTGCTGGCCGCCCTGCTGCAGGGCCATGATGGCTTCTCCGAGCGGGCGATGAACTGGAGCATGCCCGCCTCGCTGCTCGCCCTGCTCTGGTTCCTCTGGCTGGCGGTCTGGCTATGGCGCCAGCCGGAATGAAAAAAGCCCGCTCGGTGAGCGGGCTTTTCGTTGGCAGCTGACGCGATCAGAACGCCGGGACCACGGCACCCTTGTACTTGTCGGCGATGAACTTCTTCACTTCCGGAGTGTGCAGGGCCTTGGCCAGCTTCTGCAGATCGGCGTTGTCCTTCTTCTCGGCGGTGGTCACCAGGATGTTGACGTAGGGCGAGTCGGCGCCTTCGATCACCAGGGCATCCTTGGTCGGGTTGAGGCCGGCTTCCAGGGCGTAGTTGGTGTTGATCAGGGCCAGGTCGACCTGGGCCAGCACGCGCGGCAGGGTGGCCGCTTCCAGTTCACGCACCTTGATGCCCTTCGGGTTTTCGGCGATGTCCTTGACGGTGGCGGTGATGCCGGCGCCGTCCTTCAGCTTGATCACACCGGCCTTCTGCAGCAGCAGCAGGGCGCGGCCGCCGTTGGTGGCGTCGTTGGGGATCACCACCTGAGCGCCTTCGCTCAGTTCATCGAGCTTCTTGATCTTGCTGGAGTAGGCGCCGAAGGGCTCGACGTGTACGCCGGCGATGCTCACCAGGGCGGTGCCACGCGAGGCGTTGAACTCGTCCAGGTACGGCTGGTGTTGGAAGAAGTTGGCGTCCAGGCGGCCTTCGGCAACCTGTACGTTGGGCTGCACGTAGTCGGTGAAGACCTTGATCTTCAGCTCGACGCCCTCTTTGGCCAGCGCCGGTTTGACGAATTCGAGGAGCTCCGCGTGTGGCACGGCGGTGGCCGCGACACTGATCTCGCCAGCGTGTGCGGCGGCGGAGGTGAGGGCCGCAGCGGCGGCCAGGGCAGTCAGCAGTTTCTTCATGTTCAGCTCCTTGTGGGATGTGGCGCGGGGTCCGACGGGTGGCCGGTCGCCCGCTGTTCTAGGTGTGGCGAAATCGTTTATTTGCGCGAGAAATGGATGACCAGCCTGTCGCCGACCATCTGCAGCACCTGCACCAGGATCAGCAGGAGGATGACAGTGACCGCCATCACGTCCGGCTGATAGCGCTGGTAGCCGTAGCGCACGGCCAGGTCGCCGAGACCGCCGCCGCCGATCAGGCCGCTCATCGCGGTGTAGGACACCAGGGTGATGGCGGTCACGGTGGTGGCCGCGATCAGCCCCGGCAGCGCTTCCGGCAGCAGGGCGCGGAAGATGATCTGCAGGGTGCTGGCGCCCATCGCCTGGGTCGCTTCGATGATGCCGCGATCCACTTCTCTCAAGGCGGTCTCCACCAGGCGGGCGAAGAACGGCGTGGCGCCCACCACCAGCGGCGGGATGGCGCCGGCGACGCCCAGCGAGGTGCCGGTGATCAGCACGGTCAGCGGGATCATCAGGATCAGCAGGATCACGAAAGGCACCGAGCGCAGCACGTTCACCACCAGCGACAACACGGCATACAGCGCGCGCTGCTCGAACATCTGCCGCGGGCCGGTGAGGAACAGCAGCACGCCCAGCGGCAGGCCGAGCAGCACGGTGAACAGGGTGGCGCCGCCGAGCATGTTGAGGGTGTCGAGGCTGGCGTAGCCGATCTCCTGCCAGTCGACATTGGGTAGCCAGCGGCTCAGCAGGGACTCGATCATCGCAGCACCTCCAGATGCACGTCGGCGGCCTGGAAGCGCGCCAGCGCGGCGTCGATGTCGCCGCCGGTCAGGGCCAGGGTCAGCTGGCCATAGGGGGTGTCCTTGATACGGTCGATGCGCCCGGCCAAGATGCTGTAGTCCACGCCGGTCTCGCGCGCCACGGTGCCGAGCAGCGGCGCGTAGGTGGCCTCGCCCTGGAAGGTCAGGCGCAGGATCTTGCCGCTGACGTGGGCGAAATCGTCGCGCTGCTCGTTCTCGTCGACCTGCTCGTCCTCCTGGACGAAGCGCCGGGTGGTCGGGTGCTGCGGGTGGAGGAACACCTGGGCCACCGGGCCCTGCTCGACTATGGAGCCGCCATCCATCACCGCCACCTGGTCGCAGACGCGGCGGATCACATCCATCTCGTGGGTGATGAGGACGATGGTCAGGCCCAGCTCGCGGTTGATCTCGGCCAGCAGCTGCAGCACCTGCGCGGTGGTCTGCGGGTCCAGCGCGCTGGTGGCCTCGTCGCACAGCAGGATTTTCGGGTTGGTCGACAGTGCACGGGCGATGCCAACGCGCTGCTTCTGGCCACCGGAGAGCTGTGCCGGGTACTTGTTGGCATGCTCGCTCAGGCCGACGCGGGCCAGCAGTTCGGCGACGCGCTGGGTGATCTGCTCGCGGCTCAGCTCGCCGGCCAGCTCCAGCGGCATGGCCACGTTGGCGGCGACGGTCTTCGACGACAACAGGTTGAAGTGCTGGAAGATCATCCCGACCTGGCGGCGGAAGCGGCGCAGACCGTCGGCATCCAGGGCGGTGACGTCCTCGCCGGCGACGACGATGCGGCCGGCCGAGGGCTCCTCGAGGCGGTTGATCAGGCGTAGCAGGGTGCTCTTGCCGGCGCCGGAATGGCCGATCAGGCCGAACACCTGACCCTGCTCGATGCGCAGGTCGGTGGACTGCAGGGCGGGAACGTCCCGCCCGGAGACCCGATAGGTCTTTTGGACGTGGTGAAACTCGATCACGGAGCGAACCTTGTGGGTACGTTGAAGGCTGTCTGCCGGCAGGTAGGTGGTGCCGGCGATTTCAGCAAGCGTAGGCGGTTGGCCGAAAGGCGGGCATTTTAGCCGCTTTGTTTATGTGGTCTTAGTCTTTATTGGCCTGAATTGCTATCAGAAAGGCATAAGCAAGCAGGACGGGTGCACCCCACGGGTCTACCCCGCGCGGGGTGCACCCGCCCTGCACTGTCTTGCTGACGGGCTCAGCCGTTGCTTTGCGGGCTCAGCACCAGGCGCGGCTCCTGATCCGGCTTGAGCACGGGTGAGAATTGCGGCGAGAAGCCTGGATCAAGCTTCTTGATCCTTGCGGTGAGCAGTGCGGCGACGAAGGGGTAGTCCTTGGCAGCGCGGACTTCCAGGCGTACCGCGCAGTCGAAGGCGACCACATCGGCGGCGACCTGGTCGAGCAAGTCACGCAGGCTGTCGCGATCGTTGGCGTCGAGCATTGGCAGGGGCACGCTGCTGCTGGCGGCATTCGGGTCGATCAGGCGCGCACGCGGCGCGGCGGCCACGGCGGGTTGCGGCTCCTCGACCTTGGCTGGTGCGGGTTTAGCCTGGGCGGCCGCAGCCTGTTGGGCGGCCTCGCGCTCGGCGGCGGCTTTCTCCTCGGCCAGCTGCTGCTGGCGGGCGCGTTCGGCCTCTTGCTTGGCGATGGTCGCTTCGGCCTCGCGCAGGCGACGTTCGACATCTTCGCGCCGCTCCTCGGGGGCTTTCGCCTCGGCAGGCTTGGCCGCCGGCTGTGGCTTGGTCGCCGCGACTGGTGCCGCTGCCGGCATGGCGCTGCCGCTCTCGGCGACGACGACCTGATACTGCTGGCGGAATGCTGGAGAGGTGGAGGCCAGGTGGCGCTCGCCCTTGGCCAGGGTGACGCCGGCGCCGGCCTTGTCGCCGGCCTGCAGTTGTTGGCGGCCCTGCTGCAGGTAGGCGCTGGCCAGCTCACGTTGGTACTGGCCGATGCGCACATCGTTGTTCGCGGTGCGCTGGCGCAGGGTGTCCAGGCCGGCTTCGGCGGCCTGCAGCTCGCCGCGGGCGATCTGGGCCGACACCTGGTTGAAGTCTTTCACCAGCTCGTCGACGGTCCGGTAGTCGGCGCGGGCTTCGCCCAACAGCAGGCTCAGGGTAAGCACTGCAAGATAACGGTGGCTTGGCTTGTTCATGATGTGACCCGCTGGTTCTGTTTCGTTTTGGGCTGGGCAAAAAACGTCCAATCCTAGCGGGCCCGACGCGGCAGGGCAAAGCCTGCGAGGAAAATTGCTGCGGCTGATACCACGATAGAAGGCCCGGCGGGCGTGTCCTGGAACCAGGAGAGGCTCAAGCCCGCGGCTACCGCGAGCATGCCGAGGAAACTGGCGCCGATGGCCATCTGTTCCGGCGTGCGCGCATGGCGTTGGGCGGCGGCGGCCGGAATGATCAGCAGCGAGGTGATCAGCAGCACCCCGACAATCTTCATCGCCACGGCTATCACCACCGCGATCAGCAGCATCAGCGCCAGGCGCAGGGCGGCCACCGGCAGGCCCTCGACCCGGGCCAGCTCCTCATGCACGGTGATTGCCAGCAGGCGTCGCCAGAGTGGCAGCAGCAGGGCCAGGACCAGCGCGCTGCCGCCGAGGATCCAGGCCAGATCGGTGCGGCTCACCGCCAGTAGATCGCCGAACAGGTAGGCCATCAGGTCGATGCGCACTTCGTCCATAAAGCTCAGGACCACGAGGCCTAACGACAAGGTGGTTGGCGCCAGGATGCCCAGCAGGGTGTCGGAGGCCAGCGGCTGGCGCTGCTGCAGGGTCACCAGCAGCACGGCCAGCAACAGGCAGCCAGCGGTCACCGCCAGGGTCGGGCTGAGGTCGAGCAGGAAGCCCAGCGCCACGCCGAGCAGGGCGGCGTGCGACAGGGTGTCGCCGAAGTAGGCCATGCGCCGCCACACCACGAAGGAGCCGAGCGGGCCGGCGACCAGAGCCAGGGCCAGGCCGGCGAGCAATGCGTTGAGGAGGAAATCGGGCATCAGTGCTTGCACCCCGGGCCGTGGACATGAGCCGGGCCGTGAATGCGCAGGCCGGGTTCGCTGACCACCGTGCCATGCAAGTCGTGGCTGTGGTCGTGGTGATGGTGGTAGACGGCCAGGCTCTTGGCGTCCTGGCCGAACAGTTCGACGAAGGCCGGATCGTTGCTGACCTGTTCCGGGTGACCCGAGCAGCACACATGGCGGTTCAGGCAAACCACCTGGTCGGTGGCGCTCATCACCAGATGCAGGTCATGCGAGACCATCAGCACGCCGCAGCCATGGCGGTCGCGCAACTGGCTGATCAGGCGGTACAGCTCGGCCTGGCCGGCGACGTCGACGCCCTGCACCGGCTCGTCGAGCACCAGCAGTTCGGGCTCGCGCAGCAGGGCGCGGGCCAGCAGCACGCGTTGCAGCTCGCCGCCGGAGATGCTCTGCAGCGGGCTGTCGATCACCTGGCTGGCGCCGACTTCGGCCAGCGCGGCCGCCGCGGCGCTGCGGTCGACACCCGGTACCAGACGCAGGAAGCGCAGCACCGAGAGCGGCAGGGTTGGGTCGACATGCAGCTTCTGCGGCATGTAGCCGATGCGCAGGCGCGGCTTGCGCTGCACGCTGCCGCGGTCCGGCTTGAGCAGGCCGAGCACGGTGCGCACCAGGGTGGTCTTGCCGGCACCATTGGGGCCGATCAGGGTGACGATTTCGCCGGCGCGCAGGCTCAGTTGCACGTCCTGCAGCACGTCCTGGCCGGCGAAACCGACACTGACACCCTCGAGGCGAATCAGCGCATCGCTCATGCCACCCCCTGGCAGCCGGCGCACAGGCCTACGACTTCCACCGTCTGGTTTTCGACGGCAAAGCCTACGGCGCGGGCGCCGCTGGCAATCGCCTCGCTGATGCTCGGTAGCTCCAGCTCGATGGCCGCATGGCAGGCCTTGCAGATGAGGAACTGGCCCTGGTGCAGTTCGCCCGGGTGCACGCAGCCGATGAAGGCGTTGAGCGAGGCGATGCGGTGTACCAGGCCGTTCTCCAGCAGGAAATCCAGCGCCCGGTACACGGTGGGTGGCGCGGCGCGACGGCCGTCTTCCTCGCTCAGCACTGCCAAGATGTCGTAGGCGCCCAGCGGCTTGTGGCTGGCCCAGACCAGTTCCAGCACGCGCCTGCGCAGCGTGGTCAGGCGCGTGCCCTGCTTCGCGCACAGCGACTCGGCCTCGGCCAGTGCCGACGCCACGCAACGCGAATGGTCATGAGGCAGGCAGGCGAGCGGCGTATTGCGGGTCAGGGGCTTGAACATGACGGGGACGTCCGGATGAAGAGACGTTATTCTATTACTCTTCACCCGCCGAGTGTTGTTCCGTGTCGCGCCTCCTTGTTCTGCTCCTGCTCAGTCTCACCGTCCTTTCCGCCCGCGCCGAAGTGCGCGTGCTGACCAGCATCAAGCCGCTGCAGCTGATCGCCGCAGCCGTTCAACAGGGTGCTGGCAGCCCCGAAGTGCTGTTGCCGCCGGGCGCCTCGCCGCATCACTTCGCCCTGCGTCCGTCCGATGTGCGTCGGGTCGAGGGCGTCGACCTGCTGTACTGGGTCGGCCCGGACCTGGAGGGTTTCCTGCCGCGCGTGCTGGCGGGCCGCGACAAGCCCAGCGTGGCGGTGCAGGAACTGCCGGACATGACCCTGCGCCACTTTGGCCAGGCGGCGCATGGTGAGGACGAGCACCACGACGAGCATGACGATCACGACCATGATCACCGTCCCGGCAGCCTGGATGCCCACCTCTGGCTGCTGCCCGCCAACGCGCGGGTGATCGCCGCGAAGATGGCGTCCGACCTGGCTGCCGCTGACCCGGCCAATGCCGCGTTGTACCAGGCCAACCTGCAGGCCTTCGAGCAGCGCCTGGGTGCACTGGATGTACGCCTGAAGGCGCGCCTGGCACCACTGGCCGGCAAGCCCTTCTTTGTCTTCCACCAGGCCTTCGACTATTTCGAGAATGCCTACGGCCTGCAGCACGCCGGCGTATTCACCGCCGCCAGCGAGGTGCAGCCCGGCGCCCGCCACGTGGCGGCGATGCGCGAGCGGCTCAAGGCGACCGGAGCGGCTTGCGTGTTCAGCGAGCCGCCGCTGCGCCCGCGCCTGGCCGAGACACTCTCCGCCGGTCTGCCGGTCCGGCTGGCCGAGCTGGATGCGCTGGGCGCCGAGGCGCGCAGCTACGAACAACTGCTGGAGGCGCTGGCCGGGCAATTGGCCGGCTGCCTGGAAGGCCTCTGATGCGCCGCCGGCGGCTGCTGTGGGCGGCGGCGACACTGTCGCTGATGGGCCTGAGCGCGCTGCTGGGCTGGCACGCCGCCCGCTGGCAGGCCGGGCTTACGGACCTGCTGTGCGCCGGCGACTTTCGTGATTACCGCGTCGATGTCGCCCTGCAGGATGGCGCCGGCATTACCCTGCCGGCCGGCACCCGCCTGCGTCTGCGCTTTTGCGAGTACAACGCGCAGGCGCAGCTGGAGCTGCTGATCGACAAGGGCGAGTTCGACCAGTTGCAGCCGCTTGCCCATCCCGCGGGAGAGCGCTGGCTGTACAGCCTGCAGCCGGTCTCAGAAGGCGAACGGTAGCGCCAGGGCGACCTGCTGGCGCTGCGCCAGGCGGCGCTGGAACTCGCCGGGGTCCTTGACCAGCACATCGCGGCCCTGGAAACGGCGGGCGGCGATCAGCCTGGACAGCCAGAAGCGCAGGCAGGCGATGCGCAGCATGGCCGGCCACAGCTCGGCCTCGGCGCGGGTGAAGGGCCGCAGCGCGGCATAGGCGCCGAGCAGGGCCTGAGCGCGCGGGCCATCGAGGCGCTGGTCGGCTGTCGAACACCAGTCGTTGAGGGTGATCGCCAGGTCGTAGAGCATCGGTCCCGAGCAGGCGTTATAGAAGTCGATCACTCCCGCCAGCTGGTTGCCGTCGAACAGCGCGTTGTCAATGAACAGGTCGGCATGCAGGTTGGCGCGCGGCAGCGCGAGGATGCGCGCCTTCAGCTCGGCCACCTCGTGCAGGCTGTCGCGCAGCAGCGGCAGTTGTTCGTCATGCAGCTCCAGGGCCAGCACCGGGCCTTCTTCGAGCATCCAGTCGAGGCCGCGGTCGCTGCGGCGTTCCAGAATCTGCTCGCGGGTCGCCAGATGCAGGCGCGCCAGCCAGGCGCCGATTTCCGCGCAGTGGTGGGGGTTGGGCTGGTCGACATGCTTGCCGGACAGGCGCGGTTGTAGCAGCGCCGGCTTGCCGGCCAGTTCGCGCAGCACTTCGCCGCTGCCGGTAGTGATGCCGTAAGGCACCGGCAGGCCGGCCTGGTGCAGGCGCTCCAGCAGCTCGACGAAGAACGGCATGTCGGCGCGCGGACCGCGCTCCACCAGGGTGAGGACGAACTCGCCGCCCTCCAGGCTGATGAAGAAGTTGCTGTTCTCGCTGCCGGCGGCAATGCCCTGGAAATCCTTCAGGCGACCGAGCCCGTAGGGTTCGAGGAAGGTTTCCAGCTCTGGGCGTTCAAGGGGCGTGAAAACGGACATGGGCTTACCAGCTGAAGATTTCCCAGGCGGGAATCAGCATGTCCGGCTGGTCGGAGCGGATGAAGTTGCCCTCGCTGCCGTCGGCACGCACCAGGAAGTACGGCTTGCCGTTCTTCGGCGTGACCTTGATGGCGTAGAGGAAACCGTTCTGCCGGTACTCGGTGATGGTTTTGTCGCCATCCTGGCGGATGGTCACGTCCGGGTCGCCGGTGACTTCTTCCTCAGCGAGGGCGAACATCGGGCTGGCGGCCAGCAGGGCGGCCAGGGTCAGGCGGGTGAGCAGGCGCATGGTAACCTTGTCCCTTTCTTCAGGTTGATGCAGCCATTCTAGCGCTCGCACCCGGCAAAAGGTTGATTCCAAGCATGTCCAAGGCCCCTCTCGTTCTGGTCGACGGTTCCTCCTACCTGTACCGCGCCTTCCACGCCCTGCCGCCACTGGCCAACTCCAAAGGCCTGCAGACCGGCGCGGTGAAGGGCGTACTGAACATGCTCAAGAGCCTGCGCAAACAGTACCCGGACAGCCCCTTCGCGGTGGTGTTCGACGCCAAGGGCCCAACCTTCCGCGACGAGATGTTCGAGCACTACAAGGCGCACCGCCCGCCCATGCCCGAGGAGCTGCGCGGTCAGGTCGAGCCGCTGCACGCCGCCGTGCGCGCCCTCGGCTACCCGCTGCTGTGTGTGGAAGGCGTGGAGGCCGACGACGTGATCGGCACCCTGGCCCGGCAGACCGCCGCGCTGGGCCGTGACGTGGTGATTTCCACCGGCGACAAGGACATGGCCCAGCTGGTCTGCCCGCATGTCACCCTGGTCAACACCATGACCGGTAGCGTTTACGACATCGAGGGCGTGCGTGAGAAGTTCGGCGTCGGTCCCGAGCTGATCATCGACTACCTGGCCCTGATGGGCGACAAGGTGGACAACATCCCCGGCGTGCCGGGGGTCGGCGAGAAGACCGCGCTTGGCCTGCTGGTCGGCGTCGGCGGCGGTCTCGACGTGCTCTATGCCAGCCTGGACAAGGTCCCCGAGCTGCCGATCCGCGGCGCCAAGACCCTGCCGGCCAAGCTCGCCGAGCACAAGGAGATGGCCTTCCTCTCCTACCAGCTGGCGACCATCAAGACCGATGTCGAACTGGACGTCGGCGTCGACGATCTGCACCCCGGCGAGCCGGACCGCGCGGCGCTGGTCACCCTGTATACCGAACTGGAGTTCAAGGGCTGGCTCGACGAGCTGCAGCGCCAGCAGCCCAAGACCCGTCCGGCCACGGTGGCGGCGCCGACCGGTGGCCTGTTTGATGCGCCCGAGCCCGCTGCCGCCGCCCAACCGGCCAGCGAATCGCGCTACGAGACGGTGCTGGAGCAGGCCCGCTTCGACGCCTGGCTGAAGAAGCTGGAACAAGCCGAGCTGATTGCCTTCGATACCGAGACTACCAGCCTCGACCCGCAGCAGGCCCAGGTGGTCGGCGTGTCCTTTGCGGTCGAGGCCGGCGAGGCCGCCTATGTGCCGCTGGCTCACTCCTACATGGGTGTGCCGGCGCAGCTGGACCGCGACGCGGTGCTTCGCGCGCTCAAGCCGATCCTGGAAGACCCGGCCAAGGCCAAGGTTGGTCAGCATGCCAAGTACGATATGAACGTGCTGGCCCACGCGACCACGCCGATCGAGGTGCAGGGCGTGGCCTTCGACACCATGCTGGAATCCTATGTGCTGGATTCCACGGCGACCCGCCACGACATGGACAGCCTGGCCATGAAGTACCTGGAGCACGGCACCATCCGCTTCGAGGACATCGCCGGCAAGGGCGCCAAGCAGCTGACCTTCGACCAGATCGCTCTGGAACAGGCCGGCCCCTACGCGGCCGAAGACGCCGACGTGACCTTGCGCCTGCACCAGACTCTGTGGGCCAAGCTGCAAGCCACGCCGAGCCTGGCCAAGGTGCTCAAGGACATCGAGATGCCGCTGGTACCGGTGCTGGCGCGTATCGAGCGCAACGGCGCGCTGGTCGATGCCAAGCTGCTGGGTCAGCAGAGTCTGGAGCTGGGCGAGCGTCTGGTGGCCCTGGAGCGCCAGGCCTTCGAGCTGGCCGGTCAGGAATTCAACCTCGGCTCGCCCAAGCAGCTCGGCGCCATCCTCTACGACAAGCTCGGCCTGCCGGTGTTGAGCAAGACCGCCACCGGCCAGCCGTCCACCGCCGAGGCGGTGCTGGCCGAACTGGCCGAGCAGGATCACGCGCTGCCCAAGCTGCTCATGGAATACCGCAGCCTGAGCAAGCTGAAGAGCACCTACACCGACAAGCTGCCGGAGCAGATCAATCCGCGAACTGGGCGCATCCACACCAGCTACCACCAGGCGGTGGCGGCCACCGGTCGGTTGTCGTCGACCGACCCGAACCTGCAGAACATCCCGATCCGCACCGCCGAGGGCCGGCGTATCCGCCAGGCCTTTGTCGCGCCCGCAGGCTACAAGCTGATGTCGGCGGACTACTCGCAGATCGAGCTGCGCATCATGGCCCACCTGGCCAAGGACGAGGGCCTGCTGGATGCCTTCCGCCACGACCGCGACGTGCACCGCGCCACGGCGGCCGAGGTATTCGGCGTGCCGCTGGAGCAGGTCAGCTCCGACCAGCGGCGCAGCGCCAAGGCGATCAACTTCGGCCTGATCTACGGCATGAGCGCCTTCGGCCTGGCCAAGCAGATCGGCGTCGACCGCAAGCAGGCGCAGGCCTATATCGACACCTATTTCGCCCGCTACCCCGGCGTGCTCGCCTATATGGAGCGCACCCGCGAGCAGGCGACCCAGCAGGGCTATGTCGAGACCCTGTTCGGCCGCCGCCTGTACCTGCCGGATATCCATGCGAAGAACCCGGCCCTGCGCAAGGGTGCCGAGCGCACGGCGATCAACGCGCCGATGCAGGGCACCGCGGCGGACATCATGAAGCGCGCGATGATCGCCGTGGACCAGTGGCTGCCGCAGTCCGGGCTGGATGCGAAAGTCATACTGCAGGTGCACGACGAGCTTGTTCTGGAGGTGCGCGAGGATCAGGTCGAGGCGCTGCGTGCCGGCCTGCTGCCATTGATGAGCGGCGCCGCCGAGCTGGATGTGCCGCTGGTGGTCGAGGCCGGAGTGGGCGACAACTGGGACGAGGCGCACTGAGGCGCTGCGGCATAAGGTCGCAGGTCCGTTGCTGTTGCGACTAAAAGAGGCCCTGCTTATCGCAATGCGATTTAAAAAAATCTGAACTATTGCTGCGAAAGGGGGGTCAGAGATCGTGAATGGCAACGAAGCCCTTCGATGCTCCTGTGTTTTAGTGTTGGCAGATCTCTGAACCCCGCCCTAGCGGTTCAGAATTGAACCCCGGTCTTCTCCCTCCCCATACGAAGCCCGGGTTTTTTTTTGCCCGGCGAACGCCTGCGGGCCGGCATCAGCCCGCCTGGCAGGCGTTTCAGCCGGTCGTGATGCACAGGGTTACGCGTCCTGTTCCGCCTCTTCATCCTCGATCAGCCCCAGCCACTGCGCCAGCACCAGCTGCGCCTCCTCCACGCCCTGGCGCTTGGGCGCGGAGAACAGCTGGATGCTGGCGACCTCGTCGCCCCAACCCTTGCGGATTTCCTGGCGGACCTTGAGCAGGGTGTTCTTGGCTGCGCCGAAGGTCAGCTTGTCGGCCTTGGTCAGCAGGATGTGCAGCGGCATGCCGCTGGCCTTGCACCAGTCGAGCATCATGTTGTCGAACTCGGTCAACGGATGACGGATGTCCATCATCAGCACCAGTCCGCACAGGCTTTCGCGGCTGCCCAGGTAGGCCTCCAGGTGTTTCTGCCAATGCTGCTTGAGCGGGATCGGTACCTTGGCATAGCCGTAGCCCGGCAGGTCGACCAGGCGGCGCTCGTCATCCAGGCGGAAGAAGTTGAGCAACTGGGTACGACCTGGGGTCTTCGAGGTACGCGCCAGGTTGGCGTGGGTCAGGGTGTTCAGCGCGCTCGACTTGCCGGCGTTGGAGCGGCCGGCGAAGGCCACTTCCAGGCCCTGGTCGTCCGGGCACTGATCGACCTTGGCGGCGCTGATGAGAAAGGTTGCCTGCTGGCACAGGCCGAGAATGGGGTTCTTGGATGACATGGGGAGTCCGTATGGGCGGGGAGCCGGAACGCGTGGCGGCGCCAGAGGGGCGCGGCATGCTGTCGCTTCCGTTTCAGCGACGCCAGTATATAATGCCGCAGATTTTGTGTGCGCTTTGTCCTTCCGCCGGGAACGAGACAGAACCCGCTGCGCGACCAGACGCAGGCCGTTCCCTCCCTGATTGAGGTTTGGCTATGAAGAAAGTGCTGATCGTCAGTGCAGCGTTACTGTGGTTGTCGGGTGCCGCGAATGCGGCGCAGGATCCGGAAGCGGTTTATGCCAAGGCCTGTGCGGCCTGCCACAATGGTCAGTTGCCGATGGCGCCCAAACGGGGCGACAAGGCGGCCTGGGAACCACGACTGGCCAAGGGCATGGATGCGCTGGTACAGAGTGTCACCAACGGTCTGAATGCCATGCCACCCCGTGGCCTGTGCATGGATTGCAGTGCCGAGGATTACCAGGCCGTCATCAAGGTGATGAGCGAGTAGTCCCGAAAAAACCTAATTACCTCTAGCCGTTATTTGGATTAGCTGATGAACAAAGTACTCGTGAGTCTGCTGTTGAGCCTGGGCGTCTCCGCAGCCGCGCAAGCTGCCAACCCCCTCGTGGGTGATGCCGAAGCCGGCAAGGCCAAGGTCGCCGTCTGCGGTGCCTGTCATGGCGCCGATGGCAACAGTGCTGCGCCGAACTTCCCGAAACTGGCTGGACAGGGTGAGAAGTACCTGCTCAAGCAGTTGCATGACGTGAAGTCCGGCAAGCGGCAGATCGTCGAGATGACGGGGATGCTGACCAACCTGAGCGATCAGGACCTGGCCGATATCGCCGCCTACTTTGCCAGTCAGAAGATGAGCGTTGGCGCCGCCGATCCGGCGCTGGTCGAGCGTGGCGAGGCGCTGTTCCGTGGCGGCAAGCTCGCCGAGGGCATGCCGGCCTGCACCGGTTGTCATTCGCCGAACGGTGCCGGTCTGGCTGCTGCGGGCTATCCCAAGCTCGGTGGTCAGCACGGCCAGTATGTGGCCAAGCAGCTGACCGATTTCCGTGAAGGCAACCGTACCAACGACGGTGACGCCATGACCATGCGCGCCATCGCCGCCAAGCTGAGCAACAAGGATATCCAGGCGGTATCCAGCTACATCCAGGGCCTGCACTGATCAGGCGCTGACAGGCGGAAAGAAAAGGGTGGCCACGGCCACCCTTTTTCATTGGTGCTGCCGCTACAATGCCGGAACCCGCTGCTGCAATGTCGGTCGAAGCGAACCGCCGTGTCTGCGCGGCCCTCATTCTCAAGGAGTTCTGCATGCGTAACCTGATTCTCAGCGCCGCCTTCGCCGGCCTCAGCCTGCTGGGCCTGAACGCCCAGGCCGAGAACATCGAAGCCGGTCGCCAGTACGAGCAGCTGAGCAACCCGGTACCGGTGTCGCAGCCGGGCAAGATCGAAGTGGTCGAGCTGTTCTGGTACGGCTGCCCGCACTGCTACCAGTTCGAGCCGACCCTCAATCCGTGGATCGAGAAACTGCCGGCCGATGTCAACTTCGTGCGTATTCCTGCCCTCTTTGGTGGTATCTGGGATGTGCATGGTCAGCTGTTCATCACGCTGGAGTCCATGGGTGTCGAGCAGCGCGTGCATGACGCCGTGTTCAACGCCATCCACAACGAGAAGCGCAAGCTGGCCACTGCCGAAGAGATGGCCGAGTTCCTCGCTGCTCAGGGTATCGACAAGGACAAGTTCCTCAGCACCTTCAACTCCTTTGCGGTGAAGGGCCAGATGGCCAAGGCCAAGAAGCTGGCGGTTGCCTACCAGATCAGCGGTGTTCCGGTGCTGATCGTCGGCGGCAAGTACCGTTTCGACATCCGTAGCTCGGGTGGCCCGCAGGAAACCCTGCAGGTTGCCGACTTCCTGATCCAGAAAGAGCGCTCCGCCAACTGAGCCCCTCGCCATGTTGCGCCGCTGGAGTTCCGGGCGTTCCGCGGGCCTGCGCCAAGCGCAGGTCAACGGCCTCTGCGCGGGATCCGGCGGGCACGGGCTTGATGGGCGACTGCGGCTGCTCAGTTTCAATATCCAGGTCGGCATCAGCACTGAACGTTATCGCCACTACCTGACCCGTAGCTGGCAGCACCTGCTGCCGCACCCTGGCCGAGCGGTTAATCTGCAACGCATTGGCGCCCTGCTCGGCGACTATGATCTGGTTGCGCTGCAGGAGGTCGATGGCGGCAGCCTGCGTTCCGGCTACATCAACCAGGTCGAGCGTCTCGCCGAACTGGGCGCCTTTCCCTACTGGTACCAACAGCTCAATCGCGACATGGGCCGCCTGGCCCAGCACAGCAACGGCATGCTGAGCCGACTGCGCCCGGACCTGCTGGAAGATCATCCGCTGCCCGGGCCGCCTGGGCGTGGCGCCATACTGGCGCGCTTCGGCGCAGGTGCCGATGCCCTGGCTGTCATCAACCTGCATCTCGCGCTCGGTGCGCGGACCCGCACGCGCCAGCTGGCCTATGTGCGTGAGTTGATCGAGGGCTATCGCCACGTGGTGCTGATGGGTGACATGAACACTCATGCCGTCGATCTTCTGCAGCGATCACCGCTGCGCGATCTCGGTCTGTTCGCGCCGCAGATCGCCGCGACCTTTCCCAGCTGGCGGCCGCAGCGTTGCCTGGATCACATCCTGCTCAGTCCTACGCTGCTGCTGGAGCGCGTCGAAGTGCTCAGTCAGCCGATTTCCGATCACCTGCCCGTGGCGGTCGATATCCGCCTGCCGAGCGGCTTCAGTCTGCCTATGCTGTAGTGGCTTTGCCACTGGATCGCCACCATGACCGAGAATGCCCAGCGCTGGAAAACCAAATACCTTAAAAGCCTTGAGCAGCAGGAGTTGCAGGAGAAGCTCTGGAATGAGCGTCTCGACCTGTTGCGGCGCGGCCTGGTACGCAGTTCGCTGGCTGCAGAGGGCAGCGACAAGGCGGTTGATCAATGCATGCAGGAGCTGCGTGAGCTGATCCGTGGCGAGCAGATGGACAGCGGTCTATCTGCGCTCATTCCTCGCCTGGAGAGGGCTGTACTGGATTCCGAGCAGCGCCGCCAGCAGCGCATCGAGCAGAACATTGCAGGCATTACCGACCTGACCCAGCAACTGTTGGCGCTCGACCCGCCGCGCGAGGTGCGCAAGGCGCTCAAGCAGTTTGCCAGGCGTATCGAGGAGCGTGCCAGTCAGTCACGCGAGATGCCGGCCCTGCTGGCCGAATTGAGCAGCTTGCAGGGCAAGACGCTGACGGTGCTGGGCAGTGCGCCAGTGGAACGCCCCGGTCTGCTGCAGCGCCTGTTCGGTGGCGGGCGCGACGAGGCGGCCGCCGAAACACCGGCCGCCCAACCGCAACTCCAGGCGGCTGCGCCGATCATGCAGGATGACCAGGACGACGAGCCGCCGCTGTCTGCTGCCTTGGCCGCCGCGCAGCCGCTCGCAGCTCCCGCTGCGCTCATTACCGAGGCGGTGCCTAGCGCTGCGGTGGTGGAATCCGCACCGGCTGCGCGTCCGGTTGCGCCCATGCCGGCCGTGGTTGCCAGCCTGGACAGCTTGCCGCTGGATGCCCGCATCCTGACCGGCGAGGGTGATCCGTCCTTCGCCCTGCCGGAATCATCAGAGCCCGGTTACAGCACGGTGGCGCCGCATGTGGCGCAGAGCCTGCTGGGGCTGCTCGACGAGCTCGAACTGCCGGCTCACCACCAGCCTCAGGGCGAGGCCCTGCGCGAACGCATTAGCGGCGGCCTGAACTGGTACGAATTGGTGCCGGTGCTGGACGACCTGGCCGTGCTGGTCCTGGCCGTGAGCGACAGCGGTCAGCGCGAGTTCGCCGTGTACCTCAAGCAGCTCAACGAGCGCCTGGCGGCCTTCATCGATACCCTCGGCCAGGCCCATGAGGGTTACAGCGAGTCGCTGGAAAGCTCTCGTAGCTTCAACCGCGAACTGCGCGAGCAGGTCAGCGGCCTGCAGGCCAGCGTACAGGAGGCGGTGGACCTGGGCAGCCTCAAGCAGGCTCTGGAGCAGCGCCTCGACGGCCTGCTCAGTACGGTGATCGAGCACCAGCGCCAGCGCGAGGGGCGGGAGGGCGAGGTGGCCGAGCGCCTGCAGGCGCTGTCCCTGAAAGTGGCCGAGATGGAGCAGGAAGCCCAGGGTTTTCGCGAGCATATCGAGGAGCAGCGGCAGAAAGCCCTCACCGACCCGCTGACCGGCCTGGCCAACCGTGCCGGCTGGGCTGAGCGTCTGGAGCTGGAAGTCGCGCGCTGGAAGCGCTATGGCGGTGACCTGTTGCTGGCGGTGCTGGATATCGATCACTTCAAACGGATCAACGATGGCTACGGCCACCTGGCCGGCGATAAGGTGTTGAAGATCATCGCCGGAGAGCTCAACAAGCGGCTGCGCAAGACGGACTTTCTCGCCCGCTTTGGCGGCGAGGAGTTCGTCCTGCTGGTACCCAGCACGCCGCTGGAAGGCGGACGGCAGCTGCTGGAGACGTTGCGCGCCGGTGTCGAGTCCTGTCCTTTCCACTTCCGTGGTGAACCTGTGACCATCACCCTGTCCTCGGGGCTCACCGCCTTCACCAGCGGCGATACCAGCGATGCGGTATTTGCCAGAGCCGACCAGGCGCTCTACCGCGCCAAGCGCGAGGGGCGTAACCGCATCGAACTGGCGTAGCCCGCGCCGGGAGCCGAAGGCGGTCGACTGTCCGCTATCCGCGCGTTGCATTTGGGGCGGACTGGGTGCGCCGGATAGACTGTGGCGTGCTCAAGGAGTTGTTCATGGATATTTTCGGCATTGCCGTCCTGGTTTTTCTGGTCACCGATCCCTTCGGCAACATCGCCATCTATCTCGCCGCGCTGAAGAACGTCGCCCCTGAGCGGCGCATGCGCGTGGCCCTGCGCGAGTTGTTGCTGGCCCTGGCGCTGCTGATGCTGTTTCTCACCTTCGGTGACAAGATCCTCAGCGGCCTGGGTCTGTCGCGCGAGTCCACCGCCATCGCCGGGGGCATCATCCTGTTTGTGATCGCGATGCGCCTGATCTTCCCGCGTCCGGAGGGTGTGCTGGGCGATCTGCCCGATGGTGAGCCGCTGCTGGTGCCACTGGCCACGCCGGCGGTGGCCGGACCCTCTGCACTGGCTGTGTTGCTGACCCTGCGCAGCACCTACGACGGGCCTATCTGGGAGCTCTACCTGGCGGTTGGGCTGGCTTGGCTGGCCACCGCCAGCATTCTGTTGCAGGCCTCCTGGCTGCAGAAGTTCCTCGGCCCGCGCGGGCTGACCGCGGTCGAGCGCCTCACTGGCATGCTGCTGATCATGCTCAGTGTCGACATGCTGCTGGACAATCTGCAGAGCATCCTGCATATCGCGCCCTGAGTTCAGAACGGACAGTCGCCCAACCGATGAGATTTCTCAGCCTCACCTTCTGTGTCCTGCTCCTCGCCGGTTGTGCGGGTACTGCGTCGATCGATGACAGTTACACTGCGCGCGGCCAGAGCAGCCGGGTGCAGTACATCGTGCTGCACTACACCTCCGCTGACCTGCAGCGTTCCCTGGCCCTGCTGACCCAGGGTGAAGTCAGTGCCCATTACCTGATCGCCGATGGCTCGGCCAAGGTCTACCGGCTGGTCGACGAGGATCGCCGGGCCTGGCATGCCGGTGACAGCAGCTGGCAGGGGCGTACCTGGCTGAACGCCAGCACCATCGGCATCGAACTGGTCAATCAGGGCTATTTCGAGGGGCCCAACGGCCGCTACTGGCAGCCCTACGGCGAGGCGCAGATCCAGAAGCTGATTGCCCTGCTCAAGGAGCTGGTGAAGCGCCACGATCTGCCTATCGACAGCATCATCGGCCACAGCGACGTGGCCCCGCAGCGCAAGGTCGACCCCGGTCCGCTGTTTCCCTGGAAGCGCCTGGCCGAGGCCGGCTTGATCCGCTGGCCGGACGCGACACAGGTAGCCCGGCAGCGTGGTCAGTTCGAGCAGGCGTTGCCGGATGCACTGTGGTTCCAGCAGCAACTGGCAAAAGTCGGCTTCAGCCTGGCCTTCAGCGGCCAGTTCGATGAACAGACCCGCAACGTGCTGGCGGCCTTCCAGATGAAATACCGCCCGGCCCGCTACGATGGCCTGGCGGATGCGGAAACGGCAGCGATACTCGCCGTATTGAATACCACCCCCTGAGCGAGGAACGGTCATGGGCAAAGGATTGCAACAGTGGTTCCGCCCCTTGCCCATGGGCCTGCTGGCGGCTCTGCTCAGTGCCCTGGTGCTGCTGCCCGCGCTGTTTGCGTGGGCGGATTGGCAAGCGCGACGCAGCGAGCAACGCGAACTGGAGCTGCTGCGCCAGCAAAGTGCGGAGCGCATTGGCGACTTCTTCGACAGCCTGTACGCCAGCCTGCGTCAGGTGGAAGCCCTGAGTGCCGCGCGCTGTGCTGAGGCATCGGCCTTCGAGCTGCAACAGCGTGCGGCCGCCGAGCTGTTCGTGGTCGGTTTCAGTCGTACCCTGCCCGACGGCAGGGCCTGTGGGACCTTGCAGTTGCCGTCGA
This sequence comes from Aquipseudomonas alcaligenes, assembly GCA_900156135.1. Taxonomy (GTDB): domain Bacteria; phylum Pseudomonadota; class Gammaproteobacteria; order Pseudomonadales; family Pseudomonadaceae; genus Aquipseudomonas; species Aquipseudomonas alcaligenes_D. The sequence continues at coordinate 141,002 of FTMP01000001.1, read as the reverse complement.
CGCGGGCGTTACAGGACTATCGCCACTGGCGTCTCGACGATGTGGATATCTGGTGGCAGCCGCAGCGCCTGCAGGACCCGCTGCAGCCTTCGCTGATGCTCGGGCGCGGTGATGTGCAGGTTGCCAGCAGTCTGCGTTTCCTGCGGGCACTGATGCAGATGCCGGCGGGAACCGACAGCCGCCTGTTGGGCCCCGCCGGGCAGGTGCTTGATCTCGAGGGCGACACTTCGCAGCTCAGAGACAACGAACGTCGCCTGCTGCAACAGGCCGAGGGGCTGCTGCACCTGGATGGGCATACCTATTTGCTTGGCGCGGGTGATAGGTCTGGCCTGCGGCTGCTAGTCAGTCGTCCGGAGCAGCGCCTACTTGAGCAGCAGGTGAAGCTACGTGCGCTCGGCGCGACTTTCGGCCTTTTGCTGGCGGCCCTGCTGGGCTGGCTGGTTGCTCTGCTGCTGCGCCGTGACCAGTCGCTGGCGCGTGCGCTGGACCAGGCGCTGCGGCGCGACGAGTTCGAGCTGGACTACCAGCCACTGGTGGACCTGGACACTGGCCGCTGCGTGGGCGCCGAGGCCCTGTTGCGCTGGCGTCGTGCCGACGGCCAGCGGGTGCGCCCGGACCTGTTCATCCCGCAGGCCGAGGACAGCGGGCAGATCACCGCGATCACCCGCTGGGTGATCCGCCAGGTACTGCAGGAGCAAGGCGAGCTGCTGCGGCAGCATCCGCAGCTGTATATCTCGGTCAACCTGGCGGCGGCAGACCTGGTCGAGGCGCATTTCCCGGCCGAGGCATATGAGGCGCTGCGAACCGCCGGCGTGGCACCCGCGCAGCTGGTCTATGAAGTCACCGAGCGCGGGCTGGTCGATCCGCAGCGCGCCGTGGCGGTGCTCGAACCGCTGCGTCAGGCCGGCCACCGTATCGCCATCGACGACTTCGGCACGGGCTACTCCAGCCTCTCCTACCTGCAGCAGCTGCCGGTGGACGTATTGAAGATCGACAAGAGCTTCGTCGATGCCCTGGGCACCGAAGCCGCCAGCAGCCCGGTGGCGCCGCACATCATCGCCATGGCGCGGGCGCTGGGGCTGAAGGTGATCGCCGAGGGGGTCGAGCAGGCGGAGCAGGCGCGTCTGCTGGCCGAGTTGGGGGCCCAGATCGGTCAGGGCTGGCTATTCGCCAAGCCGTTGTCTGCCGAGGCCTTCCGCGCCTTCGTCGCGGCGCACTGATTAGCCCGGCGGCAGGCAGCCGATCAGTCGTGAGTCGGCTAGCGCTGCCGTGCGGTGGACGGTGGCGGCGCGGTACTCGGGGTCGGCGAGCATGCCGAGGAAGGCGGCTTTCGAGGGGTAACGCACCAGCAGTAGCTCATCCCATTGCTCGTCGTCCGGCGCAATAAGGGCCATCTGCGCTGGCGCCATCAGCTCGACTTTGCCGCCCGCGCCCTGCACCTTGCCCAGGGCGACTCTGCTGTAGCGCTTATAGGCTTCGCGGCCGCTGCAGGGGCTATGCCCGCTGCCAGGCGGGTAGTCGGCCGCCTCGCGGTAGCGCAGCAGGTTGAGCATCAGGATCGGCGTGTCGTCCGCCATGTTCTGGGCAAAGGCTGCAAGCTGTTCGCGACTGGGGTTGATGCTGGGCATGGCAGACTCCTGATCGGGTTCTGTGCCCAGCCTCCGCTATCGGCGGGGTCGGTCGCAAGCTCCATTCAGGGCGTGGATGGCGCTTCCCCCAGATCCCGCAGCCAGCGGCTGAGCAGGCGCGGTTCATCGAACACCAAGCCGGCGGGTGTTTCGCGCACGCGCTGGATCATGTTGTCACCGAACAGCTGCTTGCCCTGCACGAAATGCTCGCCGGCGACCTGATTGGGATTATCCACCCGTTGGCCGAGCCGCTCGGCCAGCCACAGTCCGGCCTCGTAATGGCTTATCCACTGCTCCTGGCGCAGCGACTCCAGGGCGGCCTCGGGTGCCTCGCGCGCCAGCACCATCACCGGCACTTCGGCGACCTGGGGCAACAGGTCGTTGTGGCCCCAGCGCCCGCCCTCGCCGAGCAGCTGGCCGTGGTCGCCGGTGATCAGCAGGTAGCGCTCGCCTTCCAGTTGGTCGAAGCGGGCGATGACCTCGGCGAGCACGTCATCCAGGTAGCCGATGGCGTTGTCGTAGGCGTTGCGCTGGCGTTCCTCGCGCGGCAGGGTCGGGTCGACCGGCCAGCTCGGCAGCGGCTCGTTGTGCTGGTCGTAATTCTCCTCGTACGGCAGGTGCGCGGTGCGCAGGTTGATCACCGCGAAATTGCGTTCGCCCCAGCGCTGCTCGCCGAGCAGATCGACCAGGGCGTGGTCGTGGCGCTTGAGGAACAGCAGCGGGTGGTCTTCGCGGGTGATGCTGACGTCCAGGTGGCGGCTGCCCAGATGGCTGAGTAGCTTGGATTCCTGCGCCGAAAGCCAGTGGGTGCGGAAGCCGCTGGCGCGGGCCAGGGCGAACAGGTTGTGCGGCTGCTGGCGCAGCAGCTCGGGCTGGCCGGGCTCGCGAATCAGGTTGAGTAGCATCGGCAGGCTGACTGCCGTGGCCACCCCGGAGGCGATACCCGGCCGCGCCAGCAGTGCGCCTTCGGCCTGCAGGCGGCTGAGGGTCGGGGTGGTGTCGCGCGCGTGGCCGAACAGGCCCAGGCGGTCGGTGCGCAGCGAGTCGGCCACCACTACCCAGACATGCTTGGCACCGCTGGCCACCGGCGTGACCCGGTAGGGCACGAACGGCGCCTTGGGCAGCGCCTCGGCTGGGCGGAAGGCCAGGCGTACGCCATAGAAGGCGAAGGCGTTAAAGCTGTTGTGCAGGCCGCTGCGGGTCGGCCCGGGGAGGAAGGAGCTGTAGTCGCGGTAGGTGGCGCGCCAGGGCTTGGCCGCCAGTACCAGAACGATGATCAGCAGGGCCCAGCGGCTCTGTGGCAGGCGCATGCGCCGAGGCAGCCCTAGGTGCAGGACCAGCAGCAGGCCATAGGGCAGCAGCACCGTGGGCAGCACGTGCCAGTGGTCGGCGAAGCTGGCCCAGCCGGTTTCGCGCACTTCGGCGAAGTCGCTGAACAGGCTGACGATGTCTGGCGCCGCCAACGGCTCGCCGAAGAACGACACATGGCTGAGCTGGATCAGCTGCATGGCGGCCAGCAGCACCAGCAGGCTCGCGACCAGGCGCGGCATGCCGCACAGCCACAGGCCCAGGGCGAACAGCCAGACCACCACCACGAAGCGTGCTTCGAGCTCGGCCTGGTTGGCGCTGGTGAAGATTTGCTGGATGAAGTCATCGGCCATCAGCAGGCAGGCGCTCAGGGTGCTCAGCAGGAGCAGGCGCGGCAGGGCGACGGACCAGGGCAAGCGTTGTGCTGACGTATCGGGAGCCAGGGCGGCAAGCGACATGGGGTACTACTCGATAGTGGCGGATCGCCAACAGAGTATGCCGATTCGCTCCGGGTTCCCGCCCGGCTTGTTACCGGAGTTTGCCGCGCGGGTCCCGCCCCACGCGGCTCGCTGCTTATGGCTTGAAGGCGCGGGCGTCGCGGGCCCAGACGTCCAGTGCCGGTTTGAGCTCCTTGAGGCTCAGCTGGGTGCTGCTGTTTTCCAGTGCCAGGCCATGACCTTTGCGCACCGCGCGCAGCATCGGCTGGCTGGTACGCCCATCCAGTGCTTCCAGTTCGACGTAAATCTCGGTGTTCTTGTCGCGGGTGCCGGCAGCCGTGGTGGCGGCGGCCAGCACCAGCGCGACGGGAATCACCTCGTAGGGCTTCAGACCCTCGGTGGAGACGTTGACCGCCGTGATGGCGCTGCGCAGTATCAGGCTGTCCGCGTTGGGTTGGTCGACCACCGTCATGCGGCTCTGCAGCTCACGGCGCATGGCTTGATACAGGTAATTGCTGATGTCGTTCAGGGCCGCCTGGCTGACCTGTTCGCTCGGCGTTGGCGCCGGGTAGAACACGGGCTTTTCCAAGTACACCGAAGCGTAGCGGCTGGCGCTGTAGTCAGGCGAAACCCAGCGCAGCACCGGTGCGCCGCTGGCCGATGTGGCGGGTGCCAGTTGCGAATAGTCGCTGAGGAAACCCGAGTACTGGCTCGGCTGAGTCACCTTGCTGGCACAACCGGCCAGCAGCAGTCCGGCCGCCAGGCCGAGGCAAAGCACGCGCGTTCTTTTCATGCAGAAGCTCCTGAGGGTGGGGAAAACACTTTAACTCTAGACGCCCGCAGCCTGGCAGGCCTGTCTTGCAGTTTCGTGTTGCGTCAGGCGCCGGCTATCATCGCCGCCATCGATTGGGGGACTGACCATGCTCAACGGCCTGTGGCTGGGATTCTTCGTGGTGGCTGCAGTGGCCGCTGCGGTGCGCTGGATAGGCGGCGACGTCAGCGTATGGGCGGCCATGGTCGAGAGCTTGTTCACCATGGCCAAGGTCTCGGTCGAGCTGATGGTGGTGCTATTCGGCACCCTGACCCTATGGCTGGGCTTTCTGCGCATCGCTGAACAGGCGGGTCTGGTCGACTTGCTCGGTCGTGCGCTGGGCCCGCTGTTCGCCCGGCTGATGCCCGAGGTGCCGCGTGGCCACCCTGCGCTGGGCCTGATCACCCTCAACTTCGCTGCCAACGGTCTGGGCCTGGACAACGCCGCCACACCCATCGGTCTCAAGGCGATGAAGGCGTTGCAGGAGCTCAACCCCAGCGCCACGGTGGCGAGCAACGCGCAGATTCTCTTTCTGGTCCTCAATGCCTCGTCGCTGACCCTGCTGCCGGTGTCGATCTTCATGTACCGCGTGCAGCAGGGGGCCGAGGACCCAACCCTGGTCTTCCTGCCGATCCTGCTGGCTACCAGCGCCTCGACCCTTGCCGGTCTGCTGTCGGTGGCGCTGATGCAGCGCCTGCGTCTGTGGGACCCGGTGGTGCTGGCTTACCTGATTCCCGGGGCCTTGCTGCTGGGCGGCTTCATGGCGCTGCTGGGCGGCCTCAGCGCCGTGGCGCTTAAGGAGCTGTCCTCGCTGCTCGGCAACCTCACCCTGTTCGGCCTGATCTTCCTCTTCGTACTGGTCGGCTGGCTGCGCAAGGTGCCGGTGTACGAGAGCTTCGTCGAAGGCGCCAAGGAAGGCTTCGACGTGGCCAAGAACCTGCTCCCCTACCTGGTTGCCATGCTCTGCGCTATTGGCGTGCTGCGCGCCTCCGGCGCCCTGGATTTCGGTCTGGACGGAATTCGTGCATTGATCGAGTGGGCCGGTTGGGACACCCGCTTCGTCGATGCCCTGCCCACCGCGCTGGTCAAGCCGTTCTCCGGCAGCGCGGCGCGCGCCATGCTCATCGAGACCATGCAGACCCACGGCGTGGACAGTTTCCCGGCGTTGGTGGCGGCGACCATCCAGGGTAGTACCGAAACCACCTTCTACGTGTTGGCCGTTTACTTCGGCGCCGTGGGTATCCAGCGTGCCCGTCACGCGGTGGGTTGCGCGCTGCTGGCCGACCTGGCCGGGGTGCTGGCGGCCATCGGCGTGTGCTACTGGTTCTTCGGTTGAGGCGCCTAGCGCCCGGGCCTCAACTTTTGCGCGTTTCGGACGCTAACCCGTTTACGTAGTCCTGCCTGCCTGGAGTCACCATGTCCCTTCGCAACATCTCCGTACGCGCCCGCAATCTGCTGGGCTTTGGCCTGCTGGGCCTGATCCTGCTGGTTACCGGTGGGGTGGCGCTCAAGGAAATCCAGGGCCTCAAGCAAGAAGTGCTGGAGATGCGAGACGAGTGGATGCTGGGGCTGGACTGGGTCGCACAAATGAAGTCCGACCGGCAGAACATCCGCCTCAAGGAAAGCCTGGTGCTGACCCTGCCGGACCAGGTCGACAGCCTGGCCGGCGATATCCAGGCATTCCTCAGCTCGGTACAGGGCATCGAGCAGAAATACAGTGGCGAGATTGTTTACGAGCATGACCGCCGCGCCTTCAACGCCTATATCGAAAAGACCCGTCTCTACGAGCAGGCGCTGCGCAAGGTGCTCGACTCCACGCGGGCCGGCGAGCCTGATCTGGCGAGCGTGGGTGCCAGCCAGCAGGCGTACACGGCGATGATGGATGCGCTCGAGGCGGTGTCGCAGCTCAACCGTGAGGGCGCCCAGGCGGCCGGGGTGGAGGCTGAGAAGGAGGCCGAGAGTGCAGTAATGGTGTTCTCCCTGCTGCTCGGCGCCGGCTTGCTGCTGACCCTGATCACCGCCTGGTCGCTGAGTCGCAGCATTACCCGGCCGCTGGTGGAGCTCAAGGCACTGGCGGCGCGCATCGCCGGTGGCGACCTGAGTCAGCCGGTGCGCTGCGAGGGCGCCGACGAGATCACCGACGTGCAGCACTCCCTGGAGCAGATGCAGTCCAGCCTGCGCGGCACCTTGCAGTCCATCCAGACCTCGGCGACCCAGTTGGCTGCGGCCGCCGAGGAAATGCATGCGATCACCGAGCAGACCTCGCAGGGTATCCACCGGCAGAACGGTGAGATCCAGATGGCCGCTACCGCCGTCAACGAGATGTCCGCCGCGGTGGAGGAGGTGGCGCGCAACGCCAACCACACCTCCGATGCTTCGCGCGAGGCGGAACAGACCGCCGAGACCGGGCGCCGTCAGGTCAGCGTCACGCGTGACACCATCGTGCAGCTGACCGGCAAGCTGGACGGGACGTCACAGATCATCAGCCGCCTGGCTCAGGAGGCGCTGTCCATCGGCCAGGTGCTGGAAGTGATCCGTACCATTGCCGAGCAGACCAACCTGCTGGCTCTCAATGCCGCGATCGAGGCGGCACGCGCCGGCGACCAGGGCCGCGGCTTTGCCGTGGTGGCCGACGAGGTGCGTGCGCTGGCGCAGCGGACCCAGAGTTCGACCCAGGAGATCGAGCGCATGATCGGCGCGATCCAGAGCGCCAGCCAGGAGTCGGTCGGCGCCATGCAGCAGAGCAGCGAGTTCGCCAGCCGCAGCCAGGCACTGGCCAGCGAGGCGGATCAGGCGCTGCAGCAGATCGCCGAGCGGGTCAGCCAGATCAACGAGATGAACCTGGTGATCGCCAGCGCGGCCGAGGAGCAGGCGCAGGTGGCGCGCGAGGTGGACCGCAACCTGGTGGCCATCCGCGACATCGCCGAGCAAAGCGCCGATGGCGCCAGCCAGACCTCCAGCGCCAGCGATGAGCTGGCGCGCCTGGCCACCGACCTCAACGGCATGGTGCAGCGCTTCCGCCTCTGACCTACTTGAGCCCCAGGCGCACCGCCAGGCGGTGCAGGTTGGCGCGGTCCAGGCCCAGTTCGCGGGCGGCGGCGGCCCAGTTGTCCTGGTGGCGCGCCAGTGCCGCCAGGATCAGCTGGCGCTGGTAGGCATCGACCGCGCTGCGCAGATCCGCAATCACCGCCCCGGCGTCCGTCGGCGGCGGCGGGTTGACCGGCGCCGCCGGCAGTGCGGCGGGTGCCCCCAGATCCAGATCGACGGCTTCCAGGCTGAGGATGCGCGGACGTTCCGCCTGCCGCGCCAGCGCCTTGAGCGCGGCCCGGCCGAGCAGGTGTTCCAGTTCGCGCACGTTACCCGGCCAGTGGTGCGCCAGCAGTGCCGCCTGGGCCTCGGCGCTCAGGCGCAGGCCGCGCAGGTGCAGGCGCGCACGGTTTTGTTCGAGGAAGTGCCCGGCCAGCAGCAGCGCATCACGGCCGCGTTCGCGCAGCGGCGGTACCTGCAGCGGGTAGACGCTGAGGCGGTGATAGAGGTCGGCGCGGAAGCGTCCGGCGCGCACTTCCTCGGCTAGGTCGCGGTTGGTGGCGGCGAGGATGCGCACGTCCACCCGGTGCTCGCGGTCCGAGCCCAGGCGCTGCAGCTGGCCGCTCTGCAGCACGCGCAGCAGCTTGGCCTGCACCGCCAGCGGCAGTTCACCGACTTCGTCGAGCAGCAGGGTGCCGCCGTCGGCCAACTCGAACTTGCCGCTGCGCTCGCCACTGGCGCCGGTGAAGGCGCCGCGCACATGGCCGAACAGTTCGCTTTCCACCAGCTGGTCCGGCAGGGCCGCGCAGTTGATGCTGATCAGTGGCTTGCCGGCGCGTGCCGAGCGGGCATGGATGGCCTGCGCCACCAGTTCCTTGCCGACGCCGGTTTCGCCGGTGATCAGCACGGTCAGGTCGCTGCCGGCGACTGTGTCGATCTCCGCCAGCAGGCGCTTGTGCGTGGCGCTTTGGCCGATCAGTTCGGCGGCGCCGGCCTGCCCGGCCATTTCGCGAAAGCGCGCGGCCAGCTGGCGCTCGGCCTCGGCGCGCTGGGCCAGGCCAAGCAGGCGGTCGTTGGCCTTGACCGAGGCGGCGGCCAGGCGGGCGAAGGCATCCAGGTTGTCCAGGTCGTTCTGCGCGAAGCTGCCGGGGCGCAGGCTGTCCAGCGTCAGCAGGCCCCAGGGACGCTCATCGATGTACAGCGGGCAGCCCAGGCAGTCGTGCACTTCGAGCTGGCCGACGTGTTCCTCGACCAGGCCGTCGTAGGGGTCGGGCAACTGGCTGTCGGCGGCGAAGCGGGTTGGTCGCCGCTCAGCCAGCAGGGCGGCGAAGCGTGGGTGCTCGGCCACGGCGAAGCGCCGCCCGAGGGTATCCGGGCTAAGGCCATCCACCGCCAGCGGCACCAGCTGCTCGCCCTCCAGGCGCAGCAGCGCGGTGGCGTCGCAGGGGATCAGCGCGCGCAGGGCGCTGAGCAGGCGCCGGTAACGTTCCGCTTCAGCCAGCTCACGGCTGAGATCGTCGACCAGCGGTAGCAGGGCCTGCAGCAATGGATGGGTTGTCATCGCGACTCCGGGCAGTCTTTATGACAGCGGTATTGGTGCTGTCTAAAAGACTATTTGTACTTTAAATAATTGATTTATATATAAAAATTTATTGGCACGATTCCTGGAATATCAGGGTAAGAACAACCCTGCGTGCAAGAGGATCCCATATGTTGTCCAACGAACACATCGCCATCGTCAAGTCCACGGTGCCCCTGCTGGAAGCCGGCGGCGAGGCGCTGACCACCCACTTCTACCGCATCATGCTCGCCGAGTACCCGCAGGTGCGCCCGCTGTTCAACCAGGCGCACCAGGCCAGCGGCGATCAGCCGCGCGCGCTGGCCAACGGCGTGCTGATGTACGCCAAGCACATCGACCGCTTGCAGGCGCTCGGCCCGCTGGTCGGGCAGATCGTGCAGAAGCACGTGTCGCTGCAGATCCTCCCCGAGCACTACCCGATCGTCGGCAGCTGCCTGCTGCGCGCCATCCGCGAGGTGCTCGGCGCCGCGGTGGCGACTGATGCGGTGATCGCCGCCTGGGCTGCGGCCTATGGCCAGCTGGCCGACCTGCTGATCGGCGCCGAGGAGGAGGTCTATGCCGCCACCGAACGGGCACCGGGCGGCTGGCGCGGCGGGCGTGCCTTCCGCGTGGTGGGCAAGGTGCGCGAGAGCGAGGAGATCACCTCCTTCCACCTGCAGCCTGCCGATGGCGGCGCCCTGCTTGATTTCATTCCCGGCCAGTACATCGGCCTGCGCCTGTGGCTGGATGGCGAAGAGGTGCGGCGCAACTACTCGCTGTCGCAGGCCGCGAACGGCCGCGAGTACCGCATCAGCGTCAAGCGCGAGCCTATCGGGCGGGTCTCCAGCCATCTGCATGAGCAGGTTGGCGAGGGCGATGAGCTGGAGCTGTTCGCCCCGGCCGGCGACTTTACCCTGAATGCCTCGCGCAAGCCGCTGGTGCTGATCAGCGCCGGCGTCGGCATTACCCCGCTGCTGGCCATGCTGGAGGCGGCGCTGCCCAGCGGCCGACCGATCCGCTTCATCCACTGCGCGCGGCATGCCGGGGTGCAGGCATTCGCCGCCCGTGTCGATGAGTTGGCCGCAGCCCACCCGCAACTGCAGCGCTTCTATTGCCTGGAGCAGTCGCGCCCGGCGGATGGCGCCGATGCCCATGGCCGCCTGAGCCTCGACCTGTTGCAGCGCTGGCTACCGGCCGAGCGCGATTTGGATGCCTACTTCCTAGGCCCGAAACCCTTCATGGCCATGCTCAAGCGCCAGTTGCGCGAGCTCGGGGTACCCGAGGCGCAGGCGCGCTACGAGTTCTTCGGCCCGGCCGCCGCGCTGGAGGACTGAGCGCCTAGCCGGCCGCGCCTAGCCAGCCGCGCGTTGCCGGCGGAATGGGTCTATGTTTCTGAAAGGCATACGCCTGTCCTGCATGCGAGTGACTTTCCATGAACAACTGGACCATTCGGGCAAGGCTGTTCGCTCTCATCGTCCTGATGATGGCGGGCAGCCTGGCCATCGGCGCCGCCGGCCTCACCGGCCTGCGCGGCGTGCTCGACGGCCTCAACAGCGTTTACCTGGACCGCGTGGTGCCGCTGCGTGACCTCAAGGTCATTGCCGACCTGTACGCGGTGAACATCGTCGATGCCAGCCACAAGGCGCGTAACGGCGGCATGCCCGCCGCCGAGGCCGCGCGCCAGGTGGACGAGGCAGAACGCAGGATCCAGTCGATCTGGACGGCCTACCTGGCTACTCACCTGATCGATGAAGAGAAGCTTCTGATTGCCCGCATCGAACCGCTGATGAGCAAGGCCAGGGAGCCCCTGCAGCGCCTAAAGGCCATACTCCAGGCTGATGACCATGAGGCCCTGGCGACCTTCACCGCCAAGGAGCTTTACCCCTACATCGACCCCTTGTCCGAGCAGTTTGCCAAGCTGATCGAGGTGCAGCTGCACGAGTCCGAGCGCCAGTACCAGGCTGGCGTGGCGTTGTACCAGCGCAACTTCAACCTGGTTGCCGGGCTGCTCGCGCTGCTGCTGATCGGTGGCGGCCTGCAAGCCTGGAGCATGAGCCGCGGCATCAACCTGCGCCTGTCCGAGCTGCGCGAGGTGGTGGCGCGCAATGCCGCCGGTGACCTGCGCGAGCCGGTGCAGTGCAGCGGTCGCGACGAGATCACCGCCGTGCAGGCCTCCTTCAAACAGATGCAGGAGAGCCTGCGCGACACCCTGCAGGGTATCCAGGGGGCCGCCACCCAGCTGGCCTCGGCCGCCGAGGAACTGCATGCGGTCACCGAGGATTCGTCTCAAGGCATCACCCGGCAGAACGACGAGATCGAGATGGCCGCCACCGCCGTGACCGAGATGTCCGCTGCGGTGGACGAAGTGGCGCGCAACGCCAACCTCACCTCGGACTCCTCGCGCGAGGCAGAGCAGAGCGCCGAGGCCGGGCGCCAGCAGGTGAGCACCACGCGCAGCACCATCGACCAGCTCAGCCAGCGCCTGGAGAACACCTCCGGCACCATCACCCGCCTGGCCGAGGAGGCTATCGCCATCGGCCGGGTGCTGGAAGTGATCCGTACCATCGCCGAGCAGACCAACCTGCTGGCGCTGAATGCCGCCATCGAAGCAGCACGCGCTGGCGACCAGGGCCGCGGCTTCGCCGTGGTCGCCGACGAGGTGCGCGCTCTGGCGCAGCGTACGCAGAGCTCGACCCAGGAAATCGAACGGATGATCAGCGCGATCCAGAGCGCCAGCCGCGAGTCGGTCGACGCCATGGGCGAGAGCAGCACCTACGCCAGCCGTAGCAGCGCCCTGGCCAGCGAGGCGGACAACGCGCTGGAGCAGATCGCCCAGCGGGTCAGCCAGATCAACGAGATGAACCTGGTGATCGCCAGTGCCGCCGAGGAACAGGCGCAGGTGGCGCGCGAGGTCGATCGCAACCTGGTGGCCATTCGCGACATCGCCGCGCAGAACGCCACCGGCGCCCACGAGACCTCGGTGGCCAGCGACCAGCTGGCGCGCCTGGCCACCGACCTCAACGGCATGGTGCAGCGCTTCCGCCTCTAGGTGGCGGCCGCCGGGCTGCTGCGAGCTTGGCTCGGATGCAGTCCGGGACGGGCCGGCGACTCCGCTCCGGATTGCCTACGGGCGGACAGGGCCAGCCTGGTCGGTCACGACGAAGCGCAGCACGCCGATCTGCTGCCCGGCCTCGGTGACCACCTGCACCTGCCAGTTGCCGGCGGCCTGCGCCGGGAAGTTGCGCTTGTGCGTCCAGGCCCGGTAGCCGGCCTTGCGCCCGCCGTGGATGTCCAGGGCGATGCGGTCCATCTCCACGCCGTCGCGCTTCCACACATGGTAGATACGCTCGTTGAGGCCGCGTGGCGCGCTGATCGCGGTGTAGGCATAGAGCCCGGCCTGGTGCAGCTGGGCAGCCTCGACCTGCTCCAGGCTGCGGCCGGGGTTGCGCTGCTGCAGCTCGGCGGTGACCGCCACCTGGGTCAGCCACAGGGTCGCGGGCGGTACCCAGGGCCGCGCCAGCCAGGCGCCCAGGCCGAGTGCCAGGAGCAGGCCGACCAGCACCGGCCAGCGCCACCAGCGCTGGATGCGCAGGCTGCTGCCGAGGCTGGGCAGCGCCACCACCAGGGCCACGCCGAGCGCCAGGCGATAGCTCTCGGCGGTAGTCAGGTGGACGATCAGCGGCAGCGCCACCAGCAGTACAGCGAACAGCGCCAGGGTGTGGAAGCTCAGGTACAGCCAGCGCCGCGCGGCCAGCCACTTGTAGTACAGCGGGTCGGTGATGGCGAGCAGTGCGGCGGCGCCGAGCAGGCCGGTGAACAGCGCCTGGCCGCTGTTCCAGGCGGTGGTGACGAAGAAGAACGGCAGGGCGAAGAACAGGCTTTCCTGGTGGATCAGCTGGGTCAGATAGCGCAGCAGCAGGGGCGGCACCTCGATGCCCAGCCAGCGCGCCGCGCTGCGAGTCAGCAGGCCCTCGAGCAGCAGCCAGGCCCAGCTCAGCAGCATCAGCACGGCGATCACCTTGCCCACGCCGGCCTGGCGGTCGACCAGGATGAAGCTGGCCACGCCGGAGCAGAAGCCGAAGGCAGCGATCAGCCCGGGGTAGCGTTGCAGCAGGGCGAGCAGGCGGAGCAGGTGGGGTTTCCAGTGCGGCATCGGGGAACGCGAGGTGGTGACGGCAGGGGCGGCAGGATACCAGCCACCCCGCGTGCCGTCAGGCCGCGTCTCAACGCTGTGTCTGCGGGTCGCCGGGCGCTGGCGCCAGCGCCTCCAGCTGAGCGTAGGCGCTGCTGCAGAACAGCGAGTTGAGGCGCTTCATGTCGGCGATCAGTTCCAGGTGCAGGGCGCTGGTCTCGATGCTCTGTACCACCTGCTGGGCCAGGCGGTCGACATGGGCATGGGCCAGGCGGCGTTCCTCCTGGCGGAAGCGCTGCTTCTCCTCCAGCAGGCGGCGGGCGTTGTCGCGGTTGCCGTTGAGGAACACGTTGAGGCCCAGGCGCAGGTTGCCGGCGAGCAGGCCGTGCAGGGTGGTCAGTTCGGCCAGGCCGTCGCTGGAGAAGTGGTGGCGGGCGCGCTTGTGGCTGTCCAGCTTGCCGGCCATCTGCTCGATCAGGTCACCGGCGTGCTCCAGGTTCACCGCCAGCTCGATGATCTCGGCCCAGCGCCGGCTGTCGTGGGCCGGCAGGTAGTCGCGCGGCATCTGCGCCAGGTACAGCTTGACCGCGCCGTACAGGGCGTCGACGTCGTCGTCGAGCTTGCGCACCTGTTGCGCGGCCTCGGCCGAGTCGGCACGCAGCACCTCCAGCAGGTGGGCGAGCATCTGCTCCACCAGATCGCCGATGCGCAGGGTCTCGCGCACCGCGTTGGCCAGCGCCAGGCTCGGTGTGTCCAGCGCCGCGCGGTCGAGGTGGCGCGGCTTGGCCACGCCGTTGTCCTGTACCTTTTCGGGCAGCAGCAGGCTGCACAGGCGGGCCATCAGCCCCACGCTGGGCAGCATCAGCAGGCAGCGCAGGCTGTTGTAGGCGAGGTGGAAGGTGATCACCAGGTTGGCCGCCGACCAGCCCAGCCCGCTCATCCAGTGCACCAGCGGCTCAACCAGGGGCAGCACCAGCAGCAGACCGAGCAGCTTGTACAGCAGGCTGCCGAGGGCCACCCGACGGCCGGCGGCGGACTGCATGCTGCTGCTCAGCAGGGCCAGCACGCCGCTGCCGACATTGGCGCCGATGACCAGGCCGATGGCCACCGGCAGGCTGATCATGCCGCTGCCGGCCAGCGTCGCGGTGAGCAGCACGGCGGCCAGGCTGGAATAGGTGAGGATGGCGAACAGCGCGCCGACCAGGGCATCCAGCAGCAGGTCGCCGGTCAGCGAGGCGAACAGCGCCTCGATGCTATTGGACTCGGCGATCGGCCGCGCCGCCTCGACGATCAATTGCAGGGCCAGCAGGAGCAGGCCGAGGCCGATGGCTATGCGGCCGATCTGCCCGGCGCGGCTCTGCTTGCGCGAGAGGAACAGCACTACCCCGGCGCAGATCAGCAGCGGCGACAGCCAGGCCAGGTCGAGGGTCAGCACCCGCGCCATCAGCGCCGTGCCGACATCGGCACCGAGCATGATGGCCAGCGCCGGTGGCAGCGCCATGAGGCCCTGGGGGACGAAGGAAGTGACCAGCAGGGCGGTGGCGTTGCTGCTCTGCACCAGGGCGGTGACGCCGATACCGGCGGCGAACGCCTGTGGGTGGCGGGCCACGCTGTGGCTGAGGATGCGCCGCAGCTGCGAGCCGTACACGCGCAGGATGCCGGTGCGCACGATGTGGGTGCCCCAGACCAGCAGGGCGATGGCAGACAGCAGGTTGAGCAGGGTGAGCATGGCGCAGCCTCGTGGCTCGCTCTTCTTCTAGGTGCGGTTTCCCGGCGCCCTCCCGTTTGTTGTCAGTGTAGATCGCCAGCGGGCTCGGCGATGCCCGGTTCAGCCCCGTTGTGCATTGCCGCGAAACTGCTCGGCGAGCAGTTGCAGGCGCTCGACCAGGCTGGCCACGTGCTCGGCGCTGTGGCGGCTGCGGCCGCTGGCGGCCACCGTGCTCTGCCCGGCCTCGCGGATGCCGTCGAGGTTGCGCTGGATGTCCTCGCCTACCGCGCTCTGCTCCTCCACCGCGGTGGCGATCTGCAGGCTCATGCCGCTGATGGCCTCCACCTGCAGGTTGATCCCGCTCAGTGCCTCGGCCGCCTGCAGGGCGTTGTCGACGCTGCCCTCGGCCTGCGCCTGGCTGCGCTGCATGGCAGCTACCGCCGCCATGGTGCCCTGCTGCAGGCGCTCGATGATGGCCTGGATCTGCGCGGTGGACTGCTGGGTGCGGCTGGCCAGCCCGCGCACCTCGTCGGCCACCACGGCGAAGCCGCGGCCGGCCTCGCCGGCGCGCGCCGCCTCGATGGCGGCATTGAGCGCGAGCAGGTTGGTCTGCTCGGCGATGCCGTGGATCACCTCGATGACCTGGTCGATCTCCTGGCTGTGCGCCTGCAGGCGCTGGATCACCTGGTTGCCCTGCACCACCTCCTCGGCCAGCGCGGCGATCTGCCGGCGGGTCTGTTCCACCTGGCGCAGGCCGCTGTCGGTGGCCTGGTTGGCCTCGGCGGCGGCGCTGGCGCTGAGCTGGGCATGGCGCGCCACCTCCTGCACGCTGGCGGCCAGTTGCTCCACCGCGCTGGCCACCTGCTCGGTCTCGCGCTGCTGCTGCACGCTGGCACCGCGGCTGCAGTCCACCGCCGCTGCCAGTTCGCCGACATCCTCGTTGAGCTGGCGCGCCGAGTCGGCGATGCGCCCGACCATGGCGCCCGATTCCGCCTCCAGGCTATGCAGGGCGAAGGCGATCTGCCCGAAGCTGTCGTTGCGCCCGCAGTACACCCACTGGCTCAGCGGGTTGTCGGCGATGCGCCGGGCCTCGCGGCTCAGCGCCACCAGCGGCTGCAGGCGCCAGCGCACCAAGGCAGCCAGGCCGGTGCCGAACAGCATGCCGCCGCCCAGGGCCGGCAACAGCGGCAGCGCGCCGGCCAGCCCGAGCAGCAGCGCAGCGCCGAGCGGCGCTGCACCCACCAGCAGGGCCAGGCTGCTGGCGCTGTCCAGGCGTGGCCGGCGCAGCACGCGTGGCGTGCGGCCGGCGCTCAGCTCGGCATACAGCGGCTCGGCGCGGGCCACCCGCTGCGCGTCGGCCTGGCTGCGCACCGACTGGTATTCCACCACCGCGCCGTCGCGGATCACCGGGGTGGCGAAGGCGCTGACCCAGTAGTGATCGCCGTTCTTGCAGCGGTTCTTTACCAGGCCCATCCATGAGCGCCCGGCCTTGAGCGTGCGCCACAGGTCGGCGAAGGCCGCCGGCGGCATGTCGGGATGGCGCACCAGATTATGGCTGCGGCCGAGCAGCTCGCCCTCCTCAAAGCCGCTGATGGCAATGAAGTCCGGGTTGACGTAGGTGATCACACCCTTCAGGTCGGTGGTCGAGAGGATATTGGCGCGCGGGCCCACCTGGACCTCGCGCTGGCTGACCGGTAGGTTGATCTTCATGTTTGGGGGTCTCGGCAGGGTTGGCGAGCGGATGTCTCCGGCAGCAGGCACCAGAGTCCTTCGAAGCAATCTTCGCCGGCCAGCAGGCGCTGCAGCTCAGCGGCCGGGCGCGGCCGGCTGAACCAGTAGCCCTGGGCCAGGCTGCAGCTCTCGTGCTGCAGGAAGTCGAGGTGCTCGTCGCGCTCCACGCCCTCGGCCACCACCTCCAGGCCGAGGCTGCGGCCGAGGCCGATGATGGCCCGGCTGATGGCATGCGACTCGGCGTCGGCGCCGCCGATGAAGCTTTTGTCGACCTTGAGGATGTGCAGCGGAAAGCGCTTGAGATAGCCCAGCGAGGAATAGCCGGTGCCGAAGTCGTCCAGGGCCAGGCGCACGCCCAGGCTGCCCAGCTCGCGCAGGGCGATCAGGGTGCTGGTGCAGTCCTGCATCAGCTGGCTCTCGGTGATTTCCAGCACCAGGCTGGACGGCGCCAGGCCGCTGTCCATGAGGATGTCGGTGAGGCGGGCGACGAAGTCTTCCTGCTGCAGCTGGCGGCTGGACAGGTTGACCGCGCAGCGCAACTGGCTGTGCCCGGCCCGCTGCCAGGTGCGCACCTGGCGGCAGGCCTGGCGCAGCACCCAGTCCCCGACACGCAGGATCTCGCCGGACTCTTCCAGCGAGGCGATGAACTCCTGTGGTGCGATCAGCCGGCCAGCGTGCCGCCAGCGCAGCAGCGCCTCGACCCCGACCAGGCGCGGCTGGCCCTGGTCGATGCGGCAGATCGGCTGGTAGTGCAGCACGAACTCGTCGCGCTCCAGGGCCTGGCCCAACGCGCTTTCCAGCTCCAACTGGCGCCGTGCGGTGGCCTGCAGCTCCTGGCTGTAGCGGGCGAACTGCGCCTTGCCGGCCTGCTTGGCGCGGTACAGCGCCAGGTCGGCGGCCTGCAGCGCCTGCTCGGGCGCGGTGTGCGCTGGCAGCGCGGCGATGCCGATGCTGGCGCTGACCACCAGGGTCTGCTCACCCAGATGCAGCGGCTGGTGCAGGGCATCGAGCATGCGCTGGGCGACCGGCTCGGCGTCGCTGCCGCAGGCCAGGTCGGTGAGCAGTACGACGAACTCGTCGCCGCCGAAGCGTGCCAGATGGTCGCCGGGGCGCAGGCACTGCTGTAGGCGCCGGCCGACTTCCACCAGCACGCGGTCGCCGGCCTGGTGGCCGAGGCTGTCGTTGATCAGCTTGAAGCGGTCGAGGTCAATGAACAACAGCGCCGCCTCGCGCGCGCCGGGCTTGCCGAGCTGCTGCAGGGCCTGCTGCAGTAGCTCGTCCAGGCGCAGGCGGTTGGCCAGGCCGGTCAGCGGGTCGTGGCGGGCGGCGTGGCGCAGCTGCTGCTCCACCGCCTTGCGCGCGCTGATATCGCTCTGCGAGCCAGCCATGCGCCGCTGGCCCTCGTGGTCGCGCTCGGCGACGCCGCGGGTCAGCACCCAGAGGTAGCCACCTTCCTGGCGGCGCAGGCGGTATTCATGGTGCAGCTGTGCGGTGCTGCCGGCCAGGTGGGCGTCGATGGCCTGGCGCAGGCCTGGCAGGTCGTCCGGGTGGACGCGTGAGAACCAGGCCGTACTGCCTTCGCCGAGGCCGTCGCGGCTGAGACCGAGCATGCCGGCCCAGCGCTCCGAGACGTACAGCCGGTCGTGTTCCAGGTGCCAGTCCCAGAGGCCGTCGTGGGCGCCGCGCAGGGCGCGGGCGAAACGCGCCTCGCTGTCTTCCAGGGCTTGGCGCTGGGCGGCACCGTAGGTGTCGATGGCCAGCGTCATGTCGAAGAACACCGCCTTGAGCAGGCTGGCGAACAGCGCTTGCTGCGGATGCGCGGCGAACAGCGCATGGCTCATCTGTTCCAGGTACAGGCGGTACGCGGCCAGGTACCACTTGGGCTCGACCCCGGCGCGCTGGTGGATCAGGCCGACATGCAGGCGCCCGGTCAGGTAGTCGCGGTCGTAGGGGCCGTGCCACAGGCGCTGGTAGTAGTCGAGCTGGCTGTGCTTGAGGCGTGTGAGCACCTGATCGGCGGTGAGCAGGCCGGCCGGCCCGGGGAAGGTCCCGAGATGCTGGTAGAGGTGCTCAACGAACTGCTGGTGCACATCGTCCATGGCGGGTGCGGCCTGGTTCAGCCGCACGCCATCGCTGGCCTGCCAGTCGAGCAGGCGGCAGCGCTCGTCGACTTCCTCGCGGTCCAGGCCGATGCGGCGCATCAGCTGGCGCAGTACTTGCGCTGAATCCATGAAAACCCTTCTTGCATTGTTGTTTTCTGCGGGCACAAAAAAAGCGCCGCACGGCACATTCGGTTGAATGCGACGTCGCGGCGCTTCGTCTTGCAGGCCCGTTCGTCCTGCCCGGCAAAGCCGGTCTTCGCCGGTGTGGCGAAACCTTGCTGGAGGCTGTTCTACCTCAATCCGGCGTTGCTGACAATTCGATCAAGAGTTGTTCCAGGCGCTGACGCAGCTGGCCCAGCTCGCGCGAGCGGAAGGCGTGGCGGGTGCGCTCCAGCGTGGCCACGGCTTCTGCCAGGGCGGCCTGTACCTGGCCGCCAGGGCCCAGGGGGGCCTCGTCCAGCCAGCGGCACAGCGGTGCTTGGCTGCAGTGGTGGGGCTCCTCTATCACCTCGCAGTCGCCAAGCAGGCGGCGCAGGTGCTGGGCCAGCTGCGGGTCGCTGCAGGCGACGCGCGCTTTTGGGCAGGGCATGGTGATCCGCACAAAGACTTATGGAGACTGCACGGTAGCGGATGCTGGCGAATTGCCCTTGACCCGCGTCAACGTCCGCGTCGGTCAGCCGTCGCGGGCCTGCGGCCCGGCCTGCTACCCTAGCCGCCATCGAACGGATGCCCGCCCATGCTCAGCCTGTACCACGCCCCCGACCTGGAAACCCTCGGCGCCCTCGCCTGCCGCCTGCTCGCCCAGCCGCAGGCGGACGTGCTGGCGCCGGCGCGGGTGGTGGTGCCAAGCCAGGGCATCGGCCGCTGGCTGACCCTGCAGCTGGCGCGCGAGCAGGGCATCGCCATGCACCTGGAGGTGCAGCTGCCGTCCAGCTTCGTCTGGGCCGTGGCGCGCCAGGTGCTCGGCGCCCTGCCGGAGCAGTCGGCGTTCAACCCGCAGGCGATGACCTGGCGCCTCTACGACTGGCTGTACGAGCCGGCCAACCTGGCCCGCGCCGAGCGCCTCGAACGCTATCTGCAAGGTGGCGACGAGCGCCGTCGCCTGGCTCTGGCGGCGAAGATTGCCGACGTGTTCGACCAGTACCTGCTCTACCGCGACGACTGGCTGGCCGCCTGGGAGCGCGGCGAGTTGTGCGACCTGGGGCCGGACGAAGCCTGGCAGGCGCTGCTCTGGGCCGAGCTGACCAAGGACGGCCACCCGCACCGCGCGCGCCTGCTCGGCGAGCTGCTGGCGCACCTGCACGGCGATGCCGTCATCGAGGGGCTACCGGAACGCCTGCTGGTGTTCGGCATCAGCTCGCTGCCGCCGCACCACCTGCGCGTGCTGGAGGGGCTGGCGCGGCACACGGACGTGGTGATCTGCGCCCTCAACCCCTGCCGCGAGGCCTGGGGCGAGATTCGCGACGTGCGCGAGCTGGCGCAGTCAGAAGTCAGCCCGGATGACTGGTACCTGGACGTCGGCCATCCGCTGCTGGCCAGCCTGGGCAAGCAGGGTCGCGACTTCTTCGACAGCCTGCTCGGGCAGATCGCCGAGGAACACGGCATCTACCCGCAGGACGCCGAGCTGGCCGATGACAGCCTGCTGCATGCGCTGCAGAACGACATCCTGCGCCTGCGCACCCGCACGCCCGATGAGCGCCTGGCACTGCGCGCCGACGACCGCTCGCTGGAGCTGCATATCGCCCACTCGCCGTTGCGCGAGGTGGAGATCCTGCATGACCAGCTGCTGGCGCGCTTTGCCGCCGACCCGCGCCTGAGCCCCGACCAGGTGGTGGTGCTGACCCCGGACATCGAGCGCTATGCGCCCTTCATCGAGGCCGTCTTCGCTCGCCGCGAAGGCGCCCCCTACGTGCCCTACAGCCTGGCCGACCGCAGCCTGCGCGCCGAGACGCCGCTGATCGAGGCCTTCCTCGGCCTGCTCAGCCTGCCGGAAAGCCGCTTCGCCGCCGAGGAAATTCTTGCCTGGCTGGAACAGCCGGCCATCGCCCGCCGCGCCGGCATCGAGCTCGAGGACCTGCCACTGCTGCGCGACTGGCTGCGCCAGGCCGGCGTGCGCTGGGGCCGCGACGGCCAGCACCGCGCCGCGCTCGACCTGCCGGCCGACGATGCCTTCACCTGGCGCCAGGGCCTGGATCGCCTGCTGCTGGGCTTTGCCGCACCGCCACAGCTGGCCGGCGACGGCCTGCCGCTGCTGGGTGACAGCTGGCCGCTGGATGCCCTGGAAGGCGCGCGCGCGCAGTTGCTCGGGCGCCTGTGTGCCTTTGTCGAGCTGCTCGCCGGCCTGGCCGAGCGCCTGCAGCGCGCCCGCCCGCTGGCCGACTGGGCGCTGGACCTGCAGGGCCTGGTCGATGCGCTGTTCGACGAGCGCGAGGCGGGAGATACCTTATTGCTGCTTAGCCAGGCCTGCGCGGCGCTGGGCCGCCAGGCCACGGACGCCGGCATCACCCGCCCGGTGGAACTGGCGCTGGTGCGCCAGCAGCTCGGCGCGGCGCTGGAAAGCGGCAGCGGCGCCTCGGGCTTCCTCACCGGCGCGGTGACCTTCTGCACCATGGTGCCGATGCGCAGCCTGCCGTTCCGCCTGGTCTGCCTGCTCGGCCTGGACGATGGCGCCCTGCCCCGGCGCACCCCGGCTGCCGGCTTTGACCTGATCGCCAAGCGCCCACGCCGTGGCGACCGCGCGCGGCGTCTGGACGACCGCTACCTGTTCCTCGAGACGCTGCTTAGCGCCCGCGATGGTTTGTATTTGAGCTATGTCGGCCGCGACCCGCGCGACAACGCCGAGCTGCCGCCCTCGGTGCTGGTCAGCGAGCTGCTGGAGGCGGTCGATCTGACCGCGACTGAGGGTGAGTACAAGGCCAGCGCCCGCATCACCGTCGAACACCCGCTGCAGCCTTTCGCCCCCGGCAATTTCGAGCGCAGCGGCCCGCGCCAGGGCTTCGCCGGCGCCTGGTTCCGCGCCGCCCAGCGTCTGGCCGAAGCCCCGGCCGAGGCTCCGGCCTTTATCCAGCGCCTGCCGGAGGCTAATGACGATTGGCTGACCCTCGAGCCCAGCCAGCTGCTCTATTGCTTCAAGCACCCGGCGCGCTTCCTCCTCGAACAACGCCTGGGCCTGCGCCTGGCCGATGCCGAGGAAGGCATCGCCGCCGACGAACCGTTCAGCCTGGAGCGCTCGGCCTACCTCGGCCTGCGCCAGCTGGCGCTGCAGGCGGTGGAGCGCGGCTGGAGCGAGGAACAGGAGCGCCGCGTGGCCCGCGCCGCCGGCTGGCTGCCGCCCGGCGAGCTGGGCCATGCCCTGTGGGGCAAGCAGCGCGGCCCGGTGCGTGCCTTCGCCCCACGGCTGTTCGAGGCGCGTCCGGAAGAGAGCCCCGAGCCGCTGCTGGTGGATATCCAGCTGGCCGGCGTGCGCCTGCACGGCTGGCTGGATGGGGTGACCTCCAGCGGCCTGTTCGACTGGCGCCTGCGCGCGCCGGACTCGCGCGACCTGCCCGGCTTCTGGCTGCGCCACCTGCTGCTCAACATCGCCGCCACTCCGGACATCGCCCGCGAGAGCCTGCTGGTTTCGCCGGCCGGCGACTGGCAGCTCGGCCCGCTGGACAACCCCGCAGCACTGCTCGAACCCTGGCTGGCCGCCTACCGCGAGGCACTGTGCGAGCCGCTGCCGTTCATCACCCGCAGCAGCTACGACTTCGCCAAGGCGCTGGTCACGCCCAGCGCCAAGAGCCGCAAGGAACCCATCGCCGCCGCCCGCGACAAGGCCCAGGCCGCCTGGCTCGGTGCCGAGTTCAGCCCGCTGGCCGGCGAAGTCTTCGACCCCTGGTATGCCCTGGCCTTCCGCGAGCGCGAGCCGCTTGGCGAACGCTTCGAGCAGCTGGCCGAGCAGTTGCTGGGCCCGGCGCTGCAGGCCCTGGCTGGCGGCGAGGAGGAAGGCGAATGAACGACCTCAATCTGCACGACTCGCCGTTCAATGGCCGCTCGCTGATCGAGGCCAGCGCCGGCACCGGCAAGACCTGGACCCTGACCGCGCTGTACGCACGCCTGCTGCTGGAGCGCGAGCTGTCGGTCGGGCAGATCCTGGTAGTCACCTACACCACCGCCGCCACTGCCGAATTGAGGGAACGTATCCGCGCCCGCCTGGCCGAGCTGCTGGCGCTCTACGAGGGCGGCAGCAGCACCGATGCCTTCCTCGTCGAGCTGCACCG
Organism: Aquipseudomonas alcaligenes; assembly: GCA_900156135.1. Classification (GTDB taxonomy): domain Bacteria; phylum Pseudomonadota; class Gammaproteobacteria; order Pseudomonadales; family Pseudomonadaceae; genus Aquipseudomonas; species Aquipseudomonas alcaligenes_D. Next base: position 118,301 of record FTMP01000001.1, on the reverse strand, counting down.
CCGCCATCCCGGCGAAGCGGCACGGCGGCGCCTGCTGCTGGCCGTGCACGGCTTCGACGAGGCGGCCATCTTCACCATTCACGGCTTCTGCCAGCGCGCCCTGCAGGACTCGGCCTTCGAGGCCGGCGGCGACTTCGATGCCGAGCTGACCCAGGACGACCGCGAGGTGCTCGACGCCCTGCTCGGCGACGCCTGGCGCCATGTGCTGGCCTGCGCCGACCCGGCCTGGGCGCGCTACCTGGCCAAGCAGAAAGTCACCCCCGCGACCCTGCGCCAGGCCCTGCGCAGCCACCTGGGCAAACCCTACCTGCGCGTCGAGCCGCGCGAGCGCGTGGGTGAGGCCGAGCTGCAGGCTGCCAGCGCCGCCTGGCAGGAAGCCGCCGAGCTGTGGCGGGCCGAGGGTTATGCCTGGGTCGAGGTGCTGCGCGAGCACGGCGGCCTCAGTCAGAGCACGCACAAGGCGGCCAAGCTGCCGCTGTGGTCGGCCGAGCTGGACGCCTATTTCGCCGACCCAGCGGCGCTGTTCGAGGCGCCGGACGGCCTGACCAAGCTGGGCGCCGCCGCCCTGCTCAAGGCCACCAAGAAGAACTTCGAGGCACCGCACAGCGCTGTCGCCGAGGCTCTGGATGCTCTCGGCGCGGCGCTGGAAAGCGCCCTGCCCGCCGGCCGGCAGAAGCTGATCGCCCTGCAGGTCGAACTGCTCGACCGCCTCAACGTTGAGCTGCCGCAGCGCAAGGCGGCGCAGCGCCTGCTGGCTTTCGACGACCTGCTCAACAACCTCGACCAGGCCCTGCACAGCGCGGCTGGCGACGACCTGGCCGCGCGCCTGCGCGAGCAGTACCCGCTGGCGCTGATCGACGAGTTCCAGGACACCGACCCGATCCAGTACGCCATCTTCGACCGGGTCTACCGCGATGGCGGCGACCTGTGTTTCGTAGGCGATCCCAAGCAGGCGATCTATGCCTTCCGCGGCGCAGACCTGGCCACCTACCTGCAGGCTCGCGACGCAGCCGAGCGGCAGTACGACCTGCCCTTCAACTACCGTTCCACCCCCGCGCTGATCAAGGCGCTGAACCAACTGTTCGCCCGCCCGCAGCCCTTCGCCGAGGAAGGGCTGAGCTACCCGCCGGTCAGCGCCGGCAAGAAGTCGCGCGCCACGCTGGTGTTGCCCGAGCAGGACGGCGCCGCGCCGCTGGGTCTGGTCTGGCTCGGTGACGAGGGGCTGAACAAGGCCCGTGCCGGTGAGCTGGCGGCGCTGGATACGGCGCGGCGGATCGCCTCGCTGCTCGCCGCCAGCGCCCAGGGCAAGGCCTACTTCGAAGAAGATGGCGGCAGAAAGCCGCTCAAAGGTGGCGATATCGCCGTGCTGGTCAGCAACCACCGCGAGGCCGCCAGTGTCGCCGCCGAGCTGGCCGCGCGCGGCGTGCCCAGCGTGCGCCGTGGCCGCGACAGCGTGTGGCACAGCGAGGAAGCCGCCGAGCTGGCGGCGGTGCTGGCCGCCTATGCCGAGCCCGGCCGCGAGGGTGTGCTGCGCTATGCCCTGGCCACCCGCCTGCTGGGCCGCGACGCGGCGCAGATTGCCCGCTGCCAGGAAGTCGAGCAGGAATGGGACCGCGAGCGCGCCGCCGCCGAGCAGTACCACCAGCTGTGGCAGCAGCAGGGCTTTATGCGCGTGTTCAGGGCTTGGCTGGATCAGGAGCGGGTGGCCGAGCGCCTGCTGGCCGGCCTCGACGGAGAGCGGCGGCTGACCAACCTGCTGCACCTGGGCGAACTGCTGCAGGCCGAGAGCCTGCAGCGCCCGGGGCTGGAGCCGCTGCTGGCCTGGTTCGCCGCCCAGCGCGGCAGCGAGGGCGCCGGCGAGGATGCGCTGCTGCGCCTGGAAAGCGATGCCGAAAGGGTGCAGATCGTCACCATCCACACCTCCAAGGGCCTGGAATACCCGCTGGTATTCTGCCCCTTCCTGTGGGACGGCCGTCTGCTCGGCCAGCACACCGACAGCGCCCGTTGCCACGACGAGGATGGCCAGCCGCTGCTCGACCTGGGTAGCGCGCGCCTGGACCAGCGCCTGCAGGCGGCGCGGCGCGAAAGCTTCGCCGAGAAGCTGCGCCTGACCTACGTGGCCCTGACCCGCGCCCGCGACCGCCTGTGGCTGCACTGGGGGCCGGTCGCCCTGCCCAAGCCGAATCAGAAGACCGGCAAGCTGCCCGACGAGGGTCTGCACAGCAGTGCCCTGGCCTGGCTGCTACATGGCCGCGAGCTGCCCGGTGACGATGCCCTGGGCGAGCTGGCCACTTATCTGGCGGGCCAGGAAGGTCCGGCGCTGGCCGTCGAACTGGATCATTTGGCGGCTGCCAGCGATGGGCTGATTACGCGCCTGGCGCTGTGTGGTGTCGAAGCCAGTGCGGCTGGCGCAGGGCGTGCCGAACCCCCTCAGCTTCAGCAGGTGTTCAATCGCAGCCTGGGCAGCGCCTGGCGCATCGGTAGCTTCTCGGGCCTGGCCGCTGGCATGCACATGGAGGCGCCGGACCGCGACGCCCTGGCCCTGGTCGATGCCAGCGAGCCGGGCGCCGGCTTCTTCGCCTTCCCGCGTGGCGCCCGCGCCGGTACCTGCCTGCACGCCATCCTCGAAGACTGGATGCGCGGCAAGGGCAGCCTGGAGCAGCTGGTGCCGCTCGCCCTGCAGGAGCACGGCATCGACGCCGAGCTGTGGGGCGCGATCGCCATCGCTCAGCTGCAGGCGGTGCTGGACACCGACCTGGATGGCCAGGGCCTGCGTCTATCAGCGCTGCAGGCCAACCGCCGGCTGCCCGAACTGGGCTTCACTTTCCCGGTCGAGCGGCTCGAGGTGGAGCGCCTGCGCGCGCTGCTGGCCGATCCGGCCTTTGGCTTGCCCGAACCCATGCGCCAGGCCGCCGAGCGCCTGCAGTTCGACGAGCTGAAGGGCTACCTGAAAGGCTTTATCGACCTGACCTTCGAGCATGCCGGGCGCTGGTACATCCTCGACTACAAGTCCAACTGGCTCGGCCCAACCGCCGCGCACTACGGCGCCGAACGCCTGGAACAGGCCATCGCCGCCGAGCACTACCACCTGCAATACCTGATCTACCTGGTGGCGCTACGGCGCTTCCTGCGCACGCGCCTGGCCGATTTCAGCGACGCGCAGCTGGGCGGCGCCTGGTACCTGTTCCTGCGCGGCATGCCGGCGGCCGGTGTGTACTTCGCCCGGCCGAGCGATGCGCTGCTGGATGCGCTGGATAAACTGTTCACGGAGGGGAAGTGATGCGCTCAGGCAGTAGCCCGGATGTAATCCGGGGGCGGGCCTTCCCGGATTGCATCCGGGCTACGTCTACCACGGTGGCGTCGAGCGAGTGCCCCCGCGCGCCCTGGCTGAGGGAGTCTGCCCGATGAGCCTAGGCAAGCTGCCCCTCGGCCCGCTGGAACGCGCCCTGCTGGCCAGCCTGCAGCGCCTGGAGCCGCAGGCGCCGGATGCCGTGCTGGCCTGCGCCGCCCTGTGCAGCGAGGCCCTGGCCGCCGGCGACGTATGCCTGCCGCTGGTGCGGGTGGCCGGTCGCCGGCCCTGGGCGGAGTTCGACTTCGCCCTGCCGCCGCTGGCCGAGCTGCGCACCCTGCTGGAGTCGTCCGCGCTGGTCGGCGCACCCGGCCGTTTCGCCCCGCTGATCCTCGACGGCGAGCGCCTGTACCTGGCGCGCTACCAGGCCTACGAGCAGCATCTGGCCGAGCGTCTGCTGGCGCTATCCGCCGAGCGCCCGGCAGTGGACGAGGCGCTGCTGAGCGAGAGCCTGGCGCGCCTGTTCGCCTTCAACCAACAGCAACCGGACTGGCAGCGCCTGGCCGCGGCCCAGGCGGTACGTCGGCGCCTGGCAGTGATCTCCGGTGGCCCCGGCACCGGCAAGACCACCACTGTGGTGCGCCTGCTGGCCGCGCTCTTGGAGCAGCCTGGTGGCGAGCGCCTGGCGATCGGCCTGGCCGCGCCGACCGGCAAGGCGGCTGCACGCATGGCTGAGGCTATCCGCAACGCCAAGGCTGATCTGCCGCTGGCCGATCACCTCAAGGCCCTGCTGCCCGAGGAGGCGCGTACCCTGCACCGCCTGCTCGGCAGCCGCGGCGACAGCCCCGCCGTGCGTCACGACGCGGCGCGGCCGCTGGCGCTGGACGTGCTGGTGGTGGACGAGGCGTCGATGGTCGACCTGGCGCTGATGGCCAAGCTGGTCGACGCCCTGCCGCCGCAGGCGCGGTTGATCCTGCTCGGCGACAAGGACCAGCTGGCCGCCGTGGAGGCCGGCGCGGTATTCGCCGAGCTGTGCGAGGGTCGTGGCTTCGACGCCGCGGCCGCCGCCGAGCTGCAGCGCATCACCGGGCAGACGGTGCCGGTCGAAACGCCGCGCTCGGCCCTGGGCGACGCCGTGGTGCTGCTCACTCACAGCCACCGCTTCGCCGGCGACAGCGGCATCGGCGAGCTGGCGCGCAGGATCAACGGTGGCGATGCCGCTGGCACCCTCAACCTGCTGCGTGAAGGTCGCGCCGACCTGGCCTGGCAGGCCGAACCCAGCCAGGCCGCGCTGCTGGAGCGTCTCGAGCAGGGCTATGCGCCCTACCTCAAGGCCGCGCGCCGGGGCGATCCGACCGAGGCCTTCGCCGCCTTCAACGCCTTCCGCGCGCTGACCGCGCAGCGCGAAGGTCCCTGGGGCGTCGGCGGTCTCAACGAAGCGCTGGAGGCACGGATCAAGCGCCGCTACTCGCTGGCCGAGCGCGAGCGCTGGTATCCCGGCCGCGCGGTGATGGTGCGGCAGAACGACTATGCGCTGGGCCTGTTCAACGGCGATATCGGCCTGTGCCTGGCCGGCGAGCATGGTCTGCGCGTCTATTTTGAGGGCGAGGACGGCTTCCGCGCCTTCGCCCCGGCGCGCCTGCCCAGTCACGACAGTGCCTTCGCCATGACCGTGCACAAGAGCCAGGGCTCGGAGTTCAGCGAGGTGCTGCTGGCCCTGCCGGAAAGCCCCAGCCCGCTGCTGACCCGCGCGCTGTTCTACACCGGCATCACCCGCGCCAAACACAAGGTGGAAATCTGGGGCCTGCCGGCGCGCCTGGCCGAGGCGGTGAATACCAAGGCCGAGCGCGCGGCGGGGCTGGCTGAGCGCCTGGGTGTTGAGGTGAAGACGGTCGAGCCGGCGCAGCTACTGTCAGCTGCCGACCAGCTCGACCTGTTCTGAGGCGCTGCCTGGCGTTACAGCCCGTTGGGCAGGAACTTGGTAGCGCCGCTCACATCGTCGATTTTCTTGATGCGGAAGGCTTTCTGGCAGGTCTCATCACGGGTGTTGAGGTCCGGGCAGTACTGTTTGACGAAGTCGGCGAAGGCCATGTCCTGGCCGTTAACGCTGAGCACGCGCTTGTAATACTCTCCCTGGATGCCTTGGGCCTGTCGGCTTGCAGTCATTTCCTGGTCGACGACCAGGCGACCGTGCAGGTCGACCGTGGGTACTGTGGCCTTGGGTTCTTCCTGGGTGCAGGCGGCCAGCAGCAGGCCGACCGCGAGCAGCGGCAATAGACGCAGCATGAGGGATTCTCTCTGAAGGACCGGTTCCGCAGCAGTCTGGGAACCGGTTGGATGACGAGTTACTCGCCGAACAGGCTGTTGGAGCGATTGACCTCGGCCTCGCCGGCATCTTCCATCAGCGACTTGGCCCCGGAGCTGACGTTGCGTGTAGCGTCGGCCTCGGACTGGATCACGTCGGTGCGGGCAGCGCTGTCACGCAGCTCGGCATCGATGTAATCGTTGGCGCGCGCGACTTTCGCCTTCTTGGCCTGCAGGGCCAGGCGACGCTCTTCCAGTTCCAGTGCGCGGAGTTCGTCCTCGTAGCTTTCTTCGCGAGTACGCTGGCGCTTTTCCTCGACTGCCTGCACCTGGCGCTGCTCGGCGGCGCGTTGCTGTGCCGCACGCTGTGCCGCAGCCTGCTGTTGGCGTGCGGCGGCTTCGCGGGCGTCGGCACGCTCCTGCGCGGCGGCGGCCTGGCGCAGGCGCTCGGCTTCAGCGGCGGCTTCGGCCTGCTTGGTTTGCTGTTCGATCTGATACAACTCGTCGAACTGGCCAGCCAGTACCGGTACGGTGAAGAGGGCGAGGGCCGAGCCCAGGACAATATGCTTCATGTCCTTCTCCTCAACCTTTTGCCGGCTCAGGGCAGCTGGCGTTCGGCTGGATTCGGGTCTCGTTACTGATGGTCATGACCATCAGGGAGATTTCACCCACCTTGAACTCGCAAGGGCGGCCGACCTGGGCAGAGGTGAAGATCTTGCCGTTCTCGGCATAGCCAATCAGAACGCCGGGAACCAGGGTGGTGTCGTCGACCAGCGATCCGGCCATGGCACCGGCTGCGCCGCCCGCCACGCCGCCGACGATGGCGGTGTCGGTGTTGTTCTGGTTGCCCAATGCCGCGCCGCCGATAGCGCCGAGAACGCCACCGACCATCATGGCCGCATTACGGTTCTTTTCATTGCTGACTTTGATCTTGGTCGGGGAGACCGTAATGATCTTGACGGTTTTCGCTTCCTGCTGGGTATTCACCTGGCTGGCGTCGAATACATCAGCCTGATACTGCTCCCCGGAGGCTTGGCAGCCAACGAGAACAGCTGCAATCGAGAGAGCCAGACAGTGTTTTAGCATCATCATTCCTTTTTTCCCTGATGGCGTGTACGAAACCTACGGATAGTCCATTTGTGACTGGCGTCACTTTGCCAGCATTCTAAACCCACACTTTCTGGCGGGTAAAGCCAAAGGATCTTTCAAGATGGGTTCATATTTCTTATGGAAATAAGTGCTAGGAGCGGCTGGCGCAGCAAAAAGAACGGGGCCATTCGGCCCCGTTCTTTTGTTCACGCGTTCCGGCTTACTGCCCCGGAATGTCCTTGCGCAGCTTGACCGGGTCTTCCTTGCGCCCGCGCAGCACGCGCATGCGGATGTTCAGGGCTTCCACGCCCAGCGAGAAGGCCATGGCGAAGTAGACGTAGCCCTTCGGCACGTGGACTTCGAAGGCTTCGGCGATCAGCACGGTGCCGACCACCACCAGGAAGGCCAGGGCCAGCATCTTCAGCGACGGGTGCTTGTCGATGAAGTCGCTGATGGTGCCGGCGGCCAGCATCATCACCAGCACGGCGACGATGATCGCGGCGACCATGACCGGCACGTGGGAGACCATGCCGACGGCGGTGATCACCGAGTCCAGGCTGAACACGATGTCGATGATGGCGATCTGGATGATGGTGCCGATGAAGTTGCGCGCGGCGGTATTGCCCGGCGTCGGCTCGGCTTCATCCTCGCCTTCCAGGCTGTGGAACATCTCGGTGCTGCTCTTCCACAGCAGGAACAGGCCGCCGAAGAACAGGATCAGGTCGCGTCCGGAAATGCCCTGGCCGAACAGGTGGAACAGGTCGTTGGTGAGCTTCATGATCCAGGTGATCGACAGCAGCAGGGCGATGCGCGTGACCATGGCCAGGGCCAGGCCGAAGAAGCGGGTGCGCGCCTGCAGGTGCGGCGGCATGCGCCCGACCAGGATGGCGATCATGATGATGTTGTCGATGCCGAGGACGATTTCCAGGGCGGTCAGGGTCAAGAAGGCAACCCAGATTTCTGGGCTAGTCAGCCATTCCATTATTGGTTCCTTGCGTGTCGAAGAGTCGGTCGGCGGGCGCCGCGATGGCGCGCGATTCTAGCTGGCTTTGCGGGAAAATGCCGTCTCCCGTCGGGACTATCCGCCGAACAGCGGGAACACGCCGAGCAGCAATGCCGCCGCCAGGATGGCCAGGCAGATCAGTACCGCCCACTTGAGCGTGAAGCGCTGGTGGTCGCCGAACTCGACCTTGGCCAAACCCACCAGCAGGTAGGTGGAGGGTACCAGCGGGCTGAGCAGGTGTACCGGTTGGCCAACGATCGAGGCACGGGCCATTTCCACCGGGCTGATGCCGTAATGGCCGGCTGCCTCGGCCAGCACCGGCAGCACGCCGTAGTAGAAGGCATCGTTGGACATGAAGAAGGTGAACGGCATGCTCACCAGGGCGGTGATCACCGCCAGGTAGGGGCCCATCGCTTCGGGAATCACCGCCAGCAGGCTTTTCGACATGGCCTCGACCATGCCGGTACCGGACAGGATGCCGGTGAAGATGCCGGCGGCGAAGATCAGCCCGACCACCGCCAGGACGTTGCCGGCATGCGCGGCGACGCGTTCCTTCTGCTGCTGCAGACAGGGGTAGTTGACGATCATGGCGATGCTGAAGGCGATCATGAACAGCACCGGCAGCGGCAGCAGGCCGGCGATCAGTGCCACCATCAGGGCGGCGGTCAGTGCGCCATTGACCCACAGCAATCTCGGCCGGCGCGCCTCCGGGTACTGCGAGACGCTGATCTCGGCGTGGTTGTCCTGATCGTCCGGCAGGTGCAGTACGCCGAGGCGGGCGCGCTCGCGCTGGCCGTAGACCCAGGCAATGCCGAACAGGGCGATGCAGCCGACCAGCATGGCCGGGATCATCGGCACGAAGATGTCCGATGGGTCGACGTGCAAGGCGCTGGCGGCGCGGGCGGTGGGGCCGCCCCAGGGCGTCATGTTCATGATGCCGCCGGCCAGGATGATCAGCCCGGCCATGATCAGCGGGCTCATGCCGAGGCGGCTGTACAGGGGCAGCATGGCGGCGACGCAAATCATGTAGGTGGTGGCGCCGTCGCCGTCGAGGGAGACGATCAGCGCCAGGGCGGCGGTGCCCATGGAGACTTTCAGCGGGTCGCCCTTGACCATGCGCAGGATGGCGCGCACCGGCGGGTCGAACAGGCCGGAGTCGATCATCAGGGCGAAGTAGAGGATGGCGAACATCAGCATCACCCCGGTCGGGGCGAGTTTGCCGATGCCCTCGAGCATCATCGGGCCGATGCCGGCGGCGAAGCCACCGACCAGGGCGAAAACGATGGGCACGATGATCAGGGCGATCAGGGCGGACAGGCGTTTGGTCATGATCAGGTACATGAAGGTCATGACCATGGCGAAGCCGAGGAAGGTCAGCATCAGGCAGTCTCCGGACGGGCATGACCGACGCGGCGGCTGCGTGAATGCAGTGCGTGGGGAGCCCATCTTGTTGTTGTGGAAACGCCGGTCCGGGGCCGGCGGTCGACGGATGCTAGGGGCTCAAGCTTTCAGCGCGCTTTCGGCGCAGTACCGTTCATGCCGCGAGGAGGATCAGCACCAGCGGCAGGCTGAGGGCGGCGAGCAAGGTCTGCAGGGTGATGATGCCGGCCATCAGGTGGCCGTCGCCGCCGAGTTGGCGGGTCAGCACATAGGCGGTGGGGGCGGTGGGCAGGGCGAAGAACAGCACCAGCACGCTGCTCTCCAGCGCCGGCAGGTGCAACACCCTGGCCACGGCATAGGCCAGCAGTGGCATGGCCAGCAGGCGCAGGACGCAGTTCCAGGCCAGGGCCGGCTTCTCGCCGCGCAGCTCCTGCGGCCGTAGCGCCGCCCCTACGCAGAGCAAACCCAACGGCAGGCTGGCGGCGGCCAGCAGGCCGAGCAGGCGGTCACTGCCACCGGGCAGGCCGATGCCAAGCAGGTTGATCGCCATGCCGGCCAGGCAGGCGAGGATCAGCGGATTCTTCAGGATCGGCAGCAGCAGGCCGCCGAGGCTCACCGCGCGGTCGGCACTCAGCGACCACACCGACAGCACGTTCACCGCCGGCACCATCAGCGCCAGCAGCAAGGCGGCCAGCACCAGACCGGGCTGACCATGCAGGCTGCCGATGGCGGCCAGGCCGAGGTAGGTGTTGAAGCGCAGGATGCCCTGGGTGAAGGCGCCGAAGCGCGCCGCCGGCCAGCTGCGCAGGCGGCGCACCAGCAGCAGGGCCAGCCAGCCGCCACCGAGGCCGAGCAGCACGGCCAGGGCCAGACGCGGCAGCGCGGGGTTGTCCAGCGGTGCGCTGGCCAGGCTGCTGAACAGCAGGGCCGGGAACAGGATGAAGTAGTTGAGCCGCTCGGCGGCCGGCCAGAAGGCCTCGCCGGGGAAGTCGTGGCGGCGCAGCAGGTAGCCGCCAACGATCAGGGCGAACAGGGGCCAGAGCGAGTACAGGAGAACAGCCACGACGACATCCGTGCGGAAAGCATCGGGTCATCATGGGCAAGTGCGTTGGCGCGCGCTAGGGTGATGAGCAAGAGCGCGAGGAGTTCGCCATGACCGAGACCCACACTGGAGGCTGCCACTGCGGCCGCCTGCGCTATGCCTTTGCGGCGCCGTTGCAGGATATCGCCCACTGCCATTGCGCGATCTGCCGACGCACCACCGGCGGCATCGTCACCACCTGGCTGACCCTGCCGCTGGCGAGCTTCCGCTGGACCCAGGGCAGTGCCGCCGCCTACGCCTCCTCGACCAGCTGCCTGCGCTATTTCTGCGCGCACTGCGGCTGTCACCTGGCGCTGTTCACGGCGCTCAGCCCGGACAGCCTGGACATCACCGTGGCCAGCCTCGATCACCCGGAGCTGGCGCCGGCCGATCGGCATATCTGGGTAGGCAGTCGCCTGCCCTGGCTGCAGCTGGACCTGGGGCTGCCGGAGGAGCATGAAGAGCAGCTGTAGACCTACGGCAGTACCAGGCCGCCGCCGGCTTTGTGCAGCTCGCGCAGGTGCTGGCCGAGCTGCTTCAGGTTGTTCTCGCCGGCCTCTATCTCGGCCAGCAGCGTGGGTTCCAGCAGGTGGCGCACCTCTTGGTCGAGGTCGTCGCTGAGCTGGCGCAGCCTGAGCTGACGTTCGCTGCTGGCCGCTTCCAGTTGCTGCCACTCGGCGGGCTGCGGCAGGCCGTAGCCGGCGCTCAGCAGTTCTGCCGGGCGGCTGAGGAAGCCGCTGTTGGCGAGGATCTCGCGCAGGGTGGCGTCGGCTTCGACGAAGCGCCGGTCCTGCGGGTCGTCGCGGGCGCCCAGGTAGCGCTGCTTGAGCTGTTCCTGGGCGAGCAGCAGCTGGCGGCGCAGGGCGGCCTGTTCGAGCAGCAACAGCGCGGCGCTGGCGCGCAGGTCGGCGTGCGGGAACCAGCGCTCGCGCTCGCGCGCCGGCAGGTCCAGCCAGTCTTCCACCGTCTGCTGCGGTAGGGTCAGGCGGCTACGCAGGATCTCGAACATGGCCTGGTAGCGGTCGCGGAAGGAGTCGAAGCGATAGCCCAGGCGCAGCGCCTCGCGTGGGTCGTCCAGCACACTGCGGTCGGCCAGGGCGCGGCCTTCGAGCAGGTCGAGCAGACCGTTGGGCATGATGCTGTCGAGGTCCTGCAGCGCGTCGCGGCCGGTGCCGCTGCGCAGCAGCTTGAGGGTCTCCACCGCACAGTTGTTGGAGAGGAACCAGTAGTCGCCGTCGTAGCTCCAGTGCAGTTCGGCGGAGCGCTGCACCAGGCGCTCGATTTCCTCGCGGGACAGGCGCAGCGGCACCGAGGACAGGCCGCGCAGCTCGACCTTGGTGTATTCCTCGATCACCTGCGCCAGCGGTAGGATGAACAGGCGCGACGGGTAGGCGCCGGTCAGGCCGTCCCAGCTAGACAGTTGCACGTCGCCGACGAAGGCGCGGTAGGACAGCACCAGGTGCTGGTCCAGATCCAGGCGGCAGGTCGGGCCGCGCGGCCGTCCCGGTGCGCAGACCACCAGGCGCAGCATGCTGTGGCCCCAGCGGCTGGCCCATTGCTGGTTGGGCTCGGCGAGCAAGTAGTCGACCGCGTAGACCCGCTCGGGATCGAGCCGGCCCAGCGGCTGGCGGGCGAAGTCGCGACCGGCGTTGAGGTAGGCGAAATCGGTGCTGCACTCGGCCTGCTGCGCCGGTTGCCAGGCGAAGTGCTGGCGCAGATAGCGCTGCAGGGTGGGGCGGCGGCAGGCGTAGGTCGGGTCGAGGAGGAAGTACTCCATGTTCACCGCGACGAACTCGCGCGGGTTGCTCAGCTCGTAGCTGTCCGGCGAACGCGCCACCTGGCCGTTGTCCTGCTCGCGGGCGCCACGTTTGCCGACCTGCTGCTGCCAGCCAGCCAGGTCGAGCAGCTGCGGGTCGTCGCTGAGGCTGAAGCGGCGGGCCTCCTGGCCGCGGCACTGGCCACGCTGGCCGACCGGGCCGTTGACCTCGCGTGCCTGGCGGCAGCGCCACTGCAGGCGGCGCTGGTCCTCAGGCCAGAGTCCGGCACGGTCGTACAGGTGGGTCAGCTCATGGATCACCGTGGCCAGCAGCTCGCGCTGAAGGGTGCCGTGGGTTCGGCCACTCGGCGCGGCGGCCTGTTGTGGATCGATCAGACGCGGCAGCAATCCGGCATTCAGCACCAGGGCATCGCGGCGAGTGGTGCGGCCAAAGGCGGCTCGGGGCAGGTCGTCGGACCAGCTCACCGTCACCTGGCGGTCGAGACGCTGGATGAAGCTTGGCGGCAGCGCCGCGCTGGCCTGGTCGAGCAGTGCCTGGCTGGCCTGGCGTTCGGCGCTGGTCAGCCCGCTGGCATCCAGTTGCAGGCGCAGCCCGGCCTGGGCGCTGGCGCCGCTCAGCAGCAGCAGCGCGGCCAGCCAGCGCGCGGCGCGCTGGCTCACAGGGCGAGGATGGCTTCGGCCAGCTGCTGGTCGGAGGCGTGGCGGGCTTCCGGCAGTTGTTCGCGCAGGGTGGCGAAGGCCGCTTCCAGCCGCGCACCGCGGATATCGCCCTGGCTGGCGACGAAGCTGGCGGCATCATCACGCGCGGCCAGCACCACCTTCATGTCACGCACCGAAGTGGTGGTGTCGGAGGTGAAATCCAGGCTGCGGTCCAGGGCACGGACAAGGATGTTGCTGGTGGCCACCAGGGTCTGGGCCTGGACGCCAGTGGCGAGGCATAGGGTGGTGGCGAGGAGTGTGGGCAGCAGACGGCGCATGGCGACTCCGGGCAGGCTGAACGGCTGGGATTGCCTATTGGACGAGAATAGCCCCTACCAGTTCAAGCCTGCGGGCCTCGTGGCGCGAGGCGGGTCACGCAGGAGGACTCGCTTCGGGAGAATGGTTAGCAGGTCAGAAAAACAGACCTGCCGGTCATATTTTCTGCGTACGGGCTGCCAATAGCCTGCACTTACAGCGAAAAGAATCAGATTATCCGGGAGCGCTTGCTTTGGGTCCGATTTGCTGATTGAGTGCGCGATTATTTTAATAAGTAGGCGGTTCCCGCCACACGGATGGACGCTGGCGCGGAGCAGTAGTTCAGAAATGATAATTCTCGTCGGCCCGAAAGATGGCCAATCTGCCATTCAGACCTCGCTGGGCAAGCCCGAACAAAGCTTCTTCTTCTTGCTCAAGAGATTTATGCCGACCCTGGAGCGGCTGGGACAGGTCGTCAGCGTCGCCAGTACCGAGGAAGTCGATGAGCAGTACGCCCGTTACAGGGAGATGGGGCGCGACGTCGTATTTCTCAGCTTCAGCCCGCCAGACCAGACGCCTGTTGGCCTGAAATGCCCGACTATCTGCGTTTTCGCCTGGGGATTCAGTTCGATTCCACTGGCGACTGATCGGACCTGGGCTCCACTGCCTGAAGACCGCCAGCAGGATCCCCGATTCAACTGGGGATATGTCTTTTCCCGCCTCGCCGGGGCTATTGCGACGAGCCAGGAAGCTGCCGCTCTGGTTCGCGCGAATTTCGACCTGCCTGTTGCTGCGATACCCGCACCCGTCTGGGGTTTTTTTTCGAACGAGCAAGACGACCTCCCCGATACTGGCAGGCGAAGGTTCAGCCTATCCGTTGATGTGCTCGACAGTCGCAGGCTCAAGCTGGACCCCGAAAACGTCATTCGGCAGGAAGAGTCCGAGGCCGTGCGTATCACGCGGGCAATGTGGCGGGGCTGGTGGCATGAGGTCAGGCTCCCCCGGCGCGGTGCAGCAGCCAAGGCAGCAGTAGTCGCAGCAGCCGTGCCGCCACGGCGGAAGGCTTCCTTTATCAACCTAGACGGGGTGGTTTACAGCAGTGTGCTCGATCCCTGCGATGCTGGGCAGAAGTGGGTTCAGATGACAACGGCCTTCTGCCGAGCGTTTCAAGACGTCGAGGATGCCACTCTGGTGCTGAACATGACGCACCATGATATCGACCATTATCGCGGCACTTTGGTCAACCAGCTGTCAAGGCTGATGCCCTTTCGCTGTCGGGTCGTGGTGTTGCACGGACTTCTTGAGGACGACCAGTACCGACAATTGATCCGAGCCAGCAACTACTACGTCAACGCGTCCAGTGGCGAGGCGGCATGTCTGCCGTTGATGGACTTCCTGTGTTGCGGCCGTCCAGCTTTGGCACCAATGCATACGGCGATGGCCGATTACCTGCGCCCCGACTATTGCTTTGCAATCTCAACTGGTCTTGCACCGGACTGCTGGCCGCATGACCCGTCGGGCAGGCTACTGGCGCTCAGCCACCGACTGAACTGGCAGTCGATGGTGGAGGCCTTCCGCAACAGCTACCGACAGGCAGGTAACCGGCAGGAGTATCTCGCTGCCTCGCAGGCCGCGAAGGTATTCATGCAAGAGTTCTGTGCGCCGGAGGTTGTTGCTGCACAGCTCCAGGAGTTCCTCCAGCTGCTGGCTCGGGGCAATGTTGAGGAGCGCCCAGCATGAGGTTTCTCGTCTATTCGGAAGTCAACGCGGAAACCATCGCCGCCAGCATGGGGCAATCGGAGTACAGCTATTACTTCGTCCTCAAGGAGTTCCTGCCGGTCCTCAGGGAGCTGGGGGATGTGCGCGTCGTCAAGGATCCCCATGCCGAAGCAGATGCGCTCTATCGCGAGGCAAGCGCCGCAGGGGATCAATGCGTACTGCTGGCTTTCACCCCGCCGCACAAGACCCCTCTCGGCCTGTACTGTCCGACCATTCCGGTGCTCGCCTGGGAGTTCGACATTATTCCTAATGAGTACTGGCTCAAGGAACGCCAACAGGACTGGCGCCATGCGCTAAGCCGATGCGGCCGAGCCATTACTCACTCCGGTATGACGTTGGAGGCGATACGCCGGGAGATGGGTATGGACTATCCGGTCATCTCCGTGCCCGCGCCGGTATGGGATCGGTACGAGTCGTTGCGTGCGCGTTTTGGGCATGAGCGACGGGCCTCGGTTGTGATGGAGATGGCGGCATGCGTGGTCTTCGATAGTCAAGATCCCAAGCAGGCACGGTTCTGGCCCGACTGGTCGGAAGTGGTGGAGTCTGTCGCCGAGCTTCGAGGAGAGGCACACCAGCCGAAAGACTCTACCGACCTGCCGGTTGTTCGTGAGCAATCACTGCTTCGCATTACCTATCGATATGTAGTGGAGTGGTATCGGCAGATTGGTCGTAAGTTGCTGAGTGGGCAGATGAGCTGGCGGCCTTCCATTCTCGATACTCAGCTCCGGACTCTCGGTGAGCAGCCCCTGCCGCACCCAGAACTATGGCGCGCCAAGCCGCATCGCCTGGAGCTATCTGGAGTTGTATTCACCTCGATGTTCAACCCCGGCGACGGGCGCAAGAATTGGCCGGATATGCTCACGGCTTTCTGTACAGCATTTCGCGACTGCGACGATGCGACCCTGGTGTTCAAGCTGGGCAGCAACGACTTCCAGCGCGACATGTACGAGATGATGCTGTGTCTAGCCAGGTTGCCGCGCTTCACCTGCCGGGTAGTATTTCTGCACGGTTTTCTTGAAGGTGAAGCGTTTGAAGGACTTATCGAGGCCAGCCATTTCGTGGTCAACGCCTCTTATGGTGAGGGCCAGTGTCTGCCGCTGATGGAGTTTCTTTCCTGCGGGCGCCCGGCGGTGGCCCCCAGAAATTCCGCGATGCTCGACTACATGGACGAATCTGTTGGCTTCGTGGTCGAGGGCTGGTCCGATCCTGCGGTCTGGCCGCATGATCCGCGTGAGGCTTACCGCGGGCTACGCCAGCAGATCGACTGGGAGTCACTGGTGAAGGCCTACCAAAGCGCGTACCAGTGCGCGAAAACACCTGAGCATTACGCTGCGCTTTCGCGCAACGCCATCGAGCGCATGCGCGGCCACTGTTCGCGTGCGGTTGCCAAGCAAAAATTGCAAGATTTTCTGGGGTTAATCAATGCCGGTTAGAGTGCTTAAAAAACTACTGCATCGCCTGCGGCCTGCGCCGGTGGAGCTGGAGCCAGTGACTGTGCCGCTGGATTCGCGTGATGTTGGGTTGCGTGATGCGATTCAGAGCGGTTTCTACCGCAATGCCACGGATGAGCTATTCACCGGGTTTCCCATCAGCTCCGGGGACGTGGTTCTGGATGTTGGTTGTGGCGGTGGTGGCGCAGTGGATTGGGCCGCCAGACGCGGCGCCCATGTGGTTTTTACCGATATCGTGGCAGGCAAGGTCGAAGCGTTGCTGCAGCGTCTGCAGGGTTCGCCGGCGGCCAGCGTGCGTGGCTATGTCTGTGATGCCGCGCCGTTGCCTCTGGCCAATGGTGAAGCCTCGCGCATTACTTGTATGGAGGTGCTGGAGCACGTTCCGCAGCCGAAGGCGTTGCTAGCAGAGCTGGTGCGGGTGGGCCAGCCCGGTGCCTTGTACCTGCTGTCGGTACCTGACGCGCGTGCTGAACATATCCAGAAAGGATACGCGCCTGCTGCATATTTCGAGACGCCCAATCACATTCATATCTTCGAGCGCGACGAGTTTGCGGCGCTGGTGGAGGGCGCCGGCCTGATTATCGAACGGCATACCACCTATGGCTTTTACTGGACTTTGTGGACCATGTTCTATTGGGTCTGGGCCAAGTCGAACAATGTGGACACCACCGGTGAGTCGTTCGATATCGTGCACCCGCCATATCCCCCTTTGCTGGATGATTGGGCGCGTGTGTGGAATGCATTGATTGAAATGCCTGAGTCGGCGCAACTCAAGGCTGCGCTGGATGATCTGCTGCCCAAAAGCCAAGTCATCGTTGCTCGAAAACCTGCTTTAACCGATCAAACCACCAAGGGCTGAGCTGACTTATGTTCGGAATCATCACGCGTCTTCGTCGACTACTCGAGCGCCCTGTCGAAGTGGCCCCGGAGCCCTCTACAGCGGAGCTTACCCATCGCGAAACCAGCCTCAGCGGCTGGTTCAATCCGGAGACAGACGAGCTGTACAAGGGCTTTGCCGTCAGCGCACAAGACAGCGTGCTGGACATCGGTTGCGGCGATGGCGGTTATATCCGCTTCTGCGCCAAGCGGGGCGCGGAGGTGATCTTCGCTGATGTGAATGCCGACAAGATCGCGTCCGTCGAGCGGCTGCTGCAGGACTCGCCAGCCCGCAATGTGATAGGGCTGGTCACGGATGCCAACCCGCTGCCGTTACCGGACAGCCGGGTGAACAAGATTGTCGCCATGGAAGTACTGGAGCATGTCGAGGATCCGGCGCAGTTCATGAGCGAACTGGTGCGGGTGGGCCAACCAGGCGCCCAGTACCTGATTACCGTGCCCGACCCTCTTGGCGAAACCGTGCAGAAGGATCTGGCGCCTTCGGTGTATTTCGAGCACCCCAATCATATCCGCATCTTCTCCCGCGAAGACTTCGAGAAGTTGGTGGTCGATGCTGGTTTGATCGTCGAGCATCGCGCTTACTACGGCTTCTTCTGGTCGGTGTGGTGGTTCTTCTTCTGGTCGTGCAAGCACGACCTTTCCGAGCCGTGGCACCCGCTGCTCAAGAGCTGGGCGCACACCTGGAATCAGTTGCTGGAGCTGCCTGACGGCCCGCGAGTGAAAGAGGCCATGGACAAGGCAATGCCCAAGAGCCAGGTGATTCTGGCACGTAAGCCTTACTAAGGAAGTGGGTCCGGATGAACCGTCGTATCGCTGAAATCGAAGTTCTGCGGGGCTTTGCCGTGCTGTTCGTGGTGGTGCATCACGCCAATGGCAATCTATTTACCTGGAGCAGCGAGGGGCTTTCACGTTTCTACGGCGTGTTTGGCGGCTGGTTCGGCGTGGACCTGTTCTTTGCTATTTCCGGTTTCGTCATCGCTCGCGATCTGGTGCCGCGTCTGCAAGGTTGCGTGAGCCAGGAGCAGGCGATCCGCACCACGCTGGCATTTTGGGTGCGACGTGCCTGGCGTCTTTGGCCATCCGCTTGGTTGTGGCTGATGGTGATTTTGTTTGCCTGCGTGTTCGCCAATCAATCGGGGGCTTTCGGTAGCCTGCGGACGAACTTCGAGGCTACCGTGGTAGCGGTGCTGCAGGTCGCTAACCTGCGCTTTGCCGAGAGCTTCATGAGCTGGCCCTATGGTGCGAGTTTCCCGTACTGGAGCCTGTCGCTGGAAGAGCAGTTCTATCTGCTGTTCCCGCTGGTGGTGCTGTTCTCGCGGCGCTGGTTGCCTTATGTGCTGATAGCGTTGGTGCTAGCACAGCTATTTCTGGTGCGTACGCCCATGCTGATGGTGTTTCGCACCGATGCGCTTGCACTCGGTGTGCTGCTCGCCCTCTGGACCCAACACTCCTCATACCAGTTGGCCCGGCCGGTAATCATGAGCCGACGAGGGATCGGTACCCTGGCCATGCTCGGACTATTCGTCTGTCTGGGTGCGTTGAGCTCGGATGTACTGCATACCGTGTCGATCAAGGTCGGCATGATCGCCTTGATCAGCGCGCTGCTGGTGTGGCTCGCATCGTATGACGCCGGCTACCTGCTCAGGCCTGGCATTGCCAGTCGTGCGTTGTCCTGGTTGGGGGCGCGCTCTTATGCCATCTATCTGATTCATGTTCCGGCATTCTTTCTGGTGCGGGAGATCTTCTACCGGCTGGCTGGGGGAAATGGGGCCTTCGGAGATACCCACTTCTGGCCGTTTGTATTGAGTTCCGGCGTGTTGATTCTGTTGCTGGCTGAATTCAACTATCGGTTGGTAGAGGTGCCGCTACGCAATCGCGGCGCTGCCGTGGCCAAGCGCATTATGAGTGCAGAGTCGGTCGGACCGGGAGCTACGGCATGAGCTCGTGCTCGATATTGGTCAACCCCTTGGTACAGTGGCGCTATAGCAGGCTTTCCGAGTGCTCGGCCGTGTTGTTGTATTTGGCGCTGGTGAGTTACTTCTGGTGGCCTTCACTTTGGGACGGCCAACTGATCATTCACGCGGACTCGGCGCATCATGGCTTGTCGTTGCTCCAGATGCTGCAGCAATGGCTACAGGGCAGTCGAGAGACTTTGCTGTGGTCCAGCGATATCTATGGCGGCCATCCGCTGTTTGCCGAAAGCCAGGGCGGTTTTCTCAATCCGCTGAATTTGCTGGCCGCGCTGCTCTTTGAGCCGCTCTATGGGGTGGGCGTCCTGCACTGGGCGGATATGTTGCTGGCCGGATATGGCGTCTACGCGCTTTGTCGGGTAATACACTTATCGCCATGGGCAGCGTTGTTTGCCTCGATTGCTGTCAGCTACTCGACGGTTTGGATTGCTGTGCAGTACAACACCAGTGTGGCCGGCAGCCTGGTCTGGACCACTTGGACCCTAGCAGCGGCACAGTACTGGCTTAATCGCCCCTGCGCGTTGCGCGCCGTGCTGATGGCGATCCCGGCGACGTTGCTGGTTTATTCCGGATACCCGCACCTGGCGCATGGCGTTGCCATCTATCTGGCCGGCCAGCTGCTGGCCCTGCTGCTCATGGCGGAGGGCAGAGCACTGCTGAGCCAGCGATTCAGAGCGCTGCTGCTGACCGGAATCGGTGCTGTAGTACTGGCGCTGTTGCTGTCGGCGGTACAGCTCCTTCCCCTGGTCGAACTGGTAACACAGTCCGGGCGCAACGCTGGCACCGCCATGCCGTTTGCCGGCATGTTGTCAGCGGGCTCTTATATCTCAGGCATGCTGTTTTTCGACTGGAGTCTGGTGCCGAAACACCTGATCGTGGGTTCGCAGGGCTCGCTGCTGGTCTGCCTGCTGGCGCTGCTGGGTGTGTGCCTGCGCATGCCGGTGTTCATCGTTGGGCACGCCATGGGCGGCTTCCTGTTGATGAATCTGGGTATGGAGTACGCTTCGCCATTATTCACCCTGGCGTACGACTATCACCTGATTCCCGGCCTGCATGGTTATCGCGCCATGCATCCATTCTTCCTGGTGGGCGTCGTTGGTCTGGCGGTGCTGGCGGCCCATGCGCTGACTTGCCTCGCACGCAGGGACTGGCCAGTATTCGGCTGGCTGCCGCGGTGGATGACAGGCAGGCGATGGGTGGCGCTAGTTACCGTGGTGGTGCTTGTGGGAAGTTATGGCTTCTTCCCTGAGGGTTATAGTCGGCTTAACTATGCATTTGTCCTGGTCCTGCTGGCGACTGTGCTGGGGTTGGCACTGGCCTCGCGTGAGCACCTCATACCGCTGGCCGCCGCGCTTGTCATCCTTGCCGATGCACTGTTCGTACGCAGTGATCTGTTCGGCTTTCATGAGCCGGAGTCGGTCGCTCAAGCTGGAGTGATAGGGGCGATTCTCCAGGACCCAGATCACCGCCTATACCGCACAGCTACCAAGAATGGTGCCGGAGGCAGCCATGTGTTCGCCTCGCCCATAGACAAGGATCTTGCGGGAAAGTATCGCCAGTATCTGGAAAGCCTCAGCCCTTTCCCGGGGGTGGTAGATGGCGTGGCCTCGATAGATGGCGTCTTGGCATTGGCTTTAGAGCGGCGGACGGTGCTGGAGAGCCATATCGAGGCCGAGCTCAAGGGGACATCCACTTCGCAACCTAGCCAGCGAGTCATCGACCAATTGGGTCTTCGGTATATAGCCTTCCAGGGCCAACCGGCTGCGACCGGGCTGGGCTTGTATTACGAGGATTCTGGCTCGCAGGTTTATCGCAACGAGTTTGCCTTGTCCAAGTACCGTGTTTATACGAGCGCCGAGGCTCGTAAGGATGCTCGGCAAGTGTTGTCTGCAATGACTGAGGGTGACCCTCAGGTGCTTTATGTCGAGGCTTCAGTGTCGGAGCCGGCAGTGGCATGCAGGCAAGGTGACTCGCCCCAGGTGCAGTGGCGCGAGCAGAGCGATTTGCGCTATGTGGCGGAGATTAACAGTGCCTGCATGGGCTGGCTGTATGTGGCCGATGCCTACTACCCAGGCTGGCAGGCGCGAGTCGATGGCCAGAAGGTTGATCTCTACCCTGCCCAGGTGCTGGGCAAAGCCGTCAGGTTCCCGGCAGGAAACAGTGTCGTTGAAATTGAGTACCGCCCGCTCAGTTTCTACATCTCGGCTGTTCTGTCGGGGTTCGCGTGGCTGGTGGTGTTGGCTTGGCTCGGATTTGCGGCGGTAACTATTCGGCGCAGAAAGATAGGCGATCAAGGAGAGAGTTGTGTGGCCTGAATTCCCCAGTCTCGTGGCGGACCACAACCTAGCCTCGAACACTCCTGAAATCCGCGTGGCGGTGATCATTCCATGCTTCCGGGTCACTGCACACATCCTCGATGTGCTTGCAGCCATCGGCCCGGAATGTGAGCGCATCTATGTAGTCGATGATGCCTGTCCGGATGCAAGTGGAGCTTGGGTTGAGAGCCATTGCAGCGATCCGCGTGTAGTGGTGCTGCGCAATCCACATAACCTGGGTGTTGGTGGCGCGGTGATGCATGGTTATCAGGCGGCGCTGGCTGATGGAATGACCATCATGGTCAAGGTCGATGGCGATGGGCAGATGGATCCGGCATTGATTGCCGACTTCATTGCACCCATCGTTGCGGGCGAGGCCGACTACACGAAGGGTAATCGGTTCTTCGATCTGGAACAGATCCGGCAGATGCCGAAAATTCGCTTGTTTGGTAATGCCGTATTGTCCTTCATGACCAAGCTGTCATCCGGGTACTGGGATCTATTCGATCCTACCAATGGCTATACCGCCATCCACCGCGAAGCGGCGCGCCATTTGCCGCTGGACAAGATCAGCTCGCGCTATTTCTTTGAGACCGACATGCTTTTTCGGCTCAACACTCTGCGCGCGACGGTGGTCGATGTGCCGATGGATGCCAAATATGGAGATGAGGTGAGTCATCTTAAAATCTCCAAAATCGTCGGCGAATTCCTGGCCAAGCACCTGCGAAACTTCTGCAAGCGAATTTTCTATAACTACTACTTGCGTGACATGTCTCTGGCGTCCCTGGAGTTGCCGCTTGGAGCTGTGCTGGTGCTGTTCGGTGGCCTGTTTGGTACTTATCAATGGTGGCATTCGTCGCAAGTAGGTGGTGGCACGCCGGTTGGTACGGTGATGTTGGCGGCACTGCCGGTTCTGATGGGTACCCAACTGGTGCTTGCATTTCTCGCTCATGACATTGCTTCGGTGCCGCGTAGACCCCTTCAGCGCAGGCGCAGGACAAGCAGGTGATGGGTGTGTCTTGGGCTGGAAATACTCGTCAGGTAGTGGTCTTTCTGCTGGTGGGGCTGCTCACTGCGGCAGTGGATATAGGCGCGATGCAGGTGTTGATCGGTTTCGGTGCGCATTACGCCTACGCTGTATCGGCTGGTTTCATCCTTGGCCTAGTGGTTAACTACTTCGGGCACGCAATGTGGACCTTTGAGGTGCGCCATTCGCTAGCCAGCGCACTGGAATTTCTGGTCGTGGTACTGATCAACTATGGCCTGACCATGGTTTGTGTTGCCTTGTCCATGCATCTGCTGGATATGGCTTTGCCCGGTAAATTGTTGTCTCTGCCCGTGGTGGCAGCGAATGGCTACTTGCTAACCAAGTACTGGGTGTTCCGATGATCAGCTTCTTGCCGGCGGGAAGCACCGAGCAACAACTGCTGCGCTACCGTCAATTGTTCTCCGTATGTTTTCCTGCTTCGCCCAAGTTCTCTTTTTCGGCACTGCACTGGCTGTACGCGGAGAACCCGGATGGGGCGGTAGTTGGGTTCGACGCATTCGATGGCGACTTGCTGGTCGCTCACTACGTATGTATTCCAGCGGCCGTTCGTTTAGGGGGGCGTACGGTTCGCGCATTGCTTTCTCTCAACACCGCAACGCGGCCAAGTCATCAGGGTCAGGGGCTCTTTTCCAAGCTTGCGGAGATGACCTATCAAACGGCGGCTGATCAGGGTTACGAATGCATCTATGGCGTGGCGAATGCTAACAGCACTCCGGGCTTTGTCCGTAAGCTGGGTTTCCAGTTGGTCGAGCCTCTTGCCGCCAAAGTTGGTCTGGGTGGATTGGGTGGCGACTTGCAGGGTGTGGACCGGCAGGCCCAGTTCCAGCGTGTATGGAGTCCTGAGTCACTGTGCTGGCGTTGCAGCAACCCAGCGAATCGGGTTGGTGGCTGGGTGCGTAGTGATCGCCACGCCTTTCACGCAAGAGCATTGAGCGGCCTGGTGCCGGCGTATGCTGAATTGCCTGCTGAGTTGCCGATGCCCACTGTTTCACGTCCCCTAACACCCTTGCGGCTCTACATCGGGCTCAGGCCATCAGGCACATGCATGTTTTCCAGCTATGTGGACATTCCCGATAGACTCCGTCCGTCTCCATTGAATCTCATTTTCCGGCCGCTCAGCGTCTCCGATGAGCGGTTAGAGGCCGGGCAGATCCACTTTACCTTCCTGGATTTCGATGCTTACTGACCACGGCAAATCGCCGAGCTATGCGTTGTTCCTGTTTTGTCATCAGGACGATGAGTACGGTGTCTATCAGCAGATCCTGACGGAGCGTGCGTGTGGGCGGCGAGTCCTTTGTGCCTATCTGACCAGTGGGGTTGCCGCTCATTGTGATCCCGCTAAGCGTAATGCGGAGTCGCTGGCGGTTTTGCAGGATCTGGGCGTTGAACCCACTGATGTGTGTTTTGCTGGAAGTCAGCTAGGTATCGTCGACGGCCAGCTGCTTGAGGCGCTGGCTTCGGCAGCGGATTGGCTGCTTGAGCGGATATCCTCTTTGGGGATGGATGCGGAATTGTATGTGCCGGCGTGGGAAGGCGGCCATCCTGACCACGATGCCTTGCATTTTCTATGCGTGAAGGTGTGTTCTGAGCTCGGGCTTCTCCCAAGATTGCACCAGTTCCCGCTTTACAATGCGCAGAGTTGTCCTGGGAAGTTCTTTCGTGTGCTGTCCCCCTTGAGGCAGAACGGTGCTGTTGAGTCATGCCCCATTCCTTGGTCGAATCGCTTTCGGTTTATGCGCTATGCATTGGGTTACCCATCCCAATGGCGCAGCTGGGTTGGTCTCTTTCCTTTTTTTGTATTGCACCTCCTATTGCGCGGCAGCCAGGACCTTCAACGCGTTGATCCGGCCAGGGTGCTTCAGCCCCCTCACGAAGGCAGTCTGTATTACGAGCGGAGAAGGTTCTCTTCCTGGCCTTATCTACAGAGGCGAACACTGGCCTGGCTGGAAGGTCGCCAGCCTTAATGCTCATTCGGTTTAGGTGAGGTGGGTTATGAAAAAGGCACTCCTAGTCACGGGATTGGGCGGCTTTGTGGGTGGCCATATACGCCGGATGCTAGCTAATGACGACCGCTGGCGCTTGCTCGAAACGCCGGCATACGATCTGCTAGATCCCGTGTCCTTGGACGCCTCTTTACGCAATGTCGTACCGGATGCAGTGATTCACCTAGCGGCGCAGACTTTTATCCCGGAGTCTGTTCGGGACCCAGAAAAGACGCTGCGTATCAACGTCTTGGGTACGCTCAATCTGCTTCAGGCGCTAAAGCGGAGCGGTTTTACCGGTGCCCTGCTTTACGTGAGCTCCGGCGACATCTATGGCCAGGTTGCCGAATCGCAGTTGCCGATCAAAGAGTCCCGGTTACCCGCCCCACGTAATCCATACGCCGTGAGCAAGTGCTCGGCAGAGCTTCTTTGCCTGCAGTGGAGCTATATGGAGCCGTGGCGCATGATGGTGGCACGGCCTTTCAACCACATAGGGTCGGGGCAAGCCGAAGCCTTTGTGATTCCCAGCGTTGCCCGGCAGCTGGTGCGGATAGGCCTGGGATTGCAGGAGCCCGTGGTACAGGTCGGAGATGTCGACGTCACACGTGATTTTCTCGATGTTCGCGATGTAATTAGGGCATATTTACGGCTTTTGGACGCTGGTCGTAGCGCCGAGATATATAACGTCTGCTCGGGGGTGGAGAGGAACATTCGCCAGCTCGTCCAGCAGATGGCGGTGCTGGCGGGAGTAGAGGTGCAATTGGTTCAGGATGCCGAGCGGCTTCGCCGGGCGGAGCAGCGCCGGGTTTTGGGGTGCTCTGCAAAATTACAAAGAGAGACCGGGTGGAAGCCTGCTATTGCGATAGAAGAAACCTTACAGAGCGTGCTTGCTGACTGGGGTATGAGAGAAATACAAGAATGACAAAAAGCGCACTGATTACAGGGGTGACAGGCCAGGATGGTGCCTATCTCGCTCAGCTCCTGCTGGGCAAGGGATACAAGGTTTATGGTTTGGCTCCCCGGCGCAGTACAGATACCCGCTGGCGGCTGCGCGAGCTATCTATTGATTCCGAGATTCACTATCTTGACGGCGATCTGGGAGATGCCAGTTCAGTGCAGCGGGCGGTGCTGAAGGCCCGTCCGGACGAGGTCTACAATCTGGCTGCACAGAGCTTTGTGGGCAGCTCGTGGGATCAGCCGTTGACTACAGGGTTGACCAACGCTATTGGCGTGACTCATCTGCTTGAGGCCATTCGCCAGCTCAGCCCAGAGACTCGCTTCTATCAGGCTTCTACCAGTGAGATGTTCGGCCTTATTCAGGCCGAGCGGCAGGACGAGAGCACGCCGTTTTACCCTCGTAGTCCGTATGGTGTGGCAAAGCTATACGGCCACTGGAGCACTGTTAATTACCGTGAGAGCTTCGGTCTGCACGCTTCCAGTGGCATCCTGTTCAACCATGAATCGCCGCTTCGTGGAATTGAGTTTGTCACTCGCAAGGTTACCGATGCTGTGGCCCGCATTAAGCAGGGCAAGCAGCGCGAGCTGCGTTTGGGCAACATCGACGCCAAGCGAGACTGGGGCTATGCGGGTGACTATGTCGAGGCAATGTGGCTGATGTTGCAGCAGGAGCGTGCCGACGACTATGTGGTGGCCACTGGTGTCACCACCACTGTTCGGGAGATGTGCAAGCTGGCTTTCGAGCATGTCGGCCTGGACTACCAAGAGTATGTGGTGATTGATTCACAGTTCTTCCGTCCTGCGGAAGTGGACACTCTCCTGGGTAACCCCGCTAAGGCCGAGAAAGTTCTGGGCTGGGCTCCAAAGACCTCGCTGACAGAGCTTATCCATATGATGGTCGACGCTGATTTACGGCGTGTTGGGCGCGAGTACTAACCATGCAAATTATTCCAGTCGTCATGTCAGGCGGGGCTGGCACAAGGCTCTGGCCGGTCTCGCGTGAGGCGCATCCGAAGCCCTTCATGCGCCTGCCTGATGGCGAGTCGCTTTTGAGCAAGACATATACCCGGGCTGCAGCGCTACTGGCTGGCGGCGGTGAGATCGTTACGGTCACCAATCGCGAGTTGTATTTTGCCAGCAAGGACCACTTCGCTGAGGCTCGGATAGGGCACTGCCGCGCGCATTTTCTACTTGAGCCTGAGGGGCGCAATACGGCACCGGCTATTGCCATTGCGGCTTTGGCGCTTGCCAAGGAGCATGGCGAGGAGGCCGTGCTCGTCGTTATGGCAGCCGACCACCTGATACAGGATGTGGAGGCTTTCAGGGAGGCTACCGACCAGGCGGTTTGCTTGGCGGCGCAGGGGCATCTTGTGACATATGGCATCCCGCCGACGGCGCCCGAGACGGGCTTTGGCTATATCGAGACAGGTGATGTGCTGGACGAGCAGGAGGCACGCCGAGTGCTCCGGTTTGTCGAAAAGCCGGACCTGCAGACTGCTCAGGAATATCTACGCAGCGGCCGCTTCCTTTGGAACTCCGGGATGTTCTGCTTCAGCATAGGTAGCATCCTGCGCGAGCTGCGCGCCCATGCTCCCGAGCTTCTGCAACTGGCCGAAGAGTGCGTGGCCGCGAGCCCCGCTCACGATAGCGCGGGAGTGCTGTTGCAGGAGCTGGATGCTCGGATCTTCGCCGAGGTTCCCGACATCTCGATCGACTATGCAGTGATGGAGCACTCCAGTTCCGTCGCGGTGGTGCCTGCGACGTTCGACTGGAGCGATATCGGCTCCTGGGGGGCCCTGTCGCAGCTGATCCCGGCCGATGCTCAGCAGAACCGGGTGCAGGGTGAGGCGATTCTCATCGAGACGCACAATACGGTGGTGCTAGGCGACACACGCCTTGTTGCCACGGTTGGCCTGGACAACTTGATCATTGTCGACACTGCGGACGCAGTGCTGGTCGCCCATGCCGATCGCGCGCAGGAGGTGCGTCAGGTCGCCAAGCGTCTCAAGGCGCAGAGTCATGACGCCTACCGCCTACATCGTACGGTTGCTCGCCCCTGGGGTACCTATACGGTGCTGGAAGAAGGTCCGCGCTTCAAGATCAAGCGCATCGTGGTCAAACCGGGGGGCTCCCTCTCGCTGCAGATGCATCACCATCGCAGCGAGCACTGGATAGTCGTAAGCGGGATGGCCAAGGTCGTTAATGGTGAGGGCGAGATGATGGTCAATACCAATGAATCTACTTTCATTCCAGCGGGACACAAGCATCGCCTAGAGAATCCGGGTGTGATCGATCTGGTTATGATCGAGGTACAGAGCGGCGAGTATCTTGGCGAAGACGATATCGTGCGCTTTATCGATAACTACGGCCGGATCCCGGTTTAAATTTTGTGGGCTGATCGTGCCCCGGCGCCTGCATGCGCGCCAGGGGATTCCTGTGGGATAGGCATATTTTATGGTTCGTAATACCGGATTCAGAGCTGGGTTGTTGCTGGCCTGGATGTTGTCCAAGCAGGATATCAAGAACCGCTACGCTAGCTCCTATGCCGGTACCGCTTGGGTCATCGGTGTGCCGCTGTTGTATGCACTAATTAATGTAATGGTGTTTTCCGTGCTGATGAACGGACGCATGGGGTTGCACTATGGTGATATTCCCTTTGTGCTCTTCTATTTTCTACCTTTCTCTCTGTGGGTGTTCTTTTCCGACATGGCCAACCGCAGCCCGTTGGTGTTGCGTGAATATGCCCACCTGATTAATAAGATTGCTTTCCCCTTCTGGGTGTTGCCGCTGGTGCCGGTGCTATCTGCACTGATCAACCAGTTAATTATCGCCACTATCTTCGTCTTACTCATGCTTTACCATGGCTTGCCTCTGGCTGGCAGCTCCTGGGTCTATGGCTTGGTTTGGCTGGCATTTTTCATGTTGTCGTTGGGGCTGGCCTACGGGGTTTCGGCGCTGTCGGTCTATGTGCCAGATCTCGCGCAGGTCGTGCCGGTGCTGGTCAATATTCTGTTCTGGATCACCCCGGTGCTGTACCCGGCCGCACTGGTGCAGGAACACGGCCCGCAGTGGGTGCAAGCGCTGATTCTTGATTACAACCCATTTTATTACCTAGTGGAAACCGCACGTCACGCCGTCTTTGGTACGGCTGAAGTGGCGTGGATGGCGCTGGGCAAGGTTTTAGCACTTGGGTTGGCGGTGCTGCTCGCCGGGATTTGGGTGTTTCGTTTGCTCAGATCAGGTTTTGCCGATGTGCTCTGACGGAGACTGCACATGACTCAAACGGCTTCACCGATTATCCAGCTAGAGCAGCTGTCGAAGATCTATCGTACCTACAGCACTCCGCGCCATCGCCTGCTAGAGCTGCTAAGTGCCGGGCGCAAGCGCTACGCCCAAGAAGTTCGGGCTTTAGAGAATATTTCTTTCAATCTGGATCGCGGCAGCCGGCTGGGTATTGTTGGCCAGAACGGCAGTGGCAAGAGCACGCTTTTGAAGATTCTGTCCGGTGTGCTTACTCCTAGCAGCGGTTCAGTAAAGGTCGATGGTCGGGTA
Organism: Aquipseudomonas alcaligenes; assembly: GCA_900156135.1. Taxonomy (GTDB): domain Bacteria; phylum Pseudomonadota; class Gammaproteobacteria; order Pseudomonadales; family Pseudomonadaceae; genus Aquipseudomonas; species Aquipseudomonas alcaligenes_D. The sequence continues at coordinate 89,473 of FTMP01000001.1, read as the reverse complement.
TCGGCTTTGCTGGAGCTCGGCGCTGGTTTTAACCCACTGCTGCCCGGGCGGGAAAACATCCGCCAGTACGGCCTGCTACATGGCATGTCGCGTGATGAAATTGAAGCGGCGCTACCGCAGATCATTGCTTTTAGTGAGCTGCGCGAGGCCATTGAGCAGCCGGTGAGGACCTATAGCAGCGGGATGGCGGTACGCCTGGGTTTTGCGTGTGCGGTTTATGTGCGGCCGGAGATCCTGATCGTCGATGAGGCGCTGAGCGTCGGTGATGCTTATTTTCAGAACAAGTGTTTGCACAAGATCAAATCCCTGCTGGATGACGGCACCACTTTTATCTATGTCACCCATGCGGCGGACTCCATTCGTGGCCTGTGCGAGCAGGGGCTCTGGCTGGATCAGGGCCGTATGCGTCTGATGAGTACGTCTAAAGCCGTAGGGGAGGCATACCAGAAGGCAGTTTTCGAGCGAATGACGCGGTCCGTAGGGGATGATCAGTCGCTACTTCGTCGCGCGAGTAAACCGACCGCTGCGCTCAGTGAGGCGCAGGTTGCTCGTCGCGCGGCCTTTGCTGAACGAGTTGCACCGCTACGTTCGGGCAGTGGCGAGGCCAAGGTCATCGACATAGTGCTGCGTGACGAGCAGGGAGCAGAGACGGACGGTATCGTGTTCCGGCACAAATGCACGGTTCAGGTTCTATATCGCATCGATCGCCCGCTACCAGACTCCTGCGCGGTGACTCTGGGCATTCTGGATCGTAATGGTAGTCAGGTCATGCACTTCAATTCTGCTGAGCAAGGGGTGTACCTCAGCGAGGGTGATGAAAAGACTCTGCAAATGATTCAGTTCGAATTCACCACGCCGTTATGTCCGGGCGAATTTGGCCTAGTGGCGGGTATCAGCACTTTTGTCGCTAATCCTTCGAACAATGGCCAACTGATACTGGAAACAGTCATCGACGCCTGCATCGGCGGCGCGCGTTTCGCGATTCATTACCCCGATACTGAATTGATCAATCTATGGGGGCTGGTACATGCCCCCTGCACGGTGTCGGCGCACCCTTGCAATTAAACATCAGGCGCTCGGTGAGCAAGTTGCCGACGGGTCGCCCAAGACAAGCTTTGAGGAAACAGATCAATGAAGTGGTGGAACTGTTTTAACAAAAAAAAAAGCGTATCTGCCTACCGTCTGATTCAGGCCAAGGCGCTACACCTGCCGTCGTTTGCCTTTGCGATTCATAGTGCCGATGACGAGTTTATCTCTCGTGATCTGGCTCGTGATGGCATATGGGAGCCTTTTGAAACGCAGGTATTCGGCCGTCTCTGCACGCCAGGGGCGAACGTGTTGGATCTTGGGGCTAATATCGGCTGGTACACGGCAGTGGCCAGCCAGCTGGTAGGTGAACAGGGTTCGGTCATCGCTTTCGAGCCTGATGCGGCTAACTACCGACTGCTTACGCAGAACGTTGCCCAGCTGGCCTCCGGCGCAAACGTGGCAACCTTTAATGCCGCAGTCAGCGACCAGCAGGGGCTGCTGCCGTTGTATCAGTCTGACACCAACAAAGGTGACCACCGCTTGTTCTCCGATAGCAGCGAGCGTGCTACGCAGGAGGTTGCGGTCACTACCTTGGATTTGTTCTTCGCCGAACATCCAGGGCCGTTGCCAGATATAGTCAAATCTGACACTCAGGGCTCTGAGGCGAAGATTCTGCGCGGCGCAGCTGGTCTCTTGGACAAGGGGTGGCGTCCGGTCATGGTGTTGGAGTTCTGGCCTTTCGGCCTGACACGTTCCGGAGATGACCCGATGTCGTTTGTCGAGACACTGGAGAGTCTTGGCTATCGCCTCTTTGAAGTGTCTGAGCACAAACCCAAACTGTTGCCGCTGGATGCCGCCGTTCTGAGTGAGCGTATGCAGCAGGACATCCAGCCAGATAACTGGGGATTCGTAAATTTGCTTTGCGTGCCGGCAGGGGCAGATAGCCTCGCTCATCTGGCCGACTTGATGTCGTGAGGTAGTGCAGGTTGAAAAGTATGCCAACGGGGCGCCTGTTGTTTGACTGCACGAATGTGTTTCGCAATCCTCAGGTCAATACTGGCATCCAGCGGGTGGTGCGTAACATCGTCCATGAGCTGGAGCATGCCGGGGCAGCGGGCGAATGCATCCCTGTGGTGCTGGCCGGTGGCCGGCTTTATCGGGTTCGGAAGTTGATCCCGGGGGGCGAGGATCAGACGCTGCCGTCGCGTTTTTTCGAACGCCTGGAGCGCATCAACCACGGCATGTGGCAGGTCTACTCGCGCGTCGAGGGCCATTGGCCGATGCGGCGCTTCCATAATGCCCGGCGTTTGCTGTTCATACTCTGGCGACTCATGTGTTTACCGCTCAGCCTGTCGATGAGGGTGTTGCGGCTTCTCGGCTTCGATCCGCTCAACCGGCGGGCGGAGCCTTTCGAGGTCGCCACAGGAGACAGCCTGATCTTGTTGGACTCCAGCTGGCATGCCAGCCATTTCCCGCTGCTTCGGGGGCTGAAGGTGCGGGGCGTGAGCATCGTTGCTGTGGTACACGACCTGATTCCTTTGGTTAGGCCGGAGTTCTCCGAGGAGCGGCTGAGAGAGATCTTCATGACCTGGTTCGACTTCATGGTCGAGCAAGCCGACGGTTTTATCGCCGTTTCCCGCACGGTGCGTGAGCATGTGCGTCGGGAGCTAGTCCAGCGGCTGGGAGAACATGCCGCAGCGGAGCGCTGGTATGGCCATTTCCACCACGGCAGCGAGCTTGATCTGGCTCGCTCTGACGTGGAGCCGCCGGAGGAAATAACCAGGCTTTTTTCCGCCGGTAGTGTCTACCTTGCAGTTGGCACTATCGAGCCACGGAAGAACCACGAGTATCTGCTGGATGCCTTCGAGCTGGCCTGGAGTGCCGGCAGTGAAGCGCGTCTGTGCATCATCGGACGTATCGGCTGGAAGCGCGAAGCCTTGCTCAAGCGTATCCGCGAGCACGTCGAGTTCGGTCGTCGCTTGTTCATGTTCAATGAAATATCCGATAGCGGTCTGCAGTACGCATACGGGCACGCCAAGGCACTGGTGTTCTCCTCACATGACGAGGGGTTTGGATTGCCGCTGGTCGAAGCCATGCAGCGTGGGTTGCCGGTGATGGGCAGTGACATTCCGGTGTTCCGTGAAATCGGTGGCGATTACATGGCCTATTTCACTCTGCAGCAGCCACAGCAGCTGGCAGATCTGATCGGGCGCTTCGAGCAGGAGGGGCGGTTCCCGGCGCCGCGCACCCTTGAAGGCTGGCGCTGGAACAGCTGGCACGATGCGTGTCGGCAACTGATACAGACGGCGTTGACCCAGGGGCGGAGTGAACAGGTGAGCGAGACGAATGCGCATCGCATTTAACGCGGCGATACTGCGCTCGCCTCGTACTGGTATCGGGCAGTATGTCGCGGAATTGCTAAGAGCTTTACGAGCTGACCCGACCTTGGAGCTTCGCCTGTTCAATGGTTGGGATGGCTGGGACGAGGTTCCGCAGGAGGCACTGCCTGGCTATTCGACTTGGAGCGCATGGGTCAAGCGCCTGGTTCCTGGAGCCTATCCGTTACGGCGGGCCGTCGAGCAGAACCGCTTCCGGCGGTTTGTAAGAGCTACAGGGCCTGCGCTGTACCATGACCCCAGCCTGTGGCCATTGGAGTTCGATGGCCCGATGGTCATGACACTGCATGACCTTACCCACGTCCATTTTCCCCAGACCCAGCCTGCCGATCGTTTGCGCGAGATCGAGCGACACGCCGCTGAGAGTGTGGAGCGTGCGTCCCGGATTCTGGTGGACTCGCATTTCGTGGCTCAGGAAGTCGTCCGCCATTTTGGAGTTTCTCCTGATCGCCTGCGTGTAGCACCTCTGGGATACGCCGACCGCTTTCACCCCAGATCCTACGAAAGCTTGCTGCCCGGATTACGGGTGCTGGGGCTTTCTCCAGGACGCTACCTGCTCTGTGTCGGGACCTTAGAGCCGCGCAAGAATCTGCCATTTGCCTTGCGGGCCTATTCGCAACTGCCCCCAGCCGTACGCGAGGCATATCCGCTAGTGCTGGTCGGCATGGCGGGCTGGCGACGCCATGAGCTGGACGAGCTGCTACAGAAAATGCTCGCCAGCGGACAGGTGCGAGTGTTGGGTTATCAGTCCGACGAGACGCTGGCGGAGCTCCTCGCTGGAGCCCGTTTACTACTGTTTCCTTCGCTCTATGAGGGGTTTGGTCTGCCGGCACTGGAGGCCATGGCCAGCGGTACACCGGTGGTGATTAGTGACCGTTCCGCGCTGCCTGAGGTTGCCGGCGAGGCGGGGATCCGGATAGACACCCATGACGACAGCGCTTGTGCCGAGACGCTTCAGAGTTTGATCGAGGATGGGGAGCTGTGGTTGCGGCAACGTGAAGCCGGCCTGCTGCGTGCTCGGGATTTTTCATGGGCACGTTGTGCTCGGATTACCGTCGATACATATCACGAGGCTGTGAAGGCTTGATGCGTGTACTGCATTTCTTCAAGACCTACCTGCCCGAAACGGTGGGGGGCATCGAGCAGGTGATTTACCAGCTATGCGAAAGCACCCGGCCTTTTGGCGTGGAAAGCGAGGTGCTGACGCTCAGTGCTGAGCCAGGCGATTCGATACTGACTGTCGGTGGGCATCGTGTGCATCGTGCCAGACTGGATCTACAGATCGCGTCCACAGGATTTTCTTTTTCTGCACTAGGAAAGCTGAGGTCACTGGCGCGACAGGCCGATCTTGTTCACTACCACTTTCCTTGGCCGTTCATGGACGCACTGCACTTTGCTGCGCGTATCGATAGGCCTTTTGTGGTGTCTTATCACTCCGACATCGTGCGGCAAAAGTACCTTCTGAATCTCTATCGCCCGCTGATGCACCACTTCCTTGGCAGAGCGGACGGGATTATTGCGGCGTCGCCCAATTATCTTGCGAGCAGCGAGGTGCTGCAGCGTTTCCGGGATAAGACACGGGTCATCCCCTACGGGCTCGACTCGGGTGCGTATCCCCTGCCGGATGCCGTGCGCTTGGAGCATTGGCGAGGCATGCTGGGAAGCCGTTTCTTCCTGTTCGTCGGAGTGCTGCGTTATTACAAGGGGCTTCATGTCCTGCTGGACGCTGCGGCGGGTTCTCCCTATCCACTGGTCATTGCTGGCGCGGGGCCCATGGAGGAGGAGCTGCGACGGCAGGCGCAGGCGCTGGGCCTGAGCAATGTGCATTTCCTGGGACGGGTGAGTGAAGAGGACAAGTGCGCGTTACTGCAGTTATGCAGTGCCTTTGTCTTTCCGTCTCACCTGCGCTCGGAGGCTTTTGGCATCTCGCTTCTGGAAGGGGCTATGTACGGCAAGCCGATGATCTCCTGTGAGATTGGTACGGGTACTAGCTATATCAACATCCATGGGGAGACTGGGCTGGTGGTGCCGCCAGAGGATGCCGGTGCGTTTCGTGTAGCCATGGATCAGCTGTGGCATGACCCAGATATGTGTGCGCAGATGGGGCAAAACGCCTTGGCGCGTTACCGTCAACAGTTCACCGCGGAGCGCATGGGTCGCCAGATGGCAGACTTCTATCGTGAATTTGTCAGGGACTGACCGGGTTTGCGAGGCTAGGGGCGGGCTCGCCCCTCAGTGAATCAAGCGAACTCTTTCCAGTAGTCCGCAGGCTTGTTGCAGAAGTGAATGGTTGCTAACGGGGTAGAAGCCGCCCTAGCTGTGCCAGTAATCGTTCCTGCAGTGCATGTTGATTCAGGGGGCTCGCTTTAGCCCCTTTTTTCCAGCTGCAGGATAATTCTTTGGGTTCGGATATGCGCGCAGCGGGCTCGTACATGGTAGTAGGTATCGAGCAGGCAGCTGCTATCGAAGCGGCTCTCGTCGGGCTCGCCCAGCAAAGCAAATCCCTGTGTTTCGATCGTTCGACGAATATCGTCGACGTACTGTTGTATGGCTGGTCCTAGGAGCTGATAGCACTCATCGCCATCACGAGCGGCAACTGCAGGCCATGCGAAAAATACGCTTATTCCATCGATTTGGCGGAGAGTACTCAGGCGTTGCAGGTTTTCTTGAAAGGTCTGGCTGATGCCGGGAAACTCGAAAATTCCGAACAGATAATGATCGCAGGTCAGATCTCGGGTCAATGGGTGGATCGGGAGTGCTTCGTCGGTCATCTGGTTGCCGCGAGCACCCCGGCGTATCTCCTGATCGAAGCGCAGTCGGGAGGCCTGCGCAGTGGCGGAAATCTGGGCGTTCCATGACTCCACCCCGTTTAGTTTGAGGATGGCCTGAAGTCCAATTTTTATGGGCACGCTTCGATAGACGAACAGCGCGCGCTCCTGCCAGGGGAGCGCTCTGTAATAGAAGGCATTGGAACCGCTCTCGTCGAGGATGGACTGGACATAGTCTGCGGGGAGCCTGTCATCGGCCCGGTAATGCAACCACTCCAGTGGGAGAATCAATGTATCCCCGGCCTTCAGATGGTTGGCCAGGCGCTCTATCTTGTGGCGCAACGGGTAGCCGGCATTGTCGGAGAGGATCAGGGTTGGCCGACCAAAGTGGGCCTCCAGCTTTTGCGCATCGATGGAGTGGATGGCGTTCGAGCCGCTGTCCACGATGATGCGGTTCGGCACGTCATCGGTGGCTGTGAGCAGGAACTGCCGTTACGACTTGCCCAGAGGTGCGTCTGCTATGGCCAGGCGATCGATGACCAGGAAATACCCTATGCCCATTAGCAGGAAGCTCGCCAGGCAGGCCAGGATGAATCGTGCTTCGCCATCGCCATCGTCAGAAATTGAAGTAGAGGAAGTCCGAGGGAGTGTTCTGGATCTGCGCGACCAGTGCGTAGAAGAACGCAAAGCCTACAAGCGCAGCAGCTATCAGGCCTTCCCTGAAACGCAGGCGTCCCTGGTGGGGGACGAGGCCGGCAATCTGCTGTGAGTTCGGTGCCAGGAAGGCCAGCAGCGACGCCAGCCCGAGGCTCAGCAGCGCCTCGAGAGGCAGCAGGGCGCTGCCGGTGCCCCCTATGCCTCCACCGCTCAGGCCGGACATGCTGGACAGCATGCGCTGTGCCGCTGGCAGATCCTCGGCACGAAAGAACACCCAGGCGAAGTTGACGAACAGGAAGGTCAGGCCCCAGCCCAGCCAACTCGGCAATCGCAGTCCAATATCCTGCCAGCAACGGTGCAACACGACTGCCGCGCCATGCAGCGCCCCCCAGATCAGGAAGGTCCAGCCTGCACCATGCCAGATGCCACCAATCAGGAAGGTGGCGAACAGGTTGAAGTAGATGCGCGGTAGCGCAGCTCGCTTTCCGCCCAGGGGGATGTAGATGTAATCGCGCAGCCAGCTGGAGAGTGTCATGTGCCAGCGGCGCCAGAAGTCCTGGATGTTCTTGGCTTGGTAGGGCGAGTTGAAGTTCTGCGGCAGGCTGATGTTGAACATCAGGCCCATGCCGATGGCCATGTCCGAATAGCCTGAGAAGTCGAAGTACAGCTGGAAGCTGTAGAGCAAGCTGGTGCTCCAGGACTCGATCATCGTCAGGGTCTGCTCGCTGGCGTAGCCAGCGTTGGCCCAGTGCCCCAGGTTGTCCGCGATCAGCACCTTTTTCACCAGGCCTATGGAAAAGACGAACAGGCCAAGCGAGAAGTTGTCGAGACGAAAGCGTAGATTGCTGGTGCTGGCGAACTGCGGCATCAGGTACTTGTGATGGACGATTGGGCCGGCGATCAAATGAGGAAAGAAGGTCACGAACAGGGTGTAGTTGACCAGGCTTTAGTCACTTACCCCCGATCTGCCGCAGTCCACCAGATAGGCGATCTGGGTAAAGGTGAAGAAGCTGATGCCCAGTGGCAGCAGCAGGTTGAAGCTGGCGAGCTGGCTGCCGGTCAGCGTGTTGAGTGTCTCGATCACGAAGTCGGTGTACTTGAAGTAAACGAGACCGGGGACATTCAACAGGATGCCGATCAGCAGCAACATCTTGCTGTGTCGGGTGGGGCCTTCTGCGGCCATTACCAAGCGTGAGATGCGAGTGTCGACGAGATAATTGACGATGATCGACAGGCCGATCAGGAGTAGATACTTCGGCCCCAGTAGCCATAAAAGAATAGCGACGCCACGGCCAGCCACAGACGTGCAAGCGAGCCCTGCCTCATTCGTGCCAGCAGGAAATAGCCGGCCAGAGCCACAGGCAGAAAGGCGTAGATGAAAATGGAGGAGCTGAAAAGCATATACGGCGGGCCTGTTGGTCAGCGCACCAGAATAACCGTCCGTGCGGAAACGAAAAACCCGGCGCAGGCCGGGTTCTTCGTCAAATGGCGAGGGATCTTAATCGACCGCCTTCACCATGTCTTCGATGACCTTCTTCGCGTCCCCGAACACCATCATGGTCTTGTCCATGTAGAACAGTTCGTTGTCCAGGCCGGCGTAGCCACTGGCCATGGAGCGCTTGTTGACGATGATGGTCTTGGCCTTGTAGGCCTCGAGGATCGGCATGCCGGCGATCGGCGACTTCGGATCGTTCTTCGCCGCCGGGTTGACCACGTCGTTGGCGCCGAGCACCAGCACCACGTCGGTCTGACCGAACTCGGAGTTGATGTCCTCCATCTCGAACACCTGCTCGTAGGGCACTTCGGCCTCGGCCAGCAGAACGTTCATGTGGCCAGGCATACGACCGGCTACCGGGTGGATCGCGTACTTCACGGTCACGCCGCGGTGGGTCAGCTTCTCGGCCAGTTCCATCAGCGCATGCTGGGCACGGGCTACCGCCAGGCCGTAGCCCGGAACGATGACCACGGTGTCGGCGTTGGTCAGCAGGAAGGCGGCGTCGTCGGAGGAGCCCGACTTCACGTTGCGCTCCTGCTGGGCACCGGCCGGACCGCCGGCATCAGCGTCGGCACCGAAGCCGCCGAGGATGACGTTGAAGAACGAGCGGTTCATCGCCTTGCACATGATGTACGAGAGGATGGCGCCGGACGAACCGACCAGCGAACCGGCCACGATCAGCATCGAGTTGTTCAGCGAGAAGCCGATACCGGCCGCCGCCCAGCCCGAGTAGCTGTTGAGCATGGACACCACCACCGGCATGTCGGCGCCGCCGATCGGGATGATGATCAGCACGCCGATGACGAAGGCCAGTGCCACCACGATGGCGAAGGCGGTGATGTTGCCGGTGAAGGTGAAGTACAGGCCCAGGCCCAGGATCGCCAGGCCGATGACCAGGTTGACCATGTGCTGGCCCTTGAACACCACCGGGGCGCCCTGGAACAGGCGGAACTTGTACTTGCCCGACAGCTTGCCGAAGGCGATCACCGAACCGGAGAAAGTGATGGCACCGATGGCCGCGCCGAGGAACAGCTCCAGGCGGTTGCCCGAGGGAATGGCGTCGCCCAGGTGCGCAACGATACCCAGCGACTGCGGCTCAACCACGGCAGCGATGGCGATGAACACGGCGGCCAGACCGATCATGCTGTGCATGAAGGCGACCAGTTCCGGCATCTTGGTCATCTCGACGCGCTTGGCCATGATGGTACCGGCAGTACCGCCGACCAGCAGGCCGACCAGCACGAAGCCCAGACCCTTGGCCGCGCCGCCTTCGGACATCTCGGCACCCAGCTTGAACACCAGGAACACGGTGGTGACCACGGCAATGGCCATACCGATCATGCCGAACAGGTTGCCCTGACGCGAGGAAGTCGGGTGCGACAGGCCTTTCAGGGCCTGGATGAAGCAGACCGAGGCGACCAGGTAAAGAAGAGTGATCAGATTCATGCTCATGGTCAGTGCTTCTCCGCCGGCGCTTTCGGCGCCTTCTTCTTGAACATTTCCAGCATGCGGCGAGTTACCAGGAAGCCACCGAACACGTTGACGGCGGCCAGAGCCACTGCCAGGGTGCCCATGGACTTGCCCAGAACGGTTTCGGTCAGGGCGGCGGCCAGCATGGCGCCGACGATAACGATCGCGGAGATCGCGTTGGTCACGGCCATGAGCGGGGTGTGCAGGGCCGGGGTGACGTTCCAGACCACGTGGTAGCCCACGTAGATGGCCAGCACGAAGATGATCAGGTTGTAGATGCTGGGGGAGATCAGTTCCATGTCTCTACTCCTTAGCCGTTGGTGCGCACGACGTTGCCATCGCGGCACATCAGGCACGCGGCGACGATGTCGTCTTCCAGGTTGAGGTGGAAATGGCCTTCCTTGTCGATGACAAGTTTCAGGAAGTCCAGCAGGTTGCGCGCATACAGCGCCGAAGCATCCGCCGGCACCAGGGCCGCCAGGTTGCTGTAGCCGACGATGGTGACGCCGTGCTTGACGACGACCTGATCGACTTCGGTCAGCGGGCAGTTGCCGCCCTGGGCAGCGGCCAGGTCGATGACCACCGAGCCCGGCTTCATCTCTTCCACGGTCGCTTCATGCAGCAGAGTCGGCGCCTTGCGGCCCGGAATCAGCGCGGTGGTGATGACGATGTCGGCCTGTTTGGCGCGCTCGTGCACGGCACCGGCCTGACGCTGCATCCACGACGCCGGCATCGGACGGGCATAGCCGCCAACGCCCTGGGCGCATTCGCGCTCTTCATCGGTCTCGAACGGCACATCGACGAACTTGGCGCCGAGCGACTCGATCTGTTCCTTAACGGCAGGACGCACGTCGGAGGCCTCGATCACCGCACCCAGACGCTTGGCGGTGGCGATGGCCTGCAGACCGGCCACACCGGCACCGAGGATCAGCACGCGAGCGGCCTTCACGGTACCGGCCGCGGTCATCAGCATTGGCATGAAGCGCGGGTAGTGATTGGCACCCAGCATCACGGCCTTGTAGCCGGCGATGTTGGCCTGCGAGCTCAGCACGTCCAGGCTCTGCGCGCGGGAGGTACGCGGCGCGGCCTCCAGGGCGAAGGCGGTAATGCCACGGGCGGCCATACGCGCGATGGTCTCGTTGCAGAACGGGTTGAGCATGCCAACCAGTACCGCGCCGGACTTCATCAGCGCCAGTTCGGCGTCGTCAGGAGCCACGACCTTGAGCACCAGATCGGCACCAAACACGGTAGCGGCATCGCCAATATTGGCGCCGACGACTTCATAAACGTGGTCGGGCAGGCTGGCTTTCACGCCGGCACCGCTCTGCACAGTCACCTGATGGCCCTGGGCGATCAGCTTCTTGATGGTTTCGGGAGTTGCGGCAACGCGCGTCTCCCCGGCGTGGGTCTCGAGAGGAACACCGATGTGCACTGAGAAATCTCCTGCGTGATCGTTTTGGTGAACCAGCGCACTACGTGTGGCACGCGGGTGTGTGGGATCAGCACAAAGCCGCACCGGAAGAGGGCGGGCGCGGCATTTTGCAGGCGATTGCGAAGGCCTTCAAGAAATTCTGAAGCGGTACTGATTAATAACTACAAGTCATGGTGTGACTTGTAGTTCCTGTGTTGGTTCGCAAAGTGCCGATATTGCTGGTGCGCGCCGCGATTTGCGGCAGATCGCGGCGCAGAGCGGCATTCGGCGCGTGAATGGCCGTTCGTCGATTTGCCCGGATGGACGGGGTGGCCTGCGGCAGGCGGCAGAAAATGTCGTAGAGGCGACGCTATGTAGTCGCCGGCACGCCAGACTACGCTGGGGCGCCGGCCGGGTGGCGGCCGCGATGCAGCCGCGGCTGGGTCAGGATGCCAGCGCCTTGCGCGGGCGGATGCAGGTGGGGCCGGCGCGGTGCTCTACCGCCTGCTGGACGTCCGCACGCAGGCCGAGCAGGAAGCCGAGCTCGGCGACCACGAACAGGGGGCCGACCACCAGCCCCATCAGGTCATCGACGAAGGCCGGCTTGCGCCCCTCGTAGTAGTGGCCGATGAACTGGATGATCCAGCCCACCACGAACAGGCCGAGTCCGGCGCTCAGCCAGAGCGCGGTGGTCTGCTGCGCCAGCGCAGCGCCTGCCCACAGGCACAGCGCCAGCAGCGCGCCCATGAGGACGCCGAAGCGCAGGTCCAGGCGCAAATAGAAAAAGCCTGCGGCAATGGCCGTGAGCAGCGCCGGTGAGATCCACAGGCCGGCCAACTCCCAGCCGGGGCGTGACAGTAGGACGGCGACGGCCACGACTATCATCGGAATACCGATGAAGTGGCTGAATATGTTGCGGCGGTCGCGGTGGTATTCCGCGTATTGGCCGAGATGATCGACGAGGGTTTTCATTTTTTGTAGGTCCTCAGCAAGGCAGGGTGGTGGCATGATCTCGCCAGCCCCCGCTGCACGACTGTCACCTAGCCGACAATGACCATGACCGAGATTCGCCTGTTGCTGGAAAGCGGCCAGTGGTTCAGCCACTTGCCCTCTACCTTGCGTGACGCGCTGCTGGGCGAGGCGCGGCTGCTGCAGCTGGAGCCAGGGCAGCGCCTGTTCCGCCGTGGCGATCCACCCTGCGGGCTGTACGCGGTGCTGGAGGGCATGATGCGCGTGGGCGCGGTCAGTCGTGACGGCAAGGAGGCGCTGCTGACCCTGGTCGAGCCGCCTTACTGGTTTGGCGAGATTTCCCTGTTCGATGGCCAGCCGCGTACCCACGATGCCTATGCCGAGGGCCCGGCACGCCTGCTGCAAGTGCCACAATCCGCCTTGCAGGCCCTGCTCGCGCGCGAGCCCGGCTACTGGCGCGACTTCGCCCTGCTGATGAGCCAGAAGCTGCGCCTGGCCTTCATCGCGCTGGAAGAGATGAGCCTGTTGCCGGCTGCGCCACGTCTGGCACGGCGCCTGCTGATGATGGCCGAGGGTTATGGTGAGACCGGTCCGCGTCGGGTGTTGCACCTGGCCCAGGAGCAGCTGGCGCTGATGCTCGGCCTGTCGCGACAGACCACCAACCAGATCCTCAAGGACCTGGAGGCGCGGGGTGCGCTACGTCTCACCTACGGCGAAATCGAGATCACTGATCTCGGGACTTTGCGCCAGGCCGCAGGCGTGGCCTGAGGCTTGGGCTAAGCTGAAAGAAGGCGTTTTGCCAGCAATCCCTTCTTGGTTTTCAGGTCGTACCGATGCAGTTCGCCTTCCGCCGGCTCCTGTTCCTGCTGTGTCTGTGCCTGCTCAGCGGTGTCGTGAGGGCCGAGTTGCCGCTGCTCGATCTGCGCCGCGCCGATGTCGACACGGTGCCGGCCGTGCGTCTGCTGGAAGACGCCTCGGGCCAACTGTCGCTGTACCAGGCACGTGGCCGCCTCCTGAGCGAGGGCACGGAACTGCGCGCTGTGCCCTCGCTGGGCTGGAGCGACAGTGCCTGGTGGCTGGGCTTCAAGCTGCAGGGGCGGGCCGGTGAGCGTTACTACCTGTGGCTGGATCACGCCTTCCTCGACGATGTGCAGCTGTGGGTCCTGGTTGGCGACCAGCTACAGCTCTACCGCCAGGTCGGCGACCGCCTGCCCTTCGCCCGGCGCGACGAGCCAGGGCGTGCTTTCCTGCTACCGCTGCCGACCCTGGGCAGTGCGCCACAGGAGCTGTTGCTGCGCATCTCCAGTAGCTCCTCCATCGGTCTGCCGCTCAAGCTGATACCCGCCGAGCAGAAGGACCGCCTGCTGGCGACCAGCTGGTTGGGCAATGGGCTGATCGTCGGCGCCCTGCTGGTGATGGCCCTTTTCCATCTGCTCAAGTTCGTTGCTTCGCCGGATCGGCGCCTCGGCTACTACTGCGCGACCATTTTCAGCGTTGCCTGGTACACCGCATCGATCAACGACCTGACCAACCTGCTGCTGTGGCGCCATGTGCCCTGGGTCGCGCCGTTCGAGACCAACCTGTTCGGCGTACTCACCCTGGTCTGCAGCACCCTGTTCATCAGCGCCTCGCTGCGCCTGGACCAAGGGCTGCCGCGCCTGTTGCGCCACCTGTTGATTGCCGCGCATGGTATCGCCCTGATCTGGGTGCAGATCAGCGGCGGGCGCCAGGGTTCGGCCGAGGCGGTCAACCTGATGATGTTGCTGACCGGGCTGTTCCAGCTTGGCCTGACCCTGGTTGCCCTGTACCTGCGGCGCCCTTATGCCGGCTGGTTCGCGCTGTTCTGGAGCGCTGCCATCCTGCTGATGCTGATGCTGGGGCTGAGTCGTGCCGGGGTGATGCCGCGCAATATCTGGTTGGACCTGCTACACGCCTGGCTGCCGGTGATCTCGGTGTTCCTCTTCGGCATGCTCAATGGCCGTCAGCTGGATGATGTGCGTCAGGCCCTGCTGGCTTCGCGCGAGCAGGCCATCGTCAATCTGGAGCAGTATCGCGGGCTGTTTCGCAATGCCGCCGAGGGCATCTTCCGTTGCAATCGCCAGGGCCTGTTGCTGGAGACCAATCCCAGCTTTCTGCGCCTGCTGGGCCGTCCCGAGTCCGCTGCCGAGCTGCTCCAGGCGCAGCCGATCCAGGGCCTGCTGGCCCCCGGCGACTGGCAGCGTCTGTGCGGTCAGTTGAGTGAGGCGCAGCCCACCGCCAGTGGCGAGGTACAGCTGAAGGCCGCCGATGGGCAGAGCCGCTGGGTACATCTGTCGCTTCACGAGCAGCGCAGCCAGCACTGTATCGAAGGCATAGTCGTTGATCTCAGCGAACGACGAGCCCTGGAGCAGCGTCTGGCGCGCCAGGCGGCGCATGACTCGCTCACCGGTCTGGTCAACCGCCGCGAGCTGGAGCGACTGCTGCAGGGCAGCCTGGAGGGTGATGGCAGGCGTTTCAGCCACCTGCTGTTCCTTGATCTCGACCAGTTCAAGCAGGTCAACGATCTCTGTGGCCACTCGGCCGGCGACCAGCTGCTACGCCAGCTGGCCGGCCACCTGCTCGGCTGCCTGCCGAGCCAGGCCGAACTGGCGCGCATCGGCGGCGACGAGTTTGCTGTGTTGCTCGCCGGCTGCGAGCGACACGAGGCGCTGGCGCAGGCTGAGCGGCTGCGCCAGGCGGTCGAGGAGTTTGTCTTCAGCTATGGCGGCCGCCCGTTCCGCCTGTGCGTCAGCATCGGTGTGCTGGAACTGGAGTCCGGCGTGCGCGACTGGGAGGAAGCACTGAACTGGGCCGACAACGCCAGCAGCATGGCCAAGGCCCAGGGGCGTAACCGCGTACACCTGTTCAACCCGGCCGATGGCGCGCTGGTCGAGCACCAGCGCCAGCTGCAGTGGATCGCGCGTTTGCGCGAGGCCATCGAGCAGCAGCACTTCGAGCTGTTCTACCAGCCGGTGCGGCCGTTGCAGGGGAGCGAGGAGGGCCTCCACTACGAGGTCCTGCTGCGTTACCGCGATCCGCAGTCCGGCGAGTGGGTGGCGCCCGGGCAGTTCTTCGCCGCCGCCGAGCGCTACGGTTTTCTCGCCCAGATCGACCGCTGGGTGCTGCGCCGCTACTGCGAATGGCTGGCGGCCAATCCCCGCCATCAAATGGAGCTGGGCCAGGTCAACATCAACCTCAGCGCACCCTCGCTGCTCGACCCGGAGTTCCATGACCTGCTCGACGAACTGCTGGATACCCATCGTCTGCCAGCCACCCGGCTGTGCCTGGAAATCACCGAGATGGTGGCCCTGGCCGAGCTGGGCAGCTCCGCCGGCTGGATCGAGCGCTTGCGCCGGCGTGGCCTCAGGGTGGCGCTGGATGACTTCGGCAGCGGGTTTGCCTCCTATGCCTACTTGCGCCATTTGCCGCTGGACCTGCTGAAGATCGACGGCACCTTCGTGCGCGGCATCGAGCGTGATCCGATCAACCGCGCCATGGTTGGCTCCATGGTGCAGATTGCCCGCCAGCTGGGCTTGCGTACCGTTGCCGAGTTCGTCGAGAACGCGGCAGCCCAGGATTGCCTGCGCGAGCTTGGCATCGACTACGCGCAGGGCTATTTCATCGGTCGTCCGCACCCTCTGGCGGAGCTGGCCGACGCGCTGTTCGCGGAGCCCTCATTGCCGCGCTAGGGCAACGCCTTAACTGCCACGACGGTCGAGCAGGTACGCGGGAATACGGTTCAGGAAATCCCCGCGCAGACCGAGCATGCGTGTGGCCCGGCTGTCCAGCAGCGTATCCAGCGGCTGGTTGCTCGGCAGTGCCAGCAACTGGGCCACCAGGTTGAGCACCAGGGCCTCGCAGGAAAAGACCCCACTGCCCAGGGCGTAGTACGCAGCGATCAGCTCGCGCAGGCCGAAGGGCAGGCGCCAGCGGATGCGCAGGGCCGAACCGAAGCCGGCCGCGCGCTGCTGCAGGGCCAGTGCGATGTCGTCGTTGCTCAGCTCGCCACCCGCTTCCTGCCAGTCCTGCAGGCTGCGCAGCAGCGCCAGCTCGCCGATGTTGTGCAACAGCCCGGCCGTGTAGCACAGCTCGTGGTCCAGGCGCAGCTGAGCGGCCAGCCAGTGGGCCAGCTCGGCGCAGCGCTGGGCCTGTGTGCCCACCTGGCTGGCCAGCTCGGCCAGGCGCGGGTCCTGCAGCCGTGCATTGCGTTGCACCGCCATGCCCAGCACCAGGTTGAGTGCGCGTGCCACGCCGAGGCGCTGCAGGGCCTGGGTGAGCGTCTGGCAGATGCTGGCCCGCTGCTCGGCGGCGCTGTTGGCGGCGGCAATCAGGCGGGCGGTGATCTGCGGGTCGCGGGCGAATTCGCGGGCCAGCTTGCCCAGGTCGGTGTCGTAGGCCTGCAGGCTGCTGCTCACGGCGCTGCGGATGTCGGCCAGCAGCGGCGCGCCCTGGCCTTCTTCACGTACATCGTCAAGGTACTGGCCAAGATCACTGACCAGCAGCGCCGCCGGTGCCGCCAGGCGCTCGCCGCCGGCCGCCGGCAACAGGCCGTCGAGGCGCTGGCGCAGTAGCTCGGCGTTGAATGGCTTGGCCAGGTAGGCGGCAGGTGCCAGTGGCAGTACCGCGCGTACGCTGGCGGCATCCACCCGGCTGCTGATCAGCACACAGGGCAGCGCCGGAATGCGGGGGTGGCGGCGCAGCTGACGGAGCAGTTCGATGCCGTCCAGCCCGGGCAGCTCACCGTCGGCGATGACCAGGTCGGGCAGTTTGCGCCGACAGCGGGCCAGGGCGGCCTCGCCGTCGGCGAAGTGTTGCACCTGAGCATCACCGCGGATGTCCAGGACAAGCTGGGTCAGGAGATCGGCAGTCCAGGGGTCGGCCTCGGCAATCAGGACATCGGGTGCGGCAGCCGCGGCAAACATGAGGAGCTCGATGGTGGCAAAATAATGGCGTCAAAACGCGGGGCGCGCATTTTACGTATTCATCGAAGCCAAGCCAGCCATGTCCGACGAAGCGTTGAAAAATCGTCGGCACCCGCCTCCCGACAGTCGCCGGCCGAGGGCGACTTGGGTCAATATCATCGCAGATGGCCACCATCACAATTACAACCATGGCCGCCCTTCAGCTTGCCTGAGAGGTGCCGAAATCAGGTGAAGTGTCGCTTGTTGCGCTGCTTCCCATCAGTTCTGGAGTCTGCCCTGAATGTTCAATAAAAAATGGCGCCTGCGCTGCGAGGCTCTGCAGCAGGATGTTCAGCGGCTGCAGGGCGAGAAGTCCGCGCTGCAGCATGAGCTTGATGACCTGCGCTCTCTGCAGCAACAAAGCCAGCATGAGCAGAACGCACTGAATGGCGTCAGCCGTTATCACACCGAATTGCAGGGCAAGCTCGGCCGCTTCGAGGAATCGCTGGCCGAGACCCGTGATGGCGTGGTTGCCCAGGCCGAGCAGCTGCGTAGCGAGGTCGACAAGCAGCGTCAGCACAGCGGCGTGTTTCAGGAGACCTCCACCCTGCTCGCCGGCTTCTCCAGTTCACTCAGCAACATGGCCGCCCAGGGTGTGAGCAGCGTCGAGAGCGTGGGCCTGCTGCAGCAGCGGGTTAGCGAGATCAGCCGCATCGTCGAGTTGATCAAGGCGATTTCCGATCAGACCAACCTGCTGGCGCTGAACGCAGCCATCGAGGCGGCGCGTGCTGGCGAGCAGGGCCGCGGCTTTGCCGTGGTTGCCGACGAGGTGCGCGCCCTGGCCCAGCGTACTCACCAGGCGACCCAGGAAATCAGCCAGCTGGTCGGCAGCATCAACCAGGAAACCGATAGCGCCAGCCGCTCCATTGGCGCACTGTCGGATGAGGCCTCGCGGCTGTCCGGCGATGTCTCGCGTTCGGCGCAGACACTGGATGAGATGGTGGTGCTGGGCGAACACATGAGTGGCCTGATCGAGCGAATTGCCCTGAGCTCCTTCTGCGAGGCAGTCAAGCTCGACCACCTGCTGTTCAAGCTGGACCTCTATCAGCGCCTGTTCCAGCAACAGACCACAGCAGCCTTGTCCGACCACCACAGTTGCCGACTGGGCCGTTGGTACCAGAGTGGTGAGGCGATGGACCTCTATGGACGCGAGCGCAGCTTCCAGCAACTGGAGGAACCGCACCGTCAGGTGCACCAGGCCGCACATCAGGCGCTGGAGGCCGCTGCGCGTCAGGAGTGGCAGCAGGTACTGCGGGCTGTCGACCTTATGGAAGGCTCCAGCATGGAAGTCAGTCGTCTGCTCGGTGTTCTCGCCGTCAGTCGCTGAGATTCAGCCTCCGTTGGCGAGCTGGCGATCCAGCAGGCGGCGGCTGGCGTTCAGCACTTCTTCCTGGCGCTGTGGCGTGGCCAGCATGCGTGCCACCAGCAGCGCGCCGACGCACTGGGCGAGGATCGCCCAGGCCATCTGCGGGTCACCCAGGACCTCGCCCCAGGCCTGCTGCAGGCGCACCAGCCAGTGCTCGGCGTTCTCACGCACGGCGCGGTCGGCGCGGGCAATCTCCGCGCCCAGGGTGGGTAGCGCGCAGCCGCTGTCCGGCTGTTCGACGTGCTGCATGGTCAGGTAGATATCCAGGCAGCGCTGCAGCTTGTCGCCAGCACTGCCGTCGCTGCCCAGTAGTGCCACGCTATGGCTCAGCTCGCGCTCGACGATGGCGGCGAATAGCGCGTCCTTGGAGGCGAAATGGCCGTAGAAGGCGCCGCCGGTGAGGCCGATTGCTTTCATCAGACCGTCCACCCCAGTCGCGGAAAAGCCGCCGCGCTTGGCCAGCGCACCGCTGCTGGCGAGCAGCTTGTCACGGGTCTGCGCCTTGTGTTCGGTGGAATAGCGCATGACGAAACTCCTGCTTGACGGGTGCGCAAGCGTAACATAACGTCCGTTAACTAAACGATCGTTTATCAAATGAGGTGAGCAGCATGAGCGACAAGAAAGTGGTGTTGGTGATCGGCGCCGGCGACGCGACCGGTGGGGCCATCGCCAAGCGCTTCGCTCGTGAAGGCTACGTGGCTTGCGTGACCCGGCGCAGTGCCGACAAGCTGCAGCCGCTGGTCGACGAGATCCGTGCCGCCGGTGGCGAGGCGCATGGTTTTGCCTCCGATGCGCGCAAGGAAGAGGAAGTCGCCGCGCTGGTCGAGGGCATCGAGCGTGACATCGGCCCGATCGAGGCCTTCGTCTTCAACATAGGCGCCAACGTGCCGTGCAGCATCCTCGAGGAAACCGCGCGCAAGTACTTCAAGATCTGGGAAATGGCCTGCTTCTCGGCCTTCCTCACCGCTCAGGCGGTGGCGCGGCGCATGGTCACCCGCGAGCGCGGCACCATCCTCTTCACCGGGGCCACCGCCGGGCTGCGCGGCGCTGCCCACTTTGCCGCCTTCGCCGGTGCCAAGCACGGCGTGCGCGCCCTGGCGCAGAGCATGGCGCGCGAGCTGGGGCCGAGAAACATCCATGTCGCCCACGTGGTGGTGGACGGCGCCATCGACACCGCCTTTATCCGTGACAGCTTTCCCGACCTTTACGCGCGCAAGGAGCAGGACGGTATCCTCAATCCAGAACACATCGCTGACAACTACTGGTTCCTGCATACCCAGCCGCGCGATGCCTGGACCTTTGAGCTGGATCTGCGGCCCTGGATAGAGAAGTGGTGAGATGCGGCGGCCTGCTACGCGTCGCTTGCGATACGCCGTTAAGCACTAAGGTGCGCCGCAGCTGTTTGGCGGCGCCAGAACAATCACAAGAGAGATGCCGCCCATGAGCAAGACCGTAGAGTTCTATTTCGATTTCGGCAGCCCCACCACCTACCTGGCCTGGACTCAGCTGCCCAGGCTTTGCGCCGAGGAAGGCGCGACTCTGGTGTACAAGCCGATGCTGCTCGGCGGGGTTTTCCAGGCCACCGGCAATGCCTCGCCGGTGACCATTCCGGCCAAGGGCCGCTTCATGCTGCAGGACCTGGCGCGCTATGCCCGTCGCTACCAGGTGCCGATGCAGTTCAACCCGCATTTCCCGATCAACACCCTGCCGCTGATGCGCGCCGCGGTGGCCGTGCAGCAGCGCCTGCCGGAGCGTTTCGAGGCCTTCCTCAAACTGATCTTCGAGGCCATGTGGGTGCAGGCGCGTAACCTCGGCGACCCGGCCGTGCTGGCCGAGGTGCTGGCCGCCGGTGGTTTCGATCCTCAGCAGTTGCTGGGGCTGATTGCCGAGCAGGCGATCAAGGACGCACTCAAGGCCAACACCGACGAGGCGATCAAGCGTGGCGTGTTCGGTGCGCCGAGCATGTTCGTCGGCAACGAGCTGTTCTTCGGCCAGGACCGCCTGGACTTCGTGCGCGAGGCGCTGCAGGCGGGGTGAGATATTTTCTCACCCCCGCCCCAGCCCGCGAGGCACTGCAGGCCTGAGCGCTTGTGTAGCCCGGTTGCAATCCGGGGACGGTGCTGCCTGCTTCCCGGATTGCATCCGGGCTACAGGAACCGGCAGGTAAAAAAAGACCCGCCGAAGGGCGGGTCGTAAGGGAGACGCCTGGCCTGGTGAGCCACAGGCGAATCGGGCATCGCCCCGGCAGGGGCGACACGCAGGATCGAGGCTCCCGGCATGCGGGAGCCGATGAGGCTTAGGCCAGCTCGTCGAAGCACTCGGCGACGATGGCGATGCCTTTTTCCAGCTGGGCATCCGGAATGGTGACCGGCATCAGGAAACGGATCACGTTGTAATAGGTGCCGCAGGACAGCAGGATCAGGCCCTTCTCGCGCGCACGGGCAACGATCTTGCCGACCAGTTCGGCGGCCGGCTTGTTGTGATCGCCGCCTTCGAACAGCTCGATGGCAACCATCGAACCCAGGCCGCGTACGTCACCGATCACCTTGTGCTTGGCGGCGATGGCATTCAGGCCTGCCTTGAGCTTCTCGCCCAGGGCTTGCGAGCGCTCCAGCAGCTTCTCTTCCTCGAACACTTCCATCACGGCCAGGGCCGCGGCGCAGGCAATCGGGCTACCGGCATAGGTGCCACCCAGGCCGCCCGGAGCGATGCTGTCCATGATCTCGGCCTTGCCACACACGCCGGAGATCGGGAAGCCGCCGCCAACCGATTTGGCGAAGGTGGTCAGATCCGGCACGATGCCCAGCTGCTCGGTGGCGAAGAAGGTGCCGGTACGGCCGGCGCCGGTCTGTACTTCGTCGGCGATCAGCAGGATGCCGTGCTCGTCGCACAGGGCGCGCAGGCGCTTCATGAAAGCTGGCGAGTTGACATAGAAGCCACCTTCGCCCTGTACCGGCTCGATGATGATGGCAGCGATATCGCGCGGCTGTGCGTCGTTCTTGAAGATTCGCTCGATGCTGGCGATCGACTCGTCTTCGCTGATGCCATGCAGCGGGCAAGGTGCCAGGGCGCGGAACACGCCGCCCGGCATCAGGCCCATGCCGGCGGAATACGGAACCACTTTGCCGGTCAGGCTCAGGGTCATCATGGTGCGGCCGTGGTAGGCGCCGGTGAAGGCGATCACACCAGCGCGGCCGGTGGCGGCACGGGCGATCTTCACGGCGTTCTCGACGGCTTCGGAGCCGGAGGTGACCAGCAGGGTCTTCTTGGCGAAGTCGCCCGGCACGCGCTTGGCGATCTCTTCACAGAGGGCGATGTAGGGCTCGTAGGCCAGCACCTGGAAGCAGGTATGGGTCAGCTTGGTCAGCTGCTCCTGCACGGCGGCGATCACCTTCGGGTGCAGGTGGCCGGTGTTCAGCACGGCGATACCGCCGGCGAAGTCGATGTACTCGCGGCCGTCGACGTCCCACACGGTGGCGTTCTCGGCGCGCTCGGCGACGATCGGGTGGATCTGGCTGACGCCACGGGCCACGGCGGCCTGGCGACGTTGCAGGAGGGATTCGTTCTTGCTCATTGTGGTCCTCATAAGCCGCAATTCACGGCTCGTTCCAAGGATGATGACGGGGCGGGCGACGCTGCAGCTAACGATGATCGAACTGCCGTCTACCCGCTGGCCGTCGGCTGGGTTAGCCGGTGCCACCACCGGAAACGCCGACGCCGGGTGACCACGACTCCTGCCTGTCACCCGACACCCACGGATTCGTTACCCGGGCGACTTATACGCCGCCGAGGCACATGTATTTGATTTCGAGGTAGTCCTCGATACCGTACTTGGAGCCTTCGCGACCCAGACCGGAGGCCTTCACGCCGCCGAACGGCGCCAACTCGGTGGAGATCAGGCCGGTGTTGATGCCGACCATGCCGTACTCCAGGGCCTCGGCCACGCGGAACACGCGGCCCATGTCACGGGCGTAGAAGTAGGAGGCCAGGCCGAACTCGGTGTCGTTGGACAGGCGGATCACCTCGGCCTCGTCCTTGAAGCGGAACACCGGGGCCAGCGGACCGAAGGTTTCTTCCTTGGCCACGGCAGCGTTGTTCGGCACGTCGATCAGGATGGTCGGCTCGAAGAAGCTGCCACCCAGGGCGTGCGGCTTACCACCGAGAGCCAGCTTGGCGCCCTTGCTCACGGCGTCGGCAATGTGCTCCTCGACCTTGGCCACGGCCTTGGTATCGATCAGCGGGCCGGTGGTGGTGCCGTCTTCCAGACCGTTGCCGATCTTCAGCTTGGCCACGGCGGCCTTGAGCTTGTCGACGAAGGCGTCGTACACGCCGTCCTGCACGTACAGGCGGTTGGCGCAGACGCAGGTCTGGCCGTTATTGCGGTACTTGGAGATCAGCGCGCCTTCCACGGCGGCATCCAGGTCGGCGTCGTCGAAGACGATGAACGGCGCGTTGCCGCCCAGCTCCAGGGACACTTTCTTGATGTCGTGGGCGCACTCGGCCATCAGCTGGCGACCGATCTCGGTGGAACCGGTGAAGGTCAGCTTGCGCACGATCGGGTTGCTGGTCAGCTCGCCGCCCACTTCGCCGGCGCTACCGGTGACAACGCTGAACACACCGGCGGGGATGCCGGCGCGCTGCGCCAGCTCGGCCAGGGCCAGGGCGGAGTAGGGGGTCTGCGAGGCAGGCTTGAGCACCATGGTGCAGCCGGCGGCCAGGGCCGGGCCTGCCTTGCGGGTGATCATCGCCGCCGGGAAGTTCCACGGGGTGATGGCCGCGGTCACACCGATCGGCTGCTTGATCACGATGATGCGCTTGTCCGGCTGGTGGCCGGGGATGGTGTCACCGTAGATACGCTTGGCTTCCTCAGCGAACCACTCGATGAAGGAGGCCGCATAGGCGATCTCGCCCTTGGCCTCGGCCAGCGGCTTGCCCTGCTCCAGGGTCATCAGGCGGCCCAGGTCGTCCTGGTTGGCCATGATCAGCTCGAACCACTTGCGCAGCTTGCCTGCACGCTCCTTGGCGGTCAGCGCGCGCCAGGCCGGCAGGGCGCGCTCGGCGGCCTCGATGGCGCGGCGGGTTTCGGCGCGGCCCATCTTCGGCACGCTGCCGAGAATCTCGCCCGTGGCCGGGTTGTTCACGGCGATGGTCTGGCCGCTGTCGGCGTCCAGCCACTGGCCGTCGATGAAGGCCTGTTGGCGGAACAGTTGGGCGTCTTTCAGTTGCATGGCGTTCTCCTGTACGCGCCACCACGGAGGCAAGGCAGTAAGGGCATAAAGTTCGCCCGCCGGGAGGGCGGGCGTTGCGTTTGAAATGTCAAACGAATCCTAGGGCCGAGTCGCACAAAGGGCAAGAGCCTTGTTCGATAAAACCAACAAAATAACCAAAAAGTATGAGGTGCCCGGGGGGCGGGTGATTTTGTCCGGCGGCGTTACGGCAGGCCAGCCCTGACGGGGATTACAGGCTTCAGGTCGGGCGCCGGGGCACTGATGATGGATGTTCGATATATAGAACGCGCGTGCGGGTTCTCAGTGTAGTGCCTTTTGCCACAGGCTACAGCGCTGCCTGGCTGCGAATCAGGGGATTGGCTGACCGGTCCGGGCCCCTTGGTGTCGCTCGGGCCATGTACTGTCGCTGGCTGGCTCGACCAGCATGCGCGTTGATCGATAGCCCGCATGGACGCCCGCAAGGCGGATGCGTATGATTGCGCCCCGCAATGCATCCGTAGCTCAGCTGGATAGAGTACTGCCCTCCGAAGGCAGGGGTCGTGGGTTCGAATCCCGCCGGATGCGCCAGAAATAAAAAAGGCCCCAGGTTTAATGCCTGGGGCCTTTTGCTTACTGGAGCCTTATTCGACTGGTACCGTGTTTTCGATCTTGAGCTCCTTTAGGGGGGAACTCACGCGTGGTGGCAGTGCTGGCACGCCTTCAGGAATATCCTGGTTGGCATAGCGCAACTGGCGCTCGCGGATAAAGTTGTATTTGCCTTCGGTCAACTCGTCGGCATGAGCGAAGTCATTGATGATGGTTGGCTTGATGAACACCATCAGGTTCTTCTTGCTGACTTCCTTGCGATCGGTGCGGAACAGCTTGCCGATAAGCGGGAGCTTGGCGAGGAAGGGGACGTGATCGCCAGAGTCGCGCATCTCGTCAGAAATGAGCCCCCCCAGCACTAGCGTCATGTTGTCCTTTATGAGCACCCGGGTCTCTATGGAGCGCTTGTTGGTTACGATATCCGCAGCGCTAGTATCGTTGGTGACGCTAGATATCTCCTGATAGACGTTCAGAGTGACCGAGTCACCCTCATTTATCTGTGGCTTGATCTTCAGAGTAATACCTACATCTTGTCGCTCGATTGTCTGGAATGGGTTGGTCGAGGGGTTGGAGGCGCTGGTCGAGCTGCCAGTCACGAAGGGAACGTTCTGGCCCACTACAATCTTGCCTTCTTCGTTGTCCAGCGTGACTAGATTTGGAGTTGATAGGATGTTCATCGAGTCGTCGGTGGATAACATTCGCACGAGCGCACGCAGCGATCCGCTGCTGTAGAAGCCGAGGCTGAGGCCTGCGTCCAGCTTGACCGGCGAGCCGGGGAAGCTGTCGATGCCATTCCCCTTCATGGAAGACTTGAAGCCTCCGAACAGGCCATCTCCTCCCAGCGCAGCCTCTGAGGTCTTCCACTGCACACCAAGCTCATTCACCTTATTGTCCGAAACCTCGACTATTACGGCCTCGACCAGGACCTGTGCTCGGCGGATGTCCAGGCGTTTTACTACGCCATTGATGGTGCCCATGATGGCGGGTGGGGCGCTGATGATGAGAGCGTTGGTGGTGTCGTTGGCTTGGATGGAAATTTCCGCACCGCTGACGCCGATATCCTTATCCTGCTTCTGAATGCTGGTCGCCACGTTCTGCAGTACCTGTGCGACCTCAGATGCTTTCAGGTAATGCAGGTAGATGACTTGGGTGTCTCGGATGAGGTTGCCGGGCTTGTCCAGACTGGCCAGCACGTCCCTCAGTTGTTGGCGTTTGCTGGGGTCGCCGGAGATCAGGATGCTGTTGGTGCGCTCATCGACCGATACATTGATCTTGCTCGCGCCTTCCTGGCCGGCACCCTGAGGTGCCAGCGAACCGAGCATGGTCGAAAGCTCCTTGGCGTTGGCGAACTTGAGTGGAATCACGTCGATCTCGAATTGCCCGGCTTGGTCGATCTCGGCAATCAGCTTAAGTAGCTGATTAATGTTTGAGGCTCGGTCCGAAATGATCAGCGCATTGCTGTCCGGGTAGGCCGCAAGATGGCCAACCTGAGGGACCATGGGCCGTAGTATGTTGACCAGTTGGGTCGCGGGGACGTGTTCCGAGCGAATGACGCGCACGACCTGTTGATCGTCGTTGAGCTGGTCATCGTCGACCAGTGGTACGCCGCTCTGCTTGGCATTGGCGTCTGGAATTACTTTGACAGCGCTATCGGACTCGATTGCCGAAAAGCCATGGACCTGAAGTACTGAGAGGAAGACGCGGTAGGCCTCTTCCGGGCTCATGGAGCCATTGGAGATCACCGTTACCTTGCCAGTGACGCGCGGGTCGATAATGAAATTCTTGCCGGTTGCCTTGGCGATCCACTCGATGAAAGAGCGAATATTTGTATCCTGCATGTTGATCTTCACCTCCGTGTTTTCCGGAGGGATTTTCTCTTCCGCCATTGCTGGGGTAGAGGCAATGCAAAGGGACAGCAGAAGGGAAAGTAGGGTACGGATGGGCACTTCTATCACTCGACTACTTGTTCTGCGCAAGTTTGCGCTGAATGAATTGCTGGTAAGCGGTGGGTTGTATCTGCTCGCCTTGCGTGGCGGCCTGCGGCATTTCGGCTGGCTGTGCTGAACTTGATTCGGTTGCGGCTGTTGGCAGGCTTGACTGGTCTGCCTGACCGTCTCCGAAGCCGCGGAAGCTCAGTTGCTCAAGCTTGCCGTTTCGTTTGAAGGTGACTCTGCTGCTTTCTATGCGGGAGACGACGATGCCGGGGCGAGCCTCGTCGCCAGGTTTTAAAATAAGCGTTTTATTGCCGTCTTCGATAATGATGGAGCTGTCTTCTGGCGGGGTCACGAAGAAGATGGCTGATATCTGCAGGTCCAGATTGCTCTCCGGCAGAGGCTCGCTAGAGAGTTGTTCAAGGTTGTTGCTATCAGCGCTGCCGAAAAGTGCTAGCAGACTCCTGTCGAGTGACTTCTTCTCGGGGGGAGAGATGCTGGGGGAGGGGGGGCGCGCGACCATCGAGGTCTGTTGCTCGACGGTCTTGGCGAATTCTGATGTTTGCCAGCCTAAAACGGCCAGCACAGAGGCGGAGATTATTAATAGGCTGGCAATTCGCGCCGCTTTAGCTGAGCTTGGGTGGTAGAGATGCTGGAGAAATCTGGCCATGGATTCATCCCTGTGATGGCGGCGCGATACTACCGATGGAGCTGTCGCGTGCCTAGAATCGCAATTCATCTGGCAGCCTTCCTTGGGCTGTTCGTGACGGGCGGCACGCTTTTTCGTTTTTTATTCGCTTTGGTTATTTTCGCGGCGCTTGAAATGATTAATAGCTGTGTATAGCATTGCGCTATTGCAAGGCCGAGTCTATCAGCTGGCTCAGTCTGTATGTGCAAAATAAATGGAACTTTTCGTCGAATATGCTGCACGGATGCCGCCATATCGGATTGCGCCACATGCTGGTTGCGCTCATTGCGCTACCGGCAGTTGCCGTCGCATCCCCGCAGTTCGATATCCGTGCCGCCGCTCCGCTTGGTAGTGGTGCCAACTCCGCTGAATACACTCTCTCAATAGATGATTGCCGCAATCTTGCTGAAGTGCAGGTGGTTGCCAGTGGTCAGCGCCTCCTTCCTGTAGATGCTGCTCGTGACGGCGATTCTGCTGTTGGCTGTTCGTTCGGGTTCCGCCTGCAGGGCGGGGAGTTTCTGCAGCCATCTGTACGGTTTGATTTTGCTGATGGTAGCAAGCGAGAGTACGGAGAGACTTTCCAGGTTGAGGCGGCGGCGCCAAGTCTAAACCTGACCCAGTTGTCCTTCGATACGGAGGGTGGGGCGCAGTACCTTACTGCCAGTTTCGAGGCCGCGGATGATACCGATCTCAGCTACCTGAGTATTTCTCTGACTGGGTTGCGCGCTTCTGATCTTAGGGCGGCCGGTGGCGTGGTCAGTCAGGCTGAGCGCAAAGCGTTTCTTCGCATGGATCAGGCAAAGCGTGTCTTTCCGAGGATTGATGGTCAGATCAGTTTCAGCCTGCGGGAGCGCATAGAGCCTGCCCTTTCGGCGGATGAAATGGCGCGCAATGCATTGGTGATGGTTCAGGCGGCTGCCGTGGATGCGTCTGGCAACCTGCGCAGTTTTTCCGATGTGCGTATGACCGGAAGCAGTGTTGACGAGGTGGCTCGGGCTATTAGTGTGCAGCCGAGCACTTTGCTGTTCTCTGATGCGCTGCAATCCGCTCGACTGATTCCCGAGGTCGATTTTGAATTTCGTGGTCTCACGCCATTGCCCGGTCAGGGGCATGGCATAAGCTATCGCTCCTCCAATCCAGATAAGGTCTGGGTCAGTGCCGAGGGTGTTGTATACCCCATCCAGGAAACCGCCGGCGAGGCGGTTTTCGTCTATCTGAATTACCCGGGACTTGACGAGATCAGCCTGCCGGTACGTGTTGACTTCAGTCGCCGCCTGACAGGGCTGCGTTTTGCTGGTCAGGATATTGGTCGGGCGCTGACGCTGCCTCGATTGAACAGTTTCGAGAAACTGCCGCAACTACTGGCTGTATTCGATGATGGTAGCGAGGCTCCGCTGCCCGACGGGCTGGCGGTCGAGTTGCAGTTGCCTGCTGGTAGTGACGCAGTTCTTCAGGTCAATGAGGTTCATGACCTTTTGGCCAGAGCGCAGATACCAGAGCAGAATCCATTAAAGGTCCGGGCGCGACTGCAGCGTTACCCGGAGATTGGTGCTGACCTGCTGGTTGCTGCCCAAGACGCAGCGCCGACTGTTCGAATTTCCCCCGAAGCAACTGTGGCGGTTGGATCGGTTCTGATGCTGGTCGCCGAGGCGGAAGATGATGTGGCGGTGGGAAGTGTCGAGTTCTGGCTTGATGATGCCATGGTGGGTCGTCGGCTTATTCCTCCATACGCTCTGAGTTTGCCAATTGAGCAAGAGTTGGAGGGGCGCAACCTTCGTGTTAGAGCGGTTGCTTATGATGGCAGCGGCAAGAGCCAGAGCACCTCGGAACGTGTGGTTAGAGTCGTTGCGGAGAATAAGCCGGAAGTGCCGGCTTTCGAATTCGAGGCTCCGATTGATGCGCAGCGTGTTATAGAAAATAGTAAGGTCCGTGCCACGATCAGCGCCTATCTGGGGCCGATGATGAGTGGCAATTACCAGAGTGGCATTAATCAGGTCGAGTTCTTTTTGGATGGGCGCAAGGTCGGCGAAAGTCGCTTCCCTGCCCTTGATCAACGGCCGATGCCCCGCGATCCCAAGCAGAAAGAGCTGTTTGAACTCTGGCAGGCCGACTTGCCTATTCCTGATATTTCTTTGCGCGAGACTAGTGTCGGTTTGTCTGCGCGGGTTCATAGCCGCAATGGCGGAGTAAAAGATGCTCCTGCGCGACTGTTGCGGGTGCTGGAGAACCAGAAGCCTATTGCGAGGCTGACCCAGCCGGCAGTGGGGGGGCAGGCAACCGTTGGGCAGACTGTTTCTGTCACGGTTGAGGCCAGTGACGATACGCTGGATGGTGGTACAGATATCTTCCTGCTTGTGGACGGTGAGGAGGTGCAGTCGTTCCATCATCAGAGAGAAGGCTATGATGGCAATGCGTTTGGCGCGCGTAGCGTCAGCCACACTTTCCAGCTGCCGATCAAGCAGGAATGGCTCGGTCGCACTCTAGAGTTGCGTGGGCAGGTGGCCGACCAGCACCAGCAGGTCAATCGCTCTGAGCGACTGCTGCTGCCGGTCAAGGGTGACCAATCGCCGAGCGTTGCGCTCAGCTACCCCGTTGAGGGGGCTCATTTGGTATCCGGTCAGCCAGTGGAGCTGCGAGCCAATGCCTCAGATGACCTGGCTTTGCGTCAAGTGGATTTCTACGTCAACGGTAAGCTGGTTGGCAGTGATCTGAAGGCGCCCTTCGCGACCATCTACCAGACTCCGGGTGGCGTCGAGAACGAAATTCCTTTGGCGGTGCATGCCGAAGCCTTCGATAGCGCTGGCCAGATGGCGCGTAGCCCGGTGGTCAATGCCACTTTGGGTAAGGACGAGGACGATCCAGTCATTAATCTGGCTTCGCCTAGCATCACAGTGAGCGACGCTGGTTCCGACCTCGCTCCGGTGATAGAGAACAGTACTTTCGTTCTCAAGCTGACCGGCTATGACAATGTCGGTGTCGAGCGCCTGGACCTCTATGGTTTGAAGAAGCAGGATGGTCTGGGCTATGTGCTCACCGGCGACCTCAACGACAAGTTGAGCAGTACTGATGGTGAGCTTCTGGTGCAGGCCATTCCCGGTGCATTGAAAGCCTTTTCGACCCTGAAAGTCGTTGCGGCTCCGGCGTTCAAACATCTAGACGGTGTGAGCTATGACCGCTACCCGATCCGGGCGGTTGCGACTGACAAGATCGGCAACGACTCCGAGTTGGAGGTGCTGATTGGCATCGAGGATGACAGTAAGCCGGAAGTGCGAGCGATCAGTCCGGCACAGACCCGCCTTTATAGCCAAGACAGTCTTGTTGCCGACATCGTTGCGCGCGACGACCGGGCTGTACATGCTCTGGAAGTGAGTCTATGGGCAGAAGGCGGTGCGGCTCCGCTCTGGGAGCGGCGCCTTGATGCCCAATCCGGGCTGATTCCCGGGCCGGAGACCGTCAACAAGCTAAACATCGACCTCACGCCGTTGGCGTTAGGTAACCAGGACCGCAAGCTGCGTTTGCGGGTGGCTGCCGTGGATGACGGCGGCCAGCGTGGTGACGTCAAGGAAATTTCTCTACAGGTCATGGCTGACACGCTGGGGCCTCGCCTGGCCGTGGTCTCGCCGATCCAGGGAGCACCCCTTTACGCTGGTAATACGGTGCAGGTGAAGGTGCGTGGCGTGGATGACACCAAGCTGGTGTCAATGCAGGCCCTGAGCGGGGGAGCCAGCCTCTACAACAACACCGCTATCCAGAGTGCCAGTTTCGACGGCTCCTTCTCGCTCAAGGTGCCGGAGCAGGGTGAGGAACTGGTTATCGAACTGCGCGGCCGTGATCAGTACGGTAACGAGGCCGAAGTTACCCTCTGGCGCTTTGATGTCGCGCGCGACATGCCCCCGCAGTTGAGTGTCCGCCTTCCTGCTCCCGGCGCCCGGCTTTATGAGGGCGAGGCTTTCACGGCTCAGGTGCTGGCGTTGGATGATCGACAGCTGACCAGAGTCGAATTCTTCCAGCGCCAAGGCACTCAAACCAAGGTGCTGCATACCGTTAGTGGCGCTGACCCGGTTCTGCAGCGTGAAGGTTACGCCAGTGCCGCTCTGCGTGTACCAACTCAACTTGAGCCGTCGATTATCATGGGGGCTCGCGCGGTCGATAGCGTCGGGCAGAGCAGTGAGGTGCTGTTCGATATCCAGATCATCGACGATGTCGAGGCGCCGACGCTGCAGATCAACAGGCCCGTTAGCGATTTCAGCCTGGAGCCTGGCAAGAGCTTCGAGGTGCAGGGTAGCGCGGGAGATAACCGCTATATAGATGTGGTCGACGCCATCCTGGTAGACCCTCAGACCCAAGAAGAGCATGGCTTGGTCTGGGAGGTGTTCAGCCGTAAGGATCGTGTCGAAACCATCAAGATCCCCAATCCCGGAACTCTGGGGGCCATTATTGCCGGCGAGCGTTTCTTTACTGACTTCAATGCACGGCTGCGCGTACCCGTGAATCTTGCTCGCCGCTATGCCGGTCAGGTCGTGCAGCTTGTCTTTCGGGCTCGTGATCGTGGTGTCAATGAAGCGCGTACAGCTCCGCTTAACCTGCGTATCCTGGCTGATGAGGCGGGGCCTAGCATCACTATCCAGTCCCCGGCCGAGAAACTCTTCGAGCGCCAGGCGGCGGAGCTGAAGGTTTCGTTGCAGGATGAAACCGAGGTCGACTCCTACGAGATACGCTTGCTGGATGATCAGGGGCGAGACGAGGTCTTGGCGAGCGCCAGTGGCGTAGGTAGTGCTCAGGTTAGCATTCCCTCGCATGGCAGGCAGGATCCACTGGTGTTGGACATCGGCCGCTATCGTCCGACGAGCGAGCCCATTGCTTTGACGCTGGTGGTGAAGGCTAAAGATCTGGTCGGCAACGAGAGCCAGCAGACCCGTCGCCTGCTGATTCATCAGGATAAGGCGCCCACGCTGTCCTGGCGTGATGGCCTGCCCGCAGAGCAGCAGGAGCGTGGCCAGCCGCTGCGTGGCAACCTGCAAGTGGAAGACGACTACAGCTCCAGTCGGCAGAAGGATGCCATCGATCATCTGTTACTGCTCAGCTCGCTGCGCGGTCTGAATCAGCAGCGCGATCTGAGGGGCTTGGCGGTCTACGACAGCGCCGCGAGCCGCAATCGTGCGCAGATCGACTTCGCTTATCCCGAGGCCCTGGGGTGGCAGGGTGAGCTGCTGCTGAACCAGAAGCCCTACCTGAGCGTGAACGGCGACCGCCTTCTGTTTACTAGCGATATGGCTGGCATCACTCCCGAGAAGCTGAAGCTGAAGTTGGGCAACCAGACCATGAGTTGGGCCGTGGAGATCTTCTCGCGCGATCTGTGCCAGGTGCGGCCCGACATTCGCGAAGTTCAGGCCATCAATGGTGAGTTGGACCTCGGCGCGCTGATCAATGCGAACACCACGCGCATGGTGTTGCGAGCCAGCACCGGTGTTCCAACCTTCATCCGTGAGCTGCAGTTCAATGTGCGCGAATCCATGGATGCTGATCTGCAGACCGCAGCCGGTAGCCGGGCCCGTGGCCGCTTCGCGTTGAGCCTGTTGCTGCAGGACGGTACCGAAACCGCGTTCATACAGTATGCGGGTAGCGGCTACCAGAACTCGAGTAGTGCGCGCCATGCGCAGCTTATGCCGATTCCAGTTGAGGGCTCCAGCAACATTGTGACCCTGGTTGGCCATGCTGTTGACAGGCTTTCCCTAGAGCGTGGCGCCCAGTCGCTGCAACCGCTGCTGCAACAGCCGTTGGTGCTGGACGAGCAGGCGCCTACCACGAAAATCCTGTCACCGGCACCGGGCACCGTGGTGCTACCCATGCAGCAGCTCAGTCTTGGCGTGGAATTCGCCGACGACAGTCAGGCCCTGAAGAGCCTGCGCCTCCTGGAGAACCGTAGCCGGACGGTGCACGAGCTTGGGGTTAACTTCGGTCAGAAGAGTTGGGTGTTGCCCTACCGGGTGCCCAAGCCCCTCGACAGTGGTGAGCTAGAGCTGACCCTGCTTGCAGAGGACTGGAGCGGGCGAAGCAGCGAGCACAGCATGGTTTATCCGCTGCAGGCCAACGAGAAGCCCGAGCTGACTTTCAAGGGCTTCAATACCTATCTAGTCGGTGGCCAGTACAAGAAAGTAATCACCGAGCCCTCGCGTCTGAATTATGGCGAGTTCTGGGTGCGCACCAACGAGCGTTTCCGTCTCGATACCCATCTGCGTGACGATGCCGGCCTGGCTTCTTTCAAGGTGCTGCGTCTCAAGCGTGACGGCTCGCTCGGTGCTGTGGTCTATAGCCGTGACTTCCCGGCGCCCTGCCCGGAGTCGCCACCGCTGCAGGCCCAGGACAAGGCGGAGATCCAGTTCGACCAAACCGAGCCAACCGAGTATCGCGTCGAACTCACCGATACTTACGGTCATGTCAGCCAGCGCTCCATGCTGATCCACCCGCAGGTGAACCTGGTTCCGGAGGTGCGTATCACTGCGCCTGCGGAGGACCAGGACATCGCTGCTGGTACCTTCCGTATCCGAGTCGGTCTGGCGGCTGCGGATGATCGCCTGCTGGATCCGAGTAAGCTTCGGGTCTTTGCCAACGGTGTACCGCTGTCAGTGCTGTCGCAGAAGGAGCCGACGGCTGCGGGGGGCGAGCATGCCATCGACAGCGCCTTTGCCAGTATCCACGACAGCTTCCAGGCGCATTACGATGCCTCCCTGGCCGATGACTACGGCCGCAGAAACAGCCCCTATGCCCTGGAGCGCACCTTCGTGCTTGAGGTCCCCCAGGGGCTGATCCGTCATAACGAGAAGCTCAAGCTGACGGCCCAGATCACCGATGCCGATGGTGCCGTAGGGTTGTCCGAGCGCGCATTCAACGTGGCGGCGGATACCATTAAGCCAGAGGCCCTGATCAAGCGCCCGCAAGTCGGATTTGGCGCGATCGAGGATAGTGACTTTACCCTGACCGTGCAGGCGTATGACAACGTCAAGGTCAATCGACTGCTGATGTCGCGAGCTTATGGTGTACTGAAGCGCGACGGCTCCTACGTCAAGAAGGACTTCGTCCTCCAGCGCGATATCGCCGGCATACCGGCCGAAGACTACGAGCCGGTCACCACCCTCAACATCGACTCGCCAGAATACAACCAGGTCCTGCACGTAGACCGACTGCAACAAATCTTGGGCATCTTCGGCCTGACCCACGACGAGGTCAGCCGCGTCGATGTTTGGGTGCGGGTGGAAGCCTTCGATGCTGCCAACAGCCAGGCGCGCGAGGTGAGCTTCCCGGTGCGGGTAGACGAGCGTCCGATCATGGACGTGGTTGAGCCGCTGGCCGGCGCCAAGGTGGTTGAAGGCAACCCGCTGTACGTCAACGTCAAGGCGTTCGATGATGTCGCCATCGAGTACGTGAACCTGCGGGCCACCTATGGCAATGGTCAGGTGCCGTACGAGATGCGCCTGCGCGCCGCGCCCTTCAATTTCTCCGTACCTGTCCCGGCCTTCGATCCGGCCAATCCGGCTGCCAACCGAGTACACCTCAGCATCGAGGCGGTCGACAATTACGGTGTCGCCCACGGCGATCTGGATGCTCACCGTGCTGAAGAGGAGCTGGAGGTCGAGATCGTCCAGGACCAGGCGCCCAGCGTGGTAATTGGCGAGCCCAAGGATAACAGTGAGGTCGATGAAGGCCAGTTGATGCTGGTGCAGGTTAACGCGGTCGACGATGTTGGTGTGGACCGGGTCGTGCTGAACGTCGCGGGCCTCAAGGGCGGCGATCGCAGCTTCACCGACATGGTCTTCCCCTACGAGTTTCTGGTCGAGATCCCCTATGGTCAGGCCGGTGCCGACCTTCAGCTGACGGCCAGCACCCTGGAGATCCGCGCGTCGGGTCAGCCGCGTAGTGTCGCCACGGCTCGCCCTATTCGGGTCAAGGTATTCAAGGACATCAAGGCGCCGGAAATGCTGGTCAAGCTGCCGGTCGCCACCGGTGCCAGCGTCTCCGAGAAGCGCACTCTGCCCTATCAGCTGGAAGTCAGCGACAACGTCCGGGTGGGTTCCGTCAGCTTGGGGCTGTATGTCGATCGCGATGGCAACGGAACCTACGCCGATAACGAGCGGGTCATGGACCGCATGTTGATCAGCCAGCCGTTCATCGGCAGCATCCCACTGAACGCCATCGCCGATTATCTGGGTCGCACCGACAACCTGCCGGATGCGCTGCCGATGCAGCTGCGCATTACCGCGCGTGATGCGGCGGGCAACGAGACGCGCGAAAGCATTGTCGTGACGCTGCGCCGTAACCAGCGCCCGGAAGTGAACGCGATCAAGCTCCTGGACGCACGTGGCTTCGCCATGGGAGCGGTGACGGAGATCACCGAGGGCCGTGGTCTGGTGATACAGGTGCAGGCCAGCGATCCGGAAGTCGGTGTGCAGAATGCCTCGCTGTTCTATTCAATAGGTCCGGCCGATGCGCCGCCGGAATTCCAGGCGCTGGGCGTGGATTCAGCAGCTCCCTTCCAGTTCCACTTCAAGGTGCCCAACGAGCGCGTCGGACAGGTGTTGCGCTTCCGTGCGCAGGCTAGAGATCTGGATGGCTACGACTCGGTCATGGTCGATCTGCCGGGCAGCCTGACCATCAAGGCCGACCAGCCGCCGCAGGCGCGCATCGTCAAACCGGACAACGACAACAGCGTTGTGATCGACGGTGAGGACGTGGAGGTCTTCGTCGAAGCCTTCGACGACCTGGGTCCGGATGGCATCGACCGGGTGACCTTCTATGTTAACGGCCTGCCGGTCTATAGCAGCGAGCAGAGTTACGGCCAGCAGACCGGCAGTCATGCCCAGGATCACGTTTACCAGGCAGTGATTCCCGCGCCGGCTGGCGTAAATGGCTTCACCGTGCAGGCGGTGGCCTACGATCAGCTGGGGCAGGCCGGCGCCTCCCAGACCGTGCGCATTGGTCGGCTCGAGGACACGGTGGTGCCGCGCGTATCGGTGCTGGCACCGATCGACAAGGATGTCCTGACCATGAGCGAGAGCCTGCGCGCGGTGGTGGGCATCGAGGACATGGGCGGCGCCATCCAGGACGTCAGCATGCTCTGGCAGCGTCAGTACCAGACGGAAAGCGGCGAATGGAAGGTGGCCGACGAGTACCCGCTCAAGCTCTTCCGCGATGACGCCCGCACGCCTGGTGACAAGACCCCGGTGAGTCAGCCGGACAAGCACTACTTCGTCTACTGGGCCGACTTCAGCCAGGGCAACGTGCTGCGTCGTACCGGGCTGCGCAACGAGCGGCTGTACGTCCTGACCAAGGTGGTCACGCCCAACCACACGGTGAAGCGCGAGACCTTCCACGAAGTGGGTTGGCCGCTCAGCGAGCGGCGCTTCATCGCCCCCACGCTGGGCAACCAGCAGGCGGCCAAGACCGTGCACTACACCGCCGTGGATCAGTACCGCTCGCTCGACCGCAGCGGCGCCATGCTAGCCGCCTGGTCCAGCGTCGACCCGCTGCGGATTGAGCAGGGCCTGGGGTTGCTGGGCAAGGATGAGCTGGAGAAGCCGCTGCCGCCCGCTCGTACCGGTATCTTCATCATGGATGCGGTCGACGAGACACAGAGCAACCAGAGCGGCGACTTCTTCGCCTTCTCACCACTGCTCAATGGTGCCGCCGAGATGTTCAGCGGCAGCATCGGCGAACTGCTCTCGGACGAGAACATCGTGCTGGCGGCCAAGTCCGGACTCAAGGGCGGCGCCTGCGGAGAGAGAACGCCGGAATGCTCCTTCATCAACAGCATGGAGCAGGAGATCCGCAAGGACTGGGTCGGCGGTGACCGACCGAGCGAAGGCTCCGGGGCCCTCTACCTCGACAACGATGCCGGCGAGCTGCTTCTGTTCGGCCAGAAGAACGGCGACGGCCAGTTCGGTCTGCCCTACCTGCTGATGGGGCGCGTGGACATGCCCTACCCGGATGTCTACGGTCTCACCCGCAGCGGTAATCTGGCGCTGGTGGCCAACGGCAACGGCGGCGTGCAGGTGGTCGACATCAGCAACATGAGCGCGCCCTACCACGTCGGCTACATCAAGCCCAACGGCTTCACCCGTGACGTCAAGGTACGCGGTCATTACGCCTATATCGCTGCCTCCGAAGAGGGCGTGGTGGTGGCCGATCTCAGCACGCCGGCCATGCCGATCGTCGCGCGTGTCGATACCCTTGGCGTGGCCAACCGCCTGCATCTGGTCGGCAGCCAGCTGTTTGTCACCGACATGGCGGGTGGCGGCGACAGCGCTCGCCTGTCGCGTATCGATATCAGCGAGCCGGACCAGCCGCGCCTGGCCCAGGTGGTCGAGGTAGGGCCTCATCGCCCGGACCTGGCCGCTGATGGTCTGTACGACGTACACCTGTCCGGCAATCTGGCCTACGTCACCCAACTGCTGTCCGATCAGTCGGACCGACCGACCCAGAGCCTGGTGCAGATCATCGACCTGGCCCGCGTCGGCGAGAGCGGCCTGGACGCCAGCGTTCCGGTCATGCTGCGGCGCAACGCCATCGCCGACGACTTCGCCGTGCGCGGCGTAACCCTTGCCCGTGGCGGCATCCAGGTCGCTGCCGGCAAGGGCGGTATCGGGCGCATTGATCTGCCGGCGCTGACCGTTCTGCAGCACAGCCCGCAGTACGGCGAGAACGACGTCAGTACCCAGCTGCCGGCAATCCTCATCGAGCTGTCGGCTGTGGTGCCGG
Organism: Aquipseudomonas alcaligenes; assembly: GCA_900156135.1. Classification (GTDB taxonomy): domain Bacteria; phylum Pseudomonadota; class Gammaproteobacteria; order Pseudomonadales; family Pseudomonadaceae; genus Aquipseudomonas; species Aquipseudomonas alcaligenes_D. The sequence continues at coordinate 51,749 of FTMP01000001.1, read as the reverse complement.
ACAGCACCGTACTGGGCGACTTCGTGCAGGTGCTGGAGGGTGACGCGCAGATCGGTCGCGACATCACCGCGCAGTTCGACCTGTCCTTTGCCGCCCGCGGCACCGATGTCACCAAGCGCCGGATCCAGCTGACCCGCAAGGAAGGCCAGAGTCTTCTGCCGCGGCAACGTTACTTCGTGCGGGTGAAGCAGGGACTGACTCCGATTACCGGCCAGCCGATGGCCGCCGATTACCTATTCAGCTTCACTACCGCTCCGGCAGATGCCCTCTATCCGGACATCCAGAGCATCTGTACCCGCGAGAGCCGCGAGCGTGGTGCCTGCATAAATGTCGGCGACGTGCGTGGCGGTACGGAGCTGGTCGTGCGCGGTCTGCACTTCGGCGACCAGCCGCGCCTGCTGGTCGGTGGCGAGCCACTGGTGGTCGATCGCCGCGAGGTGGATGCCGAGACCGGTGTAGTGGCGCTGTACGCCAAGACCGTACCGAACTACCCGGGCCCTGCCACCGTCATGCTGCAGACCGAGGGCGGCCTGACAGACACCGTGCTGGGTGGCTTCGTCTTCGTCGACGAACTGTCGATTTCCCACCTGACGCCGGCGGTGGTACGAGCCAAGCAGAGCGGCAGCAACGACCGCGTCGAGCTGGTCGGCAAGGGCTTCCATGCCGGCATGACTCTGACCGCCTACAAGAGCGGTGAGCCGGGTAGTGCCCAGACCTTCAAGGTCGGCTCGGCCGAGCTGCGCCTTTACAGTGGCGAGCGCATGAACTGGGTGGTGCCGGATCTACGGGATGACGAGGGTGGCGGTTACCGCGGCTTCATCGACATTGAGCTATCCGACGAGCTGGGTCGCCGTTATGTTCAGCGCAATGCGCTGTTCTACGGTCGCCTGCAGATGGATCGTGGCCTCGAGAGCGAGCCACCGATGTCCCGGGATACCATTGAAAAGCGGCTCAAGATACTGGCGAACGGTGGGCTGACCGACTACGTACCTGATCCGCTGAAGCTGCCGCCGGGCAACATCGTCGACCTGGCCGTGGATAGCGATCTGCGCATGGTCTACGTGCTGGGCCGTGGCGAACTGGGTGACAAGGTTCCAGCGCCGGGTTCGCTCAGCAGTCTGGAAGAGTTCCAGCACCTTTATGCACCGGGCTGGATCAGCCTGGTTAAGTACGATCCGTCGCGGATTGATCAGGCCGCACCGCGTCATGGCCTCGGCTACTACAACCTGCCCCAGGATCTGCAGCCCAGCGCCATTGCGCTGGCCGAGAAGCAGCTCTATGTGGCGGCGCGTGGTTACGATTTCCCTTATCTGAATACCGAGAACGAAGGCCGCAGTCTGCTGTTGGTCTACGATCGCGAAATTCGCGACCCGGAAGATCTGACTGAGCAGCCGCCGGGCAAGGACCGTGGAATCCGCTTCAGTCTGCCGCTGCCGTTCAACGAGGTGGTGCAGAAGGTCGTGGTTCATCAGGGGCTGGCGCTGGTGGCCGGTCGCAAGGAGGGCGTTGCGGTGGTCAGCCTTGCCGACCCGCTGCGCCCGAGTGTGATCCGCCGTATCTCCCAGGCAACGCTGAATGGTCAGGTCCGGAATCTGGATGATGTGCAGGATATCGCTGTGGTCGGCGACACCCTGCATGTGGTCAATGGTTCGCGTCGCGTCGCCTTCGACCTGAGCAAGCCGTCGCTGCCGCAGCTGGGCGATGGCAAGGCTAGCGGCTTCTTCGGTCTGAGTGCCGATGGCAGTCGTTATGTCGGCAGCGATGACCTGAAGCTCTACGATGCCAGTCGCCCTGCCTATGTCCGCGAGATCGGAGCATACGAACCAGGCGGTTTCAGCGTGCCGGGTGCCAGCAGGGGCATTCATGCGCAGGCCACCACCTGGCTTGGCTTGACCACGGCTTCTGTGCCTCTTGAGAAGTGTATGGAGTCCCCTGGTGGCTACCTAGGCTTCTATGATTTCAGCCGCCCGGACAATATTTCCTTGTTGGATGCCTTGGTATTGCCGGACCGCTGCCTGAAGCGTAACAGCGGCCTGCTCAGCAAAGCTGGTGAAAGCCTTCCGCTACTGGTAACGGATCAGGGCATCGGGGTGTTTGCGGTTCCGTTCGCGCCCGGTGGGCGGCGCGATGAGCCGACGATCTCCCGCCTGGGCATGATCGATCTGCTGACACTGGAGCTGGTCCGCAGTCTCCCTCGCGACCAGAGCGAAGGCGTTCCGCTGGATAGTGCCCTGGAGCTGCATTTCACTCGCCCGTTGACTCAGTTCGATGACGACGAGCTACGTGAGTACCTCCAGTTGCAGCGCGATGCACAGGCTGGGCAGAGCCCCGAGCAGGTATCGTTCGCCATCGAACGCAGTGTTGACCAGCGCTCTCTGCGCCTTATTCCGGACCAGGATCTGGCTGCCGCCAGCGGCTATCGGATCATTCTCAAGGGTGATCTCGCCAGCCGTCGGACTCGTGGGCTGATGGAGCATGCCATTCGCTTCCGTACTGGCCTGGCAGCTGGCCCGCAGGTCTCCATCGAAAGCGTCACACCCGGCACGCTGGACATTGTTGGTGGCGACCTGGAAGTGGTGCTTTCCGGCAGCACCGGCCAGCCACAATTTAGCCTGTCTGGACAGGTCGCCGGCGCGACGCTTCTAGAGCAGCTGGCCGATGGTCGCGCACGCTTCCGCGTGCAGGCTCCTGCCAGTCTGCCGGGACCGGCCAGCATGCAGGTCATTGCCGGCAACGGCAGCAAGGTGTCCAAGGTCGGGGCGGTGCAGTTCGTTGAGCCACTGCTGGTGCGTTCGCTGAGCCCTGCTCAGGGCTCGTTCAATGGCGGCACCCGTGTCCTGATCAAGGGCCAGGGCTTCCGCAGCGACCCGGGTGCCATGTCGGTGCTGTTCGGCGAACTGGAGGCGAGCCAGTACAAGGTGCTCGACGCCGAGACGATTGAGGTCATCACTCCGGCGGGCTCGCTCGGTACCGTTGATGTTCTGGTCAAGCTGAACGGCAACGGGCAGCAGGGCTTGCTGCGTCAGGCCTTCACCTATCAGCAGTCGCCACAGGCACAGATCCGTGACAAGGGCCGCATCTACGACCTTGCCCTGGACCCCACCGGCAGCTACCTGTTCGCGGCCCAGGGCACTGCTGGCGTGCTGGTGTATCGAATCAACGCCGGCGATCAGGTCGCCAACCCGGATACTCTGCTAGGCATGATCGATCGGAATGGCGATAAGAGTGACGATCGCATTGTTTCCAGGGTCGTGTTGCCAGACGGTTTTATTGCGCTGGGTGTTGAGTCGTTCTTCGAGCGTGGCAGTGATCGTGCCTACATCACGGGTGTCTTGCTGGGCGGCGACGGAAAGCCTGTAGAGGCACGTCTGTTCACTGTCGCCTTCGACCAAGTCAATCCGGCCAACAGCACCATCCTTGGCTCCCTCGAGCTGCCCAGCAAGCTGGTACGCGGCCTGCGTGTGCGCAATGCCCGGGTGCTGCTGGGCATGGGCGAAGCGGGCATCGGCATAGTCGACTCCTTCCTGCCGAACAAGACCTACCTGGTCGAGAGCCTGGCCGCCAATCCGAGCCTACCGCTGCTCGATGTGGCGACTCAGGATGCCACGGCAGGGGATGCGGGACTTCTGGTCGGGGTAGGTGGTGAGTTCAATGTCTCCGGCAACCGGCTGGTCACTGCCGAGGCCAACGGCAGCGGCGGCTTCTATGTATTCCGCCAGGACAAGAGCGGCCTGCGCCAGCTGTCCAGCCTCGACCTGCCAGGCACCCGCGTGTCTCTGCAGGGCCGTTTCGCCTACGTGGCTGCCGGTGCGAGCGGCGTTGCCGTAGTCGACCTGCAGGAGCCGAGTGCGCCGCGCATAGTCGCGCGGGTCAACGACATCGGTTATGTCTATGACCTCGACTTCAATGGCAACACCCTCTACGTCGCACGCGGCGACAAGGGCATCCTGACCATCGACGTCACTGATCCACTACGCCCGCAGCCGGGGCGCAGCCTGAATGCACCGACCGGCGGCACGGTGGAAAGCGTGGTGGCGGATGCCTATTCCGTGCTCGGTGGCGGAGTGGAGACCAACGGTAGTGTCGTGCAGGTGATGCCGGATGTTCTGTTGCGCCTGCATACGGTGGACCCGCGCAACGGTATTCTCGACCGTCAGCCCGACGGCAGCCTGCAGGTCATTGCCCGCTTCAGCAAGGCGATTGATCAGTATCCGGCGAATCAACAGCATTTCAGCGTGCTGGGCCCGCAGGGCGATGTGCTGGCCGCGACCACGCAAATCACAAGCAACGATGCCAAGCTAGTGCTGGATGCTGCGAGCGCCGCGCGCCTGCAGGTCGGCGATCGCCTGACCCTGCTGGTTAAGGCCGGTCTAGCCTCGATCAAGCCTATTCCTGGTAGAGAGCCGCTGGTGCTGCAGCGTCTGGCACAGGATCAGCGCATTTCTCTGACCTATCGCGGCGCCCGTGCCGACGCGCTGTCGATCGAAGCCGTGGTACCGAGGAGGGTGGCGCGCGATCAGGCCAGCCTGGTAACGGTGAGTGCCCGCGGCCTGCCGGAAAACCTGGCACAGGTCCATGTCTATGTAGGCGACCAGGCGGCGCAGATCGAGGGCTTCAGTCGCGAGGGCGAGAACGCTCCTGCGGTGCTGACCGTCAGCGTGCCGGCGATGTCGCATGCCGGTCAGTACAACCTGACAGTGGCGGCGGTCCGCGACGGCGTGGTCCAACAGGCTGTCCTCGAGGGAGCCCTGCTGGTGGATGCTCCGGTGCGCCTGGATCAGCTCTCGCCATTCTGGGGGCCTGTGAGCGGCGAAACCTCGGTTACCCTGCTCGGCGATGGCTTTGAGCCCGGCAACAGCGTGATGGATGGTCTCAAGGTGCGCTTCGGCGGTATGCCGGTCGGGCGTATCGAGGTACTGTCGAGCACCCGCATGCGGGTGACCACTCCGCGCGGCGCGCCAGGCAAGGTCGAAGTGCTGGCCGAGGATCGCTATGGCAACCAGTCGCGCATTAGCGGTGACAAGAGCTTCGGTTATGGCCTGCGCAAGCTGTCCGAGCTGCATCCGTCGCTGATCTATCCCAGCGATCTGTGGATCGACCAGGAAACCGGTGTTGCCCTGACCAACGGTGGCTACATGACCGATGGATACGGCAAGTACACCCTGCCCATCGGCGGCTGGTTGCCAGAGAACTACCGTGCCGCTGCATTCTCCGTGCAGAACCCCAGCCAGCCCCTGTTGGTCGGTGGCTCGCCGGCGTTGCCAAGCGAGCCGGGACGTATCGATCTCAAGATGCAGGCGCTGAAGATCAACGAGCGTATTTCCCGTGAGTTCTTGGCGACAGGCAACTGGGCACCGACTCCAGAGGAGCAGCGAGTGCTCGATGTCCAGGCCGCCCAAGATTTCCGTGTAGGCTTCGATTCGTTGCAGATTCAGCCGCTAGAGGAGTGGGAGGAGAATACTTGGCGCAAGCGGCTGTATGTGGCCAGCGGGCTGGGGGGTGTTGCACGCCTTAATCTGGACGAGCAGAACGGCCTGCAGGTGATCGACGAGGAAGTACTGGAGAATCCTGTCAGTCGTGTACTCAAGCAGGGGGATGGTCTGTTTGCGGCGGATGCCTCGATAAATGCAGATCCGCCAGACACGAATAGTTGCGCATTCAAGATCGGCAACTCCCTCCCCGAGTCGCTCATGGCCCTCAACTATCGTGATGGCGAAGACCCTATACGAGTCGCGGCGTCCGTTGGTATCAAGGGTAGCGGGCTGTTGCGTCTCAACGACGGTTGGCTGATGGCCGGCGGTGTCATTCGCAGCGCTGCTTGGGTGATGTGCCCCGGTTGGGACGAGTCGCTGGTGCAGGCGAAGGACGGTACGGCAGGCAGCATAGAGTCGGTCAACCTGTTCGACCCGGCACAGAAGCGCAGCTATGACTTCACGGCCAACCCGCAGGATGCCCTGGTATACGGCCGCTACCTGCTGGTGGCGCTGGGCAGCGGTGGCCTGGAGATCGTCAACCGGGATCAACCGCTGGAGCGCGTGCATGTGTCGCTCGACGAGCAGTTGCAGTCCATACCTGGTCGCGGTCTGCGCCTGCACCTGGCCGGCAGCTTGCTGTTTGTGGCCGCAGAAAATGGCGGCGTTGTGGTGCTGGATATTCGCCAGCCGCTGCAACCGCGAGTGATCTCCGCGGGCAACGTCGAGCGCATCGAGGCGCTGGATTTGTTCAACAACCGCCTGGTCGCAGGCTCGGGCAAGAAGGGACTGACGCTGCTGGAGCTGCCGGGCGCCGTGGTGATGACGGCCAGCGTTCAGCAGGGCGGTGTCCTGGCTGCCGGCGAGCAGGCGTTGCAGCTGACCTTCAACGAGCCCGTGACCCTGGAATCCCTGCGTGCGGAAGGGGCCCTTCTGCTCAGCGAGCTTGCCGATGGTGCGCCGCCGTTGGCGGCGCCGGTCGTCGAAGCGCTGAACGGTGACGGCCAGTCGGCCAGCCATGTCGCGCTACGCTTCACGCCGAAGCCAGGAGCCCAGCTGCGCCTGCAACTGGGCGGCGCGCGCAACCTGCGCGGCGGTGGTTTGTGGGCGCCCTATCAGGTCGACTTCCGCATCGCCCCCGAAGGTGCCAGTCAGCCGCGGATCAAGTACCTGGAAAACGCCAGCTTCCACCGTAGCGCGCAGGATACCGTGGTGATCCATGGCTCCGGCTTCTCGCCGTCGGTGAAGGCCTATATCAACCAGTACCCGATCCAGGTTCAGTGGGTCAGTACCGAGCGGCTGGAGATCGCCGCCCATGCGCTCGATCTGCTGCCGCTGTCGCCGGGACAATGGCACCTGCGCCTGGATGACGGCGGCCTGCGTGATGATTACCTGGGGGCGCTGCTGGTCGGCGCGGAGCAGCCGCTGAACCAGGTCAAGTTCACTGTCTCGCCGGATTCCGCGGGCAAGCAGGGCGGCCAGAGGGTTTCCATCGGGGCCAGCCACGAGATCCTGATGCCGGGTACCCGCGTGGTGCTGCGCGCTCGTCATGGCGATACCGAGATCTACACCGGTCGCAGCCCGCTGGACGAGGCTGCGGGTGTGAGCACCATCGACCTGCAGGATGACGTGCGGACTCAGACGGCCTTCACCTTCACCTTGCCCGGCGTGATCGATCCGGACATCTACGACATCTTCCTGCGCATCCCCTCGGGCGCCAACGTGCGCGAGATCAAGGTCGGCTCCCTTTCCTATACTTTGCCCAAGGGCCTCGGCGTCGTGCTGCCAAACTATCCGCCGATGCAGATTGGCGCCGTCCAGGCTATAGAGGACCTGCTGTTCGTGGGCGTCAAGGGCGGTGCCCAGCCTTCGGCCAGCAACCGCTTCCTGATGCCGGGCGGCCTGGAAGTCTACGACATAGGCCTGTGGGAGAGGCCGATCCGCCTGTCGCAGCTGCGCCTGGATGACCCGGTGCTGGGGCTGGAGGTCGTGGACAAGGTGGTCTACCTGGCCAACGACCGTCGTGGCATCAGCGTCGTCGATATCAACAACCTCAGCCAGCCGCTGCTGGTTTCCACCCTGTCGCTGCCGAACCACCGCGCGCTGGATGTGGCCGTGGAAGCCGAGCGCAGGGTCCTGGCGGTAGCCGCTGCCAACGACCTGGGTACTGGCTACCTGCGCTTCCTGCCGCTGGGGCGCGACGAGCTGGGTGCCCCGGCACCGCTGCCGAACATTGCCTTCGACGGCAGCCTGCGGGCCGACCTGCTGGGCGCCCCGGTTGACCTGCAGTGGCTGAACGGCGAGCTGTACGTGCTGTTCCTGCGAGACAAGCAGCTGTACCTGGCCAGCTTCAAGGACTTTGGCGAGCGTCTCGACTACCGTGTGCAGGCAATCGAGCGCGGTCAGGTCGATGCTAAATCCATCGGGGAAGCGCTGCTGTTGCCATCCCTGCAGGTACAACAGGGCCTGATCAGCGTCGCCACCGGTGACAGTTATCTGCTGCTCGAAGCCAACGCGCAGGGCCAGTACGAAACCATCTACTGGCAAAAGGGCAGCGGCGAGCTGCTCGGCATGGGTGGCCAGGTGATGCAGGGTAACGGCAAAGGGGTGGAGATCAATACACAGCCCTACCTGGCCGTGGCGTCCAGCACTCCGGGCAATGGTGCGGTGATCGGGGTCAACGAGCCGGTCCGGGTTACCTTCAACAATCTGATCAACAGCGACGCCGCTCATCTGGCGCAGGCCATCCGGGTACTGGATGGCGAGGGCCAGCCGCTGACGGCATCCGCCTATGAGCTGAGTGGTAGCAATACCCTGCGTGGCGGCCAGATCGAGCTGCGCTTCAAGGGCGACTACCAGGGCCGCCTGCGCATCGAGATCGGGCAGAGCCTGCTGGACCTGCAAGGTCACGGCCTGCGTCAGCCATTCGTCCTGCAGCTGGAGCGCCGCGTCGGCCAGCGTCCGTTGGTGACCCAGATTCATCGGGAAGTCGACGGCGTTGCCGGCCTGCACTACTTCCATGCAACCGGCGGCGAGATCGCCGTGCTACGCGGCTCGGGTTTTGGCGTCGCCGCCGAGCAACTGGTGGTGTGGATAGGCGAGACCCGCTTGCTGCCGGAGCAGATCGTCAGTGTTGCCGACGACCAACTGCGTGTGCAGGTCCCGGATTTGCAGCTGCGTGGCTTCAGCGCATCGCTGCCGGTCAAGGTCGAGCGTGTCGACCAGAGCCTGGCGTACATCCGCCAGGGCGGCATCACCGTGTTGCCGCAGATCGAGATTGATGACCTGCAGCCGAAGACCGGCCCGCCACAGGGTGGCAACGTCGTGACGCTGTATGGCCGTGGCTTCAGCCACCACATGAAAGTGCGTTTCGCCGGAGGCCTCGCGGGTGATCTCAAGGTCATCAGCAGCAACCGTATCGAGGTCCGTGCACCGGCAGGCAGCTTTGGCAAGGCCAAGGTCTTGGTGGAGAACCTGCTGTTCCAGGGCGAGCAGACGGAAGCTCCGGTAGAGTACTTCTACACTGGCGTGCCGACCGGCTCGGTCAACCTGCCGCCGGAAGTAGCTGCGCCGATTTCCGCCATCAGTCGTCTCGACAGCGCCAGCTCGCAGCTGCTCTATGCCATTACCGGCGGCAGCTTCGACAAGCTCGACAACCAGGGGCGGGTGTCCCGCATCACTAGCAAGGACGCGCGGCTCATCGTGGCCGATATCAGCGACCCGGTGCATCCGGTCATCCTGACCAAGAAGTTCCTCGACAGCGAGAAGTACTACCACTACGAAGCCAGCCTCGCACCGCGCGGCTTCGTCGACATGACCATCGCGAACAATCAGTTGTTCGTGGCCGGTTCCCGCAAGCTGATCCAGTTCGACCTGACCCTGCCGGCGGAGCCGGAGCGCATCACTGAACTCGACTTGCCGGCCGATATCAATGCGCTGGCCAGCGGCGACGGCCTGATCTACGTCGCCTACCAGCAGGGCATCCGCATCTATCGCCTGACCAACGAGCTCAAGCTGATCGACCTCGGTCTGTTGGACAACGCCAAGCTGGGTGGCACCCCAGGCCGCCTGCGTCTCGCCGGCTCCAGTCTGTGGGTGACCCTGCCGGAGCAGCGCCAACTGGTGGAGATCGAGCTAGCGAGTGGCGAATACCGCGTACAGCGTCGCGTTGACGCGCGCAGTGCGGCGGGCTTCAGGTTCCGTCCGGAAGATGTGCTGGTGCTGCCGGAACAGCTTCTGGTATCCAGTGGTGACAGTGCCACCGTGCAGCTGTTCGCCTTGGACAGCGAAACCTCCGCCAGTCCGATCACCGACCTCAAGCTGGCCTACCTGGTCAGCCGCGGCGACCTGTTCGCCGGCCAAATGCAGCTGGCAGGTCAGACCCTCTATGTTGCCGGTGGCCAGGGCGATGTGCAGCTGTTCGACATCTCGCCGTGGCTCAACGGCCAGGTACGCGAGAACATCGGGCTGCGCGACTACTTCAGCGTATTGGGCAACGTCTCCAGCCTGTCGTTGGGCAGCCAAGCCCTGTATGCCGGCAGCTCCTTCGTCTTTGTCAACGGCGAGCCACGTGAGAACCCGCTGGACGATCTGTCGTCCGCCACCCAGCTGGGCGGCAGCCTGAACACCCTCGTCTATCAGGATCTGGCCATCCTGTCGCAATCCCCGCGGCCGGCCGGCCGCCTGCCGCGCAACAGCGCGATCGAGGTGCAGTTCAACCGACTGCTGGACAACCAGCAGCTGCGTGACCAGGGCGCCCAGCTGGTGCAGCTGCGCCTCGATGGCGTGGTGGTGCCGAGCCAGATTGCCCAGGCGGGTGTGGGGCGCCTGGTGATTCGCCCGAGTACGCTGACGGCAGGCAAGCAATATGAAGTGGTGCTGTCCGGCGAACTGCGGGACCAGCAGAAGCGCAGCCTGGGACACGACTACCGCTTCCGTTTCATTGCCGATAACGAAGAGCAGCCGCAGCTGGATAGCCTGAGCCCACGCCAGTCCAGCTGGCGAGGCGGCGGTGAGGCCATCCTGCGTGGGTATGGTTTCGGCGAGAACCTGATCATTGAGGTGGGTGGCTTGCGTGTGCCGGCCAACGACATTCTCTACCGTGACGAGAACGAACTGCGCTTCCGCCTGCCAGCCCTGAGTAATTCGCCGAGCAGTAACCTGCTGGTCGGCCTGCGCTTGCGTCAGGGCGGACAGGAAGTGTTCCAGGCGGCAGCGCTGACCTATGTCGCCGATCCGCGAATCGACGTAGCGGGCGAATACAACCGTACCAGTGGCACTCTGGTGGCGAGCAACAAGCGCTTCATTTTCAATGCTGGTCAGATCATCGGCCTGCAAGGGCGTGGCTTTGGTGAGGCCACCCAGGTACGGGTGAACGGCCGCCTGCGCAGTGACGTCCGCCTGGAGCGTTCCGACTTGCTCAGCTTCGTCGTGCCGGACGACACCCTAGGCATCCTGAATGTGGAGCTCAGCAACCAGGGCTTCGCCAGCGATGTCGCCGCGGACACCAGCTTGCGAGTCAATCTGCCGTCGCAGTCGCAGCTGAGCGGTGTGTCGATGTTCCGTCGCCAAGGCGATCTGATGCTCACGGCGAGCCTCAAGGACCTGCAGCTGTTCAGTCTCCGTGACGGCAGCAAGCCGCAGTTGCTGGCCAAATGGCAGAGCGATGCCGATGCACAGGACATCGCATTGGGCGATGGCTATGCCGCCGTTCTCGACAAGAATGCCCAGATCAGGACCTACGACCTGAGCAACCTCTATGCCCCGCGCCTGCTGACATCGCTGCCCAACAGCCGGAAGGTTGCTTATCAGAATCTGAAGCTTGCCGGCGACCTGTTGCTGGCCAAGGCCGGCACCCGCGTGTTCCATGGTCAGGTGCAGGGCGCCGAACTGCAGGAATTGACCCTCGATACCCCTGCTGATCTGGTTCAGGTGGAACTGGACGACCGTGCCATCTACCTGCTCTACAAAAACCACCTGGAAGTGCGCAGCTCCCGCGATCCGCAGCAGGTGCTCAGCCGCCACAACCACGCGCTGAATGCCGTTCAGCGCCTGTGGGGGGATGGCAGTCGCGTCTACCTGCTCGGCGGCAGTTCGCTGCAGGTCCTGCATCGTGCCGCTCTGCTGCGTGGCCGCGGTGACCCCCTGCTGGGAGAAGTGGGCGTGGCGGCCAGCCCGGTTACCGCGCTGGGCGATCTGCTGGTACAGCAGTCCGGATCCGACCTTCAGGTATATGACCTGAACCAGGACGCGCCCTACGTGCTGAGCCGCAAGCCGGTCGCCGTGGTGCCTGCCAGCGCCCAGATCGATCAACTGGAGATGCATGGCAACCTGCTGGAGTGGCGCAGCGCCGGCTCCTATGCCAATGCCGTGCTACCGCTGAACAACGTCTGGGGGGTTGCGCCGGAGAGCCTGGCGGCCGCGGATGAGCCGATCGGCCTGCGCCTGAATGGCCCGGGTTTCGCCTGGCAGACCGCCACCACCCGTCTAAGTGACCTGGCAGGCACATCGATTGCCGCCGCCTCGCAGGTGCAGGGCAGCGAGCTGCGTACGCTACCTCAGCAGGCAGCATTCGAGCCTGCCGGCCTATATCGCCTGAACATCGCGACCGCACCGCTCGACTGGCTGCAGGGTGGCGAAGTGAAGTTCGACCTGCCCTGGCTGGTTGACTCCGCGGACTTCTTTGGCGCGACGCAGGTGCGTCTGGATGCGTTGCAGCCTAACCGTGGCTTGGCCGGTCAGGCAGGCAGCTATGTATTGCAGGGCCGCCAGCTGCAGCTGATCGACGAGCTGCAGATCGGCGAGCGGGTACTGGGCCGTCAGCAGCTGCAGGTCAATTCCGCCGGCGACCAACTGCGCTTTGCTGTGCAGCTCGATCAGGCCGGGCTCTACGCTTTGCAGGCCCGCTATGGGCAGCAACGGGCGATGTTGCCGGTGGCGCTGGCCATTTCCGCGCCTCTGCTGATCGAAAGCGTTACTTCCGGCCGCGCCGATCCCTCGACCGTCAGCGACAGCGGCGGCACCGCCATACAGCTCAAGGCCCAGGGGCTCTCTGAAGGTATCAGCCTGCACTGGTTCCCGGTCGAGCAGGGCATCCAGCCCAATGCCGCCAACCGCGTCGACTTTACCCTGGGCAGCGACGGTCTGAGTTTCATCGCGCCGCCCAGTCAGGCCGGCTGGAAGTACCAGGTCAGCCTGGTTCGCGAGTCCAGCGGTGAACGGGTCGACGCCCAGCCAGCGCAATGGTTGACGGTTGTGGACGATACGCCACCCAAGGTACGCGTTGTACGCTCCCTGGATGCGGCCAATCCGCTGATTCTCGAAGCCGGATCACCGCTGAGCTATAGCAGCTTCAGCGTGATCAAGGAGTTCCAGGACTACGACAGCCACCCGCAGCCTAAGGAAGATGTCAGTTCGCGCTTCATTGCCCCGCTGAGCATGGGTAATCGTCTGGAACTGCGGCTGAAGAACGATGCGTATCTTGAGCCTAATGCCCAGTATGAGGTGCGCCTGAGTGGGCTGCGCGATGCGGCAGGCAATCTTGCCGTGGGCGAGGTCTCGCAACCTGGCAACTACGCGGCCATCTACAAGGCCGAAGATCGCCTGCCGCCGCGCGCCGACTCCCTCAAGGTGAGCCTCGCGGGCGGACAGCCGCTGACCCAGGCCACTCAGCTGAAGGTTGGGAACAAGTACGACTTCGGCGTAGCCGCCGAGGACAACATGCTGGCCGCGGACAAGTTGGCTTATGCCTATCGCCTGTCCAGCGACGGCGGCAAGACCTACAAGACCGACTGGGTCTCGATCAGCAAGCAGGCCTTCAGCCTCACTCTCACCGGCGAGTATCAGGGCTTCAGCCTGCTGCTGCGGGCCAGTGACGGGGTCAATACCAGCGAGCGCCGCTTCGATGCTCAGGTCAGCACGCCGAACCTGCGCCTGCGCCAGTTCTCCACACTGCCTGCAGCGGTCGAGGAAAGCTCCAGCGCTAAGTTGCGCTTCGAGCTCGAGGGCGACCTCGACCAGGTGATCGAAACCAAAATTCGCCTGCAGGATGGCAGCTACTTCACCGCACCGTTCGATCGGCAGAGCGGCCTGGTTAATCTCGACCAAGCCCACCCACGCTTGCGCGACCTGCCGGGTAGCCCCTCCGCGCCATATCCGCTGACCGCCGAGCTACGTGTCAGCCTTGGCGAGGGCCTGAACCAGTACTTCCAGGGTCGTTATGACCTACTGGCCGACCAGACTCCGCCGCAACTGGCCATCGTTTCGCCGATGGATGGCGAGTTCGTGCCGCGCGGCGAGGTCACCGAGGTCGTGCTGCGTAGCACCGATCGCTATGGCATCGACCACGTCGAGGCATGCATCGACAGCCAGGCTGCCGATCCCTTTGCTGAAACTCAGACCTGCCAGCGCCTGGCCGACCCGGGTCGTTTGCGTGTGTCGGTCGCGGCGGATGCCAACCAGCCGATTCGCGTGGTAGCACGCGCCATCGACCTCAACGGGCTGGTCAGCGCGACTGCCAGCATCAACCTGCTGCCGTATGACGGCAAGAAGGGTGCCCCGGAGCTGAGCATCGTCAATCCGGCTGACGGTCTTACCGTGCATGCGGGCGAGCAGCTGGGCGTGCGCGTGCATATGCGCCAGCTTGAGCAGGCCACGCTGCATCTGGACATCGCCGGCGACAGCCAGAACCCGGCCAACCCGGCCCCGCGCACCATTACCCGGGCGGCGAACGACGACGAGTACCTGGATCTGCAGATCCCGGCGCCTCAGGTGAATGTCGATGGCGTGCTGGTCCTTCGCTTGCAGGCAGCCTGGCAGGGGCAAACCCTGCGGGCCCAGCGCATCCTCAATCTGCGTGCCGATGACGGCATAGCCGAGGAAGTGACCCTGGATCTGCAGCCGACGCATACCCTGCTGGCCGGCAGCGAGCTCTGGCTGCAGTCGCCGCCGCCGGCGAACATGCCGGACTTCAGCAGTGATTCGCGTATCGACCTGTTCGACCCGGCCAGTGCCGCGACCCCGCAGCGCCTGGCATTCAATGCTGCGCGCCAGGTGATCGAGAGCCGTGCCGAGGGTGACTCCCTGCGTCTGGATGCCGTGCTGCGTGACCGCTCCGGCCACGAGAAGAGCACGCCGCGCAGCCTGGCCAAGCTTGGCTACCTGCAAGGTGAGCAGCGTCGGGAGTCCATCGACAAGGGCCATCGCGCCACGCTGCTGATTGCACTGCCGGGCAATCCGCAGGCCGCGGCCTGGGTCGAGAATCGCACGGGTGGCGGCTATGTCCTGAACACGCTGACCGGCGCCGTGGAAAGCAGTGATAGTGGCCGCGTGCTGCGACTGTTCCATACCGGAGCTGGCCTGGTAGCGCAGATTCGCCGCGATGGCGACGACTTCCTACGCTACTGGTCGTGGCATGCCGGCGCCTGGCAGCCAGCCATCGAGCGCGGCATCGCCGGCGATCTGGTCGGTGGCAGCGGCAACCTGCTGTTCATTCGCCATGGCCAACTGTTCTCCGGCTACTCCGTAAGCGCCCAAGGCTTCGCCGAGCTGGTCGGTCTGAGCCTGAGCGGCGAGATCCGCCAGGCTCAGGTCGACGGCCAGCGCCTGGCGGTACTGACCGATGCGGGCCTGGAGCTGCTGCAGTTGGGTGGGGGTGATCTGCCCGCGCTGCAGTCCGTCGCCAGGCTGCCTCTGGCCAACCGCAGCGGCTTTGCCCTGCAGGGTGAGCGCCTGCTCAGCTGGAGCGCGGCAGGTACCGAGCAACGCAGCCTGACTAAGGGCGCCGATGGTTGGGTGCTGGGAGAAGCGCAGCCCCTGGCTGTTGCCGGCTCGGTCAATGAGGTGCGTTTCGATGGAGAGATCACCTGGCTGCTGGTGAGCGATGCGCTCTACGGCAATGCCTGGCAGGCCTGGCGCAATGGTGAGCGCCTCGGCGCACTGGGTGGCGCCTATGAGGCCATGGTCTTTGCTCCGGGCAAGCTGACTTCGCTGCAGCGCCGCGAGGGTCAACAGGAACTGGTGGTCGAGGCTCTGGCCGTGGCAGCACCGGCGGCGCCCGATATGTCGAGCGTCATCGTCAAGCGTCTGCCCAACGGCATCCTGGTGGGCGGCCTGCCGAATACCACCCAGGCTGCTCTTGGCCTGGCCGATGTCAGCTTCCGTGATAGCAGCGGGACTGTACTGCCGGCCCAGGAGTTCTGGTACCGGGGCGAGCTGGATGCCGCGCTGGGCGAAAGCTTCCCCGAGGGGCGCGCCTGGTTGCTGGCGGGCTCGCTGGATGGGCTGCGGCTGCGGGTGCAGGACCACGCTGCGGTTCACGACCTGGAACTGGTCGTTCCGAGTGCGACCACACAGGCCGCCACTCTTGCCCCGGCCAACGCCTCGGTCGTCAGCGCCGGTGCCCGCCTGCCGCTGGTAGCCACGTTCCCGGCGGGCAGCATGGCCAATGGCTCCGATCTGCAGCGCAATGGGGCGTCGCTGCCGGCAGTGGCCACCGCCCAGCAGCTGTTCCACTGGATCGAGCTGCCGGAAAATGGTGAGGCGCGCTACCAGTGGCAGGATGCCGCGGGAGCGCGCGAACTGGCGCTCCACACCAAACCCAATGAGCCGACGGCGACCCTGACCCTGAGTGGTGCTGGCAACAACCAGATCTTTGCGGAAGGCAGTGCCCTGTCGCTGGGCTATCAGGTCAGCGAGACTCCGGCCTGGGTCGAACTGGAGCTACGCAGCTTCAACGGCCAGAGCATGGTGCGCGTGTTCGCCCAAGGTCAGCAGGGCCAGTTCAGCCTGCGCCTGCCGCAGGTTGCTGTTCAGGAAAGCCTGGTACTGCGTGCCCGCGCCTACTTCTCCGGTGATTATCATTACAGCGAGCAACAGCTGAACCTGCGTGTGGCTCCGCTGCAGCAGATGCCGCAGCCAGTGCTCAGCGGCCTGCCCAGCCAGCTCTATGCCGGCAGCCAGGTGGAGCTGCGCCTCAATGGCGTGGACCTGGCTCGCTATCGCGTGGCGCTGGAGGTCCTGGATCAGGACGACCGGCTGCTGGCCAGCGGCAGCGAACGTGTCGGCCTGCGGCTGCCTGAAGGCCTCTCAGAGCTGCGCGTGCGGGCTCTGGTCAACGACGAACTGGGCAATCGCCACGAGCAGCGCTGGAGCGCTCCTGTTATCGACGCGTGGCGCCTGCAACCTGCTGCCGAGCGTCTGCCATTCGACACGATGTTGCCGAGCATTGGCGGCTACTGGTTCACTCGTGGTGCCGAGCTGTTCGACACCCAGGGGCCGCGCCTGCGCATGCCGGGCGAAGTAGCCGCCATGGACTATCTGCAGAGCTATCTGCTGTTGAGCGTAAAAGGCTTTGGCCTGACCCTGCTGGATCCGCAGGATGGGCTGCGCACTGCCGGTCAGGCGAACCTCGCGGCTCCGCTCAACCATCTGGCTGTGCAGGGTGAACGCGTGCTCGGCGCCAGCGGGCGAGACCTCTACTGGTTCGACGTCAAGGGCGCGCAGATAAAGCAGGACACCAGCAAGGCTATGAGCCTGGCCGATGACGTGCGTCAGTTGCGTGCCTACCGTGGCGGCTTCCTGGTGCTGACCGGCAAACAGTTGCTGCACCTTTCTTCCGCCGGTGTGACCCTGGCTCAGTTCGAAGGGGCTGACCTGCTGAGCCTCGTCGCCCAGGGCGAGAACATCTATGTGGCGACCGCCAACGATAGCCTGTGGCGTCTGAATGCACAGCTCAAGGGCGATAGCGCGATCATGGCCGGTGGCGTGGAGCGCATGTTCATGCTGCCTGGACAGATTCTGGGTGTGTCCAAGGACCGCATGCAGCTCGTCGA
Organism: Aquipseudomonas alcaligenes; assembly: GCA_900156135.1. GTDB lineage: Bacteria > Pseudomonadota > Gammaproteobacteria > Pseudomonadales > Pseudomonadaceae > Aquipseudomonas > Aquipseudomonas alcaligenes_D. The sequence continues at coordinate 34,447 of FTMP01000001.1, read as the reverse complement.
TCTCGCGAGCCGCCAGCGCATTGCCTCCTGGCCGTTATCCAGTGCTGGCTCAGCGAAGGCTCAATGGTCCGCCGGCAAGCTCTGGTTGGGTGGTAGTGACGGCCTGATTCTGCAGCCGTTGCGTGGCAGTGCCGGGATGCACGGCCTGTATGACAGCGGTTCTGCGGCTCATGCCACCTCCGGCCTGGTCGAGGATCTGGTATTGCAGGATGGCCAACTGCTCCTGGCAGCCGACAATTTCGGTGCTCAGCTCCTGCGTCAAGATGGCGTGGGTAGCTGGCAGTCGACGCTCTATCCGAGCCAAGCGTTTACCGAGGCAGCCAGTCGTGTGGACGCAGGGGGAGCTTATTGGTTCCTGCTGCAGGACCAGCGCCAGCAGGTTGTGGCTCTTAACCGCAGCAGCATGGCTGCCCAGGTGGTATTCCGGAATCAACCTATGGCTGACCTTGCAGTGGGGGGAGGCTATCTGGTTGTCGCCAGCGGTGGCAGCTTGCAGCTGGCGAGCCTGGCCAAGTTGGATAGCAAGCGCACCATCAGCGTTAGCTCGGAGAGCCTGCAGCAACTGTCCGCCTATGGTTCGCAGGTCGTGGCACTCAGCGAGAGTGGCCGAGTCTTCCTAGTGGATCTGCGCGAGGGGGCGGTGCGTCCGGTACTGGAGCTGACTGCCCAGCTAGGCGTCGAAGTCAGCCAACTGATATTCAACGGTGCACAGCTCTTCTACCTCTCCGCAGGTAACCTGTGGCGCTATGACCTGCATAGCCAGCAGCGCAGCCAGATGCTGGCGGGTACACAGATCAACCAGATTTACGGGGCCCTCGGCCTGCTCTGGGTCGAGCAGCGTATGGGACAGGGCCAGGCCCTGGTTGCAGTAGATCCGCGCAGTGGTGAGCCTATCGCTGGCGGTAGTATGCCGCTGGCGAAGCGCACTACCGCTCTTGCGGCGGAGCAGAATCGCCTGGCGATCGGATTCGGCACCGACGGCGTTAAGCTCTACGAGCTGCCCTATGGTCTCGGTAGTGTCGATGCATCCCCCCTTGCTCCTCTGTCGGGTGCACTGCTGCCGCAAGGCGGCCAACTCCAGCTGGAACTGGCTGAAGTCGGCGTACAGCGCATGGACTTCGCCATCAATGGTCAGCGTGTTGGGGCGCTTTATCAGCCTTTGAACATGTCGGTTCTGCGTCTGCCGTCCAGCCTGCCGCAAGGCCAGAGCTTCGGTCTCACTGTACGCAGCGAAGACAGCTATGGCGTCGTGCGTGAGTCGCTTCCGCGCAGTCTCCACCTGCAGGCCGGCGACGGTATCGCCAATGCCTTTACGGTAGGTCTCAGCTATGCGCAGCACTCCTGGCTGCCGACACCTCTGGCCGTAACGGCTGAAATCAATGGCAGTACCCAGCCGATTGCCCAGGTGGAAGTATTGGTCGCCGCCACTGCAAACGGTCCCTGGCAGCGGGTGGCGCTACGCAACGCGGAGCCGTTCCGGGCCAGCCTGCTGCTGGATGGCAGCTACAGTGGCCAGTACATCAAGGCGCGCGCGGTGGATGTATTCGGCAACGTCGCCGAGTCGCAGCCGGGGCGCTTCTATCGCCATCAGGACCTTGTTGCCCCGAGCGTCGCATTGAGCTATGAGGGCGCTGCGACTTTTGTTGATGTGAAGAAAGCGGTGCGTGGCTATCCCTTTATCGTCAAGGCACAAATGAGCGACGACGGGGCTCTGGACAAGGCGACCCTGCTGCGCAACGGTCAAGTCGTGGCGGTGGCTTTCGGGCAGGAGCAGCTGAGCTATCAGGACAGTGCGGCCAACCTTGGGGAGCAGGTTTACAGCCTGGAAGTACAGGACCGTGCAGGCAATGCCAGCAGCAGCGAATTGCGCGTCACGGTAATCGATGATGCTTATCCGGTGATCGAGGCGCTGACCACCCCGGCAGAGATCGTCGAGCAAGGCAGTTTCACCGTTCAGTTGACCACCGAGGACGATGTGGCGGTAAAAGCCGTCGAAGTAGCCTGGAATGGCTTCACTGATCGCTATGAGATGAATGCCAAGCGTCTCAATGCACAGAGCTTCGTCGTCAAGGATCGCCGTACCGAACGAGTAGCAAGCAGCCTGACCGAATCGCTGCGGGTTAAGGTCATTGATGGCCGTGGCCAGACCAGTGAGGCTCCGGTCAAGACCATCAAGGTGCTGCGCGACAAGCTGCCGAATGCGGCTGCACTGCATATCAGTCTGCCGGCTCGTGGTGTCTATGGCGGCTTGATCAACCTGCAATTGGCCAATCTGGCGGCTGTCGACGACACCAGCGGCCTGCAGGTACGGGTGCTGCAGGTGGCGGGTGCCGAGCGTCAGGAGCTCTTCAGCTGCCTGCAGGAGAATGCCGGCCAGTTCCGATGCGCCGGTGCTCTGTACAACAGCAGCTACAGTCGCGACCTACGACTGCCCAGTGCCGCGCAGGCGGGTGACCAATATCGCCTGCAGGTTGAGATGACCGACCGCATGGGACAGACCGCCAGTCGTGACCTCACCGTCGCACTGAATCAGGCTCCTAACCTGCTGCGTTTCCGCGCCTTGCAGGCGGGTGACAACCCTGACCAGACACGGGTTCAGGATCGCCCGGTCTATCGCGTGCAAGTGCTGGACGCTGCGTCTCAGCCCGTACCGGATCAGGCTGTGCAATGGCGCCTGCGGCGTATGAGCGACGGCTCCGTGTCCACCCTCGGCACGCTCAGCAGCGATGCCCAGGGCTACTCCAGCCTGACCCTCAATACAGACCGTAGCGTTGGCGACTACCAGCTGTGGGCCGACCTTCCGCAGTTCAGCCAGATCGCCCGAGCCGAGCAGAATCTGTCGATCAGCAGCGGACCGACCCGTAACCTCCTGCTAGGCCACCTGCCGCCGATGGCCGCCGGTGACTCGGCCATTCTGACCGTCCAGGCTCGTGATCAGGTCAGTAACCTGGTCAGTAACGACCAGTCCACGGTGCTTGAGCTGGTGATGCCGACTGCCGAGTTCCATGTACAGCCAGGACCGGGTATCGATATCGCCAGCACCTCTCTGAATGGGCAGACGGTCGAGCGTGTTCGCGCCACCTTGAAGAATGGTCAGGCGCAGCTCAGCCTTCAGGCCGGACATCAGGTTGGCCAGTTCAGCATGCCGATCAGTAGTGCTGGCAACAACCTCTACTACACCTACAACAGCGGTGGCGCCATTAGCTGTTGTGACTCACAGATTCGCCTCACTGTAGTGCCGGCAGCACCAGCTCGAGTGCAGTTGCTCAACGATCAGGGTGTGGCTCAGGCCGATGGTGATGTACTCCATCGCGGCATCAAGCAGGATGTACGTCTGCAACTGCAGTTGCAGGATCGCTTCGGCAACCCGGTCAGCCAACTGGCTGGCAAGCCGGCCAATCTGGGAGTCCAGGTCAAGGCCAGTGGCACGGCTTCGGTTAACGGCCAGGCGGCGGGGGCCAGCGTCAATCTGGTCAATGGTCAGGCCTGGCTGTCGGTCGCCAGCGAAGTCTACGAAGAATCGACCGTCAGCCTGGTGGGGCCGGTCGAAGGATTGCCGCAGCTGGATCTAAGCAGCCAGTTCCGCATCAACTTCACCCTGCAGCCGCCGGAAATTGTCCGTAGCGTGATCGAAGCGCGCGAAGGTACTTTGCTGCGCGCCCATTTCGAGTACGACGAGCCGGTACAGCTGTCCAGCGGCGAGGCAATCAAGTTCTATGAGGGCAACAGCCTGCGCGCCGGCACCGCCAGCCTGAGTGCCGATGGCCGCACCCTGACCTTCGTGCCGCAGCAAGCGCTGGTACTGGGCCGCTGCTACCGCTTCGACACCACCGATTCTGGCCTCCGTGGCGTGGCGCGCAACGATGAGGTCCGCGAACAGGGTGAGCCGCTCTGTGCGCCGCATGCCCTGTTCAATGTGGCGGGCCCGGTGATGCTGCTGGCGGGGCAGGTCTATGACGTGCCCATGCTGATTGCCAGCACTAACGATTTCTACTGGCCGAGTGTCGGTGGCGCCCAGGCGGAAATTGGTGGACAGGTGCAGGCTTTCAGCTGGTGGTACGGTCCTGCACGTCGTCTGACCGTGCCGTCGTTCTTCAGCCAGCCGAATAACGCCACCGCCGATGGTGCTCTCTTGGCGCTGAACCTGAGCGGCACCCTTTCTGGCACGCCGGCCAAGCCGGTGGTGGTTGGTAACCATCTGCAGCTGCAGGTCTTCGATCCGCTGGGTGATTTCGATGGTGACGGCCTGAAGAACAAGCTGGAGCTGGAAACAGCCGGGCTCAATCCTGCCAAGCGGGACACCGATGGCGATGGAGTCGAGGATGGCTATGAGGATATGGAACCCAATGGCGGTGACGGACTGAACAACCTGCAGGAGGTCGAGCACGACACCTTCCTGCTGGATGCCGACTCCGATGACGATGGCCTGTCCGATGGCGCCGAAGTCTTTACCCATGGCACCAAACCCAGGGTCAAGGACACCGACGGCGATGGTTTGTCTGACGGCGATGAGGTCCGCAACGTGCCGTCATCCTCGCCGAAGGAGCCCGACACCGACTTCGACAAGATCCCGGATGCCCTGGAGCTGCAAATGGGGCTCAATCCGCGTGATCCGGCCGATGGCGCCCTGGACAAGGACGGCGATGGCCTGAGCAACGCCCGCGAGGCCCTGCTGGGTACCCTATTGAACAACCGTCATAGCGACACCGATTTGCTGGAGGACGGTGTTGAGGTCGACCAGCGCGGCACCAATCCGCTCAAGCCGGACACCGACGAGGACGGTTTGCTCGATCACGAGGACAGCGAACCGCTGAGCAAGGATATCCAGGCACCGACCGTGCAACTGGTCAAGCCGATACCGGGCCAGCCGCTGCTCAAGGGCCAGCGCCTGACCATCACGCCAAGCCTGCAGGACAATGGCCGTGTCACCAAACTGGCCGTCCGCCTGAATGGCGCACAGATCGCGCTGCTCACCAGCGCGCCCTTCACCCATACCCTGAACCTGCCGGTCGAGGCCGACAGCCTACGCCTAGAGCTGATCGCCACTGACACCAACAACAACCAGGCCAGCAGTGGCGAGCACAGCTTTGCCCTGATCCAGGACCCGCGCACCACGGTGATCGGCCGCGTGCAGGACAGCTCCGGTGAGCCGGTGGCCAATGCTCGGGTGGAAGCGTTGGGCCTCACCGCCCGCAGCCAGGATGACGGCAGCTTTGTGATTACCGGTGTACCGGTCGCGCCGGGTGCGATTGCGGTCGTCGTCAACGGTGTACTGGGCAATCAAGTAGTCGCCGCCGCTTCGAATGAAGTGGCGCCGGAGTGGGGTGGTACTACCGATGTTGGCCTGATTGTTCTGCAGTTGCCTAGAGTGCGAGTCGGGTACTTCAACGCACGCTTCAATGCCGGCCAGGCCTACCAGAAGGCCATCATCGAGCGGGCTGGCTATGAGCCGGTACTGGTCTCTAACCTCGTGGCATTCGATCTATCCCAGATCGATATGCTGCTGGTAGACAGTTCGCGGGACTACTATGGCAACTCGGCTTATTCCAACGCACGTAGCAAGGTGTTCGCTTTTGTCCAGAGCGGGGGAACATTGCTTTTCAACGAGCATTGGAATTCCACAACTTTGGTCGATATTCCAGGAACTCCGTCTAGTCGAATGGTGTGGACTGGCGGCTATATGAGCATGAGGCCAATTCAACGCTGGTCTGATCTAGCGGAGGGCGTAGCTGGCTCTTGGTGGCCCTATCGCGAGAATGGCTATCCTGGTTTTTCCTATCTATCCATGGATGATTTGGCCCAGGGTGTCATTCCGCTCACCTTCAGTGGTGCTCGTGCCGAGAAGCGCATTACATCTATCAGATATGCATATGGTGACGGGCAGGTGTACTTTGGCTACACCAATGCCGATTCAACTGGGGTGCATGCAGTTTCGGATACCGATCCAATGCATCTGGTCTTCCAGCCCAATGTGTTGGTCATGATGCATGAGCTGACCCTTAAGGACAGTGACAGCGATGGCCTCAAGGACGCCCGCGAATATGCCCATGGCACCAGCCCGTTCAACCGAGATTACGATGGCGATGGCCTGCTGGATGGCTTCGAGGTCAAGTACGGTTTCGCGCCCAAGACTGCGGGTGAAGAGCTGCTGGACGTTGATCAGGACGGCCTGACCAGCCTGCAGGAGCAGGAGTTCGGTACCCATCCGAGGCAGCCAGACAGCGATGAGGACGGTCTGAAGGATGGTGATGAGGTCAACCTCCACCACAGCGATCCGCTCAGCGAAGACAGCGACTATGACCGCGTGCTGGACAAGGTCGAGGTCGAGAAAGGCGCCGACCCGCGCACACCGCATAGCGATAGCGACGAGATCAGCGACTACGACGAGATCAACACCTACGGTACCCATCCGGCAAACCCGGATACCGATGGCGACGGCCTGTCCGACTATATCGAGATCAAGGGGCCTTACGAGGACATCCTCGATCCTAAGAACCCAGCCGATGCCAACCAGGACTTCGACAATGATGGTCTTACCAACAAGCAGGAACTACTGGAGACCCTGACCAATCCGAAGCTGCCGGACCATGATGGCGACGGCATCAAGGATGGCGACGAAGTGGCTGCCGGGCTTGACCCACGTGATGATGACTGGGATGACGATGGCCTCAAGGATGGTGCCGACGCCGAGCCCAAGGATAAAGACGTGCAGGCGCCCCAGGTCAGTCTGACTGCCCCGGTTGCCGGCAGCAGCCTGGTGCAGGGCCAGCAGCTGCGCCTGCGGGCGCAGGCCAGCGATGGTGGCCGTGTTACTGGTGTCACCTTCCACGTCAATGGTGTTGCGGTGGCAACCTATTCGAGTGCCCCCTACGAGCATGTGGTGCTGGTGCCCGAGCAGGGTGACGAGTTTGCGGTTGAGGTGTCGGCACGAGATACCAACGGCAATGAGGGTCGCAGTGGCATTCAGCGCTTCACCGTCCTGGACGAGGCATTGACTCAGGTGGTCGGTCGGGTGGTTGATGGCAACGGCGAGGGCGTGTCGGGGGCCGAGGTGTCCATCGTCAGCGGCGCTGAAGAGCAGGCCGTGGAGGCACTCAGCTACACCATCGGGCAGGCGGCGGACTGCGGAACCTATTGCTACTGGGATGATGACGGCCGTCAGCTGATTGATAATGAACTGGGTGTTGCAGGGGTTGGCCTTGATCTTGGCAAGGGCGCGGCGAATGAGTGGGTAGGCTGGACAGAGCGTACCATCACCATTGACTTCGACTTCGGCAGTACGGTCAACATCAACAAGGTTCGCCTGGGAACCCTGCAGGACAACCTCAGCAATATCGTCCTGCCCTCCATGGATGTGTATGAGAAGGTCGACTCGGCTTGGGTGCTGGTGGGCACCTTGAATACGGCTCCCAGCGCCGCGAATAACCGTGCGTCGTCCTACGGGCCGCATCAGTTCCTCGAGATAAGTGGCCTCAATCTGCAAAACCGCTATGTTCGTGTTGCATTGCGCGCCAATGGCCCCTGGACCTTTGTCGATGAGATCGATTTCACCGCGGGTGGCCCGGTGGGTAGTGGCGAGTCCGCCACGGTTGCGACGTCCGATGCGCAGGGCCATTTCCTGATCACCAGCAATGCGACGGTGCTGGATCCGCTGGTCAAGGCGACTGCCATGTTCGGCCAGCAGCGGATGGACGCCAGGAGTGATGTGTTCACGCCGGTCCTGGGTGGCCGTGTCGATGTCGGTGAGTTGATCCTGGTGTCCGATGGCCGCGATGCCGAGTGGCCGATTCAGCAGCGCCATCTGGCCTATGAGGCGAAGGGCACTACTTCGTCCGTCAACTATCTGTCTAACCGCTATTCCTGGCCCTTTGACCAATACGCCGCGTTGGAGCCGGGTAACCAATACCTATTCAACAACGCCGCGCGGCTGAGTGTGGCGGGCACGTTCTATTCGGCTCCCAGCTATCTGGCTCGGCTGTCGCTGCAGGAAGTGACCTTCCCGAGTTTGGCCATGGGTTCCCTAAGGGTCAGTCGGAAGATTTATGCTCCCCAGGGACAAGACTATGTCCGCTATCTAGAGCTGTTCGAGAACCCCACCGCCCAGCCGATAACCGTGCCGGTCAAGGTATCCGGGAGCCATTACTACGGCAACCGCAGCGTCGTCAAAACATCATCCGGCGACCAAGTGTTCGATCTGAGCGACCGCTACATGATCATGGACGACGCCGCCGACAACGGCGGGCAGTTGGTCAGCGGCGTGCTGGTCGGCGGCAGCCAGGCGCCCGTAGTGCCGCAAAGTGCGTCTAACACCAATGGCTATGCCTGGAGCGTCAACTATCTGTTGACCATCCCGGCGAATAGTCGCAAGGCCCTGATGCACTATGTGGTGCAGCAAACTAGTCGCACAGCGGCAGAGTCGCTCCTGGTCGAACTGTCCCACAGCAAAGTGCCCGCTCTGACGGTCGAAGAGCACCGTGATATCGCCAACTGGAAGACGCTGGTGGACGGTGACCGGGATGGCATCGCCGATCGTGACGAGGTCGAGCGTGGTTTGTCGGCGAGCGATCCCGACAGCGACAACGACGACCTGTGGGATGGCTTCGAGGACCGTTATGGCTTCGATCCGGCCAATAACGAGGGACAAACCGCCCTCGATAGCGATGATGATGGCCTGACCAATCTTGAGGAGCAGGAGGCCGGCACTCATCCGCGCGTGGCCGATACCGATGGCGATAATCTGCGCGATGGCGACGAGCTTCGGCTGTACAACACCAACCCGCGGACCAGGGATACCGATCTGGATCAGGTGCCGGATGGCGAGGAAATCGCCCGCAACTCCCTGCCCGATAACCCCGACAGCGACGGCGACGGTCTGGACGACTATGCCGAGCTGTACATCTATGGCACCAATCCACGCAGAGAGGATAGCGACGAGGACGGTATGTTCGACTGGTTCGAGGCCAAGTACGGACTGTTCAATGTCAGCCCGAGCGCAGATTCCGACAACGATGGCCTGACCCATCTGCAGGAGTTCCTGGCCGGCACCTACCCGAACGACCCAGATAGCGACGACGACGAGTTGCTCGATGGCTGGGAGGTGCTGGGTACGCCGCCGAGCGATCCGGTGCTGGCCGATGGTGACAAGGGCGGCCGTCGCGATATCAACGAGCGCTTTGTCGATGGCACTGATCCCAAGGCCATTGCCGATGATAAGGCCAATATCAATGGTTATCGCTCCGCCAACGATGAGAACGGCAGGGCCTGGCATTTCTACTACGACGGCTACGTGCGCGGTACAACAGGCACGGCTGTCGATGGCAATGCGGCGTTCCAGCTTTATGTCAACGGCAACTACTACGGGCACTGGCACAATCACGCCACCAGCAGCGCCAATGGCCGCGAGTATCACTACGAGGCTCGTCGAATCGGAAGCCTGGTGGTTAGCCGCCGCGTGCTGGTGCCGGTGGTCGGTGGCGCCTATGTGCGCTATCTGGAAATCCTGGATAACCCGACCAGCCAGGAGCAGGTTGCTACGGTTCGCCTGCAGTCTCGCTATGCTGCCGCCAACGACAGCCAGGTGGCCGTAGCTACCAGCAGTGGCGACACCCAGTTGACCACCGCCGACGACTTTATCGCCCTGCGCGATACGGCCACCCCGACTCGTCCGGTGTTGTTGCACGTACTGGCCGGCAACCAGCAGCGCCGCCAGGGCACCAGCTTCGTCAACCAGAATGGCCGCCTGTGGCAGGCGGATTACCAGGTGCGCATCCCGGCTGGCGAGCGTCGGGTGGTGATGCACTTCGCGACCCTGGAGGGCTCGGTGGAGTCCGCCCTGGCCAATGCCGACAAGCTGCGGCGCCTGCGCGCCCAGGGCCTGGATAACCTGGATGCGAGCCTGGCTGGCAAGGTGGTGAACTTCTTTGCTTACTACGATCAGGACGAGGATGGGCTCAGCGATGCCGATGAAATTCGCCTGGGCACCTTTGTCGACAATCCGGACAGCGATGGCGACAAGATTCCGGACGGTATCGACAGCGAACCCTTGACCGCGGATGTCACTGCGCCGCAGATCCGCATCGAACCGCTTGAGAGCAAGCGCCGCTACAAGGGCGAGAGCGTCGATATTCATACGCAGGTCAGCGACAACGGCATTATCAAGCGCGTTGAGCTGTGGCAGGACGGTGCGCTGCGCGAAACTCGCACTGCCGGTGGGCAACAGAACTTCACGGTGGTGCTGCCGGATGCGGACATTTCCCAGCTGAAACTGGTGGCCGTGGACAGCAACGACAATGTTGCGGAGCAGAGCCTGGATGTATCGGTCAACCTGGCGCCCAGGATCAGCGTGCGTGGTCGTGTGGTGGACTCACTGGGCAACGTCTATCCGGGGCTGACGGTGCAGTTCGCGGGTGTCGAGCAGCAAAGCGATGAGACTGGCCGATTCAACTTCACCGTGGAGTCGCTTGATACCCGGCTCTGGTTGCGTGCCAGCACAATGTTCGGAGCCCAGCCGATGGTGGGCCAGGAGCGTTTCGAACTCACCGAGATCGGCGATCAGGTGGATCTGGGCGACGTTGACCTGGTTCTGACGGCGCAAGGGCGGCGCGCTCTGAATCCGATTCCACAGGCCAGTCTGAGTTACGAGCAGTACTCGACCAATAGCAACCGTGATGTATTGCCATGGCAGTTCAATAGCTATTACGGCTCGATCAATGCGTCCGGTGATCAGGTGTTCAATGGAGGGCAGTACCTGATTGTCGCCGGTAGCACGTATTACAACAGCTGGCGTGGTCATCAGCTGCGCCTGAATGGGCGTGAGCTGACCTACTCGCAGCTTGGCTATGGCGGCGCGACTGTTCAGCGCAAGGTCTATGCACCGGAGGGCCGCAGCTATGTGCGCTACCTGGATCTGCTCAGCAACCCCAGCAGCCAGCCGCTGAACATCGCCGTAACCATCAATGGCAGCTTCTATTCCGGTAGAACCCTGGTAGACAGCAGCAGCGGCGATAACCTGTTCAACATGGCCGACCGTTACATGCTGGCGGACGATGCCACCGCAGAGGGCGGTAGGCTTGCCGCTGGTGTGCTGCTCGGTGGTTATGCCGGCCTGGCCCAGCCGACGCAACTCAGTGCCAGCAATAGCAACTACAGCGCCACCTACAACCTGACCATTCCGCCGGGCGGCCGGCAGATTCTCATGCATTTCGCGGTCAAGCACTCCAGTCGTGCCGAGGCCAAGCGCGTGCTCGAAGAGCTCAGTGATGAGAACTTTATCGAAGAGGGGCTGACCATCGAGGAGGCGCGGGATATCGCCAACTGGCGCATTCTCGTGGATAGCGACAAAGATGGCATGCTCGATGCCGACGAGATTCCCAATGGCCTGGATCCGAGCAACCCCGACTGGGACGAGGACGGTATTCCAGATGGCCGCGATCCGGACCCGAAGAGCCCGGACGAGACTGCCCCGACCATTTCGCTTGAGGTGTTGAGCGACTCCCGCTATGTCGGTGACCAGCTGGTGTTGCGTGCCAACATCGAAGACGACGGCATAGTCGAGAAAGTAGAGCTTTGGCAGGACGGAGAGTTGCTTGAATCACGCACCGAAGGTGGGGGGCAAGAGTTCTACCTGTCCTTGCCGGATCGTGACAGCACCCTGATCGAGGTGCGTGCCGTCGACAGCAATGAGAACCTGGGCTCTGCAAGTCGGACCATTGAAGTCGAGGCGATGCCGCTGAGCACCATCACCGGCAAAGTGGTGAATGAGCTGGATCTGCCAATCGCAGGGGCTTATGTCAGCGTGCGGCCGATAGTTGCCGAGCCGACGTTGATGGCGATCGCCTCCGAGGAGGAGCCGTCGGAAGACGGGCTGCAGGTACGTACCGGCGCCGATGGCCGCTTCGAGATCGGTGGCATTGACACGCGCATTGCCTCGGAGTGGGCGGTTGAAGTAAGCCACCGTGTGCTGGATGTCGATGTTTCCAACAACACCAATGTCTGGTTCGAGGGGCCTGGGAATCAGGATGTCGGCTCGATAGTGCTGTCCATTGACGACAACTACATCGCGCCGCTTGCAGGTGATCTGGGTGAGCCGTATAGCGCCCAGGGCTGGCATAACTTCATGTTGCCGGAGGATTTCGCCTTCTCCAGCAAGGCGATTAACGTTAGGCCGCGTGACCAGGCTCTCTATCTGGGGGATCTGGGGCTGATTCCGCTCGACACGCTGGTCTATCCGGACAGCGAGTCCAGCAGTTTCTACGTGCTTCAGGATGCTGATCGCTGGACCTTCACCTGGACCGGCTGGCTGGCCCATGGGGAAGCTGACCGTGAAGATGGCATCGATATGCAGGTTGTGCTGCATCGAGATGGCCGTATCGAGTACCGCTACTACAGCATGGCTACCCAAGGCTGGGACTGGTATGGCGACCGTTGGAATCTGCCGAGCACGCATTTCATAAATGGCGGTGAACTTGCGCAGCCGGCAGACCTGAGTGAATCGGATGGTCAGATCGTAGGAATCGGCGAGGAGATGTTCGAGAGCTTCCACCAGCAGCCGGATCTGCGGGGCTGGGCAATGACGTTCATCCCAGAAGCAAACGGCTCGTACCGTATGCGGCTTGCTCGCTTGCCTGGTCGCCCAGATAGCGATGGTGATGGCCTCTCCGATGCCAATGAGACCTTGCTGGATACGCTGGTGGAGAGCGAAGACACCGATGGCGACAAGTTGTGGGATGGCTTCGAGTTCTACAGTGACTTCGACCCCCGTACCGCAGAGCCAGGTATTGCCGAGGCGGATCCGGACGAGGATGGGCTCAGCAATCTGGAAGAGCAGCAGTACGGTACGGATCCTCGTGAAGGGGATACCGACGGTGATGACCTGTCTGATGCCGATGAGGTGCGAGTTCACGGTACCGATCCGAACAAGGCGGATGCCGACCGGGATGGTTTGAACGACAGCCAGGAAATTGAACTGGGCACGACCTGGAATGATCCGGACAGCGATGATGATGGCTTGCGGGATGGTGATGAGGCTGAGTACGGCTTAAACCCAACCGAGTCGGACAGCGATGGCGATGAAATGTCTGATGGCTTCGAGGTCGAGCACGATTTGCGCGATTCGTCGGCAAATGGCGATGAGGATCAGGATGGTTTGACCAATCTCGAAGAGTTCCTCGCCGGAAGTAATCCGCGTGAGCGAGATACGGACGGTGACGCCCTGCCAGACCGCTTCGAGGTTAAAGTGCTTGGCACCTCCGCCCATCGTTTTGACTCGGATGGGGCAGGACGTGGCGATGGCGATGAGCTGTTCGTCGACGGAACCAACCCGCAGCTCAAAGGCGACGATCGTCCGCAGTTGGCGAATGGCAACAGCGCATCGTTGATGACCGAGTCAGGGGTAGAGGTACAGATTCAGAACGCGGGAGTGGTCAGTTTCAGAGATGCTGCGCAGGACAGCCCGCTCTTGCTGTGGAAAGGGCTCGAGCTGGATGGCTACAACGTCGGTTCGAGTGAGGAAGCATCGAACGGCCCCAACAGTATGCCGCGGGGACTCTCCAGTTCCGCTGATGGTCGCAGATGGCGGACTCCATTGATGGAAGTCCAGCCCGATCTTCTGGTCAGCCGGGAGCTCTATGTGCCAGCACAAGGGCGTGGTTATGTACGAGTGCTGGAGAAGTTCTTCAACACCAGTGACCGTGATATGGAGGCAAGACCCGCTTTCGGCTCATCTGGCAGTTTCTCTTCTGACTATGCAGTGGAGAGCTCCAGCGAAGATGAGAGCTTGAATTCCGAGGATAGCTGGCTGCACTTGCGCGAGCGTCCTTATGAGGGTGAAAGCCTGAGTTCGCGCATGAGTTTGGGGCATGTATTTGCCGATGAAGCTGGAAAGCAGGCCCTGGACGCGGAGCGGATGTATGTCGAGGGCAGCAATTGGCAAACCGCCTACAAGCTTACCGTCCCCTCGGGGGACCATCGGGTAGTCATGCATTTCATTGCGCTCGAGAACAGCACCGGTCGCGGCGATACCCTGGAGGTGCTCCACTCGCTTGGTGAGGATGTATTGCGGGGCATCACCGCCTCTGATCGTGAGCGAATCATGAACTTTACCTTGTGCGCAGATGCGGACTTGGACCAGCTGTGTGACAGCGTTGAGAGCCAGTTGGGAACCGACCCACAGAGTGGCGATGGCGATGGCGACCGGTTCGAAGATGAGCTGGAGGTCCGTCTGGGCAGCGATCCGAAAAGTGCTGAGTCCATTCCGGCCTTCGATATCTATGTTCTGAAAGGTAGCGATTCTCAGCAGCTTGCCAGGCAGGCGGGGTTCGATGGCACCCTCACCGAGCTTGCCGGTATCGGTAGCAATAACAGTTCGCTGGATTTCAATGGCAATGGCCAGCTTTGGATCGCAACAACTGACTCGGCCGATGGTGCGGGTATCGTCAATGAGTTTGATACTCGAGACTTCTCACGGCTTGAGAACTTGTTCTACGCGGGCAATAGCGGGAAGTTGCTGGACATTGATGGTGGTCGCTATTCGCCCAGCCTGCATTTCCAGGCGGCTGAAGTCGACGAAGAGACTGGCGAGCTGGGTGAGGCGACCCTGGCGCTTGCAATGCGGTCCCGCTGGGACTCCTGGACCGAGCTCAATACCACGGCCCAGATGCAATGCGGTATTGCTTTGGCGAGCTGGGCAGCTCAGCCACTCATTCTGAATGACTGCAAGCTCAGTCGATTTGACTTCAATACTTGGGCGCTGCAAGAGCAGATGCCTATCGCGTTTTCCGATGACTTTGCAGATCAGCCGCACGTAGTTGCTCTGGACGATATGCCATCTATCAACGGTTTGGCCGCATTGGTCGAGGATGAGCTGGATGGCGTTGTTCGTCGTCATCTGGGCTTTATCGATATGGAGACTGGAGAGGTCGTTCGTCTCGGCTCCATGCCGGATGATGTGACGGGCATAGCCGTGAAGTTCAAGGACTTCGAAAATGAGCCCTCGTGGCCAATTAGAGAGATGTCGCATTGATTTGTAAGGCGGATCGCATATAGATTTGCGCGTTTGCATGCGTCGCGCACTGCGTAAAAGGAATTAGATTTTATAAAGGTGGTGATAAATGAAGCAGTTTCCGCGCCTTGTTCTGGCGATATCTTTGGCGTCGGCGTTCCTCGTGGGATGTGAAGGTGGCGGTGAAAGCATCGCCGAAGTAAATGGCAAACCGATCACTCAGGAGCGCTTCGACGCGTATCTGAAGCTCAAGCGCGTTCCGGCGCAGAATGCCGAATGGGTTGGGCGCGAGCTTGACGACTATCTGGAGCGCGAGGGGCTTGCCGGGCAGATCGAGGAGCAGGGATTGCTGCCTGTGGACCAGATAGAGGCCGAGGTCTCCGAGTTCCGCAAGCAAATGCTGATCAGCCGCTACTTCGAAGAGTACCTGCGTGAGCGGGTTACCGACGAAGCGGTACGCAACTTCTACGCGACCAATCCCGACCAGTTCCAGGCCAAGAAGGTCCATGTCGCGCACATCCTGCTGCGTACCAACTCGGCCATGAGCGATGCCGAGCGGCAGGCGCTGCTGACCAAGGCACAGGAAGTCTATTCCAGAGCCAATGCTCAGGAAGACTTCAACGCCCTGGCCAAAGAGTTCTCCGAGGACCTGTTGTCCGCCCAGAATGGCGGCGATCTTGGTTGGCTTCAGGAGGGGGCGATCGATCCTACCTTCAGCAGCAAGGTCTTCGCCATGAAGGCCGGAGAGCTATCGGAGCCAGTGGTGACGCCCTTCGGTTTCCATGTCATCAAGGTCATAGAGGGGCCTCAGGTAGTCAAGCAGCCGTTCGAGTCGGTGAGCGGAGATATCCGTTATCGCTTGCGGCAGGAGGCCAAGCAAGCCGAACTGGATCGTCTGAAGCAGGCTGCGAAGATCGAGAAGAAGGCCCAGCCTGAGAAAGCTGAAGTCCAGGCAGGGAACGACAGTGCAAAGAGCTAATTGGGTTCTGGGCTGTCTGCTTGTCGGCTGGGGCTTGGTCGGTTGCGAGGATGATTCGCAGCAGGCACTGAAGGAGGTCCCGGTCGAGCCTTCGGCGACTCTCGTGACCGTTGATGAATCGCCGATTACCCGAGCTCAGCTGGAACTGACCATCGAGCGCACATTGGGCGATTCTGCGCCGTTGTTCGCTAACGAGGAGGTCGAGCGCAAGATTCTCGACAGTCTGGTCAGCAGCCGTGCAATGGCTCTGCTTGCCGAACGAGAGTTGGACGCCTCCGAGAAACAGCAGCTGGACCTGAAGGCGCAGGCCTATCGTGAGGAGTTGCTGGTGCGCCACTACTTGCAGGCGCACGCGACTCCCGAGCCCGTTAGCACTGAAATGGTCGCGGATTACTATAAGCGCCACCCTGAAGAGTTTGGTGGAGGTGTCGAGAAAAGCTTCGAGATCATCACCTCCACTGCGGAGCTGGACGAGCGACTGCGCTCGGAGCTGATCGCGCTGCTCAGCGGGGTGGATGTCCAGAAAGGCGACTGGCCGGCGTTGGTGGAATCCTGGCGTGCGGCCGGTCGGCCTTTGGAGTACCGCCAGAATAAGCTCCGCCCCGAAATGCTCGATCAGCCGCTGCGTGGCCTTGTAGAGTCGACTTCGGCAGGCAGCGTGGCGCCACTTTACAGCAACGGCCAGCTGTTGCTGGTTCGTGTGACCGCCGAACAACAACTCCCCGCCAGGCCGTTGGCCGAGGTCAGCGGCGCTATTCGCGAGAAGCTGGCTCCGCAGGCTCTGAAAAAAGCGGTGAAGGAACTGAGCGCTAAGGCCGTTGAGCAGGTGAAGGTGCAGTACAGCTCGCGTTAGACGAGCGACCATGAGTTGGCCGGCGGGCTGCTGGCTAGAGAAGGACAACGGCAGGGCTGCTGTATCAAGCGGACGGAAGAGCTATGGGGATGCTGATAGGGGGAGGCTGGTCGCGCCAGTTGGTGGCTGGGCTCGTCTGGCTGTTAGGAGCCTGGACGGGTTCGGCCGTGGCCGCGGATGCCTGTCGACCGGTTTTCAGTAGCGGCCTGCAGACCCATGACGCTGGAGAGATCATCTTCCAATGGGGTGGGCGGCTGCAGGGCAACCCGAGCACAGTTCTGGAATCCCCCAAAGTCCAGAATGCATGGGGAAGCTTCAGCTGCGGCGCCCAGAACTGCGAGGCTAGCGGAGTAGCGGCAGCCAGCTTGGGTGGATTGATATGGCCGAGCAGCGTTACCCAGCATGATTTCAAGCAGGACTACCTGACTTCCGGCGAGATTGGTGGCAGTGAAATCCGCCATTTTCGTACCGTGGAGCTCGGCTCTGGTGCCTCGCTGGAGTTCAATTCCAGGCATCGGTCGTACTATATTGAACGCTTGAGTTTGGCCTACGGGTCGCGGGTTACCCTGGCTCCCGGGCGGTATTGGGTTGGGCAACTGGATATGGCCACCGATAGCCGGATCGAGGTGGCTGGAGGTTCCGCTCAGCTGTTCGTGGGGCGCTCCCTGGCTCTGCCTTTCCAGGCCAAGATCAATGGTGCCGGGGCTCCCGAAGTGTTGCAGCTGATAGTCAGCGGTGACCTGATCCAGGGCACATCCAGCGTCGTGAATGCCGTCGCCTATGCCGATGGTGAGTATCGCTCCGCATACTCCTCTGCCCTAACAGGCTCCCTCAGCGCCCGGCGTGCTGATATTGCTGGCGGCGCAAGCATCACTTATCAGGAGGCGGCATTAGCTTCGGCGCCTTGGGGGCAAAGTTGTCAGGCGCGTGGAGATCTTGATGGTGATGGCGTCCTCGACTTTCTCGATCCCGACACCGATGGTGACGGCTATGACGATGAGCGTGAACGCATTGCGGGAAGTGATGCGCGGGATGCTCAGAGCACGCCCATCATTACCGGAACACCTCCCGCAAACCTTTGTTTGGCCGCCTTTGCGCAGGGTTTACAGACGCATGGCAGCAGTGGCCGTATCAGCTTTGGGCTGAACGCCCAACTCCGAGAGGCCCCCTCGACCTATTTGCCGGCACTGATGGTGGAGAGTAGCTACGCCTCTCAGGCCCCCAGTTGCGGCACCAGATACTGCCAGCCCAGTTTCTCGACCAGTCAGGTACCTGTACTGCCGGCCTTCCAGAAGACCACCGACAGTTACCGTCAGAGTGTGCCTGCCTCTGGGCGCGTGCAGCTGGATGGAGCTCGTACCGACTGGGCCCGTTTGGAGGTCGCCGGCCTGGCCAGCGTGCGCTTCAGCGAACCCGGGAACTACCGTTTGGGCGAGCTGGACCTGGGCTATCGAGGTCTTCTGGAGCTTGCTCCTGGTGACTACTGGATCGAGAAGCTGACGCTGGGGAGTGAGGCGCGTATCCAGCCAATTGGTGAGGGTACTGTGCGCCTGCATCTGCTTGGCGACTTCACCTTGCCTTGGCAGTCCATGCTCAATGCAACGGCCTATGGGCAGCCTGGCGACCCAGCGCGTTTACTGGTGCTGGCGCATGGTGCGGTGACATTGGCTTCCAATTCGACCATGGGTGGGTTCGTTTATAGCCGTGGCGATCTGCTCCAGCATTATGGTGCGCAGTTGCACGGCGGTGCCGTTGCAAGTAACGCAGCACTTAATACGCAGGCCCTGGTTCGCTTCAGCCCACAGGCATTGGCGGCCGTGGACTTCGGCATGCTCTGTGACCTAGATGGCGATGGCATAGGCGACAGCCAGGATCCGGACCGCGATGGTGATGGTTTCTCCAACGAGCATGAAGAGCAGGCAGGCTCCAATCCGGATGATCCGAATAGCGTGCCTGCCGACCAGGACGGCGACGGAATTCCGGATGCTTTCGATTCAGACCGCGACGGCGACGGTGTCGCCAACGAGCAGGACGTATTCCCGGACGACAAGACCGAGAGCAAGGACCTGGACGGCGACGGCATTGGCGACAACACCGACCCGGACCGTGACGGCGACGGCATTTCCAACGACTACGAAAGCCAGGCCGGCACCGACCCGAACGACGCCAGCAGCAAGCCGGCCGATCAGGACCAGGACGGTATTCCGGACAGCCTGGACAGCGATCGCGATGGCGACGGTGTGCCCAACGAACAGGATGTGTTCCCGGACGACAAGGCCGAGAGCAAGGACCTGGATGGCGACGGCATCGGCGACAACGCCGACCCGGACCGTGACGGCGACGGTATCTCCAACGACTATGAGACCGAGGTCGGTACTGATCCGAACGATCCGGCCCAGAAGCCTTCCGACATTGATCAAGATGGCGTACCCGACTCGCTGGATATCGATCGTGACGGCGATGGTGTTCCCAACGATGTAGATATTTTCCCCGATAATCCTGGCGAGTTTAGCGACCTGGACGGCGACGGCATCGGCGACAACACTGACCCGGACCGCGACGGCGACGGCATCTCCAACGACTACGAGAACCAGGCCGGTACCGACCCGAACGACGCCAACAGCAAGCCGGTGGACCTGGATGCTGATGGTATTCCGGACAGCCTGGACAGCGACCGCGATGGCGATGGTGTGCCCAACGAGCAGGATGCCTTCCCGGACGACAAGGCCGAGAGCAAGGACCTGGACGGCGATGGCATCGGCGACAACGCCGACCCGGACCGCGACGGCGACGGCATCTCCAACGACTACGAAAGCCAGGCCGGCACCGACCCGAACGACGCCAACAGCAAGCCGGACGACCAGGATCAGGACGGTATTCCGGACAGCCTGGACAGCGATCGCGATGGTGACGGTGTCGCCAACGAGCAGGACGTATTCCCGGACGACAAGACCGAGAGCAAGGACCTGGACAGCGACGGCATCGGCGACAACGCCGACCCGGATCGTGACGGCGACGGCATCTCCAACGACTACGAAAGCCAGGCCGGCACCGACCCGAACGACGCCAACAGCAAGCCGGCCGACCAGGATCAGGATGGTATTCCGGACAGCCTGGACAGCGATCGCGATGGTGACGGTGTCGCCAACGAGCAGGACGTATTCCCGGACGACAAGACCGAGAGCAAGGACCTGGACGGCGACGGCATCGGCGACAACGCCGACCCGGATCGTGACGGCGACGGTATTTCCAACGACTACGAAAGCCAGGCCGGCACCGACCCGAACGACGCCAACAGCAAGCCGGCCGACCAGGATCAGGACGGTATTCCGGACAGCCTGGACAGCGATCGCGATGGCGACGGTGTCGCCAACGAGCAGGATGCGTTCCCGGACGACAAGACCGAGAGCAAGGACCTGGACAGCGACGGCATCGGCGACAACGCCGACCCGGACCGTGATGGCGACGGCATCTCCAACGACTACGAAAGCCAGGCCGGCACCGACCCGAACGACGCCAACAGCAAGCCGGCCGACCAGGACCAGGACGGTATTCCGGACAGCCTGGACAATGACTTGGACGGTGACGGCGTACTCAACCCTGAAGACGCCTTCCCTAATGATCCTGCCGAGAGCAAGGACCTGGATGGCGACGGCATCGGCGACAACGCCGACCCGGATCGTGACGGCGACGGCATCTCCAATGATTACGAGAGCC
This sequence comes from Aquipseudomonas alcaligenes, assembly GCA_900156135.1. GTDB lineage: Bacteria > Pseudomonadota > Gammaproteobacteria > Pseudomonadales > Pseudomonadaceae > Aquipseudomonas > Aquipseudomonas alcaligenes_D. The sequence continues at coordinate 13,900 of FTMP01000001.1, read as the reverse complement.
AGGCCGGCACCGACCCGAACGACGTCAACAGCAAGCCGGCCGATCAGGACCAGGACGGTATTCCAGACGTGCTCGACGATGATCGCGATGGTGATGGCGTGCCCAATGATCAGGATGCGCTGCCGGACGACAAGACCGAGAGCAAGGACCTGGACGGCGACGGCATCGGCGATAACGCTGACCCGGACCGTGATGGCGACGGCATCTCCAATGATTACGAGAGCCAGGCCGGTACCGACCCGAACGACGCCAACAGCAAGCCGGCCGACCAGGACCAGGACGGTATTCCGGACAGCCTGGACAATGACTTGGACGGTGACGGCGTACTCAACCCTGAAGACGCCTTCCCTAATTATCCTGCCGAGAGCAAGGACCTGGATGGCGACGGCATCGGCGACAACGCCGACCCGGATCGTGACGGCGACGGCATCTCCAATGATTACGAGAGCCAGGCCGGCACCGACCCGAACGACGTCAACAGCAAGCCGGCCGACCAGGATCAGGACGGTATTCCGGACAGCCTGGACAGCGACCGCGATGGCGACGGTGTGCCCAACGAGCAGGACGTATTCCCAGACGACAAGACCGAGAGCAAGGACCTGGACAGCGACGGCATCGGCGACAACGCCGACCCGGACCGTGACGGCGACGGCATCTCCAATGATTACGAGAGCCAGGCCGGTACCGACCCGAACGACGCCAGCAGCAAGCCGGCCGACCAGGATCAGGACGGTATTCCGGACAGCCTGGACAGCGATCGCGATGGTGACGGTGTCGCCAATGAGCAGGATGCGTTCCCGGACGACAAGACCGAGAGCAAGGACCTCGACGGCGACGGCATCGGCGACAACGCCGACCCGGACCGTGACGGCGACGGCATCTCCAATGATTACGAGAGCCAGGCCGGCACCGACCCGAACGACGCCAACAGCAAGCCGGCGGACCAGGACCAGGACGGTATTCCCGACAGCCTGGACAGCGACCGCGATGGCGACGGCGTGCCCAACGAGCAGGACGTATTCCCGGACGACAAGACCGAGAGCAAAGACCTGGACGGCGACGGCACTGGCGACAACGCCGACCCCGACCGTGACGGTGATGGCGTCAGCAATCAGGACGAGGAGGCTGCCGGCACCAATCCGAACGATGCGACGGATTTCCCGGATCGTCAGGTGCCCGAGGTCAGCATCGATGGCCCTGAGGTCATCAGCGTCAGCGAGGACAGCGCGAGCCTGACCGGCAGTGCCAGCGACGCCGGATCGGGTATGGACCGGCTTGAATTCACCTCGGACCGCTACCCGAATTCCCGCTTCGCAGTGACCCTGCAGAATGGCAAGTGGAGCGCCAGTGTTCCGTTGCTGGAGGGCAGCAACCTGCTCACGCTGGCAGCCTTCGACAAGGCCGGCAACAGCATGCGGCTGACCCGTACCGTGGAGCGCGTGATCTCGGCCAGCGACATCGGCCTGGTCATCGACTACCCGCACCAGGGCGCCATCCTCAACAGCGCCAACATTGTGGTGCGCGGCATCCTGCGTAGCGACAGCCCGGCGCAGAAGATGGAAGTGCAGGTCAATGGCCAGGTTGCGACGCTAACCCCCACTGGTCAGGTGACGGAGTTTGGCTTCCAGTCGCCGGCCATCACGCTACAGCCCGGCAACAACACCCTGACCCTTCAGGCCAAGGTCGATCAGCGCAGCGTACAGCGGACCATTCTGGTCACCTACCAGCCGCCGCAGACCAGCTTCCAGCCACCGCGCTTCGAGAGCCTCTCGCCCGTGAGTGGCAGCCTGCTGCCGGGCGAAGGCTTCGTGCTGACCGGCCAGATCTACGCCGAGGCCGGCCTGGACCGGGTCAGCCTGAACGGGCGCAACCTGGTGCTGCGTGAGGTGGGGCAGCAACTGATGGATCTGCGCGAGGTGCTGAACGTGCCCGCCGGGCAAACTTCGTTCAGCGTCGAGTTGTTGGCCCGCGATCGTGTTGGCCAGGAGAAGCGCCAGAGCCTCAGCTGGCAACTGGATAAGCAGATGCCGCAGCTCATTCTCGACCAGCAACTGGTAGACCTGCCGGCAGAAAACCGGGTCAGCGAACAGCCTTTCCCGGTCAGCGGAACGCTGCGTGAGAGCAACCCCGCCAGCTTCCAGATCAATGGTAACGACGTCGCTCTGCAGCCTGGCGCTCAGGCCGGTGAGTTCCGCTTCTCCACCCGCGTAGCGCTGTCTCTGGGGCAGCCGGTTACCCTCACGTTCGAAGCTCGCGACCAGGCCGGCAACAGGCTGCGCCGCGAATACAGTCTGGTGCTGTCGGGGCAGGCCGCGATCAACTGGGTATTGCCGACCGACGGTACCGAGCTGCTCAACCTGGGGCAGCCAATCGACCTGCAGGTGGCGGCACGCATCGAGGACCTCAGTGGTCAGCTGATCCCGCGCGCGATGCTGTTGTCCGCCAATGGAGATCTCCTGAGCAGTGCTGAGCTGAGCGGTGATACCACCTTGAAGAGTGCGAACCTGCAGATACCGGCGCAAAGCGGTGAATATCGCCTGCTCGCCGTGCTGCAGAACGCCACCCAGCAGGTGATGGCGCAGAGCAGTCGCACGCTCAAGGTGGTTACCCCCGTACAGGTGCCCCTGGCCCTGGAGCGGATCTCGCCGGAGAACGGCGCGCGTGACGTGGAGCCCAATGATTTCATCGGCTTCTACTTCAACCAGGCCATCGATCTGAGCAAGCTCGAGGTCAAGGTCTTCGAGACGGCGCACGGCAAGAGCTATGTCGACCTGGACGGCCTGGGCACCGACGAGCTGAATGCCAAGGGGCACCAGCTGGTAGACGTCAATCGCGACTTCCAGGCGGTTCCTGGCAAGCTCTCGGAGCTGCCGGGCAGCCAGGTGGTGGCCTTCTACCCCGAGCGGGATCTTGCCTACGACGCGGAAGTCTCGGTCGAGGCGACCTATGCCGGTGAGGAGCTGGGCCGCATCCGCTACCACACCCGGTCGTTGCCCACCCTCATCACCGGCACCCTGATGGACCAGCTGTCGCAGCCGGTAGCCAACGTCGAAGTGCGCATTGAAGAGCTGGGCCGCAGCGCCACGACCAACCGTGACGGCGGTTTCAGTTTCGGCTTTGCCGAAAGCGCCGAGCGCAATATCGCGGGTGGCCAGTACCAACTGCAAATCAACCCGGGCCAGGCCAACAGAAGCTATGGCAGTGGTATCCGTGCGATCACGGTACAGCAGGGCGCGCTGAATGAGCTTGGGCGTATTCCGCTGTCGCAGCTCAGCTCGGAACTGCCCTATGTACCGCTGCGGGGCGGCGCACAGTTCAGCCTGCTGCAGGGCGAGATCAAGCTTGACCTGACTCAGGCCCGCCTGCAGTTCCCCGATGGCCAGCAGCAGGGTGATGTGCATGCTCAGATGCTCACCTACACCGAGCTGCCCTATACGGTCGATCCCATGGCCATGCCTTTCTGGATGTACGCGTTGCAGCCGGGCGGCGTGCGTGTCGAAGGCGAAGTGGGCCTGGATCTGGCTGCACTGCCGCTGGGCGATAGCCATGCCTATCTGCCAGATAACGGCGCTTATGTGGTCATCGTGGGGCTCGATCCGGAGGCCGGCCGCATCGTGCCTGTCGGCGTTGGGGTGATCGACAACTTCCGCATCCGCAGTGTTGGCAAGCTGGAGTTGAGCAGCCTCGATCTGCTCGGCTTCGCTCTGGCCGGTATCGAGGTCCAGCCGGCCCTGCAGGCTTATGCGGCGGGCGAAATCAACCTGCGCCAACTGCAGGCGGAACTGTATAGCGTGATCAAGGCCGCCCAGGCGGCCCAGGGACAATGACTCAAATGGACATGCCGGTGATGCAGTACTCCACTCGACTCCTCAAGGGCACTTCTATTGGCAGGGGCCTGCTGGCTGCGTTGCTCCTGCTGTTGCCGGCCTGGTGCGGAACCGCCCATGCCTTCGGCATCTTGGGCATCCCTGGCGTGTACATGCCCCAGACCTATCTGAAGATCGGTGCCGCCTACACCCGGGCGATCGTTCCTGGGCCCAGCGGGCGCCCCGTGTATGTGGAGTACAACACCAGCGGCAAGGAGGCTGCCGAGATTGGCGAGGCGACCGGCCCGCTGGAACGGGCCAAGGTCATGCCGGCTGCAAGCTATCGCGCCTACCTGCAGCGCCTCAGCGATGCCCGGCAGCGCTACCCCGAGAGCCAGGTCATGAAGGCCTCGGAGTATCGCGGCAAGACCTTCAAGACAGTCACCGGCGAGACCATCAAGAAGCCCTCGATTTCCATGGCCACGCTGACCGTGCTGGTGCGTGCCGACGAGCAGCTCTTCTCCACCGATGGCAGGGATCTGCTGCTCCTGGAGCTGCCCATCAAGTCCGACGTTCAGCCAAGCAGCAGCAGCCAGTCTCTCCTGGTGTCCGAGCAGGGTGACATCCTGCACCAAACGGCCAACACCATCGGCTATCGCGTCGGTTTTCATGGCAAGGAGGGCAAGGTCAACGAGAACCTCTGGCGTGATCGCGAATCGAAGATTTACGGTCCGCTTGCGGGCGTCCCTATAAGGCTGTGGCACGAGGGCGGCACTATCACCGGCGAAGACGGCCGCTATGTGATGCCCTACATGCTGCCGCCCTGCCCGGGCTTTACCTTCGAGTACAAGACCGACGCCTACCTGGAGCTGTACTACAAACGCTTCAACCCTCGCGGCAGGAACTTCGTGCCGTATTACATCGTCCGGCCAGACTGGGATTTCTGCTTCGGCCTGGAGGTGTACAGCTGGACCCTCATGGGCATCAAGGCCACCATGGCCACGCCTGCCGAGCCCAATATCGACTTCCCGCTGGATCTCATGGTGCTGGATGGCGCCGCCACCCTCCGGGGCGCCAAGCTGGGCAACAAGACCGAATACAGCTCGGAAACCGGCGAGCGCGGCCATTACCTGCAGCAGAAGTACGACTTCGATGGCGACGAGAAGCCTGACCTGGTCGTGCCGGGCAAGAAGGTCAAGAAGGAGGTCGATGGCAAGGAGCGCGAAGTCTTCATCACGACCAGCGTGGAAGACGCCGAGCTGCAGGGCATCTACCTGTCGAGCCGCTACGAGTCCGTGCCGGCCAATACCGAGGAGACTGCTCCCGACTTTACCCGCCTGATCGACACCGCACCGGACTTCCAGGACCGCGCCCTGCTGGAAACCATCAGCGAGGCGGACCTGCGGGACACCGACATCTATGTCTTCCGTGAGTCCAATGGCCAGATGATCGCCGAGCGGCGCGGCCTCCACGAATCCGAGCTGTACAAGAGCTATTCAGGCGTGGACGCCAATGAAGGCAGCTTCCGCTACACCATCCACCTGCGGGGAGAGAAGGAAGGCCTGTTCAGCATCTATGGCATCGACCAGGGCGGCAAGAATTTCAGCAAGTGGCAGAGTGCCGGCGGCTTCAAGGAAGAGTTCCAGAAGCGTAATGCCAACCACCTCAAGCCCGGCGAAATGGTGCGCATCATCGCCATCAACCGCCCCACGGGCTATATGGGCAGCTTGCGCTATCGGCTCGAGTCCGCCGATGCCAGTGGCGGTTTCATGGGCTTCACCGGTCAGCGTATCGAGATGGCGCCGCCCAACCTCAAGGTCTGGGCCGAGCGCAAGAACAAGATCGAACAGGGCATGACCAAGGGTGAGGAGAAGAAACAGCTGATCGGCAACGAAGGCGCCGGCCTTGGTAGCGACATCAGCATCGCCATCTATACCGACTGGCTCGATGCCGACGGTACGCCGCTGCCCGAGGAACTGGCCGATTATGGCTACACCGGGCGCCTGGCCAAGGTCGTGGCCGCCAACCAGCTGGCGCCGGTCGGTGCCAACAACCTGTCCCAGTTCGAAATCAAGCCGGGCCAGCACGTCCAGGTGATCCACCTTCCGGAGAAGGTACTGGCCAAGCAACACCTCTATCTGCAGGTGGCTGGCCAGCCGAGCAACCGGAATCCGGACTTTTCTTCCGGCAACGGCAGCGGAATTCTCAAATACCGCCCCTCCAAGTTTGTGCCGGTGATGGTGCCGTTGCATGACGAAGAGGCCAGTGAGTTGGCGCGGCAGGCTTATCGGAAAGCAGACAAAGAGAATCCGCAGCTGAATTTGAAAAAGCCGGAGCCCATGTATTCTTGGCAGTACCGATCTGAACTGCAGTTCAGTATGTATGAGTTGAATGTCGAGCAGATACGGCGTGAGTATGTCGATGGCGGCTCTAACAATGTTTTGGAGGATAGGACCCCTACTATCAGCAATGGAGATAAATATCTCTCCTTTGTTTATGACTTACTTGCTTCAGAGTTTGGGATGCTGGAGGGGTGGAGCATCAAGGGGCAAAGGGAGTTACTGCTGAATCTGGGAGGAGCTGAAGTTAAGGTTGTGGTTGGTGAGGATAAGGCAGTCCGCTTCGATAACTTGGACTCAATCGCTGCGCTGGATGATTCGGACTACTTGGCGTTGAGACTATTTTCAAATAACGACATGGGGAACACGTTGTGGGAATTTGCATTCAATAAGTTGTACATGTTTCCTGAGCCTACACCCGATGTGCCAATTGTAGAGTTATCAGCAGATGACGCCGGGGCTGTGACATATAGCGCTACCTATTCATCACTGCCGGACGCACCTGCCTCAATGCGGTGGGAAGCAATTAGTGACGGCGCTGTAAAATTCGAGCCGCCAAGTCAAATGTCTGCGAGTGGTAGTTTTGCTACTAAAGCATCACTTCCTACTACGGCCTCAAGTCAGGTGCAGGTTTATGCCGTTGATCTGAGTAATACAAAGAATAAATTCTTCTCATTGGTCTATGAGATCGTTCCTGGCGCTGCGCATAGCGTGACTGCTACTCAGACAGGCAAAACGGCAATAACAGGCCATGGCGAGGTGGTTGTTGAGGTCGAGGCGCGCGATAGATTCAATAATTTGGTTCGGGATGGCACTGCAGTTAATGTTGAGGCTCAAGACCTGGAGGTAGAAGGTGATCTTGAAACGAAGAATGGTCGTACAACGCTAAAAGTGAAAGGTGGTTTTTCTGCAGGTACGCAAGATCTTATTATCTCCGTCGGAGAAGTCAGAAGGGTTGTCCCAATTCAGGTTCATGATATATCTCTGAATATTGTTTTCCCGTCTACGGTAGAGATTGGCCAGACTGTACCTTTGAAAGTCACGGCGTCAAGTAGTTACGGAAGTCTACAAGGCCTTGTGATTGATGTCAGTGGTGTTCGTGCATCCCTGGGTGAGCGGTTGCGTCCTTTGGGAAGTGATAATTCAGTGACTGCAGAGGTTTATGTAGGAAATTTCATAGGTGAAGGAAGGATATTCGTAACCGTTGCCGACAAAATTGAACGTAAGAATTTTGAGGTTATAGACTCCTCACCAGTGCAGCTGCTGGATCGAGTTATCGTGTCTGGTGTTACTGGTAAAGGTGCTGTCGATATTCAAGGTCGCCGATATGAGTACACATCGCAAACTGCGGTGGTGGTTACTGGTGCCCCAGGAGAAGAAGTATCTGCATCACTTATCGATTATTTGGAGCCGCCACTGCTTCCGGAGTTGAGGTATTCGTTCCAAGAGCGTCCGGTCTCTGGTGCTACACAAGACGAAATTATTGGTGTGCCGGCTGCGGTTTATGATGTGGAGCGGGTATTTGATCGTTTCCAGAAATTTAATTATGCCTACTCTCTGCGGCCGGATTCAAAAATTGATATCGACTATGAGCGTCTAGAGGGTATTCAAAGTGTAGGTCTCGTTTTCAATTTCAAGGCAGATGGTGCCGGCGATATAGTTGACTATCGCCCCGCGAATCTGAAGATTCGCATGAGCAGCTCGTCTCGCATTGAGGTAACACGGAGTGTCGATGACCTTCAGCAGAGTGTTTCTGCGCCGGTATCCAGTGGCGCTTGGGCCCGAGTCGGAGTGCATCTAATCAATGGGCAGTTGGTGTTGCAAGTAGGTGAGTCTGTCTATAGGAGCTCTGAGATTATTCCTGTTGCTGGCGTGAGTGATAAGGAAATTTTATTGGGTGGAGGGGCTAAGGTACTTGTTTCCGATTTTGCAGTGTACGACTGGAACTCTTCTAAGGTGAGCTCCTTCGAGGGCGGACAATTGGAAGCAAGTACCGTTATTGGCCCTAGTGGTAAAGCCGTAATTCGTATGTCCGCAGCATCAACCAACTTGTTTGCAGGCATAACGCAGCGTCGTTTGGAGTACTGGAAAGCCAAAGGGCAGGGAGCCGGCTACTTGCCGGTGGCATACGCAGCCGCGGATAACTGCACGCCTATTGATCCTTCGACTATTAATGATTTTGGCTCTGCCATGGGGGCAGGTGAGGCCTACGCGCGTTTTGTGGCGGACTGCGCGATTCTGCCGAAAATGAAGGAAGCATTGGTCACCATCCATACAGAGAAGAGCACATTCAAGCGTGCAGTCGCTGTTGTGGAGCTTGGGGCGCTAACAGCTATCTACACCCAGTCTAAGTTTGTCGAGCTTTCAATGGTTCTTGGGCCGCAATGTTTGAAAGGGGCCATTACGGGAGATGTTGAGAATGTCGGGAGTGCTGTCTGCGATATCATAACTTCATTCTTCTTGATTGGTGATCTCAGGGACTTTGCCTTGCATAGCAAGTACATGTACTGGGATAACGATATGCAGAAGTTCGACTACCCCACCTATGTATTTTCTGGTTTGGGCATCGCTGCCGACTTGGCCAGTCTGGCAGGTGTAGGTATCCCGGTGAATCTTGGTTTGGCGGGGGCTAAAACCGGTGCCAAGGTTATGAAGGGCCCCTTTATGACTGCGCTGGCAAAATACCTCGACAAGGAAATGGGCGGCGATCTTACCAATATGGATAAGATTCTTCCGGCCATGAAAAAGGCACTGCCATTACTGCAGATCACTGCTGCAGTCATGCTCTACAAAGATGATGTGGCAGAGCTTTATCAGGCGATTCGAGGCATCACCCCGGAGCAACTGACGGGAATGATGAACTACGCTCGTTATGCTTTAGCGCAGGCAGGTGTAAGTTCACTCGTATGGGTTGATGATTCAGGCTACTTACATCAGGCCTATGCTATAGATAAGGCTGCCCTGCTTGACTTACTTGGCGGCAGTGCCAAAGGTGGTGCTGCGATCAAGAAACTTATTGATGCTATGGATACAGCGCTAGAAAAGACCGCTGGGTCTGGAAATAAGGATCGTATTGCAAGGCTTTTTAGAGATTCTTTGGATAAATTCGGAAAAAATATTGATGAGCTTTCAAATGATGAGCTGATTCAGATTGTTTCTGAAGAGAAATTCCTGACGGCTCTAATTGTTTCCATGGATATCGCTGAAAAAGCCAAACGCTCTGGGCAGGATGTAATTGATTCCATTCGACGTTTTCATTGCATTCCTTCCAAGTGTGGCTGGAGCGGCTCAACAATACTCGATTTCTTTTCGCTTTTTGAAAAAGTTGTAACTACACATAAGGATAAATTTCACAATGACGAGGCCCTAGGTAGTCTTAGTGAAATGCTGAGGGACATGGGTAATGCGGGCGATGTAGGCAAAGGTCTGAATAAAGCTAAAGGTGCCACGGAGGCCTTCATCCAGATGGTAAAAATGATGGATGAGGGGTGGACGCTAGTTCGTGCTGAAGGGCGGTTTATTGACGATCCGAACGTGTCTCATGTCCATGATCTGGTTATGGTAAAAGACGGCAAATACAAGTACATCGAGGTAAAGAACTGGTATCAGGCGCCTGATGGAACCCCGTTGGCTGTTTATCTTTGGTCGTCAATGAAGGGGGCGGCAGACGCGAAAGACGGTAAAGCTGGTCAGCTCTATGTGGATCTGGCGCGAGCTTTCTCTAAGAAGGCTGATGATCTTGATGTTCAATGGACTTTTGGCAATAGGTCCGGTGACCCCGCGAAAATTGTTGCGGATCTGATTGATAAAGCCAAGTCCGACCCACAGCGGCTGCGACCTATTCTTAAGGCTTCTGGTAACGAGAAATTGCTTAGCGAATTTGATAGGCTTAAAAGTATTGCGGAAAAAGCAGAATTCATTGAGTTTGAGCTTGAGCCGATTCTGAAAAGAATGTTTGTCGCTGGAGCAGATTTGGCAGGGGTAAAATAATGAGTGTTCGTGGTTTTGGGTATATTTATACGGACTCTGCGGGTGCGTTCTTCGCGCAGAGTGGCTTTTTATTTATACATTTATTTGATCTCTTGTGGGTGATCAAAAGTGAAGAGCGACTTCTATCAGTCGGGGGGAGTGTTAATTATGTTTATCTTCGAACCAATAGGGCGGTCGGTATTGGCTGCGGCGATGGGTTCTTTTATGAGGTGGCTGGTGGCACTTTGGTTCCGATCAAGCCTAATTTGCATGACTTGACCGGTGGCGCCTCCTTTGGGGAGTTCTATCAGGAAACTGAATATTCAGATTCTTCTCCGCGGGTTGTGCATCGCCTTATACGTGCCGATGGAGAGGTTGTCGTTGAGCTCGCGGGAGAGGGTATAAGGTTTGTTGGGGCTTGGGGGGGGGCATATGTCTGTTACCAGCGAGGAGCGGGGGTTATTTCATCTCGTGGTGATGGTATTTGGGAAGTGGTTTATGTTCCAGAGATGGCGAGAGTCAAATATCTGCGTTGCTTGGGCCAGTATGTCCTTGTGTTTGGCATGGATGGAAATGGTCAGTCGGTGTGCGAGGTATATGATCTAGGTTCTTGTGCTTCTATAGGGGTTTTTTCGTTCAGCTGTTATTCCGGTGCGGTTTCGGAAATATTTGAATATAAGAATGGATGGTATTTTCTATGGGGGCAGAGACTCTTCCGTTTTAACGGTCGGATAGTTGAGGAGGCGCTACCAGGATTGGATGTCGGGGGCTATTATGTAACCGATAGCGGTGTGTGTGTCTTGTTTTCCGATGAGGCTCTAATGCGCTTCTATGATCCAGAGCTATGCGAGGTTATAGACGAACGACCTGTCCTGTCTGGCTATGCTTTTGGCAACTGCCACTCTGACGGCGATAGGTTGGTAGGTTATCTGCGCCCTGCTAATCGCATTGGTGGGCTTTGTTACGCGGTATCTATTCCGAAGAATGCCTCTGGTTGTCCTGAGATAGGCTTTGAGCAACCGCTGTATCAGACTGAGAAACGCTTTCGTGAGAAGGTCTTTGATGTAGTTGTCAGCTTTTCGAGTGATGGAGATTTCTCCCCAATTCTGCGACAAACCTTGGCAATTTTGGATGATGTATTTTCTCAGTATAAAAGCGTGTCATGCAATCCGGATGCGGCTTACTTTAGTGGGTTGGTGGAGCTTTTTTTTGACGGGCTTTTCACTGATGAACAAAAAGAGTTGCTACGGGTTAATTGTCGGAATATCAGTGCTCTTGCAGGTCGTGAGGCTCCAGCCACAGGAGATCTTTTCAGCTTCAAATTGATTTTCACGGCTCACGGCGGTGATGCTAAGAGCCCGTAGTCGCTCAGTCGCCTTGGCTTTGACAAGACTCCATGGGATGCGCCCCAAGGTGCGGCTGTCGAGGCTGCTAGCAAAGTTGTCACCTGCCACGCTCACCGATATTTCATCTTTAGATGTAACCCGCTTAATCAGCAAAAAACTTTTCACGTCGGGGTGTTCAAAGACGATTATGTCACCGGCTTGTATTGAGTTTTCTCCCGTCCATGTGTTTGCCAAGACAATGTCGCCAGGTAAAAGTGTTGGTGCCATTGATCCGGATGGAATGTAGTAGAGGTCAATGCCGAAAATGATGGGGCGATAAATTAATGCCGATATCCCAACGATTGCGATTGCCAGTAGGGAAATGGTAAGGCGAAGAATATTTGGTTTTCTTCGGTGTTTTAATTCTTTAGCTTCTTTGATGGCATTCCACGCATGCACAATTACTATGCTGAGGCTGAGGAGTAGAATGCCTGAAAATGACGTAATTGCTCGTGAAGTGGTAAAGGCTAGGAGCAATATAAAGATAATCAAGAGAGAAGCGGTCGAGCGCATAGGCTTCAGGCTGAGTGCTGCTGCTCCCCCTGGGACAAAGAAATAAAATAACGCCCTAGGCAAGGTGCTGTTCATTTACTGAAAGCCTGTGTTTATACATAAGTGCATAGTTTGCGGCACAAAATATGTGCAAATTTTGATCGCCAAAGACTCATATGCTGTGGATAAATTTAGTGAGCCAGTCGGGTGTACGCACTACGTTTGTGCGGGGCGGATGATTGATTTTTCTGTGTTCTAATGACTTGCCCCTTTGAGGTTCGCGGATCTATTCATCAGTTTGGCACATAGCTGCCGCGATTTATTGGCCTAGATGTAGACCCTGCATGTCCACCGATACCCGCGCCGCGCTAGCGGCCCCGGCAGAGCCGCCGCTGCGTCCGCTGCCTTTCGCCTTCGCCAAACGCCACGGCGTGCTGCTGCGCGAGTCTTTCGGCCAGGCCCAGCTGCAGGTGCGGCGCGGCGCCAGCCTGACCGCCGTTCAGGAAGCCCAGCGCTTTGCCGGCCGCGTGCTGCCGCTGCACTGGCTGGAGCCGGAAGCCTTCGAGCAGGAACTGACCCTGGCCTACCAGCGCGACTCCTCTGAAGTGCGGCAGATGGCCGAGGGCCTTGGCGCCGAGCTCGACCTGGCCAGCCTGGCCGAACTCACCCCCGAATCCGGCGACCTGCTGGAGCAGGAGGACGATGCACCGATCATCCGCCTGATCAACGCCATCTTGAGCGAGGCGATCAAGGCTGGCGCTTCCGACATCCACCTGGAAACCTTCGAGAAACGCCTGGTGGTGCGCTTTCGCGTCGACGGCATCCTGCGTGAAGTGATTGAGCCGCGCCGCGAACTGGCCGCGCTGCTGGTCTCGCGGGTCAAGGTGATGGCGCGCCTGGACATCGCCGAGAAGCGCGTGCCGCAGGACGGCCGCATCTCGCTCAAGGTCGGCGGTCGCGAAGTCGACATCCGTGTATCCACACTGCCATCGGCTAACGGCGAGCGGGTGGTGCTGCGTCTGCTGGATAAACAGGCCGGGCGCCTGTCGCTGCAGCACCTGGGCATGAGCGAGCGCGACCGCCGCCTGCTCGACGACAACCTGCGCAAGCCGCACGGCATCATCCTGGTCACCGGCCCCACCGGCTCGGGCAAGACCACCACCCTGTACGCCGGCCTGGTTACCCTCAACGACCGCTCGCGCAACATCCTCACGGTGGAAGACCCGATCGAGTATTACCTCGAAGGCATCGGCCAGACCCAGGTCAACCCGCGGGTGGACATGACCTTCGCCCGCGGCCTGCGCGCCATCCTGCGCCAGGACCCGGACGTGGTGATGGTCGGTGAGATCCGCGACCAGGAAACCGCCGACATCGCCGTGCAGGCCTCGCTTACCGGCCACTTGGTGCTCTCCACCCTGCACACCAACAGCGCCGTCGGCGCCGTCACCCGCCTGGTGGACATGGGTGTCGAGCCCTTCCTGCTGTCGTCGTCCTTGCTCGGCGTACTGGCCCAGCGCCTGGTGCGCGTGCTCTGCGTGCATTGCCGCGAAGCGCGTTCGGCCGATGAGGCGGAGTGCGCACTGCTCGGCCTCGATGCCGCGAGCCAGCCGCAGATCTACCACGCCAAGGGCTGCCCGGAGTGCCACCAGCAGGGCTACCGCGGCCGCACCGGCATCTACGAGCTGGTGATCTTCGACGACCAGATGCGCACCCTGGTGCACAACGGCGCCGGCGAGCAGGAGCTGCTGCGTCACGCCCGCAGCCTCGGTCCGAGCATCCGTGACGACGGCCGGCGCAAGGTGCTGGAAGGGGTAACCACCCTGGAAGAAGTGCTGCGCGTGACGCGGGAAGACTGATGGCCGCTTTCGAATACATCGCCCTGGACGCCCGGGGCCGCCAGCAGAAAGGC